>CAWFEF010000010.1:0-273811 GCA_963814825.1 uncultured Gammaproteobacteria bacterium | reverse complement strand
GACTGTGATCTCGTTAAAAATATTTCAAATCTGAATGGCCGGTATTGAGATTGGCTTTTTGGAACTGACGAATAACAGGTAACAGTCAGAACCGGACGTTTGTAGCTTCGTAGCTAGGGCTGGGTGTTATGCCCGGTTATACGCAAGATGGACTCACTGGAGTTTCAAAAACTTTTCCATCCTTTCGGTCTCTTCCCAACCAATCCTATCTGAGTCACACAGGAACTTGACCAAACGTTTGAAACTAACCCGATTGGCTTTATTATCGCAAGCACTAAAGTAGGCTTCCAAGTCGGCAACCTTAACACTGAGCAGGGAACGTGGCGGTATAGCCGATGACAATCTATCGTTAACAAATATTCTTATGTTGGCATGGTGCTCGTGTTGCATTTTTTCACTCAATCCTTCTTTAGCCAACCATTTGTAAAAAGCGACCAGTATTTTTTGATTGCCATTGATAATAGCTTGGGTTTGGTCTGTGGCCTCTAACGAGGTAACGACCCCTCGTAATTCTTGGGCGTGACGCAACTGATTGTTGAGACCCTTGCGGATGCCGCTGCCAAATCTTACTGGATAGGAATTAAGTAGGCTGTCAAAAATGATTTTATCGCCAAAAGGTAGCAACACCGCATCCACCATTATTGGAGGTGCGTAAGGCAGTATTTCGGCGATTGGCGAGACTATGCCGATGACACCGTAAACAATTGGATTATCAGAGTCATTAAGGAAAAGACTATATTTTTGCAAATGGCGCATGATAAAAAATTTAGCGGCAACACGATTTTTCCAACTTGCTGCCAATTCTAAATCTGCATCTGATAAATTATCAGGGTTGCTGTCAATAAAGTCTTGCAACAGTCGGTCTGATGCCCACAAGGCATTCCGGATAACCGCTGCGTCTTGTTGTTTAATGTTGTTATTTTCAAGCTGGCTTGGAAAGTCATTAAACAACTTCATCTGTTTGTTGACATAACTCAATAATGACCACCAAATACGGTAAAACTGATCGCATTCATCCGGTTGTAAATTCATGTCCGCTCCGTTTTTAAGTTTTGCTGCATAATGTGCTTCAGGCTGATAGTTTTGTAGCTGTACTATAAAAAGCCCATAATTTTTCGTGGGCTTTTCCGGCCTTGATTGTTCGCTTGTGATGATATTGAGTTTACACAAGCAGATAAAACTCTCATAGGAGTTTTGTTTCAGAGAGTGAAGTTTTGCTCGGCTTTTGAACGATAATTTTGCTTTAAAAATGATTTTGGCTGACTGCTTGAAACGGTTCATTCAAGGTATAAGCCGCGACCAGGGAACCTTATTCCCTGAGTATTTGGAGGACTTTGTTACAGAAGATAATCCCGTTCGTGTTGTTGACGTTTTTGTTGAACAACTCGACTTAAATCAGCTGGGATTCAAAAGTGTCACAGCCATTAGCAACAGGACGCCCAGCTTACCATCCTGCAGTTCTTCTCAAGCTTTACATTTACGGTTACCTGAACCGCATTCAATCCAGCCGCCGGTTAGAGCGTGAGAGTCAACGTAACCTGGAGCTTTTCTGGTTAACGGAACGGCTGAAGCCTGATTTTAAGACGATTGCCAATTTCCGCAAGGATAACGGCCCTGCTATCCGTAAAGTGTGCAGCCAATTCGTCATGTTATGCCGACAACTCAATTTATTTGCTGAAGCAACCGTTGCGATTGATGGCAGTAAATTCAAGGCCGTTAACAATCGTGATAAAAACTATACCGCTAACAAGATTGATCGGCGCCGGGAACAGATTGAAGCCAGTATTGAACGTTATCTTTCTGCCCTTGAAACAGCTGATCGCCAAGAGCCAGCCGATTTTACAGAAGCCAAGGTTCGGCGCTTAAAGGAAAAAATCGTTAAGTTGAAAGAGCAAATGGCCAGACTCAACAGCATCGAAGCGGATTTGAAGGAAACGCCTGACAAACAAATATCCCTTACGGATCCCGATGCACGCTCTATGGCAACGAGTGGCAAGGGTACAGGAATGGTAGGTTACAACGTTCAAACGGCTGGGTCGGGTATTGACGCAAGCGTTTCCGGATACCAACTTATAATGTGTCATGAAGATTCCACGCGTTATGACTTTTCTGCTGACCTATTTATTGATACTGCTGGCGGTTTTTTTGCTGCAGCGCAAGATGATGTATTTCCCGGCCCGCTTTACTCAGGAGCAACAGGAAGAACTGATCGCTGGGTTAACTTTGCAACCCTGGCCCTCTGCAAGCGAACTGCATGGCATGATAAGTAGAGTTCCTCTGGCTGATGCGAAAGGCACTGTGCTGGTTTTTCACGGCAATGCGGGTTCTGCGCTGCATCGGACTTATTACATCGACGCATTACAAAGCTTGGGATACAGAGTAATTATCGCCGAATATCCGGGTTATGGCGTGCGCAGTGGAAGTCCTTCCGAAGCGACACTGATCAAGGATGGAATTGCCACCGCAAAAATAGCCTTGCGCGAATTTAAGGAGCCTTTGTTCTTGTGTGGTGAATCTCTGGGCAGTGGTGTCGTGGCAGGTATCGTGGCATCGCATGAGGTTCCTGTGAAGGGATTGTTGCTAATAACGCCGTTCGATTCGATGACCAAGGTCGCACAGCATCATTATTGGTTTTTCCTGGCTCGGTGGCTGCTCCTGGATAAATTCGATAATGTTCCCAAGCTTCGCGATTTTCAAGGTCATATCGCGGTGCTATTGGCCGAACAGGATGAGGTGATACCGAACCGGCGTACAATGGCTTTGTTCGATGTTTTATCAGAACGTAAAAAGCTCTGGCGTTTTAAAAACGCGGGGCATAATACATTACCTATGGAACCCTGGCGTCCGTGGTGGCAGGAAGCGATGCAGTTTATAGACCACTAAGACACATTATCCCAAACTGAAATTTAGAATTAAATCGATGTATAACTGGCAAAATACAGCCAGATTGAGGCGGTCAAGGTATTTGTCCGCAATGTGAAATTATTCAAGGACTACGCCGGGCAAGCTTTTTTGTAAAATAAGAGAGGCTATAAAATACCGCCACACCTGAAGAAAGGTAAAGCCATGCATGAAGCGAAACCGTGCCCCAAATAACATCCACGAAGTACAACGGCCCACCAAAAGTGATTAGTCTAATCAATGCAGTTTCTCCGTACAAAAAAGCCGGTTCCATTCGCGATAAAAGTCCAATTTCTTTTACTGTTACTGGTTTTGCTAATCCAACAATATCCGCTGATTCCTGCGCCGTGAAAATTTGCAGTGTTGGTAATTTTCGGAACCAGCTTCCATTTATATCAAAACATATATTTATCTTCCGACAAACTCATAGTGACTTCTGTTTCAGACGGGGGGTCGAATTTCGCCAGTGGTTCGCAGAAAATTGACCATCAGTGCATTGACCTGGTCGGGAACCTCGACTTGCACCCAATGGCTTGCGTCGGGAATCCGTTCGAGTTGGAGCTTGGGAACCCAAGGCTTTAGTTCTTCGGTCAGGCGGATGCCCAAATAGCGATCCTGCTCGCCCCAGATCAACAGCGTGGGCACGTCGATCCGCATGATGGATCGTTTGAATGTTACGGGATTGAGCCGAAACAGCGCACGGTAGTAGTTGATTGCGGCCGAGAGCGCCCCGGGTTGGGCGATGGCTTGCTTGTAGTGTCCTATGGTCACTGCGTCAAACGTTCCAGGATGTACTGGGTCGATGCGCAAGGTGCGCTCCAACCCGGCAAAATCGCCCGACCGGATGAGCATTTCCGGCAACCAGGGCAACTGGAACAAGAACATGTACCAGGATTTGCGCAATTGGGAAAAGGTCGTTATTTCTTCGAGGAAACGTTGGGGATGGGGGGCGTTGAGGACAATCAGCTTTTCCACCGCCTGCGGATGGCGCATGGCAAAGTTCCAGGCGACCGCCCCGCCCCAGTCATGCCCCACAACCACGGCGCTTTGCTCGCCGGCGTGGTGGATTATGCCCAGCACATCGTCAAGCAGGGTTTCCAGCCGGTAATGCCTGACCCCTTTCGGTTTGTCCGAGACATTGTAGCCGCGTTGGTCAAGGGCAATCACGCGATAACCGGCGGCGGCGAGCACCGGTATTTGATAGCGCCACGCGTACCAGAATTCTGGAAAACCGTGCAGCAGAATCACCAGCGGACCGCTACCACACTCCACATAATGTAGGCGCACACCGTTAACAACGGCATTGCGGTGAATCCAGTCTGCCGATCCTATTGACCCCGAATCCATAGGAATCCCCCATATTCAATACTAAAGTGCCTGCCATAAAGGTAGCCATTTCGTTTTTCGTGCCAGCAAAGCGTTCTTTGTGCGATCTAAAATCATTTGACGCTCTATCTGTGTAAAACCGCTTCCAAATTTTACCAATTCCAGCATCTATTTTTACTGGCGTGCCAATAGATTACTTGAGCAAAACAATACCATAGAAATTCATCATGAAACAATTTCAATGCCGTTTGACAGAATTAAGTCCTCTGAAAGCCCCGTTAGCCGCTTTGTGTCCTCGGGGCTTTTTTCAAACCTTTATCAAGGAGTCAATGTTACCGCTGTAGTAATCCTCAGAATAATAAACGTTGCCATTCAATTTGCGTGATGGCACGATACCGACACACATTTTTGGAGGTTAGTTACATGCTTGATACACCACAATTCATTCAAACAGACGAACAGCTAACCGCAGTCATCCATCTCACCGTTCCCCGTGCTGAAATCAGCAATGTCATGGGACCGGCCATTACTGAAATAATGTCCACCATTGCCGCCCAGGGAGCCACTATCACCGGACCGTGCTTTTCTTACCACCAGAAAAGACCAACCGACATTTTTGATTTCGAGGTGGGTTTCCCCGTTAGTCAGCCAATCACTGCTGCCGGTCGCGTTAAGATGAGCAAATTGCCCGCCGTAAAAGTTGTCCGGACTATTTATCAAGGTGGATATGAAGGGCTTGGTGCAGCCTGGGGTGAGTTTTGCCAATGGATTGAAGCCGAAGGGCTTAATGTGCAAGAAAGCCTATGGGAATGCTATCTAACAGACCCTGAGTCCAACCCAGATCCGGATACATGGCGCACTGAACTTAATCGTCCGTTGAGTGAATAAAGGCTCCGACAGATGCTCAATTGGAATGAAATAAATCAAGGAATTTAACAAGATGAGATTAAAAGAAAAAGAGGTTGAAGTAGGCTATTTATATTTGACCACTGTCAATCAATATCGTGCTGTACTCGCGATGAAAGGTGAATTTTTGATTTATGCGCCCAGTTTGGAAGGGACTGCATCATTGAATCTGGATTCCACAAAAATGCCGTTTGAAAATATGCCATTCAAGAAGTGCCAAATCAGTACCTTTGCCAAAAAGGATTATCAAGTGTTTGACTTCAATGGCACTGAAGCTATCAAACATAAATTGAATGAAATACAGCTAGCAGAAGCAATAGCACAGTGTAATGCCAAGTCCGCTATTGCTACACTGTTAGCAGAATAAAGCCGTTACAACTGAAAAATTTATAACTCAATATCAAATCCAATATTTTAAACTATTTGGTATTGGTAAAATATTGATATTACTAAGAGACATTTTTTGAAACAATCCTTTTATGACCTAAATTATTCTGATTTAGAAATAGTTATAAATCAGAATAATTTAAACTACTCAGCAGCGGCAGTTCTTTTTAATTGGCATTATAAGAAAAAAGAAAATACTCAATGCAATGATAACATTGCCAAATGTTCATTGGCCTTTTTTCAAGATAATTTCGACTTTCAAAAATCAAACCTTATAAACAGGTTCAATATAATTGCGATATCAAATCCAATATTTCAAACTATTTGGTATTGGTAAAATATTGATATTACTAGGAGATATTTTCTGAAACAATCCTTTTATGACCTAAATTATTCTGATTTAGAAATAGTTATAAATCAGAATAATTTAAACCACTCAGCAGCGGCAGTTCTTTTTAATTGGCATTATAAGAAAAAAGAAAATACTCAATGCCATGATAAAATCGCCAAATGTTCATTGGCCTTTTTTCAAAATAATTTCGACTTTTCTCTACCCGAAATCGATACGGTTCATGAGTCAAAAAAAGATCGAACAGTAAAATTTCTTTTTAAGCTTAAAGACAATCATAAAATTGAAACCGTCCTTATTCCGTTTCATAATAAATATTCTATTTGTCTTTCATCGCAGGTTGGCTGTGCAATGAATTGTTCTTTTTGTTTTACCGGAAAACAAGGGCTTAAAAGAAATTTGACTACAAGTGAAATTGTTGGCCAGTTTCTACAGGCTTGGCGTTGGTTAGCGAAAAATAGGCCTGGAGAAGAGAGAATTTTAAATATTGTTTTTATGGGACAAGGCGAACCTTTACATAATTTTGATGCCGTCAAAAAAGCGTGCGAAATATTTTTATCACAACACGGAACTTCAATTGGTGTTCAAAAAATTACTATTTCAACGGCTGGTTATATTCCTGGACTTAAAAGATGGAGCCAGGAAATTCCTGGAGTGAACCTTGCGTTATCTCTTCATTCACCCTTTGAAGAAAAGAGGAATGAACTTATTCCCATTAATATAAAATATCCGCTAGATGAAGTGTTGACATATATTGACAAGATACCTTTAAATAAAAAGCAATTTATTACTTATGAATATATTCTGATAAAAGATTTTAATGATTCTCCAGATGATGCTAAAAAATTGGGAGACGATACTGGCTGGTAAAAGTGCTTATATAAACTTAATTCCTTTTAACTCATTCCCAGGATCACATTACAAGCGTCCGGATTTGGATAAAATTGAAAAGTTTAAAGAAGTTTTAGATACTTTTAAAATCCCGACTTTAATAAGAAGTGCTAAAGGCGATGATGTATTAGCAGCATGTGGTCAACTCAATTCTAAAAATTAAATAGCTATCAAGTGCCAGTGAATGGGGCCGGACCAAGTCAACAATATGTTTTCATGGAAAAAATACATAAAACCTGAAATTTAACCAATAAATCACCGGATGAGCCGGTGATTTTCATGTTACTCCTTTATTTATGGCATATTCAAGCTACTGTAACCGGTCCGGTATCTTCCTGAATCAGCATTGACAAGCTCTCGATATACGTTCCCGCTACTTTTGAGCTGCCCACCAATACACCTATGTGTCATTGGGTAGGACGACATTAAGTGAAACAGATTAAGCCGTATGGTAGAATTATTAATTTCATCAGCATTAGTAAATAACAATATGTTTTTAAAAGATTTTTATAATATTCATGATGGCAATGTCAGTATTGTCGCCGAACAAGCCAGTATGTTTGCCAAAGAAGTAGCACATGATTTCAACCCTTTACACGATGTTGACGCCAAACGTTTTTGCGTACCAGGCGATTTGTTGTTTTCACTGGCATTGGAGAAATATGGCCTTAGCCAAAATATGCACTTTATCTTTTCCGGCATGGTCGGACATGACGTATTGCTGAACTTTCCCGACACCGATGCCGAGCAGATTGATGTAAACGACAATCAGGGCAAAACCTATTTGCAGGTCGAACGTTCGGGAAGCATTAGCCGGGATTCAGCATTGATTGAAAGCTTTATTCGCGATTATGTGGCTTTTTCAGGGCAAAATTTTCCCTATGTGCTGGTGCCGTTATTAGCCCAGGAAAATGTTATGTTTAACATCAACCGGCCACTGGTCATTTACGAAAGCATGACCCTGTCATTTGATCATCTTGATTTTCAGCAAGCGTCCGTGGAAATGCTGGAACCGAAGATAGAAGTCAACGGCAAACGCGCTTCGGCTTTTTTACACTTTCAGATCAAGGCGGGCGGAGATGTGGTCGGCACAGGCTTTAAAAAACTAGCGATCAGTGTGCCGAGTGATTATGAAGCTGAGCCGATGCAGGCATTTGTCGATGAATATCTAGCCAGGAAAAACGACTATCTAAGTAACTTGGCGGTTATATGATTGATACACCACAGCTCATTCAAACAGAAGAACAACTCACTGCGGTCATCCATCTCACCGTTCCTTGTGCTGAAATCAGCAATGTCATGGGACCTGCCATTGCTGAAATAATGTCCACCATTGCCGCCCAGGGAGCCGCCATCACCGGACCGTGCTTTTCTTACCACCAGAAAAGACCAACCGACATTTTTGATTTCGAGGTGGGCTTCCCCGTTAGACAGCCAATCACTGCTGCCGGTCGCGTTAAGATGAGCAAATTGCCCGCCGTAAAAGTCGTCCGGACTATTTATCAAGGTGGATATGAAGGGCTTGGCGCAGCCTGGGGTGAGTTTTGCAAATGGATTGAAGCTGCGGGGCTTAATGTGCAAGAAAGCCTATGGGAAAGCTACCTAACAGACCCTGAGTCCAACCCAGATCCGGATACATGGCGCACTGAACTTAATCGTCCGTTGAGTGAATAAAGGCTCCGGCAGATGCTCAATTGGAGTGAAATAAATCAAGGAATTTAACAAGATGAGATTAAAAGAAAAAGAGGTTGAAGTAGGCTGTTTATATTTTACCACTGTCAATCAATATCGTGCTGTACTCGCGATGAAAGGTGAATTTTTGATTTATGCGCCCAGCTTGGAAGGGACTGCACCATTGAATCTGGATTTTACAAAAATGCCGTTTGAAAATATGCCATTCAAGAAGTGCCAAATCGTTACCTTTGCCAAAAAGGATTATCAAGTGTTTAACTTCAATGGCACTGAAGCTATCAAACATAAATTGAATGAATCACAACTAGCAGAAGCAATAGCACAGTGTAATGCTAAGTCAGCTATTGCTACACTGATAGCAGAATAAAACAGTTACAACAGAAAAATTTATAATTCAATGCTGGGGTTACGCTTCAAAAAATGTCACTAAAAAAATCGTCTTCTACATACAATAAAGCTGACGGACGCTTGTCGGTCAATATATCAGGTCAATGACAGGTGAGAGCCAGAAAGCTGCCGTTCAACGTAGCGCTAACCGGCACTGCATGGGAAGCTGAAAAACCAAACCGGATTATAACCGCGCTCCGGTTGAGCGTAATGTTAGACAGGTGACATGTTGGCTACATTGAATGAAGACCAATCATATTGCCTTCAGTGTCGTACACCAGCGAAATAAAGCCGTGTTCGCCGATGGATGTTTTCTCTTTGAAAATACTGCCACCATTTTCGGTAGCACGGGCGGCTTCTACAGCACAGTCTTCACAGGCAAAATAAACTAACGTGCCGCCACATCCAGAGGGAACACCTTCCATCTTTACCAACATTCCGCACGCGCCGTAAGTGGTTTTAGCAGCGTCCTTGTCCGCAGGAAAGCTCCACATTTCCATATTCATTTCCTCAGTCGGAGCAGGCATTTTTTCCAGTTTAACTGCGAATACGGCTTCATAGAATGCTTTGGCACGTTCCATGTTTTGTACGTAAATTTCAAACCAGACGACGGGATTGCTTTGATTGCATTTCATGACATTTCTCCTTTTGTTGGTCGGTTGCGATAAAGCCTAACGTAAGGCCGTTATGTCGCAGACCGCGCGGCCGCGGAACGACTTCGATAGAAGGGCATGCATGCTTCCAAGATGCACTTCAACCGCGGTGCGCCGCTTCGATTGCAGCGATGTCGATCTTTTTCATCTGCATCATCGCATCGAACGCGCGCTTGGCGGCAGCGGTATCGGGATCGGTTATCGCTTTCGTCAGAGCTAGCGGCGTAATCTGCCAGGACAGGCCCCATTTGTCCTTGCACCAGCCGCACGCACTCTCTTCGCCGCCGTTGCCGACGATGGCGTTCCAATAACGATCCGTTTCGGCCTGGTCAGCGGTTGCGACCTGAAACGAGAATGCCCAGTTGTGCTTGACCTCGGGTCCGCCATTGAGTCCGAGGCAGGGAATTCCCATCACGGTAAACTCGACCGTCAACACATCCCCTTTCTTCCCTGACGGAAAGTCCCCCGGTGCGAGGTGCACCGCGCCAACGGATGAATCGGGAAAGGTCTTGGCGTAAAATCGCGCCGCGTCCTCGGCGTCGCGGTCGTACCAAAGGCAAATCGTGTTCTTTGCTTGCTTCACCATGTCTCTTCTCCATTATGATGAGTCGTTCTGCGACATAACGTAGAGCTAACCGGACGGGGCACGGAAAGCTGAATAAACAAAACCGCATTATAACCACGCTCCGGTTGAGCGCAATGTTATGCGATCTCAAAAGTTACGCGCCTCTGCCCATACGCGTTCCTTACCAACGCCAGCATACCAACCCTTAAATTGAGAGCGGTATTTCTCAAAAGGTTCGGATAGTTTTGCCCGGGGATCTTAGCTGAGAGAGTACGCCATACCCTCGGTGATCCAGCACGGTATGCTGGGTAGAGCATCGCGAAACCCAGATTTGATGCAAACCACGCTGGGTTTCATTGTATTCAATCCAGCCTATGGCCCTGAGGGAGCCACTCAAATCGCAAGTTTATTAAAAATAATATCTAGACTTAGTTGAGAAATCCTTTTCTGGCAAATTTTGAACTCTTTTAGAGATCAATAGATCCAAATTGACATTTCCCAAAAATGACAAATTTTGATTTGTGAGTAAATACTTTGATGTTAGGCTGTTTATATATTTATTCTTGCAAGCATACCTATAAATTCGCCGTTCGTATCGCCTATAGCAGCGATTTTCCAATGTCCTTAGCCGCTCTATATATGCGATAGAATCGGATGAATCGTATTCAATGCTTGAAATGCTGAGATAAAGCGAGAAAGCTTCACTAGCCAAATTTTTAAGTATCTTTAAGCTAAGCATCTAGTTAAGTCAAAATAGAGGTTTAACTAGATTTTATCCAAAGTATGTGTCAGGTTTATTACTTAGCCAATGACCGCTATTAGGAAATCTAAATCCATATCCGAATGTATCAAAGGTGGCGTAGCACCAGTTCATCATCGAGTACTACGGCCATAAGCAGGTGATCACAATTGCTGAGCGAATGACTGGTTTAATATGGAAGTTATCGTTCGTAACATGTAGCTAACCGACCTGCTGTTTTTTACGCTGATCAGGTCGAGGCCGGGGTTATGTTATGTCTTATAGCGATCACGCAACAAACGGAATTTAGCCAATGCGGCTTCCTCGTAATCGGATGTGTCTAAGAATTCCCGATAAGCGGTTTATGATCATTGGCAAAGCCAGCCTATGACCGAAGCGGAAAAAGAATATTTAGCAAATTAGCGGAAGTGATAGACTCCATCGATTATGGTTTAGCATATCCAGAATGGAAGAATTATTAATGGTTTTTAAACGTAAAGGAGTAATTAATAATGAATGATGAAAACGATAGCTGGAAAGGGCTGAGAAACATGAAACTAATTGTATTGGCTGGCGTGGTTTTACTAATTACCGGATGCCAGACTACCGTCAATCCACAGCATGCTGGCGACCCTGATTACACACCTGATGGCTTAGTTAAGCGCCCATATACCTGGGAGTTTAAAACTGACGGAAGCCAAAAAGCAAAAGATTGTGTGCTTGAATGTCAAAAACAAAGCACTCAATGTAGGCAACGCGCATCTTTAAAGCCCCTAGATTCAAAAGAGCCGGCATTCGGTGAAATGCCTTCAGCATTCGGTGAAAAATCTATCGATACGGGTAGAACTGCTGAAACCGATCAATGGCTTAAAGATCTCGATAATTTGCAGTGTGAGAAAAATCTCATTAAATGCGTTGAAGATATTTGTAAAGGTAAACCTGATAAGAAACATTACCTATGGTAAACAACCACAACAGCGGATTAACAACCCGCTGTTCTAAGTGACATGTAGCGCTACTCATAGGCTTGGCAACTGAACCAGCGACCACAAATAACCCTTATCAATACAAATCATTGGCGAAACAACCTATGCTGAGCAAGCGTGGTGCGTGGTTTGACCTATTGCATTTAATAAGAATAAGGCTACATTACTAATCATTTTATTACTGCTGACCCGTTGAATATACTAAAAACGGCCAATTAGTATTTTCCAGGCAGGCTGCAATGGATGATAAGACACTAAATCCAAATACATTACGAACAGAGGCTGAAGCGCAACTTGCCCATGCGCCTGCAACAGATTCAATGGGGCGCACTGCCGAAGAATTGCTCCATGAACTTCAGGTTCATCAGATCGAGCTGGAGATGCAGAACGATGAGTTACGTAGAGCCCATGCGGCTTTAGAAGAGTCCCGTGATCGTTACATGGATCTCTATGATTTTGCACCGGTCGGTTACCTTTTACTCACTAGCGATGGCCTGATCATAGAAATAAACCTTACTGCCACTAAATTGCTTAGGGAAAATCGCAGGAAACTACTAAACCGTCACCGCCGTTTCGCCGCCTTTGTTGTGCCGGCGGATGCCGATCGATGGTATCTTTTTTCTCCGGCATAATGAAGCGCAATGAACGTAAAAGTATCGAACTAACGTTGAGACGTTGCGATGATACCGAGAACTGGACTGCTTATGCGTAGATTCAACGCTACGTATCACGCTAACCGACATCACTGAAATCAAAAAGGCGGAGGAAACCTTACGTGAAGTCGAAACGCACACCTTAGCCATAGCCCTGGCTAGCGCCGAAATGGGTTCATGGGACTGGGATATCAAAACCGGACACGTTATTTTTAACGAACGTTGGGCTAATATCCGTGGCTACCAACTAAAGGAAATAAGGCCTCATGAAAGTGCATTGAAAAACGGAATACACCCCGATGACTTTCCTGCTTATCATGCGGCATTGGTAGCTCATTTAGAAAATAAGCCCCCGTTTTTTCTGGCCGAATATCGCATCCGCAACCGGTCGGGATCATGGGTTTGGATAATGAATCGCGGTACAGTGATCAAACGTGATTCAGAAGGACACCCTTTACGCATGGCCGGTATCGAAATGGATATTACTGAACGTAGGTACAGAGAACAGCGGGACAAGGAACATGTGGACCAACTCGCCCATGTCACTCGCCTTGGGCTGATGGGGGAAATGGCTTCAGGCATCGCTCATGAAGTCAATCAACCTCTGTCTGCAATTTCCAGCTATACGCAAGTCAGTTTAAACCTTATTGATACTGAAAAACCTGATCTGTTAAAGCTTACCAAGATTTTATCCAAAACTCAGAAGCAGGCATTGAGAGCGGGACGGATAATTCATAACATGAGGGAGTTTCTTAAATCTCATGCAAAGCAGCGATCAACCACCGACATTAATGCCTTGATTCGTGACGCTGTCGGCTTATGCATTGCTGAACTCAGACAAAACAACATAATGCTGACACTTGAACTGGAAAATAATCTGCCGCCTGTCTTTGTCGATCAGATACAAATTGAACAGGTCATCATAAACCTGATCCGAAACAGCATTGATGTTTTACAAAACTTACCCGCAGCGCAGCAACACCAATTAACCATCCATAGCCAATTGACTCCCAATAACAGCATACAGGTCAGAGTGAAGGACAACGGAACAGGACTTGATGCGGACCAACAACAAAAAATATTGACACCTTTTTACACCACCAAGACCAACGGAATGGGTATGGGGTTATCCATCAGTCGCTCACTGATCGAAGCCCATGAAGGTACTTTGCATTTCAATAGCATACCAGGGAAAGGCACAACTTTTTATTTCACGTTGCCCATAGAGTAAAGAGAAAATTAATAGGGCACAATAGTGCTTAATCTTTGAGCCTGGCTTATACAAACTGCCGTAGGTGAATCGTAGCTGCGCATGACAGTCCTGGCTGTTTTTGGCTGTGGTGAGCCTCGCAAGGAATTGATTTGATGACTTGTATAGCATTCGTAATTAGTCGATCTTGGATTCGACTCCCATCATTGGCCCCACTTGTAATGAGCTATGTACCTGGATTTCACCCAGTTGCCAATCTTGACATCCAATTCACAAACAGGGACTTCATGCTCGACGCCTAAAAGGTAGGGCTTAATTGTTACACCGTTAAAAAAACAAATCAAACCGGCAAGCGGGCAGTGTGTTGGTAAGCGGTTAAGTTCGTTTTACGCAGCAATGCATTTTTGATCCGCCATTCATCTTGCAGTTCAACTTGCACAAGAAAATTGATTTTATCTTGCGCGCTATGGGCAATCGGAATTCCGTCACGGTATAAAATACGCTGACCCGGCTGGCTCGATACGCGTTGTCCCGGCGTAACCAGACCGGTTAAATTCAACGGATCGGCAGCGATGATGGCGATGAGATCGCCCTGTTTGGATTGTTTGCGGATTTCTCTCAGGGCGCTTACCGCTTCGGGCAAGGCATATTGTTCCCCGGCGAAACCCTGCACGAAGCGGCCGCCGCGCAGCTCGCCCCGCGCCTCCATGCGCCGGAAGACATATAACAATTCCCGCCACGGGGGCAGAATGTCTTCCTGGTCCAGCAGCTTACGAAAGATAATGCCGTAACGGCGCAGCAGGACTCGGGCGATGTGTTCACAGTGTTGATAGCGGTCGGTTTCGACCGGCTGGTTTGGCCGGTTTAACGACCAGCGGCCGGAGGCAGCGAACGGGTCATGATGCGGATATTTTTTGCTGCGGCGTTGCTGGACTTTCTGCGTCGTGATCAGCGTGCGCAAGCCCTGGAAACTGTCAGCCGTAACCAGTCCCCAGGCGGCCAGTTCCGCCAGCGCTTCTTCCAGTTGCGATTTGAGCAGGCCGGTTTCTGCCAGCAAGTCCTCGAAGAAGCTGGCACCCCATTGCTTCAGCGCATCGTAGACTTTTTGCCCTTTGCCCGACAAATCCAGTGCCCCATTGGCAGGCAGCGGCGCATAGGCGCGCCAGTGAGGAAGGTTAGGTCGGCTGATAAAGCTGATCGAGGTGGATTTCCCCGCAGGATTTTTACGTTTGTTCAGTGCAATGCCGGCAGGGGGTTGCAGACGCAGCCAGGTGATTTTTCCGGAACTGCACAATTTATCCAGATCGGAAGACAGGTAGAAACGAATTCTGGCCGGCAGAATATCGGCCTCCCAGCTGACGGCCGGAAGACAGAGGCCTTCCAGCTGCAATAAGCGCTGTTGCAACGCGGCTTCTCCTTCGCCGGGATCATCCAGGCCGTGCCAGCGGAACAGGAAGCGCATGAAATCCGCCGGCGCAACCGGCTCGATTTCAGTGCGCAATTGTTTGAGCGTATAGCGATGAATACGCGCCAATAAGCCGCGTTCGCACCATTCGGTCGCAGTGCTTTCCTGCGTAAACCTTCCCTGAATCACGAAGCCTTCCTGCTGCAAGGCGATCAAGGCGCGGTCAATAGTGGTTATATCAAGCGCCAGCGGGTCTGCCAGTTGCGCTACGGTAACAGGCCCCAAACCTTCCAGGCGGCTGCGGATGATCTCCCTTGCGGCGCTGTCCGGATCGCTTGCTTCATCAGCGGCAACCGCTTCGATGGCAGGATGAATCGGGGCCTTCGGAAACAGCAGTTGCAGCACCTCCAAGCGTTCGGCCGCAATCCACAGGCGCGTGCCATTCACCAGGGTCATGACGGTCGCGCGTCTGCTCTTTTGCAGGCTTTCCATCAGGGCGGGCCAGCCGTGGGCAAGATTGTCGTGCAGGTCCGAAAGCGGGCCGCGTTCTCCTTCGGCTTCGGTCAGAAACCCCAGCACCACCAGCGCATCGTGAAGTTCATCCGGCGTATGGGCTTCCGGCCAGGCTTCGATGCGCACTTTTTCGATGGCCTCGGGGTTCAGGTGCCCGATATCGGCGGCGCTTTGCGGGTCCATGAAGCGCCGTTGCTGCACCGCCAGGGTTCTGCGTTCCTCGGCCGGGGCGTCGTCCAAAAAGGCATAGGGCCGGGCGTTCAGTATTTCCAAGGCCAGCGGGGAAGGGCTGGCCAAATCCCTGGCTATGACGGTGATCGTTCCTTGTTCGATGCCGGTCAATAGCCGTTCCAGGCCGTCGATGTCCATCAACTCATGCAAACAGTCGGATAAGGTCTGGTTGACCAGCGGATGATCGGGAATCTCCCTGTTTCCGGCAATGTTTTCCTGGCAGGCGAGCTGATCCGGAAAGACCAGGGCGATAAGATCCTCGGCATCGTTGCGTTGAAAATAGGCCGGGACTTTCTTCCCGGCGCGGTTGCGCGGCACGGCCAGCGCGGTGTTGGCAACCCAGCGCCAGCGCGACGGAAACATCGGGGCCGCTAACAGCGCCTGAATCAGGATGTCTTTGACCGTAGCCGCTTTGAGGTACTGAGCGGGTTCGTCCAGCGGAAAACTGTGGGTCGGACCTAGAGACAGCACAATGGTGTCTTCGCCGGCGGCGGCCTGTAGTTCGAAATTGAAGCGGCGGCAGAAGCGTTTTCGCAATGCAAGGCCCCAGGCCCGGTTAATCCGGGAACCGTAAGGCGAGTGGATGACGAAATGCATATCGCCGGTTTCATCGAAAAAGCGTTCGAACACGATTTTTTGCTGCGTAGGCAATACCGTCAAAGCCGCCTTGGCTGCGGCCAGATATTGCGCCAGTTGTTCCGCCGCGGCATGGGGAAGTTGCAGGTCCTCCTTGAGATAGCGGTAAGCCTCGTCTTCTCCCTGTTCGAGCTTGGCATCCACGGCCGCGCGCAAATTCGATACCGCAAGCGACAGTTCATCGCTACGGCCGGGCGCTTCACCGATCCAGAACGGGATGTTGGGCGGCTGTCCGTGGGCATCTTCAACATAAACGCGGCCCTGTTCGATCTTGAGCATCCGATACGAGCTGTTGCCCAGTTGAAATATATCCCCCGGCAGGCTTTCAAAAGCGAAGTCTTCATTCAAGGTTCCGACAAAAATGCCTTCCGGTTGCAGGATCACATCGTAATCGAATTGATCGGGAATGGCCCCGCCGTTAAGCAGCGCGGTCAGCCGCGCGCCTTTGCGAGGCCGCAGCATGCCGTGAACGGCATCCCGGTGCAGATAGGCGCCGCGCCGGCCGCGCCGCGTATGAAAGCCGTCGCTGAGCATTTTGACGACGCCTATAAACTGCTCGTGGGTCAGTTCCCGATACGGCCAAGCAGCAACAAAAGCTTGATAAAGATCGTTTTCGTGCCACTCGCGGCCGGCAATTTCGGCTACGATTTGCTGCGCCAGTACATCCAGCGGATGTTCCAGTATTGAAATATGGTCCAGTTCATCCCGTTGAATCGCTGCCATCATGGCCGTGCATTCCACCAGATCATCGCGCGACAGCGGAAACAGGCGTCCTTTCGGCGTGGCGCCAAGTTGGTGGCCGGATCGCCCGACCCGCTGAAGAAAGGTTGATATACTGTGCGGCGAGGCCAGTTGGCAAACCAGATCCACTTCACCGATATCGATACCGAGCTCCAATGAAGCCGTCGCCACCAGGGCTTTGAGCGTGCCTTGTTTCAGGCGCTGTTCCGCTGCCAGCCGGTGTTCCTTGGCCAAGCTGCCGTGATGGGAAGTGACAAATTCTTCGCCCAAGCGTTCGGCCAGCGCCGCAGCCACGCGTTCGGCCAGACGGCGGGTATTCACAAAAATCAGTGTCGTGCGGTGCTGCTCGATCAACTGTTCAAGACGATTGTAGATTTCGCCCCAGACTTCCGCCGCCATGACCGCTTCCAGCGGCGAGCCGGTGACTTCTATCTGCAAATCGCGCTGCCGTTTATGACCGGTATCGATAATCGTACATTGCGTTGCCTGGGTTCCGGTCAGGAAGTGCGCCATCAGTTCGACCGGCTTTTGCGTGGCGGATAAACCGATGCGCACCGGCGGCGTTGCTGTCAGCTGCACCAAGCGTTCCAGCGAGAGCGAAAGATGCGCGCCGCGCTTGTTGCCCGCAAGCGCATGAATCTCATCGACGATAACGCTGCGCACCGTGCTCAGCATCTCGCGTCCCGAATCCGAGGTAAGCAAAATATAAAGCGATTCCGGCGTGGTGACCAGAATATGCGGCGGATGGCGCTTCATCGCCGCGCGTTCCGCCGTGGAGGTGTCGCCGGTGCGGGTTTGGGCCCGGATGGCGACATCGGGCAAGCCGTTTTCCAGTAAAGCAAGGCGAATGCCGTTCAGCGGCAGTTCCAGGTTTTTGTGAATGTCGTTGGACAGCGCTTTGAGCGGTGATATATAGAGAATCCGGGTTTCATCCGGTAACGGCGATTCCAGTCCCTGTTGCACCAACTGGTCGATGGCCGCAAGAAATGCCGCCAGGGTTTTACCCGAGCCGGTAGGGGCCGCGATCAGCGTGGATTCGCCCGCACGAATCGCAGGCCAAGCATGGCGCTGAACGTCCGATGGGGCGTCGAAATGTGTGTTGAACCACTGGGCGACGATAGGATGAAACGATGTTAACGGCATGGCATCGGAAGTCGGCTCGGGAATACGGTGTCCAGTATGAACGGAATCGGATCGTCAATCCACCCTCTACTCGGATTTCTGTCATCCCTGTAAAGCAGCATCCATTTTTCAGCGGCTGTCTTAAAAACAACAAGAAAGATAGCAGTGCTGGTCAATTTTGCTTTTTAGTAAGCGGGGACAATGTACCATCCTCGACATTGATTGTGTAGGCCCGGCCAAAACCCGGAGGGTGCGCAAAACTAAAGGCTGAACCTATCCGAGATGAGAGTTACCTGCTTTTGCAAATCGCAATAAATCATGTTCATTGAATTCAAACGAGAAAGTAAATGCCAACGCCAAGCCATGTTAGAAACAGCAGCAGCCAAGGAAGCCAGTGTTGTCGATAAACTATTTGCTCTTGTATCTCATGACCATCCGACTCAATCGATTGCCCCTTTTGACTTGATATTTTCTTGAGCTTTCTGTTCAAGTCTCTGGCTTTTTCTTTTTGCTGTTTTTTATATAGATCAATTCCTTTTTGAATGCCTTGAGCAATCAGCCTGGTTTGTTCTTTGGTTTGAGCAGGACGTTGAATTCCCCTGGCTATTTTCAGCGCTTCCTCTTGAGTTTGCGGCGATGGCTTTTGATAACTGTTTTTAGTCATGCTTGGATTATTAATAATGAAAATAACTTTAATTATACCGTGTAAGGTTTGCAGGATGAGTATTCAATAAACCAAGAGACCGACAAGCTGGGAAACTGGTCGCCTGGAAAGAGACTTTAACGCACCACCAGCCGATAGGTTTGCTCCGTCATACTGGTGAGCCCGCGTTCTTTAAAGGCAATTTCTTGTTCTAACACATCTTCACTCGCCAGCAATTCGACATCGCACCATGAACTAAACAATCTTTGGACTTCTTCGCTTTGTACGCTGAAGGGAGGACCCTGCATTTCATGCTGCGGATAATCTAAAGTTATTAGCAAAATTTGTGTGTTAGTGGTCAGCAAGGCAGAAAGTGTCGAGGCATACTTGATACGCATGCCGACCGGCAAAGCCACCAGCGATGCGCGGTCGTAAACGACGTTAACATGACCTAGATCAGCTGGCTGTAGGGCAAAAAAATCGCCACAGAAAATTTGTAGCCCGTCTACCTCACTTACCAAGAAATCACCCTTGCGCTGTACCTTCGGCTTTAAATCGTTTTCGGAGAAAAACGACTCGACGGCAAGTGGACTTAATTCAATGCCAACCACTTGATAACCCATCCCCAGGAGCCACAACATATCGTTACTCTTTCCACACAACGGAACGAGGACTCTATCATTTTGGCTGACCGATAACCTTGACCAGTAATGTTGCAAGTTTGGATTGATCTCTTGCTTATGAAAACCAATCTGATTTTGTTGCCAACGCTCGAGCCAGAATTCATGCTGCATGAGTTACACCATTCCTGTAAATTTTGATTATTAAATTCGATGCAGTGAGTTTGATAGTCGCCCATGATTGCGGCTATGTATGGAGTCTGGAGTATAACTTATAATTTGTTTGTCTATCTTGAGATAAAGAGTGGACTAATAGTTGTTGCGGCTGATCGTAGCCGACCAGTAGCTTATTTTAGGTTGCTTCATTGATTGATGAAGATAGCCTCAGGGATCCAAAGTCAGGCCCGCCATTAAAATTAGGGGTGGTATAAATAACCGTGATAATGGTATGGTTCCTTATCGGCAATTTTCAAAGAACACTGACATGCCATATCCCCTCAGAGCCCCGGCCAATCTAAATACTTTCAGTGTATGGCTAATGCAGCTAGTTGTCGCCGTGGCCTACCTGCTTTCCGGCGTTATCATTCATCACATGTTCAAAAGCAGTGTAGTTGCAAGTGCGATCTGGCCGGGCAGCGGTTTGGCGCTCACAGCCTTGCTCATAGGCGGTAGACGTTTTATCTGGGGAGTATTCTTTGGTTCACTGCTGCTTAATGCATTATCCCAAGATTCACTATTTGTGATTGGCGGCATGACCCTGGCTAATGTCCTTGAGGCTCTTTTAGGATATTTGTTGCTGTCTCGCCATGAACGGTTATTTATCATATCCCTAAGCTCACTATCCGGCTACCTGATGTTAATAGTCTGGGGAGGTTGTGTGGCCAGTCTTCTCGGCGCTTTCATCGGCTCGTCAACTTTACTGCTTGCAGGTTTCGCCGCCAAAGCTGATTACCTTAATGTCGCATTACATTGGTGGATGGGAGATATGCTCGGCGTTACCCTATTCACGCCTTGGATATTGACGTGGTGGCAGCCAAGATCGACTAAATTTATGGATAAACAATTGTTTGGAGGACTGCTGTTGGTTGGTATGACGTTCGCTATCAGCCAAATCGTTTTTCTCGGTTGGCTCGAAGAATACGTTAGTGATACACCCAAGGGGTACTTAATGTTTCTGTGCGTTTCTTGGATAGCAATACGGTTGGATAATCGTTGGGTAACTTTCGCTGTCATAATGATTGCCATCCAAGCGTTATTTGGAGCATACAAAGAAGTCGGTTTTTTCGCCCATGATATTGCCAAAGCCGCTCTCTTCAACTTCTGGGCTTATATATTGATTTTGTCGATGGTCGGAACAACTATATCCACCTATATTAGTGAAATCAGGCGGAAAGAAGAACAGCTTCGCGATAACGCCACACGCTTCCAGACAATTCTCAATTCCATGAGTGAAGGACTTCATGGGATCGGACGGGATGGAGAAATCATTTTCGAGAATCCTGCCGCCACAGCCATGCTTGGCAGGGATGCGCAGGAGATGCTTGGTCAGTCCGCGCATATATTGATGCATCACACACGGGGCGATGGTTCGCCATATCCGCCGAGCGAATGTCATATTTATGCAACGCTTAATGACGGTGCCCCCCGCCATATTACGGATGAAGTATTTTGGCGCAAAGACGGCACGAGTTTTCCTGTCGATTACATTAGCACTTCCATGCGGAATGCCGCAGGCGAAATCATCGGTGCAGTTGTGTCGTTTCGCGACATCACCGAACGCATGCGGGCCGAAGAAAACCTTCGTATTACCGCCAGCGTGTTCGATAACAGCCAGGAAGCTATTCTGATCAATGACGCGAACAACAATATTATCGATGCCAATCCGGCCTTCACCCGAATCACGGGTTACTTGCGCGAGGAGGTGTTAGGCAGAAATCCTAAGCTGCTCAGTTCGGGACGTCAGGATAAGACGTTTTATGCTTTAATGTGGCAATCGCTGAGTCAGAAAAAAGCTTGGCGCGGAGAGATATGGAACCGGCGCAAATCGGGCGAGGTTTATGCCGAGCAACTCTCGATTTCGGCCATCTGTGACAACAACGATAATGTGCTGCGCTACGTTGCCGTGTTTTCTGACATCAGTCACGTCAAGGAGCACGAAGCAGAGTTAAGCCATATTGCTCATTACGATGCATTGACGGGCATTCCCAACCGCGTATTACTGGCCGATCGCATGAGGCAAGCCATCGCCCAGACTGCCCGCGAAAACAATATGATGGCAGTTTGCTATCTCGATCTCGATGGCTTCAAGCCGGTTAACGATACCCTGGGACACGAAGCGGGCGACCAAGTATTGATCGAGGTGGCAAAGCGTATCGGTAATACCATACGCGGCGGTGATACTGTCGCCCGCTTAGGCGGGGACGAGTTTGTAGCGCTGCTTCTAGGGCAGAAGAAAGGAGAAGATTGCTTGGCGATGCTTGAAAGGTTGCTCACGGTGATAGCCCAGCCGATCGACGTTAAGGGACAATTCGTCACACTAGGCGCGAGCGTTGGAGTAAGCATTTACCCGCGGGACGAAGAGAACCCTGACATCCTAATACGTCAAGCCGATCGGGCCATGTATGAGGCCAAGCAATCCGGCAAAAACCGCTTCAATTTTTATGATCTTGAGCTGGACAAATACGCTCTCGATCAGCCTGGTTCCTCAAATTCATCCACCGACGGCGGATGAATAGGCGAATCGATAGGTGACTTAGCGTCACGGATTCCGGTATTTTTCATCATGCCTGACGAAGCAACAGATTCTGTGCGCCGCTAAAATTAAAAAATAGCTTACTGATCAACATTGCACGTTCCACTCATTGCGTCGCCCCCAGCACAGTTGTTATCTTATTTGAAGCCAGCCATGACCAGTCCAGTTCAAGGGCACTGGTTGTTTTACACCGAAAAAACTGATTTTAATGATTGGTTTCCACCTTTTTCTCGCAAGTATCCCTGGAAAAACGCATCAATCACCTGCTCTGGGCCTATGCGCAACTCAAAGTGCGGGCAAAGGCAGGGGGAGAAGGAGCGGTGGCGGTTCGTCAGGTGAATTCCCGGACGGCATGGGCAGCGCAGCGCACGGTGGTCGACAAAATAACGAGCAGGATTTCAAACATATCGCCGCCATGTTCAGCATATCCACCGCATTTTTGGACAGCATCAGCAAGACTGACAAGTCCGCCCAATTATGGATGTCGGGAAAAGCCAATCAGTGCTAAAGAAGTCGGGGAGTCTCAAAATAAAATAGTGCATTTGTAGTTTTCATTAGAGGGCACCACAAAAAATCTAACATTGTTTTTATCAGCTCATTAAATTCGGCATAACTATTGCCTGTATAAAAATAAAAATTGTTTTAACGGTTAAAGAGACTGGAAATTCCACTGTTAAGGCAACTTACTGATAAAAATACGGCAATTCTTTGCCGCTTTAAATTTATTTAGATATAGGTGAATAATCATGGATATTTCAAGTCTCAGTTCATTAGCAAGAGTGTTCTCAACTCAAAAAACCGGCGGTGTCAGCGCTCCTACAAACAGGGGCCGGGACGGCGATAACGATGGCTCGCGTGTATCGGGCACAGACGGCCGTCATCAAGGCGGGGCATTTATGCAAGATGTTATGCAGTCCCTGCAAAATCTGGGACTGAATTTTTCAGGACCCAATGCCGACGGTACGCCTTCTGTCAGTGGCGCTGATGGTGTGCAAGGCGTTTCATCAACGTCATCCTCAAGTAATGTCGGTCAGGCATTGCATACATTTCTGCATGATTTGCATCAAGCGCTAAACCAAAGCAGCAGTACACAACAGCAAGCCTCGGCTACCGACACAGACAGCGGTAACAGTGGTTTATCGGCTTCGGGCGTACAAAATGGCTACAGTAATTTCGCCACCAAATTACAAGGTTTAATTGGCTCGATTAATAATACCGACGGTGCTACTGGAAGTAACAATACATTACAAACGGATTTTTCTAATCTCGTTAACGCGTTAGGCGGATCGTCATCAACGTCAACACCGACTTTACAAGATTTCTTAAAACAGATGACCGGTAATGCCGGCAACAATAGTTCGCCACAAAATGGAGTGGGTTCTATTTTGTCGATAAAAGCTTAAACGAATCAGCTCATGTCATTCTTGAGTGCTCAAGCTTGATATGACGGATACTTCAATTCAATTCATCGCGCAGGCCGGAATTTCTTTCAAGTAGATAAAAATTAAGGGGATAAAATGAGTCTGTCAAAAGGCGGTGGGTAAATAACCTCCTTGTCGTCCCTGATCGTTCATCCACAGATGTCGCGCGGCCAACTCATTCAGCCAATCGATTCCGGCTGGGCCTTTCAGCATGGCAATCGAGGCAATAAGCGGCAGCAATCGGTCTATTTCCGCCTGTTCCGGTAACTGCAATGCTGAAAAATTCCAGGCTTTACGCAGGATACCGGCGGTAATATCGAATAAACCGCCGCTTTTTTTATGGCAGGCATAAGCATAGTCAAGTAGCCCTGCGGTTTCATCGTCCACCTCAATCGCATTACCATGTTGGGCCGCTAGGTTGATTTGGGAAAGAAAACTGTCGGTGCGGTATCTTGAATAGTACGCTTCGATTCTGAGAACTTCCTGGATAGCCGAAAAGGCAATGGCTTTCGCACTGGATAGGCTGGATGAATACAAATGCAGGCAGCACTCCGTCCCCATCGCAGAAAAGGGAACGCTGGTCAGCTTAAGCATCAGTATTGAGTATTTACTGTTATTAGGATTAGGGCGCACTGCTATCTTTTGTCGCTCCATGTTTGTTGTGCCATTCCTTGCGGCGCTGTTTTTTCATTTCATCCATTTTTGTCAGTTGTTCCTTAGTAAGAACTTCCTGCATACGTTTGTGTGTTTCTTCGCGGATAGTTTTAAATTTTTCTTCCTGTTCTTTCAGTATGGGTTCCAATTTTGCTTTTTGCTCGGCAGTCAAATTTAGGTTCTCGGTCAGACGTTCGAGCCTTTTTGCATAATGTCCACCGGACTCGTTTGTGCCGCCGGAAAATGCGGATGCAGTTAATGGAAGAGTAAAAGCCAGTGCTATGATTATGATTTTCTTATTCATGTTTAGTGCCTCATTAATTAAGGTTACAGAGCTGTGATGTTCAGTCGTTAGTTACGTTAACGGTGAAAAACGCAAGCAATTTGAAGGAATTGTGCAAATAATATGGAAGTATTTGCCGGTGCCGACGGATTCTGAGTCATGATGTTCAATTGTCATAATTCTTGCACATTTGATGATAACAATGTGCTTTCAGCGATCGGAGTAAATCCATGCATAAAACAATTAGAGGCAAATTATTTTTAACTTTTCTGGTGACAACGCTTTTTGTCGTTTCAGGAATGTATGTTTTTATGCGTTGGTCTCTAAATCAAGGTTTTGCCGAATTTGTGCAGGCGCGGCAGCAGGAACAAGTGACAAACCTGATTGAAGGGCTTACCGGACACTATGCAAACAACCATGGTTGGAGCAATCTGGCCGGCGATAAGCAAAAATGGATCGATCTATTGTTGCAGTCTAATCCGCGGCATCCCGACCGCCCGCTCTCGTGGATTGAACAGGCGCGCACTGAACCCAGTGATTTCTGGCCGCCGGCATTGCCCGAATCGGCCACTAATAAGCGCTTTACCCCTCTCGGACTGCGTGCGATGCTGTTGGATGCGGACAAGACCATTATTTTTGGCCGTAAAGACGCTTTGCAGCAATTATCCTTGCAACCCATTCGTTATCAGGAAAAGACAGTCGGTTTTCTCGGTCTATTGCCCGGCAAAGCAGTCAACCAAGACAGTGAACTTCGGTTTATGGACCGGCAATCCGAGGCATTTATCTGGATTGCATTGTTAATGATTTTTTTGTCCGCCAGCCTTGCCTGGTTGCTGGCTTACACATTGGGGCGGCCGCTTAAGCGTATTACAACAGCGGCAAAAGAACTTGCCGTGGGGCGTTATGACATCCGGCTACCCGTCGAGTCGTCGGACGAGCTGGGCCAATTAGCCCGTAATTTTAACGATATGGCCGCCGCACTGGAACGGTCCGAACAAGCAAGGCAACGCTGGGTAGCGGATATTTCCCACGAATTTCGCACGCCTTTGGCGGTATTGCGCGGTGAACTGGAAGCCCTGCAAGATGGCATACGCCCTTTGACTGCCGGGGCTATCGATTCGCTGTTCGGTGACGTCATGCGGCTTAATCGCTTAACGGAAGATCTTTATCAATTATCCCTGTCCGATCAGGGGGCGTTAAGTTATCGCAAAGATCACGTCGACCCGGTTGAGATATTAAAAGAAGATTTGGCCGCCTTGAGGCCGGAATTCCAAAAGAAACAAATTAATATCAAGTGGATTAATAACCTGTCGAACCCTGTCAGCATTTATGCTGATCCGGACCGATTATCCCAGCTTTATCGAAACCTGCTTAACAATAGCGTGAGCTATACCGACAGCAACGGCCTGTTAACCATCAGCGTTTTTCGTAAGGCCGATAAGCTGGTGCTCAATTTTTCCGACACTGAACCGGGCGTATCCGAATATGAATTGCCCAAATTATTCGACCGCTTTTATCGGGTTGAAAGTTCACGCAACCGTTATCATGGAGGCGCCGGACTCGGCTTGGCAATATGCCGGAATATAGTCGAAGCGCACAACGGCACAATACAAGCGCAATCGTCTTCTCTGAAGGGAATTGTTATCCACATCGAATTGCCGATTAGCTCATGAACCATATCCTGATTGTAGAAGATGAGATAAAACTGGCCAGACTGCAAGCGGACTATCTACAAAACGCAGGCTTTGACACGGTTTGCTTAAACAGCGGCTCGGAGGTTTTGCCGTGGCTTAAAGCAAACCATACTGATTTAATCTTGCTGGACTTAATGTTACCCGGCTGTGATGGCCTGGATATTTGCCGCGAACTGCGCAGTTTCAGCACGGTGCCGATTATCATGATAACTGCGCGCATTGAAGAAATAGACCGCTTACTTGGGCTTGAGCTGGGCGCCGACGACTACATCTGTAAACCCTTCAGCCCTCGTGAAATGGTCGCGCGGGTTAAAGCTGTGCTGCGCCGGCTGCAGGCACAAACAAGCAATGCTCTTGCCAGTCGTTCGAAACTGAAACTGGATCCTGATAGCTTCCGAGTGCTTGCCGGGGAACAGGAAGTGGAATTGACCACAGTCGAATTTCAGCTGTTGCAGGCTTTGTACCAGCAACCCGGCCGTATTTTTTCCCGCTCAAGATTAATGGACCTGATCTATCCGGATCAACGTATCGTTTCCGATCGAACCATCGACAGTCATATCAAAAAACTGAGAAAAAAGCTGAACGATTTATTGCCGGATCAGGAGCTGATTCATTCGGTTTACGGAGCAGGTTATCGTTACGATCCGCAAAACAAGGATGATTAAGGGTTACACATTATTTGCACATTTTCTTCAAATTGTTTGCTCTTTCTATCGCTAAAGTAAGCATCAAGGTCACGCTATCGCGTAATCCATAATTCAAGTATGAAACAGGTCGCGCTTGTTAAGCGTTATGGACAAACGATAAAACAAAAGGAGGCACCCGTAATGAATACTAACCAGGAAACACAAGAAATACTGTCGGCAATTAACAGGATAGAGGAGTCAAGAACCGGAGGGTGGATTCACCATAGCAAGCTAAATATCAGTACCAAGATATTGATAGAGCTTATCGATGCAAAATTCATTGAGCCCGGCGGCATGTACTCACGATTGACGCCGTATGCTAAAGCTACGTTAGCATCGGGAGTAGAGGAACGTTAAAGGCCTGAACATAAGAGTTATTTGGCTGCTTGTGTGCATGGATGACAATTCTCCCGATTTACCTGGGCGCGTCGTTCATTGACTACCGCGCCCCAAGGACCGAGCAAAGGTTCTATTCAAGCCTTTATTGATAGTAAAAGTCGATTTGGTTAATGAGGCGTTGCAATGCGGTGTCAAGCTGATATGAAGCACGCTTTATTTCACAGCCAACGCGGTTAATGTGTTTGGTATATTTGTAGGGAATGGTTATGTTGTTAACGACTTCGAAGCAGGCAAGGTATACGCTTTTATCGGGCATGATGATATTGCAATCTGTATGCAGTTCGCCAATAGTTGCAAAATCATGATCATCCGTTTGAATAATATAGGATAGTCCTGCAACGCTAATGTCAGCCACATCGAAATACTCGGCTTGATTTTTATGTTGTATTTTAACGGGGATATTGATGGGGACTTTGACCCGGCGGGCATCCCGTCGTTGCACCCATTCCATACTTTGGGGAAGAGGCGCCTTCAAATTAAATGTAGCATCTATATCCACGCCGGCTGTGTCGCTTAATATGAAGCTGACAGCGATGCCTTCGAAAGAGGAGGAGACTACCAAGGTATTTTGCGCGAGAAGATCCTTGTTAAATCGTTCGTTCTGGAATCCGTCCATAAAAATATGGCCGCCTTCGATGCGGGTGATCGTTGTTAAGAGCGTACTTGTAGCAAATTTACCGGGTACTTTAATGGTTACCATGGCATTTTTACTGAACAGGTAATTCAGTTTTTTTCTGATCTCTTCCTGATTGACAAGGGTATAGTTGTTACACAGGCTACCCATGGTTGCCGGCTCAGGAGTGCATTTGTGCAGGGGGGCGGCGTGGTTTAATTGATATGCTAGCATTGTGTTCTCCGTCATGTACCTGATAAAGTTTACTCAGGTATCACTAAGCAATGATTCTGCCACAATTAAATTTAATATTAATTTCATCTTCTTATTTATTTTAAGTTTGATTTTTGCGGTATATAAAGGCTCGTTCCGGCAGTTTCTTGCCGCTATGCAATTAGAATTTGATTAGGGATTGATGTTGACGTTGAACTGTTTCTTGCCACTACGAATTACTGCCCGGATTGCACGCATTTTTTTCGCAAGCTGGCTGCTGTCATGCCCATTTACCGCATCTTGGGGGCGGGACGGGATGCTGGAAGATCCTTTCGGCACGACTAAGGACGTGAGCCAAAGTCCAGGAAAAAAACACCTGGCGCTTGAAGATCCCTGCCGTCTGGGCAAAGACACCGGTCATGCCTGGACGCTGGTGGATGTGATCGACCAAGCACTGTGCAGCAACCCGCAAACCCGCCAAGCCTGGGCCAATGCCCGCTTCCAGGCGGGGCAGGTCGGTATCGCCCAATCCGCCTATTTACCGACCGTGACGCTGAATACCTCGGTCTCGCGGAGCGTAAATTCTGCCAGCAGCAGCTTACAGGTAACCACTATCAGCAGCGGCGCCGGAGCTAGTCCGCAGCCTATCAATCGTTTCACCCCGGTCGTCAGCCTGAATTACCTTCTGTATAACTTCGGCGGCCGTGAAGCGCAGCTTGAAAGCGCCGAAAAAACTTTGGAAGCTTCGAATTGGACTCATGACGCAACGCTGCAAACGGTGATGTTCGCAGCGATTCAGGCTTATTACCAGGTTTTTGCGACGCAATCAGCCGCAGAAGCGGCACTGGTTTCGGAGAAAGCCAGCAAGGAGGCGCTGAGCGCGGCTCAAAAACGCTATGAAGTCGGCACAGCGGCTTTGGCCGATGCGCTACAGGCGCAGACGGCATTCGCCCAGGCCAAGCTTAATCGTCAAAAGACCGAGGGCGATGCCAAGGTCGCTACCGGAACTTTGGCCAACGCGATGGGGCTCGAAGCCGACTACCGTCTGAATATCGCCACGCCATCGTTGCCCAAGCCGGATGTCGAACAGGAAACGATGGTGCATCGTTTGATCGAAGAGGCTAAGACCCTGCGTCCCGATTTGGCCGCCGCCGAAGCGACGGTTAAAGCTGCCGAAGCGAATGTTAAAGCCGCCGAGGCAGGGCATCTGCCGAGCATTTCCTTAATCAGCAATTACGGTTACAGCCATACCAGTCTGCCCAGCGACACGCAAAGCTGGACGGTGGGCATGCAGGTCAGCGTGCCGTTGTTCACCGGCTTCAATACGACTTACCAAATCCGAAGCGCCGAAGAGCAGCTTGAAGTTAAGCGTTCCAATTACGATCAGCTTGAGCAAGCGGTGAGCCTGGATGTCTGGCGAGCGTATCAGCTTTTAAACACCGCTCACGAGAGCTTCAAAAGCAGTGAAGATCTGGTCGCGAGCGCTGTTCAATCCGAAAGGGTGGCGCTGGGACGCTACAAAGCGGGAGCCGGTAATATTATCGATCTTTTGAATGCGCAATCCAATCACGCCAATGCCAGGCTGCAATTGATCCAAGCCCAATATACGTGGCTGACACAAAAAGCCCAGTTAGCCCAGGCATTGGGGCGTTTGGATTTTTCTTCTATTCCGTCAAGGTAACTATTTTATGGCACGATTTCGGTATACATTGATCGCTGTTTTCAGCCTGATAGCCATTCCTGCAGGTATTTATGGATTCAATTTTTGGCGTGCCTCGGAAGAAGCCCCGCATTACCGGACGGAAAAAATAGCCAAGGGCAATATCGTCAAGTCTATCTCCGCCAACGGCACACTAAACCCGGTGGTTCTGGTCAACGTCGGTACGCAGATTTCAGGCGTGGTCAACAAGCTCAATGTCGATTTTAATGACCGGGTACACAAAGACCAAGTGCTGGCGGAAATCGATCCGTCATTGATAAATGCCCAGCTCGAACAAAGTCAGGCGAATCTTGCCAATGCCCAGGCCTCGCTCAAACTTGCCCAAGCCAACGCAACAAGGTCTAAAGAACTGTATGCCCAGGATTATGTGGCCAGATCGGATCTCGATCAATCCGTCCAGGCGCTGGAAGCCGCCAAGTCGCAAGTGGCTTCGGCCATCGGCCAGCTCAAACGCGATAAAGCCAACAAGGGCTATACCATCATCAAATCCCCGGTTTCCGGCGTCGTGGTGTCGCGCAATGTCGACATAGGACAAACCGTCGCCGCAAGCTTTCAAACACCGACCTTGTTCACCATCGCCCAGGATTTGCAACACATGCAGATCGACACCTCGGTCGCCGAAGCCGATGTCGGCGGCATTCGGGTTGATCAAACGGTAAACTTCACCGTGGATGCTTATCCGGATCGGGTCTTTCAGGGAAAAGTTTTCCGGATCAGGCTGGATTCCAAAGTGTTGCAGAACGTGGTCACCTACGATGTGGTGGTTAGCGTGAATAACCCGGAAGAAATCCTGTTGCCGGGCATGACCGCCTTCGTCAGCATCGTCATTGACGAAAGAAACGACAGTCTTGAAACTGCCGTTGGCGGCGCTCAAGTTCCGTCCGGCTGGAGGGACTAGCAAGCCCGGCAAAAACGTTTATCGTCTGGAGAATAACAAAGCCGTGGCGGTACCGGTACAGATCGGCATCGCCGACGGCAAGTACGCGGAATTAACCGGCGGGGATTTAAAAGAAGGCGATTTAGTGATTCTCGAAGACCAAAGCGAGCGTAAGTCTGAAGAAAAAGGACAGGGTCAAAGCGGCTTCCGGGTCAGGGCATTTTGATGGAACGCCCTTTGATCAGCGTCAGCGGGCTGTCCAAATATTATTTGGAAAACATGCCGGTGCTCAAGGATATTAATTTCAACATCGAAAGCGGCGAGTTCGTCGCGATCATGGGGCATTCCGGTTCAGGGAAATCGACGCTGATGAATATACTCGGCTGTCTGGATACCGCAACAGACGGCCATTATTATTTGGAAGGCAGGGACACCGCCGCCTTAAACGCGGACGAACTGGCTTTATTGCAGAAACCGCTTGATCGGGTTCGTTTTTCAAGGATTCAACTTGTTGCCGAGAAGCTCGATTTTGGACAATATCGGTTTGCCGTTGCTTTATGCCGGCAAGAGCAAGGCCGAGCGGCGCGAAAAAGCGTCTATTCATGCTGGATCGGGTCGGCTTGGCTGAATTCGGCGAGCGCAGGCCGAATCAATTGTCGGGCGGGCAACAGCAGCGCGTGGCCATCGCCAGGGCATTGGTCACCGACCCCAAACTGATCCTGGCGGACGAGCCGACCGGCAACCTCGATACCCAAACCGGCGAGGACATCATGAAAATCTTTCAGACTCTTGAATGAAGAGCAGAACATCACGATCATCCTGGTCACCCACGAAGCCGATATTGCCGCCCACGCCAAGCGGTTGATCCGGGTGGTCGATGGCCGAATCGCAAGCGATCAGACGTCATGATCATCGGCGCATTATTGGGAGAAGGCTGGGCGGCAATGCGCGCCAATCGGATGCGCACCTTGTTAACCATGCTGGGCATGGTTTTCGGGGTCGGCGCGGTGATCATGATGCTGGCGATCGGCCAGGGCGCGCAACTGATGGTCAACGAATCCATCGCCTCGATGGGCAGCAACCTGTTCATCGTGCTGTCGGGCTCAACGACGTCGGGAGGCTTGCGGCAAGGCTCCGGCACCGTGCCGACGCTGACCTTGGCCGATGCCCAAGCCATCAGCGAATTACCGGAAATCGCCGCAGTCGCGCCCACACTTTCCCAATAACGCCCAACTTATTTACGCTTCGAACAACTGGAGCACCCAGGTGTCCGGAACCACGCCCGCTTTTCTCGAGGTTCGGGAATGGCCGGTCATTTCCGGGGAAGCTTTCAGCGACAGCGATGTACGCTCGGCAACTCGGGTGCTGCTGATGGGCCAAACCGTGGCTCGCAATCTTTTCGGCGATGAGAATCCGGTCGGTAAAATGGTCAGGGTGAAAAACAGTCCGTTCCTGGTGCTAGGCATCCTGGCGTCGAAAGGCCAAAGCCTGGATGGAAGGGATCAGGACGACACCGTGTTTGTCCCTATTACCACTGCCCAGCGCCAACTGTTCGGCAATCAATTCCCCGGCATGGTGCGCTTCGTCATGGTCAAAGCCAAATCGGCCGAAGTCATGGACAGAGCCGAACAGCAGCATGAACGAATTGCTCAGGGCAAGGCACAGAATTCATCCCGGACAAGAAGACGATTTTTCGGTCCGCAACCTCACCGCAGTAGCGCAAGCCGCTGCCGGCACCACTAAGGCGATGTCGACGATGCTCGGCGCCATTGCGTCGGTGTCGCTACTGGTAGGCGGTATCGGCATCATGAATATCATGCTGGTTTCGGTCACCGAAAGAACCCGCGAAATCGGCATCCGCATGGCGATAGGTGCAAGAAGGCGCGATATTTTGCTGCAATTTCTGTTTGAAGCGGTGATGATCTCGCTGGCCGGAAGCCTCATCGGTGTGGTGGTGGGCATTGCTTGCGCTTATTTTTTCAGCCGCTTCAATGACGCGCTGGTTGTCGTAACGCTCAGTTCGGTAGTACTCGCTTTCGGCGTAGCCGTAGCCGTCGGCGTGTTCTTCGGCTTCTACCCGGCACGTAAAGCCGCCGATCTCAAGCCTATCGAAGCGCTGCGTTATCAATAAAGGGCAAGATTGATTATCCCGCTACGAGCGCTGTATTAATAACCCGCTACAAGCCGGTTTGCAATTTATTGGGCTTAGCTGATCGCCGGGATGATGGTAATATTAATGCATATTACTTAAAGCTACCTGTGCTTTTGAAATTACCCACATGAATTTTAAATGAAACCGATTTTTTACCGTCCTGCCCAGCTGCGTGGCTTGGCCTTCCTGGGTTTGTTATTGCTGGCGCTAGCCATACTCGGCGGCATGATCTGGCGTAATGTGCATCACTTTGAAACGGTTTTTTCTTATGTCAACTATTCCCACCGGATCCAAAATGTATCGGTGGGGCTACAGCAGTCGCTGATTGAGTATCTAACCGAAACGGTATCGGATTCGCATCCCGAGGCGCTGACCAAAACCCTGGGTGAGATGGACGCTTTAATGACGGATAAACGTTATTTGTCGGCGGAGACCCGAGCAAGCCTGGAAACGGTCAGAGCCATGCTGGCTGATTTGTCCACACTAAAAAAAGAAGAGCAACATAAGCATCTGTTGACGGCGCTTAAATTGATGGAGCGAAACGCTGGATAACGAGACATTGCAGCGCGAAGAATTGCTGGAAGACATCAGCCTGGATACCCAAACCGAATTGTATATGGCCCTGGCTATATTCACCGCGATTTTGGTTGTGGCGGTATTGTTTTTACGCTTACAGAATTCTGCATCCGCTTAATGATTTGAGGGAGCTGCTGCAACATTTGACCGAAGAAAATTTCACCCCGATTACCACTCGATCATCTTGATCCGCTGCTGTTGCCGGTATTTAACAGCTACAACGATATGGTTAAACATCTCGCGGAACTGGAAGATGCCAATCGCTTACATGCCCAATCACTGCAACATGAAGTCAGATTAGCCACGCAAGCTTTACTGGAACAGCAATACAGTCTGGCGAGAGCCGACCGGCTGGCGGCAATAGGTGAAGTGGCGGCTGAATTAGCGCATGAGATACGCAATCCGTTGGCCGGGATTCAAATGGCATTCAACAATTTACGCCGCGAAATTGATGATCAGGACCAGCTGGAAAGACTGGATTTGATCAATGCCGAACTGAAACGGATGGCGAGATTGCTTAACGATATGCTCGATCAAAGCCGTCATTCGCCGGAAGTGGCCACCGCTTTTGATGTGAGGACATTAATTCGGGATTTGGTGGCGTTGACTCGTTACCAGATTGCCGAAGCCATCCATCTGGAAATAGAGGCTCCCTGTGCATTGCCGGTGCACTTGCCTGAGAGCGGGATACGGCAGGCCTTGTTGAATTTGATACTGAATGCAGCCGATGCGCTTGAAGGTAATCCTGGAACTATCCGTATCAAAGCCCGCACCGACAAACAAGGATTGCGCATCGACGTGCAGGATGACGGCATCGGTTTTTCCAAGGATATGCTGGAGCATGGCATCCGGCCATTCCGCACCAGTCGCCAACGCGGCACCGGTCTGGGATTGGCGATGGTGCAACGCTTTGTCAAAGACGTAGGCGGTACGATCAGCCTCACCAATCAACCGCCTCATGGAGCATGCGTATCCATTTTTTTGCCCAATGAATGCCTTGTTAGAGATAAATCATGATAGAAACCCTGCTCATCATTGAAGATGAAAAATTGTTAGGTTCCGAGTTGTCCCGCCATTATCGACAGTCCGGCTGGGAAGTGGTGTTGGCGACCAATCTGAGTGAGGCTAGGGAATTATTGCTGAATAAAAAAGTGGAGCCGTTACTGATACTTTCCGACATGAATTTGCCGGATGGTAATGCGCTGGATTTCATGGAAAAGATCAAAAGAGAGATAGGCAATGCCGACGACTCCAGGGATGGAGGAGGTAGAGCAACGCATGGAGCAGTTGCCGAATGGCTGTTCTTGACCGGCTACGGCAATGTGCCGGATTCGGTCAGAGCTCTACGACTGGGCGCTTATGATTTTCTGGAAAAGCCCTGCGATTTGGATCGCCTTGACTTGATCGTCGCCAGCGCCGCGCGTAGTGCGTCTATCCAGCGGCGGGTTGTCGATCAAACCAAACATCGGCATCGGCGTTATTCGCCGGATGCTTATGTCGGCCACAGTCGGCAGGCGCAGGGCATACGGCAGTTATTGGCAAAGCTGACGCAAGTGCCGTTCAGCGCGCTGATTATCGGCGGCGAGAGCGGCACCGGCAAAGGCTTGGCGGCGCGCATACTGCACTACGGCGGTTCCCGCGCCCAGCAGCCGATGATTGAAGTGAATTGCGCGGCGTTGCCTCGGGAACTGCTGGAATCGGAATTATTCGGTCATGAACCCGGCGCATTTACCGGCGCCGCAGGACGGCATCGCGGCCTGCTCGAACAGGCCGACGGCGGCACGCTGTTCATGGACGAAATCGGTGAAATGCCGCTGGATTTGCAGGCCAAATTGCTCAAAGTGATTGAAGACCACAAAGTCCGGCGCTTGGGCGGGGAAAAGGAAATTCAGGTCGATGTGCAGATAGTCGCCGCCAGTAATCGCGATCTGGAAAAAATGGCCCAGGACGGCAGCTTTCGCGCCGATTTATATCATCGTTTAAGCGTGTTCAAGCTGATCTTGCCGCCGCTACGCGAAGCGGTGGAAGACTTGGACGAGCTGGTGCCGTTATTCGTTGCCGAATACAACGCTAAAGCCGGACGGCATGTTAAAGACATACCCGATGCGGTGTGGGACAAGCTGAAAGCGCATTACTGGCCGGGCAACGTCAGGGAGTTGCGTAACGTCATCGAGCGTTGCGTATTGTTTTCCGATGGACCGACATTCCCCGGACAATGGCTGCAATTGCCCGGACAGCCTTCCGTCGAAGCGATGCAAACCGAACAGGGCATTTGGTTGCCCTTGGATGGCAGCATGGCACTGGACGATATGGATTGCTTTATTATCAAGACCGCCCTGGAACGGGCCGATAACAACCTGACCGCCGCAGCCAGGGCGCTGGGAGCCACCAGGGAAACACTACGCTATCGGGTGCGGAAATATAACCTGAAAATAGCGGATTGATGAGGTTAACTAAGCGATTTTTAGCTTCAAAAATTTCTGGCACTTGATGCTTGGTTTCTTCGACCTTAAATCTAGGGGCCAGCTTTCCTTGCCGTTTTATCGTAACAGCCGCCTTTCTTGCTAATGCCATAAGCCAAATTGATGTTGCTTAAAAAGTTTCTGATAAGCGGCGGAATAATGGCCGGCTACCCCGGTCTGAATGCACAAGACGCCCTTATTATCACGGCGATCTGCCGCGAACCGATGTGATCGGCTATAATTCGCACCTGGACTTGAGTGTGTCGACGGATCGGGGGCGACGTATTTCGACATCGGACGAAGTTATTATTAAATAATCAGCAGGCCGTTATGAGAAAAATATCCGCGTTAAGCGCGTTATTGTTGACTGCCTGTGCCACCATCAACATTTATTTCCCGGCAGCTGCGGCTTAGCGGATGAGATCGTCATAGATATTCAAAATGTCATGCCGCAGAAAATGCCGACCGACAAAGCCTTTATCAGGCGATTGCCGATGCCAAGGCCATCCCGATTGGGCTGCACAAATTAAATCAACCTTTGCCGCTCGCTGGGTAAGCAATGCTCAAGCGGGCTGGTAGTATCAATTCTCAGGAAGCTGGAAACAAAAGTAAACATGGCAAATAGAAGAAGAGTAAAAAAACCGTTACCGGCAGAGCCGGTTAAAGTCACCATAGAATCGTTGGCCCATGACGGACGCGGCGTGGCGCATGTCGACGGCAAGGTGATTTTTATCGATGAGGCGTTGCCGGGCGAGGAAGTGGAGTTTATTTATACCGAAAGCCGCAAGGATTATGCGGAAGGCAAGGTGGTCAAGCTGTTGAGCCGCGCGGCTGACCGGGTCGATGCGTTGTGCGCGCATTACGGCGTGTGCGGCGGTTGCAGTTTTCAGCATGTCGAATCGGCTGCGCAAATCCGCATCAAGCAGGATTTGCTGGTTGATCAGTTCAAGCGCATCGGCAAGACCGAAATTCCCGAGCTTTGGCAGCCGCTGGAAGGCCCGCATTGGGGCTATCGCAGCAAAGCGCGGATGGGCGTTAAATACGTCGAGAAAAAGAACCGGGTGCTGGTCGGTTTCAGGGAAAGACGTCATCCTTACTTAGCTGAAATTGAAAGCTGCGTGGTGATGAATCCAATCGTCGGCACCCGCCTGATGGCTTTGTCGGACATGATCGGCGGCTTGACCATCAAAGATAAAATTCCGCAGATCGAAGTGGCTATCGGCGATGACCAATGCGTGCTGTCGTTTCGGGTGCTGGAGCCGCCGACCGATGCCGATAAGGAACGGATGCGCGAGTTTGGACACCAGCATGACATATCCATGTGCCTGCAATCCAAAGGCCCGGATACCATCGTGCCGCTGGATGGCGAGCCGGAAGTCATACCGACTTATGCGCTGCCTGATCAGGATATTGAATTCAAATTCAGGCCCGCCATGTTTACGCAGGTCAATTATGAGATTAACAAGCAAATGATCAACCGGGTGCTGGAGACTTTGGCGCTGAATGAAAACGACTCGGTGCTGGATTTGTTTTGCGGTTTGGGCAACTTTACCTTGCCGATGGCGAAATTTGCCGGTCGTGTGGTCGGCGTGGAAGGCGACCAACCTCTGGTCAGCCATGCCAAGGAAAACGCCCGCCATAACGGCATCGAAAACGTCGAGTTTTATGCGGCCGATTTAAGCAAGGATATTAGCGACCAGCCCTGGGCCAACCGGAAATACAACAAAATCATGCTCGACCCGTCCAGGGCAGGGGCTTCCGAGGTCTTGCATCATTTTAAAAAATGGCAGCCCGATCAGATCGTCTATGTGTCGTGCAATCCGTCAACGCTTGCCAGAGATGCTGGAATTCTGGTTAATGAACTGGGCTATAAACTGGTTAAAGCCGGGGTGATGGACATGTTCCCGCAGACCGGGCATGTGGAGTCGATGGCTTTATTTGAAAAATATAAAACGTAATTATTCGTTGTGGCGTCATTTATTGTAGGTTGTGCTAAATTTAACCAATATCTAAGTGTTAGCTGGAATCTGTGTAACCCTATCGGATACATGATTTTCCAAAGAAACAGACTGATCAAACTCATTTGACTCCAGAAGAATAGCAACCGATAACTACGCCATGGATATTACTAAAAAAATTCGTCTCGGTGATATGCTGGTTCAAAGCCAAGTTATCACCGAAGAGCAACTGATGGCGGCACTGGCCGACCAAAAGAAAACAGGAAACCAACTGGGCCGCACTTTAATCAATTTAAACGTTGTAACTGAAACAGAGCTGCTTAATTTCTTGTCGAAGCAGTTAAAAATTCCATTTCTGGATATTTCACAATATCCCCGCAAATCTGAAGTCGTCAAATTATTGCCTGAAACAGCAGCCCGGCGATTCCGGGTCTTGGTATTGGAAAATAATGAATTTGATGTCTTGTTGGCTATGTCAAATCCTACCGACTTAATGGCGCTGGACGAATTAAGCCGCATTTTGAAAAAGACTATTAATCCTGCCGTAGTTAGAGAAGCGGATTTGTTAATAGCGATAGACCAGTCTTATCGCCGTACCGATGAAATCAAAGAGTTGGCCGAGCAGTTGCGTAGCGATATGTCGGAAGATGACAATATCGATCTCAATGCAATGCTGACCTCCGATGAAGCGACCGATGCGCCTGTTGTAAAGTTGCTTAGGTCAGTATTTGAAGATGCCGTGCAAGTGCGGGCTTCCGACATTCATATAGAGCCGCAAGAACATAAACTGTATATCCGTTTCCGTATCGATGGCGTATTGCACCAGCAAACCGAAGCCGATCTAAGTATTGCTCCTGCGCTGGTATTACGACTCAAATTGATGTCAGGGCTCGACATCTCCGAGAAACGATTGCCGCAAGATGGCCGTTTTCAGGTCAAGGTGCGGAAACAGACGGTTGATGTGCGTATATCAACGATGCCGACCATTTACGGCGAATCCTTGGTCATGCGTTTGTTGATCCAAAATGCCGAAGGATTTTCATTGGAAAAACTGGGCATGCCGCCCGAGATGCTGGCTCGTTTTCGCAAATTGCTGCATCGCCCCGATGGCATAATACTGGTTACCGGGCCAACCGGAAGCGGTAAAACGACCACCCTTTATGCCGCCCTCAGCGAACTTAGTTCCTCCGCCAACAAAATTATCACTGTGGAAGACCCGGTTGAATATCGGCTGCCGGGCATTAACCAAGTGCAAGTCAACGAAAAGATCGAACTCGATTTTGCCCGGGTACTGCGTTCCGCTCTGCGTCAGGATCCGGATATCGTTTTGGTGGGCGAAATGCGCGATCATGAAACCGCTCAGATTGGCCTGCGTGCCGCGATGACAGGACATTTGGTGTTATCGACACTGCATACCAACGATGCGATCAGCTCGCCAATCCGCCTAATCGACATGGGTGTTCCGCGTTTTATGGTCGCCATGTCCTTGCTGGCTGTGATTGCCCAGCGGCTGGTGCGGGTAGTTTGCGAGAGCTGTACCGAGCCCTATATACCGGAACCCTTCGAGCAGACTTGGCTAAAACTTGAACTGGGCGATACCTTTGATTTAAATGGTTTTGTTCGGGGCAGGGGATGCACTCATTGCAACGGCACCGGCTATCAAGGCCGTATAGGTATTTATGAATTATTGGAAATGAATACCGAACTTACCGATGCAGCCAATCATCATGACACCAATGTTTTTATCAAACTAGGACGCCAACAGCTAGCTGGAAAAACTCTGCGCAGTAGCGCAGTGGCGATGGTTATGGCTAAACGCACCACAGTTTCAGAAGCCATGCGCATCAGCAATCAGTTTGAAGGATAATGACTCATTTTTATATTGACTTGATAAATTATTAACAACTAAAAATGCCATTTTTCTCGTACAAAGGCCGTAACAACAAAGGCGAGCTGGTAAAAGGCGTGTTGGAGAGCCAAGACCGCAACGCACTGGCAAAACAGTTGCTCAGTATCGGCATTACGCCGATTGAAATTGTGCCCGGCTCGGCGCCTTCTGCCGAGAACAGCCTGTCTAGTAATCTGTTCCAAGAGAGAATACAGCCGCTTGACATTATGATGTTCAGCCGGCAGATGCACACTCTGCTCAAAGCGGGCATACCCATCATGAACGCCCTGAGCGGCCTGCTGTCATCGACCAAAAACAAGACTTTTGTCAAAGTGATTGCTGAAATCCGCGCGAGTCTTGACAGCGGCCGAGAACTATCGGCCGCGCTTAACCTGCACCCGAAAGTATTTAACAGTTTTTATGTCAGCATGATACACGTCGGCGAAACTACCGGTATGCTGGACAAAGTATTTCTACGTTTGTTCGAGCATCTTGAATTTGAAAAATTCATGCGTGAACAGATCAAGTCGGCGTTACGTTACCCCTCATTTGTGATGATGGCGATGGCTGTCGCAATTGTTGTCATTAACATATTTGTTATCCCTGCATTTGCCAAAGTGTTTCAAGGTTTGGGGGCGGAGCTCCCCTTAATGACACGTATTTTATTGAACTTTTCTAACTTTACGGTGACTTCGGGGCCTTTTTTATTGGCCGGTTTCGGAGGTGCTGTATTTATATTTCGTTCTTATATCGCAACGGATAAAGGCAGGTTTCAATGGGACAGCTTTAAGTTAAAAAGTCCCATTGCCGGTGTCATTATTCATAAAGCGACCTTGGCGCGTTTTGCCAGGAGTTTTGCCCTGTCCAGCAAAAGCGGCGTACCGATCATGAGTGCGTTACATCTGGTTGCGCAAACTGTCGAGAACGATTTTATCGCGCACAAAGTCGAACAAATGCGCCTCGGTGTCGAGCGCGGCGAATCCATTTTGCGCACAGCAACCAACACCGGCGTTTTTGATCCCCTGGTGCTACAGATGATTGCTGTCGGCGAAGAATCGGGCGCACTAGATGACTTGATGGAAGAAATTGCCGATATGTATCAGCGCGATGTCGAATACGAAATTAAAACCTTGGGTGCTAAAATCGAGCCGCTTATGATCGTATTTTTGGGCGTATTGGTGCTTATTCTGGCCTTGGGTATTTTCTTGCCGATCTGGGATCTTGGCAAAGTGTCATTGCATAAAAATTAACGATGAAGGAAAAAATCAAAATAGCGCAATCCGGTGCAAGCCGATTCGATTTTGCAATCACCATTAGCATTATCGCCATACTGGCTTACGTTCTGCTGTTTAGCCTTAACCGCGCTCAAAGCCAAGTTGAGACGGTAACAATGGAAACCGACCTGATCAATATGCGTTGGGGGTTGCGCGAGCTGTGGGCTCATCGTAATGCGACAGGGCAATCTATTTCCGGTAGCGAGATAGATGACGCCAATCCGTTACGATTGCTGAACGATCACCCGGAACATTACAGCGGTGAATATGCAGAAACACCGTCGGGTGTTCAATCTACCTGGTATTTTGATACTAAAGCCAAGCGTCTCGTGTATGTTTTTAGCGATGGACATCAACTGCGTTACCGATTGACTAGCACCGCCCAACTTAACCGGGCTTCGCTGGGAGCGATGGGCGGAATTGATTTGGTGCCCGAGTAGGCTTAGCTTGAGCGAAACCCAGCATCGAGCGAGGAATCTTGTTTTACACAACCTAAGACCGCCATTCCGCATGGATTCACGTCAGGCTATCCTGCCTAGCGCCCTTTGGGTTAATGCAAATCTGTTCCAGACAGATTTGTGCCGGAATCCAGACATCATGGATGGATTTGAACTTACCATCCACTGGCAGTGGACCCGCTCCCGGCGGGTATGATGAGCTTGTGTATAACCAATTAATATCCCCGATTACCGGAAAACTCAAACCAATGCTAGAATTAAAGCCATAAATGCGATCATCGAAGAGTAAAATCTTACGAGTACATCAAACCCCGCGAGCCAACAAAAACAACATGAATAAATCAAAAGGCTTTACCCTGATTGAATTGATTGTCGTCATCGTCATCCTGGCCATTTTGGCGGCAGTGGCATTGCCGCGTTTGACTAATTTGCAGCTTGATGCCCGTATTGCCAAACTTAATGCTGCGCGCGGAAGCGTTGCGGCAACTTCGGCGATGGTGCATGCTACCTTGTTTGCGCGCAATGGCCGAGCCGATACGGGGATTTGCCCGGCTGATAGCCGTGGTCCTGCAAATAATAACTCCAACGGTGCCGGCACTTTGTGTACCGAGGCAGGTATTATTAACCTGAATAACGGTTACCCTGCCGTGACCTCAATCGGCACAGCGGGCATATTGACCGCCGCAGGCCTGACCACCGTATTTAACCCTAATCAGACCGAATTGCAGGCAGAGGGCTATGACTACACTACGACAGGATCGACGGCAACTTTTCAAGTGCGCGGCGGCAGTTCATCCCTTAACTGCTCATTCACCTATACCGAACCCACAGCCAATGCAGCGCCCATTATCAGCGTTATTACCTCGACCGGGTGTTAAAGAATATAATCATCTAAGATGAACAATCGCTTTGAAATGCCCATTTCTCGGACTGATCATTTTATTTTTGGTTGTTTGAAACAACGTTTACGGCGGGAGGATTGAATAAAATACGTATGTCGGATTGAGAAAAGTATTAATTTAGCCTAGGCTTATCATAATACTTTAACCCAGCCAATTTCTTATCCTGATTATTCTTTAACAACACTTTAAAATTACTTAGAACACTTAAATGGCCATAAAAATGAAACAACTATCCAGCATGAAACATCTATCCGGTTTGAAGCAATCATCCGGTTTTACCCTTATCGAATTGGTTATGGTTATCGTGATCTTGGGTGTTCTGGCGGCGACCGCGTTGCCCAAGTTTGCTGATCTGGGGACAGAGGCTCGTTCGGCAGTACTTGAAGGAACCAAGGGCTCGATTAATTCGGCTGCGATGACATATTATGCAGCAAACAAGGCTGTTCCGACGGGCACACAACTTCTGAATAACTTGGTAGTAACTGGTGTCGGGGTCACACAAGCTAACTGCGTCTTTACCATTAAACCATCAGGCGATACTACTGGTTCAACCTACCAACCTGATACCAGCTATTGCTCGGGTGCATGACCTATAGACTTGCATTTATCTTAAAGTTTTATTCTTGATGGCAAAGTTTATTACGGTAAATGCCGGGAGCAGTGTAAAAAAAGGGGGGCTGATAGCTCCCCTTTTTGTTATTAGCGCATTACTCTGTTTACTTTTGGCGTCGCGCAGCACCGAGTCTTTTTTCTGGTGGCCGGGGCTATGCCTATTAGCTGCATTGGCCTGGCGGCAACAAGAACGAACCGCTGTGCCCTCATGGATCAGCGTCACATTACTCAGCTTCAGTTTGCTGTTGCTTTTTAATGCACTGTATCTTAGTCCGACTTACCACGCCAACGGCATCTATTTCCCCGTAACGCTGGTACTTGCTTTTATTGTCGCTGTGCGTTGTTCGGACGGGTTCATACAAACAGGCGTCAAGATATTCTGTGCGTTTATTACCCTGATTGCTGTTTGGGCGCTGATGCAATGGCTGACTGGTTGGGGGCTTTATGGAAGCTCACGAGCCTTGGCCCTGTTTTCCACCCCTAATATCCTGGCGGCAGCGCTTAATTTAGGCTTGGTTCCGATTCTTAGTTATTACCTGCTGGGTCGTGGCGGACGTGGTGCGTATGCGCTGACGCTGTTGCTGTTTGCCGCGCTGCTGGCGTCGCAAAGCCGTGGCGGTTATTTAGGCTTGCTGGCTGGCGTGCTGTTTTTGCTATGCTTTGTCGGGCAAGCGGCAGTGATTGCACAGTGGCGACGCTACCGAGCAGTAACTCTGGGGTTTCTCGCTGTTTTTATCTTTTTTAAAGTTTATGCATGGTTAGGGCTGGCCGTTTGGAGTACGGATAACGTTGTTGCCACCCTAAGCCACGGCGATTCCTCATACCGTTGGGAAATATATCAGGTTGCTTGGCAGGGACTGTCCGAGCATTGGTGGTTGGGGGGCGGATATTTTAACTTCGGCTATTATTTTGAAGCTCACAAAGTGCCGCCATTTCTTGATGGACATATGACTTTCGTCCATAACGACTACCTGCAATTTGCATTTGAGCTTGGCCTATTGGGTTTGGGTTTGTTTTTACTGCTGATCGCCGCCGTGTATGGACAGCTGTTTAAATACCGGCGGCAGGCCTTGGCAGAGAAACGCTTGCCGCTGATCCTATCTGCGGCTGCCATTACCTCGATGTTGGCTCATGCGTTAGTGGACTATCCTTTTTATATTCCCGTTTTGCAGGCTGTTTTTGGTGCTTATCTGGGCGTCATCAACCGGCAGTTGATCGATATGGGCGCAGTTCATTGGCGGCTGCCAAAAATAGCGGGGCAATATTTTTTAGGGTTGCGCCCAGTTTTTATCAGCAACGTACTGGTGACAGGGCTGGTGATATGGTTGGGATTGCCCGCTCTTGCCGCAGTTGCCATCGATTATGGATCACATCGATTGCAGCACGGTGATGCAGAAAGCGGCTTGTTTTGGCATAGCGTAGCGCGAACATTACAACCGCGTGTTGCCAGCTACAACCTCCGAGAGGGTGTCATTTTACGGGATCTGGGTCTTGCCCAAATGCGGCCTGATTTGTTAGAAAAAAGCGCAGCTCTTTTTAACAAAGGACTTGAAGTTAATCCGTTTGATGTCAATAATTTGCTGGAGAAAATAGCGCTGCAGCGCCAGTATGGAACGCTGCTTAAACAATCGGCCTCCCATCAGGACATCATGATCTGGATCAATCAAGCCAAAACCCTGCAACCGTATTCGGATGGCGTACAAACGGAATATATACGCTGCCTGGACTTTGTCGGCGAACATGCTAAAGCCATTGAACAGGCCCAACTGTTGGTGCATAAATGGCCGCAATCCAAAGCAACGCAAAAACTCTTGGAATCTGTTTCGCATGATTAAGCGCTGCAACGGCTTTACGATGATTGAACTAATCATGGTTATGGTTATCATCGGCATCCTATCAGCCAATGCTTTGCCCCGGCTCAATTTTGATAGTCATGCTGCCAACGGTTGCGCCGAGACCCTGAAAGCCTCGATTAGACTGGCGCAGAAGCTGGCGATTGCACAACGAGCCGCTGCAACTTCTGTGACGGTAACTGGGGGTTGCGCAGTAACCGTAGGAATAGAAAACTACCCGGCTTTGACGGGTGTTACCGTGACCTATCTTGGAGCCATACCCAATACTGGTATCGTGACTTTTAACGGGCTAGGGCAGCCATCCGTAGGTGGAACGTTTGGAATATCCGGCGGCGATGTGACTCGCTTTGTCTGCCTGGAAGCTGAAACGGGCTATGTGCATGAGGAGGCCGCAAGTTGTGGCTAACCGTCAAAGCGGCATATCGCTGATAGAGTTGGTTATATTCATGGTCATCGTTGGCGTGGCCTTGGCGGGAATTACTTCAGCGATCAATTACAACGTGCAGCATTCCGCCGACGCGCTGGTCAAAAAACAGGCGCTGGCGATAGCTGAGTCAATGCTGGAAGAAGTGATGTTGCAGAATTTCAGCAACCCCACGGGGGGATTCACGCCAACGGACTCTCCTCCACCTATTGCAGAACGTAATCAGTTTGATGATGTTGGCGATTACAATGGCTACACCAGCTCAGGGGTGTTTTCGATTGACAATTTAGCAACGCCAATCGTTGGATTAAATACATACACGGTCAATGTCAGTGTCGCTGCCAGCGACTTGGGTAATATCACATCCGCCAGCGGCAAAGCTTTGCGCATAAGAGTCACCGTCACCGGCCCCTTCAACACAACAGTGTTGCTGGACGGCTACCGCACTAATTACGGGACATGACGATGCTGAAAACTCCAAAACACATGGCTGGATTTACTCTGATTGAAGCCATCATGGTGATCGTGATTACCGGGATTTTGGCTGCATTGGTATCCAGTTTCGTCGCTCCCTTGCAAGGTTACGTTGATGCGACCGCACGCGCCGATCTATCCGATGTGGCCGATACCGCTTTGCGGCGCATGGCACGAGAACTTAATACGGCCTTGCCTAACAGTGTGCGGGTTAGCGGAAGGTATATCGAATTTTTGCCGACCACGACAGGGGGGCGCTATCGTGCCAGTCCTGCCCCGTCCGGCACGGCACAATGCGGTACCTTGGCTCAAGATGCACTTGATTTTGCTACTACCGATACCTGTTTCGAGGTGATCGGGACCCTGGACGCCACTCCTGCGGCCGGTGAAGAACTGGTGGTCTACAACACCAGTAATACCAATCTTATCGGTGTCTATGCCGGGGATAACGTGGTGGCGCTGACTTCCAACGTTGCCTGTACCCTGTCTGCAATCAGAATATGTTTTAATGGAGGTATGCTGTTTCCATTCGAGTCGCCAAGCCAACGTTTCCAGATTATTTCCGGGCCGGTAACATTTGCTTGTGTCGGAACTACCTTGTGGCGTCATTCCGGTTATTCCAGACAAGCTGCACAACCAACCGACAGAACAATCACGCCTCTCAGCACAGCCACCAATATTGCCAGATTGGCGACCGGCGTGGATTGCGCCAACAGCAGTTTTATTTACACTTCGGGCGTCACTAATCGCGTCGATCTGGTTGTGATGCGCCTCACCTTAACCAACACCAGCGATAGCGTCACCTTGCTGCATCAGGTTCATGTCCAAAATGTGCCGTAATCTGAACCAGGGCGGATTCAGCATTATCATGGCGATTTTTTTGATCGTGGTGTTGGGTGGTATCGCGGTGTTTATGGGGCGTGTATTCACCATGCAAACCCAAAGCAGCGCGCTGGATGAGGAAGGCTCAATGACCTATCAAGCTGCGCGCGCAGGGCTTGAGTGGGGGATTTATCAAGCTATTGCTCCTACAGGCTCTGGCTGTACTGGTTCCACATTTTCACTTACAGTGCCTACCCCTACAAGTTCGCTCAGCTACACTGTGACAGAGACATGCGTCCCGACGACAGCAACCGAAGGCGCAACTACAATTAATCTTTACCAAATCACTTCCACCGCGACAAACGCCGCTGCCAGTGGCAGCACATTTCGTGTTGAGCGCCGATTAACTGTAACTGTGTCAAAATAACTTATATCAACGGTACGGCCGGGCGAAGTGCCGGCTTGATAAAATTAGAAAAGCATCCGATGATGAATTAAAATTTTGGCTGGCTACAGCTTGAGAAAAGCGACAATTCAACCTACGGCGTTCGAAATAACAAAGAACAATTGACGAAGACAGAGCAACCAAGAGAGTAAAAATGCATAGCATGATGGTTTGGACAAATGGTGTCTGTCTTAGTTTGTTCTGTTTGTTGGAAGGATATGTCGGGCGGTTTTGCGGCAGCAAACCGCCGCATACGCACAACGCCGAGCAGTTGCGGTGGATTGCCTGTCGGCGAATCCACCCTACGGTTCTGCCTCTGTTGTTTGCCGGGTTACTGCTGGGTTCAGTGAATGCAATGGCGGCAACGTGCAATAGTCCGACTGGCTCTTCCAACTGGAGCACAACAGTTTGGACTTGCGGTCATGTGCCGCTCAATACGGACGACGTACACGTCGTTAATAACGCCACTGTCACTGTAGATATTACCGGGGCGGTGGCCAAGTCGCTGACGGTTGACACCGGTAACACCGCTTCGAGGCTTCAGTTCAACGCCAATACTGATCTCACTGTCACTAACGACGTTGCTGTTAATGCTCCGACCGGAGGAGTGACTAAACAAATTACCGTTGGCAGTGCTACGCTTACTGTTACGACCGGTAACGTGATCGTTACCGGTGGAAACGCCAATAACGCCATAAGCCAGATCACCGTCACCAGCGGCTCGATCAATGTCAACACCGGTAACCTGACTATTACGGGGGGAGCCGCTAATAATGCTATCGGCCAAGTGACCGTTACCACTGGAAGTCTTACCGTTCAAGGCAACGCGATCCTTACCGGCGGCACCACCGCCAGTCGGAAGGCGAATTTGACGCTTAGCAGCACAGGAAGTATCACTCTCAATGGTGGATTGACCACCGTCTCTACTGTAGCGACATCATCGAACGTTGCGATTACCAGCACGGGAACAATTACCGTCAGCGGTGCGGCAGGCGTGACTAACGGCGATACCGTAACGGTTGGGACGGGAACATTCAAAGTAACCAATACATCCGCAACTTTTACTAATAACAATACTGCGATTCTTGCGAATACGACGATCTCCACTGGGCTGCTCAGCATTGCAGGCAATTTGGTCAATGGCAGTACAGGTACCAATACCACTGCGGATACCATAACGATCAGTTCCACAGGTACTGTCACAGTGGACGGTACGCTGACGAATAATCAAGGAACGACGGTAAGTGGAAGAATCACTACCACTACAACAGGTACCATTAATGCGAATGGGACTTTTCTTAATAACGGCGTATTTACTCACAGTGCTGCTGGGAAATTGAACCTTCGTGGTGCGACTGCGACAATGAACGGTACGTTCACTCGCACCACTACCACGGGTACGGTGACAAGTAATAGGACTGCTACGGATGCGCAGACTCTATCAGGTACGGCGCTGGCGTTCAGTAATTTTGTGATGAATAGCGCAAACGGCGTCACACTTGGCAACAATGCTACGGTTAATACGGTTCTTACCCTGACATCTGGAATCATTGATACTACCAGTTCGCTTACTTTGACTACTGCTGCTAGTTGTGCGACTCCTAGCGTGACGCGTACCAGCGGCTGGGTGAACGGCAATCTTAAAAAAGCAATTCCCGCAGGCGCGTCCACCTGCACTTTCGAGATTGGCGATGCCAGCAATTACACGCCGGTGGCGACTGCGTTTGTTGCGGGAACAGGAGCGGGTAACCTCACCATAAGTACAACAGGAGGAGATCACCCCTCTATCGCTTCATCAGGTATCGACTCCACCAAGAGCGTCAACCGTTTTTGGACGCTGACCAACGGTGGTGTGACACTGCCAGGTGCCGGTTTTACCGCGACGTTCAGCTATATCAATGGTTCGCCGGTAGATTTCGATACAGGCGCTACCCCGGCCAACTTCATCGTCGAGCAATGGAACGGTACAGGCTGGTTACCTACTACCCTGAATGCAAGCTGCACCGCCACGCCGGGGACCAGTTTGTGCGAACAAATAAACGGCGAAACCGGGTTCGGAGATTTCGCCATCGGCGAACCGGTTACTGGGTTTAACGGCAATCCGGGAGCGTTCAATGCGTTTGAAACCACCATGCCAGTGGGAGTGCTGGGGCGTATCTATACAAAAATTGTTGGCTCTGCCATCCCGTTGTCCATAGTGGCCGTCAGCAATAATGGGGTGAATTCTGCGCCTGCCAATACGGCGCTTACCGTAGATGTCATCGATGCCAGTTCGACGGGGGGCACATTAACCACCTCCAGCAACTGCCGCACGACGTGGACGACAGTGATTCAAACCCAGACGGTGACTGCACCGGGCTGGGCCAGTGGGCGTATCAACGTGACTATTACAGCGCCAACACAGGCGGTACCCAATGCACGCATCCGTATCACACAGGGTGCGCGGATAGGGTGTTCGACTGATGACTTTGCGGTGCGTCCACAGTCGTTTACAGTCGCATCCACAACGGTCAATGCAGATGGCACTGGAACCTCCACAACTGCAACTCCAATCATCAAGGCGGGAACAAATTTTAGTCTTACCGCCACTGCGGTAGCTGGCTATAATGGTACGCCCACGTTGGATGTGGGCAATAAGGTTGTAGATCACAACAGTGCGGCTCAGAGCAATAAACTTGCAGGCAGTTTCGGCGCCGCTGATCCAGTTACTGGTATTGCTGCCGGCTCGTCATTCACTTATGGCGAAGTAGGCTATTTTCTTCTGAATGCTGATGGCGTCTATGATGATGCTTTTACGGCGGTAGATCCTTCCGGGACGGACTGTACCGCTGATTTTTCCAATAACTTAGTGGGTGGGATGTATGGCTGCAAGTTTGGCAATACGGCGGCAACCAGTTATTTCGGACGTTTTATCCCGGATCATTTCGATGTGACGGTAAACAGTAATGGTACGATGGCGTCAGCATGTTCTTCCGGTGGCTTCACTTACACCGGTCAATCAATGACGTATGGCACTGCGCCTTCACTGACTATTAAGCCCATGAACGCTACGACTGGAGGCAGCGTGACTCAGAATTACTCCGGTTCCTTCCAGAAACTTACGGCTTCCGGTGTCGCAATTACCTCGCCGACAGCAGATGGCGCACAGAACGGGATAGACGGCGCGACAAAGACGGCGCTGTCCGCTTCAATGACAGCGGGCACACTCACCAACAGCAGCGGAACGCTGACCTATACCCTTAATGTCCGAGATCCATTGGATACATTAGATACATTCGATACATTCACTTATACACGAAACACCAACGCATTAATTGGCGCTTATACTAGCAATATACCTCTTGTTGTGAGCACTATTAGTGACGATGAAGTGTCCGCTACAGGCACCTTGCCAACACTAAGTCCTACCGGCGTTTCTCTACGTTATGGTCGCTTGAACCTCTCCAATGCCTATGGTTCTGAGTTGTTGTCCTTATCGATACCGGTTGAGGCGCAGTACTGGAATGGCAATTATTACACTATCAATACGAGTGACAGTTGTACATCTTTCCCGGCTTCCAGCATCATTATGGGCAATTACCTTTCAAATTTGAACGCATGTGAAACGCTTTTATCGCCAACGGGCACTCTTACTTTGTCTAGCGGGGCAATCAATTCGAATTTGTCAGCCCCCGGTTCTGGTAACGCCGGCAGTGTTGATTTGACGTTAAACATCGGCAGCAGTGCAAGCGGCAACACTTGTATCGCTGCGACTGAATCCTCAGCTACGGCGACTAATATGCCCTGGTTCGGGGCGACGAATCCCTCCGCCCGAGCCACTTTCGGCATTTACCAAGGCAATAAGCATTTTATTTATTTTCGTGAAGTTTATTAACGCGGTATTAAAGAATAACCACGAAGAGCACGAAGGACACGAAGTTTTAGTGTATTAAATTAATGGATTTATTTTCTTCGTGCTCTCCGTGGTAAATATTTTTCTGCTTCATTTGGATAATACTTTCACGGTCTCGTGTGTGTATTGCGCACGGCGCTTTGGTAAGTTTCGGCAATTGCTCCTGCATCCATGCAGTCGACCATCCATGGCTCTGGATTCCGTCATCCCTGCCGGAATGACGAGCTTGCGTATAATCTGACAAAGTAGAATTATGTTAAAACAGAAATTGCGGGTGGCTTAGGCTACAGAACTGTAACTATTCAGCGATCTTTCAGTTGTGCCTGTCCCTCTCTTTGAAAAGGAGAGGTTAGGGGATATTTTCAAATAAATCCCCCTCTATCCCCCTTTTTCAAAGGGGAAAGCTCATATTGAGGCTACTTGTAATAGTTACACAAAACCTATCTAAGCTCGGTTAGCCGCTGTTTAATATAGTTGGCAATGGATTCTTTCAGGGTGTTTTTGCTGAGCGCTTGCTGATAGGCCTCGCGGGCAGCTTTGGGATTGCCGAGTTTTTCTTGCGCCAACGCAAAGCCCAGCCAGTTTTCGGCTTTTTCCGGGTTGATGGTTATCAGTTTTTGGTAGACGCTAGCCGCGTTAGTGAATGATTGCAGTTGTTGGTAGGTTGCCGCTAATAAAGATAAATAGGTTTCATTAGTGCTATTCGCTGCACCAATACGCTGTAGGATTCTAAGTGCGCCGTCGGGATTTTTCTGTTGCAGGAATAGTTGCGCACGGGTGTTGATAAATTGCAGATTATCGGGAAATAGGGCTAGACTCTGATCCAGAAACTCGGCTGTTTTGTTGGTTTGTCCCTGATTATACAGTGTCTTAGCTAATAATAACCGAGCCTTAAGGTGTCGCGGGTCGAGATTAAGGGCTTGTTCCAGTTTTTGGATTGCCGAATAATTCCCAGCGTTATTTTCTGCCTGACGATAGAGTAAATCCGCTTGTTGTAGAGCAGTTGACTGTTTAATGAATGCCGGCTTAGGTGGGGCGGCGGGCATTTTTTTAACAGCGGATTCGACAATTTCAGGCGCGGTCTGGACAGATGGAGGCGCTTGGTCTGGCGAATTGGCTTGAACCGCTGGCGCGGTTTGGGTTGCTGGTATTGATTGAGCTGCCGGCGGTTGAATTGCCGGCTCGGCTTGAGCGACCGGAACTGGCGGAGGTGTTGTATTTTCCGGTAGTTTTTGTTCGGTTTTTGGTGCAGTGTCGGTAACTGCATTTGGTGTCGCCAGGACCTTTTCAAAAGGAGCAATAGGAGTCGGTTCTTTTTTAAGGGGGGTGGCAACGGTTGCCGGCGGCGTCTTAACCGGTGTTTTACTGTACTGGTAAGCCCAATATGCGCCGCCTCCTGCTGCGATGATAGCAAGCAAGCTCCAGACTAGCAGCGGTATTTTTGACGTAGGGGATGGCGTTGCCTGAATGTTGTGTTGCAGGGTTGATTGAGCATTATTGGTTTTGTTGCGGCTTTCCAGATCGCGCAGCATTTGATTAATCAGGCTCATAACAATGACGCTATTGGTAATGCTGTAAGTGTCGTCCACAGCAAATAGCCGAGTACCGTAATCACCAGTAACAGTAAATAAGATTTACGGATGCTAAAAAAGTTAGATTTTGTGTTGGCGTCTTCGGTATCCAGGGCAGCTAGATAAACTTGCTTTGTCCCTATTGATGTAAGACCTTTTCCATAAGCTGACATCATGGATTTATGGGCCAAAATATTAATCAGTCTGGGTATGCCTCGGCTATAGTTATGCATGGCTTTGATCGCCGAGCCGGAAAATATGGATATATTGCCCATGCCGGCGATACGCAACCGGTGTTGAATATAATTGGCAACTTGTTTTTGCGTGAGCGGCTTGAGTGCGTAACTAAAGGTGATGCGTTGTCTAAGTTGCCGGATGGCTTTGTTATTCAGTTGTTCATCCAGTTCAGGCTGACCGAATAAAACGATTTGCAGTAGTTTTTGTTTTTCGGTTTCCAGGTTGGTGATCAGCCGTAACGCTTCTAATGTTTCAATCGACATGGATTGGGCTTCATCGATAATCAGTACCGGTTTTTTTCCGTTAGCAGCGCTATTGATTAGAAAGTCGTTAATCAGCTTCATCAGTCCGTTTTGCCCGATATGGAGCGAGAATTCAATACCCATGTCATTGGCAATAGCCACCAGTAAGCCCCCAGGCGGCATGTGCGGGTTGGGGATATATGAAGTCAAAAAAGGCTCGGCTAATTCATTGAGTAGTTTTCGGCAGAGCATGGTTTTGCCGGTACCGACATCGCCGGTAATTTTGATAAACCCTTCGCCGTTGTGCAAAGCGATTAGCAACACATTGAGCGCTTCCAAATGAGAGGGGAGCTCGCAAAAGAATTGTGTGTCGGGTGTTAAGCCGAATGGCTGGTTATTGAGGCCAAAATGCGTTTTATACATAATAACTTTAAAAGTCCCATAAGGTGAGCAATGCCTTTCGGCCCACCGCTTTTATCGGTAAATAGCGGCAAACGATAAAACTGTTTGCCTGCATGTTTATTTCCAGCGCGGCTGAGAGTCAAGCTTTTCAAAACGCTGTTTGCTGGAATTAATGTCATTTTGCCAGTCTGCATCGCTGCCGATAAAGGTGGCTTTAAGCAATATAACCAATTCTGATTTTTGGGTGCTGCCGGTGTTGATTCTAAACAGATTGCCGATATAGGGAATCGCCGCAAGCCCGGTGATGCCTTGTTTATTTTCATTATCGTTTTCCTGCATCAATCCGCCCAGTACAATAATCTGGCCGTTTTTGGCCTTGACTATGCTGTCTGACTCCCTGACCGTGGTCAGTGCCAGCGGTAAAGCGCCTATGTTATTGCCGAAAGTTTTGCTGACTTCTTTAACCTGGGTAATGGAGGGATGGATATGCAGGGTGATGTCCTCGTTGTCATCTATCTGTGGCGTAACATCCAGTGCTATGCCGGAAAAGAAAACATCCAACTTAGGATAAGGTGTGGTGACAATGGTTGAACCTATTGCCCCGGTGCTTCCTGTGTTGCCGGTTTGAATATCGTAAGCGAAATATTCATCCTGGCCGACTTTAATGATCGCAGTTTGATTATTTAATGTCGAAATTCTAGGGCTGGACAGCACATTGGTTTTCCCTTGAGTTTCCATCAGTTCGACAAAGGCGCGAAAATCCCCGGCACTGCCGCCTAAGGTAAAAACAGAAGCAAAGGTAGAGGGATTCATTACGCCTCCTATACCGGTCAACAGTGGTGCCTTGTTGATGCCTTCTCTGACGATACTTTCCCAATTTACGCCGTCTTGATGGCTATCATTGAGGGTAACTTCCAATATTTTCGCTTCAAGGATGACTTGACGGCTGATTTGGGTTTGGGTTGCCGACAGGAAGTTTTCGACTTCCCGTAATTGCATGGGTTTTGCACGTACAATTACGATGCCGGATTGCTGGTTAATATCGATGGTTGCTTGCGGGTCGACGGCAATCATGTGGTTTAAAGAGTCTTTCAGTTCCTGCCAGAAGTCCGTTCTTGTTATGGTGCGGACAGAGCTGCTTGATGAGTTGGCACTTTGTGCGCCACTGCTTGCCGTTCCTGAAGAACCAACGCCTAACGGGCTGCTGGCCAGCGGATTGCCGGTTGGTTGATAGCTGCTTCCCTGTGAGCCGCTTTGGCCGGACTGCTTGCCGGATGAGACGCTGGTATTCGAATTCCCTATGCGCAGCAAATCCAGCCGGTCAATTTTAAATGTTTTGGTTTGCAAGGTTGCGGGATAGATGATGTAACCCATATCGTTTTTTTTGTAATCATAACCATAGAGTTTTTGTACCGCATCAAGAACTTGAGCGATGGTCACATTTTTCAGATCCAGTGAAATTTTACCGGTCACTTCAGGATGCACCAGCATATTTTCTTCGGTATCTACGACCAGTCCCATGAAAAACTCACGGGCATCGGCCTCGTAAACGGAAATATTGAGGCGGGTTTGTTGCATTGTATTATTTGAAGTGTCCAAGGTTTGATTGAAGCCGGGAACCAAGGCATCGGTAACGGCTGTCGGCGTTTGGGCACTGCTGGTTTTTTGGGGCTTAGCATCAGAAAAAGCATTGGCGACATTGGTTGACTTGGTTGGCTGAGGCGAAGTGCAGGATGTTAGCAACAATGCCAATGTCATGATAATGGCTAGATGGGTGTTTTTCATTTTAGTGTGTATTGGGATTTTCTATGTTTTGTTAGATAGGGACGTTGCACCAGCTGCAAGATCCTGAGTTCGCCATTTTTATCGATAGTGACCGAGTTTTTATTAATGCTGAGGATCTTAATCGTGCTCGAACCTGCCGGGATGGCTGCAAGCGGTGCATGCATTGGAGGGGCGGATTTATCCGTCTTGGAGGGAATGTCCCCTTCCTTAGTTATCGTGTTCGTGCCGTCTTGTTCTAAAAGTTGGGCAAGGTTCTTGTTTCCGATTGCCGTTGCAAGCAGCGGAGCCACACTATTTTCTAATGCTGGCTGACTCGTTCCCGCATTCGCATATTGCATCGTTTTATTGAGCAGCTCATCTTTTTTATCTGCGGCGGCGGAGGAGGCTTTTTGAGCGGATAGTTTAGGACTCAAGGGCAGAGCTGATCCGATTGTGATGGTTTGGCCTTGTTTGGCAGAGACGCCATTAATGGTTGCCCGTCTGGAGTGCGGTGAGATCCAGATGGCCGATAAAACCGGCTCATTGTTACCTGCGCCGGCATTAGAGTCTGCTGCCGCAGGGAGCGAATAGGCTGGTTGAGTCGGATCGCGAAATTCTGCATGGCATGGCATAGGTGCAAGCCCTATGAGCAATAGCATTATCAATATTCTACATGCCAAGCCAGTTCTCCTTAAAGCTGAGCGTGTAAGCTCTAATTGTGGTTTCTGCTGTCGGGTAATCTTTAACCTGATAGTCGATGCTTTCCCAGATAAAGTGCCAGGGCAGTGATTCCAAGGCTTTTAAGTAATTGAGCGTGTCTAAGTAGTTGCCGTAAAAAGTGATAGCCAACCCGTGTTTGTAGATCGGGCTTGTTTGCGGTTGTTTGGATTCCAGTAGGGTGGTTACCGGTAGCGTGTCCAGTTTTATCAAGGCCAATTGCTTATTCTGATTAAGTATCTCGCTTAATACGGTGGCCATTAAATGCGGGGGGACAAAGTTTTTGTCGCCTTGCATCATAAGCTCTTGTTGGCGGTTATATTCCGCTTTTAACTTGTCCAGTCTGTTTTGGTTCTCTACGTTAGGGTCTGTATGGCTACTATTTTCGAGTTTGATTGCGGTTATTTGTTGGTCTGTTATCTGCTGTTTAAGGCTGCTTAGCTCTTGTTGCAGCGCATGCTGTTTTTTTTGGTTGGGTTGATAGAAAAAACTATCCCAGCCGACCCAAGAACCAACCAATATCGCAACAGCTACGATGATTTTTTCCCGTTGAGTCAGGGCTTCAAATTTTTCTTGAAGATTATTGAACATGATCTTTTTTATCAGAAACTTCCAGGGATGTATTGAGTTTAAAATCCATTTGGCCCGGTATTTCCTCCGATTGCTGCATCATCAGTTTAGCGAAAGCGTGTCCATGAAATATAGGTTCTTTTTGCAGTTGTTGCAGAAAATAAGGGATTTTCTCCGGTTTAAAGGTGCTGCCTTCAATGTTGATAATCTGCTGTTGTCCATTAAGGTATAGCGACCTAAGCCAGACATCGGGAATCGATTGGTTGGACAGTGCTTGGAAGTAGCTTGAAAATCCGGGTGATTGATCTGTGTTCTTGCCTGACAGCAGCTGCATAGTTTGTGTTAATTCGTCCAACATGTTTTGCCACAGAGCGACTTCTGCGGCAAGTTGAGTGTTGATTTCTTGTTTGGGCATTTTGGACAAGATGAGGTTTACCCGTGATTGTTCGTTGCTCAGATCTTGACGAAGCTGCTGTACTTGAGTCTCGGTATTCTTGGTATTCAACATTAAATATATGCTGAGGCCGATGAACAGCAGGGCTACAGCCGCAGTGCCCACCCAATACAGGTTAATGCCGGCTTTATTTTGTCCTTGCCTAAGGATGTCCTGATATAAATTAACTTGTTGAATCATGAGGCTTCTATTACGTAACGTAATGCTGCGCCGATAACCGGGGCGCAAAACGATTGAGTCGATCCATTTATTAGAATATCGCAATCGATAAGAGAGGATAGATCTATCATGCGGGCGGCAATGCCAAGATTGTTATTTAGGCTGTCAAGCAAGTTGTGGGTGTTTTCTGCTAATGGAATGACAGCTAAAGCTGAAATAGAAGGAATGCCGTAATAACTTTCCACATAATCCAGCGAACGTTGTATTTCCAGAGCCAAATTGTTGTGCACATTTACGGTTGAGCAGTCGCTGGAATAGGGCTCGTCTAAGCCCAGTTTTTTGTAACCTATTTCAAATTTGCGGGATACGTAAATAGTTGACTCTTTTTGTATCAGCAGGGTGCCGGAAAATTCCAGCAGGTACAAAATGGCAATTCCTCGTTCATTTTCCGGTAGCTGTGCTGCCAAATTACGCAGGGCTGTTTCCTGAATATCAATGACTTTAAGCTGTAATCCCGCCTTGGTGCATTTTTCGATTTGTTCCTTGATGATGTCAATAGGACTGGCAATGACTTCCAACATTTTACTGCTGTTAGTACGGATGGCCATGGGGGTCTCATAATAATCGATAACGGCCTTATCGGCAGGGAAGTCAATGAAGTCATTGATTTTCCAGCGCACGGCTTCGATGACTTCATTTTCAGCGACGGCGGGGGCTTCTATGTTGACACGGCGATAGTTGTCGGAGGTTAGTACCAGATGGCAGTCATACTCGGCAAGATTATGTTGAGCGACAAGTTTACTGAGCGTTTCTTCCTGATCATCAGGTTTTCCTGTGTCAATGAATTCGCAGTGTATTAATGATATTTTATTGTTTTCTATGAAGTTAGATACGGAAATGGCGATGCCGTTCCGTAAAAAACTGATACTGACAATGCCCGGACAAATAGTTTTTTTTCTAAACAGTCTTTTCAGTAAATGCACAATTAAGTAGTCCGAATCGATTTTGTGTAAGTAATGCATTACAAGCATGGGTCAATGCACTGTAAACAGTATAGTTTACAATTACACGGAATTCATATTTTTTAAGTTGTCGGCTTTTGAGAACTAGTTAATGACTGGGCTATAAGCTGATTAAAGCCGGGGTGATGTGGACATGTTCACGCAGACCGGGCATGTGGAGTCGATGGCTTAGTTTGAAAAATAATAACGTCATTTACGATGATTTCAGAGGCGGCCAAGCAGCAGACTAATGATGAGTTTCTCTGACTCGAAACCGGGACTATTCGTGTGGTCGGACGCAATACGCCGGTAACGGTTTATGAACTGCTGGGTTTTAAGGACGAAATTCTGCCGCCTGCAATACAAACATTTAGCCAAGGCCAAGTTTTGTATAAGTAAAATGAGTTGGCAGCCGCCTCGGTTTTTGCAACGTTGTCGGATGATCCGGTAGCAAAAGTGTATTTGCAACGCTGTGCTGCCGAGAGGGATTTGGTCGGTTCAGATTGGGATGGTGTTTGGGTGTTAAATGAAAAGTAACTTGGCCGGCATCAGAGCCGTAGGCTGGGTTTCATTGCATCCAACTCAGCCTACGGCCTAACGTTACGGTAAGGGGCGCGACGCTTGATGAGCTTTAGCGAAGCCACCGAACCCGATAAAACTACAAACTTTCAAAACCGCATTGGGGCGGCGCGTCCCTTTGACCGTTTTGTTAGGGGTTTTGAGTGAACGCGCTTTCTTGTCCGCACGATTCGCAAACGAACAGTGCTTCTTTACCGCCGAGCACACCAAATATTGGGTCGGCACGGCTGCTGGTTCTTTTAAGTTGCGGATTCCCGCAATGATCGCAAACATAGCCATGAGGATTAGAACCATGAGAAGAGTTGATTTTCGAGTGCCCTTACTTGCTCTTGCAATTGGGCCTTATTGAGTTCAAGTGCCTCGTTCTCAGAACGAAGAATGGCATTCTCAGACTCCAGCGCCGCGTACTTGTCATTCGCCAGCGCAATGCGCTCGCGAAGTATAACAGCCGAGCCATGCTCGGTAATCAGCTTCTCGATACCGTCGAGCAATCCCATGTGAAAACCCCTAACGCTAAGCCCAGTTGCCGCCGCGATAGCGGCGGCAACTGGGGCGTTGGGTTAGGCAATAAATTTAATTCGTAGCCGCATGAAGCAAGGCGAAATGCGGGAACATTTGTGCCACGAATTCCCGTATTCCGCTACGCTCCATACGGGCTACTTGCTATCGCGCCTTACCGCGTTTTCATTTCGCTCGATTTATTTTGAATTTATTTGTCACATCACCATGTAATTGTGAATCCATAGCATTTATTACTTTAAATGGTTGACCAACGGATAAATTCGCTTTGGTCAAGTTAACCTCCAGACGATTGCCAATTAAATCACTGTAAAAATAATATTTCTTGTGAGTTAAATTACTAACCGTTTGATAAAGCGAAGCCCAGTCATCGTTGACTTTATCGCTTAGCTTGTAATTTTTGCCAGAAAAATCGCACTTCCCGAATCCCTGATATAACGGTACGTTAGTATTTAACATTGCACTTAGTAAAATAGTAACTGCCTGTTGCTCGTTGTCAGGTATTAGTAATACGCCATTTTCACTATAGTAGCTGGCTCTTACAAAACGACTGGTAGTACTGGTGCCACCAATTAATGTCGTATTTACATAGTTACCATTTTGTTTTTCTTTTTCCAAATTTTTCAGGTGTTGGTCATAACTTGGTTCATTTGTCATGGCACTATATTGTTTACCATGATGAATTACCGCCTTTCCATTAATAAATTCAATAACAGCCGAGTCACCGCTTGCATCAGATACAGAAAAATGCAAGGGCGGATCATATTTGATGCCGTTCATATTTATTTCTCGACCAACTATCTGAAATTTTTCCAGGTTTTCAATAAGTTGTGTGACTGTTGTATAATTTCCCAAAGTAAATTGAACCAACTTCATCCAGGCGACACCCTGTATACTATTATTTCTTTCAGGTAATTTAGATTCAGGGATACCAAAGTATTGTAAATGAATGACCAAACCCTTTTCATTCATTCCGTCTGTGTATGCATAACTACCGTCTTTTAATTTTTCACGTGTACCGGTAAAACCATATTTATTTCGCCACATCATGGATTTTCCAGTAGGAGCATTACCATTATCACTAATTCCGCGTGGGGAAATATATAGCTCAGTGTCTAAAGGAAAACACCAGCCCATATCACGAACTGAATAAACCCCCATTTTTCCAAAATTATTAGTCCATGAAGTACAGGCATATCCAGTTACTCCATATAACATTCCCACAATAAATATCATTATTTTCATATCACCCCCAAATGTTATTAGCATATGATTTATGTATATCGGCGTAGACAAAAAAAACGGTGCTAAATTCAGTCAAAAACGCAAAACAGCAACAACTAAATTAGCTAAAGCTTTCAACACAGCCACGTTGCCAAACAAAATAATTCTAAACTAACTGTAAAACCTGTTAATGCACAGATTTAAATTAAAAGCTAGGATTATCTAATGCGGTAAATCTGATTAAGCCTAACGTGGAGCTAACCGGGCGCGGCGCGAAGGATTGAATATGTACACGAAGATTGATACCGCGCTCCGTTGAGCGATATGTTAGGCTGGATGCGTGATTGCAAGACCTGCCCCCCGCTGCCCTGCTTGGCTATTTTAATTCCGAAATACGCCTGTCGGTTGCATTACTAAATTTCATTGCAACTTCATCCTCTCTACGAATCGCATCTTCCAGTTCCTCAGGAAGAAATAGATCTTTTGTGACATGCAAGTTAGTTTTATATAGATGACACCGACCGGGTTCTGAAGGGGATCTATCAATAAATTCTGATAGTTCTTTGCATTCACCTACTAAATCGTGTGAGATTTTATTTTGAATGTTTTTATGGACAATAAATACATGCCCTAATCCCACCAACTTTAGCTTAGTGAGCCCCTTACTTTTGAGTGCTCGTAATTCTTGCAGTTCATCATGATTCACTGGTGTAGCCTCTTTTATTGATAGATCGGTACCATTGGAGTTTATTAAAGTCAATTTTACTGTTAATTCATCGATTGCTTGCAATAACTGATCAGGAGTGCAGGTTTTTTCTGAAAATGCATCCATGCCGACAGCAAAGCATGATGGACGATAGCCAGCGCTTGCTGTAAGCGCCATTATTGGAAAATATGGTGTGCTTCTTCTAATTCTTCTTGTAGCCTCTATGCCATCCATCTTTGGCATTTCAATATCCATTAGACAAAGATCGTATTTTCCTTTGTTTCGTTGAGCGTACTCTACGGCCTCAATACCATTTGACACCATGTCGAATTCAAAACCCCAATCGCTCATTAATTCAGCATTTAATAACTGGATGACTTGGTTATCTTCGGCTATCAATATATTCATTATATATCCTTTGTAACGATTTCTTATGCTAAAAATACTTTGGGGACGAGCCTAACGTGAAGTTAGACGTACGTTGTTCTTTCATGACCGATTGTAAACCTTGATATTGAAACCCTCTTCTGGCTGAGGCGGTTTAAAAAACGAGGTGATGTATTCAAATTGCTCTACCGTAGTTTCCATAGAACCTTCGGGTTTTTCTCTATTTCGTTTCTGCATCTGTTCAATGCATAAGCTGTTCGGCGCGTCGATGAAGTGCAATAGGTGATTTGCATTTGCAGCCTCAAAGATGCTTCGAATCCACTGGCGAGCCTCGGGAACGTTAGCAGGAAAGTCGAGCGCCACAGAAAGGCCATTAGATAGCAGTTCTTGGACATGTGGAGTGACTACATTTTTGAGTCGCCTGGAGTACTTCAAATAGTCATTGAAGTCTGAGATTTCGTTCGGGAATAGACGCTGTAGCCAAATATCTTCGCAAATCAGCACTGCACTGTGTTCCGACGCAAGCGATTTGGCCAAGGTTGACTTTCCAGCTCCCAATTTTCCGCAAAGAAAGTGCAGTGTGGGCTTAGTTTTCAAGTTTTCTCCAGATTCCGTTGAGGCTGTGTAGTACGTCTAACGCTAAGTTCAGGCGCGCGTTAGCGTCGCCTGGAACGCTTGGTTATACACTTCATTTTCTTCCTTTTGTAATTTGATCGTTACCTGGGATTTTAAATTCGCAGTAAGGGAGTTCATAAAGTGATTCTTCAGATTTTGTTTTAAGTTCAGCGTCAATCGATTTTGAGAGTTCTTTAATCTGGTCTAAGATATAACTAAAAACTCTGTAACAAAGATAAACAAAAGTTTCATAATTACTTTTATTGTCTCCGTATTTTTTCCCATGTAAAACGCCCAAGGACAAATATTTTTTTTCTTTTTCAATGGTAGGTGAGAGTTCTGCAAAGCATTTGGAGAACTCAAAATTATTTACCGGATGTATAAAATGTTTATCTCTAAGATTTTTAAAATATTGATCAGCTGTTTCCTCTTCAGGGGAAAAAATATCGCCCGTCTTTAAAAATTGCCTTTTACCTCCAGCAAATAATTTTTTGTATTTTATAATCGAAAGCCCCCAGAAAAATAAATGCTCATTTTCCAACGGAAGTGAATAGGAATTGATATTTGGAATATCTTTCATTGAATTAACTTTCCACTCTCCTCCATCTGAGATTTTAGTAAACTTCGCTTTCCCTGCATGCAACGGAATTATCTTAAACATTAAAAACAAAATTTCGCTAATTTCATTTAGCAAAAGGAAGTAATCTGAACATAACTTAACCTGTTCTCCTTTTAGCTCTGCTAAATAATTTTCTGACTCTTTTGGTAACTCGTTAGTAGAAATTCTCATTATAAAAGTATAACGTTAAGTAGACACCTTTTTAGGTGTATATTAAATTTAAACTACCTGGGTATGGCGGTGTATAACGCCGCCCCGATAATCCGTTAGGCTGGATGCTATAGTAATTACATTATTAATAGCAACCTTTTTATGCAAAATACAAATACACCTCCTAAACTGCCGGATCAGGTGCGGGACCGTATTCGCGTCAAGCACTACATTATTTGTACTGAAACGGTATATGCGACATTCGTTTGCTGCGCATCTGTTGAAGCGGATTGTGACATTCGTCCGGTACAGGGATTATTGGGGCATCGCGATGTCTTTACCACGATGATTTATACCCATGTACTGAATAAAAGGCGGCAGGGGTGTATTGAGTCTGCTCTGACCCGAGCTATAACGCCGTAGAATTGATATTATATGTGGGTTTTGAGTCGATGGGGTTTGGGTGCTAAATGAAAATTAATGTGGCTGTCGATATGCAAAGTTATCTGGATATTTGCATTGCCAGCCAGCAACTGACGGTTTATGCAGATGGAAAGCAGGTGCTGTGTTATCCCGTTTCCACCGCCAAAAAAGGTGCGGGCGAACGGATGGGCAGCGAATGTACGCCCACCGGCTGGCATAAAATCCGGGCCAAGATCGGTGCGGGGCAGCCGTTAAATTCGGTTTTTGTCGGCAGACGCGCGACAGGGGAAATTTACAGCTGCCGATTTGGGCGAACAGCACCCGCAACGCGACTGGATATTGACCCGGATATTGTGGTTGGGCGGGCTGGAGCCGGGCAAGAATCGTTACGGCAACGTCGATACCGCCTGGCGATATATTTATATCCACGGGTGTCCCGATCAATTAATGGACGGCAACCCCGGGTCGCACGGTTGTATTCGGATGAAGAATGCCGATGTGCTGGATTTGTTTAATCGGATTGAAGTTGGGGTTAAAGTTTATATTCATGAGTAATAGTTTTTTTGTAAGCGTAAAGGGATTTGGATGACACGTATCGTTTTAGGCATCGAATACGATGGCAGCGGCTTTTCAGGTTGGCAATGGCAAACCGAGCAACGTAATGTCCAACAGGTACTGGAGCAGGCCTTGTCGAAAGTCGCCAATCATCCGGTTACCGTCCAGTGCGCAGGAAGAACCGATACCGGTGTGCATGCGCTTGAGCAGGTGGTGCATTTTGACGCAAAAGTAGAGCGCGAACTTCACACCTGGATGTTGGGCGGCAACAGCAATCTGCCGGATGATGTCAGGATCACCTGGGTCAAACCGGCTGTGGATGATTTCCACGCCAGATACAGTGCGATTGCCCGTTTTTATCGCTACGTCATTCTTAACCGGCCTATCAAATCGGCATTATTGCGCAATCAGGTGACTTGGCGCCCAAGTCCGCTGGATGCCGATAAGATGCATCAGGCTGCGCAGCATTTGATCGGCAAACATGATTTTTCCACGTTCAGGGCGCAAGGTTGCCAGTCCAAAAGCCCGTGCCGGGAGATGTATTTTATTGATGTGTACCGGGAGGGCGATAAGGTCATTATCGATATTTCCGCCAACGCTTTTTTGCATCACATGGTCAGGAATATTGCCGGGGTATTAATGGACATAGGCGCCGGTAAACAGGAGGTAAACTGGACGCAGGAGCTGCTTGAGCTTAGAAGCCGAAAGTTGGGCGGCGTTACAGCGCCTCCTTATGGCCTGTATCTGGGGGCGGTTTATTATCCCGAGCATTACGGCATTGCCAAGCATCCGGTGTTCGATAAATTGCCGGTTGATGCCAAGCGGCATGATTAACGCGTTGCAACGTTTTTTACTTATTTGCAATTGACCAAATATCAAGTAGATTGTCTTCTTTATAAATAATAACGATGGTTGGTATGAATAACTTTTTGTCTTTTCAAATTCATGGCGGAGCCGATCACGGCGGCGGTATTGCTGATGGCATTGCAAGTCTGCTGGCTTTTTTTGAAGGGCTCACAGCTCACGATTCGCCGGGTATTTTTCCGTCATTAATGCCCGGCATTGCCAATATGGAGAACATTCATCCGCTGCTGGTGCATTTCCCGATTGCATTTTTATCGGCTTTTTTTGTACTGGATTTGATTGGCACGTTGGCAAAAAAACAACACTGGCGCAATGTTGCCAGTTGGCTGCTGTATTTTGGCACCGTGGCCGCCGTATTTACGGTAACTGCCGGTTTCATTGCCGCAGCTACCGTCGCGCATGGCGAAGAGGTTCATGCCATTATGGAGCGGCATGAGCATTTCGGTGTATCCGTGCTGTCTTTGGCGGCCGTGTTGTCGGTTTGGCGCTTAAAAAGTGGCGGAGTCATAGAGGGTGGCGCGAACAGCTTTTTTCTGATTTTGGCGGCGTTGCTTTGTGTGCTGATGATGCTGGGCGCTGACTTAGGCGGTCTGATGGTTTATAAATATGGCGTGGCCGTTAAGGCCGTTCAGGTTCAGGATGTCGGTGTTCATGAGCATGTCCATGAACACGAACATTAATAAATAGCATAAGGCAGTTTCCGCTTAAGTTTAAAGGCATTCTGAAATTTCTGGTTGTATTTCGCCCAGCATCGTTGAGAACAAGGCCGGCTTTACGTCGGCCTTTTTTGTTGAAGCAGCCGTTTTTTATGAGCTAAATTAATGACGATTACAGGCAAATCATGATGCTGTTTTATGTTATTCTACGCGGCTAGTTTTTTTGGTTAAATTTCTCATATCACTTTATGCGAACTCGCGTTAAAATTTGCGGCTTTACCCGCGCCGAAGATGCTGTTTGTGCGGCTCGATTAGGCGTGGATGCAATCGGCTTGGTGTTTTATCCGTCCAGCCCGAGAAATGTTGATATTGAGCAAGCGCTTAAAATTGTTAAGGCTTTGCCTGCGTTTATCTCGGTCGTTGCTTTGTTTGTCGATGAGCAGGAGTCGACGGATACGCGAGGTTCTGCAACGGGTATCGATCGACTGTCTGCAATTTCATGGCGATGAATCCCGCTGAGGCTTGCAGGATTTACGGCAAGCGTTATATGAAGGCGGTGAGGATGCAGGATGGCATCGATATTTCGGACCTGGCTCTGCAATATCATGATGCGGCAGGGTTGCTGCTGGATGCCTATCATCCGGGAGCGAAAGGCGGTACGGGCAGCCGGTTTGACTGGGAGTTGATCCCTGAGCATTGTGCGCTGCCAATCATATTGGCAGGCGGCTTGGATGAGAATAATGCAAGGCAGGCGGTGCAGGCAGTAAGACCTTATGCGCTGGATGTCAGCAGCGGTGTCGAGATGGAAAAAGGTGTAAAGGATGCGCTGAAAATGGCGGCATTCATACGTGAAGTTAATGAGGGTGACAGAATAATAATATGACAGAAAAATATAATATGCCCGATGAGACGGGGACACTTTGGCCCTTACGGCGGAATGTTCGTCGCGGAAACATTGATGCTGCCGATTCAGGAATTGAATGCCGCTTATCAGCAGTATTTAGACGATCCCGAGTTTATAGCGGAACTGGATGCCGATTTAAAGCATTACGTAGGCCGGCCTTCGCCTTTATATCATGCGGAACGCTGGAGTCGTGAATTGGGCGGCGCGCAGATTTATTTGAAACGCGAAGACTTGAATCATACCGGCGCGCATAAAATAAATAACACCATCGGTCAGGCTTTATTGGCCAAACGCATGGGCAAGACCCGTATTATTGCCGAAACCGGAGCCGGTCAGCATGGTGTGGCGACGGCAACAGTTGCAGCACGGCTGGGACTGGAGTGCGTGGTTTACATGGGGGCTGTCGATGTTGCCAGACAGTCTTTAAATGTGTATCGGATGAAGTTATTGGGCGCGAAAGTTGTCGCCGTTGAATCCGGTTCAAAAACCTTAAAAGATGCCTTGAACGAAGCGCTCAGAGACTGGGTGACCAACGTCGATAATACCTTTTATATAATCGGTACGGTTGCAGGACCTCATCCTTATCCGGCGATGGTCAGGGATTTTCAGGCCATCATCGGTCGTGAAGCAAGACAACAATGTCTGGATCAGGCCGGACGTTTGCCTGATGCTCTGGTTGCCTGTGTTGGCGGTGGCTCGAATGCGATCGGTTTATTTTATCCGTTTATTGATGACCGTTCAGTGAAAATGATCGGCGTTGAAGCGGCCGGTGACGGCATTGAAACAGGTCGTCATTCTGCGCCTTTATGTGCAGGCCGTCCCGGCGTACTGCATGGCAACCGGACTTATCTGATGGAAGATGACGACGGTGAAATCATCGAGACTCATTCCATTTCAGCCGGTCTGGATTATCCGGGCGTAGGCCCTGAACATGCTTGGCTGAAAGATACCGGCAGGGCTGAATATGTCAATATTACCGACAATGAGGCGATGGAAGGTTTCCATGCCTTAACCCGGATGGAAGGCATTATTCCTGCTTTGGAATCGAGCCATGCGATGGCTTACACGATGAAGCTTGCTCCTACCATGAGCAAAGATGAAATTATTATTGTCTGCCTGTCCGGTCGTGGCGATAAAGACATGCAAACGATGGCGCAACGCGAGGGGATAAAACTGTGAGTCGATTAGCTGCTACATTTGAAGCGTTATCCAAAACAGGCCGTAAGGCGTTAGTCCCGTTTATTACTGCAGGTGATCCGAGACCCGATTTTACCTTGCCGATGATGCATGCAATGGTTGAGGCCGGTGTTGATGTGATCGAGCTGGGCGTGCCGTTTTCCGATCCTATGGCGGACGGGCCGGTTATTCAGCGAGCCAGCGAGCGCGCTTTAGAACATAAAATGAGTTTAAGACGCACCTTGGCTATCGCGACGGAATTTCGGAAAACCAATCAACATACGCCGGTGGTGCTGATGGGTTATGTGAATCCCATTGAAGCCATGGGCTATGAGGATTTTGCCAATGCCGCGCAACGCGCCGAGATCGATGGTGTTTTAACCGTCGATTTGCCGCCGGAAGAGGCGGAAGAATGCGCCGCTTTGTTAAAGGCGCGTGATATTGACCCGATTTTTCTGTTGGCGCCTAATAGCAGCGATGAGCGTATTAAAAAAATGGATGCAGTCGGTAGCGGTTACCTGTATTATGTTTCGCTAAAGGGCGTAACCGGTGCCGGGCATTTGAATACAGCAGATGTCGAAACCAAGCTCAAGCAAATCAGGGCGAATACGCAGCTTGCCTGTGGCTATCGGTTTTGGCGTCAAAGATGCCGAAACAGCTAAGACGGTTGCGAATTTGGGTGACGGTGTGGTTATCGGCAGCGCTCTGATCAGCAAAATCGAAGCGAATCTGGATGATCCGGAACGCGCCAAAACAGAGATAGTCGAGTTATTGGCCGCCATGCGCCAGGCAATGGATAGCTAGAGAAGAGATGGGTGGGATGGGCTGACGCAAGGAAGCCCACCAAGTAGCAGCAACACGATGGGTATATGAATGAGTTGGTTTGAAAAGTTAATCCCTTCAACAATTAGAACGGAAGGGTCGAATAAAAAAGGCGCCGTGCCTGAAGGATTGTGGAATAAGTGCCCTAGCTGTAATGCAATTCTTTACAACACGGAGCTGGAAAGAAACTTCAGCGTTTGCCCAAAATGCGAGCATCACATGCGCATTTCGGCCAGAACGCGGTTGAATATGTTTCTGGATGAAGGCGGTCATGAAGAGATTGGCAAAAACGTTAAGCCGATCGATCCGTTAAAATTCAAAGACAGCAAGAAATATAAAGACCGAATTACCCAGGCGCAAAAACAAACTAAAGAAAACGATGCGCTGGTAGTGATGAAAGGCCAGCTAAAAGGCACAGGATATTGTTGCGGCGGCCTTCGATTTCGGCTTTATGGGCGGGTCGATGGGTTCGGTGGTCGGCGAAAAATTTGTTCGCGGCATCAACAAGAGTCTGGAGCTGGGCGTACCTTTCATCGTTTTTACAGCCAGTGGCGGCGCACGTATGCAGGAGTCGCTGTTTTCGTTGTTTCAGATGGCGAAAACCAGTGCGGCATTAACCAAGTTGTCCGATGCGGGTTTGCCGTATATTTCATTTATGACCGACCCGACCATGGGCGGCGTTTCAGCCAGTTTAGCCATGCTGGGCGACATTAATGTTGCCGAACCGAATGCCTTGATCGGTTTTGCAGGTCCCCGCGTAATCGAGCAAACCGTCCGTGAAAAACTGCCGGAAGGCTTTCAACGTAGCGAGTTTTTACAAGAGCACGGCGCTATCGATATGATTATCGACAGACGTGAAATGCGCGATAAAATAGCCGGTATTTTGGCTATGCTGATGGCGGGTAGAGACATTGCTGAGCAGCATCTGAATGTCGAGCCGGAAGCGGTGAATGTTGAAGTTGAAGCGGATGATGTGGAGCATCAGCCGGATCAGGAAGACTGATTTTAATCATCGGTTAATGACACGTTTTGATTCGCTACAGGATTGGCTGAAGTGGCAGGAAAGCTTACATCCTTTAGTCATTGATTTGGGTTTGGAGCGGGCGGCACAGGTTTTTCATGCGCTTAACCCCGATTACATCAAGCCTCCGACCATCACTGTCGCCGGAACCAATGGCAAAGGCTCATCGGTTGCTTATCTTGAGTCGATATACACGGCGCAGGGCTATCGGGTAGGGGCTTATACGTCGCCGCATATTCTGAAATATAATGAAAGAATAAAAATAGACGGCAAGCCGGTATCGGATGACAAAATTTGCGAGGCATTTGCACGAATTGAGTCGGTGCGGGGCAATACCTCATTAAGCTATTTTGAATTCGGCACGCTGGCGGCACTGGATATATTCCGGCGAGCCGATGTCGATGTTCAATTGCTTGAGGTCGGTCTGGGCGGGCGATTGGATGCCGTTAATATTGTCGATCCCGATGTGGCGTTGATCACCAGCATCAGCATCGATCATGTCGAGTGGCTGGGCGGCACACGAGAAGCCATCGGGCGGGAAAAAGCCGGTATTTTCCGGGCCGCAATCCCAGCCATCATAGGTGATCCGGATCCCCCGGAATCATTGATACAGAGCGCTATTGAGCAGCATGCCTTGCTGTATTGCATCGGTAAGGATTTTGGCTATAAAAAACAGCCGGCAGGATGGGATTGGTTCGGTGCTGACCGGCAAATGCTACAATTACCGGAACCGGCTTTAAAAGGGGAGCATCAGTATCGCAATGCATCGGCGGTTATTTTAGCGGTGACCAAGATGGCCGAGATATTGCCGGTAACTGAAGCATCGATTAAACAGGGCCTGGAAAATGTCCGGTTAGCCGGCCGGTTTCAACTTATCGATGGCAAAATTCCCGTGCTGCTGGATGTGGGGCATAATCCCCAGGCAGTCAGAACGTTGGCTGATTATGTGACGGCTGTTTTTCCCGGCAGACGCATCCATGCTGTTTTTTCAATGATGAAAGACAAGGATATTGCCGGTGTTCTTGAAATTATGAATCCATGTGGTTTACGACTGGTTTTTTGCGCCTTTGGCAAATCCCAGAGCGGCTACGGAATCGGTTATGCGTGAGATTTTTTCACAAAGTTCGGTGTCCAGGGTTTCTTTTGGTTTTGCTGGTTTTACTGAAGCATTTTCTGCTGCAAAAAACCAGTCGCGAGAAGGCGATCTGTTACTGGTTTTTGGATCTTTCTTTTTGGTATCTGAGTGCTTGGTTGAATTTGAGAATAAGTGAGTAGACGAAATGGATCATGAATTAAAACAACGTTTGATTGGTGCGGTCGTTGTTACGGCCCTATGTGCTATTTTTATCCCGATGCTGTTCGATGATCCTGTCGATAATAGTGGACAGTTAGTCAGCGAGCTGAACATTCCTGCTCCAGGTGATTCAGGCGCAGATGCTGCCGGAAAAGTGCCGAGCAGTGCCGAGCAGGTTTTAAAATTGACGGATCCTGAGCCTTTATCTACCGAAACTGCGGGCGATACGCTTGAGAGTACCGGCGCTGCTGAAGAAGTGGCCGAACCTGATGTCGGTCAACCGAAACAGGGGCATTCCGGGGAGTCATTGTATGCCGAGTCCGAAGGCTATGCGCAAAGAGGATACCGGTGCAGAAGAAGCCGTTGAACCTGAAGATAAGCAGCCAAAACTGCATTCGAAACAGGCTCCCGCAGAGCAGTCTTTTGAGTCGGCTCAGGGCAAGCCTGTATCGACAAACGCGGCAGATAGCGTCCGCGCCAAAGCACAAGCCAGGGACGAAAGCATAGCTAAAGAACCTGCAAAGGTTAAAAAAGTCGCAGAGACGGTAAAACCGGCGGCTGTCAAGGATGACGGAAATGTCGCAATCGCTAAAGAACCGATACGACCAATGGTTAAAAAGCCTGACATTGAACCGCCAGTGGCCGCGAAAGTCGATGCCGCCAAAGCAGACGCTTTAGCGGCTTTAAAACAACCTAGTACTGCGAAAAGCCTGGCTGCTGCCGTAGCAGAAGCCAAAAAACCGGAAGTTGCACCGAAAGCGAGTCCAAAATTGGTGCGCTGGTATATTCAAATCGGCAGTTTTAGTAAAAGAGAAAATGCAATGTCGCTTTGGGACAGCTTGCGCGAACAAGGCTTGCCCGCCTCGCTGGATACCGTTCAGACAGACAAAGGGACTTCATATCGGCTCCGGGTAGGGCCGGAACTTGACGGAAAAAAAGCGGCGGCAATGAAGGCAAGACTGGATAAACAGAATATAAAGGCAATTCTGGTTTCTGAGTAATGCAAGAGGGCGGATTAATCTAAAAGCATGATTTGGATAGATTTTACTCTGATCGGGCTTGTTTTTATTTGCGTTGTAATCGGATTGCTGCGCGGATTTACCAAGGAAGTTTTTTCATTGGCATTCTGGATACTGGCAAGCTGGGTGAGTTTGATGTTTAGCCCTGAGTTTTGTCGCATCGGTTTCCTACCGGATGCGACACTTCCGCCATCGTTGGCGACAGTCGCCGGTTTTCTGGAATCGACTATAAGCCAGCCGTCAACCAGGATGCTCGCTTCTTTTGTGGTTTTGTTTATGATCACGCTGAGTCTTGGCGGTTTGATCGGCTTTCTATTGAACGTTTTGATTAAAAAAAACCGGACTTAACCTTCATGGATCGTTTCGGCGGCATGATTTTCGGTGCTGTTCGCGGCATGGTCGTTGTTACTGTTGTCGTCATATTGGCAGGATTAACGCCTTTGCCCAAGGATTCCTGGTGGACAGAATCAACTGTGATTCCACCTTTTCAATTGCTCGCTGTTTGGTTGCGAGATCATCTTTCGTCAGTTTGGCGGAATACATCAGTTATCGCTAGTTTCTTTCAAAAAATACAGGTTAAAAAATAATGTGTGGTATTGCTGGTATCGTTTCACATCAGACTGTTAATCAAGAGTTATATGATGCTCTGACAGTGTTGCAACATAGAGGTCAGGATGCTGCAGGCATTGTGACTTGTGAGGCCGGTCGGTTGCATTTGCGCAAAGAAAACGGCTTGACCCGTGATGTTTTTACCAATGCCCAAATGTTGAAATTGAAAGGCAATATGGGTATTGCTCACGTGCGTTATCCAACGGCAGGCTGCACCAGTTCTGCTGAAGCGCAGCCTTTCTATGTAAATTCCCCTTTCGGTTTGACGCTTGCGCATAACGGCAATTTGACCAATACCGAAGAGCTGAAAAAGGCCTTGTTCGTCGAAGATCAACGGCATATCAATACCGATTCCGACTCTGAAGTTTTGTTGAATGTTTTTGCTCATGAATTGCAGAGTCTGGGTAAATTGCATTTAAGCGTGGATGACGTTTTTCAGGCGGTTTCCGGCGTACATCGCCGCTGTCGCGGAGCTTATGCGGTCGTCATTATGATTGCAGGATTCGGAATTTTAGGCTTCAGAGACCCTCACGGCATCCGGCCTATCGTGTTTGGCGAAAGAAAAAGCGATCAAGGTTCGGAATTCATGATCGCGTCCGAAAGCGTCGCACTGGATGTGCTGGGCTTTGAACTGATCAGGGACATAGCGCCCGGCGAGGCGGTATTTATTGAAGAATCCGGCGTATTGCATACCAAGCAATGTGCTGACGAGATAGATCATTGCCCGTGTATTTTCGAGTATGTTTATTTTGCCCGGCCGGATTCCATTATCGATCGTATTTCAGTCTACAAGGCGCGGCTGCGTATGGGGGAAAAACTGGCTAAAAAAGTGCAAAGAGACTGGCCCGATCACGATATTGATGTGGTTATTCCAATACCCGACACCAGCAGGACGGCGGCTTTGCAGATGGCGAACATTCTTGGCGTAAAGTACCGCGAAGGTTTTATCAAAAACCGCTATATCGGCCGGACGTTTATCATGCCGGGCCAGAAAATGCGGGAAAAATCGGTCAAGCAAAAATTAAACGCGATCAGTCTCGAGTTTGAAGGCAAGAATGTGTTGCTGGTCGACGATTCTATCGTCAGGGGGACAACCTCGGCGCAGATTATCCAGATGGCCAGAGACGCAGGCGCTAAAAAAGTGTACTTTGCCTCCGCTGCGCCGCCTGTTCGGTACCCCAATGTCTACGGCATCGACATGCCGGCCGCCCATGAATTGATTGCCCATGATCGTACTGAAGACGAGGTTTGTACGGCAATAGGCGCAGACCGGGTGATTTACCAGGAACTGAATGACTTGATTGATGCGGTTCGTAAAGGCAATCAGGACATTGGGCACTTCGATACCTCCTGCTTTCAGTAAAGAATACATTACCGGTGATATTGACGATGCCTATCTGGAGCGCACCGAAGCTTTGCGCAATGACAGCGCGCAAGCGGAAAGAAATTCGGAGAACTTCATTATCGGAATGCAGAATGGGGATTGAGAAGTAAGGCTGAATAAAGGCTAAAGGCGAAGGACGAAGGGCAAAGACCGGTCATTGAGGACTGTTTTTTGCCCTTCGTCCTTCACCTTTTGTCTGATCTTTTAACAAATAAATACGATTAAAAATAAATGAAAGACATTAACTGGAACGACTACACTCTGGAAACCCAGGCGATCAGAGCCGGGCACAAGCGTACTCATGAAGATGAGCACAGCATGCCGATTTTTGCCACTTCCAGTTATGTGTTCAAAAGTGCCGAAGAGGCGTCTTTGCGCTTTACCGGCAAGAAACCGGGCAATATTTATTCCCGTTTTACCAATCCAACAGTTAATGCTTTTCAGGAAAGACTGGCGTTGATGGAGAAAGGCGAGCGCTGTCTGGCGTTTTCGTCCGGCATGGCGGCTATTATGGCGGTCGGCATGGGGCTGCTTAAAGCCGGCGATCATGTGGTCTGTTCGCGCGGCGTGTTCGGCAACACCGTGTTGATGTTCCAGAACTATTTCGGCAAATTCGGGGTCGAGACCGATTTTGTCGATTTGATCGATACCGCGGCCTGGGAAGCGGCGATTAAGCCGAATACCCGGTTTTTGTTTCTGGAAACACCGTCCAATCCGTTGATTGAAATTGCCGATATTTCAGTGCTTGCAGATATTGCCCATAAACACGGCTGCTTGCTGATCGTCGACAATTGTTTTTGTACGCCGGTACTGCAAAAACCTTTGGAGTTAGGCGCGGATATCGTCATCCATTCGGCAACCAAATATATAGACGGGCAGGGGCGTTGTGTCGGCGGCGCGGTTGTTGCCAATGAAGAAATCATAGAAAAGCATATTTATCCCTATCTGCGCACCGGCGGCGCGACCATGAGCCCGTTTAATGCATGGGTGTTTTTGTCCGGCTTGGAAACGCTGGCGATCAGGATGAAAGCGCATTGCGACAGCGCCTTTGAGCTGGCCAAATGGCTGGAACAACAGCCAGGCGTCGCCAAGGTGCATTATCCCGGTTTGGCGTCGCATGCCCAGCACGAGCTGGCCAAGCGTCAGCAAAGCCATTTCGGCGGTGTCGTCAGTTTTGAATTGACTGGCGGCAAGGAGCACGCCTGGAAGTTGATCGACGCCACCGAGATGCTGTCGATTACCGCCAACCTGGGCGACGTTAAAACCACGATCACCCATCCGGCAACCACCACGCATGGACGGTTAGCGCCGGAAGTCAGGGCGGCGGCCGGGATTAAAGACGGCTTGGTTAGGATTTCAGTCGGATTGGAAAATGTTGAGGATATTAAAAAGGATATTTTGAGAGGTTTGTAAGGACTGGTGATACTGGCTGGAGCGGGATTACACTTAAATGGGTGCTGTTGCGCACGCTGGGAATGAATGTCTCTGGCGAGGGGTTTAGCAAAAATCCTGAATTCAATGGTGGCGACCCAGACGGAATGAAGCAGCTAGCGACTTCAAATATTCATATTTGCTGTTGAATAAAAGCTCAATTAAACTAGCCGGCATGGAGAATAATAATAGACAAATGGGCGTGGGCCGGTAAGTCCGGTACAAAGAAGACGCGGCCATTGCTGGATCTTATAGCTCAATCCAGTGGACAAGGTTCGCGTATCTGACATTTTTCATAAGGTGTGCTTTTAAAGCATTATCCATAAGGAGAATTTCCATGGCACAAGAAAAAGATTATTTAAAAGACCCATTCGGCAATGCCGTTGCCGCTGTTATCAAGGGTATCGATCGCGATGTGGAGCGGGGCGAAGATGTTTTGATGCTGGGCTTAGGTATCGTTATGCTGTCTTCCACTTTCGCGCCGGTGGTTCCGCCGAGCATTCTGCTGCCGCTGGTCGCGCTTACGTTTGCACTTTCTGCGGGCTATGCGCGGATAAATTATCACAACATGGAGCGAAAGCTTCTGCAATCCCTGGCGCAGCTTGAGGGGCATGACAAGGTCATCCTGCATCCGATTGCCGCTGTGTTTGCCGAATATCCGATGCACTCGCTGGCGGAGTCGTTTAATCCATTAAAAAACCTGAAGCGAACCTGGAAAAGTGCGCTGGGCGGAATTTTGATTAATCCGCTATGGATGCCCATTTTTTATGTGATGGGTATGCAAATCGTTGAGGAAAAAAATCTCGGTATTTTGAATCGGGCCATTATCGGCGTTGAACAAAAGATTGCGTCTTTGTCTTCCTTGGTCTAGTTTTACAATCCAATCAACTGTTTGCTTCGGATTTAAAAAATTGTTAATGACCCAAACCGCATAATCTCGTAAAATTACCCCAGTTTTGTTTTTTTACAACGGGATGAGTCCTTAAGGGTTCATCCCGTTTTGCACATTTGAGGTGACGTGTTTGGCTAGGTCTGCTTTATTGGTATTGGAAGATGGAACGGTATTTAACGGTGTAGCCATTGGTGCAGATGGCTGTTCTGTAGGTGAAGTGGTTTTTAATACGGCGATGACCGGGTATCAGGAGATTTTGAGCGACCCGTCTTATGCCCGGCAAATTGTGACATTAACCTATCCTCACATCGGCAATGTCGGAACCACTGACGAAGATGACGAGTCGGTCGGCGTTTTTGCCAGCGGGCTGGTGATCAGGGATTTGCCCTTGCTGGCCAGCAACTGGCGCAGCACCAAGACTTTGCAGCAATATTTGCTTGATAACAACGTGGTCGCCATTGCCGATATTGACACTCGTCAATTAACCCGGATTTTACGCGACAAGGGCGCACAACGCGGCTGTATTATGGCGGGCGAGTCGGTTGATGTGGACGTTGCCAAAAAAGCGATTGAAGGTTTTCCGGGTTTGCAGGGCATGGATTTGGCTAAGGAAGTTACTGTTGCCCGGCCTTATGAGTGGACTGAAAACATCTGGGATTTGCGGAACGGACATACGCAGGCCGAAAATCTGACCAAGCATGTCGTGGCTTATGATTTCGGTGTTAAGCGCAATATCCTCAGGTTGCTGGCTAATCGCGGTTGCCGTGTCACCGTTGTTCCTGCAACAACGCCCGCGGAGAACAGTGCTGGCGATGAATCCTGACGGTGTTTTCCTGTCGAATGGCCCCGGCGATCCTGAGCCCTGTACTTATGCGATAGAGGCGATCAAAACGATACTTGAAAAGAAGATTCCGGTGTTCGGTATTTGTTTGGGGCATCAGTTATTGGCTTTGGCCAGCGGCGCCAAAACCGAGAAAATGAAATTCGGTCATCACGGCGCGAATCATCCGGTTCAGGAAATAGCGACGGGTAGGGTCATGATCAGTAGCCAGAACCACGGTTTTGCGGCTAATGAAGCCAGCCTGCCTGATAATGTAGTAGCGACTTACCGGTCATTGTTTGACGGCAGCTTGCAGGGCATCAAGCGCACGGATTGTCCTGCGATGAGTTTTCAGGGCCACCCTGAAGCAAGCCCTGGACCTCATGATGTGGAGTCTTTATTCGATGATTTCATCGAGATGATGGAACAAGCAAACAAATAAGTTTCATAGGATGGGCTGACGACTGCATGGATGCAGGAGGTAGGGCAATGCAGGAGCAATTGCCGAGGTCGAAGCCCATCGTTCGCGATTGATGGGCTGCACGTTGTTTAGCCCATCCTACCCAAGTAACAGCAACATAAATGGTAACGCATACAAAATGCCAAAAAGAACCGACATAAAATCGATTTTATTACTGGGTGCCGGCCCCATTGTTATTGGTCAAGCCTGCGAGTTTGATTATTCGGGCACTCAAGCCTGTAAAGCGCTACGGGAAGAAGGTTATCGCGTTATTCTGGTTAATTCCAATCCGGCAACGATCATGACTGACCCGGATATGGCCGATGCGATCTATATCGAGCCTATCGACTGGCAAACTGTAGAAAAAATCATCGCCAAAGAACGTCCCGATGCGATATTGCCGACCATGGGCGGGCAAACTGCGTTGAATTGCGCGTTGGATCTTGACGCCAACGGTGTTTTGGAAAAATACGGCGTCGAGATGATCGGCGCTAGCAAAGAAGCCATTCACAAAGCCGAAGATCGGGAACTGTTTAATCAGGCGATGCGGAAAATCGGTTATGAAGTGGCAAAATCAAAAACTGCGCATACGATGGAAGAGGCTTTGGCGGCGCAGCAGGAAGTGGGCTATCCGACCGTTATCCGTCCTTCGTTTACCATGGGCGGCAGCGGCGGCGGCATCGCTTACAACAAGGAAGAGTTTGTTGAAATCTGCGAGCGCGGCCTGTATTTGTCGCCAACCAACGAGTTGTTGATTGAAGAGTCTGTGCTGGGTTGGAAAGAGTACGAAATGGAAGTGGTGCGCGATTCCAAAGACAACTGCATCATCGTCTGTTCGATTGAAAACTTCGATCCGATGGGCGTGCATACCGGAGACTCTATTACCGTAGCGCCGGCGCAAACGTTGACCGATAAGGAATACCAGATTCTGCGTAACGTCTCTTTGGCGATATTGCGCGAGATCGGCGTCGATACCGGCGGCTCCAACGTGCAGGTCGCGATCAATCCGAAAGACGGGCGGATGATCATTATTGAGATGAACCCGCGCGTATCGCGTTCGTCTGCTTTGGCGTCCAAGGCGACCGGTTTCCCGATCGCCAAAGTGGCGGCGAAACTGGCGGTAGGCTACACGCTGGATGAATTGAAAAACGAGATCACCGGCGGCGCGACACCTGCGTCGTTCGAGCCGACGATCGATTATGTGGTCACCAAGGTTCCGCGTTTTACCTTTGAGAAATTCCCGCAAGCCGATGACCGTTTGACCACGCAGATGAAGTCTGTGGGTGAAGTCATGGCGATAGGCCGGACGTTCCAGGAATCGCTGCAAAAAGCCTTGCGCGGCTTGGAAATCGGCATTAGCGGCCTCGATGAAATTATCGATTTGAACCGGGAAGACGCACGGGAAAAAATGCAGCGCGAAATGCGCCATCCGGGGCCTGATCGGTTGCTTTATGTCGCCGATGCATTCCGTAGCGGCATGAGTCTGGAAGACGTGCATGAGGCCAGTAAAATCGATCCGTGGTTTTTGGCGCAAGTTGAAGATCTGGTCATTACGGAAAAAACCTTATCGACTAAGACCTTGTCGACTCTGAAAGAAGGCGAGCTTTATCGATTGAAACGTAAAGGCTTTTCCGATCTGAGATTGGCCAAGTTGCTGGATACGTCCGAGTCCGAAGTGCGCAATGTGCGGCATAAGCAGAACATCCGGCCGGTTTATAAGCGCATCGATTCCTGTGCGGCCGAGTTTTCATCGGACACGGCTTATTTGTATTCGACCTATGAGCAAGAATGCGAAGCGCGGGTTTCCGATAAGGAAAAAATTATTATTCTCGGCGGCGGGCCTAACCGTATCGGACAAGGTATCGAATTCGATTATTGCTGCGTTCATGCTGCTTTGGCGTTGCGCGAGGATGGTTACGAAACCATCATGATCAATTGCAATCCTGAGACGGTTTCTACCGATTTCGACACCTCGGATCGTTTGTATTTCGAGTCGTTAACACTGGAAGATGTGCTGGAAATTGTGCATATTGAAAAGCCCAAAGGCGTGATTGTGCAGTACGGCGGTCAGACCCCGTTAAAACTGGCGCGTGCATTGGAAGCGGCCGGTGTGCCCATTATCGGCACCTCGCCGGACTCGATTGATTTGGCCGAAGACCGTGAACGCTTTCAAAAGCTGCTGGAAAGACTGAATTTAAAACAGCCGCCCAATGCAACAGCTCGTTCTGTTGAGCAGGCGATTAACGCGGCAAAGGAACTCGGTTATCCTTTGGTTGTTCGCCCTTCCTATGTTTTGGGTGGACGGGCCATGGAAATCGTCTTCAATGAGGAAGGTTTGCAGCGTTATATGAAAGAAGCGGTCAGTGTGTCCAACGATTCGCCGGTGTTGCTGGATCGTTTCCTTGACGATGCCGTAGAAATGGATGTCGATGCCATTTATGACGGGGAGCAGATATTGATCGGCGGTTTGATGGAACATATCGAGCAGGCCGGGGTGCATTCTGGAGATTCCGCGTGTTCGCTGCCGCCTTATGAATTGGCGCAAGAAATTCAGGATAAATTGCGCGAGCAAGTGGCTAAAATGGCCGAGGCTCTGGGCGTGATTGGATTGATGAATACCCAGTTTGCTATTCAGGGCGACGATATTTATGTGCTTGAGGTCAATCCGAGAGCTTCGCGCACTGCACCTTTTGTGTCCAAGGCAACAGGTTACCCGCTGGCTAAAATTGCGGCGCGTTGCATGGTCGGGCAAACCTTGGCGCAGCAAGGCATTACCAAAGAGCGTATTCCCAGTTATTATTCGGTTAAAGAGGCGGTGTTTCCGTTTGTTAAATTTCCAGGCGTTGACCCTTTGTTGGGGCCTGAAATGAAGTCGACCGGAGAAGTAATGGGGGTCGGCAAAACCTTCGGTGAAGCGTTTGCCAAATCCCAGCGTGCCGCCGGCGTCAACTTGAATCACAGCGGCAAGGTGCTGATCAGTATTCGCGATGCTGATAAAGTCAAAGCGCCTGATATTGCCAGAATGCTGGTCGACAAAAAATATGAAATAGTCGCCACTGGCGGCACCGCAAGGTTTCTTAAAGAAGCGGGTATTCCTTGCGAAGTGGTTTATAAGGTTAACGAAGGACGTCCGAACACGGTTGATATGATCAAAAACGATCAGATTCAACTGATTATCAATACGACGGAAGGCACAAAAGCGATTTCGGATTCATTTACCATGCGACGGGAGGCTTTACAGCACCGCGTAACTTATTACACGACCATGGCTGGTGCAAGAGCCGCCTGTTACGCGCTGGGTGAATTGGATGCGGGCGATGTGAATTGCTTGCAGGATCTGCATAAGAGCCTGACTTAAGGTACAAGGCTAAAGGTTAAAAGAGCGGAGACTTTCGCCTTTTGCCTTTCGCCTAAAAAATAATTATTGGAGTTTTGAAAAATGAATAAAGTACCTCTCACCGTCAAAGGTGCAGAAAAATTACGCGCCGAACTGGAAGAATTAAAATCAGTGGTGCGTCCTCGCATTATCGCCTCAATTGCCACTGCACGGGAGCATGGTGATTTAAAAGAAAACGCCGAATATCATGCTGCGAAAGAGCAACAAAGCTTTGCCGAAGGACGTATTTCCGAAATTGAAGGGAAGCTTTCTAATGCGCAAATTATTGATGTTACCAAGGTGGATGCCAATGGCAAAGTGGTGTTTGGCGCGACAGTGGAAATAGAAGATATTGAATCCGAGAGAAAGGTGACCTATCAGATTGTTGGCGAAGATGAAGCTAATATCAAGGAAGGCCGTATTTCAATCGGCTCGCCGATTGCCAGAGCCTTGATCGGCAAAGAAGTGGAAGATGTTGTGACGGTTAAAGCACCGGGCGGCAATGTCGACTATGAAATCATTTCGATTGAGTATATTTGAGATTCAAGGTACAAGGTACAAGGTTCAAGGGGGAGAGAGAACCTTTCTCCTTGAACCTTGAACCTAATTCATTTGTCCGGGTTTAAACGATAAATAACTGCAATTTGTCCAATGCTCTGAATGAGTTCTGCGCCGGTATCTTTGCAGATTTTCTCGCTGATCAGCTTGCGATCTTCGCGTTCAGCGCGTATTCGTACTTTAATCAGTTCGTGGCTGTCAAGCGCCAGTTCAATCTCTGCCAGCACGGCTGCTGTAAGTCCCGATTGGCCAATCATAATGACGGGTTTTAAGCTGTGTGCTTGGGCCCGGAGTTTTTTCTTATCTGCAGAGTTCACTCTTTATTCCTAAAATCAAAAGCCTAAATTTTACACTAAAATAGAGTTATGGGACGAAGTAAAAGTAGCAGTCGCTGGATGCAAGAACATTTTGACGACGAATATGTCAAAATGGCGCAAGCTCAGGGTTATCGCTCGCGTGCGGTTTTTAAGTTGAAAGAAATTCAGGATAAAGACCAGCTGATTAAGCCGGGGATGAATATTATCGATTTGGGCGCTGCCCCCGGTGGATGGTCGCAGTTTGCGCGGCAGATTGTCGGCAAAAAAGATAAGACGATTGCGTTGGATATTTTGGCGATGGATCCGCTGGAGGGCGTCGATTTTATACAGGGTGATTTTCGCGAGCAAGCCGTTCTGGATCAATTGTATGCGGTTCTTGATGGTGCTCCGGTTAATCTGGTGATGTCGGATATGGCGCCTAATATGAGTGGCAATAAGGGCGTAGATCAGCCGCGTGCCATATATTTGGGAGAGTTGGCTTTAGAGACGGCCAAGACTGTGTTGACAAAAGACGGGGTTTTTCTGGTTAAATTATTTCATGGCGCGGGCTTTGAAGAGTTTCTTTAAGGAGGTTCAGCAATCCTTCGCCAAAGTGGTAATCAGAAAGCCAAAAGCGTCAAGACCGCGAAGCAATGAAGTTTATATTTTAGCTAAAGGCTTTAAATAATTTTATCTAGCCCTAATATATGTATTAGAACAAAGTGCGCGCTAAATGATTTCGTGAGCGCCAAATAAATAACGACAGTCAGGAAAGTTAACTCCTGATATAATTACTCTGTTTTTAAATCGAGAGCCGTTCAGGCCCAGGGTGTGTAAATTGAACGATATGATGAAAAATATAATCCTATGGGTCGTCATTGCTGTTGTATTGATGTCCGTCTTTAATAATTTCGGTCCGCAAAATGACAGGGCTGACTCGTCAATGTCTTATTCGCAATTTATCGAGTCGGTAAAAGCAGGCCAAGTTCAGCAGGTGATGATTGAAGACAATATCATCAAAGGCAAGATGCAGGGTGGGCAGATATTTAAAACTTATGCGCCCAACAGATCCTCATTTGGTCGATGATTTGCTGGCAAATGGCGTTGAAATCAAGGCCGTTCCACCCGAACAGCCTTCGATGCTGATGCAGTTGCTGGTTTCTTTTGGGCCGATGTTGTTGCTGATTGCGGTATGGGTTTTCTTCATGCGGCAAATGCAGGGCGGCGCAGGCGGCGGTCGCGGTGCAATGAATTTTGGCAAAAGCAAAGCACGCATGCTCGAAGAAGATCAGATTAAAGTGACTTTTGCTGATGTGGCAGGCTGCGATGAAGCTAAAGAAGAAGTCGTCGAAATGGTCGATTTTCTTAAAGACCCGGCAAAATACCAGAAATTAGGAGGCAAAATTCCGCGCGGTGCGTTGATGATAGGCCCTCCTGGAACAGGAAAAACCTTGCTGGCTCAGAGCTATTGCCGGTGAGGCCAAAGTGCCGTTTTTCACCATTTCCGGTTCGGATTTTGTTGAAATGTTTGTCGGTGTGGGGGCGTCCCGTGTGCGTGATATGTTTGAGCAAGCCAAAAAACATGCGCCCTGCATTATCTTTATCGATGAAATTGATGCGGTCGGTCGTCAACGTGGCGCCGGTTTGGGCGGCGGCAATGACGAGCGTGAGCAGACATTAAACCAGTTACTGGTTGAAATGGATGGCTTTGAGGGCAATGAAGGCATTATCGTCATTGCGGCAACAAACCGTCCGGATGTGCTGGATAAGGCTTTGTTGCGTCCCGGCCGGTTTGATCGTCAGGTAACCGTAGGTCTGCCGGATGTCAGGGGGCGTGAGCAGATTCTTAAAGTTCATCTTAAAAAAGTGCCCGCAGATGATGATGTTGAAGTTAAGTATATCGCTCAAGGTACGCCGGGATTTTCCGGGGCCGATTTGGCTAATTTGATCAATGAGGCTGCGTTATTTGCCGCCAGAATGAACAAGCGCGTGGTTAATATGGCTGATCTGGAAAAAGCCAAGGATAAATTGATCATGGGGGTTGAAAGAACCTCAATGGTGATGAATGAGAAAGAAAAGAAAATGACCGCTTATCACGAAGCAGGACATGCGATAGTCGGCAGGCTGGTTCCTGAGCATGATCCTGTTTATAAGGTCAGCATTATGCCTAGAGGTCGTGCGTTGGGTATTACCATGTTTTTGCCTGAACGAGATCAGTACAGTGCCAGCAAGCAAAAACTGGATAGCATGATTTCCAGTTTGTATGGTGGCCGTATCGCCGAGGAAGTGGTTTTTGGTTGCGGAACAGGTCAGTACCGGTGCATCGAACGATATTGAGCGAGCTACTGAGCTGGCTCAGAAATATGGTGACTAAATGGGGCTTTTCTCAACGTCTGGGGCCCTTGTCATACAGCGAAGAAGAAGGCGAAGTGTTTTTGGGACGTTCAGTGACACAACATAAAACGGTCGCTGAAGAGACTTCTCATACCATCGATGAAGAGATTCGTTCTTTTATTGACCGAAACTACGAGCGTGCTGAAACTATCCTGAAAGAAAATATAGATATTCTGCATGCCATGGCCGAGGCCTTGATGAAGTATGAGACTATCGATAAGTATCAAATTGATGATTTGATGGCGCGTAAACCGGTAAGAGACCCTCAAGGTTGGGATGATAAGCCGCCTTCTCATGGTGATGTCATAACCGATGATGTTAAGAGCAAGGACGATGTGAAAAATGAGAAATCAATTGGCGGTACTGCCGAGCAAAGCTGAGAATTTTCTGATCTGATTAAAAAGGAGAGGTGTGATGCCTCTCCTTTTTTTTGCGTGTAACTATAAAGAATTATAAGGCACAAATAGTCTGTTTTTGTGTTTGTTTTTTACCTGTTTTTAGGTGATTAGAATCATGACAAAAAAATATTTTGGAACTGATGGCATCAGAGGAAAGGTTGGGGAGCATCCGATAACCGCAGACTTTTTTTTGAAGCTGGGTTGGGCGGCGGGGCGTGTGTTTGCAACCGAAGGGCATGGTTTTGTCCTGGTGGGTAAGGATACCCGCATTTCCGGGTATATGTTTGAGTCGGCATTGGAGGCGGGATTGACCGCTGCGGGAGTGGATACCCGATTGCTAGGGCCTATGCCGACGCCGGGCATAGCTTATTTGACTCGTACTCTGAGGGCACAGGCAGGTATTGTCATTAGTGCTTCTCATAATCCTTATTATGATAACGGGGTTAAGTTTTTCTCAGTGCAGGGAACGAAATTGCCCGATGATATAGAGCAAAAAATAGAGCACTATATTGATTCGCCAATGACTACAGTAGAGTCCTCAAAATTGGGCAAGGCGAAACGGTTGGTTGATGCGGCTGGTCGCTATATTGAATTTTGTAAAGCCAGTGTGCCGACGCGACTCGATTTTAGCGGCATGAGAATTATTGTCGATTGCGCTCATGGCGCAACTTATCATATAGCCCCTCATGTATTTAGCGAGGTCGGTGCAGAAGTTGTTACGATTGGTGCTGAGCCGGATGGACTTAATATCAATGACGAATGTGGTGCAACCAAGCCGGAGAAGCTGGCTGCAACGGTTTTAGCATATCGCGCGGATTTTGGCATTGCTTTGGATGGCGATGGCGATCGACTGGTGATGGTTGATCATAAAGGCGAAATTGTTGACGGCGACGAGCTTATTTATATTATTGCCAAGGCGAGACTGAATGAAGGGCAGATGTCAGGGCCAGTCGTAGGCACGTTAATGACAAATCTGGGCATGGAGCATGGTTTGAAGAAGCTGGGCCTCAATCTGCTTAGGGCGAATGTGGGCGATCGATACGTCATGGAAATGTTGGCAGAACACAAAGGAATTTTAGGTGGTGAGAATTCCGGTCATATTATTTGTCTGGATAGAACAACAACGGGTGACGGCATTATTGCTGCTTTGCAGATTATGGCGGAAATGCAGGACAGTGGTAAAAACTTTACATGAATTGAAATCCGGCATGCAAAAATACCCGCAAGTTTTGGTCAACGTCAAAACCAACAAGAAAATTAATCCTGATAAGGATGAGGATATACAAAAAGCGGTAAAAGCTGTCGAGAAAAAGCTGGGAGATAGTGGCCGGGTATTGCTGAGGGCTTCAGGGACAGAGCCATTAATTCGTGTGATGGTGGAGGGTCAGCAGGAAGATTTGGTCAAAAATTACGCGCATCAAATAGCTGATGACGTTAAGAAAGCAATGGGAGCTTGAATTAGCCCTTATTAATATATATCATAGATGGTTTGATTCTATGTGAGGAGTAGTGATGCGTCGGTCTCTAGTTGTAGGAAATTGGAAGATGAATGGAACTCTTGCCAGTGCCGAGTTGCTTGCAAAAGGCATTATTGCCGGGTTAGGGGAAAATAATGCGGATATTGCAGTATGTGTACCTTATGTGTACCTGCCTAAAGTTAGTGAACTAGTTAAAAATACCGCATTGGCATTAGGTGCGCAAAACGTTGCAGATAAGCCTTCAGGCGCTTTTACCGGAGAAATTTCGGCAGCGATGCTGAGCGAATTTAACTGCAAATATGCTCTTGTAGGGCATTCTGAAAGACGTAGTTATTACGGCGATACTGATGAATCGGTAGCCGCACGTTTTTGTCAGGCGCAAGAACAAAACATTATTCCGATTTTGTGCGTAGGCGAAACGCTGGAACAACGCGAACAAGATCAGACTTTTGCAGTGATTAATGAGCAGCTTGATGCCGTTATTAATTTAGCGGGTATAGCGGCTTTTGGCGCAGCAGTCATTGCTTATGAGCCGGTTTGGGCAATAGGTACAGGAAAAACAGCGACTGATGAGCAGGCTCAGGAAGTTCATCACTACATACGGCAGTACATTGCCGCTAAAGATCAGGCCATTGCCGATAAAATACAAATTTTATACGGCGGTAGTGCCAAGCCGGATAATGCAAAAGGCTTGTTTGCCATGCCGGATATTGACGGCGGTTTAATTGGTGGGGCTTCGTTGGATGCGGAATCCTTTTTAAAGATTTATCATTCAATTTAGAGTAAGTTTAGACTTTATTATGTATCAGGTAATTATTGTTATTCATGTGCTGTTGGGTTTAGGCAGTTGTTGGATTAGTATTAATGCAACAAGGTAAAGGAGCTGATGCTGGCGCGGCTTTTGGCACTGGCTCTTCAGGTTCTGTTTTTGGTGCTCAAGGTGCGGCATCATTTCTGTCTCGAGCAACTGCAATTCTGGCAACTTTGTTTTTTATGACCAGCTTGGGACTTGCAGTGTTAAACGGCAAGCAAGGTGCGGCTTATGATTTAATGAGTGCTCCTAAAGTTGAGCAGGATACGCTGGGCATTCCTGATGTGGGTGGCGCAAAAGGCGTAGGTGATGCCTCTGCTAGTGCCTGACCTTAAATCTGAAGAAGTGCCTGTTGCCGCTCCGGCTGATTCCAAGACCGAGCAGTCAGCTGAGAAAAAGTAACAAATATTGTTTATGACACAATTAAGTGCGCTGCAAAAAACAATTAAAAAACAGCGTGTATTGAAATAGTATCATTAACAATCCTGTTTTAGCCGATGTGGTGAAATTGGTAGACACGCCATCTTGAGGGGGTGGTGACGAAAGTTGTGCCGGTTCAAATCCGGCCATCGGCACCAAATATACCCTGCTAGGGACTTTCTCTAGTGGGGTGTTTTTTTGTTTGCTACAATGAAAATGAAAAAATAATTCTTGGTTAGAAGTGCTATACAGCAAAATAATTAAACTATACTTAAGTAATTAAACGTAGGATGATGTAGTATCCACACAGATTTTTGCTTTAAAAAATTAGAGAATAATGGAGAAAACAATGGCAAGTATTCTTGCAGTTGACGATTCAGCTTCAATGAGAAAAATGGTTTCATTTACTTTAAGAGCTGCTGGATACGATGTCGAGGAAGCAGTGGATGGTGTCGATGCTTTAGAAAAAGCGCAAGCCAGGAAATTTGATTGTGTAGTAACCGATGTCAATATGCCAAATAAAGACGGGATCACTTTAATTAGAGATTTACGAGCACTTCCCGATTATAAATTTATTCCCATGCTGATGCTGACGACTGAGTCAGGAATCGAAAAAAAACAAGAAGGTAAAGCTGCCGGTGCAACAGGGTGGATGGTTAAGCCTTTCAATCCTGATCAATTATTAAAAACCTTACTAAAAGTTTTGGGTTAGCCGATGCTATCGTGCCTAAGTGTGTTAAACGCATGCGCGCAGGATAACTCTATGCCTATTGATATGCCCGACCCCCATGCGGCTTTATTCGGAATGTTTGGACGAATGGTTTAATTGTTTATCCAGGCAGAAATAAATAAAGAAAGTTTTTGGGTTACATTAATCTTGTTTAAATGAATTTAGGCGCATACAGGTAAGTCTATGTCTATTGATATGTCACAATTCCACCAGGTCTTTTTTGAAGAATGTTTCGAAGGCCTGGAAGCAATGGAGTCAGGATTGTTAACTCTCGATATGGGAGATATTGATTCAGAAATAATCAATACCATTTTTAGAGGGGCGCACTCGATTAAAGGCGGCAGTGGAACTTTTGGTTTTACCGTTGTTGCCGAATACACCCATATTATGGAAACCCTGCTCGATGAAATGCGGGATGGGCGTAGAAAGGTAACCCAGCCTGCAGTAGATGTTTTGCTTGGATCGGTTGACTGTCTCAGAGAGATGTTGACAGCGATACAGAATGAGCAGGATGTTAATAATGCCAGCGTAGCAAAGCACAAAGCAGCTTTGGAAGTTGTGCTCAATGGTGGATCGGTAGAGCAGGAGTCAACGCCTCCCGGTCGAGCCGGAAGTCGGTCAAGTGAAGCAGCTATTGTCCATAATGTTCCTGATCTTCATGAAGAAGAACCTGTTGAATTAGAAGAGCAGGGCTGGAAAATAGCTTTTTGCCCTTATTTGGATTTACTTAAAACCGGCAATGATCCGGTGAGACTGTTTCGAGAATTGAATGAGCTAGGTGAATTAACAACTGTTGCTAATATTCAGGATGTTCCTGGTTTTTATGAAATAGATCCTGAGGAATGCAATATTTCTTGGGATTTAAAAGTTGTCGGAGATATTTCCGGCGATGAAATCAAGGAAATATTTAATTGGGTTGAAGGCGACTGTGAAATGGAAATTCAGCCTCTTGCCAAAGCCGTAAAACCAGCCCCCGTTGTAAAAAAAGTCGATCCTGAACCCCCGCAGTAATTACACCTAATAATCCTACCCCAAAACCTGCTGAAGTTAAATCTAAGGCGACTACAGAAACCAAAAAACCGGATTCTCAAGATGCCGACAATGAGGCGGCAAAAACCACGGCAAAAGCCAGTTCGATTCGGGTAGATACCGATAAAATCGATACCTTAATCAATATGGTCGGTGAAGTTGTGATCACGCAATCCATGCTGGGTTTAGTCGGTGAAAATTTTACCATGGATAAGGTGGGCCAACTTAAAAGAGGACTTGCCCAGTTAGAGCGCCATACTCGTGATCTGCAACAAAGCGTCATGAATATTCGGATGCTGCCGATTAGTTTTGTTTTTAGCCGTTTTCCTCGTTTAGTGCATGATATCAGCAGTAAATTAGATAAAAAAATTGTACTGAAACTGGTCGGAGAAAATACCGAAGTTGATAAAGCCGTTGTTGAGCTAATCAATGATCCCTTGGTTCATTTGATTCAGGAATAGTCTGGATCATGGTATAGAAATGCCCGCGGATAGGGTTGCAGCAGGCAAGTCGGAAACAGGAACCATAGAGCTGAAGGCGTATCACCGAGGCGGACACATTGTCATAGAAATTATTGACGATGGTCGCGGATTAGATAAAGATAAGCTGTTGGCAAAGGCCATAGAAAAAGGCTTGATTGAAGAAAATAATCTTACTGACCGAAAAACAGATATTCGAATTAATCTTTATGCCCGGTTTTTCTACGGCTGAACAGCTCACCGATATTTCCGGTCGCGGTGTCGGCATGGATGTGGTCAGAAGAAACATCCAGTCATTGGGCGGCAATATAGAAATTATTTCGGAGCTGGGTAAGGGGACAACCATAGCAATCCATTTGCCGCTAACGCTGGCAATTCTTGACGGTCAATCTGTTGCTGTGGGAGATGAAACCTACATCGTGCCGTTAGTTTCCATTATCGAATCAATTAACATTACGGAAAGAATGCTGAATAAAGTTGCAGGTAAAGGAGAGACCTTCCGCTTACGCAATGAATATTTACCTGTTATTAGAATGCGCAATATTTTTAATGTCCATTCGGGCAACCCGACCAAATCGAAAGAGGGTGTCCTTGTGGTCGTTGAGGGGCAGGGTGAGCTGTGTTGTTTGCTCGTAGATGAGTTATTAGGTCAACAACAGGTTGTTATTAAATCATTGGAAGCAAATTACCGACGGGTGGAAGGTGTTTCAGGTGCAACCATTTTGGGTGATGGTTCTGTTGCGCTGATTCTTGATGTTCCAGGTTTGGTGCGTTTTTCAATTCGTAATAAGATAAAGCAATAGATAAAAGCAGATATGGCACAAGAAGCTGAAAATAAAGATATTGATCAATATCACTATAGTAAAAACCTGGATAATGCTGTGCAATATCTGAGTTTTGCCTTGGGCAAAGAAGAATATGGCGTTGATATTCTTCGCGTTCAGGAAATACGAAGCTGGGAGCCTGTTTCCAGAATACCTAATGTTCCCTGCTACGAAAAAGGTGTTGTTAATTTACGCGGTTCCATTGTGCCGATTCTCGATTTGAGAGAAAGATTTAATTTGAGTAAAGCCGAATACACACCACTGACGGTTGTTGTCGTGCTGCAAACCGGTGATAGCAACAAAACACGCATAATGGGGGTTGTTGTTGATTCGGTCTCTGATGTAATCAGTGTGGATAAAACTGAAATTCAAAGTGCCCCAGATTTTGGCGCTAAAGTAAGTAACGAATTCATTAACGGACTGGTATCGGTTAATGAACGCATGGTAATGCTGCTTGATGTGGATAAGTTACTGAAGTTAGAAGAATTGGATCAGGATGAAAATCAATGATGCTTAATGTATTTGTCATGATGTGTGAAATTTTAAGAGGTAATGTGGCATGAAGATAAATATGCCGTTAACTAATAATGAAGTCATTCTGAAAAAGGGTACCATTCTGGTTTCAAGAACCGATTTGATGGGACGTATTACCTATGTTAATGACGCATTTGTCGAAACCAGTGGTTTTACACGTGATGAGCTGATGGGCGCGGAACATAATATTGTTCGTCATCCTGATATGCCTGCGGCAGCTTATGAAGAATTATGGACAACTTTAAAGCAACTTAGACCCTGGCAAGGGCTGGTGAAAAATAGATGTAAAAATGGCGACCACTACTGGGTTGAAGCCAATGCCATGCCATTATTTAAGGATGGAAAAGTCTATGAGTACCTTTCCGTTCGACATCCGCCAAAACGTGACCGGATTCCAGCAACTGAGCTGCTGTATAAGAAAATCAGTGCCGGCGAAAGTAAAATTAAGGCCGACTGGTTTAGCGGCAATCTCTAAATCGATTAGCGAAATTGCAATAACGAAAAAGAATGCGTTTATAGTAGCTGCTTATTTGGTGCCTATCGTTTTTCTGATGTATAGATTGTTCCTGACTCAGGAATATGGCTTGATGGCAGGCGTTGCTTTGTTAGCCACGATGGCATCGGCGCTCAGCATCAATATGACCAAAGTGATAACCGACACGCTGGAAACTGCAATCACTATTTGTTACCGGCTAAGCAGCGGAAGTTTTGGAAATAAGGTTGACCTGAAGCGGGAAGACCAGCTGGGCGATTTCTTGCGTGGTCTGTATTGCATGGAGGTCAAGCTGGGCGTGGATTTGGCCGATTACAAGCAAGGCCTCGCAGAGTCCAAACGGATTACCCAAGCTTTGGATAATGTGCATAACGGTGTTATGGTCGCGAATAAGGCCTTTGAAATCATTTACATGAACGATAGCATTCAGAAGATATTCAAGGCGGCAGAAAGTGATATTCGCAAACAGTTACCTGATTTTTCCGCCGATAAATTGATGGGTTCAAATATTGATTTGTATCATAAAAACCCTGCTTTCCAGCGCGGCATCTTAGAAAAATTACAAGAATCATTCAGGACGGAGCTGGTCATCGCGGGCCGGTATATGACAGTTATCGCTAGTCCCGTTAATGGCGATGGCGGCGAACGTATTGGTTATGTTGCTGAATGGCAGGATAGAACCCATGAAGTGTTAATTGAGAAAGAAATTGACCAATTGGTGCAAGGGGTTAAAGCCGGCGACTTGAGCGCCCGCATAAAATTAAGTGACCAACAAGGATTTACTCAAACACTGTCTGCCGGCATCAATGAATTAACGGATGTCATTGAAAGTGTGTTTGGAGACGTTAACCGGGTGATGGAAAATATGGCTGAAGGCGATTTAACTGTCTCCATTACCAATGAATATCAAGGTGTCTATGCGGAATGCAAGAATAATATTAATGACACTCTAGCAAAGCTTAGTGAATTTATCATTCAAATCAGGGATGCCGCTGATTTTATAGACAGTTCATCGCAAGAAATGGCAAGCGGTAATAACAATCTGTCGCATCGCGCGGAACAACAGGCGGCCAGCCTGGAAGAAACGGCTGCCAGTATGGAAGAGCTGGCCAGTACCGTAAAAAATAATGCACAGAATACGGTTCAAGCGACTGAGGTTGTTAATTCAGCAAGCCAATTAGCTCAAAAAGGCGGCGGCGTAGTTAAGTCAGCTATCGCTGCAATGCAGGAAATTAATGAAAGCAGTAATAAAATTGCTGAAATTATTGGCGTAATTGATGAAATTGCCTTCCAAACTAATTTGTTGGCATTAAACGCATCTGTAGAAGCGGCCAGGGCAGGAGAGCAAGGGCGTGGATTCTCGGTTGTTGCAACAGAAGTTCGTAATCTGGCGCAACGAAGTGCAACCGCGGCACAGCAAAGTAATGAACTGATCCAGAACAGTGTGCAGAAAGTTCGTGCCGGAACCGCATTCGTTAATGAAACCGGCGCCGCGTTAACTGAAATTGTCGAAAGCGTTGCAAAAGTTGGCGACATTGTTGCGCACATTGCCAGTGCCAGCTCAGAGCAATCAGCGGGTATTGAGCAAGTCAATCAAGCGGTTTCTCAAATGGACGATATTACTCAGCAAAATGCGGCTTTGGCAGAACAGGCTGCCGCCGGCAGTATTGCCATGAGTGAGCAATCTACCAATATGACCCAGCTGCTTAGTTTCTTTAGGGTCAATTCGAAGGGAATAGCTGCAACGACTAGATCCGGCGCACGCAGTAAGGCTGCCTGTAGTACCAGTAAAACCAACAGTAACAGCGAAAAAACCAGTAGCTCCTATATCATCAAGTAAGCCTAAAAGTCGACAGCAATGACGAATGGGAAGAGTTTTAATGTTGTTAAAGCAGCAAACTATATAACCGACAGGAAACTATAACAATGACAACAGATGTGCAGTCAAATAATAGTCGGGTAGAGCAATTTCTCACCTTTCAACTCGCAGGCGAAGCGTATGGAGTTGAGATTTTGAAAGTACAAGAGATTCGTGGCTGGGAAGCTGTTCGCGTGATACCGAATACGCCGGCTTTTGTTAAAGGCGTACTGAATTTACGCGGATCCGTTGTGCCTATCATAGATTTACGGGAACGGTTTTCTCTGGAGCACTGTGAATACTCTCCAAAAACGGTAGTTATTGTGCTTTGTGTTGAACATGGCGCAAACCAGTTTGTAATGGGCATAGTGGCTGATGCGGTTTCTGATGTGCTGGATATTAACTTGGAAGACATTAAAAAATCTCCAAACTTTGGTTCAAAAATTGATACGCGTTACATGCGAGGCATGCATGTATATAAGAAAAAGATGATCATGCTCTTAGACGTTGACAAATTGCTCAATCCTGATGAGGTTGAGGGTATTGAAAGTTTGGTGTGACGGTGAGAATTGTTGCAATAATTAATCAGAAAGGCGGTGTTGGCAAGACGACTACGACGGCAAATTTATGTCATGCCATTGCAGAATCAGGTTCAAAAGTTACCGCTATCGATCTTGATCCGCAAGGCCATTTAGCCGTTTCTTTAGGTATTACAGCGCAGGGGCATTGGCGGTATTGATGAAGCTATGTTGAAAAAGAAAAAAGTTCAGCAGCAGCTTATTTCCGTCAGGGATAATCTGCAATTAGTTACGTCAGGATCAAGACTTAAGGATATTGAACAGTTAGCCGACAATAAATCACCTCGCGGCATTTTGTTAAAAAATGCCTTGCAGGGAAGCCTTAATGATCAGGATTTTGTTTTTATTGATTGTCCACCGTCCTCTGGATTGCTGGTTGCGAACGCATTGATTGCAGCTGACGAAATTTTAATTCCTATGACCAGTGATTTTCTTGCATTGCAAGGATTGTCTCATCTAATGGGTACGATTAAGCGATTTGAAAAGGCTTTGCAGCGGAAATATAAAACATTATTGGTGATGTCGCGATATTCACCCAATAGAAGAATATCGAGTCAGGTATTAAATGTTTTGCTTACACATTTTCCTGAGCAAATATTAGCAACAGTTATTAGAGAAACGGCATTGCTTGCAGAATGTCCCAGCTTTGGTAAAACAATTTTAGAATATAGTCCGAAAAGTCGTTCGGCAAGGGATTTTCGTAGCCTTGCGCATGATTTTCTTGAAGACAAGGTGATGTATGGCAACAAGTAAAGAAAATGATTTAATCGGATACGATCCGCTAGCGTGGATGGAAGACAATACCGATAAAGATGAAGAAACAATCGATAACGGAAATTGCGATAGCGGTAATGAACCGGACGGACAGCACCTGACTGATGAAGAGATTAGTATGACCGGTGCCGATGATTATTCAGACGATTTGATGGCAAATTCTGAAGATAAATATAACTAAAGAAGATGAATTAGTAATAGATGAAATGCCGGATGAGATCGATACTATTGTTGCTGAAGAAATGGCTGATGATAGAGCGATAGACGTTAGTCGCAGGAAACAGTTGGCGAGGAATCGAGGAAACGCAGGGTCACAAATTGATTTAGATGCTACGTTGACTATTCAGAATGTCGTCAAGTTGCATGAAAAGCTGAAGAATTCATTGGCTATACATGATCAAATCGAAATAAATGCATCTGACGTATCGTCAATAGATACAGCCACTTTGCAGTTGCTTGTTTCATTGAAAAAAGATGCAGTTAAGCTGCAAAAGAAAGTAACCATTATTTATCCGTCCCCGCGATTTGTTGAGTCTGCCCAGTTGCTGGGTTTGTTGGATGTGCTTGACGTTCATGATGCGTGACTTTTGACGAACGGGAAGTAGTTTAAAGATGGCCATTGTTGAGAAGGTTCGCGAATTTAAATTCACTGCTGATGACTTTAATTTTTTAAGAAAACTGTCCAATGAGCATTCAGGTATTCAGGTTCCTGATGAAAGATTTGATATGTTTTATTCCAGGTTGTCCAAGCGGGTAAGAAAGCTTGGATTGGCAGATTTTAAAGAATATTGCCAGTATCTTAAAGATTATCCGGATCACGAGTTTACTGAGTTTATCAATGCGATAACAACCAATCTAACCGCTTTTTTTAGGGAAATGCATCATTTTGATTATGTTCGTGATGTTGTTATTCCAGAAGTCTTGATTAGAAATAAAACCTCTCGAGCAAATCAGGGTGTGGTCCGCCGGCTGTTCTACGGGCGAAGAGCCTTATTCTTTAGCGATTACCTTGTTGGAAAATGTACCCGCTGACTGGGATATTAAGATTTTAGCGACTGATTTGGATACCAATGTTTTACAAACAGCATCGGAGGGTATCTACACGGAAGATCGCGTCAGTGACTTGCCGGAAGATGTACTTAAGCAGTGGTTTATGCGCGGTAAATCATCGCAGTCCGGTCAAGTAAAAGTAAGACCTCAATTACAACAAATCATTCAGTTTAAAAAGTTAAATTTAATGCAAGATTGGCCGATGAAATGTCATTTTGACTTTATTTTTTGTCGCAATGTTCTGATTTATTTTGATCGTGAAACCAAGACATTGCTGGCGAAAAGATATGCTCAAATGCTGTCCAGCAGATCATGGTTATTTATTGGGCATTCAGAATCATTAAACCAGCTTTCAAATGAGTTTGAGTTGGTTGCATGTACCAGTTACAGGAAAAATACGTAAATATCTCATGAGTACTAGCAATGATATTGGTCTACCCTCCATCGACGGTTTTGAACACATTAACAGATATGTGGATAAAGAGCGTGGTGTGATTGCTGCAAAAATTTTGCCCGGTGAATATTATGTAACTCAAGAGGATGAATTGATTACAACCGTATTAGGATCTTGCATATCGGCATGTATTCGGGACAAGGTGTCAGGCTTGGGCGGAATGAATCATTTTATGTTGCCTGAAACCACAGCCGATAAGCTGAAACAAGGCAATGAAGCGGTTGTCGGCAATGCAACCCGCTACGGAAATTATGCCATGGAGCATTTAATCAATACCATTTTGATGAATGGCGGCAAAAGAAAAAACCTGGAAGTCAAGGTGTTTGGCGGCGGTAAAATTATTCCAACCTTGACTGATGTCGGTCTTAAAAATATTGATTTTATTTTGGATTATATCGATACAGAAGGATTGCCTTTATTATCTCAGGACTTGGGCGATATTTATCCCAGGAAAATAATTTATTTCCCTAAAACAGGGAAAGTCGGAATGAAAAAAATCGAGCATTTACATAATGATACAATTGTAAGAAGAGAGCGGCAGTACTTTAACGATATTAAAAATGCGCCTGTTGAAGGTGATGTTGAGCTTTTTTAAGAGTATACAATGAACAAAATACGTGTATTGATTATTGATGATTCATTGTTAATCCGAAAGGTACTGACTGAGATTTTAAATTCGTCTTCAGATATTGAGGTAGTTGGCACCGCTGAAGATCCTCTTATTGCCAGAGAGATGATTAAAGAATTAAATCCAGATGTATTGACCCTGGATATTGAAATGCCGCGTATGGATGGGATTACGTTTTTACGTAATTTGATGCGACTGCGGCCAATGCCTGTTGTGATGATTTCAGCGCTAACAGAAAGCAATGCCGAAGTTACGTTAACTGCTCTGGAGTTGGGAGCGGTAGACTTTATAGCTAAGCCGACAATTGATGTGGAAAATGCATTGAATGACTATGCCGAAGACATAATTGCCAAGGTAAAAGTAGCTTCACAGGCTAATATTAGAAGACTTGAATAATGAGTTTAAAGTCAGAAATTTTGAGTGTATGTACAGAAAAACTGTGTATCAGATGAAAAACTTCAGAAATTCAGTAATGATGTAATCGCTTAAAGTTAAAGTGGTAGCAATCAATATTAAAAATGCACCTGTTGAGGGTGTGACGATGGGCTTCTTTTAGAGTGGGTTTATGGGTAAGATACGCGTATTGGTTATTGATGATTCAGCATTAATCAGGAAAATACTGACTGAAGTTTTAAGTTCGTCACCCGACATTGAGGTAGTCGGTGCAGCAGCAGATCCTCTTATTGCCAGGGAAATGATTAAACAATTAAATCCAGACGTATTGACGCTGGATATTGAAATGCCGCACATGGACGGGATAACTTTCTTAAGCAACCTGATGCGCTTAAGGCCGACTCCGGTTGTGATGATCTCCACGCTGACTGAACATGGTGCAGAAGCGACTTTAAATGCTCTGGCGCTAGGGGCGGTAGATTTTATTGCCAAGCCCAAAGTTGATGTTGTCAATACGCTGAATGAATACGCCGAGGAAATTATTTCCAAGGTTATAGTCGCGGCGCAAGCGAAAGTAGGACAATGTCTACAATAGAGCGGTAAAACCCAAAACGTCCTGTGGCGGCCGTTCCCGAGATTTCAGAGAAACACTCAGTCGACGTGATTCTGAAAGCGGCGCCTGTAAAAACGCATATTAGTCCCACCAATAAGATAATTGCCCTAGGCGCATCAACGGGTGGAACGGAAGCCATTAAAGCAGTCGTTAAAGGATTTCCGGCCGATACCCCGCCTATTTTAATAACTCAGCATTTACCCGCTGCATTTAGCGAATCATTTGTTCGGCATATTGATCTTGCAACGGAAATGTCAGCGTGTATTCCTCAACATGGTCAGACGGTTGAACCGGGTAATATTTATCTTTCGCCTGGAGACAAGCACATGATGGTGATTAGAGAGGGAAGTAAATACATTATTCAATTGAGCGATGGGCTGCCGGTTAATCGCCATAAACCTGCGGTTGATGTCCTGTTTCGATCGGTTGCTCAATGTGCAGGCGCTAATGCCATTGGTGTGTTATTAACAGGCATGGGCGCTGACGGTGCAATGGGCATGAAAGAAATGCATGATGCGGGCGCTAAAACGGTTATTCAGGATGAGAAATCCAGCGTAGTTTGGGGTATGCCCGGGGCTGCATTCAAGTTGGGTTGTACTGACTATGTGGTATCGTTAGAAGAAGTGTCGAATAAAGTTTTAAGCTTGGTTAAGCCTGGCAATGCTGGCAAGGTTTTATGATATTGCCTTGTTCGCCTCTTTTCGGATGTAGTTGGCAACGTTTTCTTATGGGATACAGTCCATTAGAACTTACTCTAATAGGTAAAACGTATTGTGCCATGTACGGAATTTTAAAAAATGTTACTTTTCACGCCGTGTAATTAAATATGACTAATCAGACTAAATCACAATTTATTGCAGTCGCTTCCATTACCTCGGAGTTAAGTGCGGTCATGGTTGTAGCTAAAGAAATATCGCTAGCAGCTGCCAATGCCAAGGCTATTGCATTCAGGGCAGGGGATAAAGCCAAGGGATTTCAACCGATTACCGACTTCATCAATGAATTGGCTAAAGAAACAATTGAGCTGGTTACTAATATCAATATTTATGCATTGGTGTTATATCGATTAACGGTCGATGAATTCCAAAAGACGGCTGCTTATCAATAAATTCGAGTTGGCGGCAAAAATGGCTGAAGATGCCGTTTATGCCAAGTCGATGCAAGGGCCTGTAGATCATGCGAGGCTTTCAATGCAAGATTGCCAACGGCAGTTTAAACGGGATGTCTCGCAACTGCTGGGCCAACTTGAGGCAGTGATGCATCATGCACGTGCCGCACGGGTTATTGCCGCAAACTCAAGAATTGAAGCATCACAGGCGGGTGAATATTTGCAGAGCTTGCAAGCCGTTGCTGAAAGTGTAGATAAAGCTGCACATACCATTCATGATAATGTGCAGCGCTGCAGAATCGCATTATCCATTTATCGAAATAGCTAAATAGCTGCTAACTACAGAAGGCTTGTTTTTTTATGAAAATGACCAAGATATATGAAGGATCGCACCAATGGATCATGTTAGGAAGGGATGAAGGGAAGCCCGGCAACATAATCGATACCAACCAATATGTGGTACGCACGCCTAACCGTTGCCTGCTCTTGGATCCAGGTGGTGCCGAGCTGTTTGCACCGATGATGGCGGCTGTGTTGCATCATGCTCCTGTGGATCAAATAACGGATCTGTTCGCTTCGCATCAGGATCCTGACGTGATTTCATCGCTGGGTCTATGGGATCAGGCTTTAACCAATGCCAAGTTCCATGCGCCGGCCATTTGGGAAGGTTTTTTGCGGCATTACAGCTGTGAGTCAATAGAATATGAACCTATCCCTGATAATGGCGGAACAATTAAACTGGAAACAGTGGAATTGCAGATTATTCCGGCTCACTATTTGCACTCGTCCGGCAACTTCCATGTGTATGATCCGCAAGCAAAAATCCTGATGACAGGAGATGTCGGTGCGGCTATTGAAGGCGCCTGACGCCCCCGTGTTTGTTGATAATTTTGCTGCGCATGTTGAAAAAATGCGTTATTGGCACCAACGCATGGATGCCGTCAAATCAGGCAAAAAGAGTCTGGATCGAGCGGGTAAGAAACCTTGATATTGATATTTTAGCTCCGCAGCATGGGCGGATGTTTAAAGGCGATGATGTCAAACGCTTTTTAGACTGGTTTGATGCATTACAGGTAGGTATTGCCGTTTAAACAAAACTGCATTTAAAGAAGAAACAAACCTAATCGAAGTCCAACAATTGGGCTTCGATTAGGTTTCGTGTTTGTATTGAAGGCTGGTTACAGTGTTACGGATCAGCCGTTCCAAAAAAATATCCTTCCCATGTTCTTTGGGGACGATACACTCTACCGGAAACGCCTGTTTTCGCTGTCGCTCAAACAGGCTTATTTCGGCCGACTATTGATGCACCCAATCCGCCCCTAAAGTTCCTTGCAGCTGTTGCAGATAAGCGGGATCATTGATCTCGGCCAGTTTGCATTCAGCCGCTTCGAGTTTTTGATTCAACTCGGCGCGGACGGTCGAGTCATGCTGCTCCGTTGCAGTCAATTGTTGCTGGATATAAGACTTGTGTTGCTGCCAAAGGTCGCTCTCGCGTTGCTGTTTGATTTCAAGGCGCTGTTGATACCAGTCGCTTTGCAGTAAGTAGTCGCGGGTGAACATCGCGCGAATAGCCGGGATCGCTGATGGTTTGACCTTCATAGTGGCCGTCGGCCATGATATGCAGCAGCGCTTTTAACGGCGGGCAGGCGTCATCGATGGAGCCGTCCTGAAAATACAGTTGCGCTACCCGTTGCTGCGCTTCATAGACATTGTCGATGCCGTCAACATAGCTGGCCAGATCCTGGGTTTCCGGTTTCAACATGGCTTCGTCGAATACCGCAGTCGGGTAATCGAACACTTTGCCGAAATTGGTATGCACAAAGCGTTCGGTAATGCGATAACCCAATCGGCTTTGGATAGACGGTACGGCCTTCATATTCAAAATCTTCCAGTTTTTCCAGCTGTCCTTGTTCAATCAAGATACTGCGGATCGCGCTGGTCTACCGGCAAGCGTGACCAGATTTCAGGAATCAACAGACTGATATCATGATCGATCCGGCGTTGGGAACCGATATAACCTGCCGCCGTGGAATAGCCGTCGTAGCCGCACAAGATGAAAGAAACCAATGCGGTATTCAGGTCGGCGGTGGTGCGATACGGCATTAAACGGACCTTTGGTCAGTGCGCCTTCGGAACCTGCGCCGGTTGTCGACGGCGATTTTCCGGTCAGGCTGCAAATAAAATCCATAAACAGCTCCGGCAGTTCCTGGTAATGGATCGGATTATAAATAGCCAATGGTCGGATGCCTGCCGCAAGATCGCCCGGATTGTTGCGTCGTCCCGGTCAATACTGCATTAACCGGAAAATAAACGGTTTGATCGGCCTTAAGGCCTCGCGCCAGACGGGTGGACATTTCCGCAATATAGCGCATTTTCGGGTTAACTATGTCAGGCCGAAGTTGCAGGTAACGGACGTTAAGACTGGGTTTGCCATCGACCAGGCGCGGGTGGGCCGAAGATACGAAATATTCGCCGTCCTTGCCCTTGACTGCCTGACTGATGACGTCTTGCATCGGCTTGCTGAATTCGTCGAAGTGAATGACGTCTTCGATGAATTCGCGGGCGTCTTTTGGGGTCAGCGGTTGAAAATTGGAAATAAAATTGTCGGTGCCCGAAAAATCCAGTTCGGTTTGTAAATCGGTGCCCCGGTGGACCGCATCGTCAGGGCGCTGAAAGAAACTTTGCTCGCAGTTATCGACCAGTTTAACGCTGGGGTTTTTATAATCGGGATTAAGCCCGGTCAGATAGTGTACCGGCACGACGGTGGAAGCGGTTATATCATCTTCCAACTGGACTTTGGCCGAAGCGATAAAATCCTGGCGTAGTTTGAAAACCCGCCACGCGCCTTTCTCGTCAAAGCCGACCCGCAGATAGCTGGCGATCAGTTTACGGCCATGAAATTTCAATTCGTTGCCCGGATAGCTGTTTACCATATCGACGGAAAAATGTTTCCGCCAGTCTTGACCCCATTCCTCCTTGTAAAAACGTTTTATCATCAGCACCACGGCCAAGATATGCTGGGGAATTGTTGCCAGCCACTGGTTATGGTCATCTGAATATTCGGTTATCGGACGGCGTCAGCAGTTTGATGACCGAGCCCAGCGTGCGTTCATTGCTGAGCAGCCGGCGTTGGTCGAGGCCATTACGTGCCGGATCGCGAAACCGGGTGGAATAATCGTGCTCAAATATATCGGTGACTATATCCATGTCTTTATCGAAATTATCGACAAAAACAGCGCCGGAAATGATGGCTCCGGCAATCGATTTGGAAATTTCCGATTTGCCGCCGCCGGATACGGTGCTCGGTTTATGGCAGAAAGTGCCTTCCTGATGGGTGCCGATCAAGCGCCAGCTGGGCGCAGTAGGGTGGCGTTCCATATGGACTTTAAAGCCGTTGGGATAGACATAGGTGTGGCCGAACAGCAATTTGAGCGTATGCGTCTGCCGGTTATGCGTCCAGCTGATTTGCTGTTGCTGGAATGTTGAATTTTGCCGTATTCGGGAATATAAATAATGTCGGGATAGTTCTTATCGACCGCATAGCCTTCATCTTTAGTGTCTATGACCGACGACCTAGTTGCCGGCAAACTTTGTCGAAAGAATAATGCTCGCTGATATAGGAAGTATGCGGCAAAAATATTTCGCCCAGAATGACTCTTGGAAAGGCCAGCGCGCCGCCTGAATGCTCTTCTTCAGCGCCGCCGAACAGGTTGGCGGAATAGCTGATATGGGATTTGATTTCTTTTTTGCTGTAACCGAAATAGTTATCGGCAATCATGCGTGACAATGACGCCCTGCATATTGCGGCACACCAGTTTAAACGGTTTGCCGTCATTGTACAGTTCATCCTCATTTTTCCAGCACATGCCGTCTTTGCGCTGACGCTCGGTGGCATCGTCATAATGCGGCAGACCGAGATCCTGTTTACGGCAACGAACCAGATGCGAAGCAAGAATGATGCAGCCGGTATGACCGGTCCAGTGGTCAATATCCAATGCGGCATCGTTCTCGGGCAGAAACGGGTCGCCGGCATTACCGAAAATGGATTCGACAAAATCCAGGTTGGCGACCAGTCCGCCTGGGGCAAAAAACCGGATTTCCATGGTTTTGACCGGCATCGATGCCGGAAATTTCCGGACACACGATAGGTCTGAGCAATGATGACACCCAGAGTTTTGCGGTGTTTGCTTGGGCGCTGGTAAAGGGCAGGCACAACAGGTCGTCCGGAGGCGACAGGGCGGTACGCAGTAGTTCCGCATAAGCCGCTACCGGCACTTCGTTTTTATCGGCCGGAACCGGAAGGCCGCCGGCGGCAATATGAAATACGCCTTTGGTGGTGCGCCGGTCATTTTTCGGATTATGCAACACGCCTTGCTGTATCCGGTAGGAATCGACATAAGCCGAATGAAATTCGTTGTGCTGAAAGGGCAATGACAATTCCCTCGCCAGTCCTTTTTGTTCCAGTACAAAGGTTTCGCCAGGTAAGCTGATCGAGGCGTCTATACCGTTTTCAGGCAAGTAAGCTGTTAAGAAAATCCTGAATACGTTGATCAGCCGGACAACGGTACTTGGCCAGCGCCAGCAGGCGGCGTTGCTGGGAATAGTTTTTTAACAAACCGTCGGCAATCTTGAGATATTGCGGATCGTTTTCCACTTCGCAAGTCGGCTGGCCCAGTGCTGCAAGTTGCAGATTGATGTGTTGTAATTGTTCCAGTCGATTCGGGGCGGATGATTGATTGTTGTTATGTGAGTTCATGCGTGTTGGTTCCGGCGGTCTTGGTTGGCGGCATAAGGCTAATGTTTATTAGGATTGTAAGTTATTTAAAAATGTCAAATCGGTCAAGTAAATTGATTGGCATTGTAACAGCTACTCACGAATAAAAATCCTCAAACTTTTCAATGAAAATATTTAGCTGATCGCCGGGCAAATGATTGATGCCCGCCGCAGCTTTGCGTCCGCCGCCGGTTGGAAAGGCGGAACATAATTCATCTGCGCCGGTTTTATTGGTTAGCGGCGCTCTGACGCCAACCTGGTAATCGTTGTCGTTGTTATGAGTGATTACAGCATGAGCTCTGGTCGGGTGCAAGGTTGGCTAAAAAATTCCCGAATACGCCGTTAACGCGTCTTGCCCAGATGGTGTCGGGCAGGATGAATACGGCGACTGCGTCGCTTTGGTATTCCGGGGTAATGCGTTGGGCATTTGCCATGTCTTCTTGATAGCCCTGTTTCAGTTGCGTAAAGATGTCATGGTTGCCGCTGATAAAGTCAAAAGGGGATTGGAATCCCGCCATTTCCCGATACAGTTTATCCGGAGCAAAATGCAGGTCAGCAATGCAGCTGCCGTAACCGTTGTAGTTGATGTAGATGCCCAGGTCTTTCAGGGTTTCAAGTTCTGTTTGGCTTAGATTCAGGGATGGCAGCCAGTTGTTCGGCGCTGTGGTTTAAATTGTCGCCAAAGGCCGCGGTTATTGCCCATAACGGGTATTTGCCATTCAGGTACTGATTGACCAGCAGGCTGGTGCAGACCGCGCTGTCGGTGTTAATCAGCGTTTTTAGGTGGGGATGTTTGGGAATATCGCCGGGCTGGTGGTGGTCGACATAAAAAATATGGGCTCCCTGGCTTAAAAACTCATTAACCCGCGCGCTGTTTTTTTGCAGGGAAATATCCAGCACCGTGATGTAATCGCCTGAGCGTTGACGGTAAATTTATCCAGTAATTGTATATCGCGTTTAATGCCGGTAATGAGCTGCGATGCCAGCGGTCTGATCCAGGCGCAGTTGAATCAGTGCGCAAATGCCGTCGGCATCGCCATTGAAGACATCGAAATGCATGGTTTTATTCCAGGCGCTGGCAAGATGTTTCGACGCGTAACAGCGATATGACCTGCTGCACACTTTCTTCGAGCGTAAGTTGGCTGGTGTCGATTTTTAACTCCGGGTTTTCCGGTTCTTCGTAAGGCGAGGAAATGCCGGTAAAGTCTTTAATTTCGCCTAGTCGCGCTTTTTTGTACAGTCCTTTGACATCCCGTTGCTCGCAAACGGTTAACGGGCAAAAGCAGTGAATTTCAATAAAATCGCCATGCGGCATCAGGCTTCTTGCTGTGGCGCGTTCCGCTTTGAATGGCGAGATAAACGCGGTAAGCGTTATTACGCCGGCTTCAAGCAGCAGTTTGGCAGTTTCACTGATGCGGCGGATGTTTTCCTTGCGGTCTGTATCGCTAAAGCCCAGATCGCTGCATAAGCCGTGACGCACATTATCGCCGTCCAAAACAAATGTATTTAAGCCGCTTTGATGTAACTGTTCTTCTACGGCATGGGCCAGCGTTGATTTGCCGGAACCGGATAGGCCGGTAAACCAGAGAACTACCGATTTATGCGCATTTTTTTGTTCGCGGCGTTGCCGGGTGACGGTGGCACGGTGCCATACGGTATTGGGGCTTTTGTCCGATTGCTTATTCATCGAATAATTCAAGATGCATTTATTCTGCTGAGAGCAAAGCCGATTTTAACGGTGACCTGCCAGTGTGCGACTTTGCCGTTTTCTATATGGCCGCGGGTTTCGACGACTTCAAACCAGCGCATGTTGTCGATGGTTTCCGCTGCCTTGCTGACGGCATTTTCGATGGCTTCCTGTATGCCGACGGTTGATGAGCCGGTCAGTTCTATTTTTTTATAAACATGGTCAGTCATAATCTTTACCTCTGTTGGGTGTAATAAAAGTCCAGTTCTTGCAAACGTTCCGGTGTGCCTATGTCCATCCAGAAGCCGTCCATTTTTTGCCCTGAAACCCGGCCGCTTGCAATGGCTTGGCGTAATAAAGGCGCCAGTTTGCTGGGGCCGGCAGGTATGTTGTTGAACAGTTCTGGGCGATACAGTCCGATGCCGCTAAAAGTGAGTTGTTCGGTGCTGTTTGACAACGACCAATCCGGACTTATCCAGGCCGAAGTCGCCCTCTGTATTATGCGCGGGATTATCGACCAGAACCAGATGAGCCAAATCAACAGTCAGGTTTTTGAGTTCGGCAAAAGGAAAGTCTGTGGCGATATCGCCATTGACCACCAAAAACACCTCGTCGCCTAATAAATGCAAGGCGTTAATAATGCCGCCCGCCGTTTCCAGCGCTTGTTCGCCTTCGGGCGAATAGCTTATGTTTGCGCCAAACTGATGGCCGTTACCCAGCCGGTCTTCTATTTGCAATCCCAGATGGGCATGATTGATGACTATATCATTAAAGCCGGCCGCGACCAGTTGTTTAATCGTATATTCGATCAGTGGTTTGCCGGCGGCTGTGAAGCAAGGGTTTGGGGGTGTGGTCGGTTAACGGGCGCATTCTTTCGCCGCGCCCTGCCGCTAAAATCATGGCTTTCATGCTTCGACCTTGCTCAGTACAGGTGCTTCGACTGCGCTCATGCAGGAACACATGGTCTTGCAGGAAGTCATTGAACTCGGCAAGCTCAGGGTAAGCCGCGCAAACAGTGGTGACATAGTTCAGGGTGCGCGGTATGTCGTTAAGATAGTTGGACTTGCCGTCTCTCAAGTGCAAGCGGGAAAAAATGCCGATAGCTTTAAGGTGACGCTGTAGCCCCATCAGGTCAAACCAGCGTTTAAATTGGGCTCGGGCTGCAATTAATGAGGCCTGCTTGCTGGAGCCGCTCAAAATAGTTCAAGTCGCCATTGTTCAACCTGTTGTTCAGGCCAGGCGATATAGCAATCGCGCAATAATGACACCAGATCGTAGGTAATCGGGCCGATGACGGCATCCTGAAAATCGATGACTCCCGGCGAATCGCTGTCTAAAACCATCAGGTTGCGGGAGTGGTAATCCCGGTGTACGCAGGTTCTGGGCTGCTCCAGCGCCGATGTCGTGAGAATGGTGCGAACCGTGTCCCAAACAGGTGCGGGAATTTGAATGTCCAGTAACTGGCCTAAAAACCATTCGTCAAAAATAGCCAGTTCCCGTGCAGCAGCGGCTCGTCATAGCCGGGCAATCCGGAGTTTTGTACAGACGTTTGGGTTTGCAGTTTGAATAAGCTGTCGAAAGCGGTTTGATATAAATCGTCGGCAGTGCTCGCATTAAGCTGATCCAGAAAACACTGGCTACCAAAATCCTCCAGCAGTAAAAATCCGTCAGTCAGGTTTTGTTGGAAAATAGTCGGGACGTTGATTTGAGACTGTGCCAGCAGCTTGGCAATTCTAATGAAGGGTTCAATGTTTTCTTTGCTCGGCGGGGCATCCATGACGATAAATTGCTCTCGTCCTGGAGTCTGTACCTCCTAAAGTAACGCCGGAAGCTGGCATCGCTGGAAGCGGGGTCGCATGCGGTGATGGTGAGCAATAAATCATTTTCAAGCCAGTCGAACATCGATATCGTTCTTAAGTCTTCAGGCATCATGATGTTTAGGATAGATTAGTATAATGTAGGGGTAGTGAGGTAAAATTAGCGTCCGGCATTCTATTCGATTTACGATTCACTACGCTACTAAACTTGATACCACCTATGCGCCGCCGCTTATTCCTGTTTTTTTTACCTTCTATTTATGCACCTGTCAGCATTGCCAATGAAGCACTTTGGAATTGTGCGCAAAACAAAGATAGTAAAGAGTGGGTTTGTGTCGGTGAAAAAAAACCTGCGGATAAAACCAGTGCGAGCAAGACTTCTGCCAGTCCTGCGCCTGCTAAAGACACACAGTCAGTACCCACAGAGGCTGTTGAAAGCCCTCAACCGGTTGTAGCAGAGCCTGCGCGCGATGCTGCTGAGAATGTCGAGCCCCTGTCCGTTCCTGCCGAGAAGGCCGAGGTGGAAGTCGATGCACCCAAGCTTCCGGTCAGCACTAAGGCTGATAAAGACACCAGACAAGTCAGCGTAGAGACTAAGCCAATCGCTCAACGCTTCGACTGTTTCCAATTCAAAAAAACACTTCAAACTGAAGCTAATCGTCCAGGCTGGACCTGCGATGCCAAGGCCGCAGATAAAAACTGGAATTGTAAGTTGGTTGGCGCCGATCCTAAGGGACAGGCACGAGCTGTTGAGACGTCTGAATCCGGCATGAGTTTACTTACTCCGGCGTTTGACCATAATGAAGAGCTAACCTTTAGCAACCTTAAATCGCAACTGAAATACGATCCTTGGCAAAACTGTGCATGGCCCCGGCAGCTCAAAGCCTGGATTTGTGCCTGAAAGGATTTGAGAGATGTGTCTCCTCTGGATATCGATTCCGATTATGCGGAAATATTCGACAATGAAATTTACAGTTATACCGGTAATGTTGAAATGATCCGCGCGGATCAGCGTTCAGTCTCTAATAAAGCCAGCTTATGACACTGTTTCGGAGACCCTGGATTTACAAGGTAGTGTCTATTACAGTGAAGATGAATTGGCGTTGCACAGTGAGTCGGCGTCCCTTAACCTGGCGATCCGATAAGGCCAAGCTGAGGGACGCGCTGTTTATTTCCCCGGCTACGCCGCTCAGAGGCAGGGCGAATACGATTTATCGGGAGAGCAGCGCCTGATCCCGATATAAAGATGTGGCCTATACCAGTTGCCGTCCCGGTAATCAGGATTGGGTTGTGCATGCGAGCTGAGCTGAAGATGAATAAAACCACCGGCCAAGGCGCGGCCAAAAATACCTGGCTTGAGTTTAAAGGCACGCCTGTGTTTTATTCGCCTTATCTTTCTTTCCCGATCGATAACAGACGGCTTTCCGGTTTTCTTGCACCTTCATTCGGTAATACGCAACGGGGCGGATTTAGTTTAACAGCACCTTACTACTGGAATATAGCCCCTAATTATGATGCGACTTTACGGCCACGATATCTTTCAAAAAGGGGCGCTCTATTGGGCGGGAGTATTCCGTTATTTGACGGAGATGACATGCGGGAAGTGCGGACTCTGGAATTTATGCCTAATGACAGTCTTCTTGATAAGTCCCGGTATTTGGCAGCGATTAAGAATACCAGTCAATTTACGCCGCATATTAGTTCAAACCTGGATTTGAACTATGTGTCGGATAAAGACTATTTTTCAGGATTTGGGTAATGCGCTTAGTATGGCGACTTACAGCAGTTATCTTGTTAAGTCAGGCTAACCTTGGGTTATGCAAACAATGGGGTTTCATTTAAGAGGCCATGTTGACAATTATCAATCGATTGATAAAGCGATTACAGATGCAGGTTTGCCGTACCGGAGATTGCCGCAAGTTAATCTGGATTTGAATCGTGCATTCGATTTTATGCCGTTGAATGCATCGATGGGCGCTGAATATGTGTATTTTCAACATAGATGCATTAGTGAATGGGCAACGAACCAATGTCAGACCGTCGATCAGTTTTCCGCTGCAAACGAGCAGCGCTTTTTTAACGCCAAGACTTTCCTTGCAGTCATACCCAGTATTCGCTAAGTAATCCAAACGGGGGGACTGTACAACTACCGCTAGGCCAGTAGTTTCCTCAAGTCAGTCAAGAACTTTGCCGATTTTTTCGACGGATACCGGTCTGTATTTTGGAAAAGGACGTGAATTTTTCCAATAAATCTTATCTGCATACCCTTGAGCCCAGATTGTTTTATTTGTATATCCCCAAAACAGATCAGAGCGATATTCCCATATTCGATACCTCGTTCTATGATTTCTCATTTAATAGTCTGTTTTTGGAAAACCGTTTTAGCGGTTCAGATAGAGTAGGGGATGCTAATCAGTTAACGGCAGCCTTAACAACACGCTTGGTTGATGCTAAAACCGGCAGGGAAAAGCTAAAGCTCAGTGTGGGTCAGATTGCCTATTTTCAGGATAGAAAGGTTACTTTGCCAAGCTATCAGGAACCTTTGCCGGGCTATTTTCCAGATACCGATAAGTTTCTCAAATCTGGTGGCTGAACTGAGCGCCGGTTTGACGGATCATATTTCGTTAAGCTCAGGGGCACAATGGAATCCTCATTTGAATGATGTTGTCAGGCACATCTGGCTACAGCTACATTATAGTGATAATGAGCCCGGTGAGATTGTTAATCTTGGCTATCGGTATAGAAAAAACACAATTATTCCGTTGCATCGGGACGAGACTTTATGACATTATTCAAAGTGACGTTTCCTTTCACTGGCCGGTTTATAACGATTGGTCTGCGGTTGGGCGATGGACCTACTCATTGCTGAATAATTCAACGCAGGAAAGTTTTTTTGGCGTGGAAAAAGAAAATTGTTGCTGGCGTTTTCGTGTTATTGGACGACGCTGGATTAACAGCGTAACTCTTAATCAAGATCCAAATACTCAGAATGCCGACTTAACTATCTGATCGATGCGACAGGTATCAGCCAAACAGGCGTATTTTTTCAGATAGAACTTAAAGGATTGACCGGTATTGGGGAAAAACTGGATCGAGTTTTTTGAAAAGCAAATTTATGGTTATCGGAGCACCTGAAAGATGATTAATTAAGCAAGAAAACATGAAAAGAACCATTTTAATTGTGCTGCTGTGTAATTTATTGTTCGGCAGCTTTTTAGTACACGCTGAAGTTCTTGATACCATCATCGCGGTGGTTGAAGATGACGTTATTCTTGAGCGGGAATTGCAAAAAGAAGTGGCCGCTATTGAACAAAGAATACAGCAAAGTAACGCCTCGCTTCCGCCTATCTTATGTGCTGCGTAAGCAAGTACTGGAGAAAATGATCGTTGATAAACTCCAGCGGCAGTTAGCGGAAAAAGCCGGGATTAATGTCAGCGAAGAACATGCTCAACAGTTCGGCCGCAGATATAGCCCGAAGAAATAATATGGATGTGGAGCAATTCAGGGCAGAGCTGGAAAGGCAGGGCATTAGCTATCAAAGCTTTTTGGATAATATGCGCAATGAAATCATTATTAACCAATTACGCGGCAGAGAGATTGGCGGACGTATTAAGGTGACCGACCGGGAGGTTGAGCACTACATGGAAACCCAGGATAAAATCGGCGAAGAGTCCTACGCAGTATCATTTGGGCCATATTTTGATTGCCGTTAAAGAAGGCGCATCATCGACAGAAATACAAAAAGCGATGAGTAAAGCCGATGATCTGGTCCGGAAAACTGCGAGAAGGACAAGATTTTACCCAGACAGCGATAAGCGATTCAGATGATGCCAATGCCCTAAAAGGCGGAGATCTGGGCTGGCGCACCGTAAGCGAAATACCAACCTTGTTTGTTAATGTAATCCATCAAATGAAACAGGGCGATGTGTCTGAGCCTATACGCAGCCCGAGCGGTTTTCATATCATTAAAATGTTGGAGCTGAAAGGTACGGACAATCACATGACTATAAAAACCAAAGTTCGGCATATTTTAGTCAAAACCAATGAGTTGGTTGATGATGCCGAGGCAAAAAAACGCTTGCTGGCATTAAAAGCCCGTATTGCCGATGGTGATGATTTTGCGGCATTGGCGACGGGCGCATTCAGATGATAAAGGTTCGGCATTAAAAGGCGGTTCACTCGACTGGGTAGGACCTGGCGATTTGGTCAAGCCATTTGAAGAAGCCATGGTAAAACTCAGCATTAACGAAGTGAGCGAGCCTGTACAGACCCAGTTTGGTTGGCACATCATTCAGGTTTTGGGCCGGGAAAACAAGGACGATAGCAGTGAGTTTAAAAAGAACCTGGTGCGGGATGCCATTCGTAAGCGAAAAATTGAAGAAGAAACAGAGCTCTGGGTACGCAGATTGCGCGACGAGGCTTTTGTGGAAATTTATCAGGATAGGCTTTGAAACAGTGCGGCGTGCGACGAGCGCAGTCGAAATGCGCTGCTAGCCTTTCGAAATCAGGATGATCAGCAATAATAAATCTGACTGCATGGTTGCAGCTGCTTCCGGTGGTTTCGCCGAATGTCCGCGAACCGAGGTAGAGCAACGTGCGGGATCAGTTGCCAAGAGCAGCAAAAGGAGGTGCTTTAGGTGACGCAGTTGCACACAGCAGGGTCACCTCAAAGCCGAGCCGCCCAACCAGGCATTAAAATGGTTCGTTATCGGTTGGAGTGGGATGTAAACATCAGGTTACTTCGGAAGAGCTTAAAAAAATATTGATTGAAGAGTCTGGAGTCGACAAAAACAATATTAACAATATTAATATTCAAGGTGATTACACGCTTGTTGAGTTGCCCGATGAAATGCCACAGGATATATTTCTGCATTTAAAATCGGTAGAAATTAAGCAACATAAACTGGATATAAAACGGGTAAAAGCGCGCAATAAAAAACGTAGCAACAACTGTAACCGACGTGGAAGACAGCGTACTCTCAACCTAGTTTGCGCTCTGATCAAACCAGTGGCGGTTACCGATAACAGTATAAGGATTAAACCCCGACGTAGGGATTGCTGCGCATTTCTTCTCCAAAAGTGGACATCGGGCCGTGGCCCGGAATAAAAGTAAATTGCTCACCCAAAGGCCATAAATTATTTTTGATTGAATTAATCAAGGTATTGAAATCTCCTTTTGGCAAATCGGTTCGGCCGATTGAACCTTTAAATAACACATCGCCGACTATGGCCAGTTTTGTGTTGCGGTGAACAAAAACCACATGTCCCGGCGTATGGCCAGGGCAGTGAAAAACCTCCAGTATCTGCTTCGCCAACCTTAACAATATCACCCTGATTTAACCAGCGTGACGGTGTAAATGAGTCGCAGGCGGGGAAACGAAAAGTCCGGCATTGTTCAGGAATGGCGTCAATCCAGAATTGGTCGTCTTGATGAGGGCCTATAACAGGAATGGAAAGCAGGGCCGCAAGTTCCGCAGTAGCGCCGATATGATCAAGATGCCCGTGGGTGATCAAGATGGATTCGGGCGACACCTTTTCCCGTGTCGATGGTTTTTAGAATCAGATCAATATCGCCGCCGGGATCAACAATGGCAGCTTTATGGGACTGTTCGCAAATCAGCAAGGAACAGTTCTGCTGGTAAGAAGTAACAGGAATAATACAAAATCGCATGGGTAAGTGAAGACAAAAAACAAATTATTCTACATTAAAAAGAAAACCACCATTAACCGTAAAACTGTATGTTTTACGGTATGTTAATAACTGCTCGTTTAACACTATGACAAACATCCAATATATAAATACCCCTGATCAGCTGGCTAAGCTGTGTGAACAAATCAAAAAAGAACCTTGGCTGGCTCTTGATACGGAGTTTTTACGGGAAAAAACCTATTATCCAAAGTTTTGCCTGCTGCAAATAGCAACGCCGGAATGGGTGGCCTGTGTTGACCCCATCGCATTGCCTTCGTTGGACATCCTTTTTGACGCTCATATACAGCCCATCCATCGTAAAAGTATTTCATTCCTGCAGGCAGGATTTGGAAATATTTTATCAATTAACCGGAAAAGTACCCGAGCCGCTTTTTGATACCCAAATCGCCGCGCCGTTGCTGGGTTTTCAGGAGAATCCGGGCTATGCGATGCTGGTTTCCAGTCTGTTAAATGTCAATTTAAACAAGGCGCATACCCGGGCGGATTGGAGCAAGCGGCCGCTGATCGATGCGGAAATTCAATATGCTGCGGATGATGTGATTTATCTATGCAAGATTTATCAAATGATGTTGCAGAAATTAGCCGAACTGGGGCGGATCGATTGGCTGGAGCGTGACTTTGCCGAGCTGGCAAATCCGGATCTTTATGAGGTAAAGCCTGAAAAAGCCTGGTTGAAAATTAAAGGCAAAAACAAACTGACCGGCAGGCAATTATCAATTGTTCAAGCCTTGGCCGAATGGCGGGAAAAAACCGCGCAGACTGAAGATCGCCCCAAGAGCTGGCTGTTGCGTGATGAGATTGCTGTTCGATTTAGCCAAGCTGCAACCGGAAACGGTCAGTGAATTAGCCAATGTTCGCGGCATTAATGAGCGCGCGGTTAATCGTTATGGCGCGGAATTGTGCCAATTAATTACGGCTGCCAAAAATCGCGCGCCGATACCCTTGAATGAAAAAGGCCGGCCCGCTAAAAAAACTCAGCAACAGGAAGCGATACTGGATATTTTAACGGCGCTGGTCAGAATTCGCGCCGAAGAAAACTCATTAAATCCAGTTATTCTTGCGACACGTAAAGATCTGGAAGTGCTGTTGTTCAATGACGATGACGATTGTCCGTTGCTGCACGGCTGGCGTTTTAAAATGGCCGGCAGGGAATTGGTAGGCTTGTTAAAAGGGGAGTTGTTACTCGGGATTGAGTCCGACAGGCTGGCTATTATTGAAAATAAATCGTTGGCACAGGCTTGCTGATTTCCTCACTTTAAATCAGCCATTGTGCGTAACCAGAAAACCTACCCTTACTAGGTTGTTTTACGTAGTATATCCGGTAGATGTTTGACAATATTTCAATGTTAAGTTACGGTTGGCTTAAGGGAATTTTAAGATTCAGTTCCGAGATTCCCTTAACTAGGCATGTTAGGTCAACTTTATAGTCGAATTGATCAAGATCATAAAAGACCGGCAGATTAAACATTTAATGAGGAACCAATAATGAATAAGAAAAACCTCTTTACTGCCTGTGTACTTTGCAGCGCATTATTGTCAACAGGATCGGCTTATGCAGAGAATGAGCATAGTTATCTATCCGGTGTCGGCTCTAAATTAGGACAAGGATTTGCTAATACAGCGACCGGAGTTGTTGAGATACCGAAAAACATTGTCAACATCAGTCACGAACAAAATATTTTTGTTGGGGCTGACCTGGGGTCTGTTGCGTGGAGTCATGGAAACTGTCGGTCGAACCACTGTGGGTGCGGCGGAATTGATTACGGCTCCGATTCCTACCAAAGACTTTCATCACACCGCCTTATGTATGGGATCGTTTTAGCGAGGATACCCGTTACTTTGGCCGGCATCTGCCAGGATTCTGGACGACTTACGGACCGTTCGATGACGGCGAATAAGCCTCCCTTGACCCATTAAATAATCGTTGCATTCATTCGCCATCAAATGGCGTCTGATTAGGATTGAAAAAGGATAAACTTATGAACAAACAATGTATTCACGTGCCATTTGCCGTATTAGTTGCCACTCTTGCGGCCTGCAGTGCGACGCCACAGAAAGATATTCCCGGTTTAAGTGCGGGAATTGACGCTGCAAATGCCGGTCATTATCGCCAAGCTATTATGCACGAGGAGTTAGCCCAGAAAAAATTGGATGAAGCTGATAAAGATTTAGCGCATTGGAAAAATGATCATTACTGGAACATAAATGACCAGCAAAAAGCCAAAGATGCCGCCCAGGCAGCTGCCGATCACCGGCTTGCATCGGAAAAAGAGATGTGTCAGTGGCTAACGCAGGTGCACAGTCAAGAATCATCTGCATGATGAAGGCGCTTCGGCTCATCATACTGCGGTATTTTTCGCGGATGGCAGCGCGACATCCTACAAATCCGAGGAGCATGAAATTGCCATCTTGGGTACATATCTGGCAACTCATCCCGATGTTAGCGTCGATGTAACCGCTTATACCGATACAGTCGGCAATGCGGCGAGCAATCAGAATCTGTCAGAAAGAAGAGCTTCCTTTGTCAGCAAAATGTTGGTTCAAGCATGGCGCTAAGATGGAGCAATTGCATATAAAAGCTATGGGCGAAGCCGCCGGACCTGATCATACTCGCAATCAGAATCAGCCGAGTAGTATCCATGGTTACTGTGCATCCCGCTTATGCCGATTGTCCCGATTTGAAATAACCTCATCAACGCCCCCTGTGGTCATATAATGGCTACAGGGGAGCTTCTTATATTGAATAATTTCCTTCCGCTGTAGTTGTCACTAACAGCAAAAAGCACAATGCACATTAAAAAGATTTGTCGGACTTGTTGTTAAGCTGATGCTTGCAGCGGCTCGGTTGTCATATAATGCGCGTTTTAGTTTTTTATGTTCCCATAAGGAAAGTTAATATGAAGAAAATCATTTTGTTTGTTTCAGCTTTTGCTGTTCTTTTTTACCTCAATAGCCAATGCTCACGGTCCTGTGCGTCAAAAAGCCGAAGAGAAAATCACCATCGATGCACCTGCTGCAAAAGTCTGGGCGATTATTAAGAATTATGGCGATATGTCTTGGCATCCCGGCATTATGAATACCACAGTTAAAGGCGATAACACCAAAGGTGCAATTCGCGTTTTAACCTTAAAAGACGGCGGCACGATTACCGAAGAATTAAAAAAGTATGACGAAGCTAAAATGTCTTATGCTTACAAAATCACTGACATGAGCTCATCTAAAACCATTACTCATGCCGGTGCTGAAGAAAAAGTTCCTGCGTTACCTGTAAATGATTATGCAGCAAGCATTGAATTAGCCGATAAAGGCGGTAAGACAGAAGTTATCTGGAAAGCCGGCTACTACCGCGCCTACATGAACAACAATCCACCTGAAGAAATGAACGAAGAAGCCGCTAATACAGCAGTGAAAGCCGTTTTGGAAACAGGATTGATTAACCTGAAAAAATTGGCTGAAAAGTAAGGTTTAGCGAGTGTTCCCAGTGAACTATCGCCGCACCAGCTCCGGCTGGTGCTGGCATCGCCACGCCAGCTCCCGGCTGGCTAGTGGCATACACACCATCCTTGGCGATAAGGCTGTAGCGATTTTCATCGCTACAGCCTTTTTATCTACACCGCTTGCAGCCCAGCCTTTTGCCTACAAGGACGTAGGCAAGGGGCGTGAGCTGGGAGCGGCAAGCTTTGCCTATATCAGCAATCAATTGGACGATAGCGTGTCTGTTATCGATACAGCAACGGGCAGCGTAGTCGATACGATTGCTGTTCCCGGCAAACCGGCCGGGATTGCAGTTGCGCCTGACGGCAACAAAGTTTATGTCAGTACGCCGGAAGCCAAAGGCTTCGCCGTTGTCGATACCAAAAAACGCGAAGTCATCGCCAAGGTCGCTGTCAATGACGGCACATTGGGTATTGCTGTGGCGCCGGACGGCAAGCGGATTTATGTGGCGGACTGGTATAAGAATACCGTCTCGGCGATTGATGCGGACAGTCTACAGATAATTAAAACGATAGCGTGTCGGCGAATCGCCATCCGGCTTGGTTGTCAGTCCTGATAATCGCTGGTTATATGTCGCCAACCGGATCAGTAATTCAGTTTCCCAGATCGACCTGAAGACATTGACCGTTAAGACAAACCGCTCAGGTTGGCACGCATCCGTTTGGACTCACCATTGATGGCCAGAGGCGAGCGCATTTATGTCGCCAATGTAAAAAGCGATGATGTCACGGTTGTGGAAACGGCAAGGATGAAGCCCATTGCTACCGTAAAGGTCAATATGTTGCCTTATGCAACAGCGCTGGCGCTTAACGACAGCCGCCTGTTGGTGACCAATCAGGATGACGGCTCGGTTTCTGTTATCGATACCGAAACCCTAAAGGAAATCGCCCTGATTACCGTCGGCACCAAACCCGAAGGCATCAGCACCCATCCGGATGATCGGCATGTCTACGTGGCTAACTGGTTTGACGGCAATGTTTCGGTGATCGATGCCAGAACCCTGAAAGTGATAGATACCATTAAAACCGGCGAAGGCAGCCGTGCATTTGGGCAGTTCATGGGCAAATAGCAATAAATAATTTTTTATAGCAGACGGATGGATAGGTCTTTTCCACAATCTGACTATTTGAACAATTCCGATTTATTTCGCATTGTTAATGCACAACGCATCACAAGCCTCCTCATAAAAATGTCGTCACCGAATCAACTTATCGCTCCTCTTCCTTATTTTACCGACAGTGCGGAACTATTTTCCGTCTATGCGGATAAAGCTTGGGCCGTTTTTCTGGATAGCGGCTTCCCTCACAGCAATCAGGGCCGATACGATATTATTGCGGCTGAGCCGGTGTGTACCTTGGTCACGCATGGCGAGATTACCGAGATTACCTGTAACGGCGTGACCATAAAATCAACTGAAAATCCGTTTGATTTAGTCAAGCAACAGCTTGCTCAGTTCCCAGGATTTTAAGCTGGATGATGATTTGCCGTTCAACGGCGGAGCCATCGGCTATTTTTCCTATGATTTGGCCCGCCGACTGGAAGCGCTGCCGACTATGGCCGAAGATGCAGAACACATCGCCGAAATGGCGGTAGGGATATACGAGTGGGCAGTCATCGTCGATCATCACCGGCAAAAAAGTTATCTGGTAGGGCATTGCGATCAGCAAAAATGGCAAGACTTAATCGATCAGTTCAGCCATAATACCGGCAAAACAGGATGATCATGCGTTTAAGGTCGTCGGCGAGACTCAAGTCCAATATGGACAAGGATGCCTATGTTCATGCTTTTAACCGGATCAAACATTACCTCAAGGAAGGCGATTGTTATCAGGTGAATCTGGCGCAACGGTTTGTTGCAGATTGCGAGGGCGATCCGTGGACGGCCTATCAAACCTTGCGCAAATTAAATGCCGCCCCGTTCAGTTGCTATCTTAATCTGCCCGAAGTGCAGATTTTAAGCTCATCCCCGGAGCGCTTTTTAAAGCTGACCGATGGCGTGGTCGAGACCAAGCCCATTAAAGGCACGCGGCCAAGAAAACCCGATTACGCGGAAGACCAGCAGCAGATAAAAGACCTGGAAGCCAGCAACAAAGACCGGGCCGAAAACCTGATGATTGTCGATTTGCTGCGCAACGACATCAGTAAAACCTGCAAGAACGGCTCGGTCAAAGTGCCGATATTATTCGATGTGGAAAGCTATGCCACCGTGCATCATCTGGTCAGCACGGTAACCGGCATACTGGCGGATGACCAGCATGCGCTGGACTTGTTAAAAAGCTGCTTTCCGGGCGGATCGATTACCGGCGCGCCTAAGATCCGGGCCATGGAAATCATCGAAGAGCTCGAACCCAACCGGCGCGGCGTTTATTGCGGCGCTATCGGCTATATCGGATTCAACGGCAATATGGATACCAATATTGCGATCAGAACCCTGGTGCATTCGGAAAATACTATTCGTTTCTGGGCGGGCGGCGGCATCGTCAATGATTCCGTAGCTGAAGATGAATACCAGGAAAGTTTTGACAAGGCGGCGGCCATGCTCGATTTATTGCAGCAATTTACGGCAAGGTAATGTGCAACTTAACCGCCGCACGGACATAACATGATTGTTATCAAACTGGGCGGCAGCCTGTCCCGCACGGATGCCCTTGTCAACTGCCTGAATGCGGTGGAGAAAAACTATCAGGGCAGGGCGCTGGTTATCGTGCCCGGCGGCGGCGCGTTTGCCGACCAGGTTAGATTGGCGCAACAGCACTGGCAATTTGACGATACCACCGCGCACCACATGGCCCTCTTAGCCATGCAGCAAATGGCCTTGATGTTTAAAGGGCTTAAACCGGATTTCGTTATCGCTCATACCGTCGCGGCGATTCAAGACCAACTGGGCCGGCAAAAAACCGTCATCTGGTCGCCGGATATAACCGAACTTGATAACGCAGGCATTGAGGCAAGCTGGGATATAACCTCGGACAGCCTCGCCGCATGGTTGGCCAAGACGCTTTCGGCAACCGAACTCATCCTGATAAAGTCAGCCGCTATTGATGCCGGCCTGACCCTGGCAACAACTCGCAGAACAAGACATAGTCGATAAAGCATTTTGCGATTTTGTCGCGCAAGCCGCGTTTAAAATACGCATTGTTGATGCGCAAAGTTGGGGCGGTGTGGCCTCAATACAGCGAAATTAAGCACCTCTTCGTTTTGCTCGGATTGAAGGCCTTGTCGATGGGCGTTTCAAGTTTCGCATGGCTTAGTCATACCTCCTCCCTATTACAAAATAAAAACGATAAAGGATCGCCATGTTAAATATCTGGCAAAGAAACTGCGTAAAAATTGCCGAGTGGTTTCCGTTATGGATAGTAACGGCTGTCTATGGGCATGGTGGCAACCGGAGGCCTGGATATGGTTCCAGCCTTACATTGCCATCGGACTGGGTGTGATCATGTTAGGCATGGGCCTGACTCTGCGGCTGGCCGATTTTTCGGAAGTATTGCGTATGCCGAAGATTATCGCTATTGGCATTTTGGTGCAATTTATCATCATGCCGCTGTCAGCCTATTTCTGGGCGAAAATGTTGGACCTGGAGACGAGTTTGGCGATAGGGTTGATCCTGGTTGGCACCTGTCCCGGAGGTACCGCTTCCAATGTGATTACTTATCTGGCTCGCGGCAATGTGGCCTTGAGCGTATTGTTGACCATGTGCTCCACTTTCGCTGCCGTCGCATTGACGCCGCTGCTGACCCAATGGCTGGCAGGCACCTACTTGCCGGTAGACGGCTGGGGCTTGTTTCGTTCAATGGTTCAGGTGGTATTGATCCCTTTGATAGCAGGATTGTTAATCAATACCGCACTGGACCGTATCCAGCAGCGCAAACGCCACGCCGTACGGGCCGGCATCAATGCGCTCGGTCCTATCGTCAGTGTAGCAGTGATTGTGTTGGTGGTAGGCAGCATTGTGGCAGGTAACAAAGCGGCGATTGGATTGATGGGGGCAAAATTATTCTGTTCGGTTTTTTTATTTCACTCCACCGGTTTTGCCTTAGCTTATATTGTTATGAAATGGTTGGGTTATGGCAAAGTGGAGAGTCGTACCGTGTCGATACAAGTGGGCATGAAAAATAGCGGACTTGGCGCATCGCTGGCAAAAACGCATTTTGCCTCCATGGCGATGGCTCCCGTCCCCGCAGCGATTTCGGCGGTGTTTCATTGCCTGATCGGTAGCGTACTGGCAGGAATTTGGGCTAGAAAGCAGTAACGGGTAATACTAAAGTTACCCACATTTTCTGGGGATAACTTTGTGTATAAACTGAAAATAAGTGTCCTAACCTATCACTTCTAAAGCTTTTTTGTTAGATCGGCCAGATTATAGTCAATGGTTGGTGGCGTGTTATCGTGGTTTTAACTATCAATGACTTAGAGTGGATAATGAAGATTTTAATAGGGGATTTTTAGAGCTGGAGCGATGTTCTGCGGCTGTGTTGCTGAAACAAAATTAGTTTGCAGCTGCTTGTGGAAAAGGTTGTGTAGGGTATTTGGTGTCAAGCTTTATTTTTTACAATACGATCAGCCTGAATATTCAGCCAAGTGCTGAAAATTATCGCCTAGGCTGTTCGGGTGCAGTGAATAATAGAGAGGGAGAGATGAGGGTTGCCAGCCATTGGGGGCGACCGGTAAAGCGGGCCGCCCAGATAGCTCAGCTATATTCCTGCATTGGTGCTGCTAATGCAGTTAAAGAGTGGGAGCTTGTGCTGTTAATGTTTCAGTGGCGTCTGCCATTTTTACCGGCAGTCGTATCTTCAAATTTAACTTTTAATGGTTTTCCGCAATATAGATTGCCGTCGAGTGCGGCTATTGCGGCTCTTGCTTCGTGACCTTCCATGCCGATAAAGCCGAAGCCCCGGCATTTTCCGCTAAATATATCGGAAACAAGCTGAATGGAGCGGACTTTGCCGTATTCAGAAAATAAAGCCTGTACAGTTTCTTCAGTGGCTTCGCTAGGTAAGTTTCCTACAAAAATTCGTTTCAAAAGACATGTCCTAAATTAGGGGGTGAGTTGATAGGCCGGTTGAACCGGTTATGATGCCACAACCCCGCAGCTGTTGAGCGCGGGGCTGGGTGTCAGAAAGTAAGGCTGTTTAAGCTGGGCTTACTTGTGATGCTTGTGGGCCTTTAGGGCCTGATTCTACGTCGTACTTAACCGCTTGGCCTTCAGCCAATGTGCGGTAACCGCCGTCGCTGGCGATTGCAGAAAAGTGTACAAACACGTCTGCGCTGCCATCGCTAGGCGAAATAAAACCGAAACCTTTAGCTTCGTTGAACCACTTAACAGTACCTGTTGCCATAAAATTACCTATATAAATCAATGAAAAATGTTTGATTGCAAATCATGCCGGGCAATTTTAAGGAGAAAAGCGAATGGAATTTCTGAAAAGTGCTGAGTAACATGAAAACTTACAGTAGACGTCTCACGTTGGTATGGAGTTCTGTCTACTATGTCTTGCATTATAGAGGCTAATGCTTAGTATAGCCATTGAAAATTTAGCTGGGTATTTTGTTTGGGGCAAGGAGTGACCGGTAAGCCGCTAATAATGGTTTCTACGGCCGAAGTTATTGTGGCGACCGTTTTCGTCGCTAAAGTGATGATCATGACGGTAATGAGGCGAAAAATAGGCGTTACCTCGACCGTAGCCGTTATCATAATAATACGGCCTTTCGCCGTAATGGTTTCTGTGCATAATGTATCCGCCGTCGTAACCACCGTAACCGGAATAATATGAATACTGTTGTGGATAATGGACGCAAGCGGAGAGTAGCAACGCAAAACTGACCAACAGCATTTTTTTGATGATCGAATTCATTTTTGTAGCCCGTGACAGTTGACCTGTACTAAATAATACCGGTAGATCGCTGAATGTAGAATGAATCTGCTCAGCAAGCACATTGACATAACAAAGGAATAGCATGAAATACCCCGTAGTTGACGCACGTATCACTCCTGAAGGCCGATTGGATGTATTGTCCAAGGCCGAAGTCACCAAACTGCTCGATACCAGCCAGGGCGGCTTGTACCGTCTGTTTCGCAACTGCTCGCTTGCGGTATTAAATTGCGGCAGCACCTTGGATGACGGCAAGGAATTGCTGGAGCGTTATCCCGATTTTGAAATACGCGTCGTTCAGGAACAGCGCGGCATTAAACTGGAGGTTAAATCCGCTCCGGCCCATGCCTTTGTCGACGGCATCATGATCAAAGGCATCAACGAGCATTTGTTCGCCGTGCTCCGCGACATCATTTATGTCAGCGACGAGATCAATAATAATCCGATGTTTGAGCTGAATAGCTCGGACGGCATCAGCAGCGCCGTATTTCATATTTTGCGCAACGCCAAAATTTTGCGGCCGATGACCACGCCGAAAACTGGTGGTATGCTGGGGCGGGCATTCAATCAGCCGTAAGGAATATGATTACACCAAGGTAGTCGGCCACGAGATGGGCTTACGCGGCCTGGATATTTGCACCGGCTGCGGGCCGGGTGCGATGAAAGGCCCGATGAAAGGAGCGACCATCGGCCACGCCAAGCAGCGGATAAAAAACGGCCAATATTTAGGGATAACCGAACCCGGCATCATTGCCGCCGAATCGCCCAACCCGATCGTCAACGACCTGGTGATCCTACCTGACATTGAAAAGCGCCTTGAGGCTTTTGTCCGCACCGGGCACGGCATCGTGGTGTTTCCCGGCGGCGCGGGCACGGCGGAGGAAATTCTTTATATACTGGGCATTCTGCTGCATCCCGATAATAAAGACATGCCGTTTCCGCTGATATTTACCGGCCCGGATTGTTCGGGGGATTATTTCAGGGAAATCGACAGGTTTATTGCCGGCACCTTGGGCAGAATCCGCGCAGCAGCGTTACAAAATCATTATTGATGATCCGGTGCTGGTCGCGCAAGAAATGCAGTCGGGTATTCAGCGGGTGCGGCAATTTCGTAAGGAAACAGGCGATGCCTACTATTTCAATTGGCTGCTTAAGATCGACCACGTGTTTCAGCAGCCGTTTATCCCCACCCATGACAACATGAGGAATCTGGCTTTGCATAAAGAGCAGGAAAAGCACCAGCTCGCCGCGAACCTGCGCCGAGCATTTTCCGGCATCGTGGCGGGCAACGTCAAAGACGATGGCATACGCGCTATCGAACAATACGGCCATTTCGAAATTTGCGGCGACTGCAGACATCATGGCATTGATGGACTCCTTGTTGGCCTCATTTGTTGCGCAACACCGGATGAAATTGCCGGGGAAGACCTATTTACCGTGTTATAAGATTATTAAGTAATGCGGTTTCGGCTACAGGCGACTAAAAGTCATTTATTCACCACGAAGACACGAAGAGCACGAAGTTTTTATTTCTTCGTGTCCTTCGTGTCTTCGTGGTGATAATCTTTTAAATTTTTTTGCATGATCTTTTGTAGGTTTATCTACCAATTGTAGAGTGCGCCTTTCTAAACGTGGCCCCGGAGCGTCACCAACATCATGAAAGTCATCCTGGCCGAAAAACCCTCAGTTGCCCGCGACATCGCCAAATGCTTGAGCATCAGCAACAAGCGCGACGGCTATTTCGAGGGCAACGGCTATCAAATCACCTGGGCGTTCGGTCACCTGGTCGAGTTGAAAGAACCGGACGAATATAACCCGTCCTGGAAGCGCTGGACTTTGGAATCCCTGCCGATCATTCCCGAACAATTCGGCTTAAAAGCCAGGGGCGATGCTTCGGCGCAAAAACAGCTCAACACGATCAAAAGATTGTTTAAGGCTGCTGACGAAATCATCTGTGCGACCGATGCGGGAAGGGAAGGGGAGTTGATATTCAGGTACATTTTGTCCTGGACGGAATGTATGCAAAAACCGTTTAAACGGCTGTGGATCAGCTCGTTAACCGACGATGCGATACGCCAAGGTTTTGCAAAGTTGCAGGAAGGCCATGCCTACGACGGACTTTATCGCGCCGCCAAATGCCGCAGCGAATCGGACTGGATCGTCGGCTTAAACGCCACGCGGCTTTATACGCTGAAATTCGGCCAGCAAGGCGGCTTATGGACGATAGGCCGGGTGCAAACGCCGGTGCTGGCGCTGATCGTGCAAAAAGATTCGGAGATCAGCAATTTCGTAGCCAAAGATTTTTGGGAATTGCATACCCTGTACCGGGATGCCGATTTTCAATATGTCGGCGGACGGTTCGATCGCAAAGCCGATGCGGAAGTCCTGCTAAGCCGGATTGAAGGACGGGATTTCCAGGTTACCGAGGTCAAAGGCAAGAGGGAAACGCTTAGCCCGCCGTTATTGTATGATTTGACCGATCTGCAAAAAGACATGAGCAACCGCCACGGCCTGACTGCCGACCAGACCTTAAGCGCTGCCCAGCAGTTATACGAGAAAAAACACGTTACCTATCCGCGTACCGACAGCCGTTATTTAACCAACGACATGAAGCCGGGCATGAAGCCCTTGTTGGCAAAATTGCGTTCCAAATTTGAGCAGCAAATCGAGCCGCTCGACCTCGATAAACTTGTGCTGAGCAGCCGGATTTTCAATGACGCCAAAGTGACCGACCACCATGCGATCATTCCCACGACTGCATTGCCGGGTTCGCTGTCGGGCAATGAAGCCAAAGTTTATGAGGCTATAGCCCTGCGCTTTATAGCGGCGTTCTATCCGCCCTGCATCAAGCAAATCACCACCGTTCTTGGCGATGTTTGTGGGGGCGACTTCAGTCGCCCAGTCAGTGAGAAACTTGTTGGCCAAGTGGCGACTGAAGTCGCCCCCACAACAGTAAAGTTCAAAACTACCGGCACGATGATCGAAGCGCCCGGCTGGCAGGTCTTGTTTAAAAACGATGCGCCGAGCCAATCCGACAAAACGCAAAAAATCCTGCCCAATTTCAAAAAAGGCGAAACCGGCCCGCAGCAGTCGTCGATAAACCAGGGCAAAACCACGCCGCCCAAACCCTACAACGAAGCGAGCCTGCTCGGCATCATGGAATCGGCCGGTAAAACCTGCGACGATGAGCAACTCAAAGAAGCGCTAAAAGAAAAGGGGCTGGGCACGCCGGCAACCCGGGCCTCGATTATCGAAGTGCTAATCAAGCGGAACTACATTCAGCGGCAAAAAAAGAATCTGCTCAGCACCGAGTCGGGGCGGCATCTGATCTCCATCATCGCCGACGACAGATTAAAGTCCGCGGCGATGACCGGCGAATGGGAGGCCAAGCTCAAAAAAATAGAACACAACGAGTATGACTCCGAGCGGTTCATGGACGAAATCATCCAGTTTACCCAGAAAATAAAAGATGAATCGGACAAGCCGCTGTACGATCAAAGCCGCTTCGGCGACTGCCCGTTGTGCGGACAACCGGTTATCGAAGGCAGAAAAGGCTACGGTTGCAGCGGCTGGAAAGCCGGTTGCCAGTTTGTGTTATGGAAAGACATGTATGGCGTACCGGTGACCCGCGACATGGCCTGCCAGTTGCTGCAAAACAGCCGAACCCTGCACAGTTACGCGATCATGATAAATGACGAGGTGTTTAACGCCCAGCTGACCCTCAACAAACAGGGCGAAACCGGTTTTGTCAAAGCCGAACTGAGGCATCGGCCTATCATAAAGGAAGCGATTGCCGATTGCCCGCTGTGCAACGGCAAAATCGTTGAAACCGCAAAAGCCTACAGCTGTAGCGAATGGCGCAGCGGCTGCAAAATGACGATATGGAAAACCGTCGCGCATAAAAAAATCACCATAGCGATGGCCAAAAAACTACTCGATAACGGTGAGACCGGTGTGCTTAAAGGTTTTAAATCCGCTAAAGGCACCGAGTTTGAAGCTAACCTGAAACTGGTCGATGGGAAGATTGAATTGGACTTTGCAGGACGTTAATGGAAATCGGGCAGGGAGATCGGCTGGCAAATCCTAAGGTCCGGTTTCAGAGGAACTTTAGAATCTTGGTTTCGCCTATTTTTACACGGCCTCAAAATGGGCAGTGTAATATACAGCTATCGCATATCGGATTTCGGCATCCTCTTCCTTTTCGATCATAGGGAGCTAAAAAAACGACGATGATAAGCAAAAAGTATAAGCTGCCACAAAATAGCAAGGACTCCTACATGGATAAATCAACCGATGCCCGCGGGCTCTTTCCTATGGGCACTGCGGCTGATGCCGATAGATTATTCCCAATCATCGGTATCGGCGCTTCGGCTGGCGGGCTGGAAGCGCTCGAAAAATTTTTCAGTCATATGCCTGATAACATGGGTATCGCCTTCGTCGTCATTCAGCATCTCGACCCAAACCACAAAGGCATGATGCCCGAATTGCTGCAACGCACGACGGCGCTGACGGTATTAGAGGCCCAAGATCACGGGAAAATAAAACCGGATTATGTGTATGTAAGCCCTCCGAATAAAGAGCTGTCCATCCTGAACGGCACGCTTTACTTGCATGATCTGGTTGCACCGCGCGGATTGCGCCTGCCTATCGATGCTTTTTTCTATAGCCTGGCCGAAGACCGGGGCGATCAAAGCATCGGCATCCTGCTTTCGGGCATGGGTTCGGATGGTACGTTGGGCCTGCGCGCCGTTAAGGAAAAATCCGGTCTGGTGCTGGTACAGGATCCTGCCGATGCCAAATACGATAGTATGCCGCGTAGCGTTATTGATGCCGGATTAGCCGACATTATCGGCACTGCGGCAGAACTGCCTCAATACATTATTGATTATCTCCAGCATCACCCCAGAGATGCTTTTTCCTGCTTAGAGCCGATATTGGAAGACAATTCGCTGAGCGCTCTCGAAAAAATTGTCGTGCTGTTGCGCGCCCAAACCGGCAATGATTTTTCGCTGTACAAGAAAAGTACGCTATACCGCCGTATTGAGCGTCGTATGGAACTGCACCAGATCGATCATATCGCCACTTACGTTCGTTATCTGCACGAAAACCCGCAGGAGCAGGATTTATTATTCAAGGAACTGTTGATCGGCGCTACCGGCTTTTTTCGCGATCAGTTGGTATGGGAGTATATGAAGATCGAGGCCATACCCGCGCTGCTGGCAAACTACCCGGACGGCAAGGCCATAAGAGCCTGGGTGCCGGCCTGCTCCACCGGCGAGGAAGCTTATACGCTGGCAATCACCTTCATCGAAGCGATCGAACAGGCCAAGCTTCACGCCCGCTATTCACTACAGATTTTCGCTACCGACCTCAATGCGGACGCGATAGCCCACGCACGCCAGGGATTTTACGCGTCCCATAGCGTCGCCGATGTTTCACCGGAATATCTGGCTCGCTACTTTAACGCCGAAAACAACGGTTACCGGATAAAAGATGAGCTCCGCGAAATGATCATTTTTGCACAGCATAGCATTGTCAATGATCCGCCGTTTACCCGGTTGGATATACTGAGTTGCCGTAACTTGCTCATTTATTTTTCCGCTGATTTGCAGGAAAAACTGTTGCCGCTGTTTCACTATGCGCTAAACCCGCACGGCTTGCTGTTGCTGGGTTCTGCCGAAAGCATCGGCAACTTTGGCTATCTATTTACGCCGTTGAATCCCAAAATACGGCTCTATCGGCGTATTGACAATCCTTTGCCGAAACCCGAAGTGGATTTTCCACATAAAAAAATTATCGCTGTGCCCGCTGTCAGGCAGGCAGTCGATGACGCAGGTCTGCCCGCCAATCTTCATCAATTGATGGATCAATTGCTGCTTGCGCATTATGCCCCGGCAGCGGTGCTGGTTAATGCCGAGGGCGACATCCTTTATTTTAGCGGTCACACCGGAAAATATCTGGAGCCTTCTGCCGGTAAAGTTAACCTGAATATTTATGCGATGGCGCGCGAGGGTTTGCGTCAGGCGCTGACCGGTTCGATCCGCTTGGCGTTGCAGCACGATACAGAGGTACATCTGAACGGTCTTCAAGTAATCGGGGAAAGCGGCATACACACTGTCAATGTGACCGTACAGGCTATCGGGCAGGTACAGGCACTTCGCGGCAAGGTTATCATCGTGTTTACCGACGTCGCGACAGCGCGTACCGCCAAGCATACCGGCAAGCTTCAGCATTCCAAGGCAGTGCAACAGGCCCAGCTGGAAATGCAGGCTTTGCGCGATGAAATGCAGTTTTTGCAGGAAGAACTCAAAGCCGGCCATAAAGAACGCCAGTTAGCGAATCAGGAAATGCTCATTTCCAAGGAAGAAATGCAGTCAATGAATGAGGAAATGCTGACGGTGAATGCGGAATTGCAAGCCAAACTGGATACATTGCAGTGGATTAACAACGATATGCAGAACCTGCTTAACAGTACCGAAATTGCAACGGTGTTTCTCAACAACAACTTGCATCTGCGGCGCTTTACCGACCATACCACGCGGATTTTCAGACTGCGGCCGCAAGACGTAGGGCGGCCGTTATCCGACATCGCGACCGACCTGGATTATCCTTTGTTGCAGCAGGATGCAACCGAAGTACTGCGTACGTTGGTGGTTTCGGATAAACAAATCCAGACTCATGACGGGCGCTGGTTCGATGTGCGCATCATGCCTTACCGCACCACGGATAATGTAATAGACGGCGTGGTGATCACTTTTGTTGACATCAGTCTCGCCAGAAACCTTGAGCTGGCACTCAATGAACACGCGATTGTAGCGATTACCGACCAAAAGGGCGCGATCACCTATGCGAATGACAAGTTCTGCGAAATTTCCAAGTATTCGCGCGAAGAACTGCTCGGACAGGATCACCGCATCATCAATTCGGGGTATCACTCCAGGGAATTCATGCACAACCTGTGGCGAACCATCGGACACGGTCATGTCTGGAAAGGAGAAATCCGTAATCGCGCCAAAGACGGCTCCCTCTATTGGGTGGATACCACCATCGTTCCTTTTCTTAACGCGAAAGGCAAACCGTATCAATATGTCGCTATCCGCACAGTCATTACCCACCATAAAAAGAAAGCCGGCTCGATACGGCAGGAAGATTCTGATGCAAACAATAATTCCAATTCCGAAATTTATTTGTAGCGGTGCAAACGGCAACATCCTACTTGATCAGTGCGTAGGGTATGCTGAACGCAGTGAAGCGCATCAATATCAAGCAATCCCTATCACGCGAGCGATGCACTGCGTTTCCCAGTGCATCCATGAGCACGATTTATTTCGTGTCTTTCGTGGGCCAATCGTCGTTTTTAGGTTAAACCTTTATGGTAAAAATTTCTTGGCCTGTGAAACATCAGCTTATAATGCCTTCTGGGAATAGGGATAACGTGTGACAAAAAATATTAAGCAATTTACCTGCATGAATAACCTGCGGCACCGCGCCGAACATCGGCTTACCCAGCAGCAGTCAACCGTATCCGGTAACTTTGAAGCGGACGCAAAGAAACTGCTGCACGAACTACAGGTTCACCAGATCGAGCTGGAAATGCAGAATGAGGAATTGCTTATAGCACAGGCTAAAATTGAAGACAGCCTGAAACGCTACACAGAACTCTATGACATGGCGCCGGTCGGTTATCTTACGCTGGGGCGCGACGGCGCTATCCATCAGATCAATCTTAAGGCCGCCAAGCAGTTGGGAATATTTCGGGCTCAGCTAAAGCAGCAACGGTTTTCAATTTTTATCAGCGCCGGCTCCCTGCCGGTTTTTAACGATTTCCTGTCTGAGGTATTTGTCGGCAAGACGGCCCATGGCTGTGAGTTAACCCTGCTCTCTGCCGACAGTTGTCCAACCCGGATTATACAGCTAGAAGCCATTGCCAATGATGACGAGCAGACTTGCCGCGCGATACTCGTCGATATTACCGAGCGTAAAGATCATGAAGAGAAACTGAAGCTATCGAATCTGGTTTATCAGGCGATTGGCGAGGCCATCATGGTGGCGGATGCCGATAATCAGATTGTTACGGTCAATCCGGCTTTCACCGAATTGACCGGTTACACATTGCAAGAGGCCGTCGGTCAATCGACAGCGCTGCTCAAGTCAGGACACCAAAGCGAAGCGTTCTACCAGATCATGTGGCATGCATTGGAGACAACTGGGCATTGGCAGGGTGAAATATGGAATCGGCGCAAGAACGGCGAAATATACTTAGAATGGCTGACGATCAATACCGTTTATGATGACCAAAACAATGTACGGCATCGGGTCGCGACTTTTTCGGATATCACCGATCAGAAGCATGCGGAACAGACCATCTGGCAGCAGGCCAACTTCGACTCGTTGACCGGACTCCCCAACCGCCATATGTTTTACGAGCGTCTGGCGCAGGAGATGAAGAAATCCAGGCGGGTGGGTCTGCCGCTGGCATTGCTGTTCCTTGATCTCGATCATTTTAAGGATGTTAATGATACGCTGGGACACTGCAAAGGCGATCTGTTGCTCCAGGAGATGGCGCAACGCCTGCTTAATTGCGTGCGCAGTACCGACACCGTCGCACGCCTGGGCGGCGATGAATTCACTATTATTTTGGCAGAATTACAAGAGCAAGACAGTATTGAACGCCTTACTCAGGATATCCTGTGCCAGCTCACCAAACCGTTCGAGTTAGCGGGCGAAGTTGCGTATGTATCAGTCAGTATCGGTATCACCTTGTATCCTGAAGATACCGATGACATTGACGTACTGATAAAAAACGCCGATCAGGCCATGTATGCCGCAAAGGATCAGGGTCGCAACTGTCGGCATTATTTTACTATCTCGATGCAGGAAGCAGCCCTGACCAGAATGCGGCTGATTAATGATTTGCGCAGCGCGCTGGCCGAATGCCAGTTCCGGCTGGCTTACCAGCCGATTGTGGAATTGGCCTCCGGCGCAATCCATAAGGCGGAGGCGCTGATTCGCTGGCAGCATCCAACCCGCGGATTGATCAGTCCGGCTGAGTTTATCCCGGTCGCTGAAACAACCGGTATGATTATTGATATTGGTGAGTGGGTATTTCGCGAGGCGGCGCAACAGGCGGCGCAATGGCGAGCCGAGCACCATAACGATTTCCAGATCAGCATTAATAAATCGCCAGTGCAATTCCAAAAAGAGGGCAACGGGCATCTTGCCTGGTTCGAGCATTTGCGCGAACTCGGCCTGCCTGGACAAAGCATAGTCGTAGAAATTACCGAGGGACTGTTGATGGATGCCGGGGCTATGATTATCGGCCAACTGCTGGCTTTTCGCGATGCCGGTATACAGGTATCGCTGGATGACTTCGGTACAGGTTATTCTTCATTGTCGTACCTGAAAAAATTCGATATAGACTATCTCAAGATCGACCAGTCGTTCACCCGTAACCTTAGTCCTAATGCCACTGATCTGACATTGTGCGAAGCGATCATTGTGATGGCGCATAAATTGGGCATCAAGGTTGTCGCAGAAGGCATAGAAACCCAGGAGCAGTGCGATTTGCTAATTGCCGCCGGTTGCGATTATGGACAAGGTTATCTGTTTTCGAGACCGGTGTTCGCTGATGAATTTAACAAGTTGCTGGCTGCAGGCTGAGCTGTTTTTTATCGTTCTAGATGTTATTCGGCACCACCGTGGCAAACTGGCTTCCTAAAATGGAATAAGCCATCCAAACGGCGATAATACTGTAAACCAAACGCGGCAGCCATTCGGCTAAGGCATCATCTTGCAGGCCGATGGTTTCCGTTTCCAGTCGGCAAAAATGCAGTATGCCTCCAGCCAGTTTGCCGCTTTGTTCGCTGCTGTTTACAAGTTGCAGCATCGTGGCGTTGATAGCTGGAATTTTGGCCAGTGTGTCGCTGACACTGATACCACTTGCACACATCGACAACGCCGGGATGAATTGTTCCCTTAAACAGCAGTTCTTAATACCCGCTACCGCTTTCGGCAAGGCCACAGCAAAAGCCAAACCGCCCTCTAACATCAGAGCCAGAATAAAAAAGAATTCATTGGTCTGGCGTTTAATAATCCAGTCGGCAACAGCAGGAACCCTCATCTGCAAACCATGCCAAGCGGTTTCCAGGCCAAGGCTGCGCAAAATTGCGGGTAGCCGAACCAGGAAGAATACGCCCACGCCTATAACAACAAGCCGTCCCAGACTGAGTTGCAAATAATCGAACCCGGTAATTTTAGAACCGATCAGGCCGGGCAGGGGCTGAACGAACAGCGCGATAATCAATGTCAACGCGGGAAAGTACAAGCGCGATTTTACTTTTTTAATGCGGCTGGCTAAATCGGTGTAATAGTCGGCAAGTTGACCGTAAACTTCCGCCAGTCGGCCGCTGGTTTCGGCGGCATGAATTAGCGTTTTATGGGTGTCATTAAAAATACCCGCCCTAAAGCCGGCTTCGGAAATCGGTCGTCCTGATTTCAATTGCTGCTGCATTTTTACTAGCAGTTTTTTTAGCTCGGGTTCTGATTCCGCCAAAATTGCAAAGGCTTGAAAAGCAGGTAGCCCGGCTGATTCAAGGTGTTTTAGCTGGGTAAATAAAGTAGCCAGTTGTCCGGCGTTTAAAGGGCGATTTGTTTTGGACATGGGATGTGGCTTCTAAGGTTAGAGTGAAGACAGCGTATCTCTTAATATAAGCTATACCCGCTGTGTAACAAATGGCGCGAAGAGTTGTTTGACATGAATGGTAGCAGTGGGAGTAGATAACGCAAAAAAACATGACTTCACTCGCTGTTAAATCTTGAACTCATGCACCAAATGCAGCACCCTTAAATCTGATCTCTATTCCCAAGTAGCGCATTAGCCATGACACTATTTAAAATTATCCGCATCCTGATTTTACTGGCCGTATTTGTCGGCGTGGCCTTTTATGCAAAAAACCAAAAACTGAAATCCAGGTCGTGGACCGAACCTTTAAGCGTGGTCATTTATCCGATCAACGGCGATAACAACAGTCCGGTCGTCAATGAATATATCAACGAACTGGATGAGGGCGTCTTTGAGCCGGTTGCTCGGTTTTTGCAGCAACACAGCGGAAAATACAGGCTGATCACCAAACAGCCCATTCAAATACGCATGGGACCTGTGCTGACGGTGCAGCCGCCTGAAGCGCCTGCTCCCGGTGAAGGCTATGCCGCAATAATCGGGTGGGTGCTTAAATTCCGTTATTGGACTTATAAAAATGCTCTTACTTCGGATTCCGGTATGCGCCGTATCGATGTTTTTGTGCTTTATCATGAGGCGGCGAAAGGCAGGAGCCTGCAACATTCATTGGGGCTCGACAAAGGTCTGGCCGCAGTGGTTCATGCTTTTGCCTCGGTCGACCAGGATCATCAAAACAATGTCGTTATCGCCCACGAATTACTGCACACGGTTGGAGCGACCGACAAATATGCTGCCGATAACAGCGCCCTGTTCCCGATAGGCTACGCCGATCCGGAGCAGTCGCCGCTGTATCCGCAAACCAAGGCCGAAATCATGGTCGGCCGCATTCCTCTGTCGGCAACCACAATGCGCATGGCGGACAGTTTGGATGAATGTGTGATTGGCGAGCAAACAGCCAAAGAGATCAATTGGCTGCCGGAAGAAAAGTAGGTGCAACTTTCAGCACATAGATAAATGGAACACGGATGATACGGATTAGGCTGATATACATTGATTAAAAAGCACAAGAATAGATTTGGTTTCGGTTTTTTAAAATCCGTTTAACCCCGTCCAATCCGTGTCCTATTAAGTATCGCTGAATAGTGCAATGACTTGTTAAAACCACTCCAAGCGATACAAATCCGGGCGTCGATTCGCGAGATTGCGGGCGGCGCCGCGAGTACGAACCTGTTTTAATAAATCCAGGTTAACATCGGCAATCAGCGTCATTTCGGTATTCGGCGTTGCTTCCGCCAATATCGCATCATGCGGAAATGAAAAATCACTGGGACTGAAAATGGCCGCTTGCGCGTATTGGATGTCCATATTCTCTGCATACGGCAAATTCCCGACACTGCCGGTAATCGCCACAAAACATTCATTTTCAATGGCGCGGGCTTGTGAGCAATAGCGCACCCGTTGGTAGGCATTTTTGGTGTCGGTCCAGAACGGCACAAAAATGATTTGCGCGCCCTGAATAGTCGCCAAGCGGGCAAGTTCGGGGAATTCGGAATCGTAACAGACCAATACCGCAATCTTGCCGCAATCGGTATCGAACACTTTTAATGCATCGCCGCCTTTAACGCCCCAACAACTGACTTCATCAATCGTGACATGGATTTTGTATTGGGCTTCAAAAGTGCCGTCACGCCTGAGCAGCCACGACACATTATAGAGTTCATGAGCGCTATACTCAGGCATGGAACCGGCAATAATATTGATATTGTAAGACATGGCCATTTCCAATAAACCATTCCGGATTTCACTGGTAAAACCCGCCAAGGCACGAATGGCATCGGGAGGATTTTTATCATTAAACAAGCCCATCAGCGGCGCACTCATATACTCGGGAAACAGCACAAAGTCGGCATGGTAACCGGCTACCGCATCGATAAAAAATTCGGCATGCTTGAGCAACTCTTCGACGCTGGTCAAGGTTCGCATCTGCCATTGCACAACGCCTAAACGGATGATATTTTTGGAGCCGCCAATCGAGGGCATTTTATCGACATAATCAAGATTGACCCATTCAAGAAGAGTAGCAAACCCTTTCGAATCTGCATCGACAGGAAGATAGCCGGTCAACACCTTACGTACATGGAAACCGTTAAACAGCTGAAATGAAAGCACCGGGTCAAAAATTTCCCGGTTTTTGACCTCTTCGATATAACGCACCGGCGTTAAGGTATCGGCGTATTTGGCATAGCCGGGAATCCGCCCGCCGGCAATAAACCGGCGCAGGTTCAGATTTCGGCATAATTCCTTGCGCGCATCGTACAATCTTCGGCCCAAGCGCAGCCCTCGATATTTTGGATGGACAAAAATATCGACACCGTACAAGGTGTCGCCCAGCGGGTCATGATGGGTCAGATAACCATTGCCGGTAATTTGAGCGTAGGTATGGACATCGCCAAAGCGGGCATAATCAACGATCATGCTTAATGCAGCGGCCACTAACTGGCCATTATCTTCAATGACAATCTGCCCTTGAGGAAAACGGGTGATTTGAGAAGTATACTGATCTTTCTTCCAGGCGCCGCCCAAATTACCGTAGACATGCTCCATTAAAACAGCAATATTATCGTAATCATCAAGAGTCAGATGCCGAAGTAGAAGCTTATGTTTTTTAATTTTGTCTTTTTTCATAGCCAAAAAGTATAACTTTGCTTTTTGACGGCTTTGTTACAATCCGATTTATTCCGTTCATCCGCTTGTTGAAGCCAAAAGCAGAGGATTCCGGTAAACGCTTTTTCTCAGTCGATTGTCATACGGGCGTCACAGAGAGAAGGTTTAATATTCAGAAACTAATTTTCCCCTATGAAACAACCTCGGATTTATAAACTATGACTACCGAACCGACCCAGCTGCCCCAAGAAGAAATCAGCAAAATTGACGCCTACTGGCGTGCCTGCAACTATCTTGCGGCCGGCATGATTTATCTGCGCGACAATCCGTTGCTGCGCGAACCGCTCAAGATCGAACATGTGAAGAGCCGCTTGCTGGGTCACTGGGGTTCGAGTCCTGGCCTTTCTTTTGCCTATATTCACCTTAACCGGCTGATCAACAAATACGACTTGAATGCGATTTTTATGGCCGGTCCTGGTCATGGCGCGCCGGGCGTGCTCGGCCCAGTCTATCTGGAAAGCGCTTACAGCGAAACCTATCCGAACAAGAGCGAAGACGAACACGGCATGCGCCAGTTTTTCAAGGAATTTTCCTTTCCGGGCGGCATCGGCAGCCACTGCACGCCGGAAACGCCGGGCTCTATTCATGAAGGCGGAGAACTCGGTTACAGCGTCTCGCATGCGTTCGGCGCGGCATACGACAATCCTGATCTGATCGTTGCGGTGATGGTCGGCGATGGCGAATCCGAAACCGCGCCGCTGGCGACCTCCTGGCATTCCAACAAATTCCTGAACCCGATCCGCGACGGCGCGGTGCTGCCGATCCTGCATCTGAACGGTTACAAGATCAACAACCCGACCATCCTGTCGCGCATCTCGCACGAGGAGCTGGAAAACCTGTTCAAGGGTTACGGCTGGACGCCTTATTTCGTCGAAGGCAGCGACCCGGACACCATGCATCAAGCCATGGCTGCTACGATGGAGCAATGCGTTCTGGAAATCCGCCGCATTCAGCAGGAAGCGCGCAGTAGCGGCAAGCCTGTGCGCCCGCGCTGGCCGATGATCGTACTGCGCAGCCCGAAAGGCTGGACCGGGCCGAAAGAAGTCGACGGCAAGAAAGTGGAAGGCTTCTGGCGCGCGCATCAGGTGCCGCTGGGCGACGTACGCGACACGCCGGAGCATCTCAAGCAGCTGGAAGACTGGCTGCGCAGCTACAAGCCGGAAGAGCTGTTCGACGCGAACGGCCGCCTGTTGCCCGAACTCAAGGCGCTGGCGCCCAAAGGTGCGCGGCGCATGAGCGCTAATCCCCATGCCAATGGCGGTCTGTTGCGCAAGGCCCTGCATCTGCCGGACTGCCGCGAATATGCCGTCAAGGTGAACAAGCCGGGCACCACCGACGCTGAAAACACCCGTCCGTTGGGCAAGTTCCTGCGCGACATCATGCGCCTGAATATGACAAATTTCCGCGTGTTCGGCCCGGACGAAAACAGCTCCAACAAGCTGGACGACGTCTATGAAGTCAGCAAAAAAACCTGGCTGGCCGATTATCTGCCGGAAGATGCCGACGGCGGCGAACTGTCGCCGGATGGCCGGGTCATGGAGATGCTGTCCGAGCACACGCTGGAAGGATGGCTGGAAGGCTATCTGCTCACCGGACGCCACGGTTTTTTCTCCACCTACGAAGCTTTCGTGCATGTGATCGATTCGATGTTCAACCAGCATGCCAAATGGCTGGCGATGTCGCAACGAAGTCTGCCTTGGCGCGCGCCGGTTTCATCGCTGAATCTGCTGATCACCTCCACCGTATGGCGGCAGGATCACAACGGTTTTACCCATCAGGATCCGGGCTTTCTGGACGTGGTGGTCAACAAAAGCCCTGAGGTGCACGCGCATCTATCTGCCGCCCGACGTGAACTACCTGCTGTCGGTCGCCGATCATTGCCTGAAGAGCACCGACTACATCAACGTGATCGTCTGCGACAAGCAGAAGCACCTGCAATTTCTGGACATGGATGCGGCCATCAAGCATTGCACCAAAGGCATCGGCATCTGGGATTGGGCGAGCAACGATCAAGGCGTCGAACCGGATGTGGTGATGGCCAGTGCGGGCGATATTCCGACCAAGGAAGCGCTGGCGGCAGTGGTACTGCTGCGCGAGAATTTCCCGCAACTGAAAATTCGCTTCATCAACGTGGTCGACCTTTACAAGCTGACGCCTGAAGCGAACACCCGCACGGCTTTCGGACAAGGATTTCGACAGCCTGTTTACGCTGGACAAGCCGGTCATGTTCAACTTCCACGGCTATCCCTGGCTGATCCATCGTCTGGCCTACCGCCGCAACAATCACAAGAACCTGCATGTGCGCGGCTACAAGGAAAAAGGCAATATCAATACGCCGCTGGAACTTGGCGATTCGGAACGAGATCGACCGTTTCAGCCTGGTCATCGATGTGATTAACCGCATTCCCGGCTTTACGGGTGGCGGGCGCGCATGTCAAAGAAAAAATGCGCGACATGCAGATCGATTGCCGTAACTATGCTTACGAACATGGCATTGATTTGCCTGAAGTTGACAATTGGGTGTGGCCTTATTGATGAATCGCTCAGTTCTAACGATCAATAGCGGCTCGTCGTCGATCAAGGCGAGCCTGTTTTCCGCAGACGGCGCGCGGCGCAATTTCCGCTATGAGCGCGTGCGCGACCAGCGGGAAGCGTTCGATCAGCTCTTGCAGGATTTGGCGGGGAACATGCCGGATCTGGTCGGGCATCGTTTTGTCCATGGCGGCGATATTACCGACCCGGCTAGACGGGTTGATGCGGCCGAGCGTTCCCGGCTGGAAGGGCTGATCCATCTTGCCCCGTTGCATCTGCCGGGCAATTTGCTGGGGCTGGATTTATGCCTGCAACGTTTCGATGCGCCGCAGCTGGTTTGCTTCGATACGGCTTTTCACACCACCATGCCTGAGTTGGCTCAACGGCTGCCGATCCCGAATGAGCTAGGCTTACGCCGCTTTGGTTTTCACGGGCTCAATTACGCCTACGTTGCCAAAATGCTTGCCTGGATTTTGGGCGATCTGGCTTATAAGAAAGTGGTCGTCGCGCACTTGGGCAGCGGTGCCAGCCTTTGCCTGATGGAAAACCTGAAATCAGTGGACACCACGATGGGTTATACGCCGGCAGGCGGCATCCCGATGGGAACCCGTAGCGGCGACCTTGACCCCGGCGTAATGGTGGAACTGGCCAAGCACTACAATCCCGAAAAGTTAAGCGACTTGGTGTTTCACCAGATGGGGTTATTGGCGTTGTCTTCGGGTGAAAGTTCGGAAATGCATGAACTGCTTTCCAGTAAAAGTGAGCAAGCCCAATTTGCCGTCGATTATTTCTGCCGCCAGGTGCGTGCGGCGATCGGCGGATTTGCTGCCAAGGCGGGCGGTATCGATGCGCTGGTCTTTACCGGCGGCATCGGCGAACATTCTGCCGAAGTTAGGGAGAAAATCTGCGCACCCTTGGATTTTCTGGGGTTTGCCTTGGACAAGGCCGCCAACTATTTAGGCGCTAGCGAGATCGGCATTCCCGATCGCAAGCCGGTGCTGATTATCGAGGCTGATGAGGAAGTGATGATCCGCAATCTTTGTTTAAGCATTGCTCCGTAGGTGCGGGGCGCTTTATAAATAGCCTGTTTTCGCTATCGCTCAAAACAGGCTTATTCCAACTTACAGGCCGGGATATCTGCCGGCGAAGCTATTTTGTTCAAGCAGGGTAACGACTTCATCACAGCTGATGATATTTTTATTGCTTTCGATAATGTAGTCAGCCAGTTTGGTAATGGCTCTCCAGTTTGCCCGATCATTTATGAAGTTAAACGCCACGTCAAACAACTCATCCAGTTTTTTGTCCTGCTGTTGTTTGCTGGCGGAAAAACATTGCAAATATTCATAGGCCAGTTCCAGGTCGGAACTGCCGCCGTAATTTTTCAATGCTTCCAGATCGACTAATTTATGATTAAACAGTTCATCATCGGTATGGGCAATGTATTTAGCCTCGGCTAGCGGGCCGATAAGCAGATTAATGATGTCCACTTCAAAGGCGACGATGTGATCCTGTATTAAAGATTCCTTTGTATTATGGTCGGCCGCATGCGTCAAAGTTTCAGCCGAATAGGGTAATGATTTGATTGAGCGGCCTCCTTTCACCCTTGCAATACAATCGACTTGATAAACCATTATATTTTCTTCAGACATGCCGTTTAAATCTTTAAGCATGATTTGAAAAAAAACAGGCGGAAGGTTCCGGGCTTTGTTATTTAAATAAATAGCCGCAGCATGTCCTGCTTCATGGAATGCAATACATTGCTTATGTCCTAGTAGTTTATCTTGGCTGAGATTCTTAAATATCTTGTTACGTTTCATATCGAATACCATACTATTGAATCAACAAAAATCGGGAGGAGCGTCAAGGCTTATTGAGATTAGCGACTAGAATAGGGTGATTTTATTACGTGGATATTTCTTTAAGATGACATGAATATTTCCGCTTATAACCATAAAAATAAACAGGTAATGCAGTTTATTGAAATACATAATAATTTTGCGGTAATAAGTCATTTATAGCCCGATGAATTTTTCAAAATTGTGTGAAATCGGCGGGGTCGGGCAGGCAATCTAAAAGCTAAACAGAAGAAAAATAATCAAAATAAAAGGAAAAAAATTAATCATGCTGTCATTTAAGGTAATTACCATGCTTCGGACGGTCACGGTTTACGTTCTTTGACGGCTCTTTTACCCCGTCTTTTTTATCAGGAAAGATGGACAAGAGCCGCAATTAGCTTAGCGCCGTGTTGAGCACATAAAACTAACCGGTATAAAAATGACTAAATACATGAAGGATTTTTACAGCTGGGCGCGAAGCAGATCAAGCTATTAAAGAAAGGTCAATTTGACAAGTTAGACATACCAAATTTAATCAGGGAGTTAAAAACCAAAGGAAGATGTGAAGAGCAGGAACTCGAAAGGCGGTTAACTTTATTGTTAGTCTATCTTTTGAAATGGAAGTACCAACCGGCAAAAAGGAAAAAAAGCTGGAAATTAATGATCCAGGAAGAACGTAAAGAATATGGACATGTATTAAAAGATAACAAAGGCCTAAAACCAAAACTGGAAAATATACTAAGCAACGCTTACGATCTGGCAAGAGTAAAAGCGGCAAAAAAGTCAGGGTTAAACCTCAATACATTTGAAATGACCTGCCCTTGGGGGCTCGACGATATAACTGATGAGGATTTTTACCCCAAACAATAAGCATTTCATGGCTTAACAAAGTTCTGCGATGAATGTTTTCAGATCCTCGGGTTAGGCAATAAATAGTTCCAATTAATGCTATCTTGAGCATTCCAAATTTATCTGGATAAGTCACTCATGTATAAGACCCACATCGCCCAGCAGGCCTACGATTTTAAAAACCTGTGCAATCTGATGGCCAAGGCGACCCCCGCACGTTCGGGCGATTACCTGGCCGGTGTGGCTGCGGTCAATAACCTTGAGCGGGTCGCGGCGCAATGGGTGCTTGCCGATGTGCCGCTAAAGCAGTTTCTCAATGAAGCGCTGGTGCCTTATGAACAGGATGAAGTCACCCGCTTGATTATCGACGAGCACGATAGCGCGGCTTTTGCTGCCATCAGTCATCTGACGGTTGGCGATTTTCGAAACTGGCTGCTGTCCGGGCAGGCGACGGCAGCGACGTTAACCGCGATAGCCCCAGGCGTCACGCCGGAAATGGCGGCCGCTGTGTCCAAAATCATGCGTATCCAGGATTTGATTCTGGTCGCTAAAAAATGCCGCGTTATTACCCGCTTCAGGAACACGATCGGCCTGGAAAACCGCTTGTCCACACGTCTGCAACCCAACCATCCTACCGACAATCCGGCCGGTGTTGCCGCCAGTCTGCTGGACGGCTTGCTGTACGGTTGCGGCGATGCCGTTATCGGCATTAACCCTGCATCCGACAATCTTGAGGCAACCTCGCGCTTGCTGCACATGCTGCATGATGTGATCGAACGCTATCAAATTCCGACGCAATCGTGTGTGCTGTCGCATGTAACGACGACCTTGAAAGCCATAGAGCAGGGCGCACCTGTCGATTTGGTGTTCCAGTCCATTGCAGGAACGCAAAAAGCCAATGACAGTTTCGGCATCAACCTGGATTTATTGCAGGAAGCGCATCTTGCCGCGCTGGAGTTGGGCCGGGGAACGTTGGGCGATAACTGCATGTATTTTGAAACCGGGCAGGGCAGTGCGCTGTCCGCCAATGCTCATCACGGAATGGATCAGCAAACCTGCGAGGCCAGGGCTTATGCGGTCGCTCGCAAGTTTAAGCCGTTGCTGGTCAATACCGTGGTCGGTTTTATCGGCCCCGAATATCTTTACGACGGCAAGCAGATTATCCGCGCAGGCCTGGAAGATCATTTTTGCGGCAAACTGCTGGGCCTGCCGATGGGTTGCGATGTCTGCTACACCAACCACGCCGAAGCCGATCAGGACGATATGGACATGTTGCTGACCCAATTGGCCGTTGCCGGCGGCACGTTTATTATGGGCGTTCCCGGCGCTGACGATGTGATGCTCAATTATCAATCCACGTCTTTCCACGATGCGCTTTATCTGCGCCAGGTGTTGGGATTGAGGCCTGCGCCCGAGTTTGAGCAATGGCTGCAACAGCACGGGATTTTTAATGCCGACAATCGGTTGCAACAACAACCCGATATTCCGGCCTTATTTAAACTTCCTCCGTATTAGCAATGAACCTCAGCTAGCATCGTCATACTGGCAGGGACAGATATTCGCTCCTGCAATATCTGCATTCCCCACATCCCTGTGGGTTATGTCAGTATCCAGTCACATGGATGTGAATGTATGAATCCTTAACTTTAAGTGGCAGAGCACTTGGCGGAGACTACCATCCATGGCTCTGGATTCCGGCATCCCTGCCGGAATGACGAACTTTTTGGGCTAGCTGAAGTATCTTGCTAATCAGAACTTTATTTACCTTCTTAACAAAAACTGAGCGAGTAAGGCAATGAGCAACGATAACGAATCGACGATTGCCCAAGACCCATGGCACAGCCTGAAGCAATTCACCCCGGCGCGTATCGCTTTGGGAAGGGCCGGAATGAGCCTGCCGACCCGCGCCTGCCTGGATTTTCAGTTGGCGCATGCGCTGGCTCGCGATGCGGTCAACATCCCGCTGGATTTTGCAGGACTCCAGCAGCGCTTGAATGCGCAGGGCTATCAAACGCTGACCTTGCAAAGCCAGGCGGAAAATCAGTCGGTGTATTTGCAGCGTCCCGATCTCGGACGCTTGTTAAGCGCATCGGCGACGGCCTGTTTGCAGCGCACCGCCACCATCCCGTTTGATGCGGTGGTTGTTGTCGCCGACGGTTTATCGTCTACAGCCATTGAACATCACGCCGAACCGTTCCTGAGTTTATTGCTGCCCGAACTGCAACAAAAGGGCTACAGACTGCCGCCGGTGTGCCTGGTCAAACACGGGCGCGTGGCAATTGGCGATGCCATTGCGGAGCATTATGCAGCCAGATTGTGCATGGTATTGATCGGCGAAAGACCCGGTTTAAGCTCGCCCGACAGCATGGGTATTTACTTCACCTATCAGGCCAGATCAGGCATAAGCACCGATGCCGAGCGCAATTGCATTTCCAATATTCATGAAAACGGGCTGAGTTATCAGCAGGCGCTAAAGAAATTGTTATTTTTAATCAATGAGGCCGAAAAATTACAGCTTTCCGGGGTTAATTTGAAAGATCACACCACTGACACTGAACCGAATGATCAGCTGAAACAGAGTAATTTTTTACTGGATTAATATTTTCTGGCCTGACGTTTCCACAAACCCCATCAATAATCGCACAACGCCGATGACAGTCTGTCGGAGTGTGGTGTTGCCTCGCGGCGAATCCAGCTTTCATCATTTCAGTGAAATTGTGCTCGCCACTAGGGTTATAAAAAAGGATTTAGCCAACGAACGCCGGAACGTTCGACATCGCGCACGTTGCGCGTGACTAAAGTCAAATTCTGCTCTAGGGAGGTAGCCGCTAATAACCCATCGATAACCGGCAAGGGATCGGGAGCGTTCAGATGCCCCCAGCGTTCGGCGATGACTTGAGTAATGGGTAAAATGCGGCCTACCATCAACGATTCCACGGCCAATAGTTTTTGCTCTAAGCGCTCGGCTTGAATTGCATCGCGGCGGCGCAGACGCTCTATGCCTAAGCGAATTTCACCGATCACCAGCACTGACAGAAACAATTCGTCACTGTCGGTAGCTGCGTACCAGAGTTCCACCCCCGCATGGCAACGATTGCCTTTTTGCAACTCCGATAATAATGTTGGTATCGATCAAGTATCCCATTCTGGCAACTCCCGGCCAAATTCGCGTGGACGGGACAGGTCGTTGTCAGTCAAGCCCTCGGCCATACTGGCCAACAAGGCTTTTAAGTCGCCTTTCGCAGCTGTTGTGGCGGGTGCTTCATCCCATAACACCCGGACTCTCAAGCGAACCCCATCCGGCACCGTGTCGGGAATACGAATAGTGTGTCCTTGGGCAATGGTTTCAAATTCGATGGTTTGCATGGATTTTCTCCTGTTCTTAAGGATGTGCGGGGTTGGCAATTGATTAAGGCCTGTAGTCTTTTTGCGCATATTAGAGGATATGGCAATAACTTTATTGTCATTTATGTTGACAATAAAGTTATTGCTAGTATATTTAGCAATAACTTTATTGTCTGGAGATGATCATGCCTCAATATCAACCTTTACACGATGTCATCGAAAACCTTACAAACCAGCTGACGAACGGCGAACACGCTATTCTTAGCGGTCATCGACGTATTGGTAAAACCCAGTTGATGCAATATCTGGAGGCTAACGCCCCTGCTGCATTCTTGCCCACCTATCTGATCGTCGAGTCGTTGGACACGGTAGATGAGTTTTATCGCAAGCTAATTTCTCATTTGCTTGATCAGAGTTTTCTGAATCGCTGGGATGCTTTGGGTTGGAGCATCACGAGTAGGTTTAAAAGCATCAACATACAAGAGTTGGGCAAAAGCGTACGATTCGGAGATGCAAAGTCGTTAGATTATCACGCCGAGTTTTGCCGTTTACTGGAGAGCTTGGAGCCGGGTCGCCCCATCGTATTGATGCTGGACGAGTTTCCCCAGGTTTTGGAAAATATCCGCGAAAACGAAGGTACTCAACAAGTGAGAAAATTACTAACGACTCAACGCGAATTACGACAAGAGCCGCGCTACCAAGGCAAAATTCAATTTCTTTATGCGGGTTCCATCGGCTTACAAAATGTGGTGGAAGGCATGGGCTATACCAAGCATATCAACGATCTGCGGGAAGTCAAAATGCGCCCTTTTCGGCCTGATGAGGCGGAAGCTTATACTGCCCGATTACTTGAGAAAAAAAGCCTGCAAGCCAGCGACGAATGGGTGGAAGCCCTGCTGAACCGCATCGCTTGGTTGGCTCCATTTTATATCAGCTTGCTGGTGGATGAACTTCATGCCTCACCGCTCCAAGAAATCCACATTGATGAAGCCTTCGAAGCTATGCTGGGTCACCGCCAGAACTTCGAACATTGGCATGGGCGGCTGAAACCTCAAGCCTTGGCGCGACCTGAATACCGCTTCTGTAAAACCCTACTCAGCCTAGCCGCCGATCCACAGCGCGATGGTATTGATTATGGCGAAGCCTGCAATCTGGCCGTGCAACATGATGTCATGGACGAACTATCCCGTTTGTTGAACATTTTGCAGCACGATGGCTATTTGGCCCGTGATGATCAAAACCATTTTCGTTTTATTTCCCCGGTGCTGCGCGCTTGGTGGTGGAAAGAAATTGCCAATTAAAAGGACATACCCATGAAAATCGCATCTGTTTATAACCCCCAAGAAATGCCGGAAGACCAGTTTGTGGAGCGCTTTGTGGTACGTCGCAATACATTGAAAGCGTTGTTGGAACAAATCCGACTAGCCGCTCCCGGACAGCCTTTTAAACACACCATTATTCAGGGGCTGCGCGGACAGGGTAAAACCACCTTGTTGCGGAAATTATCCATTTGTGTGCGTGACGATGCCGAATTGTCGCCGTGGCTTATTCCCATTTTATTTCGCGAGGAGGAGTATTCGGTGACCACTCTCTGTCGCTTATGGGAACTGGCGGCAGAGCATCTAGCTGAGCGACCGGAATTTGAAGGGTTACCGGATCAATACGAGGAAGCCTATCAGTCGCCGCATTACGAAAAGGACTGCTTCTCTATTTTGGCTGATGCGCTGGAAAAAACCGACAAAACTCTGCTGCTGCTAATCGATAACCTGGGGGAAATGCTGGGCAAGTTCGGTATTCGAGATCAACAGCGCCTGCGGGAAATTCTGACAACCAGCCGTCGCATTCGCATCGTTGGTGCTTCGGCAATAACGCTGGAACAGCACTACGACCATGGCAAACCATTTTTCCAGTTCTTCACCATGATGAGCCTGGATGGCCTCAATGCGGAAGAAACTCGCGAATTGTTGTTGGGCTTGGGCGACGAAGAGCAGACCAAGAAGATGGAAGAAATTCTGCGTACTCGGCCCGGCAAGGTGGAAGCCCTGCGTCGACTGACAGCCGGTGTGCCGCGCACCTTGATTTTGTTGTTCGAGATTTTTCTAGACGACCATGGCAGCGCCCTGCATGATCTGGACATGCTGCTGGATCGCGTCACTCCCCTGTATAAACATCGCTTGGACGACTTGCCCACCCAACAACAAGCGATCGTTACCGCTATCGCCTTGGGTTGGGATGCTATGTCCACTAAGGAAATCGCCCAGAAAACCCGATTGCCCAGCAAACAGGTGTCGGCCCAGCTAACCCAGCTGGAAAGAAACCTCGTCGTACGACGCATTCCCACCTCCACCAAAAACCATTTGTACCAGCTGGAAGAGCGCTTTTTCAACATCTGGTGCTTGATGCGCTTGGGCCGCAAAAATGACCGTCGTCGCGCCACTTGGCTGGTGCGTTTTTTGGAAACTTGGTGCGATGAACAGGAATTGGCCGAACGGGCTGAGCGCCATCTGGATATGTTGCGGGATGGTAAGTTGGAAGCGCCACACGCCTTGTTGTGGAGCCAAGCTTTGGCGCAGAGCTTGCGTGATCCTGATCTTCAACAGCGCATACTGGATACTACCCGAGAGTTATTGCCGCAGGTGTCGGAGAGTTTGCCGGAGTCAGATTATAGTTTGTTGGGTAAAGCCACTGAGGCTTATGCGCAGAAGGACTTGAAGAATGCATTTAGATATATCCAGCCACTGGCGGATAAAGGGTATCCAGATGCGATTTTTAATGTGGCCTTGATCTATGAAAAACAAGGTAAGTTGGAACAGGCCAAACAGTATTATTTGATGGCGGTGAAAAAAGGTAATTCTAACGCCATGCATAACTTAGCCATTCTGTATCAAGAACAGGGCAAGCTGGAACAGGCCGAGAATTTTTATTTAATGGCAGAGGAAAAAGGTAGTCCCAAGGCCACGTACAATTTAGCAGTCCTATATCAAGAACAAGGCAAGCTGGAACAGGCTGAGCATTATTTTTTGATGGCAGTGGAGAAAAACCAACCAAATGCCATGCGTAGATTGGCAGGGCTTTACTTGGAGCAATTAAAAAAGCCCCGTGAGGCATTGGAACTCAGTACTAAAGTTGTTGAATTAGACCCCTCCGGACACAAGAATTTGTTCCTTGGTGTGATTGCTCTATGGAACGAAGAATATACCGAGGCTTTTACCGCCATTGATACTGCATTGACAGAGTTTGCGGCAGAAATAGAAGGCGTGGAGGATGTTGTTATTTTCTTTTCGATTGTCATGCTCATGGCAAAGGGCCAAACGGCTTTCGCCTTGAAGTTGTTCGAGGGCGAGCGTTACCAGAACTTAAATTTCAAAGAGCGGTTCAAGCCCTGCTATTATGCCGTCCTCCAGGAAATCGGAGAATCCCGACGGGACGATGCTTTACGTATGGGGCCGGAATTGGAAGAAACCGCCAAGGAAATCCGCAGCTATTTTGAAGTTATGCGGGAGCAATATCGGTTACCGGTGATCAGTTGAGTCTAATTGGGGTCGGTAGAGACGCGATAAATCGCGTCTCTACTTTTTTTGCATGGCCTACATTTGAGGTGATTAATATCGTGTAGTTTCATGCTAAACACTTTGTGATAATTGTTTACTCAATACACTTAATCTGTACCCCATGCATGATAAAGCCGATTATTTACCCTTTACCGATGGCTGCGATTCTAATTTCCAGATATCCCGGTTGTATTCGCTAATCGTTCTATCGGTAGAAAATTTGCCGCTGTTCGCACAATTTAAAATGCTCATTTTGGTCCAATGATCTTTATCCCGATAGGCATCTTCAACGCGTTTTTGGGTATCGATAAAACTTCGAAAATCAGCAATCGTCATCCAGGGGTCATGCGGGCTTTTTATGGAGTTGATCAGGTCATCAAATATGCCCGGTTCAAATTGATTAAAATAACCGGACTCCAGAAGATGCATGACCTGCTGCAAGTCTTCATCCTGGTCGATAATAGTCAAGCGGATCATAGTGGGCTCGTCTTGCTTCAATTTGCTCTTCCGTCAAACCAAACAGAAAAAAGTTTTCATCACCCACTTCTTCACGAATTTCAATGTTGGCGCCATCCAGTGTGCCGATAGTGATCGCACCGTTCATCATCAGCTTCATGTTGCCGGTACCTGATGCTTCCTTGCCGGCGGTGGATATTTGTTCGGATAAGATCAGCGCCGGGACAAATTTTTTCCATCGCTGAAACGCGATAATCCGGCAAAAACAGCAAGGCCAATTTATCGCCTATGTCAGGATCTGAATTAATGACCTGGGCAACATTATTGATCAGCTTGATGGTTTTTTTTGCCATGCGATAACCGGGAGCCGCTTTGCCGCCGATTAATACGCATCTTGGCACCCAGCTTTCGGTATCGCCTTTTTTAATGCAGTTATAAAGATGAATAACATGCAATACATTTAACAGTTGACGCTTGTATTCATGAATGCGTTTAACCTGCACATCGAATAAGGCATCAACATTAAAATGCAGTTCCGTATCGTGTTTGCTGTTTTTTATAGTCAATCAAGCGCTGTTTTGCGGCCTGTTTGATGGCGCGCCAGCGTTGCCGGAATTGAGCATCCTCAGCGTAGGGTTCCAGTTTTTTCAGTTGCGATAAATCGGTAATCCACTGGTCGCCTATGGTTTCTGTTATCAGACTTGCCAGCTCCGGATTACAGGCGGCAAGCCAGCGCCGCGGTGTCACGCCATTGGTTTTATTGTTGAATTTATGCGGCCATAAGGCATAAAAGTCACTGAACAAACCTTGCTGCAATAACTGGGAATGCAACTGGGCAACGCCGTTCACGGAAAAACTGCCCACTATGGCCAGATGGGCCATTCTTACCTGTTGCTCATCACCTTCCTCGATGATGGACATTCTGCGTAAACGCTCGCTATCGCCAGGCCAGTGCATGGAAACTTCAGCCATAAAACGGGCATTGATTTCAAAAATAATGTCCATCAGTCGCGGCAATAACCGTTGCATCAAACTAACCGGCCATTTTTCCAGCGCTTCGGGCAACAAGGTGTGGTTGGTATAGGCCATGGTGTTTTTGGTGATAGCCCATGCTTCATCCCATGTTAAACCGTGAATATCCATCAACAGGCGCATCAGTTCGGCAATCGCAATACTCGGATGGGTGTCGTTTAACTGGAAACAGCTTTTTTCAGCAAAGCGGCTGAAATCATTGCCGTGCATGCGCCTATCCAGTGGGCAATAACATCCTGCAAACTGGCGGAAGCCAGAAAATATTGTTGCCGTAATCTCAGTTCTTTGCCGTTTTCATTGGCATCATTGGGATACAGCACCATGGTGATATTTTCAGCGGTAATTTTTGCTGCGACGGCTTCTGCATAATCGCCGGCATTAAACTCATCCAGGTTGAACTCTTCGGTAGCCACTGCCTTCCATAGCCGCAATGAATTGACGGTTCCATTCTGATAGCCGGGTATCGGCGTATCAAAAGGCACTGCCAGCACATTACGTGGGGACTATCCAGCAATGCCGTTGCTTGCCATTTTCATCGGTCTGAATTTCGGTATGGCCGCCAAATTTAATTCGAATGCGAATATTCCAGCCGCTCAATTTCCCAGACGTTGCCATGACGCAGCCAATGATCGGGTTTTTCAACCTGTTCGCCATTAACAATAGTCTGGGTAAACATGCCGTATTCGTAACGTAAACCATAACCGATAACCGGCAGTTGCAAGGTAGCGCAACTGTCTATAAAGCAGGCGGCGAGACGGCCCAGGCCGCCATTGCCCAGTCCTGCATCCTGCTCGCTGCTGATCAACTCTTCAATTTCAATACCGAGATCGTACATGGCCTGGGTAACCGTATCGGTTACGCCCAGATTAAGCATGGCATTGCTTAAAGTGCGGCCCATCAGAAATTCCATGGACAGATAATAACCCCGTCTACAGTCATTGTTTTTATAGGTTTGGTGGGTGGTTTTCCAGCGCTCCATCAAGCGGTCGCGAATCGCCTGTGATAAGGCTTCGCCGGCATAAAAAGGCGATCGGCAGTTTTCATCCCTGCCCAGCAAATGGACATAATATTGCTTGAAATCATCAATAAAATCCTGTTTTTTCATGCCCTGTTCGGGGAGTTTAGTGATTGATGATTTGGGCTTGCTAATAACAAATTGTGTTAGTGGGCATTATTTAATCCTGAATTAAATTTTAATTTCTCTCGATCCCACTCAGCGTGCTCATCGTTAGACTCCAGTGTCTTCAGTATACCGTCATCCCGGCAGGGATTGCCGGGATCCAGAAGCCATGGATGGCGCGGAGCTGCTTTGTTAAATCGAGTAATCACATACCTGTGCTCTGGTTTCCGGCAATCCCTGCCGGAATGACGTGCTCGTAAATATTTGTGTATAACGATAAACGCAGCGCGTGGGAACGAGAATTCGACGTATCCGGTTACGCTGCTACGCTTATCCGTTTTTCAAATTCATCCAGCGGCATCGGCTTGCCGAACAGAAAGCCTTGATAGGCGGAACATCCGAGTTGCTTTAGACAGGCAAATTGCTGTTCGGTTTCCACGCCTCCGCCAATCACGCTGACTCCCAGTTTATTAGTCATGTCTATGATGGTTTTTACGATCATGGCATCGCTACTGTCGATGGCGATGTCGCGCATCAGAAATTGATCGATTTTTAACTGGTCGATAGGCAGTTTTTTTAGATGACTCAAGGAGGAATACCCGGTGCCGAAATTATCCATTGAAAACCGGATGCCGAGCTGTTTCAGCTTCTCCATTTTTTCGATGGTGTTGGCGATGTCATGCAGCATCAGGCTCTCGGTCAATTCCAGTTTAAGCAGTTTTGGGTTGATGCCGGTTTTTTTCAGCAAGTGGCTCAGCTGCTCAGAGAATTCTGGATGGCTAAATTGACGGGGGCTGATGTTGACGGCAAGCGATAAATCCTTTTTAAGCGGGTCGTTCTGCCACAGCTTGAGTTGTTTACAGGCGGTTTGCAGCACCCATGCACCTATGGGCAGGATCAGGGATGTTTGTTCGGCGATGGGAATGAATTGTTCAGGAGCAATCAGCCCGTATTGCGGGTGCTCCCAACGCAGCAGCGCTTCAGCTCCAAGTGTTTGACTGTTATGGTCTACCTGGACTTGGTAGTAAAGCTTGAGCTGGCGCTTTTCCAACGCAAAATATAACTCCGACTCCAGATGCATCCGGCCATATTCATGATCGGTGCCTATTTCCCGATGTGTCGGGATTGTCTTGCCGTACCAAGCAAGGTCGTGAAGTTTAAAAAGACGTTTGGTCAGCTTATTGGTGATCAATTTGCGTCCTTCCTTGTCCTTTAGCAGGATAGTATTCGGAATCGCATCAATCAGCTGGGTAAGCTGGTTATTGAAAATATGTAGCTTGTCTGCGTTCTTTTGTAATATTCGTACCATCTTACTTTGTTTTTTGGTTAAACCGTATGGATTTTGCCCGGCCTGTACAGTTGTTTTTTTTAGTTTTTTTGTCATAACTTTTTCGTAAGGGATAGGGTAGTCATCGGTAGTTTGAGTGGCATTTAAAGTGTTCATGATTAAAACTCCTCCCAATCGCCATTAGCAACAGCCAACAGCTGGGGTTTCGATTTGACTGATGCAACGTTGCCATGAGTGTGCTGGGCATTGCTGCTGTTGGTTCTCCGGGTGTCCCAGATGATGTGTTCTTTATGCATGCGATGATGGAGATGGTGCTGCGGGTGAATTTCCGGCAATGCCTCGACGGTATACTCAAGAATATTGCGGCCGGCCGGTTTATCGTCCGTTTTAAATCCGCTGACGGTAACCGCAAGGTTTTGCGCCTGCTCTTCCAGCGATTCGGCAGCGGCTGCGGCTTGTTCAACCAGCGCTGCATTTTGCTGGGTGACATCATCCATTTGGCTGATGGCTTGATTGACTTGGCCGATGCCGGCGCTTTGCTCGACTGAGGCGGCGGTTATTTCCGACATCATGCCGGTGACGCCACGGATGGCGCTGAGAATTCCTTCCATGGTGGTGCCTGCTTCTGCAGCCAGCTTGCTGCCGCCATCGATCTTATCGACCGAGTCCTCAATCAGGTTTTTGATTTCCTCGGCGGATGCGGCGGCGCATTGCGCAAGGTTGCGCACTTCGCTGGCTACGACCGCAAAGCCTTGTCCATGTATGCCTGCATGCGAGGCTTGGATGGAAGCGTTGAAGGCGAGAATATTAGTCTGGAAAGCGATGTCGTCGATGACCGAAATGATTTCCTCGATTTTATGTGAAGATGCTTTTATTGCATTCATGGTGGCGACTACTTGACCGACCACAATGCCGCCTTGGTTGGCTATTTCGGTAGCGCCAAGGGCAAGCTGGTTGGCCTGTTTGGCGTTTTCGGTATTATGCTGCACGGTAGCGGTCAATTCCTCCATGCTGGCGGCGGTTTGTTCCAGGCTGGCGGCTTGCTCTTCGGTGCGGTACGACAAATCATTATTGCCTGAAGCAATTTCCTTGGCTCCGGTATTGATGCAATCGGTGGCGTCCTTTATTTGATGAATGATGTTTTTTAGTTTTTCGACGGTGATATTGGAGCTGTCTTTTAGCTGCCCGAAAGTGCCTTGATAGTCATTGGTGATGGTTTCGGTCAGGTCGCCACGGGATAGGGCACCCAGTACGCGCACCACTTCATCGAGTCCGGTTTCGCTGGTGTACAAAAGCTGGTTTATGCTTTCGCCCAGCTCGCGCAGGAAGCCTTCCTTGCCGCGTAAATCGAAGCGTTTGCTAAAGTCTCCCATAATTGCGGCAGCCACAATGGTGGATACTTCTTTTTCCACGGCGACTTCGGCGGTGCGATCCTGCCATTCGGCTACCGAGCCCAGACGCTCTCCTTTTTCATTGATGACCGGGCTGGCAGTCACCACCATGGTGCACTCGCCCAGCTCCATCTTGGCGGTATAGGTGCCGGTCAGGGACGCGAGCAATTGCGTCTGATGCGCGGGATTCTTATGAAAGCAGTCAATCTTGCTGCCGACCAGCTTTTCTGCCGAGAAATTCGGCAACTCTTTACGAATACCTTGTTCGGCTTTGCTAAGCATCTCGCTGACTGACTTGTTGACATAAATAATCTTGCCGTCGTTGTCCGCAATCATGACCCCTGTGCTGACATTATCCAGTGCAATCTTGACGCGCAGACTTTCATCGGCGACGCGTTTAGTTTCGGCGACGTCAAAGCCCAGTTTGGTCTGCATCGACTTGATGGCTTCCATGACTTTGCCGACTTCATTGTGGCGTTCTATTTCGATGACATTATGGTAATTGCCCTGGGCGATTTGGCCGAAGTGGGCGATGGATGCCTCAAGCGGGCGTATGATGACGCGAATTAACGCCCAGCCCAGCCATAGAACCAGAGCAATACCCGCTACGATCAGGCCGATGGAAACCGTGCGGAAGTCTTCATGCCGAGCCTGGGTTGCGCCGTACTCCTGCTTGGCGACATCAAGCTGGACTTGCATCAACTGCTGGATGCTCTCCTCAACTTGCGGGTAAAGCCGGTTGATTTTGTCCGTCGAAATCCTGGCCTGCGTTAAGTCATTTGCCCGCAATGCGGCAATGGCCGGTTTTAATCCGTCCGTCACGAAATACTTTCTGTTCTCGGCAAATTGTTCTGCCAACACTTTTTCCTCATCGGTTAGCTGGGTGGCCATATAGTCCTCCCAAAGCCGGGCGATTTTCCCGATGTTTTGCTCCACTTCGGCAGCGTTCCTCTCAATCACTTCGGCTGTTGGATTGCTGAGGCTGGCGGCAATGTTTAACCGGTTAGTCAGCAGCAACTTTTGAATCGAAGAAATCTGGCTTATCGGCAGAGTGCGGTCTTCATAGACGGTACGCAGGCCTTCTTCGGCCTTGCTCATGCCGAGCAATCCGATGCCGCCGATCACCAGCAGCAATATGGACAGTAGGCCGACAATAGCGATCAGACGGGACTTGATATTGAAATCTTTGAGCAGCCTGAACTGTCCCAATAGCGAGGCTTTTACGACTTTGCCGTCACGGATTTTCAGATTGCCGGCCTTGCCTTCGCGAAACAACCGGTAAGCCGCATCTGCCGCCTTGACTTGGTCAGGTTCGGGCTTGCTGCGGACAGACATGTAGCCGACCAGCTGATCGTTCTCGTAAAGTGGCGTGGCATTGGCCAGCACCCAGTAATAATCGCCGTTCTTGCAGCGGTTTTTGACGATGCCTGTCCATGGGCGACCTGCTTTCATTGATCGCCACAAATCCGCAAAGGCTTCGGTCGGCATGTCGGGATGGCGCACGATGTTGTGCGATACACCCATAAGTTCTTCCCTGGAATAGCCGCTGATACGAATGAAAGCATCGTTGACGTAGGTGATCACGCCTTTTAGATTGGTGTTGGAGACGATAGAGTCACTGTCGGTAAGAATATGTTCCACATCGGTTATTTGCTTGTTCATTTTCATGGAGCGTTTCTCTGTTTATTTACTGGTGTATTTATTTAAAGCTATGCAGACCAATGGCTGCACACAAAGACTTCATGATTAAAAGTCATCCCAATCCAAATCGCCGTTGGCAATAGCGAAAGCCATTTGTTGAGGCTTCGATTTGGCTGCCGCCGCATTTTCAAGGCTGTATAGGGCTTTGCTGCCGCTGGTTTTTAGGGTGTCCCAGATGATATGTTCTTTATGTTCCTTGTGATCATCGCTTAAGGGTTGGAGTTCCGGCGCGGCAGCGACCGCGACTTCAATCGTATGAACAACGTTAAGTTCGGCTGGTTTATGATGATCGATTTTAAAACCGCTTACGGTGACGACCAGGTTTTGCGCCTGTTCTTCCAGAGATTCCGCCGTGGCGGCGGCTTGCTCCACCAAAGCCGCATTCTGCTGGGTTACATCATCTATTTGGCCGATGGCTAAATTGACCTGTTCAATGCCGGTACTTTGTTCGACTGAGGCCGCGGTTATTTCCGACATCATGCCGGTGACGCCGTGGATGGCGCTGAGAATTTCCTCCATGGTTGTACCTGCCTGTACAGCCAGTTTGCTGCCGTCATCGATCTTTTCTACCGAGTCTTCAATCAGGGTTTTGATTTCTTCCGCAGATGCGGCGGCGCGTTGCGCAAGGTGCCGCACTTCGCTGGCTACGACTGCAAAGCCTTGTCCGTCTTTGCCTGCATGGGCCGCTTCTATGGCGGCGTTGAAGGCAAGGATATTGGTCTGGAAGGCGATGTCGTCGATTACCGAAACGATCTCCTCGATCTTTTGCGATGATTCTTTTATCGCGTTCATGGTGCTGACGACCTGACCGACCACCTCGCCGCCTTGGTTGGCAATTTCGGCAGCGCCTATGGTCAGCCGGTTGGCCTGCTTGGCGTTTTCGGTGTTGGCTTGTACGGTGGAGGTCAGCTGATGGATGCTGGCGGCAGTTTCTTCCAGGCTGGCAGCTTGCAATTCGGTGCGGCGCGACAAATCATGGTTGCCGGAAGCAATTTCTTTGGCCCCGTTGTTGATGCAATCGGTGGCATCCTTGATTTGATGAATGATCTGCTCGAGTTTTGCCACGGTGGTGTTGGCGTTGTCCTTCAGTTGACCGAACGTGCCTTCATAATAATTGGTGATGGTCTCGGTCAGGTCGCCGCGGGACAGGGCACCCAGTACCCGCTCCACTTCATTGAGACCGGTTTCGCTGGTATACAGCATCTGGTTCAGGCCTTCTCCCAACTCGCGCAAAAAACCGGTTTTGTCGTGGATATCGAAGCGTTTGGAAAAGTCGCCCATGCTGGCGGCAACTACGATAGTGGACACTTCCTTTTCCACGGCGACTTCGGCGGTGCGGTCATGCCATTCGGTGACGGTGCCGATGCGCTGGTCTTGCTGACTGATGACCGGGTTGGCAACGACCATCATGGTGCGGCCGCCCAGCTCCAGGTCTTCGCTGTGGGCGCCGGTTAAGCCTGCGACAAGTTTCGCCCGTTGCGCCGGATTTTGGTAAAAATCATCCATACTGCTGCCGACCAGGGCCGCGGTTGAGAAGCTGGGTATTTGCTCACGGATTTTTGCTTCTATTTTGCCGAATGCGTTGACCACCGATTTATTGACGTAAACGATGTTGCGGTCATTGTCCGCAATCATGATGCCGATGCTGGTGTTATCCAGGGCCATTTTGATGCGCAGGATTTCTTCCGCCGCTTTATGTTCCGCCGTTCTGCGGGCCAACAGTTTTTGCTGCATGTTTTTTATCGCATGCAGCAAGCTGTCTTTGTCGCCCTCATCCAGCTGGATAGACCGGGACAGATCGCCAGCGGCAATTTCCTTGGCGATGCCTTTGGCATACAGGGGATCGATGCCGATTTGCTTGCTGAGATGGCGGGTTAAAAAGAAAGCGATACCCAGCGCCAGCGATATAATCGCCAGCGACATCGTCCATAACACCGCAGAAACCTGGTGAGTGGTTTCGGTAATGTTGCTGACGTGATACTTGGCCGCGTTGACCTCGGCATTCCTGAGTTTGATCATTTGCGAGGACAATTTGTACGACTCATGATCGAAGTCATGCATGATCGCATTGCCGGCGTCCAGGCCTTCATTGGTATAGGCTGAGGCCATGCGCTTGCCGTCCTGGTAAAACAGGTCGAAGTTTGCCTCGAGTATGTCCACTTCCTTTAGTTTCGCGGCATTACCAACGATATGTTCGCGAAACTGTAGCAAACCCTGTTTAAAATCCTGGACGGATTTTTCCGCATCGTCATAGCCCGCAGCAGAGTGGGAGGCCGAAACGTCGGATAAGAATTGATGCACCAGCACAATATCGCGCGCCATTTGCCCCATCAGCAGGGCATTGGGCAGCAGGGTATTGTTGATCTCGGTCAGGTCGCGCTCTGTGTTGGATAGATTAATTAGACTCGATGCAGAAATGACCGTCATCAAGCTGATGATGGCAAGAAAACCTAGCAGTATGCGGGCTTTGAAGCTGATATATTTGAGCATTTTGAACCTCTTTAGAGTGCGGTTTGTATAAAGTCACGCTAATTAACGGCATGCAGTTTGGCTGTTGATTTATGCATTATGGATTGAAAATTTTCCGGGCTTTTTGCCCTCATTCGCTGGTTAATAAAGAAACTGTTACCGGTGATCTTTTTCGCCATTTTTTTCGCCTCGGAGGCCAAATCGGCTATATCGACATGAGACTGGCACAGACTGGTTGATACCGGATCTACCAGTCCGATGGACAGGCTGACTAGTGGAAAAAAGCATTTTTCCCCCGTCCTGTTTTCAGTATGAATGCCGCCGGCTTTTAGATCTTGTTCGTTGTAATAGGCCGGTACGGTGTTTTTAAAGGTTTCCAGTATGTTCTCGCAACGCGTCAGCCAGTCATCGCAGGTGAAAATCACAATAAAATCATCGCCGCCTATATGCCCGACCACGCCGCTTTCTGCCTGGATATGGTTAGTCAATGTATTGGCAACGGCTTTGATGATGTCGTCGCCGGCGTCGTAGCTGTAAACGTCGTTAAAGGGTTTGAAGTTATCAAGATCGAAGTAGCCGAAACTGAACGGTACTTTTTCCGCCAGTAATTGATTGACCTGGTTGTTGATCGGCACGCTGCCCGGCAATAGCGTAAGAGGATTGGCGTGTTTGGCATTATCGATTTGCTGGCGGGTAAATTCGGCGAGTAAATCCAGCAATGTGCCGATGCCCATATACTCGCCGTTATGGGTAATGATGAAAGCCGGGTCATTAGTCATTAATGAGGTCAGCTGCTTGCTGACCAAGTCGATCGGCATGTTGTAGTCTATACATAACGGGGTATTTTCGATAAAGGTTTTTATCGGGTTTTTCCCGTGCAGGTCTATGCCGTACCGGCTGGAGAACAGTTTGGTAAGGAACTTGTCGCGGAAAATAATGCCGGACGCCATATTGTCGTCAACCAACGGCAGGATGGTGAGTTCGCTGTTGTGGTGAAACAGACTCATCACCTCGCTAATGCTGGTTTTTGCTGAAATGGGCGTGATGTCCCTGATGATATGCACTGCGGTGGTGGCGTTATTAAAGGGGACGGTCTTGCAATCTTTTGCGCGCTCTATAGTAAATAGTACGCTGTCGATTTTTTCTGTGGGAATGGCCGTTGGCCTGGCAAAATAATAGCCTTGGGCATGGGTGATGCCGAGCTTTTCTATGGCTTTAAATTCATCTTCAGTCTCGATGCCTTCGGCAATAACGCTGCAATTGAGCGAGACGGCCATGCTTTGGATTGATCGAACAAAGTTAAGCTTGACCGGGTCATCGTGAAGGCCGTGGATAAAGTGCTTATCTATTTTTACGTATTCAGGCAATAGTTCCGCCCAGAGCCTTAATCCTGAATAACCGGCTCCCAAGTCGTCAAGGGCGATTTCAAAGCCCATGCTTCGGTAGTGTTTGGCCGAGGCGCGCATAATTTCGTAATTATCGGCGGGCTTGTGCTCGGTTAATTCAATAACCACCGAGCGCGGGTTGACGCCGTACTGGTCAAGCAGCCGGAGTGTTTCGCCTTTTTTGAATTCTGGTTGCAGCAGCACCAAAGGGCTGGCATTAATAAACAACTTCTCTTTAATGTCCAGGTCGGCGTAGCGTTGTATGGTTATCTCCCGGCAGAGAAATTCCAGCCGGGTGCTTAAGTTATATTGCTCGGCCGTGGTAAACAAGTTAAACGGGCTGTGCAGTGCGCTATCGGAGGGGCCGCGGATGAGCGCTTCGTAGCCCATGATTTTCTTCTGGGTCAACGAAACAATAGGCTGGAAATGGGGCGTTAATAGCTTGCCATCAAGGATAGTGATTATTTCTTTGCGTAGATCCGGCATCTGATAGTTCCCCTAATAATGTTGAGGTTAACATCAGAATAGAGGGCTTTTATGACGTGGATATTTCCTTAAGGTGACATGAATATTTCCACTCATGACAAAAAAATAGATAAATGACGCAGCTTATTGAAATATAAGCAATCTTATTTTTATGCGTTATTTTTTGAGCCTGATTTTAGTGAATGGTACGCGGAGCGTAGCCTGCCTAAGCCGGTTAGGCGAGTTGGTTAAATCCACTTGTAGGGGCGATTTTAATCGCCCTGAGCGAATGAATTCGCCCCTACAATTTAGGTTAAAACTCTTCCCAGTCCGCAGCATCGGCGGTTGTCAATGGCGTCGCAGGCGTCATTGCATGTGGAATAAGGCGGTAAAAACTGTCCGGGTTATCATCCACCTTAAAACTGCTTACCGTGACCACCAGGTTTTGCGACTGCTGCTCCAGTGACTCTGCTGCCGCTGCGGCTTGTTCTACCAAGGCGGCATTTTGTTGAGTCACCTCATCCATTTGAGCAATGGCTTGATTGACTTGCTCGATGCCGGAGCTTTGTTCGGCTGAGGCCGCGGTAATTTCGGCCATCATGTCCGTTACGCCGCGAATGGAGCTGACAATTTCTTCCATAGTCAGTCCAGCCTGGGCAACCAGCTTGCTGCCCCCTGAGACTTTGTCCACCGAATCGTTAATCAGGTCTTTAATTTCGCCGGCAGCCGTCGCGGCGCGTTGCGCAAGATTGCGCACTTCTACAGCCACAACGGCAAAGCCCCGGCCTTGCTCACCGGCGCGGGCGGCTTCAACAGCAGCGTTGAGGGCGAGTATGTTGGTCTGGAAAGCGATGTCATCGATCACCGAGATAATGTCGCCGATTTTGCGTGAAGATTCGTTGATATCGTTCATCGTCATGATGACTTGCCCGACCACATCGACACCTTTGCCCGCGATGTCCGTGGCATCGACGGCAAGCTGGTTGGCCTGTTGGGCGTTTTTGGCATTATGCTGCACGGCGGAGGTCAGTTCTTCCATGCTGGCGGCGGTTTGTTCCAGGCTCGCGGCTTGCTGTTCCGTGCGATGTGACAGGTCATTATTGCCGGAAGCGATTTCTTTACTGCCGATGTCGATGCCGTCAGCGGCTTCCTTGATTTGGCTGATAATGTCTTTAAGTTTTTCTACGGTGGTATTGGAGTCATCCTTGAGCTGTCCGAAAGTGCCGGAATAGTCGTTGCTGATGGTTTCGGTCAGGTCGCCTCGGGACAGGGCATTGAGCACACGCACCACTTCGTTGAGGCCGGTTTCGCTGGTATGCATAAGCTGGTTTATGTCTTCGCCCAAATGGCGCAAGAAGCCTTCCTTGCCTTCCAGGTCGAAACGCATGCTGAAATCGCCCATAGCAGCGGCTCCGACAATCGCCGCTACCTCATTCTCGGCTATGACCTCATCGGTACGGTCATGCCATTCGGCCACCGTGCCCAAGCGTTGGCCTTGCTCATTGATGACCGGGTTGGCGATCACGACCATTGAGCGGCCGCCTAACATCATGCCGGCTTCATAGGTGCCGGTCAAAGAGGTGAGCATTTTTGCCTGGTTCGATGGGTTTTCGTGAAAATCATCCATGCTGGCGCCGACTAGGCTATTAATGGAGAACTTTGCTAATTGCGGGTTAATGTCGGCTTCGGTCTTGCTGAGTATTTTGATCACTTCCTGATTGGCGTAAATGATGTTGCGGTCGTTATCTGCAATCATTACGCCGGTGCTGACATTGTCCAGCGCAATCTTGACGCGCAGGGTTTCGTCAGCCGCCTTGCGATCCGCGGTCATGCGTTCCAGCAGTTGTTGCTGCATGTGTTTCATGGCATATAACAAGCTGCTGTTGTCTTTCTGCTTAACCTGAATATCCCGAGTTAAGTTGCCACCGGCAATTTCCATGGCAATCCCTTTTGCAAAGTAAGGATCAATGCCCAACCGCTTGTCTAGATAGTGTGTTAAATAGATAGCAATGCCCAGTCCCAAGCTGATGGCGGCCAATGATATGACCAGCATAACCGTAGAGGCGTGCCTGGTTGATTCAGTGATGGAATGGGCGTTATTTTTGGCGTCGTTCACTCCCTGGTTTTTAATTCTATTCAGTTGGGTTCGCAGGTTTTTCGCCAATTTATTGAAATCTTTTAAGACCAGATTGCCGGCATCAATGCCTTCATTAGCATAAACCGTGGTCATGCGTTTACCTTCACTGAAATACCAGTCAAAGCCGGTCTCAAGAGCGGCCAATTCTTTCAGTTTTTGTTCGGGGGTAGCGACGTTATCCAATGTTGTCGCATGGCCGTTTTTACCGGTCGCCGATTCCGGCGTTATTTTTACCGGGTTTTCTCCTGCCAGACGCTCGCGGAACTGCGCGATGCCCTGCTTAAAGTCTTCGGCAGCTCTTTCCGCATCCTGAAAGCTGTCGGGATCCTGGCTGATTGATGCCTGGGTGAACAGTTGTTGCACTTGTACGGTATAAATCGCCATACGTTCCGCCAACAGCGCATTGGGCAGAAAAGTATCATCCACTTTCGCCACATCGCGCTGGGTCTGCGAAAAATTAAACAAACCCACAGCAACGATGCCTATCATCAAGCTTATGATGGCAAGAAAACCAAGCATTATGCGGACTTTGAAACTTATATAACCAAACATTTTAATATCCTTTTTTAGATGTTATTGCCTCGTTACCACGCTTTCGCATCACTGCCATTAAGTTAAGGATGGACAGCCCCTTCTCCCTGAGGGAGAAGGTTAGGATGAGGGGGAAATAAAGCTTTTTGCCTTATTTTTATTCTCCTCACCCCAGCCCTCTCCAGCAGGAGAGGGGGCTTTTTTCTTAATTTAATAGCAATGATACTTTCCCATAGAACGAGAAGAAATAGGGTGTCTGCTTTTTAAGGGTTAATTAACCGCATGTAGTTTTGTGGCGGATTTATGCGCAAAGGCCCGAAGGTTTTCCTGGTTTTTTGCGGCTACACGACGGTTAATAAACAAGCTGTTCCCATCAATCTTTTTGGCGTGCTTTTTTGCTTCGGATGCCAAGTCGGCGATATCGACATGAGATTGGCACTGGCTGGTTGAATCAGGATCTACAAGTCCGACTGACAGACTTATCATAGGAAAAAAACATTTTTCTCCTGCCCGGTTTTCAGCATGAATCCCGCCTGTTTTTATATCGCCATCTTTGTAATAGTTGGGAACGGTCTTTTCAAAGGCATGCAGGATATTTTCACAGCAGGATAACCAGTCATTCCCTAAGAAAATGACGATAAAATCATCTCCGCCTATGTGACCGACCAAACCGCTTTCTGCGGGAATGTGCTGGGTCAGTGTATTGGCAACCGCTTTTATAATATCGTCGCCGGCACTGTAGCCATACACGTCATTAAAAGGTTTGAAGTGATCAAGGTCGAAGTAGCCGAAACTGAAAGGGGTTTTGGCGGCCAGCAGTTGGTTGATCTGGTCATTGATGGGGACGCTGCCCGGCAATAGGGTAAGAGGGTTGGCGTGCTTGGCATTATGGATTTGCTGTCGGGTAATCTCTTCAAGCAAATTCAGGATTGTTCCTATGCCTGTATATTCCCCGCCATCGGTAATAATAAAGGCCTGATCATTGCGCATGCTTGAGGTCAGTTGCTTACTGACTAATTCAATAGGCGTGTTTTGGTCGAAACTTAACGGCGTTGTTTCGATGAACGATTTTATGGGCTTTTTCCCATACAACTCTATGCCGTAGCGGCTGGAAAATAATTTGAACAGGAAGTGGTCGCGGAAAATAATACCGCAAGCCTCGTTGTTGTCGACCAAAGGCAGAATCGTTAAGTCGCTGTCGCTATGAAACAAATTCATGACATCGCTGATAGGGGTTTCTGCCGAAACAGGGGTTATGAATTTAGCGATATGAGCGGCTTTTATAGCGTTAAATTGTGTTGGCTGGCTGCTGGCAATAAATAATGACTTGGCGATTTTTTCTAAAGGGATAGCCGTCGGCCGGGCAAAATAATAGCCCTGTGCATGGGTAATGCCCAGTTGTTCTACCGCTTTATATTCATCTTCTGTTTCGATGCCTTCAGCTATGACATTGCAATTGAGCGAGCTGGCAATATTTTGAATGGATCGAACAAAGTTCAGTTTGACCGGGTCGTTATGGATGCCTTGAATAAAGTGCATGTCTATTTTGACATATTCAGGTTGCAACTCTGACCAGAGCCGTAATCCCGAGTAGCCTGCGCCTAGATCGTCAATCGCAATTTCAAAGCCCATTCTTCTGTAATGGGTGACAGCTTCAAGCATTAATTGGAAGTCATCTGTCGGTTGGTGTTCCGTTAATTCAATAACAATGCGTCGCGGATCGATGCCGAATTGGTCGAGGAGCTTAAGTGTTTCGCCTTTTTTGAAGTCCGGCTGTAACAATACGGAAGGGCTTACGTTAACAAATAGTTTCTCTTTGAGATCCAGGCTGGCGTAGCGTCTTAAAGTGACTTCCCGGCAAATGTATTCGAGTTTTGTGCTTAAATCAAAACGCTCGGCCGTGTCGAACAAGTTGAACGGACTGTGCAGCGGACTGTCGGAGGGCCCGCGGATCAAGGCTTCGTAGCCCATTATTTTCTTTTGGGACAAAGAAACAATCGGCTGGAAATGAGGTGTTAATTGCTTGCCATTGATAATTTTTGTGAGTTCATTATGCAAGTTCGACATGTAATATTCCGACATATAGGATAGGTAATTTCCGATCAGAATATGACAAGTTCATTACGTGAATGTTACGGGTTTGTTACCGTAATGTGACAAGCTGAGAAACGTTGATTTGGGTTGGTAGGTTGGTTTTTGAAGAGGGCAGGGCGTATACCGGTTTGTAGGATTTTGAGGTAGAAATACAAGCGGCACAAGGCGATTAAGAAGCATCAGATGCATGCTTTTTTGGGGGAGACGGTGGAGTTAAAAGGTGGGACGGCAGCGTAAAAAGAAACTATTGTTTCGGCAAAATTCAGGCGTCGCTCACGACGCCTTTGCGAATCTAGGCGTGTGCATTTTCCCAGTGCCAAGCGTGTGTCACTATGGCATCCAGGTCGGCATAAGCAGGTTTCCAGCCCAATTCCTGTTTTATCTTAGTTGCATTGGCCACTAAGCGGGCGGGGTCGCCCAGGCGGCGTAGGCCTTCCTGTACCGGGATGGTCTTCCCGGTGATGCGTCTGGCTGCCTGGATAACGCTTTCGACGGAATAGCCGTTGCCGTTGCCCAGATTAAATGCGTTGGACTCGCCCGTGGATTGCAGATATTGCAGGGCTAGCCAATGCGCTTCGGCCAGATCAAGGATATGGATGTAATCGCGGATGCAGGTGCCGTCCGGGGTATCGTAATCGCGCCCGAAAACGGTGATGTTCGGCCGACGGCCGGAGGCGGCTTGCAGCACCAGTGGAATCAGGTGCGTCTCGGGGTCGTGGCGCTCGCCAAGCAATCCGTCCGGATGTGCGCCGGCGGCATTGAAATAACGCAAGCAAACGGATTTTAAACCGTAAGCGCGGTCATAATCAGCTAACGCCTGTTCAATCATCAGCTTGCTCCAACCGTAAGGGTTGATAGGCCGCTTGGGATGCGCTTCATCGATTGGGGTATATTCCGGCTCGCCAAAGATCGCGGCAGTGGATGAGAAAATGAATTTATCGACGCCATGTGCACACATCGCGTTGAGCAGGTTGAGCGTATTGACGACGTTGTTCTGGTAATACTTGGCCGGGTCTTGCATGGATTCGCCCACCTGGATGAACGAAGCAAAATGCATGACGGCATCGAATTTGTGCTCGCGAAACACCTTATCGAGTATCAACCGGTCGGCAATATCGCCATGTACGAACTGCCCATGCAATACAGCATCGCGATACCCGCTGGAAAGGTTGTCGAGAGTAACAACATTGATGCCTTTCTGGCCGAGTAGCCAGACCATATGGGAGCCGATGTAACCGGCTCCGCCGACGACCAGAACAGTTTTAGGTGATGTCATTGATTAGTGCTAGTGCTCAATATGCGAAACATTGACGGTATCCCAGATAGATTCGATAAAATCCGCATTCATTTCCGGCATACCATTTTGTATCCATTGTACCAGCACTTTGGCGATATTAGGATAGGTAATATGGACGGCGTGGTTGTCGTGCAGCCAATGTTCAATAGCGGAACTGTTCATGTCATGCATAATGTGGCCGTAGCCTAACTGCTGTAAGGCGGCGGCATTGGAGATTTGTTCCATTTGCGCATGCAGCGGCTTCGCCAGGATTTTTTTGCCCATCTGCAGCGATTCGCTGGCCAATTCAAATCCGGCATTGCTGATAATCCCTGCGCAATCGTACAAGTCTTTCTGGAAGCTGTCGCGTGACAGCGGATTGCAAATAATGTGACCGAATGTCGAGGGAACCGGCTCCGGCGAATAAAGATGGAATTCATAATCCCTAAACGGCGACAACAGCCGGATGACTTCATTCTGGTCTTCAAACGGCAGGTAGACGATGATCTTGTTTTTGATAATGCTTTTGGGCGTTTCCGGCGTTTCGATAATCGGCGGCAAAATGGGTTGGCCGAAATGATGCCAATGCAAGCCGACGCCTATATCGGCAGGGGCAAAATACTTCATGACCTGATCGGCGATTGGATCTGATCCCTCTCTGGGGATTTTATGATTAAACGCATATTGATGGCCGATGCCTAAAACCGGTATTTTCTGTTTTTTTGCTGCCCAAGCCGTGACCGGTTCAAAATCGCTGATCACCAGGTCGTACCCGCTTAAATTTAGCGACTTCATGTCTTTCATAAAGGTAATCGGTTTGGCGTCGAGCGCAGTTTTCAGATAGCTGACTTGTCCTTTCTCGGTATGAAAGGTCAGGCCGGTGCGCAACTGGTAACCGTTAAAGACTTCCATGTCGAAATACTTATCCGCAGGGCGGCCGGTAAATTGAAAGTGAACATCAATGCCTGCGGCCCTAAGCTCTTTTGCCATGACCCGTGCGCGTGTGATGTGGCCGTTACCGGTGCCCTGTACGCCATAAAAAATCTTCATATTACGATTTGTCCCAAACTAAAAAGTGCGGTGCTGATACCCAAAATGGCGCCTACCAAAGTGTCGGTCGGAAAATGCACGCCCAGTACCACACGGGAGAATGCAACCAATGTCGCCCAACAATAAAGCAGGATCATTAAGGGAGGTAAGTAATAGCCAAGCAGTGTCGCCATCATGAAAGCGGCAGAGGTGTGGCCGGATGGAAAACTGAATTTATCCGAGGGGGTAATGTGGCTACGGAAGTTTTGCAAGGCGGCTTGCGGGCGATTGCGCCTTAAGCCGTTTTTCAGTACAAAATAAACCGGCCTTTCGATTAAGAAGGCCAACAGAATTGCCTGCAGAATGGGGCTTTCAAGGCCGTTACGCCAATATAGCAAGCCCATGATGATCAAATACAGATAACCATCGCCGGTTTTCGACAGGTAACGGCTGACAGTGGTCAAGTGACCGTGCATTCTGGCATTGACCAGCCAAGTGAACATGAAAACGTCGTATTTATGGATGGAATAGAGCAGTTTCATTTCTTTATCCTCCTAAGGGAAGTTCTGAAAAGCATTAGCCTTCCGGACAAAGAATAAGACGCTTGTATGACAAAGAAATGAAGGTTTGTTTAAGGTTTTGTGACAGCGGGGTGACAGTAGGGCGTGCCATGCGCGCCAATGTAATTCAAGCTATGAAAAGGCGCACATGGTACGCGCCCTACAAAATACAAGCCCGCAAACCATAATAATCCTGCGTAGGGCGCGCCGTGCGCGCCTTTTCTACGATATTTTCATAAGTGAAGCTTTTAGTGCATGTCTTATTCGCCGTACTCGTAACTGTCGTCGAAAACAATCTTTTCGCCCCAATTTTCAGCATACCACCCGCTACGCACCAGCCGGTGGAAACTCGAATACGGCCAATCCGCGACATTGACCGCAAATCCATGTTTAACCGGGTTCCAGTGAATATAATCCATGTGCCGGCTGAAATCGTCCTCATCGCGGATCAAATGATCCCAGTAGCGATGTTGCCAGAGTGTGCCTTGCTGCCGTTGGCGTCGCCGTGCAGTCAGCCATTCCGGGCGATTCAAGCGTGAACTGCAATTTTGCGTAACGGTTCGTTTAATGATGCTCCAGCGAGCGGCAAAATCCGCATCGCCCGGCGGTAACCGCCAAATGCAGTGTATATGATTGGGCAACAGCACCCAGGCAACAATGTCGAACGGCTTGCTTTGCCGGGTGAATTGAATTCCCTCGCGCAATGCCGCCCGAACATCGTCATCGGTCAGAAAGTGTTGATTGCGGAATGTTTTCACCGTGAAAAAATACAACCCGCCCGGCACATAAACCCGTCGATAATTAGGCATAACAACCTCGTAGGGCGTGCCGCGCGCGCCAAGATAGCAAAATATGGACATACCCACACCACGAAAAGGCGCGCATGGCACGCCCTACGATGATCCCGTAGGGTGGTGTTTGCCGGAAACACCGGTTCTCGCTATCGCTCGAATCGGCTTATTCCGACCTACAGAACTATTTCACCGTTACCACGCAGAGCGCTCGTCGTTATACGCAACGCAGTTCAAGAGTCGTCATGCCGGCGTGGTACCGGACAGCTGACGTAGGGCGTGGGAACCATAAAAATATGCGTAGGCCGGAATAAGGCCATCCAAGCGTGTAGCGCGAGGTGGCGTTTCCGGCGAATTTGAGGAACGTTTGCCGGAAACGCCGGTTCTCGCTATCGCTCGAATCGGCTTATTCCGGCCTACGGGACTGCATCAGTGGTTTTCCCAATATGTGGATTGTTTATCAAGTTCATCTAAGCGTTCCTTTGTCATCCGAACGAGGCAAGCAATGCGATTGGTTTCAGCAGCGGTACCACCGTAGCCTAAATTAGCTTCAAAATCACAACTCTTGTCTCGGTATGGAATCCAAATTCTTTGAGCATTCTTCAAACTATCAACGAGCAATCCCTTTGGCATATTAGCCAAGCTTTCGTCTTCCATTTTCTTGAGGATTTTGAGAAAACGCTGATATGTTTTGTTAAGGGAAGCGTCCACTTCCTCTTGCTCCTTATCGAGACATGAAAATATTTCTACTGTGCTCGAAAATCTAGAACAGTTAGCCAATGGATTTTCCGCAAAAGCAGGAAGCGATATTCCAAGAGCAACAATGAAAAATAAACATTTTGATTTTACCGTCAATTTCACATCATTCTCCCTGCTGCCCAACGTAATATATATGACATCGCTTGTCGTTATAAAAAGGGCGGATGTACAAACAAATACAACACCAGCAACCCACCTAAAAAAACGCCTCCAAACAGACTAACGTCTATTGTAACCTGAATTGCACCTTATCGCGTTAATCAGCATCCATTGTTAACCCCGGCCTGAATCGGGCTTGTTCCGTACAGAACAAGCCCTCCTCTCTTTCGTAAACTAAACAATTTCTCCAGGCTTATTGGTTACAAGCCAAGGCGCCGCCGCTGGAATTGGTTGCACATGCCTGATTGGCGTGCCTGTTACAAAAATCTTCGGCTTCGGCTGTAGTTTTACAGTTGCCGATGCCGTTCCAGCTGTAATCCAGGCGCGCTCTTACGCAAAGGGCGGCTTGATTGGCAGGCGGTATAACGGGCGAGTTCCACAATGTGGTGCATTGCGCTTTGACAGCATTCGGATCGGCAGCCGGGTTGGTTGCGAGTCCTTGTTCAATACACGCCACCATCAGGTCGGTTTGCTCGTCAGGTATCAGCTTGTCGGAAGCGGGGTAACTGCCATTCGCTTGGCAGTCTTTGGATGGGTCGCCGGGGCAGCATTGATAGGAGGTAACGTTGGGATGGTTGCCTGCTACCCAGGCGGTTTTTTTACCGGGTGAGATAACGGTGGTGACGCCGACATCGCCCGGATTGACATAAGGCACATTGATAACTTTCGCCCAATCTTGACCGGCCGGCGCGCCAAGCACTGTAACCGGCAGGGTGTAGCCTGCTGTGCTGGATTGAGATAACAGCGAAATCATCGGTGTAACATAGTCGTTACCCGGCGAGTTGAAGTAGGTTGTAATATCCGGCAACGGTTTTTGCAGATTGCTGCCTGCCGCCGCAATAGGCCGTCCGTCAACTATCGTTTCATAGAGTACCGGGTTTTGTATGCCGACGGCTTGCAACACGCCGGACCAGCGCTTCATCGTGTTATTGTTCAGATAGTCTTTCTGCTCCAGGGAAACCGCCGGCGGATAGTTCATGAAGTTGACTAGCGCCTGGTTGGTCATTGCCATGCCCAGCGGAAGGAAAAACGCCCAAGGGTAAGTTTGGGTGGTATTGGTATCCCAGCAGTTGGGGGTATTTTGGCAGTTGGTGACGCCTTGCAGTCCCTGCACTGCGTCGCTTTGATTTAAAAAGGCTTGCTGTACTCCGGCAAATGCCTGCATCGCCGCCAAGTCATCCGAACCTGTCAGCGTGATGCTGGGGCTGCCGTCCGTGCCAATGCTGACGCTGGCTTTGGTATTTGCTAATTCGCCGCGCGATAACGATTGCTGGGTATATTCTTGAATAGTGGTCGCTAAATCTGGGTAGTACTTTTTATAGGTATCCGGCAACCAACTGGCATCGGGGTAAAGCGACGAGCTGTTTGACGGTAGGTTATAGGTATAAGTGTTGGTCGGCGCGGACTCTTTTACCGTACACGAAAGATTAATACATAGCAGTAAACCTACAGCAACCGACCAAACCGGCAGCTTTTTAGGAAAAAATGTTTTATGTCGCATCTCGTTCTCCGTAAAGTTATTTTTTATTATTTGTTGGGTATGACAGACCAAATCATGATTAGCATCGGTCGTTGTGTTGCCGATGCCTGCTTTATTTTTAGTTAATCGATTTGGATAAGATCAAGCTGTGTAGGCTACAAAGATAGCCTCAGCTGTTGTTATATTTTTGCCGTTATTTTCCTCTCTTGGTTAACATCGAAATTTTTCTTCATAAAGGTTCAGCGGCTATGACCTTTGGAATGCTCTGCTAAGACCATCGCCAAATTCCAAATAGCTGCAAAACCTTTATGTGTTTATTTTACGCTCAAGCTGGGCGTTATGTCAGGTATGTTCTTGAACCTCAATATTGGGATTACGCTGGTTCCCAAGCTCCTGCTTGGGAACCCAGTGAGCAAAGCTCCAGCTTTGCGAGACGGGAAGCTGGAGCTTCCTACAGTGAATTCCCAAGCTGGAGCTTGGGAACTAGCGCAAATGCAACCATAGCCGGTGTTCCCCACACCCGTGGGGATGAACCATTAGTCTTCCTGATAAAGACTAAAACTCTCTATGACAAAGAAATGGAGGTTTGTTTAGAATTTTGAGACAGCGCAAGGGCTCTAGGCGCGCCCCGTGCGTGGCAGGGTGGCGATGACTCTTGAGCGGCCGATGATAAAAGTTAGGACAAAACCTGATGGCAAAAGTATCATGTTAGCCACAACATCAATCGGTTTTTTATTGAAGCCCGCACAGCGGTTGACGGGTGCACATAAACACAGCTATTTCGTAAACACAGATGTTTGGCAACAGTCACAATAGCTAGCTACGTGCTGACCATAACCTTTGTCATAAAAAGTGGAGACCAGAACCCACTTAAATAAACGGGGCGTAAACCGAAAAGCCTAATGAGTAAGTAAGGAAATAATAATTATGAAAAGTTCATATCTTGAAACAATTCAAGGATATTACCCCAACGCAAATTATTCTGAAATTCTTGGAAAAGAAGTTATTGCATATCTGGAACAGATTGGCTTCAATCCAGATGAAGTAATGACTGCCAACAGTATTTGTAGCGATGATATAAACGCCATGCAATTTCCAATATCAGATACTGGCTTACTAGGCCCATTCTACTTGGGAGGATTGGATGGATTTCCATTTACTGGACTAACAGGGGTACAGGCGTTCGCACATCACATGCCGGAGGATGGGGCATTGCTCATTTATTACGGTCCGCATATCGGCATAACTGAAAAGGGGGAAATCGGGAAAGTGCTTCGCGATGGTCAACACCATGAATCAAACTGCTGTGGGGCTGCACAGGCGGCATTAGCTAAAATCAATGACAAACCACAAGAACTCAGTTTACTCGATTACCAAGAAGATACTATCGTGCAATTGTTTCAAAAAAACAAAGTACGAATCGAAGATAAACCCTACCCAATCCAAGAAGCAACAGAGGTCATGTTTGAAGCCATACGAGAAAGAATACATCGCTTGATTTCGTTATCAAAAGATGAATTCGTAGGGAAATACCTGATTTTAATAGGCTCCATTTTTATAAACGTAGACCAAGGGGCGGATTCCTGTGTTGCTTATAAAGAATTCAGAACAATAGACTTACAGACCAATATAGAAGAAGACCATTTAGAAGGTTTTGTTACTTACTTGGCTAAAAAGAATATAGATTAAAAACATCATCAAAAGGGCGGCGGTTTATTCCGCTGCTGCTGGATGATCGAATGTTATTGTTGGGCCAGCCAAGCTTTCAGCTGCAATACCACCCAAGCGCCGTCATCCAGGGTCAGGTCATGGCCTGACCCGATGCGGCTGTGAAGTTCCAGATTCCATTTTTTGTGTATCGCCTCCGAGCAGGCGGGCGACACCAAGCGGTCGCCTTGTCCGTTTAATAATAGAACCGGTTGTTTGGGCTTTATGTCACCGGGTCGATAGCTTGCGGCCGCTATGATTTGGCGGAAGCTGTTTTTAAGGCTGATGGGGCGGTCTTTTTGTATTTGTTCCCAAGCCTGAATGATTTGTTCATCCCGATTTCGGCGGTTGCTTGTCAATTGCAAGATTTTCGCTTCCCTGTTATGTAAGTCACGCGTCATCGTCAGTGCGATAAATTTCCCATAACTTTGCCAACGTAGTCGCTGATAAAAAGGGCTTAAATCGGCAAAACTGGTATTCATCAGGATTGCGCCGCAAATATCCTCGGGATAGCGATGCATCCATTCCCAAGCGACCATCGCTCCCAGCGAAAGCGCCAGTATCGTTACCGGTTGTTCTATGACGCCGTTATCAAGGGCATGACGACGCACTTCGTCAGTTATCGCTTTGATCGTGTTAGGACTGGTTTCCCGATGAAAACAACCGGTGCCGGGCAAGTCCAGTAGTGTGATTCGAGCATTTGGAAATGTCGATTGCAACAACGGAACGAAAGCGCCCCAGTGCGCCGACTCGCGCGCCAGCCCTCTGAGCAGAATCCAGTTTTGCCCAAGATTTTTATTCATACCAAAGACCTAATGCCTTTTTTTCATAAGCTGCTTTTTGTCGCGGTTTCAGCTGCGTCCATTGTTCGGGATACAAAAGGCTTCGGTGCAAAAAATCGAACAGCATGAAATGCCGCCGGAAAATCCGTTGCTGGCGGTGCGGCAGCAGCGGGTGGAACAGGCCATGCCGGGAGAACAGATGCATCGGGCTTTTGCGCAGCCAAAGCCACGAGCCCATTTCCAGCGTCAACGGCAGGAATAATCGTTCGGCCTCAAAGCGCTTCACAAAGTCATCGAACAGATAATCCCACAGGTCGCCGTTAATCACATATTCCAGGCAAGTCGGCTCAATCCTGTAGATATGATGTCGATAGCAACGGTCGAACAGTTCTTTTAAGGCCAAGGTTTCGGCGAGAAAGGCAAACGGGGTTTTGCGCGAGGCATAGGGAAACCATAACCGATCATGAATGCCGAAGCCCGAATGTAAATCCAGGGCAATGGATAACGATGAGTTGAACAGATGTTGATCCACAACCCGGCACAAGGCTTGGGCTTCTTTTTCCATTTTGGACTCGTCCCCGCGATACCAGGGCAGGCGCGGCGTGATTCGGTGTCCGCTGAAAATACGGGTTGCGCCCACGCCTTCCACCGGCGAGTTGCGCATCAAATCGACGCCGTTGCCATTGCAGCGCGTACCCAGATAAACGCCGACCGGATTGACGATAGGTACAAAAACCAGCCGGGATTTTTCAAGCCGGGCCAGAAATTCCTGGTCCCAGTCCAGCAGCTGGCAGATGGTTTGCAAATAAGACAGGATCACTTCGGAACCGATCTTCTCCAGTCCGTGAACGCCGCCAAAAAAGGCTAATACCGGCACGTCGGGCTGAGTCGATCCCAGCGTAATACAATGAATGGGGAACTCATGATCCTGGTATGGGATTCGCTCTATAACCTCGATTTGAGCCCGATCGCCTAATTGCTCAATAATGCGTTCAAGTTGTTCGAGTTCGGGGAATTTGATGCCGGTCATAAGGTTGGATGTTTTTCGTTGCCATGCAACAGCATGCAGAACTGTTTCGTTTCCAGTATAGATTCAAATAGCAATGTTATAACAGACTCGTGACAGAATGATGAAATACATTTTTCCTCGGAGATAACAAGTGCCGGCTGGCCTTTAGCCAGATCATGCATGAGCGGCAAAGCTATCCCTCATTCGTTAATTTTGGCAGGAAATGAGGGAAATATGTCGTTGTGTAAAAACCGGCAACGAGGGACTATACAAGCGCAGTCATTCTCTTTCGGAGAAAAATGATGAAACGATTGATTCATGGAACCGGGGATGCGGTTGCAGGCCATTGATTGAGGACAATCAATTACGTTGCCGTTAACCCTAATATAGTTTCAAATGCCGCCTGTCTGAGCTATCCACCGGAGAATATTCGGATATTTCTTCCCATATCATAGTCCTTGCTTCAAGACTGACGGAGTGGCGGTTTTTCCCTGAGCTGTTAATGACAGGAAGAAAGCTAAGCCGTACCTCGATTTTATCCATGGACAGCATTTTGATTAAATGCGGCACAAAGCCATCGTCGCCGACAAAAGGCGCAAGCTCTTTGGCTGCACCTTGATATTGAAGGGCCACGGGTTGAATCGCCGACCTGGTTAACAATGCGGGCTGAAATAAGGAGGAATGAAAGTGCAAAACCTCGTCACCGTTAGTCGTGGTTCCTTCCGGAAAGGCGATGATGTTGCTGTTTTGTTTTAGCAACCAGACCATTTTTTCGGCGGTCGTCTTGATATACTGCTTATTGCCGCGACGGATAAAAATGGTACCGCCTTGTTTGGCCAGATAACCGATGACCGGCCAGCTTGCAATGTCGCTTTTGGCAACAAAATAGGCCGGTAAATATTGGCCGATAACGATGATGTCCAGCCAGGAAATGTGATTGCCGACTAGAATGGCGCGCCTTTCCGGCAGCTCTCCTTCTTTGGTGATATGCAGGTTAACAATGGCGCTGAACTTTCGTAGCCAACGGGTCTTGATCGCGTCCTGTTTGGTTTTGGCGTCGCGTGCCGAATAGAAAAAAACAAGTGCAGGAAAAACACCGGCGGCGAGGACTAGCCCGTTGAAAAACAGGATGACGATCTGGAAAAGTTTATAGTACAGCCGCAGTTTCGATTTCATTACCAGTCTGCGCCTGGTTGTGTCTCGGCATGTACACTATCCGTGGCGATCGCCGTGCCTGCTTCCGGCTGGTTCGCAGCAATATAGCCACGCATGTAGTGTTTGCTGTAGCGCTCTTGCAATTGGTCGAGCGGGAGCAACACGAATAAATCCATGCAGTTAAAGTCTTCATCCCAGCAAGGTTCGCCGCAGACCATGGCGCCGAAACGAAAATAAGCTTTGAGCAACGGTGGAATGCCCGATTCATCCCGTGTGCATCTTAATTCTTCAGGTACCGGCATGCTGGGTTTGACTTGGAGCGAGGCGGACGCAATATTTTTGGCGTCGATATTCCGGTAAACCGCATCGACAGCAAAGCCGCTGGGGCCAGGAGTAATACTGGCGCAACCAAGTAAATAATTGAACTGACCTTCCAGCGCGTATTGAACCAGCGCCGTCCACAGTGTTGTTAAAACCGCACCGCCGCGATAATCAGGATCGATGCAAGTCCGGCCGATTTCCAGAAAGCGGCCGGGCAGGTTTAATACCTGGTCCAGACTAAACTCGCTTTGAGAATAAAACCGGCCAAGGCGTTCAGCTTGGTCCTGATTGAGCAAACGCGTGTAGCCGACTATTTTTTTATTGAGGTTGTCATACACAACCAAGTGATCGCAATAGCTGTCGACTTCATCATAATCCAAGCCTTCCGATTCGGTTTTGAGCTTGGCGCCCATTTCCTTGGCAAACACACGAAAACGCAGGGCTTGGGCTTCTTTGATTAACGACTCTGAGTCTACCGCTACGCCAGCTCCCGGCTGACCTGCGGCATACACTCCATCCCTGGAGATAACAAAACATTCCAACCGTTTGGCGGGTTTGAACCGTATTGCGTCATCTGTTTTTTTCATGGGTATCCACATGGCTGAATAAAGATGTGGATACCATAATGAATAAAGGTGTCAGTTTTGTGTCGGGTTGATGACCATCAAATGACAGAAATATTAAGTTTTGATGACAACCTGTTTTTTGTACGTAATTCCTGCTTAAATACGCCGTCATGCATCATGGGGCGCGCGAAGGACAAAGCTTTTCCGGGGTGGTGCAAGACATTTCCTTTCACTTTTAATTTATATACAGCAATGGCAAATCCAAATGCAAAAGGCATTAAACGCCTGATTAACGCGTGTTTTTTCTCCGTCGCCGGTTTTAAAGCAACATGGACGCATGAAGAAGCATTTAGACAGGAAGTTATCCTGTTTGTAGTAACGACTCCTCTGGCAATCTGGCTGGGTCAAACCAATATTGAAAAGCTGCTGTTGATCGGCAGCATTGTTCTGGTCATGCTGGTCGAGTTATTGAACTCGGCGGTAGAGGCTGTCGTTGACAGGGTAGGGCTGGAGCATCACGAGTTATCGGGCCGTGCCAAAGACATCGGGTCCGCTGCGGTCATGATGTCGCTGATTTGGGCGGCGGTAACCTGGGCATTAATTCTGCTGTAAATAGGACTGTTGTGCGCTGCCTTATCGCCAAAAGGCGGCGCGGTTTTATTATTCCAGCCATTCGATGATGTGGTCTTCCAAGTCATCAATTTCAGATTCTTTCATCGCATAACTGCTGATTGAAACGCCGGCGTCCTGAACACTATCGGGACTTTTTGACAGCAGCGGATGCCAGGATGGAAGTTCTTTTCCATCAGTCAATAACCGGTAAGCGCAGGTTGCCGGCAGCCAGTTATATTCGGCAAAGTCGTGCTGCTTTAAATCCAGGCATTCGGGGACTAATTTAGTCCGTTCGGCGTAGCGGGTGCAGCGGCAAGTATCCAGGTCGATCAGGTTGCAGACGACGCTGGTGAAGTAGATGTCGCCGGTGTCTTCGTCTTCCAGTTTGTGCAGGCAGCATTTGCCGCAGTTATCGCATAACGACTCCCATTCTTCGGTAGTCATTTCGGACAGTTTCTTGGTTTTCCAAAAGCTCATGCAGTAGTTTCCATTTAATTGAACAGCTCCCATACCGGTTTGATATTAGGAGGCAAGGGCGCAAGCCGGCCTAATTCCACCCATTGGTTGGCAGGACTGTGAAAATCGGAACCGACCGAGCCGGCCAGATCGAACAGGGTGGCGTAGTTGGCGACCGTTTTTATTTCATCGCTGTTATATCGGCCGGTTACGACTTCGATACCTTGCCCTCCGGCATCTTTGAATGCGGCTAGACAGGCGCTTCATCCAGCTGGCGGTCAGTTTATAGCGTAAAGGATGCGCCAATACTGCAATACCGCCGGATTGGGTAATCCAGTTGATTGCCAGTTCCATGTCAGTCCAGGTCGTCGAAACAAAAGCGGCTTTGCCTGCGCCAAGATAGCGGTCGAAAGCCTCCTGTTGGCTGGAAACATGGAATTGCGACAGCAGGAAGTCGGCGAAATGGCTGCGGGTGATCATGCCGTTGCCTGCGGCTTTTTTAACGGCCTCGAGTGCGCCGGGTATGCACTTTTTCTCCAACTTGGCAGCGATTTTCTCGGCGCGTTCGGTGCGCATGAGTTGCAGGCTGCGGGTGGCGTCGCGCAGTGGCGGAAACTCGGGATCAATGCCCAGTCCGACGATGTGGAAACATTTGTTTTGCCAGCTGGCCGACAGCTCTATACCCGGTATTAGCGTGATGCCTGCCTCGGTAGCCGCAGCCTGTGCTTCGCTAAGCCCTGCGACCGTATCGTGATCGGTCAAAGCCAGCGAGGTAACGCCTTGTTCATAGGCGCGCTGCACCAGTTCCGTGGGCGATAAAGCGCCGTCGGAGACGGTAGAGTGGCAGTGTAAGTCGTAGTTTTCAGTCATAGATCTTTAGGTTAAAGCTACAAGGTTAAAGGCGGCTTAAGGAAACTGTTATTCTTATGCATCTTTAACCTTATACCGGTCATCGTCCTCACTGATACTCGCCATAAAGTTTTGCATAAAGCCCTTTTTGGCTGAGCAAGGTTTCATGCTGCCCATGCTCGCAGATTTTACCTTGCTCAAACACATAAACATGGTCGGCCTGTTTAACGGCGCTGAGGCGATGAGCAATGATAATGGTGGTACGGCCGTTTAAAAATTCCGCCATAGCCTGATGCAGTTTGTGTTCTGTTTCGCTGTCCAGCGCCGAGGTGGCTTCATCCAGTATCACCACTTTGGGATCGGCGACGATCATTCGGGCAATGGCCATACGTTGCCGTTGTCCACCGGAAAGTCTCATGCCCAAGCGGCCGACGATGGTGTCCAGGCCTTTGTCCAGTTCCTGAACGGTATCTTTTAATTGTGCGATGTCCAGCGCATTCCATAATGCGTCATCGGTGGCGGGTTTGCCCAGCGTCAGGTTGGCGCGGATAGTGTCGTTAAACAGGACGGGGTGTTGCAGCACGGTGACGACATTTTCCCTGACCACTTCCAGGCCGATGCGGTCTATGGGAACCTCATCGAAATAAATCTGACCATGGCTGGGCGGATACAGGCCGATCAGGGTCTGCACCAAGGTCGATTTGCCGCCTCCGCTGGCGCCAACCAGTGCAACTTTTTCGCCTGCTCTGATTTTTAGCTGGATGCCGTCGAGAATTTTTTCATGCCGGTCTGTCCTGTCCGGCACCCTGTGGGTAAATGCCAATTCGCTCCCGACGAATTGGTCATCGCTGTAGCTAAAATGCAGGTTTTCTACACGCAGGGAGACAGTTTTTTTGTTTAAGAACGGGTTTTCCAGGTGAGGATAGTGCGGTTCCTGTTTTAGTGCGTTCAGCCGGTTGATGCGGATTAACGCGGCCTTGGCGGCGTAAAAGGCGTATTGGATGCTCAGGATTTCCTGCACCGGAGCCATCATGAACCAGAGATAGCCGAAAACTGCCAGCATTTGCCCGATGCTGAGATCGGAATAAAACACCATCAGCATCGCGCAGGCGCGGAATATGTCGAAGCCGAACAGGAACACCAGGAAGCTCAAGCGCGTTGCCGCATCGCTTTTCCAGGCGAAAGCGGTGGAAAAATCCTTAACCGATCGGGCCGATTCGATCAGCTGCTGGCAATAATGTTTCTCGCGATTGCTGGCGCGTATCTGGTGGATGGCTTCCAGGGTTTCGGTCAAGGATTGCTGGAAAACTTCAAAAGCGGAATTTTCCTTGGCTTTAAGGTCTTTAACGCGGGAGCCGATCACGCGGGTGAAATAGATAACCACCGGATTCAGCAGCAGGATAAACAAGCCCAGCTGCCAATGCATCCACAATAAAACAACCGCAGTGCCGATAACGGTTAATGCGGCCACCAGCAGTTTGCTGACGGTGTTGCCGATAAACGTGTCTATCGTATCCAGGTCTTTGACCAGATGGGTCACCACGGTGCCGGTGCCGAGACTTTCATATTCGGACATTGAAATATTTTGCAAATGTCCGATCAGGTTGCTGCGGATTCGGAATACAATATCCTTGGCGATACAGGAGAATTGCCGGGACTGGATGATATTGAAGATGATTGCAATGATGCGCAGGATGACGCTGATCAGCAAAATAACACTGATATAAAGGATGGGAAGCTGCCAAGTTGCAGGAAAAAACAGGTTGACGGTTTGGATGATGATGCCGGGTTTATGCAGCAGCACTTCATCGACCAACAGCGGCATCAGCAACGGCACCGGAACGCTGGCTATGGTGGCCAGAATGGCGATAAAATGAGAGGCAATCAGTTCTTTTTTGTGTTCTAACGCAATTTGGTAGATAGTGTTCCAGCTGTACGCTTGGGTAGCCTGTTTCGATTGCACGGGATTTGATAGGGATGTTTTTTAGAGCGTTCGATTATAACATCTTTAGGAATATATTTACTGTGAGTGAAATATGAAACACCTGCGTGGAAATCTGTTGTTGTGCCTGGTTGTTTTTTCCGGAGCAGTATTTGGCAATACGCTCGACCAGCAAAGGAATAATTTTTTGCAGGCGGAAAAATACATTGCACAGGGCAATACGGCTGCATTCATGCATGTCAGCGCTACGTTAACCGACTATCCCCTCTATCCCTATCTGCAATACCTATGGTTGAAAGACAATTTACATCAAACCGACCAGGTTCAAGCTTTTTTAGCTTCTTATAAAGAGAGCCGTTATGCCCGGTTATTGCGGACTAAATGGCTGGATTACCTAGCCAAGAATGAGCAGTGGAGCGATTTTATCCGGCATTATATCTCCAGGGATGGAGTGTATGCCGGTAACCTGCCGGGAGCAGGCGCGGCGGGAGCGACCGATAATACAATGCTTGAATGCCAGTACAATCTGGCTATCTATAACACAGGCAATCAACAGCAAGCATTAAACGAAGCTAAACGTCTATGGGTTACCGGCGATTCTCTACCGCAAGAATGCGATCCGCTGTGGACGGCTTTGATGATGTCGCCAGGCTTTACGCCGGAATTGGTTTGGCAGCGTTTCGAGTTGGCCTTGAGCAAGGATAATGTCTCGGTAGCTGAATTCGTTCGCCGATCTATGAGCATAGCCGATCAGAATATTGCCGATGTTTGGTTGCGGGTTCACCAAAAGCCGAGTCTGATCGAAAATAGCGGCTTTTTGAGTCCGCAAATGGGTCGGCTTTTTGCCCATGGCGTGGAGCTGTTGGCAAAATCCGATTTGAACCTGGCTATTCAGCTTTGGGATGGCCGGAAACATTCCTTCCAAATTGATAGCCAGACTGCCCAGAAATTGGAGCGCAATCTCGCGATTGCTTCCGCACGGGCTCGAAATCCAGGCGCCTATCAGCGTCTGAATCAACTGGCTATTGTTGATGCGGAAGTCAATGAATGGAAAGTCAGGGTGGCTTTGCTTGAACAAAACTGGCTGCATGTCGCCGAGTCGCTGGCAGGTCTGACGGCTCAGGAGCGGCAGGATCCTAAGTGGCAATATTGGCAGGCCCGTGTGCTGGATAAAACCGGGAACTCTTTGCAGGCGCAGGAGGCCTATGCAAAACTCGCCGAAGACCGCAGCTTTTACGGGTTCCTGGCCGCAGACTATGTCGACAAGCCTTACCAAATTGCCAATAAGCCGGTTCTACTGGCGGCAAATGAGCTCGACAAGCTAGCCAATGAAACCGATTTTAAAATGATTCGGGAGTTTAAAGCGCTGAACCGGGATGCGGAAGCCGAGCGGCAGTGGTGGTATGCGGTAAAAGTGCTGAGCAAGGAGCGGCGCATGGTCGCGGCCAAATTGGCGCAGCAATGGCATTGGGATCAAGTTGCCATTACGACGATGGTTAAGGCCGATTATTGGGATGATTTGGGTTTACGTTTTCCGGTTTATTATTCGACTCAGGTGCATAATAATGCAGAGCAGCATAATCTTGATCCGGCCATTGTTTTCGGCCTGATCCGGCAGGAAAGCATCTTTAATAAGGATGCCGAGTCAACGGTCGGCGCGCGCGGCTTAATGCAGGTTATGCCCAGAACCGGGATGCAGATAGCCCATGATTTGAAGGAAAAATGGCGGTCGGACGACAGCCTGTTTAATCCGGACGTTAATGTCAGGTACGGCGCTTATTATTACAAGCAGCTGGTAAAACAGTTTCATGGGCATTTTGCTTTGGCCATTGCCGCTTATAATGCAGGCTCCGGTCGAGTGTCAAAATGGTTGCCGAGTGTTGAGTCCGTGCCGGCAGATATCTGGATAGAAACCATTCCTTTTAAAGAAACCAGGAAATATGTCACTTCGGTGCTGTCTTACGCCATTATTTATCAGCAACTCATACAAAGAAAGGGCTTGAAGATGAAGGAATTGATGCTTGATGTGCTGCCCGGCTAAAATTTGAGCTGATTTTTTTTGATGTCTGTTAGATAATGCACGATTTAAAATAATAATAATTACGCAAGGTATATAAAAGAGTATGGGGAAACAGCACAGTTTTACGCGCGAAGAATTGTTGAAGTCCGGCAGGGGAGAACTGTACGGACCGAAAAATGCGCAATTGCCTCTACCGAATATGTTAATGATGGACCGTATTACCCTGATTACGGATGAAGGCGGTGCATACGGAAAAGGCGAGATCATTGCTGAACTGGATATAACGCCTGATTTATGGTTTTTTGACTGTCATTTTCAGGGCGATCCTGTGATGCCCGGTTGTTTGGGCCTGGACGCGATGTGGCAGTTGGTCGGCTTCTTTTTGTGCTGGATGGGCGGTCCCGGTAAAGGACGCGCTTTGGGTGTGGGTGAAGTTAAATTTACCGGACAAGTACTGCCTACTGCCAAGAAAGTGATTTATCGGGTCAATTTAAAAAGAGTGATTATGCGGAAGTTGGTTATGGGTATCGCCGATGCCACCATGGAAGTCGATGGCAAAGTGATTTATGAGGCCACCGATTTACGGGTTGGTTTATTTACTTCCACAGAAGATTTTTAGAGGCGTTAACAATGAAAAGAGTCGTAGTCACCGGTTTAGGCATTGTTTCCAGCATCGGGAATAACCGAACAGAGGTTGTCGATTCCTTAAGAGAAGGCCGTTCAGGAATCGCTTTTGCAGACGTTTATCAGGAAATGGGTTTCCGTAGCCATGTCCACGGACCTATCAACATAGATTTAGACGCATTCATCGACCGTAAAATAAAACGTTTTATGGGCGATGGCGCGGCATTCAACTATATTGCCATGCAGCAAGCGATTGATGATTCCGGCTTGGGCGAATCAGACGTATCAAATTTCAGAACCGGCCTGGTGATGGGTTCCGGCGGGCCTTCAACCTCGAATATTGTTGAAGCGGCCGATATTCTGCGCGAAAAAGGCATCAAAAAAGTGGGCCCCTATATGGTGCCCAGAAGCATGTCCAGCACCAATACCGCATGTCTTGCGACACCTTATAAAATCAAAGGCGTCAATTACACGATCAGTTCGGCCTGTGCGACCAGCGCCCACTGTATCGGCCATGCGATGGAATTGATCCAGATGGGCAAGCAGGATGTCGTGTTTGCCGGTGGCGGCGAAGAAGTGCATTGGACCATGTCGATGTTATTCGATGCGATGGGCGCGTTGTCTTCCAAATACAATGACGCACCGACTACCGCTTCAAGGCCTTATGATGAAACCCGCGACGGTTTTGTTATTTCCGGCGGCGGCGGTGTTTTGGTCATTGAAGAACTGGAACACGCCAAAGCGCGCGGCGCGAAAATCTATGCAGAACTGACCGGTTACGGCGCAACCTCCGACGGTTATGACATGGTTCAGCCATCCGGCGAAGGCGCGGTGCGTTGTATGCAGCAGGCGATGGCGACTATCGGCGGCAGTAAGATCGATTACATCAATGCCCACGGCACCAGTACGCCGGTCGGCGATACCAAGGAACTTGAAGCTTTGCGCAATGTGTTCGGCCAGGATAACGTACCGTTGGTCAGTTCGACAAAATCGCTGACCGGTCATGCATTAGGTGCGGCGGGTGTTAATGAGGCGATTTATTCGTTGTTGATGATGGAAGAAAACTTCCTCAGCGCATCGGCCAACATCACTCAGCTTGATCCGGGCGCGGAAGGTATTCCGATAGTGCGTGAACGTAAAGACAACATTACGTTAAACACGATCATGTCGAACAGCTTCGGTTTCGGCGGCACCAACGCTACACTGATCTTTCAGCGTTACAACGGCTAACGCATTGTTTATCGGGGTTCGGCTATCCGAACCCCGCACTTCTTTTCTTTCTAAATATCTCATATCTCTGACCATGTCAGATCCAAACCAAAAATCCAGAACCCAGTTTAACAAGCTGCAAAAGAAATTGCGGCACACGGTCGGCGATGCGATTGCCGACTACAACATGATCGAAAACGGCGACAAGATCATGGTGTGCCTGTCCGGCGGCAAGGATTCGTTCACCCTGCTGGACATCCTGATGCACTTGCAAAAAACCGCGCCGGTTGAATTCGAGCTGATCGCGGTCAATCTGGACCAGAAGCAGCCCGGTTTTCCCGAGCATGTATTGCCGGAATATCTCGAATCGCTGGGTGTGCCGTATCATATTATCGAAAAAGACACCTACAGCGTGGTCAAGCGGGTTATCCCCGAGGGCAACACTACCTGCGGACTGTGTTCGCGCTTGCGGCGCGGCACCTTGTACGGTTATGCCGAAGCCAACAATGTCACCAAAATTGCTTTGGGCCATCATCGCGACGACATTCTTGAAACCTTTTTCCTGAATATTTTTTACGGCGGCAAATTAAAAGCGATGCCGCCCAAGTTGTTAAGCGACGATAAGAAAAACATCATCATCCGGCCGCTGGCGTACACCCGTGAAAAAGACATTGAGCGTCTGGCCGCATTTAAAAATTACCCGATTATTCCGTGCAACTTGTGCGGCTCCCAGGAAAACCTGCAACGCCAGGCCATGAAAGTCATGTTAAAAACCTGGGACAAACAGTTTCCGGGCCGCCTGGAAACCATTTTTACCAGTCTGCAAAATGTCGCGCCTTCGCAGTTGGCCGATACGCAGTTATTCGATTTTGCCGGGTTAACGCGTAGTCAACAAACCGAAGAGCAGGTGATGACATTTATCGCCAGGGATGGTGTGTATGCCGCTAACCAGTCGGGAACTGGCGCGGCGAATGCCGGTTTAGACGTATTGGCTCAGTGACCTGCATTGTTCTTTTTACCGATTTTGGGCCGTCCGGCCCTTATATCGGGCAAATGGAATCGGCGTTACAGCAGGCAGCGCCCAATGTACCTGTTATCAATCTGCTGAGTAATGCACCGACAGCCGACCCTCGATTAAGTTCCTATCTATTGGCCGCATTGCGGCACAGTTTCCCAGTAAACAGCATTTTTCTGGCCGTGGTTGACCCGGGTGTTGGCGGTGAACGCAGAGCCGTTGTGTTGCATGCCGACGGACAAACTTTTGTCGGGCCGGATAACGGCCTGTTGAATACCGTCGCCGTTCAGGCTCAAGATGCGCAATGGTCGGAAATTACCTGGAGACCGGAGCATTGTTCGATGAGTTTCCACGGCCGGGATCTGTTCGCCCCCGTTGCCGCAAAGCTGGCTATCAACGCGGCGGATGATTTATTGCAGCCATTTGACCGGAATGATTTAAACGATTGGCCTCACGACTTGGCTGAAGTGATTTATTTCGATTATTACGGCAATGCGATGACCGGATTGCGCTACCACGAAGCCTATTCCGCCAAGACATTAACCGTCAATGGTATTGCGATCAAACAAGCCGGTACTTTCGGTGATGTCGAAGAACAACAGGCTTTCTGGTATAAGAACTCCTGCGGCCTGGTCGAAATTGCGGTCAATAAAGACCGTGCAGAACAGCAGCTGGCGCTGAAGTTGGGCGCGCAGGTTAGCTTTTTATCCGATTGATAGCGGATGACCGATTTGATGACGTGACTAAAATCGCCGCTAATTCCTTAACTTAATGGCATTAACCGGGTAACTTGGGATGAACAGGCCCCGGCTTATAGTTTATAATCACTCCCTCTAAAGTTTTCATCGACCGACGTTCCTATGTGCGCTTGGTCTCGACTGTCATTGGTTAAATACACTTCATGCAAGAAATAAATCCGATCAAAAATAAAATAGCCGACTTAAAAAGCCGTGGCGATGCCCTTAGGAGGTATCTTTGACTTTGACGTCAAGAGCGAACGTTTAGTCGAAGTTTTAAGAGAGCTGGAAAACCCGAAAATCTGGGACAACCCGGAAGAAGCGCAGGCCCTGGGCAAAGAGCGCGGTCAGCTGGAAGTCATCGTTAACACCATTAATGACCTGGAACGCGGCCTTAGCGACGCAGAAGAACTGCTGCTGATGGCGGTCGAAGAAGACGATGAAGAAACGGTTGAAACAGTCGTCGATGATTTGGAGCACTTTGAAAAAAGAGTCGCAGACCTGGAATTTCGCCGCATGTTCTCCGGGCAAATGGACGCCAATAATGCATTTTTGGATATACAGTCCGGCTCCGGCGGCACCGAGGCCCAGGATTGGGCATCGATGATCGAACGCATGTATTTGCGCTGGGGCGAGCAGAAAGGTTTTAAAACCGAACTGATTGAAGAATCGCAAGGCGACGTGGCCGGCATCAAAAGCGCCACGATCAAGTTTGAAGGCGAATATGCGTTCGGCTGGTTGCGCACCGAAACCGGCGTACATCGCTTGGTCAGAAAATCGCCGTTCGATTCGGGCAATCGCCGCCATACCTCGTTTGCGTCGGTATTCGTATCGCCGGAAATTGACGACGACATCGACATCGACATCAATCCCGCCGATATACGTGTCGATGTCTACCGTGCCAGCGGCGCGGGCGGTCAGCATATCAACAAAACCGAATCGGCCGTGCGTATGACCCATAACCCGACCGGCATCGTCGTGCAATGCCAGAGCGACCGCTCGCAGCATAAAAACCGCGATACCGCGATGAAGCAATTGAAAGCCAAATTGTACGAGCTGGAAATGCGCAAACGTAGCGAAACGGCTCAGGCACTGGAAGATACCAAGTCGGATATAGGCTGGGGCAGCCAGATTCGTTCCTATGTTCTGGATCAATCGCGGATCAAGGATTTGCGCACCAGCGTCGAAACAGGCAACACCCAGGCGGTTCTGGATGGCGATCTGGATCAGTTTATCGAGGCCAGCTTGAAGAGCGGTCTGTAAAAGTAAAATTAAAACACAAGAGTTAACAAAAAATGTCAGAAATTGAGCACGACGAACAGGAACAAATCAGGCAACGCCGCAGCAAATTAAACGAGTTGCGCGAAAACGGCGGCATTGCTTTTCCTACCGATTTTCGCCGCAATGTGGTGGCGGGCGAACTGTTGGCCGAATACGGCGAAAAATCCAAGGAAGAACTCGAAGCAGAACCTTTGCGGGTGAAATTGGCCGGGCGGATGATGACCCGCCGGGTGATGGGTAAAGCCAGTTTCTGCCATATTCAGGACATGTCCGGCAAGATGCAGCTTTATGTGACTCGCGATGCGCTGCCGGAAAGTTTTTACAACGAGCAGTTCAAAAAATGGGATATCGGCGACATCGTCGGTGCGGAAGGCGTACTGTTTAAAACCCAGACCGGCGAGCTCAGCGTCAAGGTTGACGACATTCGTCTGCTGACCAAAGCCTTGCGCCCGTTGCCTGAAAAATTCCACGGCATTGCCGATCAGGAAATCAAATACCGCCAGCGTTACCTGGATTTGATCATGAGCGAGCAATCGCGCAATACTTTTTTGATCCGTTCCAAGGTGGTCGCTTATATTCGCCAATTCCTGATCGAGCGCAATTTCCTGGAAGTTGAAACGCCGATGATGCAGATGATCCCAGGCGGAGCAACGGCGCGTCCTTTTACCACTTTCCATAATGCGCTGGACATGGAATTGTATCTGCGTATCGCGCCGGAATTGTATCTAAAACGCCTGGTCGTCGGCGGTTTTGAGCGGGTGTTCGAAATCAACCGCAACTTCCGCAACGAAGGTTTATCGACGCGTCATAACCCCGAATTCACCATGCTGGAGTTTTATCAGGCTTATGCGGAATATCATGAGTTAATGGATTTGACCGAAGCCATGCTGCGCGGTATCGCTATGGAAGTGCTAGGGAAAACGGAGATTACTTATCAAGGCGAGCAATACGATTTCGGCAAGCCGTTCGACCGGATGACCGTGGTCGAGTCGATTCTGCACTTTAATCCCGAGTTGACGGCGGAAAATATCGCCACCCGCGAAGCGGCCGTTGAAGTCGCCAACAAGCTGAATATTCCGGTTAAGGACGGTTACGGACTGGGTAAAATTCAGATCGAGATATTTGAAAAAACCGTCGAAAGCCGGTTGATGAATCCGACCTTTATTACCGCTTATCCGGTTGAAGTTTCGCCATTGGCAAGGCGCAATGATGACGATCCGCATGTCACCGACCGCTTCGAGTTTTTTGTCGGCGGACGGGAAATCGCCAACGGCTTTACCGAGTTGAACGATGCCGAAGATCAGGCCGCGCGTTTCCAAAAACAGGTCGAAGAAAAAGAAGCCGGCGATGATGAAGCCATGCATTTTGACGCCGACTATATCGTCGCACTGGAACACGGCATGCCGCCGACAGCAGGCGAGGGCATAGGTATCGACCGTCTGGTCATGCTGTTTGCCGATGCGCCATCAATACGCGATGTGTTGTTGTTTCCGCATATGAGGCCTAAGGGTTAATGAATTGATTAATTCACCACGAAGGCACGAAGAACACGAAGTTTATATTTTTTCTTCGTGCTCTTCGTGCCTTCGTGGTGCATCTTTATGATTTTAGTTAAAACTTGTCCTTCAACCGCCTGACTTCCGCAAAAACCTCCACCGGCTTTTTGTTCACCATATTAATCGTCTCCTGCAACGCCAAACTGTCTTCCCTGAAAAATGGGTTGGTCGCCAATTCCTGTTCTATCGTCGATGGCACAGTCGGCAAGCGATTCGCCCTCAGCTGATTGATGATCTCCATTCTTTGTTGTAACTGCCGGTTATCGGGCTCTACCGTTAACGCAAACCGGCCATTGGCTTGCGTGTATTCATGGGCGCAATAGATTTGGGTCGATGCGGGCAATGCCTTCAATTTCTGTAACGAATGCCACATCTGTTCCGCCGTGCCTTCAAACAACCGGCCGCAGCCCATCACAAACAACGTGTCCCCGCAAAACAGCGAGTTGTCATCAGCAAAATAATAAACAACATGGCCGCTGGTGTGTCCATGAGTTGAGATAATCTTGGCCGAATGCTTGCCGAGCGTTATCTCATCGCCATTAACAACGCCGCGATCTATGCCGGGAATACGATTTTGATCTGAAAGCGGCGCAATAACCGTACAGCCGGTTTTTTGTTTCAGCTCCAGATTGCCGCCAACATGATCGCCGTGGTGATGCGTATTCAGTATGTAAGTTAACCGCCAGCCATTTTGATCCAGAGCATCCAAGACCGGCCGGGCAACGGCAGGATCAACCGCAGCGGTTTCACCGGAGACCGGGTCGTGAAGCAGGTAAATGTAATTGTCGTTTAAGACGGGAAGTATCAGGACGCTCAACATATTTCTTAGTCAATGTGTTAGGGATTGGCTGAATGGTACGCGATGCTGCTAAGCTTGATCAAACTGTTTGGGAAATCGTCATCAATAATAAAATCCGCGCCGAACTTTATAGGTGATTCTACCGATTGTGTAAATAATTTGCCCCCCCTATGCTGTAGTTGCTTTAAACATGTCAACAGAGTTTTTAGATTAATTCGGTTGGCATGCTGCTGACAAGAGGTTGGGCTTCCATGCTTTTGTCGTTTGCTTGCTTTTAAAAAATTTATCACCCCTACTTTAATGAGGACAAAATTATGAAAAAATTAGCATTCGCATGTGCAAGTATATTGTTATTTTTAAGCATGGCGGTTTTCGCCGAAGAACATGCTAAAGCGGCACTGGAACACGCCGAGCAGGCAGTAACTCACGGTAAAGCCGGTCATGCACCGATTTTGGTCCAACACGCAAAGGCGGCCTTGGAACATACGCTAGCCGCCGCCATAATAGCTAAAGGCGTGCCAAAAAACCATTTGGACGAAGCCGCCAAGGAGCTGCAAGAATCCATTGATCACGGTAATTTGGGTCATGCGGACGTGGCCACCAAACATGCTGAAGCCGCTGTAGAACATATTAAAGCAAGCAACCAATAGTTTCAGTGCTTTAGGAAAAAGGGCGGAGTAATCCGCCCTTTGTTTGTCCGGGATTTTTCTGTTTCTTGAATAATTACGTTGCTGGAAATACAGCCAAGCAATCATTGCAACCTGTTTTTATAGATAAAACTGTTTAATATCCGATAGTTGTTGCGTTTAAAGGCTGTCATAAGACTGGGTTAAACGGTATAATTGCGTATAAACATTCATCCAGTTAATGAGAATGCAGTGGATATTAAAGAATACATGAAAACGCTTGGGCCAGCAGGCCAGAAAAGCAGGACGTGAAATAAGCCGTACCGAGTCGGGCAAAAAAAATCTGGCCTTGCTGAAAATTGCCGAAGTCATTGAAAACAGCCATGAACTGTTGATAGCCGAAAACCGCAAGGATTTGGATGCGGGCAAGAAAAATGGTCTGGATGCAGCCTCGCTGGACAGGCTGGAATTAAAACCATCCGGCATTCAGGCGATGGTTGAAGGCTTAAAACAGGTGGCCGCGTTACCCGATCCGGTCGGTGAAATCAGCGATTTAAGCTACCGGCCCAGCGGCATACAAGTCGGCCAAATGCGCGTGCCGTTGGGCGTGATCGGCATTATTTATGAATCCCGTCCCAATGTAACTGTCGATGCGGCGGCCTTGTGTCTTAAATCCGGCAATGCCTGTATTTTAAGAGGCGGCTCGGAAGCCATACATTCCAATCAGGCGATTGCATCCTGTATTTCTAAAGGCCTGGAAGCGGCCGGTTTGCCGGTGGAAGCCGTGCAAATCGTGGCGACTGCGGATCGCGCTGCGGTCGGCGAATTAATCACCATGAAGCAATACGTCGATGTGATCGTGCCACGCGGCGGCAAAAGCCTGATCGAACGTATTTCCAAGGACGCAACGATTCCCGTGATCAAGCATCTGGATGGCATTTGTCATGTTTATATCGATGATAAAGCCGATATAGATAAAGCCATCAAGATTGCCGTCAATGCCAAAACCCATCGTTATGGCGTTTGTAATGCCATGGAAACCTTGCTGGTTGCCGAAAGCATTGCCGCAAAAGTATTGCCGGTGTTGGCTGAAAAATATCTCGAAAAAGGCGTTGAATTGCGCGGCTGTCTTAAAACCTGTTCCTTGATTCCGAACTGTATCAGAGCGACCGAAGAAGACTGGCACACCGAATATCTGGCGCCGATTTTATCGATCAAGATTGTTAATGGCCTGGATGAAGCGATGGAGCATATCAATCAATACAGCTCCAGGCATACCGAAGCGATTGTGACCGAAGATTACACTTTGGCTCGACGCTTTTTGCGGGAAGTGGATTCCAGTTCGGTGATGGTGAATGCCTCAACCCGTTTTGCCGATGGCTTTGAATATGGTTTGGGCGCGGAAATCGGCATCAGCACCGACAAACTGCATGCACGCGGCCCGGTCGGTTTAAAAGGGCTGACCTCGTTAAAATACATCGTCCTGGGTGATGGCCATATCAGGCAATAAATGATCGGTATCTTTGGCGGTACCTTTGACCCCATTCACTACGGGCATTTACGTTCGGCGCTTGAAGTTAAAGAAATTTTTGGGCTGGACGAAGTCCGGTTAATTCCCTGCGCCAATCCTCCGCATCGCGAACAACCTGCTGCAACAGCGCTGAATGCGTCTGCAGATGCTGGAACTGGCCATAAAAAATCAGCCGGGCTTGAAAATTGATACCCGCGAACTGGACAGATAAACCGGCATCGGTGCCGTCTTATATGGTGGATACGCTGAAGTCTTTACGGCAGGAATTTCCAAGACGAACCGTTGCTGTTGTTTATCGGCAGTGATGCGTTCAAACATTTAACCGGCTGGCATCAATGGCAGCAGTTATTTGACTATGCGCATATTGTGGTCATGACCCGGCCGGGCTTTGAAATACAGAATCTCGATGAATTTTTTAAAGCCAGGCTGGCTAACGAGATTAACTGAATTGGCACAAACTAAAGCAGGTAAATTATACTTTCAGCAAGTCACCCAACTGGATATTTCGGCAACGGCTATCAGGGACATGATTGCAAGAAAACAAAATCCGGGTTTTTTACTACCCGATACTGTCATAGAATACATCAAGCAACACAAGCTTTACGAGACACATTGATCTCATTATTTACACTAGGAATTTGAATGCAAGCAGAAGAATTATTGAAAATTGTCCAGGATGTTTTGGATGAACGCAAAGGGCAAAACATAACGACACTGGATGTCCGGGGCAAAACCAGCTTTACCGATTACATGGTGGTAGTGACAGGTACGTCTGATCGTCACCTGAGATCTTTATGTGATTACGTATCGGAAAAGCTCAAGGAAAACGGCTTTAAACCTTTAGGGATTGAAGGTGATTTGGGTTCAGACTGGGTACTGCTGGATTTGGGTGATGTGATTGTTCATGCGATGACTGCTCAGGCGCGCGAATATTATCAGCTTGAGAAATTATGGTCGGTTGATGGCTCTAAAGAAGGCGAGCAGAAAGCTTCGTAGTTTGAGTTGGCTTTGCATTTGTATGTAAAGCCTTCTCCATGCGGTGCAATACGCTCTATCGCTATTGCACCCTGCATATTGCGCCTGCTCGAACAACCGGTTTATTCCGCCTACAGCGTTAAGATTCGGGCTGTTTGAAATGCATGAATTTGACCCCGATGGCGCAGGCAGCACCCACCAGGATATATGCGTAATTGACAAACAAGCCGGCCAGGGTGCCAGGATTATGCTCAACGGCATCGCGCAGTCCTGGGGTTACGGTGAAGGTCCAGACAATACAGGGAATCAAGTAGGACAGGAAGCCTAATCCTGCTGAGTATAGCGGGTTCTTGCCGGTCGCTTCGGCGCTTTTGTAAAACCAGTAGGTGATCAGTAATGCGGTAATTGTGCCTGCCATAATAAAATCCGTAGTTATGTTATTGATTGCAACACGGTATCAAATTGCTTCCTTTCACTCAAGAGTACCGCTTTCCTTCAGTCTTTCTGTACGCCGTAACCGGCCGCAATAAGGTCATCCAAGCGCATAGCGCAAGGTGGCGTTTCCGGCGAGTTTGGGAGGTGTTTGCCGGAAACACCAGTTCTCGCTACCGCTCGAACCGGCTTATTCCGGCCTACGGGACTGGAAAAATATCGGCAATTGTCTGATTTAGCGGGCTGTTGATTAGCCATTCTACCCAGATTGAAGTGTCAACAACGCGCATTAAAATCTATCATTCCGGTCTCTAAAATCAGATGGATCTGCATCCGCTGCAATGCCTTTTAACTGTTCAAAGTTCGACACCGGCATCAATAACACGCCTTTGCCTTTTGAAATAAAAACAAATTGTTGGACAGATTGCCAATGCTGCTCTTCGCGCACAGATTTAGGGATGGAAATTTGATATTTGCTTGAAAGTGTTGCAATCGCAGTCATTTTCATACTCCAGTTTTATCGATACTAACTTGGTAAGAGTGTAGTAGAGGCGTGTCTTGCAAGCCAATAGTTGAATTAATTCGCTGGTTCAAGGTTATTGGAGTCAGGTAGGGTACGCATCGCGCACCATTTACGAATGTCAGAATGACTTTGAGATTTTAAAGCCTTCTAATGGAGAATTCATTTCGGGTATCAAGATTTCCAGTACGATTGGGCATCGAAAAGGGGCGCGATGCACCCTCTACTGGGCTCACAATGTCAGTTTGAAAAAAATATCCTGGCTTTTGCCATTGTGGTATTACCACAGTTTGGACATACATTATTTGTTGATGAATTATCGTAAAGCATGATTTGCGGCGGGAATGTACATTTGCAGAGATCATAGCCAAGGTCTTTTGCTGTCGATGACTCTGCTAAGGCAAGATTTTTCTCGGCTGACTCTAGCCTTTTGTTTAATGATTCTTTATGGCTTCCATCAGGGATTAATTCTTTTGACTCTTTGAACAGTTGAACCAATTCTTTTGCAACATTAACGATGCTGGTTAATTCAGTAATCATTTGGAGCGTTATCCTATGAATGACGATGTAAGTAGTGAAACACTTGAGGCTATTTATTTAGCCAATGAATTTATTTCACAAGTTCATGATATAAAAAACATTTCAAAGTTATTTGTTATGGCTTTGACCATCCCGATAGAGCGTAAACCAATGCTACTTTTAACGAAAGGCTAAATGCCATGAAAGAAATCGCCAAAAATTACAGGGGGTTGTAATTTCGCTGCCCAACGTGCTGCTAACCGGCGCGGCGTCAGGAGCGTCGGTTGAGTGGCTGGTTAGAATTGTTCCGGCCAGACATGCTTGCGATTCTTCTTTGAATGCCAAGACGATGGGTGTGTTCTTCGCAGAGGCTCATGACAAATATTTGCCCGCATTATGGTCGCATGGACGGCTTGACGCAGTTCTCGCCCTCGCATGTTCCCACGGGTGCAACAGTTCACCACTACGTCACCCTTTCGAAATAGCGACACCAACCGCGCCACGAACTCCCTTTCGCCATCAAGTGACCACACGGTCTCGAAAACCTCATCCCGAAAGCATCTTGTCGGTAGCCCAAGCGAGCACTGGTGCTGAATTGCGTTGATCAGGATTAATCCATAGCTACGGTACTGGGAACCAAGGACATTTGTTATCCATTTGCGAATCAGCTTCCCAGTGTTTCCTTTCGCCGGTCCTGGTTCTCCCTCAAATTCTTGTGTGTGCGGCGATTCGATTACCATCAACAGGCATTTGATGCCTGCTGGTCGGCTCGACGCCGATTTCCGAATCTGAAAATCGGGTTGTTCTTCTTTAAGATCGCCAATTTTGCCAACGTACTGGTCTGGGCAGAGTCTTTGCTCCACCACGGACATTTTACCGCTGATTGCATGCATGGCTAATTCTGCAAAAGTCATTCTTCGCGAATCCTAACGTAGAGCTAACCGGGCGCGGCACGGGAAGCTGAAAAATAAAAACCGCATTATAACCGCGCTCCGGTTGAGCGCCATGTTAGGAGGAATGAGTGATTGCAAGACCTGACTCCATGCTTTTTGTGACCCCATGCTTTTTATGGTCTCCGCTCATTTGCCTGTGGCGATTCAATAGGTTGACGGTGCCCGCCATACTTCCGGTGCCAACGTTTGAGGGCGTGGCTGATCTTCCCGAATATTAATACCGCGACATAATAGACATAGCGTGGCGCAAAGCCGTCGCGGATGAGGAGCTCCAAAAATACCTTATCCGCTTTGGCTCTTGGGACGTCCGGGTTGATGTTCAAGAATTGGCAGAACGCATCGTGGAGCAATGATGCGTAGTAAGTCTTTGGCTTCTTAGTGTGGTGACTGGGTGCACCGTCCGGCGTACCGACAAGGATGTCGAAGATTGCCCACTTGGGTGTACAACCATCCCATGCATAGCCTGCAAGTACCACAGCCTTCCCGTCAGCGTGGATTTCAAGTCTTCGCTTGCCAGACGTATCAAAGAACACATATCCGCGATTCCAGTCGTGAGGCAGCAGATGCCGAATATCGTGAATGAAATCCTCTTCGAGAATGTAAATCCAGCGTACGCTTGATGTAGTCATATTGATTCCTAACGTTAAGTAGACACCTTATTTAGGTGTATATTAAATTTCGATCGCAGGTGTATAACGCAACTCCTTAGAACCGTTAGGCAAGATACTATATACGTTGAAGCATTGATAGCAACCTTTTTACGCAAATAAAAATACACCTCCGAAACTTTCTTATTCAGGGATTAACCAACAACCCGACCAATCAATTCCCCCAACTTAACCGTCTTCCCCGCTTTAAACTCGACATCCCACTCTGCCTTATCCTTGCCAAACAAAACAATAATCGTAGAGCCCATATTAAACCGTCCCATTTCTTCGCCGATTTTCAGCATGGGTGCATCATCGCCATACTGCCAGCTTTGCACTTCGGTAACACTCGGCGGTGTGACTACGCCATGCCAGACGGTTTCTACGCTGGATACGAAAATTGCGCCGACCAGCACCAAGGCCATCGGGCCTATTTCCGTATCAAAAATGGCGGCGACGCGCTCGTTCCGGGCGAATAATCCGGGAACGGAATTGACGGTGGCCCCATTGACACTGAACAAGCGGCCGGGGATATGCACCATTTCCCTTAAGGTGCCGGTCAGCGGCATGTGCAGGCGGTGATAGTCTTTGGGCGACAGGTAGATGGTGGTGAATACGCCGCTGTTAAACGGTTCGGCGCGTACTGCATCGCCGCCCAGCAAGTCGGTTGCGGTAAAGCTTTTGCCTTTGGCCTGGAAGATTTGGCCGTCGGTGATGTCTCCGGCTTGGCTGACTGCGCCGTCTGCTGGGCAGGCGATCGCGTTTCTTTCAGTGCTGAACGGTCTAACGCCGGGTTTTAGTTCGCGGGTGAAAAAGTAGTTAAAGCTTTTGTAAGCGTTGATGTCCTGCTCCCGCGCTTCATTCATGTTGACGCCGTAATGCCTGATGATCTGTTTGATAAACAGGTTTTTCCAGACTTTGTTTTCGCAGTGGGTCAGTTTGCTCATCATGGCGGACAGGGCATGATGGGGTAAGACGTATTGGGGCAGGGTGGTCAGTGCTTCTTTAAAGTTCATGGTTTGTAATTGTCGGGTGTTTTGCCGCTTAGGAAATACGCGAAGGCGATGATTTCCGCGACGGCAACATAGAGTTCATTGGGGATTTCATCGCCTAACGGGATTTGCGCCAGAATCCTTGCCAGTTCCGGCTCGGTTTGCAGCGGTATTCCGTGGTGTTCGGCTATTGCTAAGATTTGCTCGGCGGTAAGACCTGTGCCTGATGCGGTAACCTTGGGCGCATTTTTGCCGTCGTATTTTAACGCGACGGCAATGTCCGAGGTGTGGTAGGTCTTAGCCATAATTTCAGCTAAACGTAGACTGCGTCATACCGGCATGGATTGCCGGTATCCAGATTACATGGATGTAAACTACGTAAGGCCATCCTTGGCTACTGGATTCCGGCAATCCCTGCCGGAACGACGAAAGAACGCGTTGCAGTCGGTTGAGGCTCGTGCTGAACAGATTGTCCATTACGGCAGTGTAACCAGTTCCGGCGCTTGCCAGTTAGGGTTTCTGTGCTCTACAACAACGGTGGTGTAGATGCCGCCGCGCACATTAAATTCAGCGCGGATGCGCATGAAGTTGGGTGCTATGGCTTTTACGAGGTCGTCGAGGATTTCATTGGTGACGGCTTCATGGAATGCGCCTTGGTCACGGAATGCCCACATGTACAGTTTGAGCGCTTTGAGTTCCACGCACAGTACGCCGGGGATGTATTCGATCTGGATGGTGGCAAAATCAGGTTGGCCTGTTTTTGGGCACAGACAGGTGAACTCAGGCACGTCAATGCGGATCGTATAATCACGGCCTGGTTTTGGGTTGTCGAAAGTTTCCAGATCTTTACTTGGTTGTGTTGTCATTTTCAGCTTATATATAAAGGGGGTGTGTAAAAAAAGTCGATACTCGGCTAATTATCGTTAATAATAGGCTGTTATTTTAATTCAACTGTTGGGATATTCATACCAGTACTATGAAACTGGAAAAAATCAAGCTTTCGGGTTTCAAATCTTTTGTTGATCAAACGGTCATACCGATCAGCGGTAACCTGACCGCCATCGTCGGGCCTAACGGCTGCGGCAAATCCAACATTATTGACGCGGTACGCTGGGTGATGGGCGAGAGCTTCGGCCAAGCATTTGCGCGGCGGCAGTATGGCCGACGTAATCTTTAACGGTTCATCGGGACGCAAACCGGTCAGCACGGCTTCGGTCGAGCTGGTTTTCAATAATACCGATGGCAAGCTGGGCGGCGAATATTCCCAATACGATACCATCGCGATTAAGCGTCAGGTCAGCCGTGACGGCACTTCGGTGTTTATGCTGAACGGTTCGCGTTGCCGCCGGAAAGACATCACCGACATTTTTTTGGGTACCGGCCTGGGTTCGCGCAGCTATGCGATCATCGAGCAGGGCACCATATCCCGCATGGTTGAAGCCAAGCCGGAAGATTTGCGGATCCATATCGAGGAAGCGGCGGGCGTGTCCAAATACAAGGAACGCCGCAGCGAAACCGAAACCCGGATGAAGCACACCCGTGAAAACCTGGAGCGGCTCGACGATTTGCGCGACGAAGTTGAAAAGCAAATCAAGCATCTGCAAAAGCAGGCCGAAAAAGCCGAAAAATATACCGAGCTTAAAAAGCAGGAACGTCAATTCCGCTTGGAGCTATTGGCGATGCGCTGGAATGCCTATCATCAGGCAGCAAAGCAGCTGGACGAAAAGTTGCAGGAAGTAGCTCACGAGCATAACCGCTTGTTTGTTGAGCTGCGCGACATCGACAACAACATCGAAGCCAAGCGCGCCGAGCATAAAACCCAGCAACAGCAAACCAACAGTTCGCAGGGCGATTATTACCAGATTGTCGCCGAAGTCAGCGGTCTTGAGCAGACCATCAAGCACAGCGAAATCAGCCGCGAACAAACCGCCGTTGAAATTAACCGTTTGCGCGAGCAGGCCGCCGAGTCGTTAAAAGAACTCGAAGCCGATGTGCAGCAGCTGGAAGAAATCAAAGCAAGCCTTGTTTGAAGCGGAAGAAGCGTTGATCGTTGCCGAGGAAAGGCAGGAAGACGTTTTATACAGCCAGCAGGAAGTGCAACAACAGAAAAGTTCCTGGCAGGAGCAGTGGGAAGCCTACCGGACGACCAGCTCAAGCTACAAGGAACAGTCCGAAGTGCAGCGGGTAAAAACCGTGCAGTTGGAAAACCAGAATCGCCAGCTGCAAATCCGTCTGGATAAATTGCAGGGCGAGCGTAGCGAGTTGTCGAGTCCAACGATTTGCAAAGCGAGATTGAGTCGCTGGATGCGGGCATCGAAATCATCGAGACGCAGCGCGCCGAACTGCAACACCAGCTTGAAGGCCTGCATCAGCAGATACGCGAACAGCGTCAGCAGATCAAGCAGTATCATGAAGAACTGCATACGCGCCGCTCGGAAATGCAAAGCGTCAAAGGCAAAATCACCTCGCTGGAATTGTTGCAGCAACATGCGATGGGTAAGGATAACAAACACCTGAGCGCATGGCTTGAGTCCGTGGATTTGACTGAAAACCGGCGCCTTGCCGAATTTCTTGAAGTGCAATCAGGCTGGGATACGGCGGTTGAAACGGTTTTGGGCAGTTACCTTGAGGCGATTTGCATAGAAAGCGCCGACCAGATTATTCCGGGCTTGCAGCGTTTGACGGATGAATCGTTGACGTTGGTTGAGACCAAAGCTGTAGGGGCGAATTCATTCGCCCTGTCAAAAGAAGGGGCGAATGAATTCGCCCCTACAAACTTGCTGGATAAGGTAAAAGCGCCGTGGGATTTGAGCAACCTGTTGGCCGGGGTTTACTGCGCCGATGACGCCGAAACGGCGAGAACCTTATCCGCCCAACTTAAAGTCGCATGAATCGGTCATCACCCCTGACGGCACCTGGTTCGGCTCAGGCTGGATCAAAATAATCCGCGCCAAAGACAGCAAAACCGGCGTGTTGCAGCGCGAAAAAGAATTGCGTCTGTTAAAGCAACGGCAAGAAGAGCTGCATATCGAAATCGAATCGTTTGAAGACCAACTGGAAACCGCCGAAACCGGCTTGAAAGACGCGGAAGTCCACGCGCGAATCGATTCAGCAACAGGACAACAGCCTGGGCAGCGAACTGTCGGTAAAAAGCGCCGAGTTCAGTGCGCATTCGGCCCGGCTGGAACATCAGCAACGCCGGCTGGAACAGGTCTGCAACGATATTGAAGAGATCAGCCGCGAGACCGCCGAAAATGCCGAGACTATCGCCGAATCCCAGCTGTTGCTGGAGCAGGCCGAACAGGTCATGGCCGAACAGGAGCAAAAAAAGCAAAGCTCTGGAGGCGTTAAATCAGGATTTGCAATCCCAGCAACAGCGTATCGATCAATCCGCCAATGAAGCCGGCAACAGGTTTACAGCATCAAGTCGCAGATTGAATCGTTACGTTCATCCGAAACCTTAACCGGCAAACAGCTGGAGCGGTTGCAGCTGCAACATCAACAGTCGGTTGAACGCATTGCCGAGCTGGAGAAAAATCTGCACCAAACGCTGACGCCGATGGATCGAGGAAAAAAAGCAGCTTGAGCAGATGGTTGTGGATAAGGAGCAGCTGGAGACGCGCCTGAAACAACAACGCCAGCTTCAGGAAGACCTGGAAGCGGAAATAACCCAGCTATCCGAACAGCATATCAAAACCCAACGCGCGCTGGAAAAGCAAAAAGAAGCGCTGGACACGATCCGTTTTGAATTGCAGGAAAGCAAGGTGCGCCAGCAAACCGTCAACGAGCAACTCAACGAAATCGATGCCGATGTCGAGACGGTGCTGCAAAGCTTGCCGGAACAGGCGGAAGAACACAGCTGGAAAAGAACCGTCGACGACTTGTTGGCTCAAATCGAAAGATTAGGTACCATTAACCTGACCGCGATAGAGGAATTCAAGGCGCAGTCCGAGCGGATGGAGTTTCTTAACGAGCAGCATGCCGATTTGATCGAGGCATTGCAGACTCTGGATCAGGCGATCAGCCAGATCGACAAAGAAAGTCGGCTGCGTTTTAAGGAAACATTCGATAAAATAAACACCGGCTTGCAGGAAAAGTTCCCGAAGTTATTCGGCGGCGGTCATGCTTATCTGGAATTGACCGAGCAAGACGAGCTGGAATCGGGCGTAAATATTATTGCCAGACCTCCCGGCAAGAAGAACAGCTCCATACATTTGTTGTCCGGTGGAGAGAAAGCGCTAACGGCGGTCGCCTTGGTGTTTTCGATTTTTGAACTCAATCCTGCGCCTTTTTGTTTGCTGGACGAAGTCGATGCGCCGCTGGACGATGCCAATGTCGGGCGGTTTTCAAAAATGGTCGAAGAAATGTCGGCATCGGTGCAGTTTTTGTATATTTCCCATAACAAAGCGACGATGGAAATTGCAAAACAGCTGGCAGGTGTTACTATGAAAGAGCCGGGCGTGTCCCGGATGGTCGCAGTTGATATTGAAGAAGCAGTGAGTCTGGCGGAAATATAATGGATAAAGAAATCTTAAGAATTGTAATTATTGCAACCGGCATGGTTGTAGTCATCGGCATGTTGATCTGGGCTTATATAAAAGATAAAAAAGCCCGTGAAGACATGGAGTTTTACGATGATGAGACGATTATGCCGATGATGTCCTCTCAGGGACACCAGGGACGATTTTGATATTATCCCGGTCGGCGCTAAAAGTAATGTCGACTCTTATCATGCTCATGACAAATCGGATCGATATTATGATGAAGACGATGACGAGCACTACTATGAGCAGGATGACGACCCTGTAGAGCCGCCGCCACGCGCCGCCGCACCGGCGATTATCCAGTTCAGCATTATCACCAAGGCGGACGAAGATTTTAACGGCGCCGATTTGGTTGAAGCCTTTGAAATGGTCGGGCTTGAATACGGCAGTTTGAAAATATTCGAACGCCTGGATGCTAACCGGCTGGTCGATTTTGGCGTGGCCTGTATTGTAGAACCGGGCACTTTTCCGGATAAGGATTTGGAAAATTTTTACTGTCCCGGCATCGTGTTTTTTATGCAGCCCGAAGCACTGGACGATGCACCGGCCGTTTTTGACGATTACATAGAAACCATCAACCTGCTGGCCGCAAAATTGGACGGCGTGGTACTTGACCATAGAAGACAGCCGCTGACCGAAGCGACCGTTCAGGCTATTCGGCAGAGTTTGTGATTTAGATGTTCTAACTTAGAAAACAGAACACAGATGACACGGAATTGACGGATAAACACGGATAAGGTATTTGACCTTAACCTTTTAAATACCCGTTTAAGTCCGCTATCGTGCGCTAATGGTGGAAGGAAAAAATTATGAGTACAGTTACTTTCGACACGTTGAAATATGTGGAAGCCTTGAAAAATGCGGTGTTCCAGAAAATCAAGCCAGAGCGCAATCAGAAGCTTTAAAGGAAGTGCTTAACACCGAGGTGGCTACAAAGTACGACATCAAAGAGCCGGAACTAAAGATTGACACTCGATTTGAAAAAATACAAGGCGAATTCACACTTGTAAAATGGATGATTGGTTTTAATCTAGCTATGTCTGTTTCTATTCTGTTTAAAATTTTCAGCTAATCCACATCTTTGTAGGGTACGCTGTGCGTACTATTGAATGCCTAATGGGTGTGCACAGCGCATACTTTACGAAACTACCTACACATTTGCGTTTACCTGTTCAGATTATTTAGATGCCATCCCTTAGCAATACCCAGTTAGCGCTTTTAAAAGAAGCCGATCTTGAATTCCCAGCTTATCCCCTGAGCTGATCGCTCAAATCGCAGCACAGGCCAATCCCAAAGAGCTGACCGACGACCAGCTGCTTGAGTTTTTGCAAGTCTGCAACGCACTGTATCGCGGCGGCGAACCGCTTATTTCCGACGCGGAATACGACTTTGTTTTTCTGGCTGAACTGCAAAAACGCCACCCGCACCATCCCTATTTAGAAACCGTCGAACCGGAAGTTGGCTTTGTCGGCAAGACCGTCGCGTTGCCGGAGCCTATGCTGTCAACGGAAAAAACCTATTCCCAAAGCGGCATCGAAAAATGGCTGGCCCGGCTGGAAAAAGCCGCCGAAGATTGCAATGCGGATTTTTCCACGCTTGATAATCCGCGCCACGCCCAAACTGGACGGCTATGCGGCTTACGATGACGGAAAGATACTGTACACGCGCGGCGATGGCCGCAAAGGCACCGACATCAGCCGGGTTTTCGAGCGCGGCTTGATAGTCGGCGGCAACGGCAAGCGAGGGCAGGGCGCAGGCGAAATCGTGGTCAGCCAGACTTATTTCAACAGTCATCTGGCCGATTATTTCGAAAACTCCCGGAACTTCCAGGCCAGCATCATCAAAGAAAAAGACCTGGAACAGCATGCTTTGGAAGCCATACAAAACCATGCGGCGGTATTTTTTCCGTTCGCCCAGTTGCCCGCCTGGCAAGGCACGGCCGCCGAAGTGCTGGCCGATTTCGATCATGTTATCGAAAAAGTGTACACGCTGGTCGATTACGATGTGGACGGCGTTGTTTTCGAGCTGGTCGGCAATGAGCAAATAAAAAAATATCTGGGCGCAACGCGGCACCATCACCGCTGGCAGATTGCCTATAAAAGCAATGTCGAAACAGCCGAAGTGATTGTGCTGAAAGTCACCCCGCAAACCTCCCGTTCCGGCCGGGTTAATCCGGTTGCCGAGCTGACGCCGACAAAACTCAGCGGTGCGATGATTTCCAGGGCAACGGCGCATCATTACGGCATGGTCAAGGAACTGGGTATCGGTGAGGGTACGCTGATTGAATTAACGCGCTCAGGCTTGGTGATACCCAAAAATCGAGCGGGTCATTACTCCGGCAACGCCGCAAATCCCTGAGCATTGCCCCAGTTGCGGCAGCGAGCTGGTTTGGGACAGCGATTACCTTTACTGCCTGAACACCACCAAATGCCCCGCGCAAATTGAGAACACCATCGAGCATTTTTTCAGAACCCTGGCGAATGTCGACGGTTTCGGGCAAAAAACCGTGGAAAAACTTCATGCTTGCGGCATCGATTCGGTTTATGCCGTTTACCAGCTGGACATGGAGCAATTGCAAGACATGGGCTTTGGCGACAAAACCGCGCAAAACCTGCTGGATCAACTGCAGCGCAGCAGAACCGAAGCCATAGAAGACTGGCGCTTTCTGGGCGCTTTCGGCATTCACCGAATGGGGCTGGGCAACTGCGAACGCCTGCTGCAACATCATCATTTGCTGGATATTTTCAACCTGACCGTTGAAGACGTGATTAATATCGAAGGCTTTGCCGAGAAAACCAGCGCCGCCGTGGTCGAATGTCTGGCAAAAATCAAAGCCGATTTTATGCAAATCTACCAGCTGGGTTTTAATTTAATCCCAACGCCGTTAATCGCCGAACAGCAGCAAAACATCAGCCCGATTTCCGGCAAAACCATCGTCTTTACCGGCACCATGGTCCACGGCAAGCGCGATGACATGAGCAAGGAAGCCAAACGTCTGGGCGCAAAAGTGGGCGCATCAGTTACTGGGAAGACCGATTTCCTGGTTACCGGTTCCGATGTGGGTGCGGCAAAAATCGCTGCCGCCACGGAAAAGGGAGTGCGGGTTATTAGTGAAGAGGAGTATTTGGCGTTGTTGGAGGAGTGAGTTTTGGGTGATAGTGTCGTGTTTGTTTGTACGGCATGTCCTGTTGCTGTAAAGTCGACGTAATAAAAACAAATACACGATGGATTTATGAAGAATATACGACAAATTGGATTTTTTATACGACAATTGATGTCGTATATATTGCGTTAGCGTTGAATGACATAGACGAATGAGCACGTTCTTCAAGAAACTCACTGAGGATGGTTATGTCAGGTTTGATGGTCACTTATTTGGCGATAACACACTCGATATTGCTACCAACATCGGGACAGTGATCAACATTCCCGGAGCGAGTACGGTACAGGAGTTATTGCCAACTAGGAAAGAATCCATAGAGGCGAGTAGTTATAGTGGTAACTATGGGATTGGGGAATTTCCTTTTCACAGTGATATGGCGCATTGGTTCCGTCCGCCAAGATATTTGCTGCTATGCTGCATAGTTCCTTCTATTTTAGTGGAAACAAGAATAATCAAATCAGCACCGATTTTTGAAGGTGAAGAAATCCATGATCTACGTCGAGCGTTGTTTAGGCCAAGACGCCGACTAAACGGGCGCCTAAGTCCCCTTCGTCTGTTCGAAGGCGATTTCTATAGATGGGATGCTCTATTTATTCAACCGATAAACAAGCTAGCATCATCGTTGCGCGATAGAGTCTTAGAACGTCTTACCCTGACTAGCTATCAAGCGGTAGTATTGGGTAAAAGTAACGAATGCATCATTATCGATAATTGGCAAACATTCCATTCTCGATCAGGCGTTCCCTCTGAAGGAATGAATAGAAAGTTGGAACGTGTCTATTTGTCAGCAGTTAAAGGTTAACCAATGGAAAAAACAAGCCACGAATGGTCAAAAGACTCCTTGTTTGCGAAAGCACAACTTTATGCTGAAGTAATGTTTGAGCATCAAGACAACAATTGGCAGTTTGGTTTGTGGTCAGCCTTTGTTCTCGAAATGCTGGTTCGTGCCACCGTTGCAAATGTGTCTCCAGTTCTATTGGCCGACAGCAAAGATTGGAACAATTTACTTCATGCACTAGATAAGCCTACAAAAAAGCAGAAATTCGTTGCTAAATCAGCGTCTATAACTGAGTTGATACAGAGAGTAGAGGATTTAACCGATGGATTAACAAGAGAGCATTCCAACTTTTGCGCAAGCCATGTAGCTCGTCGGAATAGTGAGGTTCACTCCGGCAACATGCCTTTTGAGAACACTGGAACTGCATCCTGGTTGCCTAGTTTTTTTACGGTTTGTCAGATCTTAACTAGCGAAATTTCAGAGTCACTTGAATCACTTTTTGGGAGTGATGTTGCAGAACAGGCTAAAGAAGAGATCGAGGCATTAAAGGACGATACGGCGAGCGCCGTAAAAGGTACAATTTCTGCGCACAAGACTGTTTGGGGGGATAAAACTCCCGAAGAGCAAGAACAGGCACGCAAGCAAGCTGCTACGGTTTCACTCCGTTATTACGGCCATCGAGTAAATTGCCCGGCATGCGGTAGTACTGCTTTATTGCAAGGAAAAGCAGCGGGCGAAGTCAAGAAAGAGGTTAGCGATGACGGCATTATCGAAAGACAGGTGATGCGCCCAGAAACATTTCAATGCGTGGCATGCGGACTAAAAATTAGTGGGTATTCTAAGTTGAGAGCGGCCAATTTAGGAGATACGTACATCTCTACCTCTCACTACGACGCTATAGAGTATTTCGAGGTCGATATTGATGAGCATATTCGAGGTATGATGGCCGATGATAACAACGAATACTGATACGCTAACAATGCCATGAATAAGGACGGCAAACTCTCCGCTGCGCTCCGAGTTTGCCGCTTGTGATGGCTGGCGTTATTTTTATCGTTCCCACGCCGGAGCGTGGGAACTATATGAATTCGCCGCTAGGCAATCCACCACAATTTCGAAAGACTGACATCAGCATTGTGCACTGATTGGCGGTTTGCTACGCGAAACAACCCTACTACGGATTTATGTATAATCAGCATAAGCAAGGAGACATTAACATGATTGAATTATATGAAACCTTAAAGCAGCAAAAATCCTGCATTCTGGATATTGCCAAACATTACCACGCAGTCAATATCCGCGTGTTTGGTTCCGTTGTACGCGGCGAAGAACGCGAAGACAGCGATATTGACTTATTGGTCGATTTTTTGCCCGGCACAACGCTGTTGGATCAGGTCGGCCTGATTGATGCGCTATCGGCCGCACTTGGCCGCAAGGTCGATATTGTTAGCGAGCGCGCATTGAACAAACATTTGCGTCAGCGGGTTCTGCAAGAAGCTGTTCCTCTATGAAAGATCGGTTTCTTTTCATTGCTGCTGCACTGGAGAGCATCGAATTGATTCAGTCTTATACCGAAGGTTACGATTTAACTGGATTTTTGGCTGATAGGAAAACGCAGGATGCCGTGATCCGCAATCTGGAAATTATCGGGCAAGCGCTTAAAGATTTTGGCGTTGAAACTTTGTTGATGGAACAACCTAACATGCCTTGGCGGGAAATAGCCGGTATGCGCAATGTTTTAGCGCATGAGTATTTGGGCGTTGATGCTGTGATGGTCTGGGAGACCGTGCAAACCCATCTCGACACATTGCAACAAGCACTCGAAACAATAATGGAACAACCAAAATGATAGTCGGGTTGGGCATGCTTTTTATGCCCAACGTTACGATGTTTTAATATGACGGCAGATTTCGGGTTTGATCACGTCCATCCTGTCATTGGTACCAAAGTGTTGGGCAACGAAAAACTGTTGCCCAACCTTACACCTCGGCGGCTACGGCTTAACCGCAGCGAAAGCACGCGACAACACGGCTCGCGCGTCGAACATTGAGTTTTTCGCATCTTCGGCGGCGCGGTTAGCCTCGGCTCCGGCCTGTTCAGCGCTACGGGAGTGCTCCAGAACGTTAGCTGTGGCCTCTTGGGCCTGAGCATGTAATATTTGAGTAGCATCACGTAGTCTTTGCGCATCATCACGAGCCTGTTCAGCTAAACGTTGTGCGTCTTGAGTTTCCGTAAGCGCTTGTTGCAGCTGGGCTAATACATACTCGGCCTGACGATGAAGCCCGCGTATTCTATCCATAGAAGTTTGCGCTTCGCTGAGCTGTTGTCCAATTTCTTGAACGCGATTGGCCGACTGTTCACTAGATTGGGCTGCTTGGGCGGCGTGTTCCTGAGATTGCCCCGCTGCCTGACCGGCTGTATAAGCGGAGGTTTGAGCGCCGCTGGCAAATCGAGCGGCTTGTTGCGCTTCATCTTCTGCCTTGCTGGCAGCCTGAGCCGCTGTTTGGGCACTGCCGTTTGCAGCCTGAGCTGAGTTACCGATATTTTCAGCCTGCTGTTGGGCCTGTCCGGCACAATCTTGCGCCGTCCGCGCAGAAGTCGCGCTTTCATCTGCCGCACGTGCGGCCGTTTCGGCGTAAGTACGGGCTTCTTGCTCAGCATTATTCGCATTTTCGGCGTTGGCCTTGGCTTGCTCGGCATTGCCGGCTGATGCCTGGGCGTGTTCCTGAGATTGACTCGCTGCTTGACCGGCGGTATAAGCGGATGTTTGAGCATCGCTGGCAAAGCGAGCGGCTTGTTGCGCTTCCTCCTCTGCCTTGCCGGCTGCCTGGGCTACTGTTTGAGCGCTGCCGTTAGCATCTTGAGCTGAGTTGCCGGCATTTTCAGCCTGTTGTTGTGCTTGTCCGGCACAATCTTGCGCTGTGCGCGCAGAAGCCGCGCTTTCAGTCGCAGCATGTGCGGCCGATTCAGCCTGGGCGCGGGCTTCTTGCTCAGCACTGTTCGCATTTTCGGCGTTGGCCTTGGCTTGCTCGGCATTGCCGGCTGATGCCTGGGCGTGTTCCTGAGATTGTCCTGCCGCTTGACCGGCTGAATAAGCGGATGTTTGAGCGTCGCTGGCAAAGCGAGCGGCTTGTTGCGCTTCCTCCTCTGCTTTGCCGGCTGCCTGGGCCGCTGTTTGGGCGCTGTCGTTAGCACTCTGGGCGGCATTACCGGCAGTTTCAGCATCTCTTTCAGCATGATGGCGAACTAATGCGGCTTGATGAGCATGTTGATCAGCTTGAACTGAACGTTCGGATGCGGCTTGTGCCTGTTGTTCAGCAGATTGAGCGAGTTCTTCGCAACGTTGTGCAGCCTGTCTGGCGCGTTCGGCTTCTTGGTTGGCAATATCGAGTGCTTCGGAAATTTGTTCGGACATCAGCGTTACCTTCTAATTTTTGTAATTTATTATGGTTTAAGGTTAATGGGATTCTATCAGCAAAAGTATTGCCGGAACAACATCGGCATCATCTGGATGAAAGCCGGGCAGACCCTGCCTTCGGCTTATGCTTGATATACCTTAGCATGACGGCAGACAATAGCTAAAATAATTTCCTTGAAGGCGTATAGGTAGTGGAGCGACTATACTTACATTGCGGACGGAGCTACATTCCTCGTTCGGCGGTGAGGCGTAATTATTGGTATACCGTCCCGGTTCCAAATAAACCTGGGCCTTCGCGGCTGACTCATCGACGATCTTAAGATTGCAGCCCACGTCACAAAGTAGGTGCGCTAAGTTTGCTACGCTTAAGTTCCAAGTGGTTTTACTGAATCTCGCCTCGGCATTTCCGTAAACCAAATATCCAGAGTTACTATAAACAGTAGGAGTCCTTTATGAAACAACTAATAGCAAATACAGTTCTCGGTTTAAGCGTTCTGACCGTCGCGCCTTCTTTTGCCGGCCAATACCTACCCACAGATGGCATACCGATCGAAGGTCATTTCATCGTGATACTAAAAGACGATGTTCCTTCAGTGCATGCCCGCGAGGCATTGCTGCGCAATCTTGCGGGACAACACGGCGCGGATGTGACGCGAGTTTACGGTGCGGCGCTTAACGGAGGGGCAATGCGCATGTCCGAAGCAGAGGCCAAGGCACTGGCACATAATCCGCTCGTGGCTTACGTTGAACAGGATAGTGTTGTACAGCTCATTGTGCCGACTATGACCGCTCAAACCACTGATACCTCGTCATCATGGGGGGAGGATCGTATCGACCAGAGATATCTTCCGCTCGATAATTATTATAGTTACAATTACACAGGTGTCGGGGTAAAGGCTTATATCATCGACACGGGTATTCGCACTAGCCATAGCGAATTTGGTGGGCGCGCGAGCATCGGTTACGACAGCGTCGGTGATGGGCAAAACGGCAATGATTGTAATGGACACGGTACCCATGTGTCAGGAACCATCGGCGGCGCAAATTACGGCGTTGCCAAAGCGGTCTCGCTGATTGCTGTGAGAGTCTTGAATTGTTCCGGTTCCGGCAGCATCAGCGGCGTAATTGCCGGAGTGGATTATGTAACCCAGAGCCACCAGCCGGGTCAGCCATCCGTGGCGAATATGAGTTTGGGCGGTAGCGCCAGTACCGCGCTTGATACGGCAGTTAAAAATTCAGTTACCAATGGTGTGACTTATGCTGTAGCTGCAGGCAATTCGAACCAAGATGCCTGTAGATATTCCCCCGCACGCGTTCCCGATGCAATCACCATCGGTGCGACGACTAATACCGATGCGCGCGCATCTTATTCAAATTATGGTGCATGTCTGGACATGTTCGCCCCCGGTTCGAGCATTACTTCGGCATGGATCGGCAGCGATACTGCAACGAATACGATTAGCGGCACCTCGATGGCTACTCCGCATGCTGCGGGAACAGCGGCACTGTATCTCGAATCCAATCCATCGGCTGCGCCCGCCACCGTGGCAGCTGTACTGAAAAGCAACGCTACGTCCAACAGGCTAACAAGCACTGGTAGAAAGTCGCCTAATTTGCTGCTGTACTCATTGTTCTAGAGATAAGTCGTATAAAGATTGGGCTGGTTTTTACCCCCAACATTACGATATTTCGATATGACGACAGATTTCAGATTCAAGCGCAACCATTCCACCACCGGATGGATCGAATATGGGCAACGAAAAGCTGTTGCCCATCGTAGTTCTTGATGTTCACACGGCCGGGATTAGCCCAAAGGCGGCGCAGCCTTGCGTGAGATCTTCACCTTGACGTCGGCTTTGGCTTTATGGAAGTTTTTACTTTTAGCCGGGTGTTTGCCGGCATTCTTGGCCTGGGCAATGGTCTTAGACAGAGCCTTGTTCTTATCAACGGGCTTGATGCTGGTTTGAATTCGGCCGGTTGTTTTAGGCTGAGCCGTGACAATATTTCTGACGTTATTTTTGTGCACAGGCTTATGGTAAATGTGATTAGAGGCCGTTACTGCATGTGTAGCGCCTCTATTGCCGCAATCCAGTTGGTAGGGCGGGCTGCCTGCCGAGCTGGTGGACATGGTGTTGATGTTTCTTGCCGGTTCGGCGCTGGCTAGATTGGCAAAACCATAATCCATTTTTTGCATCATTAATTCATAGCGTTCTTTGCTGGTCGTGCCGCCCATGACCACGCCGATCAGGCGTTTGCCGTTTTGATGCGCCGCGCCGATCAGGTTGAAGCCGGAACCGCAGGTGAATCCGGTTTTCATGCCTTCGGCACCGGGATAGTTGGCGGTAAACTTGTTGATGCCGCGCAGCTCGGTGCCTTTGAAGTTAAAGCTGTGCGCCGCAAAGTAGTGGTAATATTCGGGGAAATTGCGTTGCGCTTTCCAGGCCAGAACGGCCATATCGCGGGATGTGGTTACTTGCCAGTTGTTGGGCAGGCCGGTCGCGTTCATGAAATGGGTGTTGTACATGCCCAATGAATGCGCTTTCGCGGTCATATTAACGGCAAAGTTTTCTTCGGTGTCGCCCATGTGCTCGGCAAGAACAACGGATGCATCATTTGCGGAACGGGTGATAATCGCCAAAATAGCGTCTTCGACAGTTATATGCTCGCCGCGTCTTAAGCCCAATTTGCTGTTGGGTTGCTGCGAGGCATGAGCCGATGCGGTCATCGATGTCGTGCAGATGAATTTGCCCCGCTTTCAATGCGTCGAATGTCATGTACAGCGTCATGAGTTTGGTTAGCGAGGCGGGATACCATGACTGAGTTGCTTCTACTTCATGCAAGACGTTGCCGTTATCGGCGTCGATAATGATGGCGGCATGGCGGGCATAACTGGCCTCGGACACTGCAAACAGCCATACGGCATTTAAAATAAGTAGCGTTAGTTTAACTTTAGTCATTTAAAACGGTTCTCAGGAAAATCGATAACCGAAAGCACAAGTGCGGCTTTGATTGGCGGTGCATCAAGTCCACGCTACGTATCTTAAGGGGTTAAATTTAGTTTTGTAGGATGTGCCGAGGAACGAGGCGCACCATTTGCGAACGATGCGCTTCACCATGTTCAGCACATCCTACGCACTGCAAATTTCAGAAGACGCAGATTATAAACCGCGATGTTTGTAATGAGTAATCGGATTTTAGTTTGGATATGTCGGAGTAAAGAGCGCATGCATGTGCATATAATGCTCACCTTTAGCGCTAAAATTTCATGCAGGTATAAGGCGGCTCTCCCTTGCAAATCCCCCAGAAGCTACCGAAGTCGCCTTCTTCGCTGGGTTTCCAGTTTTCTGAAAATGCTTCGAACACTATGCCGCTCCAGCCTTTTTCAGCCAGTTTTTTGAACGTCGATTTAACAACCAGCGCTTGGTTTTTCTTGCTTGCAACGCCGCAACGCTGCTGGGTGAATTTATTGGTCTCAATACCGCCTTCGGGGCCGTTCGGCCAGCCGAATTCTGTCAGGATTACTTCTTTGCCGGGATAAGTCCGGCGTAACTCTTCGATTCGTGCAATATGAAAATCAGCCGCTTTGTTTGCCGGCGTGCAGGGAAGAACGTCGGAATGTTTGTTTTCCCACCACGGAAAAATATTGATGCCTATCCAATCGACTTGCGCACCGAAATTGGTTATGTGGCAGGGTGAAACGCGGTTGCACCATTCCCACCAGGTATCAATCGTGGTGATCGGCTGGGATACGCCCGCTTCGCGCAAAGCGTTTATGCAGCGGGTGATTTCACCGTCGAAGGCATAGTTGTTGCGGGTTCTGACTTCGGAGCCGCAGCTCAATTTTATGATGGTTTTGGGATAGGCTTTTGCGGCCTCAATACCCGCGGTTATGGACCGCGAATTGACGGCGATGTCATCGTCCAGCCAGATGATTGCAATGACTTTAATATGCCGGGCCTCGGCGGCGGCGAAGGTGTATTCCAGACCATTCATGACGCCGTAAGTCATGATGCAGCGGAAAGGGGTTTCTTTGACTAACTTGTCCAACAGCTCATTAATTAACTCTTTGGACGGATGTGCTGCCGTAATCGGGGTTGAGCTTGCCTACATAGGGGCTAAAGGCAGCGCACTGCAATGACGTCTTTCTTAGCGGTTTTTTTTGCCTGTTCGCGTGCCGCTACGTTCTGGCTCAGAACCAGCGTGAGGAAGGCTACAATTAATGACAATAACTGTTTCATGAAACCCTCTAAAGTAGATTTATTAGGCTGGGCAGGCGGTCAACGCAAGAGTAGGGCGTGCCATGCGCGCCTTTTACCTATGCTTAAATTATCTTCCAATTCTTTGGTGCGCGCGGCACGCCCTAATGATATTCAGGTCACTTCACCCATTTGTTTCTTACAGCAAAAAACGGGATAACGCAGCCTATCAATACACAAAAAATCAACACGGCCCAAGTCGTTTGGTTCCAGTCCACCGGATAAACATCGGCTTTGACCGGCTTGCTGATGCCGGGAATGCTGGGCAAATCGACATCGCCGCCATCGACTTTTAACTGTGCCTTCATGCCTTTTTCCATATGTTGCGCCAGTTCGCAATGCACGAGGTAGGTTTTTTTCTGGCTGGGCACAATCAATGAAGCCTTCAATTCACCTTGTCCGTAGAGTTCCAGATGAAACATGCCCTGAGGGTAGATATAGCCCGGCAAGCCGTGAATCATCAATTGATGGCGGATCTGGTCGTCATTGATGAAGGTGATGTTGATCCGGGAGCAGGGCTTAACATCCCATTCCTGGTTGTCGAAAGCGAACATTTTGCCGGGGAATTTCAGCGCGTGTTTCTGGCCGGCGTGGATGGTGATATTCACATCGCCGGAAATCTTCGGGCAATCCTTCGGGCAGATTGTCGCTGTTGGCATTCATGATCATGCCTTTTTCATCCATCATCATGCTGCCGTGATGCATCATCGCCATGGTCTCGTCCGCCAGTGCCGGATGGGCATGCAAGCCCAGCGTTAACAGGAGTGTCACTAAAAATTTCATAGCTTTTGTTTCCGTTTGTAAACCAGCACCACAAAAATAAACAGCCCTATGGCTAAACCGGCCGCCAAGCCAAAAATGATGATTTGAACATAATCGGGCGGCAATTAACCCGGCTTCACCGAGTAACGGCGCAAAATCGCCTTCACCCCAGACCGCTTGCTTTTTTGCATAGTAATCTTTGTTGAATACCTGATCGAGCAGGGCGTCATGCATTTTCGGCATGCCTTGCTCGTCAAGCAACGGCTTGTAGGCCAGGATTGCCATGTTGCCGCCGGGCTCCATGCCGTCGGTGGTGGTGCCGGTCGGTACATGGTCGTGAAACATCCACAGGCCGGGGCCGTAACTGTCCAAGCCGTTGTTTTGGGTGCGCAGACGCAAATCAAGCCGTTGCGCCGGGGCGATGTCGAATACATCCCGCGTTACCTGCGATCCGGCCGGTTGATCAACGCCGTCGATAAGCGGTGATGGTGGCCTTATGCCCGTGGATATGCAGCGCAACCAAAGAACGCTGGGCGTTGGCGACATGCAGTTTTATATCTTCATTTTCATTGGCGACGATCACAGCTGTCCCTCAGCGTGTAGGGGAAAGAATGGCCGTTCAGCATAAAGTAGTTTTCAAACGATTCGGTCATGTTGTATTCGCGGCTCATCCGGTGTGCGATCAGCCTTGGATCGTTCGCATTCTGGATGATTTGCGCCAGTTTTTTATCGACCGACTGATAATACAAATCGTATTCCTGACTGTAGGATTTTTGCACTGCAACCGAAGGATGACGCACTTGGCCTGCGCCGATATTAAAGGTTTGCACCCAGTTATCAGGCTGATTTTCTTCGACGATAAACATGCCGTTCAAGCCCATCATATAATGCTGGGCGGTTTGCACGTGGCAATGATAAAACATGGTTCCGGCATGCCGGGGCTGGATTTCATAGGTGTGGCTTTTGCCGGGAAATACCGGATGTTCTTCCATGCCGTCATTATCGTCGCCGGCAGCGGTTACCCAGGCATGATCGACGCCGTGAAGATGGATGGTGTGCGGTAAATAATGGGTGTTTTCCAGCGTGATATAAACCTTGTCGCCCTGTTCAACCCGAATCACCGGCGATGGCGCGCGCAGCAGCGGATTGGCGACCAGCGAGTTGAAGTTTTTAAGCGCCATGCCGCTGGATTTGGGCGCAAATACCCAAAGCCCCGGCTGGATGCCGGGGGCAATATCGTAAGTGTTGATCAGGAAATCGCCGTCGGGACTTGCGCCGTTTAGTTCCACGACTTCCAGTTTGATGCGGATAATGTCGGGATCGCCGTCGTTATCCAGGTCATCGGTCATGGTCAAGGCATCCTGAGCCAGATGCGTCTGCATCAAGGTCTGCATCGACACGTTGTTGGTGCCTTTGACGGCAACGGCAATGTCGTAAGGATTATCCGGTTCGCAGGATGGCGCTTCATTAATTTTTACGCCGTCGATAACTTGCGCCTGCCGCCAGTCGGGATGTTCATTAGAGCAGGGTTTTTCTACCGCGGCGGTTTCTTCTGATCGGTTAAAAACGGTCGCAGGCGGCGTAATATCAGCTTTTTGTGATGGGGTCGGTGCAAAATAAACGGCAACGGCGATTAATGCAGGGATAAGCAGTATTGCTAAAAGAATGAGGTATCTTTTGGACATATAACGACAGAAAATTTCTACAAAGTATGGCTATTGTAAATGCCTGCCAAGTTAAAACCTAGGTGCATTTTTAAATGCTGCAAAGGCGTTTTCATGCGACGGCCGATAATGCTGCAACGTATCGCAGCCTTATCATCGTACTCTAGGGTTATTTTAAATAACACCGTCCGGCATTAATACTTGCTATAATTCCGCCAAATTTTAATGTTCACAGGTGAGCTCTTCTCAGTGATAGCATAAACGACAATCTTTTTCAGCCTTTATTTCTACAAATCTTTACTTGGTATTAAAGCATGTCTAATTCGAACTCGTACAATCCTGATCTTGATTGGACCCAAGTAAGGGAAACGTCAAAAATGCTCATTTTATCGGCTATTCAAGTAGAAGATATGCTGAATGAAGTCGGATTTATCGGTCAATACGCTGACAGAATCGTTTACCTCCATCGTTGAACATATGCAAGCCATTAATGACCATCTGCTCGCTCTTGATTCTTGTGAAATAAGGGATGAAGCGATAGCCTGCTGCTCGGAAACAACCGACAAAATTCAGGCCTCCATTATCGCTTTCCAGTTTTATGATCGGATGCAGCAATGTTTGCAACATGTCACTTTAAATCTAAAGGGTTTATCTGAACTGGTGGAAAATCCGAATCGTCTTTATAACCCGGACGAATGGCGGCAATTTCAGAATCAAATCCGTTCCCGATACACGATGGAGTCTGAAAAACTGATGTTCGACGCCATTGTAGCAAGGTAAGTCTGTACATGAAGCGCTGGCGATAAAAAATGCGCATCAAGAAGAAGACCAGTCCGACAATATAGAGCTTTTTTAATAAACGATGTCACTTAAACGATTAGTTATAATTTGCACATTGCCATCTTTTCTTGCCGGTTGCGCTGAATTTTACGGTTCACAGCCTCCTGCTCCAGTGTACGGCGGCCAACCGAAGAGTCAAAAACCTTCAGCCAGTGCACAAAAGAAAGTCCAAGTCGCGTAGAACGCCGTCTAAAGCAAATTGTTAAAACGCAGCCGCTTAAAGACTTCTCGGAAATAAAGTCCGAACCCTTGGCGCCTTCAGAGTTACCGACCCTTATCAGGAGTCGCCACTTCAGAGCCGACGCTTAGAACTACCAGAGACGACGCCGCATACGTCTCCTGCAGCGCATCGGAAGCGCAGTCATCTGACCACCCGTCCTCCGCCATCGCCTCCGGAATTAACGCCGTTTGAACCGATAGAGGCTACCGTTCCGTTGTCGCCCGTCAGTAGGCGCTTTAGTTTCAGCGGCCAATCAAAACAGTAAAGCCGGTGATCTTGATTCTGCGGCCGCCTCCATTGAACGAGCCATCAGAATTGAGCCAAGAAATGCGACTTTGTTTTATAAATTGGCGTTATTAAGGTTGAAACAATCCAAGCCCCGTTTGGCAGAAGATCTGGCAAAAAAATCCGCGTTACTGGCTTCTACCAATAATACGTTGAAAAAACACTGCTGGTTATTGATAGCCCATGCCAGAGAAATACAACAGGATTTTGCCGGAGCAAAGGAAGCGCGGGCAAAGGCTGATAGCTTTTAATGGTTTTTTCGTTATAACAAGAAGCTTATTATCCTTACTGCGTTTCCCATCTTATTGGTAATTATGGGTATTTTGTTGCGATGCCAATTGCAAATTGACAGTTGTTTAGATGGTGGAGAACACTGAAATTACAAAGATGGCGTGTGTGAGGCGCCATAGAACCATAGTCATTCGACAGTATGGTATTGCCGATACCGACAACTTCGACAGCCAGCCCATTCCTTCGATATTTTTTCAAATATGTCAGGAGAAAACCATGAGCAAAATAGACGATATCAATATTGAACTACAGCAAATGCAGCAGCAAATGCAGAATTATTTGCAAATGCATTGGCGGCTGTTTCTGGCGGAAGGTGTTTTCTTTATTTTCCTTGGGCTTTGCGCGATTGTGATTCCGCAGTTTTTTACGGTGGCGATAGTCGTATTTTTAGGCTGGATTTTGCTGTTTGGCGGGATAGTTCATGTTAGCCGGGCCTTTATGTTTTCACAATATGCCCGGCTTTGGCTGGTGGCTATTCATGGGTATCTTGCAGATTATCGTCGGCTATTTGTTTATCACCAAACCGGTTGCCGGTGCACTGACGTTGACAATGCTGATGACGGTGTTTTTTGCGCTGGAAGGTATTGCCAAAATTTCCCTGGCATTGATGATGCGGCCTTTGGCTAACTGGGGGTTTATTCTGTTCAGCGGTGTTACGGCTTTGGTTTTTGCGCTTATCATCTGGATTAGTTGGTCTGAATCGGCGCATTGGCTGCTGGGTTTGTTTTTAGGTATTAACATGGTTTTTCTGGGTTGGTCGCTGGTTAAAATAAGCCTGCACCATAAAGCGCAATAAGCTTTTGAAAGGGGATTGTTTATGCAACAAAAACACAATAAAAAACTGATCGTAAAGGTGCTGATAGTCGGCGCAATCATCGCCATTCTGAGCTATTTGTTTCATCCCGGCGTCGGGCAGCTCAGCGTTATGCTCAACGGTGAGCCGGTCGCAGAGCCGCTGGTTCGCTTTGCCGCCGTGCCGACATTTTTGTTGATCATGATTATCACCGGCGTACTGATGGTGCTGCTGTTTTTAGGCGTCGGCGTGTTTATGTTTCTGTTCGCCATGTTCGTTGCATTGATAGGGGTTTTTATCATGGCGCCTTATTTCTGGCCGGTGCTGGTTATTATTTTATTGATGATAACGCTGATGACGGTGGGAAATGGCAATAAAGATTGATGCCGGTAAGTTATCGCCTTGCTAAACTGCCCATTTTTCTGTTCAGACGTTACAATATGCGCCATTACGATTAACTTATCGGTCTTGATTCAATATGGAAAAAATAAAGGTTCTTTTCGTCTGCATGGGCAATATCTGCCGCTCACCGACGGCTGAAGGCGTTTTTACAAAACTGGTCAAGGATCATGAGCTGGATGCGCATTTTGCTATCGATTCAGCCGGTACCCATGCGTACCATGTCGGCAATGAGCCTGACTTGCGTTCGCAAGTCGGCAGCCCGTGAACGAGGTATTGATTTGTCCAATTTGCGGGCCAGACAAGTCATTCACGGGGATTTTGAGGATTTCGATTTTGTACTGGCAATGGATGATGAAAATTATTCGATACTGATCAATGCCTGTCCTGAGCAACACAAACCCAAAATCAAATATTTTCTTGATTATGCGCCGCATCTGAATGAGCGTCAGGTACCCGATCCTTATTATGGCGGCGCATACGGTTTTGAGCGGGTGCTGGATATGGTAGAAGAGGCTTCCGCCGGTTTTTTAAAAGCCTTGCGGGAATCCGGCAGCATTAAATAAAGAGGATAATGTCATGGCAATAGTATCGAATACCGTAGCTTACATGGATGGCGATGTAGTACTGGAAGCTTTTTTTGCATTTGACGATGCGCTGTCAGGGCGCAGGCCGGCGGTTTTAATCAACCATACCTGGGTCGGTCGGGATGATTTTGTTGCCGAGAAAGCCAAAAAACTTGCCGCTCTTGGGCTATGTCGGCTTTGCGGTTGATATGTACGGCAAGGGCGTTTTAGGTTCACGAGCCCGGAAGAAAACATGAAGCTGATGCAGCCTTTTATGGCTGATCGGGCCATGCTGCAACAGCGCATGAAAGCGGCTTTGGCTGCGGTGAAATTGATGCCGTGGGTTGACGACAGCAAAATCGCCGCGATCGGCTTTTGTTTTGGCGGCTTGTGTTCGCTTGACCTGGCCAGAACTGGCGTCGACATTAAGGGCGTGGTCAGTTTTCATGGTCTTGCTGGCTGCGCCCGGCAACACGCAGGGCAATGCCATTAAGGCAAAAATCCTGGCTTTGTGTGGTCATGATGACCCGTTGGTTCCGGCTGAGCAAGTGCTGGCTTTTGAGCAGGAAATGACCGAAGCTGGCGCAGACTGGCAGTTGCATGCTTACGGCAATACCATGCATGGCATTCACCAATCCGCTCGCCAATGATCCGGCATTCGGCACCGTCTATCAGCCCGACTGCAGACCGGCGTTCATGGATAGCGATGCAGAATTTTTTGACGGAAATATTTGCCTGACAATTAAGTGCAAAGAATGTCCCGAAGGGCTGAAGTGCATCATTCGCGAATGATGGATCTCCTCCGTCAACCTATCCTAGCTGCGCTTGCATTCTCTAATAAACACTATCAGCTTCGACACTAGTAAGACAATTTGTTATAATTCTTCATTTATTTCATGCCATGTAATCGCACTTAAACCAAAAAAATCAGCAATAAAAAGTGTTCGTACGTAGCCACGAAACCATGCCGATCTGTATTAACGGCACACTGTGTGTATAGGGATCAATGTCAAACTTCGCTAAAGAAATAATACCTGTCAATCTCGAAGACGAGATGAAGCAGTCCTATCTCGATTACGCCATGAGCGTTATCGTCGGTCGAGCCCTTCCAGATGTCAGAGACGGCCTTAAGCCGGTTCACCGCCGTGTGTTGTATGCGATGAGCGAGCTGGGCAACGACTGGAACAAACCTTATAAAAAATCGGCGCGTGTGGTCGGTGACGTGATCGGTAAATATCACCCTCATGGCGATACCGCGGTTTACGACACGATGGTGCGGATGGCGCAGGATTTTTCGATGCGCTACATGCTGATCGACGGGCAGGGCAATTTCGGTTCGGTTGACGGCGACTCGCCTGCGGCGATGCGTTATACCGAAGTGCGCATGTCGAAAATCGCCCATGAATTGCTGGCCGACCTGGACAAGGAAACCGTCGATTTTGCGCCGAACTATGACGAATCGGAGTCCGAGCCGAAGGTATTGCCGACCCGCGTACCGACCTTATTGATTAACGGTTCATCCGGCATCGCGGTGGGCATGGCGACCAATATTCCGCCGCATAATCTGTCCGAAGTGATCAGCGCCTGTCTGGCGATGATCGATCAGCCTGATCTGACTGTTCATGACTTGATGGCTCATGTTCCCGGGCCCGATTTTCCTACCGCGGCCATTATCAACGGCGCTTCCGGCATCTACAACGCTTACACCACCGGACGCGGCAAGATTTATTTGCGCGCGCGCTGCCATTTCGAAGACATCGGCGACAGCAGCCGGCAAGCGATTATCGCGACCGAATTGCCTTATCAGGTCAACAAAGCCAGATTGCTGGAAAAAATTGCCGAGCTGGTCAAGGAAGGCAAGCTTGAAGGCATTTCCGGTCTGCGCGACGAGTCTGACAAAGACGGCATGCGCATGGTGATTGAACTGCGCCGCGGCGAAGTGCCCGAAGTCGTGTTAAACAACCTGTACAAGCAGACGCAATTCCAGACCGTGTTCGGCATCAATATGGTTGCGCTGCTGGATGGTCGTCCGCACTGCATGAATCTCCGGGAGATTATCAGCGCCTTTATTAATCACCGACGGGAAATTGTCACCCGCAGAACGATTTATAACCTGCGCAAAGCCAGGGAAAGAGCGCATATCTTGGAAGGGCTTGCGGTTGCGTTAGCCAATATCGACGAAATGATTGCGCTGATCAAGGCGGCTGCCACGCCCGGCCGACGCTAAAGTCGGTTTGTTGGAGAAAAGCTGGGATGCCGGGCTGGTTGCGGCGCTGCTGGATCGCGCCGATGCGGATCGTTCCAGGCCGGAAGATTTGCCGCATAGAGTTCGGTATTCATGTCGGAATTTACCGTCTGTCTGAAACTCAGGCTCAGGCCATTCTTGAGTTGCGCCTGCATCGCTTGACCGGTCTGGAGCAGGACAAGATCGTCAATGAATACAAGCAGCTGCTGGAACAGATTGACGAATATCTGTTTATTCTGGGCAGCGATGTTCGCCTGATGGAAATCATCAGGGAAGAGCTGGTCGCTATCAAGGAACAATATTCCGACGAGCGGCGCACCGAAATCATCCAAAATCATTCGGATTTATCCGATGAAGACCTGATTACCGAAGAAGATATGGTGGTGACCATGTCGCACGAAGGCTATGTCAAGTCCCAACCGCTCAGCGATTACAAGGCGCAACGGCGCGGCGGTCGCGGCAAGTCGGCGACGCAAACCAAGGAACAGGATTATGTCGACAAGCTGATTGTGGCCAATACCCACGATACTATTTTGTGTTTCTCCTCGCTGGGCAAGGTTTACTGGCTGAAAGTCTACCAATTGCCGGTTGCCAGCCGCGCGGCCAGAGGCAAACCTTTCGTCAATCTGCTGCCGCTGGAAGCAAGGCGAAAAAATCAATGCGATGTTGCCGATCCGCGAATTTAGCGACAATAAGTTCATCTTTATGGCGACATCGGCGGGTACCGTCAAAAAGACGCCGCTAAAAGAATTCGAGCGCCAGCGCACTAACGGTAAAATCGCGATCGATTTAAGGGAAGACGATACGCTGGTCGGCGTTGCGGTGACCGACGGTCAGCAAAACGTGTTGTTGTTCAGCAGCACCGGCAAGGCGGTCTGCTTTAACGAAGAGGATGTGCGCTCGATGGGCAGAACGGCGTCCGGCGTGCGCGGAATCCGTTTGCAGGAAGGGCAAAAAGTCATATCGCTGATTATCGCGACCGAAGGCACGGTGTTGAATATTACCGAGAACGGCTTCGGCAAGCGTACCAAGCTGGAAGAGTTCACCTGCCATAAACGCGGCGGACAGGGCCTGATTGCGATACAAACGTCCGCGCGCAACGGTGCAGTGGTTGGCGCCGTACTGGTCAACGACCATGACGAAATCATGCTGATTACCGATGGCGGCACCTTGGTGCGCACCCGGGTCGACGGTATTTCGGTGGTCGGGCGTAACACCCAGGGCGTGACGATTATCAAGCCGGATAAAAATGAAAAAGTGATCGGCGTTGACCGTATCGAAGGTTTGGCAGGGGTAGATGATGCCGATGATGAAGACGCTTTTCAGATGATGCCGAATCAGAATTGGATGTATCGGATGAAACAACAAATGACGATAGTGAATCAGGTGAGGAAGCGTAATGTCCAGAGTTTATAATTTTAGCGCAGGGCCGTCTGCATTTCCTGAATCGGTATTGCAGCAAGCGCAGCAGGAAATGCTGGAATGGCGCGATAGCGGCATGTCGGTCATGGAAATGAGCCATCGCGGCAAGCATTTCTCGATTATTGCCGAAGAGCTGGAAAGCGATTTGAGAGCGCTGCTGGCTGTTCCTGAAAACTATAAGGTTTTGTTTCTGCAAGGCGGCGCATCGGCGCAGTTTTCATTGATACCGCAGAATATCCTGAACGGCAAAAGCAAAGCCTGTTATCTGAACACCGGCGCCTGGTCGGAAAAGGCCATCAAGGATGCAGGGGCTTATTGCGATGTGGTGGTCAGCGCCAGTTCGGAAAATACCAAATTCACCACGATTCCCGATGCTGCAAGCTGGGCCATCGATAGTCAAGCGGCTTATCTGCACTATACCTCGAACGAAACCATACACGGCGTGGAGTTCCAATCTTGCCCGGACAGCAAGGGCTTGCCGCTGGTGTCGGATATGTCATCGAATATTTTATCGCGCAAGATCGATGTCAGTCAGTACGGCCTGATCTATGCCGGAACCCAGAAAAACATGGGGCCTGCTGGCGTCACCGTAGTGATCGTCAGGGACGATCTGATCGGTCATGCGCCTAAAACGGTGCCTCCGGTTTTCAACTATGCCGAGCAGGCAAAAAACCAATCCATGCTGAATACACCGGCAACCTATAGCTGGTATCTGGCCGGATTGGTGCTGAAGTGGTTAAAAGCGCAGGGCGGTGTTGAGGCTATCGAGCAACGCAATATCGCTAAAGCGGCGAAACTGTACCAAGCCATCGACCAGTCGGCTTTGTATTCCAATCCGGTAGAAACAGCGTCCCGTTCACGGATGAATGTGCCGTTTATTCTGGCCGACGAAAGCCTGGATAAGCCGTTTTTGGCGGCAGCGGAAGCCAATGGCTTGTTTGAATTGAAAGGCCATCGTTCAGTGGGCGGCATGCGGGCGAGTATTTATAATGCGATGCCGGAAGCCGGTGTGCAGGCCTTGATTGATTTCATGGCTGAGTTTGAACGCACCCATTAATCGAAAACGCTAATAATTGAATCAGGCCGCCATGTCATCCGTCACACCCGCTTTCAGAATTAAGAGACAAAATTGATGCAATCGATAAGCAGATTCTGCAATTGATGAATCAACGTGCGTCTTGCGCAATGGAAGTTGCCAAAACCAAGATTGCGCAGGGCGAGAATGGCTCATTTTACCGCCCTGACCGCGAGTCATTGGTATTGCGGCGCATCAAAGACTTGAATCAGGGGCCTTTATCCGATGATACGGCGGCTCATTTTTTCAGGGAATTGATGTCGGCCTGTTTGGCGCTGGAAAAGCCGCTGGATGTGGCTTATTTAGGCCCCGAGGGCACCTTTACCCAGCAAGCCGCGATTAAGCATTTCGGCTCTGCGGTTAAAACCGTACCGGCTGCAACCATTAACGATATTTTTAATGCGGTGGAAAGCGGCAACTGCCAGTTTGGCGTCGTGCCGGTCGAAAACTCTACCGAAGGCGTCATCAGTCATACGCTGGACAGGTTTTTGAATTCGCCGCTAAAAATATGCGGCGAAGTTGAAATCAGGGTGCATCAAAACTTGATGGGGCTGGTGGATAGCCTGGATGAAGTGACCGAGGTGTTTTCTCATCAGCAATCTCTGGCGCAGTGTCGGCAATGGCTGGATAACCATTTGCCGAATGCGAAGCGAACTGCGGTCAACAGCAACACCGAGGCCGCAAGATTGGCGTCAACCAATAAACAGGCCGTGGCGATAGCGGGCATTGTTGCCGCTGAAATTTATCAGTTGAATGTCATCGAAAAAAATATCGAAGACGAACCCAATAATACCACCCGCTTTATTATTATCGGGCAGCAAATATCGTCTTCCACCGGTAACGATAAAACCTCACTGGTTGTTTCTACCGGCAATCAGCCCGGTGCGCTGTACAGAATACTGGAGCCTTTCGCAAGATTGAATATTGGCATGGTGCATATCGAATCCAGGCCGTCACGCCAGGGATTATGGGATTATGTGTTTTTTATCGATATTGAAGGCCATAGCGAAGATAACGATGTCGCCCAGGCTTTGGCACTATTGAAAGACAACGTTAACATGCTTAAGTTGCTGGGTTCTTATCCTAAGGCCGTACTCTAATCTTTCTTCCTCATCCTTTTGGCATGAGTATTACATTAATCGTCAAACAGACTCCATGAACAACGCTGATAAAATCTATAACCTTGCCGTGTCCGGTGTGCAAAAGCTTATTCCTTATACGCCCGGCAAACCGATTGAAGAGCTTGAGCGCGAGCTGGGGCTTACCCAGATCATAAAGCTCGCATCCAATGAAAATCCTTTAGGGCCTGGAAAAAAAGCCTTGGCTGCGATACAGGCAGACTTTGCCGGATTTGGCCTTGTATCCGGATGGCAACGGTTTTAATTTAAAGCTCGCGTTAGCTGAATAAATATGCTGTCGATATGAACCAGATTACGTTGGGCAATGGCTCCAATGAAATTCTGGAACTGGTCGCCAGGGCGTTTTTAACGCCGGGACTTGAAGTGGTTTTTTCGCAGCATGCTTTTGCCGTGTATCCGATAGTAACTCAAGCGGTTGGCGCTACGGCGGTTGTAGCTCCTGCCTTAAATTACGGTCACGATCTGGATGCCATGCTGCAAAGGGTGACCGACAAAACGCGGTTGGTATTTATAGCGAATCCCAATAATCCGACCGGCACATTGCTGGATCATGCCGGTTTGGAAGCATTTATTCAGGCGCTGCCGGACACTTGCGTCTGCGTGCTCGATGAAGCCTATTGTGAATTTGTTGGTGACGGAAGCGCGGACAATTCAATCGCTTGGTTGAAAAAATACCCTAATTTATTAATTACCCGCACCTTTTCCAAGGCCTACGGCCTGGCCGGATTGCGCGTCGGATACGGCTTATCCAGTCCGCAACTGGCCGACATCCTGAACCGGGTGCGTCAGCCTTTCAACAATAATATGCTGGCCTTGGCCGCCGCCGAAGCGGCGTTGACGGATACTGAGCATTTGCAAAACACCATTGCCGTTAATGCCCAAGGCATGCAGTTCGTAACCGAAGGTTTTAAAAAACTGGGCTTGGAATGGATTCCATCGGCAGGTAATTTTGTGTTGGTCGACCTGAAACAGCCTGCGATGCCGATTTATGAGGCATTGCTGCGCAAAGGGGTTATCGTCAGGCCGGTCGGTGTCTATGAATTGCCCAATCATCTGCGCATTACCATCGGCACAGCAGGCGGAAAATCAGCTGTTTTTACAAGCATTGACCGAAGTTTTATCAGGTAATGTTTAACCGGCTTTGCATCATCGGCGTCGGCTTGATCGGCGGGTCTATCGCCCGCGCGGCACGGCAGCAGGGTTTATGCAATAACATAGTCGGCTATGGCCGAAAGCTCGATGAGCAAAATCTGCAAACGGCAAAACAGCTTAGGTGTGATTGACGACTATACGCTGGAGCTTTCGGAAGCCGTTCAAGGCGCTGATTGCGTGGTCATTGCGACGCCGGTTGCGAGCATCGAAAGCATTTTTGCCCAGCTTAAGCCGTTGTGGTCGGATGACGCGATTTATACCGATGTCGGCAGCACCAAAGGCAGCGTTATTGCCGCAGCTGAACGGGTTTTCGGCGCTGTGCCGGATAATCTGGTTCCGGCGCATCCGATCGCCGGAGCCGAGAACAGTGGCGTGACGGCCTCGGTCGATGATTTGTTTCTGAATAAACGCCTGATCATCACGCCGGTCGGCAATACCCAGTCCCGAAGCGGTGCAAAAAATTCAAGGTTTCTGGGAACGGCTGGGATCGTTGGTGTCGGTCATGGATGTGCAGCATCATGACGGCGTGTTGGCCGCAACCAGTCATTTGCCGCATATTCTGGCCTTTGCCTTGGTCGATATGCTCGGCCATAAAGACGAACAGAGCGAGATTTTTCAATATGCGGCCGGCGGTTTCAAGGATTTTACGCGGATTGCCTCCAGCGATCCGACGATGTGGAAGGACATTTGCGCCGCCAATAAAGACGAAATCATCCCTTTAATTGAGCAGTTAAAGGGAGAATTGGATAAAATACAACGTTTGCTGGAAACTAACGATAGCCGGCAACTTTTTGAAACCTTTACGTATGCCAGAAACGCACGGCAACGCTTTCTTGACCAGTTCGATAATAATTAATATGTCAAAATCAATCACATTTTACGTTCAACCAGGCGGTAAATTACAAGGCGAGGCACGCGTGCCCGGCGATAAATCCATGTCGCACCGTTCAATCATGCTGGGTTCGCTGGCCGAAGGCGTGACTCATGTAAAAGGCTTTCTCGAAGCGGAAGATGCGCTGGCAACCTTGCAGGCTTTTCGCGATATGGGCGTTGAAATTGAAGGGCCGGTCAATGGCGAATTAACCATACACGGCGTCGGCAAGCACGGCTTGAAAGCGCCTAAAAACGATTTGTATCTGGGTAACTCAGGCACATCGATGCGTTTGCTGAGCGGTTTATTGGCGGGTCAGGCATTCAACTCGGTATTAACCGGCGATAAATCATTGTCCGGCAGGCCGATGAAACGGGTCACCGAGCCATTGGCAGACCATGGGCGCCGATATAAAAACCACTGAGAAAGGCACAGCGCCGTTGCACATTACCGGCAAGGCAGGGCAGTTGACCGGTATTGATTACGCGATGCCGATCGCCAGCGCCCAGGTCAAATCCTGCCTGTTATTGGCGGGCATGTATGCGCAAGGCGTAACCAGCGTTACCGAGCCTGCGCCTACCCGCGATCATACCGAACGCATGCTGACCGGCTTTAATTATCCGGTGAAGCAGGAAGGCAATAAGGTCAGCATTACCGCCGAAGGCCGTTTAACGGCAGCCGATATTGATGTGCCCAGCGATATTTCATCGGCGGCATTTTTTCTGGTCGGAGCGTCCATTGCGCCGGGTTCCGATCTGCTGTTGAAACATGTCGGCATTAATCCTACGCGCACCGGCGTCATCGACATCCTGAGATTAATGGGCGCCAACATTGAAGTGCTTAACGAGCGCACTGTCGGCGGCGAGCCGGTAGCCGATCTGCATGTGGTTTACAGTCCTCTTAAAGGCATAGACATTCCCGAGCATCTGGTGCCGCTGGCTATTGACGAGTTCCCGGTATTGTTTGTCGCCGCAGCGTGTGCAGAAGGCCAAACACGGTTAACCGGTGCGGAAGAGCTCAGGGTAAAGGAATCGGATCGCATTCAGGTGATGGCGGACGGTCTGCAAATCTTGGGCGTGGATGCTCAATCGACTGAAGATGGCATGATCATTCAAGGCGGCTCGATTGGCGGCGGTGAAGTTATATCGCATGGCGACCACCGAATTGCGATGTCGTTTTCAATTGCCGGTTTGCGCGCTAATGCGCCGATTACCATTCACGATTGTGAAAATGTGAATACCTCGTTCCCTGAATTTAGAGACTTGGCAAAGCGCTTAGGTCTTGATCTGGTTTGCAGGGAAGACATAGTGACTATTCCGGTATTGACTATTGATGGCCCAAGCGGCGCAGGAAAAGGCACGGTTAGCAGGGCGGTAGCGAAAAAACTGGGCTGGAACTATCTGGATAGCGGCTCTATCTATCGTTCATTGGCAATCGCTGCGTTAAAACAGGCTGTCGATCTGGAAGATGAAGCTGCCATTGCCAATATAGCCCAAGCGATGGTGCTGGAATTTGATTGCGGCGATGAACTGATCGTTAGGCTGAACGGTGAGGACATAACCGCCCAATTAGGCCTTGAAAGCACGGGCAATGCGGCCTCCATCGTTGCGGCGTTGCCTGAAGTCAGGCGTGTTTTATTGCAAAAACAAAAAGATTTCAAACAGTTGCCGGGACTGGTTGCAGACGGACGCGACATGGGAACGGTGGTTTTTCCTGAGGCCGAAAACAAGGTGTTTTTAACCGCCAGCGCAGCTGAAAGAGCTAAACGGCGATATAAACAGTTGATAGAAAAAGGGATTGATGCTAACCTAGCACAGATAACAAATGAGATAGAAGAACGTGATCGTCGGGATATGGAGCGTAAGACCGCTCCGTTAGCTATGGCCAGTGATGCGCTTTATATCGATTCTTCGGATATGACATTGAATGCTGTTATTGAAGAAGTACTGAATTTAATCCGTTAAGGATTATTTACGTGGTCACCGCAAATTGTTTGCGTGTGATCTTTTTTTAACTTTGATAAAGAAAAGGCTTGTTGTTGTTTCGACAGGCTTGGGAATGGAAAATGAGCGAAAGCTTTGCTGAATTATTTGAAGAAAGTCTAATCAAGACGGAAATGCGTCCTGGTGCCATGTTAATGGGTACGGTTGTTGATATCGAAAACGATATGATCATCGTCAGCACCCATTCTAAATCTGAAGGTGTCATTCCAAAATGGCAGTTTCTAAATAACGATGGCGAATTAGAAGTTGCCATTGGCGACGAAGTCGAGGTTGCCCTTGATTTATTTGAAGACGGCTTGGGTGCTACACTTCTTTCTCGTGATAAAGCGAAGAAAAACAAAGCTTGGTCCGAACTTGAAAATGCTTTTGAAAAAGAAGCAACCATTATCGGTCGTATTACCGGTAAAGTTCGCGGTGGTTTCACCGTGGCGGTTGGCGCATTGCGTGCTTTCTTGCCTGGCTCATTGGTTGATGTTCGCCCAATCAGAGACACGACTTTCCTGGAAAATCGTGACCTGGAATTCAAAGTTATAAAAATCGATCAAAAACGTAACAACGTTGTTCTGTCTCGTCGTGCTGTTGTAGAAAAAGAATACAGCGCAGAAAGAGAAGAATTGCTGAAAACGCTGGAAGAAGGCGCAGTTGTTACCGGTGTGGTTAAAAACCTGACCGATTACGGCGCGTTTATCGATCTTGGCGGTATTGACGGTCTGTTACACATCACCGATATGGCATGGAGACGCGTACGTCATCCGTCCGAGTGTGTAGAAATCGGTCAAGAAATTAAAGTTAAAGTCCTGAAATACGACAAAGATAAAAACCGTGTTTCATTAGGCATGAAACAAATGGGTGAAGATCCATGGCAAAACATCGCCCGTCGTTACCCAGCCGGCACACGCGTATTCGGTAAAGTCAACAACCTGACCGATTACGGTTGCTTCGTTGAAATTGAAGAAGGCGTAGAAGGTTTGGTTCACGTTTCTGAAATGGATTGGACCAACAAAAACGTTAATCCTTCTAAACTCGTTCAATTAGGTGATGAAGTCGAAGTCATGGTTCTGGAAATCGACGAAGAACGTCGTCGTATTTCTTTAGGCATGAAACAATGCAAAACCAATCCTTGGGATGAATTTGCAGCAACACATAACAAAGGCGACAAAATCTCTGGAAAAATCAAATCAATTACTGATTTTGGTATTTTCATCGGCCTGGATGGCGGTATCGACGGTCTGGTTCATATGTCCGATATTTCTTGGGCAGATGAAGGCGAAGCTTCGGTTCGTGACTTCAAAAAAGGCGATGAACTGGAAACTGTTATTCTTAGCAGTTGATTCCGAACGTGAACGTATCTCTTTAGGTATCAAACAACTTGAACAAGATCCATTCCAAAACTTCCTGGCTACTCACGAAAAAGGCAGCTTGGTAAAAGGAACGGTTAAAGAAGTTGATGCTAAAGGTGCAGTTATCACTTTAGCTGATCAATGTTGAAGGCTACTTACGCGCTTCTGAAATTCAACGTGATCGCGTTGAAGATGCCAGAACCTTGTTAAAAGAAGGCGATGAACTTGAAGCTAAATTCATCGGTGTAGATAAGAAAAGCAAATCAATTTCTTTATCTATTAAAGCTAAAGATACTGATGAAGAGTCTCATTCTATTAAAGATCATTCTCAGCAATCAATTGGCGCACCAACCTTCGCCGATATCTTTAAACAGATGGAAAAATAAAAATCATGAGGGGGTATGTATCCGTGCATACCCCTTAATGTTTATTTGTTTTCGCAGGATAGAATGTGACAAAATCAGAATTAATTGAAGCACTTGCCAAACATCAGCCGCATCTGGCTCAGAAAGATGTAGAGATAGCGGTAAAATGTATCATTGAACAAATGAATCAGGCGTTATCTTCCGGTGAAAGAATCGAGATCAGGGGTTTTGGTAGTTTTTCACTACATTTGCGTCCTCCTCGCATGGGGCGTAATCCTAAAACAGGTGAATCTGTAGCATTATCAAAAAAACATGTACCGCATTTTAAGCCTGGTAAGGAACTTCGTGACCGAGTGGATGCTTCGCGGGAAAAATGTAAGATAGTCGATTAATATGTTAGTGCATTGAAGCTCTGCAAAACATAGTTGCAGGGCTTTAATTTTTTGTAAAAACGTTAAGCTTCCCTCCTTTTTATCCCCCCATTTCGTTTAAGTTTTTGTCGATTCAATGCCAGCCATTGAATCGCAATAATAGGTATTGCCGACTCTATCTCGCCATTTTCCAGCATAAGATACGCCTCATTAAAATCAACGGCGCGTACCAATATATCCTCGTCCTCATGATCTAAGCCATGAATGCCGCCCACTTGAGTGCTATCCACTTTGCCGCAAAACAGGGTGATCCACTCGGATGAACCGCCCGGCGTGGTATAAAACTCATTGATAACCATCAATTGCTCAATTTCACAGCCTGCTTCTTCCAGACGATTCCCGATAAGCGACTTCCTCGGCGATTTCACCTTCCTCGATTGCTCCCGCAACAATTTCCATCAGCCAGGCTTTATCAGGGTTTAAAATTGCGCCGGTTCTGAACTGTTCGATCAACACCACCTTATCGGCATCAGGATCATATAACAGAACAGCAACGCAGCTGCCGCGCATGAATAACTCGCGGGTTATTTCAGCGCTCCAGCCTCCGCCAAACAAAGTGTGTTTAAGACGATATTTTTCCACGCGGAAAAAACCCTGATAAACGATTTCCTTATTCAAAACTTCAAACTGTTTATCCATGTTTACCTTTATACGTCAACTTTATAAATGACGCCGAGCTTATCATCGCTAATCAACAGGCTGCCATCCGGCATTTCCAGAATATCGACCGGGCGTCCAAGCACGTTGCCGTCTTTGGTTAACCAGCCATCAATAAAAACCTGTTCGGCAACCGGCTTACCTTGATTGAATTTTACCAACACAACACGATAACCCTGCGGCTCAGACCGGTTCCATGAACCGTGCTCCGCGACAAATAACTGGTTTTTGAACTCCTGCTGGAAATTGGCTGCCCCGGTAAAAACGCAGTCCCAATGGCGCCATATGAGCTTTAAATTTCCACTCCGGCGCAGTAAATTGGCGACATTTTTTATCGGCGCCGCAAACTCGGGATCGGGAATGTCACCGCCATGACAATAGGGGAAACCAAAATGTTCACCGACAGCTAGTCCACTGATTAAGTTCATCGGGCGGCAGGTCATCGCCCAAATAATCGCGGCCATTATCGGTAAAAAACAAGGCATTGGTTTCCGGTTGCCAATCAATACCGACCGAACTTCTGATGCCTCTGGCAAGTATCTCAAAACCGCTGCCGTCGGCATTTAACCTGACCAGCGAGCTAAAGATCGGTTTTTCAGGCTCACAAATATTGCACGGCGCTCCGACCGAGGTGTACAGCTTGTTATCGGGGCCAAAGCGCAGATATTTCCAGCCATGATGCTGCTCTGATGGAAATTGATCGTAAACGACAACGGGTTTAGGCGGATTAGCTAACTGCTGAGTAATGTGATCAAAACGAATAATGCGATTAACTTCCGCCACGTAGAGTGAGCCATCCTTGTAAGCAACGCCGTTGGGCATATATAAATGGCTGGCGATGACATAACGCTTATCTGCCACGCCGTCGTTATTACTATCTTGTACGGCATAAACCGTGTCTTCAGATCCTGTGCCGACAAACACCACGCCGTTATCGCCCAAGGCCAAACTGCGGGCATTGGGCAGGTTATCGGCAAAAATAGATAGAGTAAAGCCTTGCGGGCACATGCAGTTGCTTTATAATGCCTTGATGACTGTTTGGCTGCGCAAAGGCTAAACAAGGATTAATTAAAAACAAAACAAACAATATTACTTTTATAATATACATGAGAATACCCTCCATCAATAAACTTTAAGCTATATTAGCACTCTTAGGAGGGTTGGAATGTGTTATTCAACCCCCATATTGATCAAACCTTAACTTAAAAAAGGCTCAAACATATGATGCGTATTTTTCTTTTTCTGGCAACCAATGCAGCCATATTGGTTGTGGTCAGTATTATTTTTAATGTTTTAGGCTTAAGCAGCACTCTGGATGCTCAAGGCATCGACCTTAACCTGAATGCGCTTTTAGTCATGTCGGCAATAATCGGCATGACCGGTTCCGTTATTTCTTTGGCGATGTCTAAATGGTCGGCAAAAAGTGCGATGGGCGTACACGTTATCGAACATCCACAAAATCAAACCGAGCAATGGCTGATCGACATCGTGGCTAAACAAGCCAGACAGGCGGGCATCGGCATGCCGGAAGTCGGCATATTCCAGACGCCTGATGCCAATGCCTTTGCTACCGGCATGAGCAAGAACAGCGCGTTGGTGGCGGTCAGTACCGGACTTGCTGCAAAACATGAATCCTGATGAAGTCGAAGCGGTAGTCGGCCATGAAATCAGCCATGTCGCCAACGGCGATATGGTAACGATGGCGTTAATGCAGGGCGTGGTAAACACCTTCGTATACTTTTTTGCGACTATCATCGGCCATGTTGTCGACCGGGTTGTGTTTAAAACCGAACGCGGCTACGGTCCGGCCTATTACATCACCCAGATGGCGGCTCAAGTTGTGTTGGGGATTTTGGCCTCTATGCTGGTCATGTGGTTCTCCCGTTACCGGGAATTTAAGGCGGATGCCGGTGGCGCAAACCTAGCCGGACGGGAAAAAATGATCGGCGCTTTGCGTGCCTTGCAACGAGGACACGAAGCGGAAGACCTGCCGGGACAATTGGCGGCTTTCGGCATTAACGGCGGTGGCGTGAGCAAGTTGTTTATGAGCCATCCGCCATTGGAAGAGCGCATTGCCGCGTTACAAAACAACCGTTAACCAAGTAAATATAACACCACGAAGACGCGAAGTGACACGAAGAAAACAAGGTAAAATTTCGCGTTCTTCGTGGTTAATTATCCTGCTTATCATGACCCAACATCAATACATCCGCTTTGCGCTTAGTCTGTCATACGACCAATACCTTAAGGTCTATCAAGGTATGGCCAAAAATGTTTCAGTCATTGCCGATGACGGCAGAAGAGTCGCTTTTCCGGCAGGCAGGATTCAATCTTTTTTGACCAAGCAAGGCATCAATGGTTATTTTGAAATGGAATTAACGCCCGAAAATAAATTTGTCAGCATCAAAAAACTCAAATAAAACACTATGGTTATCTGCCTTTCAGATGCCGATAAGTTTTCATCACTCTAACTAATTGAAGGTGTGCAATTGAAAACAGAAGTTCTGGTGCTGGGCGGCGGCCCTGGAGGTTACACGGCGGCGTTTCGCGCGGCCGATTTAGGCAAACAAGTCACGCTGGTTGAACGTTATCCGGTGTTAGGCGGCGTTTGTTTGAATGTCGGTTGTATTCCTTCAAAAACCCTGCTGCATGTGGCCGCTGTGCTCAATGAAGCCAAGGAATTCAGTCCTGCCGGAATCAGTTTTGCCGAACCCGACGATCGACCTGGAAAAACTGCGCGACTGGAAAAACAATATCAGTTCCCAGTTAACTGCGGGCTTGGCGGCGCTGGCAAAGCAGCGCAATGTAACGGTTGTTAAAGGCATCGGACGCTTTGTTTCCGACACGCAAGTACTGGTTGAAGACGGTGACGATACCCAGACCATTGAGTTTGAACAGGCCATTATCGCCGTCGGCTCCCAGCCGGTAAAAATACCGTCGTTTCCGAATGACGATCCCCGGCTGATGGATTCCACCGATGCGCTGAATCTTGAAAGTATCCCGAAAAAACTGTTGATTATCGGCGGCGGTATCATCGGCCTGGAAATGGCGACCGTTTATAACGCGCTGGGCAGCAAAATCACCGTGGTTGAAATGCAGGATCAAATCATCCCCGGTTGCGACAAGGATCTGGTCAGACCGTTAATGCAACGGATCAAAAAACAATACGACAATATTTTCCTGGAAACCCAAGTAAAAAATATTGAAGCCTTGCCGGAAGGCTTGAAAGTCAGCTTCGAAGGCAAAGCCGCACCGGAAACCGATGTATTCGATAAAGTGCTGGTCGCAGTGGGCAGACGCCCCAACGGCCATTTAATCGATGCCGACAAAGCCGGGGTTAATGTCGATGAACGCGGATTTATCAGCGTCGATAAACAACAGCGCAGCAATGTAAAGCATATTTTTGCGATTGGCGATGTGGTGGGCAACCCGATGCTGGCGCATAAAGCGTCGCATGAAGGTAAAATAGCCGCCGAAGTAATTGCCGGCATGGCGACCGAGTGGCGGGCTTTGACCATTCCTTCCGTGGCTTATACCGATCCTGAAATCGCCTGGATGGGTTTGACTGAAAATGACGCCAAAGCGCAAGGCATCGCTTATGAAAAAGCCGCTTTCCCGTGGGCGGCCAGCGGCCGGTCATTAAGCATCGGGCGCAAAGAAGGCGTGACCAAATTGCTTTGCGACAAACAAACCGGCCGTATTCTTGGCGCAGGTATTGTCGGTACTAATGCCGGTGAATTGATTGCCGAAGCCGTATTGGCGTTGGAGATGGGCGCAATGTTGAAGACTTGGCATTAACGGTTCATGCACATCCTACCTTGGCTGAAACCCTGGGCTTTTCGGCGAAATGATCGAAGGCACTATTACTGATTTATTTATTAAGAAACGATGAAAGAACAATTATTAAACAAAAGCTTTATTACCAATTTTCTATCGGTTGTCATTATTGCCATCGGCTATGTTAGCCCGGTACAACCGGAATTAATCAAATCCATCGGTTTTTTTGCCCTGTCCGGAGCCATTACCAATTGGCTGGCTATTTACATGCTGTTTGAGAAAGTGCCTTTTTTATACGGTTCCGGCGTTATACCGGCCCGGTTTGAAGAATTTAAACTGTCGATCAAGCAGCTGATGATGGAGCAGTTTTTTACCGCAAAAAACATCGAACAATTTATTGAAACCGAGGAACAACAAGGCAAAAACCTGCTGAATCTGGAACCTTTGTTGAATGCAGTCGATTATGACAAGGTTTACGAAGGCCTGGTTTCGTCGATTATGGGTTCTTCTTTTGGCGGCATGTTGATGATGATGGGCGGCGAAGAAGCGCTGGCGCCGTTAAAAGAGCCGTTTACCGAAAAAATGAAAATCACCCTGACCGAAATGGTCGAGTCCGACCGCTTTAAAGCCGCATTAAAGCAGGGTCTGGATGCGCATAAAATCGGCGGCGATATTGTCGGCAAAATTGAATCAGTCATCGATAAGCGCCTGAATGAATTAACCCCGCAACTGGTTAAGGAAATGGTTCAGGCTATCATCCGCGAGCATCTGGGCTGGCTGGTGGTTTGGGGCGGTATTTTCGGCGGCTTGATGGGCGCATTGTTCGTTTTTGCCTGATGGAAACCGTAGAACTGGCTTTTGAAGAATTCGGCGATCCGGATAACAGCCCGCTTATTATCCTGCATGGTTTTTTCGCCTCGTCGCGTAACTGGCGGCAGATAGCGCAAAGACTGGCTGCCCGGTTTCATGTTTATGTGCCGGACATGCGCAATCATGGTGCATCGCCGCATCATCCGTTAATGGATTATCCGGCCATGGCTGCCGATTTGTTGCGATTTATGGATGAGCGCGGCTTGGAAACAGCCAGTTTGCTGGGGCACAGCATGGGCGGTAAAGTGGCCATGTGGTTTGCGCTTACGACCCCAAACCGAGTGAATAAGCTGATTGTGGCCGATATTGCCCCGGTCAGTTACAAACACAGTTTCGATAACACCGTTCAGGCATTAAAAGCACTGCCGCTGGCTGAAATCAGCAACCGTAAACAGGCCGAAACACTGCTTGCGTCGCGCATACCCGAGCTGAGTTATCGCCAGTTTTTGTTGCAAAATCTGATCCTGAAAGACGGCAAATATTGCTGGCGGGTTGATCTGGATATTTTTCAGCGGATGGCGCCCAATATTGCAGCTTTTCCCGATGCCGATCATTTAGCGCCATTTACCGGCAAGGCCTTGTTTATCGCAGGTGGCGATTCAGACTTCGTTAAGCCGGAAGATATAAACTCATTATTTCCGGATGCGGCTTTGAGCACCATAGCCGACGCCGGACATTGGCTGCATGTACAACAACCGGATGTTTTTACGGCACTGGTTGAAAATTTTTTAGAGTTGAATAAACAATTGAGCGTCTAAGATTAATAGAGTCGAAGCCAGAAAAAGCTTAAAATGAATCGCTCTTTGAAGGGCAGGGATGATCAAATGCTGCGCCCAGCATCTGATTTTTAATGATCTGTATTGTCGAGAATGTCTTAAGATGAATCAAAAAATAAAAAAAGCAGTTTTTCCGGTTGCGGGTCTCGGAACCCGCTTTTTACCCGCCACCAAAGTCAGCCCAAAGGAAATGCTGCCGGTTGTGGACAAACCCTTGATCCAGTATTGCGTTGAAGAGGCCGTAGCTGCGGGTATCGATACGATTATATTTGTCACGGGCCGAACCAAAAACGTCATCATGGATCACTTTGACAAGGCTTATGAACTGGAAACTGAGCTGACTATCCGCGGCAAGACCGGATTATTGAAAACGGTTAAGGAAACGATACCGCCGAATGTGTCGTTCGTGTTCGTTCGTCAGCCTGAGGCATTGGGACTGGGTCATGCGGTGCTTTGCGCCAAGCCGGTCGTTGGCGATGAGCCGTTTGCGGTTATCCTGGCCGACGACTTGATCGCAAATAGAAGCGGCAGCGGCTGCATGGCGCAAATGGTTCAACAATACGATCAAAATCAGTGCAGCATATTAGGCGTAGAGCGGGTCGATCCAAAGGAAACCGACAAATACGGCATCGTCAAAACCAGTGAAGTATCGCCATCGGTAGGCAAGGTTGAACTGATTGTTGAAAAACCGGCTCCTGAGCGCGCACCGTCAAACCTCGCGGTAGTCGGACGCTATATTTTAACGCCTGCAATTTTTGAAAAGATCGAAACAACCGAGCGCGGCGCCGGCGGCGAAATTCAGCTGACCGATGCTATCGCCGCATTGATGCATGACGAACAGGTCTTGGCCTATGAGTTTGAAGGCAAGCGTTACGATTGCGGATCAAAACTCGGTTATTTGCAGGCTACCGTTGAATACGGTCTGGAGCATGACGAGTTGAAGAGCGATTTCCGGGATTATTTAAAGAATCTGGCTCTCGATTAAGTATAGCATACAGGGCGGCCGGATTCGGTCGCCCTAGTCATCTCTTCACAACCACCACAACCCCGGCAAATCCGCTGCCGGGCGTGCGAAAATTGGTGGTTTGTCCCTGATATAAACGGGCGCTGGTTAACTGCGACCTGTCCTTTGTAAACATACTGTCTCAAATCAAGTTTAAGATCGACCATTTCATTTTCCACTTTCAACTGCCGCTCGGTAGGTCGTACCAGCGTTTGCGCCACATAATTCCCCTGTAGAATCTCCCCGAACACCCGTTTGGTCATGCTGTCGCCCCGGTAGGCGGCTTTGCTGCCGTAGCCTTTGGCCGGTTTAAAAAACAACTGTTTGCGGGTGGCCCATAAGGTTTCGGCATCTTCCTTATGTACGCAAATCGTATGGGCAATGCCTTCAAGAAGCAGGGTCCTGGTTTCTGCGGCAACGCCCATATCCCGCAACGCGGTTTCATCAGTCAATATCGCCAGATTTCTTTTATCGGCATAAAGCGCATGAGCTCTTGGATGAGGCGTGACGACAACGGCTTTATCCAGGTAAGCTTCGCGCAAGGATTTTAGCGATTCGGCTTCCAATCCGAAGTCAGTCAAGCGGTTGTAAACGAGATCGATAGGCATATCGCCATGCCAAAGCGTTCCATCCCGGTAATCAAGCTCGGAAGGATCGCAAATAACGGTGTTGATATGATTTTGCTCAAACAGTTTTTTGAACAACAAAAATTCCGGCAGCATGAATTGGGTCGGCGGATTTTCATCGACGATGGCGATTGAATGCAACGGCTGCTGGCCGCGTTCGGCTTGCCATTCTTCAACAAACATCGCCATAAACACCTGTTCCGGATTTTGGGCTGCGGTACATTTGCTCCAGCCGTGTCGAAACAGGCCGTTTGCGCGCGAGCCAGAATGGCATTAAGCAACGCGCCTCCGGCATTGCTATTTATCTCAATTAATTGCGGCCCTTTGGGGCTTAAATGAAAGTCATAGCCGAAAAAAACGCCATGCGCTTTGGGAATAAAGTGCGCCGTGTCGGGCGCATAAGCCAGAACGCGCTGCTGATAAGCGGGCATCGCAATAACGCTTTCTATGGCGGCAATAATGTCGCGTTGCCTGCGTATGGCGCTTTCAGCGACAAAAACCACAGATTCGGCGAATTGGTGAGGGCGCTCTTCAATCAGCATCCGGTACAGCAAATCATCATCCAGTTGTTGCCGTAATGCCTTGCGCATGGCTTCCCGGTCGAGTGAAACATAACGGCATTCGGCATTGCGATAGTTTGACTGAACGTCATTCATGATCGGCGGCAGCTTGAGGAGATAGGGGCATATTGTTTGGCAAAATAGGACTGGATTAGGCAGCTGATTATTGCAGAAAAGCCCGGTTTTGTAGAGCGTCACGCGCTTCGACTGGGAAAAGATGCTTGCAATGGCATTGATTGAATTTTTACTGGAAGCTTGTTTTGGACATCCTTGTCCAAGATTGGGGCAGACAGGAATCCTTGCAGTTATAGGCAGTCGCTTCTGATTCGATTAATATCGCAAAGTTTGAGGGTACATCCTATGCCCTGAGTTTTTCATAATCACAAATCAGCTGCTCCGTTGCGTTTTTATCGCTCAAGCACTGCACAATTTTGGAAACTATCATCATATCGTAATGGCGACATAAAACCGATTCCGTAGGCCGTGGGGGAACAAGCGCTTCAAGCATGGTGCATAAATGAGTGAAGTAATGCCGTCTTAATATTGAATCTTGGGGAAGGACGCTGCTACTTTTTTCTGCGGGGGCAACTACCGCTTCTTTGGCTTGCGGCTTTGCAGGCGGAGCAACAACCTTCGCAGCCGTTATTTGTGGACTCACACCAGCAGCTTCAGCTTTAACTACGGGCTTGTCGGCTGCCTTGATTTCCGGACGTGGCTTTACCGGTTCTGGTGATTTAGGTTTACTCGTCAGCGTTTCTTTTGATGAACATGATGAACGTTGTTTTCGTTTTCTTAAAACAAAGAGTATTGCTATTAACAGAATAATAAGTGCGGCGACAATTTCAAATGTATTCATAGCAGCTCTCCCGATTTTAAAATGAATTTGCGTTGAAATTATTGGATGTTAAAAGCATTCTGTTTCTATCATTATTTTCAGCAAAAAAATTATCATGAATTAGGGGGAGGGGCAATAGGTATCAATGCTAGTCATATTGCCACCAAGCTGTCTGCTTGATGTGGATCCAATTCCGCATCCATTGTTTTGTCATACTTGAACAACTGTCAGGCAGTGTCAAAAAGCGTTGAAGAATTTCCAACTTTGTTAATAATTTCTCAGTCCGGCATAAGTTAGCGTTTCGATGTATACTTCTGCTCTAGTGTTCATCATCAGGACTTTAAATGGCATTTCAATTCAGCTTTTATATTTTCAATAGGGAAGAGCGTAGATTTAATCTTAAAAGTTTTCTGCTTTTGTGTCTCCCTCTGGTTTTTACGGAGGCATCGTTTTCCGCATCTAAAGATACCATCCCGAATTCAGCACCAAGCATATCTATTCAAGCTGATGCTTTAGGGCATTATACAGGCACGCTTTTAATCAATAATGTTAGGATGCCATTTTTGATCGATACCGGCGCTACACAGATAGTTATCCCTAGAAAGCTGTCTTATTCCGCCAGATTGCCGTTAGGCAAGGCTTTCCAGTCAAGCACAGCTAATGGATTGTCGCTTAGCCGTGAAACACGTATAGAAAGTTTAAAAATTGGTAATATAGAGTTAAACGGACTTGATGCCTTTACCAGTGAGCATCTTGACCATGTTCTTTTTGGTATGAACGCATTAAAGTATTTTCGCATGACACAAGATAGCGGTATTTTGACACTCACGCTTTCTTCTGACTCACTACCTAGAGCAACAACTGTCCCTTTGACTCCAACTCCTTTGCCTCAGATGCCTCAGCCTAAAAAAACATGGGAAAAAACCGTTACGTGTGACGAAAACAATGAAAATTGTAAAACCAGTTATAGGTGAGCTTTTTCTTGTGGCATTGAGGTCTTATTTTTTAGCTTAAAATTTATTAGTCTGCGGTTTTTTCAATCGCTGAATTCCGATGAATGACTTCGCATAATGAATGACTTCGCATAATGAATGACTTCGCATAATGAATGACTTCGCATAATGAATGACTTCGCATAATGAATGACTTCGCATAATGAATGACTTCGCATAATGAATGACTTCGCATAATGAATGACTTCGCATAATGAATGACTTCGCATAATGAATGACTTCGCATAATGAATGACTTCGCATAATGAATGACTTCGCATAATGAATGACTTCGCATAATGAATGACTTCGCATAATGAATGACTTCGCATAATGAATGACTTCGCATAATGTATATTATGTTAAATTAATAATGCGTTTCTAATTATCCCGATCTCAATACCCCCTATCAAGAATCCGCCTTAAATACACGAATTTAGTCTATCGTTTCAACCCACCGACAACGATCATCCACAATCTTGGCGGTATCCTTGTTGCCTATGCCTTTGGCGATCAGAGCAATCACTCGGTCATCTGTATCATAACCTACATGGGCGTCAATAGGATTGGCGAATTTGCCTAGGCCGAATGCGTCAAGGATGGTCGCTACATTGATATTTACATTGGTCACATCTATGCACAGCCTTGAATCCAGGTACTTTTCGACAAAACCGTGCGGAATCGCATAACTTAACAGATCATTAGGATCGCTGAATGCGATGATCGGCGTTTTGGTCAGCATGCGTTGATTGTACTTTTCGCCGTTCAGCTGGCAATAAGCGCTTTTTTGATTGCTTACGTCGGGCATTTTTCGGCCCAGCTGCAACATGGGCAGCTGGTTGGACATCATATAGATGGGGATTTCTTTGGTCTTCAATGCTTTGGTGAAATCGGCATCGCGTTGATCCAGCAAGGATGCAATGCGCTGCATACCGTCAATGGTGATGCGGCTACCCAAACTATGCGAGATAAAGGCATACTGGTCGATCAGCATGTTCTTTGCTGCGCTGTCATCGTTAAATGAACAGGCTTGTATCACATCGTCCGGCAAATCATTCCAATTGCTTTTGGTCATCCAGCAGAAAGATTGGCCGAATGAAACCAGTATGTCTTCCCGGCTCTCGCCCAGATAGATAATCGGATCGGGACCGGTATCGTTGGAGAACTTCTTCATCAGGTTATTGACTTCGGCTCTGCGAAATGAATATTCCCCTGAATTATCATAGGCCAGCACTTCTTTTTGCTTGGCGGTAATGACCGACCAGGTTAACTCATAAAACAACAATTCCTTGCTTTGGTCCTTGCCTAATAAACGGTTGATTCTTAAGTTGCCCAGATTTTTACCGGGTTCAAGACGGCTGGTTAATGTGATGTTTTTGTACTGGACTGACATCGCCGGCAAATCCAGTTCTTTAGCCAGTTTTTCTACAAACTGCGTGGAGTATCCCGGCAAATGATCGCCCACACCATGCACCATCAGCACCTTCATTTTGCCTTGCTTGTTGTCCAGAAACGGCAAAAGTCCTTTAAAGGGTTTACCCCAGAGTTCGCAAACGCGGGTATCGGCTAATTGCTGTTTTTCCAGGAAGGCTTCAGCCATGCCTTTGCCAAAGCTGGCGCAGCCGCTTAAGAGCATCGCAAGGATAAGCGACAAGAAGTATTTCATGGGTAATTTCATAAACCGGGCTTTGTAGCTGTCACCAGCGCATTGACTTCGAGCCTGTCGGTAAAAGTGATATTTGAGAATCCGGCGTCACGCAGCTGGTTTAACGCTACCGTTTCACGCATGACGTGGTTTTCCGACTCATCGCTAAACAAGTGCACGATCCAGTGCTCCAGCACGTCGAGTTTGTTGAGCTGGGTTAGCACTTTGAAATAACCGCCGACTTCGTGCTGGATGGTACGCGTATGCTGGGAAACATCATCCAAACCGTAACGGTCGCCGTTAATGAATTGGCCTCCGGGTTTTAATACCCTGAAAATCTGCTGTATGACTTCCTCACGATAGGTATCGAGAAAGTTGTGCAAGGTATAAGCCGAAGCCACTATATCGACGCTGGCTGTGGCAATGTTGGTTAACGCAGTCAACGCATCATCGCCGCAAAAAGCCAGCTTGCCTTCCTCTGCCCATTTATGCAGATGTTTTTTGGCCTGATCCTGCATGACCGGTTCGTTATCGATGCTCAAGATATTGAACTTATCCGACGCGGTTAACAGTGCTAAGGTGGTAATGCCGGTGCCGCCGCCCAGCTCGACAACAGTGAGATTGCCGTTTGCTTGTGCGGCATACTCAGAAGCAGCAATACCCACCAGGCGGCTCATTTTTGTTGCTAAGGGACAGATTAAGTTAAGCAGCTCGTAATCCTGGCCGATGACGCCGGAAAACATCGCATCGTATTGTGATTTATCAGTCATTATACTTTGGCTTGTTGTTTGCGGTCGAAAGCAGCCAATTGCTCCGGCTGTGGCTTCGGTTTGAAATTTGTCTTTCCATTCATTATAAGGCATGCCGTAGACGATTTCCCTGGCCTGCTCATAATCCATCGCTATGCCCTGCTCTACCGCCTCCGCCATATACCATTTAGCCAGACAGTTCCTGCAAAAATCCGCCAATATCATTAAATCGATATTTTGAACCTCGGTGTGTTTTTGTAAATGACTGACTAAGCGTCTGAATGCGGCGGCCTCTAATTCTGTTTGCGTGTTTTTATCCACAGATTTGCTCCAAAAATAATTGTTATTTTAACAGAAACAGTTATTCAAGCATGTACATTCCTCAGCAAAGATTTTACAATGAACTGCAGTTAGGTTTGTGTAACGACTTACTTTATATATTTGAAAATTCATCCTTCATCATTGACTCTTTCGCCCATAAGCTCTAACCAGAAAGCTGGTAAGAATAATAGTGCGCAAAATAAAGACGAAAATGAGCTATCTGTTGCAAAAGATGCTCAAAACAAAGAAATTAATCAGCCCTCTTCATCTGAAGAGATTAAAAAAACGCTGGCTAATGTTGCTAGCCATTGCATTTATCAGCCAAGACAATATTATCAAACCAACCGACTCACGAACTTTAAGAGCACTTTCCGCCTACAATCAGGCATTCAATGCACCGCTGCAAGACCAACGTGCTCAATTGATCACAGGAATAGATGCTTACGCCTGATCACCCTACCTTCAGCTTACTAATGAAACAGCTTTTCGAATTTTTCCCGATTCTTTTATTTTTTATCGCCTTCAAGCTTTACGATATTTATGTCGCTACCGCCGTTGTTATTGCGGCAACCATTATTCAGGTAGCCTATGCCTGGTTTAAGCACCGCAAGGTTGAAACCATGCAATGGATTACCTTGGGGTTGATTCTGGTGATGGGCGGCGCGACCCTGTATTTGCAGAATGAGCAATTCATCAAATGGAAGCTATCCATCATCGAATGGCTGTTTGGCGTAGCCTTTTTGGGTAGCCAGTATATTGGTAAAAAACCCTTCGTTGAAAAAATGATGTCCGCCAACTTAACCTTGCCCTGCATTGGTCTGGAAACGATTAAATGCCCTGTGGGGCTGTTTTTTCATCAGCGTAGGCTTTATCAATATTTACGTAATGTACAACTACAATACCGATGACTGGGTTACTTTTAAAACATTTGGCGTACCGGCTTTGATGGTCGTTTTCATTTTGCTGCAAATGGTTTTCTTATATAAGTACATCCCCGATACAGAGGAATAAAACATGCTATACGCCATTATCAGTGAAGATATAGCGGATAGCCTTGAGAAAAGACTGTCCGTGCGTCCTGCGCATCTTAAGAGACTGCAAGAATTACAAGATGCCGGGCGGCTGATTTTAGCAGGCCCCCACCCGTCAATTGACAGTGATAATCCGGGCGCGGCCGGTTTTACCGGCAGCCTGGTGGTTGCCGAGTTTGACAGCCTGACCGAAGCCCAACAATGGGCTGACGTTGATCCTTATATCGATGCCGGGGTTTACGCCAAGGTTACCGTTAAACCATTTAAAAAGGTCTTTCCACAATGACATCAGAACTAATCAGAACAGCTGTTAAATGATGCCTTTAATCCAGAGCTTTTAGAAATTATTGATAACAGCGCGGCTCATGCCGGACATGCCGGTGCACGTAGCGGCGGCGGCCATTATCATGTTACTATCGTCGCCGAAGTTTTTGAAGGCAGATCTTTAGTACAGCGGCACCAGCTTATTTACAACGCGCTGGGCGACATGATGAAACAACAAATTCATGCCTTAGGCATTAATGCTCTTTCACCCTCCGAAGAAACCAAAGGAAGATTGTAAATGAAAAAGAAATTCATCCCCTTGCTTGTTGTCGGCACAGCACTGCTTGTCGGCTGTAACCAAGAAAAAGCCACTGACACCGGAAGCACTCCTGCCGCAACCGCAGCACCTGCGATTAATAAAGCCGATGCCGTTGCCGTTGTCAACGGTCAGTATATCGCCAAATCAACGCTTGAGGCGCTGGAAAAAGAAATCGCCGAACGTAGCCACGGCCAAACTTTTCCTAAAGAAAAACTGATTGAAGAACTAATTCAGCGCGAATTACTGGTTCAGGATGCAGCACAAAAGCAACTGGACAAGTCACCTGAAGTTCTGGCGCAGCTTGAGGCCGCTAAAAAGGCATTATTGACACAAGCGGACTTGCAAAACTTCATCAAAGCCAATCCGGTCACCGATGCAGAAATCAAAGCTGAATACGACAGCAAAGTTGCCGCTGAAAAGGGAACCGAATATAAAGCGAGCCATATTCTGGTTAAAACCGAAGAAGAAGCTAAAAAACTGATTGCTGAATTGGACAAGGGGGCAGATTTTGCCAAATTAGCCAACAAGTATTCCTTGGATGCCAAAGAATCCCAAAATGGCGGCGATTTAGGCTGGTTTTCCGCTGGACAAATGGTTGCACCTTTCTCTGAAGCAGTGGCTGCACTGGAAAAAGGCAAATACACCAAAGAACCCGTTAAGACCCAGTTTGGCTATCATGTGATTTTAAAGGAAGATTCTCGTGCGCTGACGCCTCCTCCATTGGAAGCGGTTAAAGAACAACTGACACCTTTCCTGCAACGCAAAAAAGTTCAAGGCATGATAGAAGGTTTGCGTAAACAGGCCAAAGTGGAAATTCTGGTACCGTTGACTAGACGAACAACCAAAAGCTGAAGCGGCTCCTGCTGTGGCGGAACCTGCAACAGCTGAGCCCGCCAAACCAGTTGAAGCTGCAACTCCGGCAGCGGCGGAACCAGCTGAAGGTGCGGCTGCACCGGCAACCGCAGAAAAACCTGCTGCTCCTGCTGCAGAACCGGCACCAGCTGAACCAAAAAAATAATATCACGCTTTGCAAAAAAGGGCGGTTTATCCGCCCTTTTTTATGTGATTTTTTCCAGATACTGCACGATAAACTGCACACTGCGATTGCCCCTGAAATCATTGATGTCCAGCTTGTAAGCCGCTTTGATATGCCGCAAACCCAGCCAGCTTTCCGGCTTATCCACATAAAAAGCAATCGCATCGATTAACAACTCGCCGAGCGGTTTTCTAAGCACCAATTTAAGATGGCGCTGTCCGACTATACGCGGCTTGAATCACATCGAAAATCCCGTCAAAAACAGGCTCGGGAAATTCCTGTCCCCAGGTGCCCGCGTTTTGCAATAAATCGGCAAATACAATAGTCATCTCCTGTTCGGTCAACTCGCCATCGGAATAGATTTTCTGCTCCAGGTCGACAGTTGCCAGGCGCTTTCCGACCATTTCATCAAAAGCCAACGCAAAGGGCGGATAATCGTGCATTTTTAAACTCATGCCTGCGGCCATCGCATGACCGCCGAATTTACTCAGCAATTTAGGGTGGGCTGCGGCAATATCGCTCAGCACATCGCGAATATGAACGCCGGGAATTGAGCGCGCCGAACCTTTTATCTCATCTTTTCCGGCAGGCGCAAAAGCAATAACGGGACGATGCAATTGATCTTTAATCCGCGACGCCAGAATACCGATAACGCCCTGATGCCAGTTTCCGTCAAACGAGACAGACCCCCGCAGGCAAATGGTGTTCATCGAGCTTTTTCATCTCGCTTAACAACGCCATGGCCTCATTTTTCATCTGTCCTTCGATTTCCCGCCGGTCATTGTTCAGCTCGTCGAGTTGCAGCGCCATTGTTTTTGCCAGCGCCGGATCGTCGGTCAAGCAGGCATTGAATGCCCAACGACATGTCATCCATGCGTCCCGCAGCGTTTAGCCTGGGTCCCAGCGCAAAACCCAAATCGGAGGCAAAAATGGCTTCAGGCTTTCTGCCGGACACCTCGATCAGCGCATTTATGCCCGGATGCGAACGCCCCGTGCGTATCCTCAACAAACCCTGATGCACCAGAACCCGGTTGATTTGATCCAGAGCCACCACGTCGGCAACCGTACCCAATGCGACATAATCAAGCAACTGGGCGAGATTGGGTTCCTGAACCTGGTTTTGCTCAAACCAGTTCTGCTCCCTTAACCGGCTCCTTAACGCCATTAACACATAGAACATAACGCCGACACCGGCCAGCGCTCCGCTAGGGAATTTGTCATCGGCCAGATTGGGATTTACGATTGCATCGGCAACAGGCAGCTCATGCCCCGGCAAATGATGATCGGTAATCAGGACTTTTATACCCAGCTCTTTGGCTACCCTAACCCCGTCTATGCTAGATATGCCGTTATCGACTGTAATAATCACATCAGGATTTTGCAGCTGAACCAGCTCGACGATTTCGGGTGTCAAGCCGTAACCGTATTCAAACCGGTTCGGCACGACGAACGATACCTGCCCTGCCCCCAGCAATTGCAGGCCTTTGATAGCCACAGCACAACTGGTTGCACCATCGGCATCAAAATCGGCCACAATGCAAATCCGTTGTTGCTCATTGATCGCCCCGATTAAATGACCGACCATCTCTCCCATGCCCGATAACAGCCAAGGCGAGGGAAGTTTTGCCAGCGTCCTGTCCAGCTCCGCTTCCGACGTTAAGCCCCTGGCTAAAAAGATGCGTTCCAATACCGGATGCATTTCGCCCAATTTGGCGCGCTTTTTCGGGACAGGACGGGTAACGATGGTTTTTTTTACGCCTTGATAATACATGGAGTTCTCAATAAAAAAGCCGACTTTTGTCGGCTTTACATTGGTTGATCGTTAGCATAGGTGTCATGATTTCAACAAACTCTAAAGCCATAGACATTCTGATGATCGGCATGTTACCGATTTTGCTTCAAGTATTCCGTTACAAAATCGTTTGATGAAGCAATGCCTACTATGAGATTGTTTTCCGTTACGACAACGTGATGAATTTTTTTCTTTATCATTAACTCGGCTGTTTCTCTGGCAGATGTGTCCGAACTGACTTTAATCACTTTATGTGTACACAATTCCCACGCACGTTCGTTTCTCGAATTTTTGCCCAGCGTATGAAAACGCAAAATATCAGGGTAACTGATTACACCAAAACAATTCCCATCCGAATCAATAACAACGACGAACGAAAGTTTGCTTGAATTCATTACCCCTTCAACTTTGAAGACGGAATCGTTAAAATCGACTGTCGTAATGTGTTTATCCATTAATAATGATATAGGTTTGTCCATCTTAATCCCCTTCGCTATTGCGTTATATCATTATATTAACGGTTCAACTTACCGTGGTTTCTTTATAAGCAATCCAAAATAGCCTTCTTAACCGCATCCAAGCTGGCTTCAATAGTAACCGGATGGGCGGCGGCACACTGCGAGATAGCCGTGTCAGGATCTTTCAAGCCGTTACCGGTTAAGGTGCAGACAATTTTACTGCCTTCGGGAATCTTTCCTGAACCGATGTCTTGTAAGGCTCCGGCCAAAGAAGTTGCCGAGGCCGGTTCGCAAAAAATGCCTTCATACTGGGACAGCATTTTTTGCGCGGCTAGAATCTGATCGTCGGTGAATTTGTCGAACCAGCCGCCGGACTCCTTTTGCGCAGCCCAGGCGAAATCCCAGGATTGCGGATTGCCGATGCGAATCGCGGTGGCGATAGTTTCAGGGTCGTCGATGGGGTGGCCTGCCAAGAACGGCGCAGCTCCGGCTGCTTGATAGCCGCACATGACCGGGCGAGTGCTGCACACACGGCTGGCGGCATATTCGGTATAGCCTTTCCAGTAAGCGGTAATATTTCCGGCATTGCCGACCGGCAGACAGTGATAGTCAGGCGCAAAACCGAGGTCGTCGACGATTTCAAACGCGGCGGTTTTTTGCCCGTCGATTCGGAACGGATTGATCGAGTTAACGATAGTGACCGGCGCATGTTCGGCGACCTCCTTAACCAGCGACATGCCTTTGTCGAAGTTGCCGTTGATCTGGATGATTTCAGCGCCGTACATCAGGGTTTGCGCCAGCTTGCCCTGGGCAATTTTACCGTCGGGAATCAACACGAAGGCTTTAATGCCGGCGCGCGCGGCATAGGCTGCGGCAGCAGCTGAGGTATTGCCGGTTGAGGCGCAGATGATGGCTTGACTGCCGTCTTCCACGGCTTTGGTGACCGCCATGGTCATGCCGCGATCCTTGAATGAACCGGTCGGGTTCAGGCCTTCAAACTTGACATAAATATCAACATCCTTGCCGATCAATCGGGGAATGTTTTGCAGTTGAATCAGCGGCGTATTGCCTTCGTTCAAGCTGATGATGCGGGTGGTTGCGCTGACCGGCAAGCGGTCTCTGTAGCGATCAATCAAGCCGGTGTAGTGTTTATGCGTAGACATGTTTTTATTTATCCCAAGGTTTCCAAGCGGATGCGGTTGACTTTACCGGTAACGGTTTTTAACGCTTCAATTTCAGCGATAGCCGCGTTCATTTCTTTTTCCAGCGTGACTCTGAGTCAGCATGATAATCGGCACCGACGTTTCATTGTTCAGCGGTACTTTCTGACTGATGGCTTCAATGCTGATTTGATGATCGGCCAGAATCCGGGTCACTTCAGCCAAAACACCCGGTTTATCTTCCGCATTAAGGCGCAAATAATAAGCGGTCTTAAACTGTTCCGCAGACAACACCGGTATGTCGGCCAATGCATTGGCCTGGAACGCTAAATGCGGCACACGGTTTTCAGGGTCGCTGGTTAAGGCTCTGACCACATCGATCACATCGGCGACGACCGACGATGCGGTAGGTTCGGCGCCGGCTCCGGCGCCGTAATAAAGCGTAGCGCCGACCGCATCGCCTTTAACCAACACGGCATTCATCACGCCGTCTACGTTGGCGATAAGACGACGCTCGGGAATCAGCGTCGGATGCACCCGTAACTCGATGCCTTCCGAGGTTTTGCGGGCGATGCCCAAATGTTTGATGCGGTAACCCAGTTGTTCCGCGTATTCGACATCGGTGCGGGTGATTTTGGTAATGCCTTCGGTATAAACCTTGTCGAACTGCAACGGGATGCCGAAAGCGATCGAAGCCAGGATGGTTAATTTATGACCGGCATCAATGCCTTCCACATCAAAGGTAGGATCGGCTTCCGCGTAGCCCAAAGCTTGCGCCTCGGCCAGTACGTCGGCAAAATCGCGGCCTTTGTCGCGCATCTCGGTCAGGATGAAATTGCCGGTGCCGTTGATGATGCCCGCCAGCCACTCGATCTGGTTGCCGCTTAAGCCTTCGCGTATAGCTTTGATAATGGGAATGCCGCCGGCAACCGCGGCTTCGAACGCGACGATCACGCCTTTTTCGCTGGCTTTGGCGAAAATCTCGTTGCCGTGCAACGCGATCAGCGACTTATTGGCGGTCACGACATGCTTGCCGTTGTCGATGGCTTTCAACACCATGTCTTTGACCTGCCCTGCCCCGCCGATCAATTCCAGAATGATTTCAATTTCGGGATCATTGATGATTTCAAAAGGATCGGTCGTTAAGGCGATGCCTTGCGTGTCGCAAATGCGCTGCTTGTTTAAATCCTTGGCCGAGGCGCGAGTGATGATGATTTCGCGCCCTGCACGGCGGGCGATTTCCGCCGCATTCCGCTTCAATACATTGACGGTGCCGCCGCCGACAGTACCCAATCCTAATACACCTACTTTTACCGGTTTCAAATCAAACTCCAGTTAAAAACTATTTTGCACAAAGAAAAATGGAACACAGATGACACGGATTAGTCGGATAAGTACGGATTTAAAGCACATAACAAACTTGTTGTGGCTTCGATAAATCCGTTGAGCCGGTGCCCAAGCTACAGCTCGGGATCTCAAATGAATATAAAAAATCCGTGTAAATCCGTCTAATCTGTGTCGCCTAGAGGCGCCTACTTTTGGCATCCGTGTTCTATCATTTAACCCGAATTATATAACCTTGTCTTTCTTCATCATATTGCGAATGCCGCGCACCGCCTGGCGGGTGCGATGTTCATTCTCGATCAGGCCGAACCTGACATGATCGTCGCCGTGCTGGCCGAAACCGATACCCGGTGAAACCGCCACTTTGGCCTCCGCCAGCAATTTTTTGGAAAACTCAAGCGAGCCCATGTGCTGATACGCTTCGGGAATGCGCGCCCAGACAAACATGGTGGCTTTCGGTTTTTCAACCGGCCAGCCGGCCGCCGTTAAGCCGTCGCACAGCACGTCGCGTCTTTTGCGGTACATCTCGGCAATTTCGGCAACGCATTCCTGCGGGCCTTCAAGCGCGGCGATCGCGGCAATCTGGATCGGCGTAAAGGTGCCGTAATCCAGATAAGATTTGATGCGCGCCAATGCGGAAACCAGCTCTTTGTTGCCGCACATGAAGCCCACGCGCCAGCCCGGCATGTTGTAACTTTTCGACAGCGAGAAAAATTCGACCGCGATGTCTTTTGCGCCTTCGACTTGAAGAATTGACGGCGCTTTGTAGCCGTCGAAAACAATGTCCGCATAAGCAATATCCTGCACCACCCAGATGTTATGCTCTTTGGCGACGGCGATAATTTTTTCGAAAAAATCCAGTTCCACACATTGGCTGGTCGGATTGCCGGGAAAATTAAGAATCAGCATTTTCGGCTTGGGCCATGAATCGACAATGGCTTTTTGCAACTCTTCAAAGAAATCGCCGCCCGGAACCATCGGCACATGCCTAAGATCGGCGCCGGCAATCACCACGCCATAAGGATGTATCGGATAAGCGGGATTAGGCACCAACACCACATCCCCCGGTCCTAAAGTCGCCAGCGCCAAATGCGCCAAGCCTTCTTTTGAGCCGATGGTGACAATGGCTTCGGTTTCCGGATCCAAATCGACATCAAAGCGGTTCTTGTACCAGGTGCAGATGGCTTTTCTTAACCGGGGTATGCCCTTGGAAACCGAATAACGATGCGTATCAGGGCGCTTGACCGATTCAACCAATTTATTGACGATATGGTCAGGCGTGGCTTGGTCCGGATTGCCCATGCCAAAATCGATAATGTCTTCTCCTGCCGCGCGCGCCTTGGCTTTCAGATCAGTAACAATATTAAAAACGTAAGGGGGTAAGCGACTTATTCTCTGAAATTGTTCCATTGACAGCTCTTGAAAAAACCGGTGTTTAAGTGAAAGTTAAAAAATGTTGTCCAAAGTACTGTTATTAATAAGCTATGTCAAATTGAAACAGTGTTGTTTGCCGGGAGCATGCTAGTGCGTCAAACCTAAGACTTGCTCCACGCGCATCAAGTCTTCTTGGGTATCGACACCGGCGGCCGGCGTTTTGTCGACAATTTCCACCCGGATAGCTTCGCCGTGCCACAGTATTCTCAATTGCTCCAGCGATTCGACCGACTCAAGCGGCGATGGTTCCCATAGACAGTAACGATTTAAAAAATCAACCGTGTAAGCGTACATGCCGATGTGTCTAAGATAAGGCATTTTCCCGGAAAGCACACCGCCTGACCGGGTGAACGCATCCCTTTCCCAAGGAATCGGCGCCCGGCTAAAGTAAAGCGCGTAACCGTCCTTGTTCAAAACCACTTTGACCGCGTTGGGATTGAAAACTTCCTCGGCATCGTCGATTCGGGCGGCCAATGTCGCTATCCCTGCCTGCTGCTGCCCTGCTAATGCCGCTGCAACATCACGGATATAGGCCGGTGGAATCAGCGGCTCATCGCCTTGCAGATTAACAATGATGTCATCATCGGCCCAGCCGCATGCCCTTGCAACCTCGGCAATCCTTTCGGTGCCGCTTTGATGATCTGCGCGGGTCATGACCGCTTTAAAGCCCAAGTCGCTGACTGCTTGAAAAATCCGCACATCGTCGGTGGCGACAATAATTTCATCGGCATCGGCTTCCTTCGCACGTTCGCAGACATGCGCAATCATCGGTTTGCCGGCAATATTCAGCAGCGGTTTGCCCGGCAATCTTGTCGATCCGTATCGTGCCGGGATGACGACTTTAAAACGCACACTCATTTTTTTAATGCGTCGATTTCGTCATGGGTTAATTCGCGGGCTTCATCTTCCAGCATGACTGGAATATCGTCACGGATAGGGAAAGCAATACGGTCGGCTTTGCAGATAAGTTCCTGCTTGGACTTGTCATAAATCAACGGGCTCTTGCATAAAGGACAGGCCAGAATATCAAGCAGTTTTTTATCTATCATCGTTTTCTCTTAAAATTAACAAAGTGGCAAAAGTTTTTGCCTTTTGGGCATTTTACAGCATTTTACAGCATTTTTAAGCAGCCTGTTTTATGCGCGTAGCCGACGGCAAATTCGCACCTAATCCGAATCGACAGAGTTTGCCGACTATGATCAAATAAGATCAGCTTTTCTGAGCAGCCGAGGTTTCCAACATGACTACGCAATCGCTGTGTTTATATTGCATGATCCAGGCTACCGCATTGCTGGTTGTTGCGAACGGCGCGCCGGTGCTGGTCAACAAAGTGATGGGCAAGCGCTGGGCATGGCCGGTGGACAACGGGTTAAGACTGCGCGACGGACATCGACTGTTCGGCAACACCAAAACCTGGCGCGGCTTGTTTTCAGCTGTTTTCTTTAGCATCCCGGCAGCAATTTTAAGCGGATTAGAACCTTTGTCCGGGGCATTATTCGGCGCTCTGGCAATGGCTGGTGATTTGCTGGCAAGCTTTATCAAGCGCCGAATGGGACGCGCTGAAAGCAGCCGGGCGCGCGGTCTTGATACGCTGCCCGAATCGTTGTTACCGATATTGCTATTGAAAGATGCGCTGGCACTGAGCCTGATCGACATCATGCTGGTAGTGACAGCTTTTTTTCCTGATTGAGGAATTGGTCTCACCGGTGCTTTACCGCCTGCATATCAGAAAACGACCTTATTAATTGAATCTAAACTCCTATAAACCATGAAGAAATAAAACTTCGTGCCCTTCGTGTCTTCGTGGTGATAAGCTTCTAAAGTTTTTTAACCGAACCACACCATCAAAGCGCGAATGAATGAACAAGGATTACGGGTATTAACCTACAACATCCACAAAGGCTTTAATGCCGGCAACCGGCGCTTTGTGCTGCACCAGATCAGGGATGCATTAATAGCCGCCGACGCCGATTTGATGTTCTTGCAGGAAATGCAAGGCGAACATCTGCGCTATGAACAAAAAATCGCCGACTGGCCGGTTTTGTCCCAGCTTGAGTTTCTCGCCGAAAACACCTGGCCTTTCCACGCCTACGGCAAGAATGCCGTTTACAATGCCGGCCATCACGGCAATGCGATCCTGAGCAAGCATCCGTTCGTGAGCTGGGAAAACATCAATGTCTCGCCCTTCCCCTGGGCCAGCCGCAGCCTGTTGCATGGTGTTATCCGACTGCCAAGGATGGCGGCCGAGACTGCTCCCGGCAGTCCTCGGCATTCCCTCCCTCCCTGGAGGTCAGAAGTGTCGCAAGCGGTAGGGAACCGATGCGACCGAATGCCGGGCAGCAGTCGGGACGTGCATATTGTGTGCATACATTTCGGCCTGACCGGCAAAGAGCGCCGCTTGCAGATAAGCAAATTATCCGCACGGATCGACAGCCATGTGCCGTATGATGCACCGCTGATTATCGCCGGTGATTTTAACGATTGGCTGGGACAGGCCGATCGATTGTTTCATGACCATCTGGGGTTGCAGGAAATTTTCCGCGAGACTCATGGCCGCTATGCGCGAAGCTTTCCGTCCTGGCTGCCTTTTTTACCGATGGACCGTATTTATTATCGCGGATTAACCCCGGTATCGTGCGAACGCCTGGCTCACGCACCCTGGCATACGCTTTCAGACCATGCGCCATTAACAGCCACGTTTACTTTATGATCAACACACAATCCAAACTGACCTTACCCAACCTGCTAACCGGTTTTCGCTTTGCCGCAGCCCCGGCGTTGCTTTGGTTGGCATGGCACGGTTACCCGATCACTTTTATGATGCTGTTGGCGCTGGCCTTTGTTACCGACCTGCTCGACGGCATGATCGCCCGCTTGACCGGGCAGGTCACCCAATTTGGCGCAACCCTAGACAGCTGGGCGGACGTCATCACTTACCTGACCATTGCGCTGTGTTGCTGGTGGCTATGGCCGAATGTGGTGAGCCGTGAACTGCTCTATGTCGCCTTAACTATCGCCAGCTGCCTGCTGCCTGCCCTGGCGGGTATGCTCAAGTTCAGGCGTTTTACCAGTTACCACACCTGGGGGGTGAAAATCGCCGCCGCCGCAATGGGCTTGACTTTGTATGTGTTGTTTTTGGGCGGCCCACCCTGGCCGTTCCGCCTGGCTGCCGTGATCTGCATTCTTGCCGCTATTGAAGAGATCGTAATCACTTGGCTTTTGCCTGAACCTGAATCCAATCTGCGTTCGGTCTGGGATGTATTGAAGCGTTCAGCAGGTAAAAATCGCCGGACATAACCACCGCAAACTCCCATCGGCTGCTACAATTACCCACAAGCAATCGCAAATCATAAATTAACACCATGCGCCACCCATTAGTCAGCCACAAAGGTCAGCAAGAAGCCAAATTAACGCTTAGCCAAGTATTGTATTGGTTGCAGGAGGACGGAATAATTTCGGACGCGGATCTTAGTAGGTGCCAAGTATTTGGGAAATCGTCTGCCAAACAAGCCAAACACCCGCTCAATATCCTTGTTGAATGCGGCGTAACCGACCAAACCCAGCTGGCAAAACCCTTGTCGCTTGAAAACTTGACCCAGTGGCTGGCAAAAAAAGTCGACCTGCCCTATTACTACATCGACCCGCTAAAAATCGACATCCCGTCCGTGACCTTAATTTACAGTCACGCCTATGCCGCAAATTACAACATCCTGCCGATCAAAGTGAGCAAAGACGAAGCCGTCATTGCGACCGCGGAACCCTATATCCGGGCTTGGGAGGTCGACCTAAAGAAAATTCAATCGGGCCGGATAACGCGGGTGATGGCTAATCCCGATGAAATCAAACGTTACTTGGGCGAGTTTTACGCGTTTGCAAAATCCTTAAAAGGGGCGACCGATAACTCCGCCGGCCAGTCGGCCAGCACCCTCTACAATTTTGAACAACTGGTGGAACTGGGCCAGATCAGCAACCTTGATGCGGAAAACCAGCATATCGTCAACTTGGTCAACTGGCTGCTGCAATATGCGTTCGACCAGCGCGCCAGCGACATTCATATCGAACCCCGCCGCAACCAGGGCAATGTGCGCTTTCGGATCGACGGCATCTTGCATGATGTTTATCAACTGCCTGCCGCCATTATGAATCCGGTGATGAGCCGGTTAAAGATACTCGGGCGGATGAACATAGCCGAAAAAAGACTGCCGCAAGACGGCCGCATTAAAACCCATATCTCGGGCGCAAAAGAAATCGAGCTGCGGCTTTCCACGATGCCCAGCGCATTTGGCGAGAAAATGGTCATGCGCGTGTTCGATCCCGAAGTGCTGACCCGCGATTATAAGCAACTGGGTTTTAACACCCATGAGAAGACCGTCTGGAACCGGTTGATACAACACTCGCACGGCATCATCCTGGTCACGGGGCCTACCGGGTCAGGGAAAACCACTACGCTGTACTCAACCCTGAAACACTTGGCTACGCCCGAAGTCAACCTGTGCACCGTGGAAGACCCGATTGAACAGATAGAGCCCAGCTTTAACCAGTTGCAAGTTAAAGCCAATATCGGGCTGACCTTTGCCAGCGGCATACGCGCGTTAATGCGCCAAGACCCCGATATTATTATGGTGGGCGAAATCCGCGACCTGGAGACGGCGGAAATGGCGATCCAGGCCTCGCTTACCGGGCATTTGGTGTTTTCCACCCTGCATACCAATAATGCGCCTTCGGCGGTGGTTCGCTTACTGGATATTGGCGTGCCCGCCTATCTGATCCAACTCACTTTATTAGGCGTGATGGCGCAACGTTTGGTTCGGGTTTTATGCAGGGAGTGCAAAAAACAGGTCGGCATAAACGATGAACAGTGGTTGCAATTGATTGCACCCTATAAAGCGCCCACGCCCAGCTATATCTACGAAGCGGTCGGCTGCAAGGAATGCAGGCACACCGGATACTCGGGCCGGATCGGCATTTATGAAATATTCAGCAGTTCGCCAGTACTGAAAAAATTAATGATCAGCGGTTGCGACAGCGGCGTGCTGCAAAAGCAAGCCATGATGGAAGGCATGAGGCCCTTGCGCCTGAGTGCCGCAGAAAAAGTGGCGTCGGGGATAACCAGCGTTGATGAGATGTTGAGGGTTACGCCTGAGAATATAGAGGATTGATAATGTTGGTTACCAACCGGGCGTGATTAAAACTGCGGTTTAAATTCAAAGTAAACGCTAACTCAATAGATAACGCGTAGATTGTATCATCGTCATCCCGGCAGGGAATGCCGGGACTCAGAACACAGGGACGTGAAACTTTCGGCTGACAATCCGCATTGATCAAAATCGCCAAGTCGACTCGCGGCGGCGCAGCGCGCCTTGACTGCATTCCCACGCAGCGCATGGGAACGAGACAAAGTAAACGTTCAGTCAATAATTACCGCATAAATTGTATCATCGTCATCCCGGCAGGGAATGCCGGGGTCCAGATCACAGGGATGTGCTAGCCCATGCGATGGGTTTCGCTACGCTCTACCCATCCTACAGCCTACTTTGGATTCGAGCCATATTGATTGTCGCCGGATGTGCTGTCCAGAACCGTAAAGATAAAAAGCACGATAGCGCCGATGACCGGAATCAGGGCGATAAGCAACCACCAGCCGCTACGGTCGGTGTCATGAAGCCTTCGAACCGTTACCGCTATGCCGGGAATTAGTACGGCCACCGAGTAAATACCGCTTAACAAGCCAAGGCCGGTTTCAAAATTAAAAGTACCGCTAAAAAAGTCAATGGTCGCAAAAAAGGCGCTGATAAGAATATTAAACAGCATAAAAAACCAATACTCTTGCCGACAGGCTCTCCCGTCGAACTCCGCATATTTTTTCAAAACTTCCAGATACCAATTCATGATCTTTTCCTTCCGGTTTGCCCCGTTGAATTTGTTAGCAGACTGCCGGGGTGATGCAGTCTAGCTAATATGTTGCTATACCCAGTTACGCAGCAGGCGTAGGCCGGAATAAGACCACCCAAGCGTAGCGCGTGGTGGCGTTTCCGGCGAATTCGGCGGTGTTTACCGAAAACACCAGTTCTCGCTGCGACTCTCGAATCGTCTTACAGAACTACTCATGTTCCATGTCTTCCACATCGGGAGGCGCAACATCGCCCCAGCCGCTTGCATACCAACCCAGCGCGACGAAACGTGCAAAAGAGCTATGCGGCCATTCGCCGGGCGTGGAAACCAAACCATGCTTGACCGGATTATAATGGATGTAATCCAAATGTTTATGGAAGTCGTTTTCGTCGCGGATACAATGATCATAAAAACGCGGCTGCCAAACGGTTTTCGCGCCGTTTTTTCGAGTTTTCGCGGGGACATGCCGCGAGAAATCCGCTTTCACCATTTGCCAACGAGTGGAAAAATCGACGTCACCCTCCGGCAAGCGCCATAAGCAATGCAGATGATCAGGCAAAACCACCGCCGCCAGCAGGTCGAAAGGACGTTTCGCCTTCACCTCGCGAAAAGACCGGCGGAGTTGATCCACCCGTACGCTGTCGGCAAAGATCGGTTTGCGGCGGTAACCGACCAAGGTAAAGAAATACGTCCCGCCGGGAATATACAAGCGTCGATAATCGCTCATGGGCAGACCCTCAAAACATTTAGGCGTAGGCCGGAATAAGGCCATCCAAGCGCGTAGCGCGAGGTGGCGTTTCCGGCGAATTTGGATGGTGCTTGCCGGAAACACCAGTTCTCGCTACCGCTCAAACCGGCTTATTCCGGCCTACGGGCTACATCTCATTGATTGTTTGATTTAAATGCCGTTTTAAACATTTTTACGATTTCATCTTTGGCATATTGTCCTGCGACTTGCTTTCCTTCATCTATCGCAACTTCCATGAGTGCATCATAGTCATTCAGTTCGCCACAGGCTCGGCATTTGAGCATATCGCCAGACGAATATTCCTTCTCCGTGTCACCCTCAAGATTGCAGTCACAAAAGAGGCATTTCAAGTTAATTTCAAAAGTTTTGTCTTGCATTAATTTATTCCAAAAAATTTCGACGTAAAAGTAGCTAGGGTGAGCAAGAAGCCTAATACAGCAAATAAGCCCTTATGATCTTCAATGTAGTCAGAAGACTTCTTCAGCCAAGTTCGTGATGATTTTAGCTCCTCGGATTTCTTTTTTGATCGTGCAGCACCAATCCCTTTTGGAGTTATTCTTAGGTTGGTATACATTCGATCAAGTGAGATTCTTTCAATCCAATTATGCGCTAGGCACTTGTTGGCAGCCATTTGAAGATCATCAACTGTGTAAGTTGACTTGTGTTTGACATTGATTTCGTCTGCCAATTCTTGGTCAATTGAGAATGTGACCGCCTCGTATGCGACTCCATTGGTCTCCATGTAAGCAATGATGTTGCCCAATATTTTAAACTCTGGCACAAACTCTCCTTATAAAGCTAACGTTAAGTAATCACCTGAATCGGTGCATATCAAAACACTAAACGGCACATATCACCGTACTGTTCTTTATTGCGGCCTGAGTATAAACGCTTAAGCTCTAGTTAAAAAACTAATTCCAAAAAATCAAATCCCAGCAAATTTGCATTATCCCCACCACCCCTTATAATCATCTCTGCTTTCAGGTTCCAGAAGGTTTTTCAAACCCAATGGTTAAACGGGAAGTCGGTAAGGTTTAGGCCAAATCCGACGCTGCCCCCGCAACGGTATATAAGTAAAAGTTTCATCGAGATGCCACTGTGTTCACGCATGGGAAGGTGATGATTCAGGTTAACGCCACTTATAAGCCCGGAGACCGGCCCGAAAGTATAATTCGGTACAGCGGAGGGCTGTCTTGCGAAAGTGACAGTACAGCTTCGTGTCATCTCTCGTTTTCTTTTGTCCTCCGTTGTGTATTAAACAACCACCATGCGCGGGCGGCGCAGAGGACACACATGCAAAAATTCATCTTCAGCTCATTAATAATCGTCGGATTTATCCAGACACAACCATCACAAGCATCATCCACAGACGAAAAAAAACCGTTACTCTGGACACGATGGAAGTCAAAGGCCGAGCAACCGATTTACTGGGGGTGGCCTCCTCGGCATCGCAAGGCGTAGTCGAGCAAGCGAAGCTTGCTTATCGGCCCTTGGCTCGAGCCGGCGAACTGGTAGAGGTCGTACCGGGCGCGTTGGCGACTCAGCACAGCGGCTCGGGCAAAGCCAACCAGTTTTATTTGCGCGGCTTTAACCTGGATCACGGCACCGACTTTTCGGTGATGGTCGACGGCGTACCGATGAACATGCCCAGCCATGCGCACGGGCAAGGCTATCTGGACTTGAACAGCGTCATTCCCGAACTGGTTGACCACATCGAATACGGCAAAGGGCCTTATTACGCCGATGCCGGTGACTTTTCTTCCGCCGGTTATTCGCGCATGCACACGATGCGTAATTTGCCCAAAGGACTGCTCAAATTTACCGGCGGCGAGTTCGGCTATTACCGCACGCTATTGGCCGACTCCACAAAAATCGGTTCCGGCGATTTGCTGGCTGCGGGCGAATTCAATGCTTATGACGGCGTATGGCAACAGCCGGAAGACTTGGGCAAGTACAACGGCATGTTGCGCTACACATTGGATAACAAAGATTGGGGCTTGTCGGTCAACGCCAAAGCCTATCACTCCAGCTGGAACGCAACCAACCAGATTCCGGAACGGGCTATCGATAGCGGCACGCTTGATCTGTACGGCAGCCTATATGGAACGCTATCGTCCGATGGCGGCGACAGCAGCCGTTACAGCCTGTCCAGCAACGTCTGGAGCCGGGGCGACAGCTACAAAAACGACTTTAATGCCTACCTGGTTTATTACGACCTCAACCTTTATTCCAACGCTACCGGCTTCCTTGACTAATCCCGTGCAGGGCGACCAAGTGCACCAAACCGAGCGCCGCGTGGTCACCGGCGGCAACGGCGAACAAACCTGGTTTGCCAAATGGTTCGGGCTGGATGTCGACAACAGCTTAGGTCTGCAAATCCGTCATGACGAGGTCATCGGAGCCGCGTTAAACCGCACCGAACAACGCCGGATTTTCCAAACCGTGCGGCAGGACGATATTAGCGAAACCAGCGTGGCGGTCTACCTGAAAAATCAGGTTCAGTGGTTGGAAAAATTCCGCAGCATTTCAGGATTACGCGCCGATTTTTTGGACATTAATGTCAACAGCCGGACGCTCGCGGCCAATTCAGGCCAACGAAACGCATCGCTGCTGAGTCCCAAACTCAGCCTGATTTTCGGCCCTTGGGTTGATAACGAAGTGTTTGTTAATCTGGGTTACGGCCATCACTCCAATGACGCACGCGGAGCGACCTTGCGCGTCAACCCGGTCAGCGGCGATCCGGCCGATTCGGTCATCGCCGTTGGTACGGTCGCGCGGCGGTGAAATCGGAGTACGCAACCAGTTTATTCCGGGGCTGAATTCCACGGTGGCGCTGTGGTGGATGCAGGTCAATTCCGAACTGATTTTCGTCGGCGATGCGAGCAGCACCGAACCCAGCGGTCGCAGTGAACGTCACGGCGTGGAATGGAGCAACTATTACAAAGCAACCGACTGGCTGACCCTGGATGCCGACCTGTCTTTTTCAAAAGCGCGTTATGTCGGCGTGCCTCGCGAGGTTAACCATATCTCCAATTCGGTAGGCCGGATAATCAGCGCCGGGGCGGTGGTGCAACTCCCCTTTCATACCTTTACATACGTTACGCTTGCGCCATTTTGGCGACATCCCCTTGAATGACACCGGCAACCTGACAGCCGGCGATACGACGCTGGTGAACTGGGGGCTTGGCTATCAGCATAAGGACTTGAAACTTGAACTTGACCTGTTCAACTTGCTGGGATTCTAAAAGCAATGACACCGCTTATGCCTATACGTCCCGCTTGCCGGGAGAAGCCGCCGATGGCGTGGATGGCATACTCAGGCATCCGGTGGAGCCGCGTATGCTACGGCTGACAGCCTCTGTTAGGTTTTAGTCGGATATTTACGCTGTCTAACGTCTAAGTTTATTTCTATTATGTGCAGTAGGTGTTTATACTTAGCCCATGTGTGCTTTTACATGGCACTATCTGGACTTATTTTGGACATGATAACAGCGATGTAGGGGGCGCATTGCGCCCTACAGGATACTCAGCCACACCGGATATATTGGGATTAACCATTAAAAGATTTTGTAATTCTCCGTCATTCCGGCATTTTTAAAGGGTGCACGATGCGCACCCTACGTTTTCAACCTATATCATTTAAATCTTAAACTATGTAACCCACCCAGCTAACGCTGCCGCGCCAATCAACTTGCCATGGTGAAAAAATGAAAAAAAATAAAACTACTATCTATACAACGGTGATGATGGCATCGTCACTGCTTTTGGCGGCCCTGCCGGCAAGGGCCAATCCAGCTTATGATCATGTGGTCATCGTTGTTGAGGAAAACCACGGCTACGAGCAGATCGTCGGCTCGCCGGATGCCCCTTACATCAACAATGCCCTGATAAAAGACGGTGTCCTGATCACGAATGGGTATGGAGAGCAGCACCCGAGTCAGCCCAATTATTTTTGGCTCTTCTCGGGAAGTAACCAAGGCATAACCACCGACAACTCGTATTGGCCGCCTCATTCTGCCGGGCCTGTTTTCAACACTGACAACTTATATACGGCGCTTGAGCAGAGATTTTCCTCCCCACCTTCAGCGCCCTCTAACTTCTTTGGCGGCTATGTGGACTCTGGAACGCAAAGCCCGGTCAGCAATTACTATACGGACACAGACAATTATGCCAATCGCCATGTTCCCTGGCTGGGCTTTACCAACATCAACAATGGAAACCCGGCAGGCATTACGAAAGACTTCGGCTCTGATTTTCCTTCCGGCGCGGCACCGGATTACAGCCAGTTGCCGAAGGTTTCGATCATCACCCCCGCATTGAACCACGACATGCACGACTATGACAGTCTCGGGCACGGGGTTAACAATTCAAAGCAGTCCTCAAAAGCCGTGTCTCACGGCGACTCCTGGCTACAGAAAAACATAAGCGGGTATGCAGAATGGGCGAAAACGCATAACAGCCTGCTCATTATTACTTTCGATGAGGATTCCACATCCGATTGGCAGACACCTTTCGTCGACCAAGGTGGAGGAATAGCCGGTGGAGCCAACCAGTACGGTCTAACAGCGCCGACGTTGAACTTTACACCCACTGGTGGAAACAGCGGGCCGAACCACATTGCCATGATCTTTTATGGCGCCAATCTGTCGAAACACGGTTTGTATTCAGTACCTGGCGCGGGCGTAAACAACGTGAATCTCCTGCGTACGATAGAATCCTTCTACCATTTAAAGAAAAGCGGAGCACAAACGCCGCTGGCCGTAGAAGCCGGGATGAATGATAATCCGATCACCGGGATTTTTCTTGGGCATGACCAGTCCGCAACGCAACCGTATACTGTGATCATCAACGCCGCAGCCATTCAGAACGATACTGCGCTGAGTGTTTCGGGGTTGGTTACAACGACATTGGGCTATGACAACCCGGCGACAGGCGTGACAATAGAGGCCGAACAAGCGCCGGGAATATTTACCCCCCTCGTCATAAACGCGCCCGTCACTCGCGTTCCTGATTCTTCGACGGTAAGCTGGAATTGGAGCGGTCAGGTTCCCGAAGGCATTTCCACTATTCGTGTGACGACCAACAGGCAAAGCCAGAGTACGGTAACACTCCCTTATCAAAATCTAGGGGGAGTAGTCTGGACACAGAAAACGTACACGGGGCATCCGTATGGGAATCAGAAAGTCAATGTGCTGACCGTGGATCCCACTCTGGTAACCTTGAAATCCGTAGAGACTAAAAATGTCCCTACCCATTATGAATCGGTCTTATCCATGGGCAACCGCACTCACGCGCTGGCAGGCATAAATGGCGGCTTCTTCTGTAATTTCAACGGCGGTTCGAATGATATTTGCGCTTCGTCCGGCCCTGGCCCAGCTTCTTGCTCCAGTGAACCATCATGCCCGCAAAACTCTGTCGACGGGCTAAGCCTGCTGATTGTTGCGGGTCAGAAGCCGAGCTCTACAAATTGCTCCTTGCGTACAGCGTTCGGGCTTTCGTCATCGGGTGGAACGCAGACCTCACAAATAAAACAGGTAGCAGCAAGTGCGGGTTGGCCGGGTGTCGACTATGCGATCGGTGCCGGACCGAATCTGGTAACCGATCACATGGTGAATAACACGGGAGAAGGATTTTGTTGGAATGATGAAGCGGCTGCTCGTACTGCGGTGGCCCAAACCGGTGACGGAAAAATCCTGTTAGTGACGGTTGACAAGGGAGAAAGCGCAGACGGAATGACGACCGATATGCTGGCTAGCCTTCTGATCAAAGAGTTCAATGCGGAATCGGCTATGAACTTTGACGGCGGCGGATCTACGACGATGTATTTCAATGGGGCCATTGTAAACAAACCGAGCGACACGTCGTGTTCTGACAAGTCTGGCCGCTGCGTATACGACGGGTTATTCGTGTACGCGAAATAAGCCGACGGTATTTATTTAGCTTTAACCCATCCGTTCGTCCAAGTCGCCAACCGCTGGGTCATGACATAAAGCACCGGTACGAACGGTATTGCCAGCAGCGTTGAAGACAGCATACCGCCGAAAACCACGGTACCGATGGCCTGTTGGCTGGCCGCGCCTGCACCCGAAGCCCCTAGCAAGGGCACCACACCCAGAATAAACGCGAACGAGGTCATCACGATGGGCCGGAAGCGTCGACGGGTAGCCTCCACTGCCGCTTCCGTCACGGACATCCCTTCGACTTGCAGTTGCCGAGCGAATTCGACGATAAGAATGGCATTCTTGCATGCCAGGCCGATCATTAAGATCAGTCCGACCTGCGTATAAAGATTATTGTCGAATCCCCGCATCATCAGGGCTAACAGGACGCCTACCAAGGCCATCGGCACGACCAGCACCACGGCCAGAGGACTGGTCCAGCTTTCATACAAAGCTGCCAGTACCATGAACACCAAGGTGATCGAGAGGGCGTAAATGAAGTAGGCTTGATTGCCTACCTGCTTTTCCTGGTAGGACGTCGCGGTCCAGTCGAAACTGATCCCCTTGGGCAGAATATTATCGGATAATTGCTCCATCAAATTCAGGGCTTGCCCGGAACTGAATCCCGATGCGGCAGCGCCGTATATTTGCGCCGCAGGGTAAAGGTTGTAGCGCATCACCAGCTCGGGGCCGACAGTGCGCTTAACCTGCAATAAGGTACCCAGCGGCACCATTTCGCCCTGCACATTCCGAACATAAAGGTTCTTGATGTCTTCCGGCTGCAAACGGAACGGCGCATCGGCCTGAACATAAACCTGGAACACTTGGTTGAACTTGTTGAACAGATTGACAAAGGACGAGCCCAGATAGGTCTGCAACGTAGAAAATACGTTGTTCAGCGGAATATTCAGCGACTCCACCTTGGTCCTGTCAATATCAAGGAAAAGCTGCGGGCTGCGCGCATTGAAAGTAGAGATCAAATTGCGCAAGCCGGATTGGGAGTTGCCCGCGCGGATGACCTCGTCGACCGCTTTCTGTAACTCGGCAAGACCCAGACTTTGACGATCTTCGACCATCAACTGGAAACCGCCTCCCTGCCCCAGCCCGCGAATCGGCGGAGGTATCAACACCAGGGATCTGGATTCCTCTATAGCGGTTAGGTCGCGGCGCAGATTGGCGGTGATTTTGTCCTGGTTCAAATCCGCCCCTCGTTTGCTCCAATCGTCAAAAACAATAAAAGTGGTAACCATGTTGGAGACGTTGGCGTCGTCCAGTATCGACAATCCGCCGATGGTCACCCAAGCTTCGACGCCTTGGGTTTTATGAAGAATCTCATTCAGCTTTTTGGTCACGGCGGTCACTCTCGGCTGCGAGGAAGCATCCGGAAGTTTGGTGATAATCATCGCATAGCCCTGATCTTCGGTGGGTAAGAATCCGGTTGGATGATAGGCAAACCGCCATGCGCTGAGAACAATTATCAGCACGTACAGCAGAACCATGGCTCCGGCCCGCTGTACCATCCAGGTAACCAGGCGCACATAAGCATTCTCAAACACGGCATAAACCTTGTTAAAGCCCCGGAAAAACCAGTTGACTTGTCTTGTCTTGAACCGGACGCAGCCACAGAGCGCACTGAGCCGGTTTAAGCGTCAACGCATTGATCGCGCTGATGATGGCCGTGGACGCGATGACCAAAGCGAACTGGCGGAACAGCTGCCCGGTGATCCCCGGAAGAAAGGCAGCCGGCAGAAACACGGAAGTCAGCACCAGCGTAATGCCCATGACCGGCCCGGTGATTTCCTGCATCGCTTTGATCGTCGCTTCTTTCGGAGCCATGCCTTGCTCGATATGAAACGAGGCGTTTTCGACGATAACAATGGCATCGTCGACGACGATGCCAATCGCCAGAATCAGCGCGAACAGGGTCAACAGATTGATACCGAAGCCAAGCATGGACATCGCCGCAAATGCGCCGATCAGCGTGACGGGAACGGTCGTCGCCGGTACCAGCGTGGCCCGCCAACTCTGCAAAAACACCACGACAACGATGAGCACCAGCACGCCGGCCTCGAACAACGTAATGTAGACATCGTGTATCGCGCTACGGACAAACTTCGTGGTGTCGTAGTGAATCTCGTATTTCAGGCCGGGCGGAAAATCCTTGCTCATGACCGCCATGGCCTTTTTAACTTCTTCCGCTACGCTAAGCGCATTGGCGCCGGGCAAGGTAAACACCGGCATCACCGTCGCCTTGTGGCCGCTGGATTCGGAAAAGTTGCTGTAACTTTGGCGGCTAAGCTCGACGCGGGCGACATCGCGAATCCGCACGATTTGCGCCGACTCGCCGCGGGTACTTTTGATGACGATATTCTCGAATTGCGCCCACATCCGCTAAACGGCCCATCGCGTTGACGGTGAATTGGAAGGTCTGATTCGCAGGGACCGGAGGTCCGCCCAGTTGCCCTGCGACCACTTGCAGGTTTTGGCTCTGGATGGCGTTGACCACATCCTGCGTCGTTAAGTTGAAATAGCGAAGTTTTTCCGGATTCAACCAGACCCTCATGCTGTAAGGCCCGGCGCCGCGCACCGCGATTTGGCCCACACCGGGCAAACGCGCCAACGGGTTCTGCAAATTGATCACCGCGTAGTTGGAAAGAAAAGTGTCGTCAAACCGGTCGTCTTCCGAATACAGCCCCACCACCAACAAGATGTCCGTGGACACCTTTTTTACATTGACGCCCTGCGGCTGAACCGATGCGGGAAGCTGCGGCAAAGCGCTGTTGACCAGGTTCTGCACCAGCGCCGTGGAGGTATTAAGATCGGTTCCCACGTTGAAGGTGATCGTTAAGGTGTAACTGCCGTCGCTGGCGCTGGTCGACAGCATATACAAGGAGTTTTCCACGCCATTGACCGCCTGCTCGATCGGAATGCCCACCGTATTCGCAACCACTTCGGCGCTGGCGCCCGGATAGCGGGTAGTCACCTGAATGGTCGGGGGCACAATCGGCGGGTATTGCGCCACCGGCAGGTTCATAAAACAAACCAGGCCCAGAATGATGGTGATAATCGCGATGACGTTGGCGAAAATCGGTCTTTCGATGAAGTATTGGGAAATCATGGCGCTGGCTTCTCCGATTCTCAGCCGGAGCGCAGATTGTCGCCGTTGCCTTCGGCTTTGGCCAGAGGTTTTCGTATGGGATTCACCGTATTGCCGGGAATTGCATGTAAAAGCCCCGTTACAATCACCCAGTCCTGATCATTAATCCCCTCTTCGATTACCCGGTTATCTCCCGCTTGAACGCCAAGCTTGACCGGCCGGCGCTCAACAACGTTTTTGTCGTTCACTACCAGCAGGTATGAGCCCAGCTGGTCATAGCCAATGGCCGTTTCCGGTACCAATAAGCGCCATTTTTTCCGAGTTGACCACAAGAACCCGCACCCGAGCGAACAGTCCCGGCAAGATCGTGCCGTCGGCATTCGGATAACTGGCGCGCAACAGCAAGGTGCCCGTCGTCGGTGTTACGGAAATCGCCGTAAAATCCAGGTATCCCGGCATGGGGGTAGCCTTCTTCACCGGATAGTGCGAGCGTAGCAGGTATCTTCATTTTTTCAGCTTCGCCCGGTCCGATGCTGGTCTGTTTGATAACTCTCAGCAGGTCCGTCTCGTTGATGGTGAAGTAGACGTAGATGGGATCGATCTGGTTGATCTGAGCCAACGGGGTAAATTCACCGGCGCCCACGAGGTTGCCGGGGTCCTTGAGCCGACGGTCAATACGTCCGTCGAAAGGCGCGGCAACTTTGGTGTAATCCAGATCCAATTTGGCCAAATCGCGATTCGCCTCGGCGGCCACCACTGCGGCTCTCGCGTTATCACGCTCGAACCGCCAATTGTCCACATCCGTCTGGGCTGCCGCATGTTGCCGCACCAGGCCGCTGAACCGCTCCAATTCGGTTTGCGCGTGGTCGAGACTGGCCTTTTGCTGAAGCACTTGAGCCTCCGCCTGTTTCAACCGGGCCTGGTAAGTGTCCTGTTGAATCAAGAACAGCGGCTGGCCTTTCTTTACGCCATCGCCGTCGTGAAAGAAAACCTTTTCCAGGTAGCCTTGCACCCGCGCGACTAACTGGACTGAATTAAAAGCCTGTGTGTTCCCGGTAAATTCCAGATATTCGCTGACTTGCCGACGAACGGGTTGGCTAACCGTGACTTGTGGTGGAGGCGGAGGCGCGTAGGTATTCTTGTCTTCGCAACCGGTGCTAAGAATCGCTATTATCCATATCAACTTCGCAATGTGCCGGGCTGGTTCCCAAGCTCCAGCTTGGGAACCCAGGGGGCGAAGCTCTCGGCAACCGCTCCTGCGTTGCTCTACCTCCTGCATCCATGCAAGTCGTAGCTTCGCGAGACGGGAAGCTAGAGCTTCCAGCACCGAATTCCCAAGCTGGAGCTTGGGAACTAGCAAATTAGCAGACTTCACAATGTCGTGCCTGATCATAGCTTTCGCTCCATCCTCACCATCGCGGCCAACTGACGCCCGACGGCGTCTGGGTATCCGGCGATGGCTGGGCGGCAGGTGTTAACAGTCCGCCCCAATCGGTACGTTTTGCCATCTGTTCCTTGATCGAATCGGGCACGACGTCCTTACCCTCCCGTATCTGCCAGCCGCCGCCCAAGGCTCGGTACACACCTACCAGGTTGTTGGAAATATCGCCCAATGTACTGGCGAGGTTATCTTGTTCGCTAAGCAACGCCTGCTGGGCCGTCAGCACGGTGGTGAAATCGGTGATGCCCTGCCGGTATTGCAATGTTGCCAGATCCAGCGAGCGCTGGGCCGCTGCGGTACTTTCCGCCAACGATTGGGCGCGTTCCTGGGAGCGTAAAAATGCCACCAAGATTGTCTTCCACCTCCCGCTGAGCGGTGAGGACGGTGTTTTGATAACTGACCAATAACTCCTGTAACCGTGCGTCCTGTACCCGTACCTGATTGGTGATTTGTCCGTAGTTGAAGATGTTCCATTGCAGCGCCGGACCAAAGTTGGCGGTCCGGCTTTTCCAGAGAAAAACATCACCCAGAGTAAACGAGCCGACATCGCTGGACAGGAAACCGAAAGTGCCGGTGAGCGAAATAGCGGGATACAGAGCGGCCTTGGTCACGCCGATGCTGGCGGATTGGGCGGCTGCCTGAAATTCGGCTTGACGGACGTCGGGCCGACGCCGCAGCAGTTCGGCGGGTATGCCCACAGCCACCTGCACGGGAGGCGCTGGGATCTGCTGCGCAGTCCCGGCCAGCAAATTGCTCATCCGGCTGGGAGGCGTGCCCAACAGAACGCTCAGAGCATTCTGTTGCTGTCGCAGCGCCGATCTCTAGCGTGGGAATGACCCTCGAGGATCTGGTCCGTGGTCGAGCGGAACACCTGGATCGCCAGCACGTCGGTCGACTCGTGGAAGTCGAAGGATGTCGCAGTAGTCGCCCATCGTGCCGTCGGCCGCGAGCGGCAGGCCCTCGACGCGCGTGATCAGGTCGCCGGCCCTGACCCCGGCCTTGTCGGCCGGCGAGCCGGACGAGACGGACGCGACCCAGATGCCGGAGTCTGCCGGCCGCGTCGGCTGACCGCCTGCCCGTTCACCCCGATCGAGGTCACGTCCTTGCCGCACCGGAGGTCGGCCAGGACGCGGTTCACCTCCGTCACGCCCATGGCGAACGACTGGCTCGGCGGTTGCCGGCGAACTGCACGGCCACGATCTGGCCCTCGGGCGTGACGACCGGCCCACCGGAGTTGCCGGGGTTGGCTGCGCGTCGTGTCATGGACCATCTAGAGACCGATGCCCAGGTCGTGTCGCCGGGCGCGTCGGCCTTGGCCACGATGCCGCGGCTGAGCGCGTACTCGCGGCTCGCCGAGCGGGTAGCCGGCGAGGTAGACGTCCTGGCCGACCTTCGGCGCAGCCTTGTACCAGGACCGGTACGGGAAGCCGTCACCCTCGATGTCGATGACGGCCAGGTCGGAGCACTCCGACACGCCGATAACCTTGGCATTGTGGTCTTCTTGGTCTGGTCGCCGCCGATCCAGACCTTGAGCAGGGCGGCCCCGTCGCACCATGGTCGTTGGTGACGGCGATCCCGGACGGGTCGATGATGGTGCCGGAGCCACGCCCGGCGCCGGTCGCCTCGCCCTCGCCGGGATCGACGAACGTGCCCTGCGACTCGATCTGGACGATCGCCCCCTGGACGTCCTGAGGCGGGGTCACCGCGGCCCTCGGGCCCGGACGAACCCGCCGGGCTGGCCGACGCGGCCGACCCTGCCGACGCGCCTGGTCCCGTGGAGGCAGCAGTCCCGGCCGAAGGCACCGGTGAGGCAGATGCGCCGCAACCGGCCAGCAGGACCGATGCGACGAGAAGCGACACCAACCGTGCCGCCATGGCGCGCCGCGCGACCATCGAAGATGCCTCCTTCCGGTCGCGATCCGATCCGGCGCGACTCGGTCCTGACCGGTCCTCCGGCCAACGCAGACCCGCGAACCGCCGTCCGGGCGTCCGGTGGTGGGGTCTTGTGCAGATGATAGGGATGCGACGCGTCCGCCGAATGGCCCCAATGGTCCCATCCCACTCCCGCGGCGCTGGTACCACCGGGCACTCAAGGAGGGCCCCGACGGCTCCGAAGGGCGTGCTGCCGCGGTGACGGGTCAGGAGAGCCCGGCGAGTCCGCTCGAGGAGCGCCCGCATCGCGGCCTCCTCGGCCGGCTCGGCGTGGTCCCAGCCGCAGAGGTGGAGCCCGCCGTGGACGACGAGGAGGCGCAGCTCGTCCGCGGGCGACCAGCGGACGTCGCCGGTCTGGCCGCCGCGGCCGGCCTCGGCCTGCTCGATGGCGCGCTCCACGGAGACGACGACGTCGCCGAGGTGGAGGCGGGTGCCGGGCGGCAGGAGGAACGCGCGGCCGCGGTCGAGCGGGCGTCGCGGTCCGGCCGGCGCCGGGCGCGGCGGCCCGCCGGCGTGGGGCGGGTACGCCTCCGGCGGCAGGAGCGGGAACGACAGGACGTCGGTCGGGCCGGCCGTGCCCATGTGGGCGGCGTTCAGGGCGGCGAGCTCCGCGTCGTCGGCGAGGATCAGCCCGACCGAGGCCGGCTCCGGGCGCCCCGCCGGCGAGCAGCGCGGCCCGCAGGGCCCGCGCCGAGGGCGGTCGACGGCGACGAGCCGGGGCACGCCCGGCCGGACCTCGAGGTCGACCCGGAAGGGCGGCAGGTAGAGCGGCCGGGGGCCGGCGGCCGGGCAGGCGGCGGCGGATCAGGCGCCGGGGCCGACGGCGTTGCGGCGCGCCTCGAGCTCGACGACCTTGTTCTCCGGGTAGGCGATCCGCTGGTGGTACATGCCCAGGAGCTGGGCCACGAACGCCTCGCGGATCCGCTCGAGGTCGCGGAGCGTCAGGTCGCACTCGTCGAACTGGCCGTCGTCGAGGCGCTCGTCGATGATCCGGCTGACCATCGCCCGGATCGTCGGCTCGTCGTGGCTGCGACAGCGAGCGGACCGACGCCTCGACGCCGTCGGCGAGCATCAGGATCGCGGCCTCCTTCGACTGGGGCCGCGGCCCGTTGTGGCGGAAGCGTCGCTCGTCGAGCGCGTCCGCGGCCGCCCGGCCGGCCGCCGTCTCGAGGCCGCCGTACGGGGCGGCCGCCTGCTCGCGCGCCTTCGCCCAGAAGTAGGCGATGCGGGTCGTTCCGTGGTGCTGCGGGATGAAGGCGATGAGCGGCTTGGGCAGCTTCGCCTTGTAGGCGATGTCGATCCCGTCGGCGACGTGCTCCTTGAGGACCTGGGCGCTCACCTCGGGCGCCAGCTCGTCGTGGACGTTGCCCGCCGCCGGCCTGGTTCTCGATGAACGCGCCGGGGTTCGCCAGCTTGCCGACGTCGTGGTAGTAGGCGGCCACGCGGGCCAGCAGCGGGTCGGCGCCGATCGCCTCCGCGGCCCGCTCGGCCAGGTTGCCGACCATCAGCGAGTGGTGGTAGGTCCCCGGCGTCTCGAGGAGGAGCCGCCGCAGGAGCGGCTGCGACGGGTTGGCCAGCTCCAGGAGCTGGAAGACGGTGAGGATCCCGAAGAGGTTGCCGACCGCCTGGAACGTGCCCACGGTGGCGATCGCCGCGCCGACCCCGGCCGCCAGCGAGGCACCCCACAGCTGGAGGATGCCGGTCAGGTCGCGGGTCCCCAGCAGCGAGAAGATCGAGACGACCACGACGTTGGCGACGACGATCGCGAAGCCGGCCTGCAGGAAGATCCCGACCCGGTCGCCGCGGCGCACGGCGATGATCCCGGTCACGCCCCCCACGAAGACATACGCCGCGAGCTCCAGGGAGAGGCCGTTGGCGGCCCCGGCGAGGATGGCCAGCATGGCCGTGATCATCGTGGCCGGGCCGGCGCCGAGCAGGATGGCGACGAGCATCGACGCCCCGGCGCCCGGCACGAAGAACGGCAGGATGGAGCGGCCCGCGGTCAGCTTGTAGGCGAGGGCCGTGACGAGCAGCACGAGCCCCAGCAGGGCGAGCGCGCGGGCCCGGTGCCAGAGCTCCTGCCGGTAGCGCCAGGTCCAGGCGAGCAGGCAGGACCACCACGAGGGCGGCCAGCAGGAACCAGCCGGCCAGGCGGGCGACGTCGAGGCGGGCCTCGGTGAGGCCGAAGGCCTCGAGCTTGGCGATCTCGAGCGGCGTCACCTGCTTGCCGGCCTCGACGATGACCTCGCCCTGGCTGGATCGTGTAGGCGACCGGCGCCACGGCGGCCGCGGCGGCGTCCCGGGCGTCTCGCTGTGAGCGCCTCGCTGTAGGTCGCGTTCGGCACGAGGAGGGGCGCGACGATCTCCGTCGCGAGGCCCCGCTCGTCGTCGGTGAGGGCCGCGGAGAACCGCTCGCCGAGGTTGCGGCGGACCGCCTCCAGCTCGGCGTCGCGGAGCGGGTCGCGCTGGACGAGGCCGAGCACCCGGGTCGCCTCGGCGCCGGTGAGGGTCCAGCGCTCGGGCGCCAGGCCTGGAGGCGTCCGAGCGTCTGCGGGCGGCGAGCGAGAGCCCCGGCGAGCGGTCCGCGAGCGCGGCGGGCCGCTCGGCGGGCGACGCCGGCGGCGAACGCCGCGTCGACCGGCGCAGGAACGCGGCGAGCGGCGTCGAGCTGGCGGCGCGTCAGCGCGGCGGCCGTCTCCGCCTTGTAGTCGTACTGCGGCGCCACGTCGTCGCGCGCGGCCTGGCGGGCCGCGGCCGTCTCGACCGCGCTCTCGAAGACCGAGCGTCCGGGGCGCCCGGACGTCGGCGGTCGCGAGGTCCCCGACCTGGAGGTTGACGGCGCTCGGCAGGTCGTCGATCGAGAGGACCGCGGTCAGGCCGGTGATCAGCAGGACGGCGGCCACGGCGAGGCGCACGGCGTCGCGCCGGGTGAAGGCGGCGACCCGGTCGAGGCGTCGGGAGAGCATCGGCGCTGCCCGTCGGCGGGCCTCAGCCCCGGCCGCCGCCTCCGTGGCCGCCGACGTCGTGGGCGACGAGGTCCGCCCGGGCGAGCGCCGCGGCGACCAGGCCGGAGACGACCTTGCCGTCGGCCCGGCCGCGGGTGCGCGGGCTGAGCCAGCCCATCACCTTGCCGAGGTCGCGGGCGGACGCGGCGCCGGTCGCGGCGATCGCCTCGCCCACGAGGGCGGCGACCTCGGCCTCGGTGAGCGGCCGCGGCAGGAAGCCGGCGATCGATCGCGATCTCGGCCTCCTCCTTCGCGGCGAGGTCCTCGCGGCCGCCCTTCCGGTACGCCTCGACCGACTCGCGGCGGGTCTTCACCTCGCGGGCGAGGACGGCCAGGGTCTGGTCGTCGGTCGGGAAGTGGGCGTGTCGCGCTTCTCGGCCGCGTAGACGGCGCTCCAGACCATGCGGAGGGTGTCGCGGCGCAGCGCGTCACCCGACCGCATGGCCGTGGTCATCTCGTCGTGCAGGCGATCTCGGAGGGACACCGAAGGCTGGCTCCTGTCGCATCGGACGCCGAGCCGGTCCCGCCCCGAGACCGGGGTGACGGCGCGACGCCGATGACGTTGGGGGCCTGCGGACCGATTCGCGGGCCGGGGAAGCGGGCGGAACCGGCGGTGGATGCGGGGCTGGTCGTCGGCCCGAGTGGGACCGACGCGTGTCCGCGCCGCGCGTCCAG
>CAWFEF010000009.1:0-75465 GCA_963814825.1 uncultured Gammaproteobacteria bacterium | reverse complement strand
ATCGGCCGCGTAAACCGGAAAGGCCAGCAAACTCAGTAGGATAAAACGTCGCATAAAGTGACTCTTATTAAAAATAGAAACTGCGGCTATCTTATTACAGTTTTTACCGGCTTGCTTGACTAAAATGACTCAACAATGATGCCGTCAATGGTGGTTTTTGTTTCGCTCAACTAGGCTTCCGACGTCTACATTCTACGGCGAACCGGATCCGGCAAGGGCAGCCCTGGCTTGGTCAGCCAATTTTTCACGCCGAGCAGCTAGCGACCGATAATCAAACACAAAGGCCATATATTCACACGACTAAAGCTCGATACGAATACCCAATTCAATGACACGCTCGACCGGAATCTTGAAAAACTCGATTGCGCTTGCAGCGTTGTGGAATAGAAAACTGAATAAAGGTCTGCGCCACTTGGCCATCGGACTTTTTTTCCGGAAAGAGAGGCGCTCGCTACCGATAAAAAACGATGCCTGCTTGAAATCGATGTTTAATCCTTCCTGGGCACACTGCTCTATAGCTTGCCTCACGTCAGGACTTTGCTGAAAACCATAGTAAAGTTTAACCCGATGAAAATTATTATCCTTGCCAAATGAGCGAATTTTGATCCGGTGCGCCACATCGACATAGGGCTCATCTTTAGTGACAATGGTTAATACAACGATTTGTTCATGAAGTACATGGTTATGCTCGAAATTGTGTAAAAACACCTGTGGCACGCCATGTAAACTTTTAGCCAGATAAATGGCCGAACCTTCTACGGTTGCAGGCGGATGACTTATTATCTTTTCCTCTAATTCCTCGAATAGCACGCGCTTTTCATCCGCATGTTCCGCCAACATGTTCGCCCTTTAATCCAGGTGGTCATGATCAGAAACAGCACCGTACCCACCGTTAACGGCAGCCAGCCGCCTTCGGGTATTTTCAGGCTGTTGGCAAGAAAAAATAAAATATCGAATGTCAAGAAAGATCGAAAGAAAACCGATGCTGGTAGGCTTATTCCATTTCCACAATTCCTGAATCACGATAAATGCCAATATCGTCGTTGAAATCATGGTGCCGGTCACCGCCAATCCATAGGCGGAAGCCAGCGCCGTCGACGATTTAAAACTCAGCACCAGGATAAACACCGCAACCATCAACAACCAGTTCACCGCGGGGATATAAATCTGCCCCATTTCTTCGCCGGAGGTATGGAGAATATTCATCCGTGGCGAATAGCCAAGCTGAATAGCCTGCCGGGTCAGGGAAAAGGCACCTGAAATCACCGCTTGCGAGGCAATGACGGTTGCCAGCGTAGACAGGATTAACAACGGATACAGCGCCCATGTCGGCGCCATCAAATAGAACGGATTTTCTATGGCTTCAGGATGACTGATCAATAGCGCGCCTTGGCCGAAATAATTGAGCAGCAGGGCCGGAAACACAAAGCCGAACCAGGCATAGCGTATCGGTTTTAATCCGAAATGCCCCATGTCGGCATACAGCGCTTCGGCACCGGTGATTGTTAGCACTACCGCCCCCATGATTAAAAAGCCTTTCCACCCCTGCTCAAGCAACAGATGTATCGCGTAATAAGGGTTGATTGCCATTAATACGCCGGGTTGTTCAACAATGTTGACCACCCCCATAATCGCCAACGCCGCGAACCAGATACATATGATCGGTGCAAACAGCTTGCCCATTGTCCCGGTACCTCTGGCTTGCAAAAGAAATAGCCCGCCCAATACCGTAATTGTCGCCGGCAATACATAATGTTCCAATTTGGGGGCAATGATTTGCAACCCTTCAACCGCGCTGAGCACCGAAATGGCTGGCGTAATAATACTGTCGCCGTAGAACAGCACGGCTCCGATCAGGCCGGTGGTAATGATGAACCGGGCTTTCTTCGAATCAAATTTGGCCCCTTGTAAAGCCAAAGCCAGCAAGGCCATGATTCCGCCTTCGCCCTTGTTGTCGGCCCGCATAATGAAAATCGCGTATTTTGTAGCTACAACCAAAGTCAAAGACCAAAAAATCAGCGAAAGCACGCCGAGGACGTTGGTCGTGTCTGTCGTTAATCCGCCATGAAATACCTCTTTGACGGCATATAACGGGCTGGTGCCAATATCGCCGAATACGACACCTATGGCACTGAAGGTTAAGCCGGCTAACTGTTGCTTGGAATAACTATGTTGACTTGTTGACATGATAAATATGAATTAGGTGAAAAAAATCAGCAGGAATTAATTGGGCGTCTTTGTGTTTTTAACTCAGTATTATATCCGTGCGCTCATCAAAGCGGGTTTTAATTATCCATCGCCAGCCGATAACCTACGCCCGCTTCGGTAAGCAAATAACGCGGCTGATTGGGATCTGACTTCGAGTTTACGGCGCAATTGCCCCATATAAATCCGTACATAATGGGCGTGCTCCACGTAGGCAGGCCCCCAAACGTCCAGCAATAACTGTCGATGCGTCAGCACCTTGCCGGCATGACGGATCAACACGGTCAGCAGCCGGTATTCGATGGGAGTCAGATGAATTTCCCGGTCGTCGATATGTACGCTGCGACGGGACAAATCAACCTGCAAATCACCGACGCTAAACAGCGTTTCGATACCGTCTCCTGCAAGCCGTGCGGCGTGGCGAAGCGATACGCGAATGCGCGCCAGCAGTTCGCCGATGCTGAACGGTTTGGTCAGGTAATCGTCCGCTCCGGCATCCAACGCGGCTAATCTTGTTACTTTCCTGGCTTCTGGCCGACAGCACGATGATCGGCACTGCGGACCATTCGCGAACCTTGCGGATTACCTCGATACCGTCCATGCCCGGCAAGCCCAGGTCGAGGATGACCAGCTCCGGTTTGCGGGTGCCGACTTCCACCACGCCCCGTTCGCCGGTTCCGGCCTCGATCACCTGAAACCCCTGCACGCTCAGGCTGGTACGCAGAAAACGGCAGATTTGCGGATCATCCTCGATAACCACAATGACGGGTTTGGCGCTATTCATTTTGCAACTGCTCCGCTGCTAGTTCCGGCGGCGCTTCGTCTACAGGCAGCAGAAAAAAGAATTGCGCCCCGCCGCCCATCCGATTACCGGCGCCGATAACGCCGCCATGCGCAATAATGATAGCCTTGCAAATGGCCAAGCCCAGACCGACGCCGCTTTGTGTGCCTTCCCGATGCACCCGGTAGAATTTATCGAACAGTTTTTCCTCTTCTCCCGGAGGTATGCCGGGGCCGCGGTCCGCTACCGTGACCTTTAGCATATGTTCGGACAGCTCGGCGATAATGTCGATCGGGCTACCCTCCGGCGTATATTTGCAGGCATTTTCCAATATATTGACCAACACCTGTTCAATCAGAACCGCATCAACGCGCACCAAGCACAGATCTTCCGGCAGTTTGGCATTGACGGCGCGGCCTTTAAGTTGTTTGTGCATCCGCGTCAACGTTCCGCCGATAATTTCATCCAGCGGATACCATTGCCGGTTCAGCGACGCCTGTCCTGCATCCAGCCGCGCCATGTCCAGGATATTATTGGTCAGGTTCGACATGCGCAGGGCTTCGTCATAAATGGTCAGGCTCAACTCTTGTCGATCCGGAGGGGCAAGCTGGGCATCCTCTTCCACCAAGGTACTGGCTGCGCCGACGATGGAGGCCAACGGCGTGCGCAAATCGTGGGAAATCGCGCTGAGCAAGGAATTGCGCAAGGTTTCGGATTCCATGCGCAATTGCGTCTGCTGCGCTTCATCGGCGAGACGCACCCGTTCAATGGCTTGGGCAATCTGGCTGATAAAGGTATCCAGTAGCCTGCGCTGTTCGGGTAGAAACACCCGGCGCAGATTGGCGGCGCGCAAAACCAATACGCCAATAACGCCGCGAAAACCGGACATAGGAAAATACACCGCATTGGCTCCTGGCAAGGTGTCGGTACCTTGTCCCGCCATCTGTCCATGGTCATAAACCCACTGCGCCACGCTCAAATCGCAATCGCGCAGGGATTCCGGCACGGGCGGTTCCAGCGGGTAGACTATCCGACTGTCATCGTTGGGAAACAGCAATACGCTGGCGCCGCCGAACTCGTCCTGAATATGACGCGCGGCGATTCCGGCGGTATCCGCTACGGTACGGCTGGCCGCCAGGTCCTCGCTCAGCGCGTAAAGAACATTAGCGCGCCGCTCCCGATGCGAGGCAACCTTCGCCTGGGAGCGCATATTGCTGGTCAGATGGCTGATGATCAAGCCCACCAACAGCATAATTAAAAACGTCACTAAATACTGGGCATCTGCAACCGCAAAGGTATAAGTCGGGCTTACAAACAGAAAATCGAATGCGGCAACACTCAGTATCGAGGTCAGGATAGATGCCTCACGGCCAAAACGCGCCGCCATGAAAACCACGCCCAGTAAATAAACCATAACCAGATTCGCCGATTCGAATTTCCCGGACATTAACCAGGCAAGCAAAGTCGTACAACCGGTCATACCCAAGGCCCAAGCCCAATTTAACCAACGCCGCTTGGCGCGTCCCCAGGGATAACCGGAGCGCAACACTTTTGCGCCGGACAACTCTTTCGGCTTTTTTTGCTCGGTTAAGCCTTCGCCGCGTGGGCTGCCCAGCAAATAAACGTTGATGTTATGGGCTTCGGTAATCAGGGTATCGACAACCGAGCCCAGCACCCAGCGCTTCCAACCCCGGCGACGGGGTTTGCCCAGCACTATTTTGGTGACGTTGCGGTTTCTGGCAAACCCCATGATTTCTTTGCTCATATTGGGCCCTGACAAAGTCACCGTTTCGGCACCCAGCTGTTCGGCAAATCGCAGTACCCGCAATACCTCGTCGCGGCGTTCGGCAGGCAGACGTTGCAGCTCCGGCGTTTCCACGTAAGCCACGATCCAATGTGCATGAAGGCTGGTAGCGAGTCGCTTGGCGGCGCGTACCAGCCGCTCGGCGATAACATTGGGGCCTATGCAGACCAATATCCTGTCGCCAACCTGCCAAACATCGCGTATCGCGTGGTCGTCCCGGTAATCTTGCATTTGTGCATCGACCCGGTCGGCAGTGAGGCGTAAGGATAACTCGCGCAAGGCAATCAGGTTGCCTTTGCGGAAGAAATTGCGCATCGCCCGTTCCGCCTGTTGCGGTACATAAACTTTGCCTTCCTTGAGCCTCAGCAATAATTCATCAGGCGGCAAATCAATCAATTCGACCTCGTCCGCCAACTCGAATACCGTATCCGGCACGGTTTCCTTAACCTGCACCCCGGTTACCTGGCCGACATCGTCGTTAAGACTTTCCAGATGCTGGACGTTGAGCGTGCTGTAAACATCGATGCCGGCATGCAGCAATTCCTCGACATCCTGCCAGCGTTTGGGATGGCGGCAACCGGCGGCATTGCTGTGCGCCAACTCGTCCACCAAGACCAGGGACGGACGACGTTTCAGCGTACCGTCCAGATCGAACTCACGCAGCACCGTGCCCCGATGTTTAACCAATTTGGGCGGCAGCACATCCAGGCCTTGCAATACCGCGACGGTTTCCTGCCGGTCATGGGTTTCCACCAGTCCAACTACCACATCGATGCCTTCCTCCCGTTTGGCTTTGGCGGCCAACAGCATCGCGTAGGTTTTTCCAACGCCCGCTGCCGCGCCGAAAAAAACCTTGAGTCGTCCGCGTCGTCGTCGGTCTTCCTCGCGTTCTACACGGGCTAGCAGCGCGTCAGGGTCTGGTCGGGTGGAATCGTTCATAGTGTGTATTGTGCGTTTGGAGTTCAAAGCTGGCTTTGAACAATTTACCTCGTTCCCACGCGCTGCGTGGGAATGCAGTTGAGGCGCGCTGCGCCTCGTGACACTCCGCGGAATTCCCACAGAGCTCGTGGTGGTCAGGAAAACGTTCACATCCCTGTGCTCTGGATTCCGGCAATCCCTGCCGGAATGACGTGCTTGGAAATACTTGTGTATAAAAATGAGCGCCGGAGCGTGGGAACGATGCCCGTTTTAAACTCATTACTTAAATCCCTGATCCAACGCCAAATTTAATTTCAGCACATTAATCCTGGGTTCGCCCAACACACCCCATTGCCGAGGCTCAGTATAGCGCTCAACCAACTCGCGCACACTGTCCGGCGACATATGTCTGGCTTTGGCAACGCGGCCGATTTGGTAGGCCGCCGCCGCAGGGCTGATGTGGGGATCAAGCCCGCTGGCCGAGGCGGTCACCAAATCCACGGGTACAGCTTCCGAATGACCAGGGTCTGCATCGCGCAACGCTTTGATGCGCGTTTGAACGGCATTTATCAGCGCGGGATTGGTCGGCCCTTGATTGGAACCGCCGGATGCGCCGCCGTTATAGGGAGCTGGCGAAATCGCCGAAGGCCGTCCCCAGAAATATTCGGGACGGCTGAACGCTTGGCCGATTAATTCGGAACCGAGCGGCTGCTCGTTGCTGCCGAGCAAGCTGCCGTTTGCCTGGCTGGGGAACAGGGCTTGTGCGCTGAACGTGACAGCCAATGGATAGGCGATGCCGGTCAGCACCGTAAAAAACAATAGCATGAGCATTGCGGGTTTAATGTGGTTGGTCATTGGTAACTCCTTTATTTGTCTCACGTACTTTTGGGTGATGGTGCGCTCCTTCTCCCTCAGGGAGAAGGCTGGGATGAGGGGATACAAATAAGCTTTATTTTGATTCCCCTCACCCAACCCTCTCCCTTTGGAGAGGGCTTTAATTAGATCGCTAACGCAGCTAAGCCAAGATCGATCAACTTAATCCCTATAAACGGCGCGATAACACCGCCGCCTCCATATACCAGCAAGTTATTGCGCAGCAACGCCTCCGCACTTTGCGGACGGTAAGTCACGCCTTTCAACGCCAAGGGAATCAAGGCGACGATAATCAAGGCGTTAAAAATAACCGCCGAAAGTATCGCGTTGTCCGGGCTGCTAAGCCCCATGATATTCAGCGCGCCAAGTTCGGGATAAGTGCTGGCGAACGCGGCGGGAACGATGGCGAAATACTTGGCCAAATCGTTAGCCAGACTAAACGTGGTCAACGCGCCGCGCGTCATCAGCATCTGCTTGCCGGTTTCGACGATTTCGATCAGCTTGGTCGGATTGGAATCGAGATCGACCATGTTGCAGGCTTCCTTGGCCGCCTGCGTACCCGAATTCATCGCCACCGCCACATCGGCCTGAGCCAACGCCGGGGCATCGTTGGTGCCGTCGCCGGTCATCGCCACCAGGCGGCCTTCGGCTTGTTGCTCGCGGATCAGCTTGAGCTTGGCTTCCGGCGTCGCCTCGGCCAAAAAGTCGTCGACGCCCGCCTCAGCCGCAATCGCCGCCGCCGTCAAACGGTTATCGCCGGTGATCATGATCGTTTTAATGCCCATATTCCGCAGCTCGACAAAACGCTCCTTGATGCCGCCCTTGACCGTGTCTTTCAGCTCAATAACGCCCAACACCTGTACGCCGTCGACAACCAGCAGCGGCGTGCTGCCCCGGCGGGCGACAATATCGGCGATTCGTGTCGCTTCCTCCGGGAATTTTGCCTGCTGGGCTTCGACAAAGCCGCGAATGGCATCGACAGCGCCTTTACGAATCTGGCGCTCGCCGATATTGACGCCGCTCATCCGGGTTTGCGCGCTAAAGGCGACAAATGTCGCATTCAGCTCGTGAATATTGCGCTCCCGGATGTCGAATTTCTGCTTGGCAAGAATAATGATGCTGCGGCCTTCCGGCGTTTCGTCAGCGAGCGTCGCCAGTTGCGCCGCATCGGCCAGTTCTTTTTCGGTGGTCAAGCCAATCGGTAAAAAAGCCGAGGCTTGACGGTTGCCCAAGGTAATCGTGCCGGTTTTATCCAGCAGCAACACATCCACATCGCCCGCCGCTTCAATGGCCCGTCCCGAGGTGGCGATGACATTTTTCTGCATCATACGACCGATACCGGCCACGCCAATAGCGGACAGCAAGCCGCCGATGGTGGTAGGAATCAGGCAAACCAGCAACGCCACCAGCACGGTGATCGAAACCGGCGTACCGGATTTGGCGATTTCCACACTGTACAGGGAAAACGGCAGCAGCGTCACCGTGGTCAGCAGGAAAATCAGCGTCAATGCCACCAGCAAAATAGTCAGCGCGATTTCATTAGGCGTTTTTTGCCGCGTTGCACTTTCCACCATCGCAATCATCCGGTCCAGGAAAGCTTCGCCGGGATTGACCACGACCCGCACCACCAGCCAATCGGACAATACCCGCGTACCGCCGGTCACCGAACTGAAATCTCCGCCCGATTCACGAATAACCGGCGCGCTTTCGCCGGTGATAGCGCTTTCGTCGACGCTGGCTGCGCCTTCGATGACTTCGCCGTCGGCGGGGACAAAGTCGCCGGCTTCAATCAGCAGAATGTCGCCGCGCCGTAATGAGGCGCTGGTGACTTTGGCGTAATCGGTGCTGTAACGCGGTTCATCCAGTTTCTTGGCCATGATGTCGCGCTTAGCGCTACGCAATGACGCCGCCTGCGCCTTGCTGCGGCCTTCGGCGACGCTTTCCGCGAAGTTGGCAAACAACACCGTGAACCAAAGCCAGAATGTTATTGCCAACATGAAGCCGGTTTGCGCATTGTCCCCCGAATACAACGCCCACAGCCATAGGCCGGTAGTCAGCAAACTGCCGATATAGACCACGAACATCACCGGGTTTTTCCATTGCTGTTGAGGTGCCAATTTGCATAAGGCACCGCCCAGCGCATCCAACAGGATTTCACTGCTGAGCAGCTGTTGCTTATGACTTTTTGTGCTCATAGATTGTCTCTCTTATTGCTTGAATTTCTATTCATCACGAGCGTAGGGCGTGCCGTGCGCGCCTCAAGATCCGGCAAGGCGCGCACGGCACGCCCTACCATGAACTCGTCTATTTCCCATTAACCATTACCAAATGCTCGACTACCGGCCCTAATGCCAAAGCGGGTACGAAAGTCAACGCACCGACCAAAAGCACGGTACCGATTAGCAGCATCACGAACAATGGCGTATGCGTGGGCAAGGTGCCGACGGTGGTCGGCACGGTCTTCTTGGCAGCCAATGAACCGGCAATAGCGAGTACCGGCACAATGATCCCATAGCGCCCGACCAGCATCGTAATAGCCAAGGCGATGTTATAAAACGGAGAATTGGCGCTAAGACCTGCAAAAGCGCTGCCGTTGTTGCCCGCAGCGGAGGAAAATGCATAAAGAATTTCGCTGAACCCATGCGCGCCGGGATTGGCAACCGCTGTTTTACCCGCTTCCACCATGACCGCCACCGCCGTTCCACCCAGAATAAAAAAGGCCGGAATCAAAATAACGATCGCCGCCATTTTTATCTCGAAAGCTTCGATTTTTTTGCCTAGATACTCCGGAGTGCGACCTATCATCAGACCCGCGACGAATACCGCAATCAGCGCAAAAATCAGCATGCCGTAAAGGCCGGAACCCACGCCGCCGAAAATCACTTCACCTAATTGGATTAACCACATCGGAACCAAGCCGCCCAGCGGCGTATAAGAATCATGCATGGAATTGACCGAACCGTTGGACGCCGCTGTCGTCGCAGTCGCCCACAACGCGGAATTGACGATACCGAAACGCGTTTCCTTGCCTTCCATGTTGCCGCCGGACTGATCGACGCCAACGCTTTGCTCGACTCCAAGTGCAGCCAGCGCAGGATTGCCGCCTTGCTCAAGCCCAACGGTGACAAATACCAAGCTGAGCAGCACCAGCGTCATCGCAGCCAAAATGGCCCAACCCTGGCGCGGATCGCCGACCATCGTGCCGAAGGTATGGCACAGCGCCGCCGGGATCAGCAAGATAGCCAGCATTTCCAAAAAACTGGACAGCGGTGTTGGGTTTTCGAAAGGGTGCGCCGAATTGGCGTTAAAAAAACCGCCGCCGTTGGTGCCCAGTTGTTTAATGGCGATTTGCGAGGCGACAGGTCCTACTGCCAAAGTTTGCGTAGTATTTTCCGTTGCCATATTGGCTTGTTCAACCAACGGAACAGTTTGGTAAGGTTTGAATGTTTGCACCACGCCTTGTCCAACCAATACCAATGCCAGCACAAACGACAGCGGCAGAAGGATATACAAAGTGCCGCGGGTCAAATCCGCCCAGAAATTGCCGATGCCGTCCGCATGAGTGCGCTGAAAGCCGCGTATCATGGCGACCAAGACTGCCATGCCGGTGGCCGCCGAGACGAAGTTTTGCACGCTCAAGCCCAGCATCTGGGTCAGATAACTCATCGTCGTTTCGCCGCTGTAACCCTGCCAATTGGTGTTAGTGGCAAAACTGACCGCCGTGTTGAATGCCGAATCGACCGTGACATTGGCCATCTGTTGCGGGTTCAGCGGCAGATAGGCTTGCAGCATTTGCAATGCAAATACCGCGAATCCTCCGAACAGATTAAACCAGAGCAGGGCTGCTGCGTATTCTTTCCAGCCCATCTCTTGTTCCGGCTTAACGCCGCTCAAACGATAAAGCCCTGCTTCCAAAGGACCCAATATGCGCTTAAGAAATAGCGGGCGGTTTTCATACACCGCCGCCATATAAACACCCAATGGCCTAGCCAACAGCAGCATGACGGCAAAATACAAAGTGATTTGCAACAGGCCGTTTGCAGTCATCAGAATTTCTCCGGGTAAAATAACGCCACCAACAGATAAATGAACAAAGCGAATGCAAGCAAACCGCTCAAGGCGTAGATAAAGGTCATGACTGCCTCTCTTTTGTGAATATTCCGAGTAGCTAATGTAACGCTGTTGCTATAAAAAAACTGTAAAAATTGCTACTGCTCAGATCGTCGAGCCGGTATCGGCTCAAGACCGTTGAATGGGATTGTTATGGTTCTGCGATAACTATGCAAAGGGCTATATTTTTCCGCTAAAACCCCTGCGGGAAAGCCGTTCGTAGCGATCCAAAGAATCGGCACGAACGGCTATATGGGATGAATACTTACTTAACTGAATGTTACGCATATTCACAGAAAAATGTGCTTAACGAGAAAATAGCCTCAGATGACACGGATCTGATTGATCAATACAGAGAAAAATCAAATCGGTCAGTGTAGGGCGTGCCGTGCGCGTCTTCGGAGCTGAAGGCGCGCACGGCACGCCCTACCCAGAGAAAATTACCAGCTATTGATCCCTACCAAATCCGTCTAATCAGTGCGTTATCTTTCTGTGGCTTTCGTAGGCATGCCGTAACATTAGTTACTTAACTGATGTTACGCACGGACTGTATTTCTCATATTTGTCGAACTGAGTCCGTAGTTTACGGAAATGCCCTTAAACCAGAGTGCTAAATAGCAATGAAAACTTGCCGATAGAGCGGATTCAATCCCGTTTGCTGCGCCGAGCACCGGAGCTTTTGCCGAGAACAGCCCGTGAGGGGTGCGGCAGGGATGCCGCACGTCAGCAGAAGGGCAGGAGCCCCTTCTGCTAACCCTCGGCAAAAGCGAGGAGCACAGGATAAAAGCGGCAACCGGGCCGCCTTTTCTTTGGTTACTTTCTTTTCGACTGCATGGATGCAGGAGGTAGAGCAACGCAGGAGCAGTTGCCGAGGCGGAGCAAAAGAAAGTAAATCGCCTTCGGGGGCGAGACCCCGATTCAAATAATCGTCGCGTGAGCGGCTCCATACATTATTCATTCGGTTAACTGCGTAACGTCAGTTACTTAAATCCACTTGCCTTGTAAACTCGTCTGGCAATATTTACGCCTGTTTTTCCAGCAACGACAACGCAAACGCGTAAGCTTCAGGAAAATCGATCAGCGCCGCTTTGCTTGATTTTTGGATTTGTTCAAACAAACCGAACTGCACTTTATATTTCAGGTTTCCGATAGCCAGCGGCCCTATACTGCGGAAACTGCCGTTTGCGTATTCAACCGCTGCACCCAAATCATGCAAACCTACGCCTATGACACCGCTGGGAGGCACAGCGTTGGTGTCCGCCACTACCAGCAAGTTTTTGGCATTGTTCAATGAACCTTCCAAAATACGCACGCCGGCTCTTGCCGCGCAAATAATGACTTCGGCATCGGCAACTTCGTCCGTTTTTTCTTTGTTGGTCTGAGCGGAAACCCATTCAACCTCGACTTCATAGCGTTGACAGAAGTTTTGCGCCGCCCTCTTGTCATCGTCGGCAAGCAACTGGCACAGTTTGACGCTTGCACCCTGCTTGGCAGCCAGAATTGCCGTACAAATGCCTACGGGGCCGGTGCCGAACACGGCAATCTTGCGTCCGCTTAAAGTCATGTTGTGATGTTCCTTAAGAACCTGCTCGACCAGCGCGACAACACTCGCGGAAGTGGTATAAGCACCATTGGGATCGGCAAATACACCCACTTGAAAAGGATCGACCATCGCATTTTTGGCGCTCTGAAACATATCTGTCGCCATATGAACGTCACGCCCGCCGATAAAGATACCGGTATCGTTGAAACGTTTGGGAGGGCGGCAGAAAATAGCATCCTGAACTACAGCCGCTACGTTCTTAGCTTCAATTTTAGTCAGCGGCACCACCATATCAAAGCCGGCATCGGCGGCGAGCGTCACATCAAATGGGCTGATGTTTTCACCTGGCGTCAAAAAGTACAGGATTCGTTGTGTCATGAATATTCCGTTAATTATTTGTTAGGATAGATATGGAGCAAGGGTTTTTACCTTGCAGGAAAGGACCAGTTTCGCTTGTCCCGCAAGGGGCGCACTAACACAGCTAAGCGGTAGAATGGAGTCCGAAACCTACACGTGAATCCGTTCTGGATTGCGATCAAAACGATGCTGTCCATAGTGATAGTCTAACGCATCGTGTATATATTTTAAAATTATAGCCGGCCCGGCCTTTTCAGGCGTCAGCGTAAATATAGCGACAGCCCCTACAGCTCCGGCATGTGTTTGAAATTTATGCCATGCCAACTGGAGAGCATGGCGGGCATCGCCAATATTGCCTCTCGGTTTTGACAGGAATATGCAGTTTCTGCGCTTTTGAGGTACTGAAACCGGATTCTTACTTTTTAAAAAATCCTAGTTATAGCATCATATCAGCTACCATTAAGTTCATACGAGTTCCCAATGTCCATAGCAAACGATATACAGCAGCTGCACGCACAAATGCGCGAGTGGCGGCAGCATCTGCACCGCTTTCCCGAAACCGCTTTTGAGGAAACCCAAACGGCTCAATTTATTGCCGATAAATTGGCGAGTTTCGGCCTGGAAGTTCATCAAGGTTTAGGCAAAACCGGCGTTGTCGCTACGCTTACTGCCGGGAACGGCGACAGGAAAATCGCCTTGCGCGCCGATATGGATGCCTTGTTCATTCAGGAACAGAACAGCTTTGCCCATAAATCCTGCCACGACGGGAAAATGCATGCCTGCGGTCATGACGGCCATTCGGCGATGCTGCTGGGCGCTGCCAGCTATTTAGCCGAGCATCGCAACTTTAACGGCACGGTGTATTTTATTTTCCAGCCTGCCGAGGAAGGCCGCGCCGGAGCCAGGCAGATGATCGATGACGGCTTGTTTGAACAATTTCCGGCCGACTGCGTTTTCGGCATGCATAATGTCCCCGATATTCCGCCGGGGCATTTCGCGGTTAAATCCGGTGCGATGATGGCCTCATTCGACTGCTTTGAAATTATCATCACCGGACAGGCAACCCATGCCGCGATGCCGCATTTGGGCAATGATGCGATAGTCGCATCCGCCCAGCTGATTACCGCGTTGCAGACTATCGTCAGCCGCACTATTAATCCTGCCGATCCGGCGGTGGTCAGCATTACCCAGATACATGCCGGCAACACCTGGAATGCGCTGCCGGAATCGGTCGTGTTAAGGGGCACGTTCCGTTGCTTTAGCAGCGAGGTTCAAAAAACCATTGCCGATAAAATCACCCGGCTGGTCAATGCAATTTGCGAGGGTTTTGAGGTTAGCGCAGAAATCAAATTCAACCCTGAAAATCCGGGCTATCCGGTGACTTTTAATGCGGAAGCCGAAACGGAACTGGCGCTGCAAGCCGCGATAGCCGTGGCAGGTGAGGACGGTGTCGATCAGACAACCGACACCCGGCATGGGTTCGGAAGATTTTGCCTTTATGTTGCAGGAAAAGCCGGGCTGTTATCTCTGGATAGGCAACGGCTCGTCCGAAAACGGCTGCCTGCTGCATAATCCGCATTATGATTTTAACGACCGGATATTGCCGGTCGGCACGGCTTATTGGGTGAAGCTGGTTGAAACGGTGTTGGGTGATTAAGCCGTACGGAGGCTACGGCTTTTTTTGACTCAAACAGCATGTGCGCCATTTTTTTTGCTTTGGTTTTTAAATAACCGACGTTGTCATCGTGAGCCACGGCCTCGACCGGAATGCGGCCAGTCACGTTAATGCCGAGTTTTTTCAGCTCTTCTATTTTCTTGGGGTTGTTGGTAATCAATTCGATGGACTTTACGTTCAGGTTTTCCAGCATTAACGCGGCAATGCTGTATTCCCTTTCGTCGGCAAGATGACCCAGATGGATATTGGCATCGACCGTATCCATGCCCTGATCCTGCAAGTTATAGGCCTGCAGTTTTTTCAACAAGCCGATGCCGCGGCCTTCCTGGCGCAGATAAATCAATACGCCGAAACCGGCTTTGTCGATCATTTGCATCGCCATATCCAGCTGTTCGCCGCAATCGCAGCGCCTTGAACCCAAGACGTCGCCGGTAAAACACTCGGAATGAATGCGTACCGGCACATTTTCCTTGTCCGCAACATCGCCTTTAACCAGGGCGACATGCTCCTTGTCATCAATGGTATTGCTGTAATAATGCAGGATAAATTCGCCGTGTTTGGTCGGGATCGGCGTCTGTACCAGATTTTCTAATTGTGGCTTCACTTAACTATAACTAATCCAAAAATTGATTCTATTTTACCCAATTCGGCGGCTATCCAGTTAAAAAGTTTCATGCCGGTTTTGGCGTTATGATTTTGCTCTCGCCCGGCATAAGAACATCTGCGGTAGGGCGTGCCGTGCGCGCCTTGAAGGTTAAGGCGCGCACGGCACGCCCTACCTGCGATTATTTGAATTTCAATCCGCTATTTTCTGGCTTCAATCAGCTTGATAATATGACTGCTGCGTTCATCGACATGCACCGAGGTAAAAGCGCAGGCCTTGACGTTTTTAACGGTGTTCCGGTTGATGTTGGCCCCGACCAACGCGACAACGATGGGGTTAAGCAGGTTCATGATCGCGGCAAGCACGGGGTTTGAACTGACCACATGTTCCAGCAATAAGACTTGCCCGCCCGGTTTGCAGACCCGGTAAACCTCTTTCAATCCCTTTACCGCCGACGGCACCGAACAAAAAACAAACGAACAAATAACCGTATCGAAACTGTTATCGGCAAAGCACAACGACTGAATATCCATCAGTTCCAGGTCGACCTTGATATTCTTCCTGTCGCGTTTTTGCACCGCGTACTTTAGCATTTCCTCGCTAAAATCGATCGCGGTTATTCGGGCATCCTTGGGATAGTAGTCGAAATTCTTGCCCGTCCCTACGCCGACTTCAAGGATATGATGACCCTCGACCTTGGCCCATAATTTTTTCCGCCAGCTTTTAAAAAACAACCCTTCCATGACCGCTTCCATGCCCTCGAAATACGGGGCGATGCGGTCGTATCGTTTTCTAATCGCGGCGCTGTCTGGCTTCATAATGGCTTCGGGCAGTTAATCGGGATGCTGCATAGTACAGCGCAAGCTTGATTGTCATCAACAATAAATAGAACACGGAAGACGCTGATGAGACGGATTGAAACGGATTTTATTTTCTGCTGATGTTATGTACGTCTAATAGAAAGGTGCTTTTTGTGGACAGTGCGTACATCAGTTATTTTTTATCAGTGATAATCAGTCAAATCCGTGTCATCCGTGTTCTATTTTTAATAGTCGGTATGCTGAGCAGTTACCAATTGATCAGGGATATTGCACCGGCACAGGCTCCAATTTCCAGATGTCCCGGTTATAGTCGCCGATGGTTCTGTCCGTGGAAAATTTGCCGCTGTTTGCGCAATTTAATATGCTCATCCGGGTCCAGTGATCTTTATCCTGATAGGCGGCTTCCACGCGTTTTTGCGCATCGATATAGCTTCTAAAATCAGCGATGGTCATCCACGGGTCGAACTTGCTTTTAATCGATGCGATAAGCTCGTCGAAGATCCCCGGCTCAAACTGATTGAAATGCCCGCTTTCCAGAAGATTCATCACCCGCTGCAAATCTTCATCCTGGTCGATGATCGCATAAGGGTCGTAATGCTCCCGTCTTGCTTCAATCTGCTCTTCGGTCAGGCCGAACAGGAAAAAGTTTTCGTCGCCGACTTCTTCCCTTATTTCAATATTGGCGCCATCCAGCGTGCCGATAGTTAATGCGCCGTTCATCATCAGTTTCATGTTGCCGGTGCCGGACGCCTCTTTTCCCGCGGTAGAAATCTGCTCGGAAAGATCGGCGGCGGGACAAATCATTTCCATGCCCGAAACCCGATAATCGGGCAGGAAGAACAAGGTCAGCTTATCGTCGACATCGGGATCCGAGTTAATGACATGGGCGACATTGTTAATCAGTTTAATGGTCTTTTTTGCCATCGCATAACCGGGTGCCGCCTTGCCGCCGATCAGCACGCAACGCGCAACCCAGTTTGACCGTCTCGCCGCGCTTGATGCGGTCGTAAAGATGAATCACATGCAGCACATTTAAAATCTGCCGCTTGTATTCATGGATGCGCTTAACCTGTATATCGAACAACGCATCGGGATTTAAATGGATGTCCAGATATTGTTTTTTGTGCTCAATCAGGCGCTGTTTTGCATTTTGTTTTATCGCGCGCCAGCGATTTCGAAACTCGGCATCTTCGGCAAAAGGCTCAAGCTTTTTTAATTCGTCCAGATGGGTTATCCAGCCGTCGCCGATGGTTTCGGTGATTAACGCAGCCAATTCGGGATTGCACGAGGCCAGCCAGCGGCGCGGGGTTACGCCGTTGGTCTTGTTGTTAAACTTGTGCGGCCATAATTCGTAAAAGTCGCGAAACAGGCCCTGTTGCAGCAACTGGGAATGCAATTGGGCCACGCCATTGACCGAAAAACTGCCGACGATGGCAAGATAAGCCATGCGCACCTGCTGCTCGTCGCCTTCCTCGATAATTGACATCCGGCTCAATCTGGCTTTGTCGCCGGGCCAATGCGCTGCGACTTCCGACATAAAATGGGCATTGATTTCAAAGATAATCTCCATCAATCTCGGCAACAATTTTTGCATGAGCTTGACCGACCATTTTTCCAGCGCTTCCGGCAGCAGGGTATGGTTGGTATAAGCCATGGTTTGCCGGGTAATTCCCCAGGCTTTAGCCCATGACAGCCCATGCACATCCATTAGCAGCCGCATCAGTTCGGCTATGGCGATGCTTGGGTGGGTGTCGTTTAACTGAAAACAGCTTTTCTTGGCGAAGTTGTCGAACTCATGCCCATGTTGCCTGACCCAATGGGAAAGGACATCCTGCAAGCTGGCGGAAGCCAGGAAATACTGCTGGCGCAGCCTCAATTCCTTGCCGTTTTCGTTGGCGTCATTCGGATACAGCACCATGGTGATATGTTCAGCCGTGACTTTTGCGGCCACCGATTCGGCATAATCGCCGGCGTTGAATTCATCCAGGTTAAACTCCTCGGTCGCCACGGCTTTCCATAAGCGCAAGGTATTGACGGTATTGTTTTTATAACCCCGGTATCGGCGTGTCAAAGGGAACGGCCAGCACATCATTGGTGCTGATCCAGCATACCCGCTGGTTGCCTTGCTCATCGGTCTGTATTTCGGTATGTCCGCCAAGCTTGACGCGCAACGAATATTCCAGCCGCTCCACTTCCCAGACATTGCCGTAACGCAGCCAGTGATCCGGCTTTTCGACCTGTTCGCCATTGACGATGGTTTGGGTAAACATGCCGTATTCATAACGCAAGCCGTAACCTACGACCGGCAATTGCAGCGTCGCGCAACTGTCGATAAAACAGGCGGCCAAACGTCCCAACCCGCCATTGCCCAAGCCGGCATCGAGCTCCCTGTCAATCAGTTCTTCGATTTCAATGCCCAAATCGTGCATGGCCTGGGTGGCTTCATCGGTTACGCCGAGATTAAGCATCGCATTGCTCAAGGTTCTGCCCATCAAAAATTCCATGGACAGATAAAACACCTGCCTGCTATCCGTTTTGTTATAGGTTTTATAGGTGGTTTTCCAGCGCTCCATCAGCCGGTCGCGGATAGACAGCGACAAGGCCTCGCAGGCATAAAAAGGCGATGAACGGAAATTCTCGTCCCGCCCCAGCAAATGAACGTAATACCGTTTAAAGTCTTCAATAAAATCCTCTTTTTTTACTCCCAACGTAGCGACATCGGTAATTGAAGATTTAGGCTTGCTTATAACAAATCGTTTATTAGGCATGGTTTACTCCAAGAAAGTGATGCGAATAAGGTATTAGTTTAAGCAGTGTTCCATTATTGCCTGTTATATTTACTTTTCGGTTGGTAACGCGACCAGAATTTCCTGCCACAAGGCATCGTAAGCGACCGTGGATTGGCTTTTCTTGATATAGCCTCCCAGCGGCATACGCTCCAGGCCCATGCGTTCAATATCGCTGGCATAGGGAATGGCCGTAGTTAAAATTTCGGGGTGGCTCTCAATCAGATTCTCCATGATGTCCCGATGCATTTTTTTGCGCCGGTCGACCATCGAGAAAAACGGAATCAGCGCCAGTTTATTCAAGCCGTTATCTTCGATAAATTTTTCCAGCTGCTCGAGTGTTCTTAACGACAATGTGGTAGGAATGATCGGCGACAACAAAATATCGGCGGCCTCAAAAACGGCTTCGGATAATAGCGAAATGTTGGGCGGACAATCCAGAAAAATAAAATCGTAGTCTTCCGCCAATGGCTTCAGGAGTTTTTTAAGTTGCCGGGTCGGCTTTTTCTTGGCGTCCAGAACCAAGTCCAGATTTCTGAAGGAAAAATCGGCCGGTAATAAATCCAGATTTTCAAAGTCGGTGCCTTTAATCAGGCCGTCCAGTTCGCGTTTTCCGGCGATTAAGTCTTTGCTGCCGCCTTTGATCTTTGGGCTTGATGCGAAAATAATAACTGCTGGCTCCCTGCGGATCAAGATCCCAAACCAGGGTACGGTGACCGTTGCGGGCGGCCGTGTGCGCCAGATTGACCGCGCTGGAGGTTTTGCCGACACCTCCCTTGATGCTGTAGACAGCTAATACATTCATTGTATAGTCTCGTGTTTATACCGGTAAAGTTGAAACACGATAACACAACCACTGCTGTTGGCAAAACTGCCGGTTTCAGCTATAACTGGGGAAATGTTGGCTGACCTAAAGCATACATTCCCACTTGCTACTCTGCCGCTTCGCCGAGCAAGCTGCACGCCGTTGCGATTGCCTTGCTTGACCAGATATAACGCATCATCCGCCGATTTCATCAATTCTTTCCAGCCCGGCTTGGCACCCGTAGCGCCTGCCACACCAATACTGACGGTAACCGGATAACGCAATACGAGCCCTTTAGGCTGGTTTTGCTTCGATGGCACTGCGGATGCGCTCGGCCAACAACAGGGCTGTGGTGCCGTCGGTGTTGGGGGCGATGATCAGAAACTCTTCGCCGCCCAGCCGGCAGACAATATCGTTGGTGCGTGCGGTTTCCCGCATCAAGTTGGCGGCATGAATCAGCACCTGATCGCCGACATCATGACCCAACGTATCATTGACCGATTTGAAATGATCCAGATCCAGCATTAAAACGCTCAAGGGCCGATTGGCGCGTAGCGCGGTCGCCGACTCCTGTTCCAGGCGATTCAGTGCATAGCGCCGATTGGGCAAGCCGGTCAGAACGTCCGTATTCGCCATAGACTTAAGGCGGCGGTTTGCTGCCGCCAGCTCGGCAGTATAGCGCTGGATGTCCCGGCTCTCTTTTTCCAGTTCATTTTGCAGCGTAATGATACGCTGCCCCGCCCGAAGACGCGCCAGCAGCACACGCAGGCTGATCGGCTTGGTCACATAGTCGTCGATACCGGCATCGAAAGCTTCAACCAGAGCATCCTCATCTTCCGTGGAGGTCAGCATAATAAGGTAAATATTTTTGCCAAAGGCCGATGCGCGTAACGCCTTGCACAGGGCTAAACCATCCATGGGTTTCATGCGCCAATCGGTAATCACCAATTGCGGTCTTGTGCTCAATGACATACTTTAGCGCGGATTCGCCGTCGCGACACATCGCAACCCGATTCCCCGCCGCGGCAAGCTGCTTGGAAAGACGCGCCAGCATCATCGGATCGTCATCGACCAGCAACAAGTCCAAACCGTGCAAAACCGATTCCAAAGCCGCAGCTGTTTTTAGCAAGGACTGACGCACATCCGTTTTTACATCAATTAACTTTCCCCACTCGTGCCAAAGCTCGATTGTTTCATCAATAAACGTGAGCAAAGCCGATTCGTCCAAAGCGTGAAGGCCGGCCTCCGCTATTAAATCCGGCAACAGCACGGCCCGACTAGCTTCATCAGCCACGCAGTAATTTCCAATCAGCCGGGCGAAAATCAGTTGTCTGGCAAACTGGTCGGTCCGATTAAGTCCTGCTACCTTCATCTCAAAGCTCAGTTTCAAGGCATCCAGAAATACCGCCGGAAATCCCCAGTCGGCCAGCAACATGATAGCTCAAGGCATTATGATCGATAGCGAACCGTTCACGCTCCAGAGCAAGAAGCTGTTTGCCCTCCGCCACACTAAGACATTCGTCATATATATCCGGCCATGCCGTTGCCAGAGCAAGACTGCCGATGTCGCTAAGCAATCCCAACGTAAACGACTCCGCGGGTACTACAGTCACTTCCCGGGCAGTGATCGCCGCGATGGATACCGACATTGCCAAGGATCGCGACCAGTAAGCTTCGTAATCAAACCCTGCACAATGTCCTTTGCTGTTGTTGCTGATCAGGGAAAGGCTCAGCGCGAAGTTACGCACTGTCTGCATCCCCATCATCATGACTGCCGTTTGAACATCGGCGATCGGACGTCTGGCTCCGAAAGCAGCCGAATTGGCGAAGCGCAAGATACGCCCGCTCAGGGCAGGATCGACTTTAACCAGTTGACTCACCTGCTGCACGGTGGCGTCGCTTTGTTGCACGAGTTGCATGATGGCCAACGCCGTTCCCGAAGGGGAAGGCAGGCGGTCTGCGGCTTTTAGTTCATTAAGATTGAATTCGGTATTCATGTGTTTGTTCTTTTTCTGTTGTAACAAATTGTCGACTAAATCCATCGTGGCCTGGATCAAGTCATTGGTCATCAACTGAAAATCGTCATCCGCACTATTGCGGGCGGCATGTTCCAGACTTTGCCGCAAGACCGATTATCTTTTCGGCGCAAAAATGTCCGGCCATGCCTTTAATGGCATGGGCCGCATCGGCCAACGCAAGGAGGTCGGCTCGAGACAGAGCGCCTTCTCAATTCTGCCACTTGATACCGGTGCCTCTTCGAGAAATAAATCTATCATCTCGGTCAATAAATCATGGTCGTCATCCAAGCGTTTGAGTGCTGCCGATTCATCCCAGCAAAAAACAGGCGACGTAAGTCGTCAAAAGTTAGGCTAGTCGATTCCTCGTCACTAATCCCGCTTTCCGCTTCCTTTTCAAGCGGCGCACCCAGCCAACGCTCCAAAACCACCGCCAGATCGGCTCGACTGACGGGTTTGCTGAGATAATCGTCCATGCCTGAGGACAGGCACTTTTCACGTTCTCCTGCCGATGCATGCGCGGTAAGTGCAGTGATTGGCGTATGCGATTTATCGTCGGCCATTTCCCGTTCACGCAGTGTGCGCGTTGCTTCGTAACCATCCATGACCGGCATTTGGCAGTCCATGAATACCAGGTCATAAGCCTGACGTTCCAGCTGATCCAGCGCTACTTGCCCGTTATTGGCCAGATCGGGCTTCAGTTGGAACTTGGCGAGCTGGGCAAGTATCACTTTTTGGTTGACCTTATTATCTTCCACCACCAGCACCCGCTTGTTGCCATAATCCAGCAAGCTTTCTTTTACCTTAACGACTGGAGCGGTTTTCTGGCTAGGAAGCTCTAATGCATCGATAACGGCATCAAAAAGCTGAGATTGCCGCACCGGTTTTAACAGGCTTTGCGTATAGCCGGACGCAAGCCTTTCGACTTGCGAGCCAATGCTGCCCGAGGATAAAAGAATACGCGGCGTAGTCGGCAATGGCAGGGCTTTTCGATAATGGAGCGAGCCAGCGCGAAGCCGTCCATATCCGGCATTTGCATATCCGACAGCAGCAAATCATAGGGTTCGTTTCGTAAAACGGCAGCTTCGAGTTCAACGAGCGCGGCAGGCCCGTTGTCCGCTTCGTTTAAGGTAAAGCCCCAGTTGCTTAAGTAATGCGTCAGAATCATGCGGTTGGTGGCGTTATCATCGACTATCAAGGCGCGCTTGTCGGCAAAGTTAGCCTGCGGAACCGGAATCTCGCTATCGACCTGCACCAACGGCAGAGTAAACCAAAAGTCTGCCCCCTGCCCAAAGGTGCTGTCAACGCCGATATTGCCGTTCATCAGTACAACCAGGTCCTTGCTGATGGATAAACCAAGCCCCGTCCCGCCATAACGCCGGGAGGTTGAACTATCGGCCTGCGAAAAAGCCTGAAACAGACGGGCTTGCGCCTCAGTGGTAATGCCGATACCGGTGTCCACTACCTCAAAACGTAGTATCGCCAAGGATGGCGTGTATGCTGCAAGGCTGTCGGCAGCGGGTGCGGCGGCGTCCTTTTCCGGCATGACGACTTTTACCGAGACTTCACCTTTCTCGGTAAATTTAACCGCATTGCCGATCAGGTTGGTGAGCACCTGGCGGATGCGGTTGGGATCGCCCTGCCAGCGTTGCGGCAGATTCGACGGCAGAAAGCAGTTTAATTCCAGGCCCTTGCTGTGAGCGCGGCTGGACAGCAGCGTACAAACTTCTTCCACCAAATCCGGCAGGTTAAATTCGATCTGTTCCAACTCGATTTTACCCGCCTCAAGTTTGGAAAAATCCAGAATGTCATTGATGATCGTTAACAGGGATTCTGCCGAGTTTGCCGCGATTTCAATCAGATCCCATTGCTCGCGGGACAGCTGGGTATCCTGCAACAGATCCAGCATGCCCAACACACCGTTCATCGGTGTACGAATTTCATGGCTCATATTGGCCAGGAACTCAGTCTTGGTATGCGCAACCTGCAAAGCGGCGTCACGCGCCGCCTCCATTGAGGCATTGGCCTGATTCTGGAGCAGCGCCAGCGCTACCATTTCACCGACCTGCTTAAGCATTGAGATGCGGGATTTGCTTTGCACCGGGTGGGGATCCGTATAGATAAACAATACGCCGAGAATTTCATCGCCGAAAGCGATCGGCACAACGTAGTGGCCGTGGGACTGCCGTCCATCGCAACAACAATCATCGGCAACGGCCAACTTCCTTGACACAGCGACTTGCCCGCACAAGCCGTCGCCAAAAGCGATGCGCTGCTCCAGGCAGTCGAACTTGCCGTGTATTATGAAGTTCTCCAAATAATCATCATCCTGCGCCCGCAGCAGCACACAGCTTTTGCGTTGCCGATCAAAATCCTTGAGGCCGAATAAAATATCCAGAACCTGAACGAAACGTTGTTCCAGCGGCAGGGGTTGGTGCAGCGCTTCGGAGACAGCCAAACGGGCGGCGGTATCGTCAGCTTCGCTTTGCAAAGCCGCTTCCTGCTTCGACCTGCTCGCTGACATCATGCTGAATCTGAACATAGCCGGACAATGTGCCGTTTGCCATCAAAATCGGCGTAATATTGGTCTTGGCCCAGTATTCCAGCGCGTCCTCAGGGGCTTGAGCAATCGTAGGGGCGACCGGCCGGTCGCCCCCTATATTGTCGCGACGGCGGCCCCTCAGCCGGCCCGACCAGGCTTCGCTGCACCGGAGCCGGTTTTGCATCTCGGACAAGGTTTGCTGATCGGCGGTGGGGCTGTCCAACACATAGGGTTTTTGTCCCAGCAATCCATCTTCTGTCCAGCCGGTAAACTGGCACAGCGCAGGGTTGGCGTATTGGATAAGTCCCTCCGCATTAGTGATGAGTATCATCTCGCTGCTGGCGTCCAGCGCGCGCTTGAGCGCCGCCAGCTTCAGTTCATTCGATTTTCGGGTGGTCGTATCCCGGCGTATAGAAATATATTGCTTCGGCTGGCCGGCTGTATCCAGCACTGGCGCGATAGTGCTGTCCACCCAGTACAATTCGCCGTTTTTGCGCCGGTTGCAAAACTCCCCGCGCCACACATGCCCTCCGGCGATGGTGCGCCACATGTTACGGATGTAATCCTGATCGTGATGACCGGAGTTGACGATTCGGTGATCCTGTCCGACGAGTTCATTCTGGGTATAGCCGGAAACTTTGCAGAACATATCGTTAGCATAGACGATGCGCCCCTGCACATCGGCGATACTGACCAGGACATGATTCTCCAGCGCGTCCAGCAGCTCCCTATTGGATGTCCTCCTTTCCTGAGCGATCTGTAAAATCAGCGGCCGTACCGCCAGCAACCACAACAACGGCGAGCTGAGTGCTGTCAGCAGGATGATGTTAAACACGGCATCCTGCAATGGCGACAATACAATACCCCACTGTTGACTCGCATTGAGCAACAACACGGCCAACGTTTCGGAAGCGCCGATGACTGCTATGGTAATGCCTAACGAACAGAGAAAATTTCGTTTCGGGTATTGCGGCGACAATGGACTAAACATAGATCCTTTCTGACTTTATCTGTTTATAACTGATGTTTAGTAAGGAATAATAGCCTGATTGTCAGGGTATCGCCATTTTTTTCGAGCGATATAGCAGTAGGGAATAGAAATCGCGCTACCCGGCACTTTAGCCGCGATTCCTCGCTTCTTACCAACTACTTTCCACTATAAACTTTCAATCCTGGCAAACTTATCTTATCCTTTACGCCACAAATTCAACCCTCGCCGCAGCTGCTCCCGGCAGGCCGACGGCATACACATCATCCTTGGCGATAAAAATAGCAACCATGACTGAAGCAACCGCGTTATTTTCCGATGCAAAACTTGTAATTCCGGGCGGTGTAAACTCGCCGGTACGATCCTTTAGCGGCGTGGGCGGCACACCGGTTTTTATCGACCATGCCCTAGGTGCTTATATCTACGACAGCGCCGGCAACAGTTATATCGATTATGTCGGCTCCTGGGGACCGATGATCTTAGGCCACGCCCACCCGGAAGTCATCGCGGCGGTCAAGCAGGCGGCCGAAAAAGGCCTGAGCTTTGGCGCGCCGACCGAAATCGAAACGCTGATGGCCAAACGGGTTTGCGAACTGATGCCGTCGATCGACATGGTCAGAATGGTCAGTTCCGGCACCGAGGCGACCATGAGCGCGATACGCCTGGCCCGAGGCTACACCGGCCGGGATAAAATCGTTAAATTCGAAGGCTGCTATCACGGCCATTCCGATTCTCTATTGGTCAAGGCCGGTTCCGGCGCGTTGACTTTCGGCGTGCCCAGCTCTCCCGGCGTACCGGCCTCCGTTGCCGAAAACACCATCACCCTGACCTACAACGATAGCGCACGCGGTCAAAGCGCTGTTTGCCGAATTGGGTGAACAAATCGCCTGCATCATCGTCGAGCCGGTCGCCGGCAACATGAACTGCATTCCGCCTGAGCCCGGTTTCCTGGAATGCTTGCGCCAGGTTTGCGACCAATATAATAGCGTACTGATCTTCGATGAAGTGATGACCGGCTTTAGAGTAGGCTTAACCGGCGCGCAGGGGCACTATAATGTTAAACCCGATTTGACCACGCTGGGCAAAATCATCGGCGGCGGCATGCCGGTCGGCGCTTTTGGCGGCTCGCGCAAGATCATGGAATACCTTGCGCCGCTCGGCCCGGTCTATCAGGCCGGTACGCTGTCCGGCAACCCGGTTGCGATGGCCGCCGGCTTGAAAACCCTGGAATTGATAGCCAAGCCCGGCTTTTACGAGTCGTTAACCGCAAAAACCGAGAAATTAACTTCAGGCCTGAAAGATCGCGCCGCTCAGGCCGGTATCGCGCTGGCCACCAACAGCGTCGGCGGCATGTTCGGGCTGTTTTTCACTCCAGAAAAGCAAGTGAGCCGCTTTGCCCAGGTCATGCAATGCGACCAAAATCTGTTCAAGCGCTTTTTCCATGCCATGCTGGAGCAGGGCGTTTATCTGGCGCCGTCAGCGTTTGAGGCCGGTTTTGTGTCGGCCGCGCACAGCGACGAAGATCTGGACAAAACCCTGGATATTGCAGAAGCGATATTCAAACGCTTGTAACCTTGGACAAAGAACCATGACCGACGATATCCGCTGGCAACAACGTTTCCATAATTTTGAAAAAGCCTTTTTATTGCTGGAACGCGCGCTGACCATTGCAACGCCTACTGAAGTCGAGCGCGGAGGCATCATCCAGTTTTATAGAATGGCTTTTAAACTGGCATGGAAATTCATGAAAGATTATCTGGAGTATCAGGGCTATACCGTCAATTCACCCAGAGACGCGATAAAACTGGCTTTTCAGGCCAATATCCTGGATGACGGCCAACTGTGGTTGGATGCTTTGAGTGACAGAAACCTGACCACTCATACTTATGAAGAAATCAGGGCTATAGAAGTTGTCGCCAAAATCAAATCCGATTATTTTCCGGCTTTGCAGCAATTACATCGCCGCATGAGTACCGAGCTGGAGTGATGAGTACAGGACTGACCCAAGCCGATATAAGACACATTACAACCGCGGTTAAGCAATTTCCTGAAATTGAAAACGTGGTTATTTTCGGCTCCCGCGTTAAAGAAACACATAAAAAAGCATCCGACGTTGATCTGGCAATAAAAGGCCGCGCCGTCACCAACGAAACAATCAGCCGGTTGAATGCTTTACTCAACGAAGAGTTGCCCCTGCCGTATTTTTTCGATGTCGCGCATTACGAAGCGCTGGAGAATCAGTTGCTTGTAGAACATATTGATAGAGCCGGAAAATCGATCACCTTATTTGACAGCCCATCAACATGAATTTTATCAACGACATGCCTCCACTGGTCTGGGCCTTAATCGGTTTCCTGGTCGGCGCATTTGCGATGCGTCTGTTGAGCGGCAAGGATAAAACCCTGATCCGGCAACTTTCGACCGATCTTGCGGTTTCCGAAGAAAAGCTAAAACAGTTTCAAGCCCGCGAAGCCGAATTCAAGCAATTGCAGCAGCTGTTTATCGAGACCAAAACCGAAAATGCCCAGTTGCAGGCCCGCATGGACGAACAGGCGAAAAACACCGAGGAAAAATTAAAACTGCTGCTGGATGCCGAAGTTGCGCCTGAACACCCAGTTTGAAAACCTGGCCGGCAAGATTTTCGACGACCGCAGCAAGCAATTCACCGAACACCATAAAACCAGCCTGGATCATATCGTCACGCCGCTACGGGAACAGCTGGGCGAGTTCAAGCAACGCATAGAAACGGTTTACGACAACGAGAACAAGGATCGCATTTCCCTGCGCGAGGAAATTGTCTCGTTGCGCCGCGATACCGCGCAAATGAACCAGGAAGCCCTGAACCTGACCCGCGCGCTAAAAGGCGACAAAAAAGCCCAAGGCAACTGGGGCGAAATGATCCTGGAAACAGTGCTGGAAAAATCGGGCCTGCGCAAAGGCATCGAGTACGAAACGCAGGGTGCATTCCGGGACGAGGATAACCGGCTGTTCAAGCCGGATGTGATCGTCCGCCTGCCCGAAGACAAGGATGTGGTGATCGATTCCAAAGTGTCCCTGCTGGCTTATGAACGCTATTGCTCAACCGAAGACGACCAGGAGCGGGTGCTGGCGTTAAAACAGCATACCGATGCGGTGCGGGAGCATATCAAAGGCTCGAGCAACAAGGATTATTCCGGCCTGAAAAGGCCTAAGGTCGCTGGATTTCGTCCTGTTATTCATGCCGATTGAATCGGCCTTCATCGCCGCTTTCCAGGCCGACGAGCGCTTATTTACCGATGCCTTCGAGCATAAGATCATCGTGGTCACCCCGACGACCTTATTAGCCACGTTGCGCACTATCGAAAACATCTGGCGCTATGAGCGCCAGAACGAAAATGCCAGGGCTATTGCCGATAAGGCGGGTCTGGTTTACGACAAAATCCGGGGCTTTGTCGATGACCTGGATAAACTGGGCAAGCAGCTCAGCACCGTCAACAGCACTTATGACGGCGTGATGAATAAATTAACCCAAGGCAACGGCAACCTGATCCGCCAAGCCAGCAGCTTTGTCGAACTGGGCGTTAAAGTCAAAAAGACCTTTCCCAAAAGCATCACCGAACAGGCGGGGCTTGAAAGCGATGAAAGTTAGAAACTCAAGGTAAAACCTATGCGCGAGTGCTTATTAGCCGCGTCATCCCGGCAGGGATTGCCGGGATCCAGAAGCCATGGATGGCAATGCCGAAGCAGACAATAAGTCTTGCAAAAGAAGTGCCGCTTAGTTAAATCAAGCATTCACATCCCTGTGCCCTGGATTCCGGCAATCCCTGCCGGAATGACGTATCCTAAAATACTTGTGTATAACGATGAACGTTCCAGCATTTATGCGATACTACGCGGCTTTGATTTTTGATACAGAAACGTAGGCCGGAATAAGACTTCCCTCAAGCGTAGCGCCAGGGAAGCGTTTCCGGCTTGTCATGCGATACGCCGGAAACGCCTGTTTTCGCTCATGCTCAAACTGACTTATTCCGGCCTACATGAAAAATTTTATGATTACCTGCTTAATTAGGAGTAACACATGACCGCACTGGTTGGCATCATCATGGGCTCGACGTCCGACTGGGAAACCATGCGCTTTGCAGCGGAAACGCTGGAGCGGCTCGGCATTCCGCACGAAGTTGAAGTGGTCTCGGCGCATCGTACCCCGGATAAACTGTTCGATTATGCCGAAGCGGCTGAAGGCAAAGGCCTGGAAGTGATCATCGCCGGAGCAGGCGGAGCGGCGCATTTGCCGGGCATGACGGCGGCGAAAACCGCCGTGCCTGTGTTGGGCGTACCGGTGCAATCCAAAGCGTTAAACGGCATGGACTCCCTGCTGTCCATCGTACAAATGCCCGCCGGAATTCCGGTCGGCACGCTGGCGATAGGCAAAGCGGGCGCAATCAACGCGGCCTTATTGGCAGCAGCCATCATCAGTAACAAACATGCCCAGTATAAGGGCGCATTAAACGATTTCAGACGCGAACAAACCGAATCGGTGCTTGCGCATTCCGATCCAAGACCAGGGGATGAGTTATGAAAGTGGGCGTATTGGGCGCAGGCCAGCTTGCCAGAATGATAGCGCTGGCGGGCATACCCTTAGGGCTGGAATTTATTTTTCTCGATCCTTCCGCCGATGCCTGCGCCAACAGGCTGGGCGAAGCCTTGATCGGCGACTACAACGATCCGAAATTGCTGGCGCAACTGGCGGAACGCGCCGATGTGGTCACTTACGAATTTGAGAATGTTCCGGCTGAAGTCGCAGGGTTTCTGGCCTCCCACACCCAAGTGCATCCCTCCCCGAAAGCCCTGGCCGTTGCCCAGGATCGGTTAGTCGAAAAAAGCTTTTTTCCACGACATCGGCATTCCTACGCCGGATTATGCCGCGGTGGACAGTCTTGAAAGCCTGCAACAAGCCATGACCACCATCGGCTATCCCGCCATTTTGAAAAGCCGCACCCAAGGCTACGACGGCAAAGGCCAGTCGCTGCTCAAATCGGCGGATGATTTAACAAGCGCTTGGGAACTGTTGCAAGGCGTCCCGGCAGTCGTCGAAGCCTTCGTCCCGTTCAACCGCGAAGTGTCCATCATCGCCGTGCGCAGTGTTTCAGGGGAGATTGTTTTCTACCCGTTATCGGAAAACCTGCATCGCGGCGGCATCCTGCGCGTTTCCGAATGCCGCGCCGATGACCCGATGCAACAACAGGCCGAAACCTATGTTTCCCGCTTGCTGGAAGCGCTGGATTATGTCGGCGTACTGGCCTTGGAATTGTTTGAAGTAGACGGCCAGCTGGTTGCCAACGAGTTTGCGCCGCGGGTGCATAACTCCGGCCACTGGACGATTGAAGGCGCGGAAACCAGCCAGTTTGAAAATCACCTGCGGGCGATCCTGGATCTGCCGTTAGGCTCAACAGCGCCGGTCGGCAACGCGGCCATGGTGAATTTCATCGGCGGACTGCCTAAGACTGAAGAACTATTGGCAATTCCTCACGCGCATTTGCATCTTTACGATAAAGCGCCGCGCAAAGGCCGCAAAGTGGCTCATGCGACGATACGGGCGGAAAGCTCCGAGCAATTGTCGGAGCTGGTTAAGACAACTGACCGAGCTGGCCGATCAGGTTGATGATTCGTAGATGTTGATGTTGTAGGCGAGGAGTCGTGCACAGCGTACTCCTTTCGCCCCACGTGGAAATCTCTTTTTGTTTCACCCATTTTCAAAACGAACATGCAAAAATTGCCTCCCTATTATGCAGTGTGAAGCCCTATTCATGGTGATTAACGGGCGTGTCATTATCTTAGTAAATGATTTAAACTAGCCGATATGGATAAATATCACTTGAAGCTTTATGTCACTGGCAAAACGCCGCGCTCGGAAAGCGCCATCCAGAACCTGCGTAAAATTTGTGAGGAAAATCTCGATCAAAAATACGAGATCGAAATCATAGATATCCTTGAGCGTCCGCAATTAGCTGAAGATGAACGGATTCTAGCTACGCCAACACTGATCAAATCATTACCGCCGCCATTGCGACGTCTGATCGGAGACTTATCGGAAACAGAAAAAGTTTTGCTAGGTCTGGATATTCGCACATCTAAATCGTCTGTAAATTCCAACTAAAAATCTGAACATCTTATGAGCAACAAGACTACTGATTGTTCCGTCGAAAAATTGACCACGGGAATTCCCGGTTTCGACCTGATTGCGGTAGGCGGTTTGCCGATTCACCGCACCACATTGATGGCAGGTACCGCCGGCAGCGGTAAAAGCGTATTTGCGGCCCAATATCTGGCGGAAGGCATCAAACAATGGGATCAAACCGGCGTATTTGTGACCTTCGAAGAGTCGCCGGAAGATATTCGCCGCAACATGGCTTCGCTTGGCTGGGACATTACTGCCTGGGAAGCCGAAGGGAAATGGATATTCGTCGATGTCTCGCCTTATTACGATGACGAGACGCTGATAACCGGCAGTTACGATCTTGGCGCCTTATTGGTGCGTTTAAAACACGCCATCGGCAAGATAAACGCATCAAGAGTAGCCATTGACTCACTGGGTGCGATTTTTTCGCAGTTCCAGGAAACCCGTATGATTCGGCTGGAGTTGCTGCGTATTGCCAAAGCAATGAACGCAATGCAAGTCACGACGCTAATGACGACCGAACGTGAACAGGAATACGGCAGCATTGCCCGCTTTGGCGTAGAAGAATTCGTTGCCGATAACGTGATCATTTTGCGCAATAGTCTGGACGACCAGATACGCCATCGCACCATCGAAATTCTCAAATTTCGCGGCACCTACCATCATAAAGGCGAATATCCTTTTACCGTGGTGCCCGATGAGGGCTTAGTCGTCGTTCCCCTTTCCGCTATCAAACTGAATCAACAATCCTCAGACCTGCGCGTCAGTTCGGGTAACCCCATGCTCGACGAGATGTGTGGGGGCGGCATTTTCCGCGATTCGATCATACTGGTATCGGGCGCTACCGGTACCGGCAAAACCCTGATGGTGACCGAATTCATTGCCGGCGGAATCGCCAATGGTGAACGTTGCTTGTTACTCGCCTTCGAAGAAAGCCGGGAGCAACTGTATCGTAACGCCAAAGGCTGGGGCGTTGACTTCGAAAAGATGGAAGCATCCGGGGCGCTTAATATCATTTCGGCTTATCCCGAAAATGCCACGCTGGAAGATCATTTGGCGACGATCAAGAATCAGATAGAGCGCTTCAAGCCGGATCGTCTGGCCCTGGACAGTATCTCCGCGTTGGAACGTATTACCTCGGCCAAGGGCTTTCGCGAATTCGTGATCGGCATTGCTTCGTTTGTCAAAGCTCATGAACTGGCCGCTTTATTCACCGCCACCACGCCTGACCTGATCGGCGGCGTGTCGGTGACCGACGCCCACATTTCCACATTGACGGATTCCATCGTCCTGCTTCGTTATGTCGAAATCGAAGACCAAATTCGTCGCGCCATTACCGTCCTGAAAATGCGCGGTTCGATGCATGAAAAACTGATCCGCGAATACACCATTGACGGTCACGGCATGCATATCGGCCAGCCCTTTGGTTATCATGCCAACCTGCTCGGCGGCGGCATTGGTTCCGCCTTTAAAAATAACGATCCTTGTTTGAATTGGCAGCCTAAGCCGGCGAATAATGAGTAGCTACAACCATGATTGATATTCAAGCTGCGCTGCAAAAATCCCAGCATCATCTCCGGGTCGCTGAATCGCGTTTCCATAATATCGTCAACAATAGCCTGGATGGCATCCTGATCATTAGCGACGAAGGCGACATCCTGTTTTCCAACCCGGCGGCCGCATCGCTTTTCGGCAGGTTACCGGAAGATTTGCGCGGCCTTCCCTTCGGATTTCCCGTCATCGGCGCCGATCGTGCCGAACTGGATATTCCGCTGCCTGCCGGTCAAACAGTGGTCGTGGAGATGCGGGTAGCTGAAACGGAATGGGACGGCAATCAGGCCTTCGTGACTCAATTGCGCGACATCACCCAGCGCAAGCAAATGGAAGAGAGCCTACGGCTGGCTGCCAAGGTTTTTGAAAACAGCTCCGAAGCCATCATCATTCTCGACCCTCACATGCACTTGCTTTCCGGCAACAAGGCATTTGCCGAAGCAACGGGTTATTCGCAGCAAGAAGCCATAACTAAAGATGCCTCAAGCTTATGGTCCGACCAGAATAACACGGCGTCTTTTCAACAAATATTCCGAAATGCGCTGAATCAGCGAGGCTGTTGGCAGGGCGAAGTCAACTGTCACGGCAAGAATGGCCGATGTTTTCCCGGCTGGCTGTCGGCTGTTGTTGTGCGCGATAGCGCCGGTATCGTTACCCATTATGTCGCGATTTTTTCCGACATTAGCGAACGTAAAGCCAATGAAAATGCCCTGCGCCTTGCCGCCGTGGTATTTGAGCAAAGCGTTGAGGCAGTCATCGTTCTTGATGACCGGGAGCGTTTTGTCAGCGTTAATCACTCGTTTACCCGAGTGACCGGGTATACCGCCGATGAAGTCATCGGCCGCACTCCGCGCATTCTCAAATCCGGACGCCAGGACAAAGCATTTTATGCAGGCATGTGGCAGCAAATTAAAGAACAGGGCTTTTGGCAGGGCGAAGTCTGGAACCGGCGTAAATTAGGGGAGATTTATCCGGAGTGGCTATCGATATCTGCTGTGCGTAATGAGCATGGTGCGGTGGTTAACTACATCGGTATTTTTTCCGATATCACCGAGCGTAAAAAACATGAAGCCAGTATCCATCAATTAGCTTTTTTCGACCCGCTAACGCACTTGCCGAATCGTGCCTTATTGAACGATCGCATGAAGCTTGCGCTTGCCAACGCCGAGCGGAACGCTCAAGGCGTAGGCGTGATTTTCATCGATCTCAACCGATTCAAGGAGATCAACGACATTCATGGTCACGACGTAGGCGACGAGGTTTTGGTCGAAAGTGCGCGACGTTTCCAAGCTTCCTTGCGGCAAGGAGAAACACTGGCTCGCTTGGGTGGGGATGAATTCGTAGTGATCGTTGAATCCGATAACCTTAATATATTGACCATCGTCGCCGAGCGCTTGCAACAATCGTTGATTGAGCAACCTATGATCATCAAAGGCTATTCTTTTTCGGTGGGCTTGAGTGCCGGTATTGCGCTCTATCCGCAGGATGGTCAGATTGGCGACGAACTGCTCAAATGCGCTGATATTGCTATGTACCGCGCCAAGAATAGAGGCGGCGGTTATTGCTTTTACAGCAACGGGATGAGCGACGGATTGGCCGAACACATCCTGTTGGCCCAGCGGCTGAGCCTTGCTTTAGCCAACGATACCTTGCAACTTTATTATCAGCCCCAGGTCAATATCGCCAACGGCGAACTGGTAGGTGCCGAGGCATTATTGCGTTGGCACGATGAAATTTTAGGCTGGATTAGTCCGGCATACTTCATTCCGATTGCCGAGGAACGCGGCATGATGCTGGAACTGGGGGCCTGGGTTTTGAAAACCGCCCTGACCCAATTGCGGCTTTGGCGTGAAGCCGGTTTGAACCTGCCGGGACGTTTGGCGATCAACATTTCCGCGCAGGAAATCGAAGCGGCGGATTACTCCGAGCGTTTGCACGATGCCTTGGTTGAAGCGCCTTCGCTTGAGCTGGAATTGACGGAGGGCAGCTTGCTCAACAATATCGCTGGCACGCTCGAAACATTGCATGTCTTGCGGGGACATCAATTTTCATTGGCTATCGACGATTTCGGCACCGGCTATTCATCGCTTAGCTATCTCGCCCGTTTTCCGATACAGAAAATCAAGATTGATTCAGGGGTCGTGCGTAACATGTTAACCGATGAGCATGATCAGGTCATCGTACAGACCATCATTGCCATAGCTAAATCGCTGGAAATGCAGGTGATTGCCGAGGGTGTGGAAGATGAGGGTCAAGCCGGAATGTTATTGGCAATGGGTTGCGATCAGGCGCAAGGTTATTTTTATGGTCATGCTGAGCCGGCGGGGGTGTTTGCGGCACGTCTGAGGCCTGCATAGATGGTTAAGGTTGAGCGTTATGATTGTTCGCTCAAGTATTGCTCTATAGACTAAAGAGCTATTGGTAATTCCCCTCGCACATTTGCATCTTTACGATAAAGTCCCGCGCAAAGGCCGCAAATGACTCATGCCACGCGGCCCGCGCATAAAGCCAGAAGCAATTACCGGAGCTCGTCAAAAAACTGACCTGTTTGCCGATCAGGTTGATGATTCGCAATACCTGCTTAGCAGTTATATCTATCGCACATCAAAATTTGGCACCTTCGTCCCCTCTCCTGCTGGAGAGGGCTAGGGTGAGAAGATTTAAAAAACCGAATTTTGATGTGTGAACACTATAAAAAAAGCTTAAGCCGCCTCACGCGGCAAAACCTCTTTCTCGATGACGGCCAAGGCTTGTTGCTCCGCCATGCGCAAGTCGTAAGCGGTTTGCAAACTCAGCCAGGATTGAGCATCGCCGCCAAAATAACGTGCCAAGCGCAGTGCAGTATCAGGCGTAATGGAACGGCGTTCTTTGACAATTTCGTGCAGGCGAGTAGCAGGAACGTGTAAAGCATTCGCCAATGCGTTTACGCTCAGGCCAAGCGGAATCAGATAATCTTCCCGCAGAATTTCACCAGGGTGAATGGGCCGCATACCGTTATGTATCATGTTTTTCTCTCCTCAATGGTAATCGACAATTTCAACATCAAAAGCATCGCCGTCCGCCCAGCGGAAACAGACGCGCCATTGGTCGTTGATGCGAATGCTGTATTGCCCCACACGGTCGCCTTTCAACGCTTCAAACCGATTGCCGGGCGGACTTTGCAAAAACGCCAATGTAGCTGCGCTATGCAATTGCACCAGTTTACGTTCTGCCACATTTTGAAAGGCACGGAATCGTTTGGGCGATTGACCTGCAAACAAGGCTTGGGTATCTTTGCAACGAAACGATTTAATCATGAGTCGAATAGTATTACGCTTAACGTAATGCGTCAAATGTTGTTTTTGTAGCTTGGTTGCTGTTGGCAACTTAAGCTAACCGCCGGGCGCAGTCTACAGTACTACCCCAAAACATCCGTGGTTTATCCTCTATTGCCTATTACAGCACTGCCGGTAAAGGTCAACATAACTAACGTGCAAAGTGTTATGCTTGCCGCGAATCAATCTATCACGTTGGACGACAAATGCGAACGGTCAGGGCTTTCATTGTGCATTACTCAAAAGGCCATGCACAATGAAAGCCCCAGTTTCCTATCGACCTATAGGGGGCATCCGGCGATTATGGGAATAATATGACTAAACCACAGCTAATAACAAATACTTACAAACCTTCTGATTATCTTCGTGAAAGAAGACCGGAGCGTTATTCGGATTCCATTATTACGGAAGAACCGCAAATTACGCGGGATATATTGGAATACCACCTGGAAACACTAACAAATCGAAGCCAGGAAAAAGAGTTTGAACATTTCGCAAGACGAATAGCAGAAAAAGAGCTTTGTCCAAATCTGTTGCCTCAAACTGGACCTACTGGAGGCGGAGATAGCAAAGTAGACTCTGAAACCTACCCGGTCGCCGAAGAAATTTCTTTGAGGTGGTATCAAGGGCATGCTGGAGCAAAAGATCGTTGGGCATTTGCTATGAGTGCCAAAAAGGTATGGAGAGCAAAAGTCAAAAGTGATGTGAAGAAGATAGCCGAAACGAGGCGCGGTTACTCATTAATCTATTTCATCACCAATCAGTTCGTTAGCGATAAAAAAAGGGCGGAAGTTGAAGATGCTCTAAAAAAAGAGTTTGATATAGAGATTCGAATCCTAGACCGGAGCTGGGTTGTAGATCGGATTATGAATCATGGGCACATAGAGCTCGCAGCCCAAACATTGTCTATTGAGAGCTTGCAACTAAAGCCTCGCAAAAAAATAGGGCCACTTGATGCCAAGCGAGACATTGAATTAAAAGAACTTGATGCAGAGATAAACAATCCTGATCGTTATCTCGGAATTCCTTATCAGCTTGCTGAAGATATTCTTAGCGCAGCAGTTCTTGCTAGTGAACTGGAGCGTGATAGATATGAGGTAGATGGGCGATTTTTGGCTGCTTTACGAGTTGCCGAAAATGTTGGTGATAAACGGCAAATTTTAAGAATTGCCTACCGTCAAGCGTGGATCACTTGCTATGTATATGATGATATTAATGAGTTATCCCGTCTCTACAATAGAGTAGAAGAACTTGGGTTATCAAGCCATCATGCAGATGATGTAGAACTAGTGAACAATCTCTGGAATGCCATTTTTGGATCACTAGCGCTTGTAGATGCTATAAATGAAAACCCTAAACTTTCTGAAAGGGCCAGTGCGCTAAAAAAGAAATTGGAAGAGCTGTCAAATGATGATATTCGTCCAAATAATGCGTTACATGCTCAGTCAATGCTTTGCTTTCATAAGCTTATCAAGGCACTTAGAAAAAATTTAGAATCAGCAGAGCTGAAAGTCATTTTTGCTGAATTTGTAACTATATTTGAGCGTTCCCGAGGACTTGGGCAATATCCCTTCGATTCCTATAAAAGCATTATCTTTGAGTTAGGAGATTTGTTTGTTGATAATGAAGACTATGAAAGTCTTTTTGATACCGTTGTAGCTATCCAGGAAGAAAGAACCAGTGAAGGTGAAGCCGGTGCGGTAATTGCGAATAGAGGTATTCAAAAGCTAAGGGGTGGGAAAAATTATGATGCAATCAGATTCTTTGGACGAGCGCAGGAAAAACTCGCAAAAGAAGAATATCAATATGAATTAATTAAATGCTTGATTGCTTGCGGGGGAGCTTATGAAGCTGCTGGCTTAAATTGGGCAGCCAGATCAAATTTACTGGCTGCTTTATCGATTTGTATTACCAAACTTAGCAGTTCAGGTTTTTTGCACCCACAGGCACTTCTTGCCGCCAAGCAACTAACCTGGATAGAGATCAGATTAGGCAGAATCCCTCACATATTTTTTAGTTTGCGGCTCACAAACTTCATTACTAGTCATTTACAACTTAATGAAGAAGGTCAAACAAAATATTGGGAATTCATTCAGCACATCGACACTATATTCTCAATGCTGATCTTGCGCTTAAATCTTGAGCAGCTAGAGGAGATAAAGAAAATACCTCACCTGCTAGACCAGTTAAATCTGGTCTGTTCTGAAGGGACGTTGTTATTTGCTTTGGGTCACATTGACATACTGAGGGAAGATGTCTGGTTTGACAAAGAAGATAGTATCGAAAAAATTGAAGAGTTCTATGAGCTTGTTTGCGCACAGCCAGCAAATGATGATTTACCTGACGTGCCTGAATTATGTTTGGGTAGAGCTATAGAATTGAAAAGTGACGTATTGGGAATGAACTTAATCTTTCATGTAGATGCTAGCCAAATTTCAATTTGGATAGCAGAGTCACTTTTGGGTGCTTTGGAGGCTTTTTTAGCGACCAGTTTAATGGGTGGCATCATGCCTTATAAACAGATTGCAGAGGTGGCTATTAGAATTGACGAGGATTCTAAAGAAGCCTTTGGAGTAGAGCTGATAAAAACCAGTAAAAAATACGAATTAGAAGTCGTACACAATAAAAACTTTGCACTTAGTTCTGCTGATGAAATCAAAAGATTTAGAAATCTAATTATGGATTTTATCACTAACCTTCTTCCGAAGATTACGATTTATGATGACAAGGACAATCATTTTAAAAAACTTGCTGAAGACGAAAATGTTTTTAGCCGAGCCTTGCTATTTTCTGATGTCATAACCTTAAGTCAAAATATCTATGGCAATCTGGATTGGACTAGTCTTCGTGAAGTATCCAATTCAATTGAAGGGAAAGCGTATGAGCTAAAACGCCAGTATCAATGGCGGCCTAAGAAAAAAGTAAAACAAGCAAATGAACCTCTGAGATATGGGGAAGACGAAGCACCCGAACACATTGCCAATGCAGAAAACCTAAAACACAATGAAAGAAAAGTTCTGTCTCTAATTGATATACCTGTTTGGAATAAAGCTCAATGGAGCGGTACATTTTTTATGGTTTATTCTGAGGGTCAATGTCCACCTTGTATAGGATTAATGTTTAAAAACGAGGATGGCGCAAGGAATATCTTTAACGGGTGGCGAGGGCGCTTAGGCGACAAAGACAAGAAAGATGCACTTAGGATTTGCATTATTACAGGTATTGATAAACATAACCCAGCACATTACCGCGTTCATGTTGGCACAAATTTAAATGCCTATGAACAAATTGGAGTACAGGGACAGGTCGTAATGGTGTCTCGTATACATACGATGACACCTGATAACGACAAGAATTTGAGTATGTTTCTTGAAGCTTACAAAAAGTATGGAGTTTATTATTTGCTACCTGGCATTTTTCAAGAAGGTCAATCTGAGCCAAAAATCATATGGGACATGTTACTTTTCAAAAAACTGCTGATTGTAAAACCAGCTTGGAAAATTGGCGATAACGATGAAGACCTTGTTGTACTGCAATTAGATGATGAGCCAATTATTCCAGAAGATATAAAAGATGCCCCCGTGCTTAGAGCCTTAGAAAGAAACAAGAAGATGAATAAAGAAAGATAGATAGATTGCCGAAAGGTACACACAGCGTAGCCTACGAAACAACCAGCTTACATTATCGACAAGAATTTTGGAGGATACCGCAATGCCCAAAAAATCCACAAAAACCACAGAAGATGCCGAAAGACAGGAACATATCCGGGATTTGCAACGCCGGACTAAAGAATTAGCGGGCGACGATCTGTCGTTCTTCGAGTCGGAACAAATGTCCACGGAGTTGCAGGAACAGTTCTGGAAGCGCGTGGTAGCTTTCGAGGAAGCTGATTGGGTCACGTCTTTCGACCAGCTAGTGCAAAGCGGGATAGAGCTCCCCGCACCGGAAGAACTGGATGACTCGCAACTGAGCGCCAAGCTGTGGGAAGTGATACGTGGTTTGGCGATGCTGCGGACGTTTCTGTACAGCACCGACCATCTCAGTGATCGAGAGCTGTATGAGGAATTGTGGCATGAGGTATTGCGGGAGGAAAATCCAGACATGCCGGTCAACGAGGACTCGGCTTGTCACATAGACTTGGTGAGCAGCGGCAGCGAATATGATAACAAGCTTTATCTACGCTATTACGCCAATGAAGAAGATCGTCGTCGTTGGGCTAAAGACTGGCCGAACGATGCCATGCCGGAACATGAAGCGCTGCCCTATGACCGCGACCGACATTTGCCGAGCCGGGCAGATCTTGCATAGTGTAAAACACTATATTTCCTTTCTTGAATCGACCCAACCAAAATGACGGATGTTATTCTGAGAAGCTTGGCAAACTTGATAAGGTCTAGAGCGTAGGTTGGCGTTTCGGTTGGAAGGCGGGTAAAACCGTAATGCAAATAGAAGGCTTCCGCTTCTGGAGAAATGGCATGTGCAATCAAAAGACGGGCGGATACTTCTTTGGCCGCACGGGCTGATCTTTGCACTGCATCTTGAAGCAGGGCTTTACCTAATCCTTGGTCTTGCCATTTCAGGTCAATGGCTAAGCGTCCAAGTATTACCGCTGGAATCTGGCGAGGCATATTCCGACGCATGGAACCAATAACTTCTTGGCTAAAAATCTGTCCCATGCAAATAGCGTAATACCCAATAACTTTATTCGAACCGGACGGACAAATAACATAGGTTCTGCTTGCCGATGCTTCCATATTGGCGAATGCCCGCTCACGCAACCAAGTATCCAGCGTTTCCTCGCCCGAGCGGAAGCCTTCTGTATCATGCAGTACGGTTAAATGAACAGGTGAACAAATTTCCTTATTTTCACTCATGCGTCCATGGGGATTTGATTGTACGCAATCGGTTCATCCCGTCAATCTGCTCTTGTGTTGCCGGTGCCTCCAGCAAATCCAATACGTTTTGGAACGTCTTGTTATCTACATAAATAGAGGTTTGGTCAAGAATCACATTCTTGGCTTCCTTGAGCGCTGAGGCCATCATAAATTGCGAACGATTTGAACCAAGCAACTCTGCTGCTTGGTCAATAAGCAACCTATCATGTGCTTTCGCGCGCAAGTGAATGTTTACTTCTGCGGGGGTGTGTTCTGTTCTCATAGCCTTTAATGCCAATTAACTAATTCCATGTTAAAAGTATCTGCGCGCGTGTTACAAATGTCAACACAATGCCACTCATCTTTTAATCCTGCCCAGTCTCACTTGCCAATACCGGCTGATCCAGTAACCGCGCCAACCAAACCTCTGCCGTTGCCCGATTGACTTTCAACACGCTATTCGGGAAAAAGCCGAATCCCAAAATCAACAATGCCGACACGCACAACAATGTCAGGGCATAGGATGGGCCAAACATCGTGCGCCCCCTCTGTCATAATAATCATGGGTTATGTGCTTTTCGACCGCCATGCTAGAATCCAAGAATGCAAATTAACGGATAAATCGGTTATGAACATTAATCAAGTTATAGAAAATGCAAAGCAGTTGAGTGTGAATGAGAGAGCCCAGGTTGCTCATTGTTTAATTTCTTCGCTTGAAACTAGGCAAGATGAAGGCGTTGAGCATGCATGGGCGGAACTAGCCGAGCTTAGGTATCAAGATCTTGCTTCCGGTAAGGTTGAGTCCGTATCTTGGGACGATATAAAGAAAGCGGTTAAAGGTTAGCGCAATTGTTAAGATTTCACCCTGGCGTTTCTTCTAAAATAAAGGCTTCGTATGCTTGGTACCAAGATCAGGCTGAAGGTTTAGGGGATGACTTTTTGAATGAACTCGAATCAGCTTATCAAGCGATTGTTGAATTCCCACGAACTTGGCCTTTTTTCGAAAAAGGCTTTCGAAGATTTTTACTTTCCAGATTTCCCTTTTCTGTGATTTATCGGGAAATTGACCAGTCAATTTATGTCGTTGCAGTGATGCATAACAGTAGAAAACCGGGCTACTGGTCAAGTCGTACATAATCGCTTTCAGGCACAAATAGTGCTCTGCGTGTAGGGGCGGATTTATCCGCCCAAGACGAATGAATTCGCCCCCTACAAATGCTCAACTTATTTCATGCGCGTTTTTACTGCGACTTTTAGGTTTAATCCTGCTCAGCCTTGCTTGCCAACACCGGCTGATCCATTAACCGGCTCAACCAAGACCTCTGCCGTTGCCCGATTGACTTTCAGCACGCTATTCGGGAAAAAACCGAATCCCAATATCAACAATGCCGACACGCACAACAGCGTCAGTTCGCGTGGGCGCAAATCCTGCACCTGTTTGACGCCGGCCTGGGTGATGGGGCCGAAGAAGGCGCGGCGGGTAAAGGACAGCATATAAGCGGCGCTGAGTACCGCGCCGATCAGGGCGGCGATGCTGATGCTGGGATGCGCCAGCATGGTGCTGACAATCAGCAATAATTCGGCCGGGAAACCGCTGGTTCCGGGCAAGCCTATGCTGGCCAGCGCAAATAGAAAATAAAAACAGGTCAGGCGCGGCATGACTTTAGCCAAGCCGCCCAAATGGATGGCCTCGGTGCTGCCCAGGCGATGCTGGATAAAACCGGCCACCAGCATCAGGGAACCGGCAACCATCGTGAAGTTCAGCAACTGAAAAATCGCCCCCTGTATGCCCTGCATGTTCAAGGATGCAATGCCGACGATAACCAATCCGACATGGCTGACGCTGGCATAAGCCAGCAGGCGGCGCAAATTGGTTTGCTGCAACGCAATCAGTGCGCTGTAAACCAGCGTGATCGCGCCGAGTATGCCCAGCACCCAGCTGTATTCAACGGCGGCGGAAGGCGCCAGCGGCATCGCAAAACGGATGATGCCGAAAGCGCCGAGTTTCAGGCCGGTCAACAAGGCAGTCATTTGCGTCGGGCCTTCCATGGCGACGGTGGGCAGCCAGGTATGAAACGGCGCCAACGGCGCTTTAACCGCAAAACCGAGCAGTAACAATAAAAACACCAGCGCCTGCAAATTATCCGGCAATGGCGTTTCCAACAATACCGGCAGGCTGAAGGCCAAATCCTGAGGAATGCTGCCGCCCACTGCGGTGGCGTGGTTGACTGCCAGTATGATAATCGCAAACAGTAACGGCACACCGCCGAACAGCATGAACAGCGTGTATTTTATCGCCGCGCTACGCCGCGCCGAACCGATGCCCCACAAGCCGATCAAAAAGAAAATCGGCGGCAAGGTCAGTTCCCAGAACAAAAAGAACAGCGCCATATCCAGCGCCAAAAATACGCCGATGGTGATGCCTTCCAACGCCAGCAACAAAGCAAAATGAAAACGGGTCAGATGTTGCACCGAATTCCATGAGGCGATGATCGCCATTAGCGTCAACAGCGCGGACATCGGCAAAAACAACACTGAAATGCCGTCCACGCCAATCAGGTATTCGATATTCAGGCTGGGTATCCAGGCATGGTGTTCGACCAGTTGAAAACTATTGCCAAGATCGGCATTAAACAACTGCACCACTACCCCTGTTGCGATTAATTCCAGCGTAGCAAACAACAGCGCAATGTTTTTGGCCAGACGGATGTTGCGGGTAACGGCTATGGCAATCGCGCCCAATAAAGGCAGCAAAATAAGCAGGCTTAAAACAGGAAAACTTGCATTACTCATGTTGGCCGTCCTTAGTACCGGCATCGTCTACAGGAGATGGAGAGGGGCGTCAGCAGGAGCAGAAACTTCGCTATCGTTAGCGGGGGGTTGTGCGCCGTGCATCGGAAATTGCCTGCCGATAGCGGCCGCATCCTGGTCTATAAAATTCAGCCACGGCGTCGTGTAAAAGCCGGTGCCGATCAGCAACAGGCAAATCACCGCGGTAATAAAACGTTCCTTCCAAACCGGGTGGTGCGCGCAGCTATAGGGTTGTTCGGCGCGTTTGGGCGTCGCCATAAAAACCCGCTGAAAAGCCCATAACAAGAACGCGGCGGACATCACGTTGCCGAGCAAAATGGCGATCGCAAGCAGCCAGCCGTCTTCCTCGATAATCCCTTCTACGAGCAAATGCGCCGCATCGAATCCCGGCGTACCGGGCATGACCATGGTGCTCAGCGCAGAAATCAGGAACAGCACGGCCAACGTTGTGTTGGTATCGAACAATCCGCCCAAGCGCGGCAGATAAGCGGTGCGGCAGCGCTCATAAATCAGGCCGACGCTGAACAGCATGCCTGCCGTCGCCAGGCCGTACGCCACTGACAGCAACAAGCTGCCTTCCAAGCCGTTCTCGTTAAAACAGAAGATGCCGATGATCAGCATGCCCGTTTGGCTGATCACCGCAAAAGCCAGCAACCGGCGAATATTGATTTGCATCAGCGCCAGCAAGGCGCCGTAAAAAATGCTGATCAAACCCAGCGTTACCACAAACCCCGACCATTGTTCGGCAACGCCGGGCACCATCGGCAAAATGAAACGGATGACCGCATAAATGCCCAGTTTCAAACCCACCAGGAAAATAACGGCGCTGGCGACCGTGCCCTGTTCCGCCAACACCGGCAACCAGCCGTGAAACGGAAATAGCGGCATGCGGATCGCAAAGCCGAAAAACAGCAACACGAAAATCAATACTTCGTCGTGTAGATAGGCATTATTTTGTTTTAGCGTCAGCCAGTCGAAAGTCAGCGGATGTGCGGCATCGATCAAGCCGAAGGCCAGCAACAAAAAGCCGGCCAGCGTCATCAGCAAGCCGCTGACCCAGTATTGCAACAATTGCGCGACCACCCAGCGCCGGTTTTGTCCGGTTCCGGCATGAATCGTCAACAGCGCCACAGGAATCAGTTCCAATACGCACCATAGCCAGAATTGCATCACATTCAGCGCGGTAAAGGCGCCGATCAACACGGTTTCATAACCCAGCAAGCAGGCAATAAACAGCCGGTCGGTCACATGGCGGGTGATCAAGGTATAAATTAACGCCAGAAAAGTTAAAACAGCGGTCAGCGGGATAAACAAAATATTCGTTCCATCAACGCCGACACGGTAACTGAGTCCCGCAAAATTGACCTGTTCAACCAAGATGAATGCCGGGACTGGCGGAATCGAAAACCGCCAACAGATAGAGGCTTAGCAATACCGTCAAAAACGCTCCGGCAAAGCCAAAACGCAAGGCAACAATCGATGACCGGGAACATAAGATTGCGATCATGGCCGCCAACGGAACCAGCATCAGCGTGGTGAGCAGCGGGAAGGCCGCCGATTCCGGCCAAGAGGTAACAATAATATCCATCAGAGCCTCAAAATGCGACGAGCAATGTTATAAACACAAACAACACCAGATAGCGAGGCCTGAATACTGATTGTTCAAACCTGTTGGCGATATGTCCAAGCTCGCGGCCGTAATCGATCGCACCTTTGCCGATGCCGCGCAAGACAAAGCGATCTTCGAACCAGTGCAGGACGGCGGCCATCCATTCGGTGAGTTTTCCTGCCAGGCCGCTGCCTTGGGCAAATTCATCGGATTCATTATCCAAATGAGCGCCAATCATCTGTTCTTCCAGTTGCGCCAATGACGATATTGCCCGGATTGCGGGATCAGGAGCGCCCATGACACGGTCAACGATATGATCGTCAAAATAGCTCAGGTCGTGCGCCAAGCCGCGCACCGGCTTGACCAGCGCCCAATCGGTAATCTGGTCCAGCCAGAAACGCTGCAAGGAAGCGACATAAACCCAAGCAGGGACGTCGCCTACACGACGTAGGCGACGGGTGCGAGCAGGAGCTTTGCGCCGCGAGGTGTCTATATAATTACCCTGCATATTATGCATCAGCGACGGCGCAGTCAGGAATTGATAGCCGCGAACCACCGCATGAGCGCAAAGATGCCAGCCGGCCAGTTGCCAAAAGCCCAGGCCGCATTCCAGGAACATCAAGCCCAATTGGCCGGATGTCGCAAAAATCAACGAGCTTTTAACGTCGGTCTGGGTCAGACCAACCACAAAGCCATAAACCGCTGTCATCAAGCCCACGATAGCGACCACAGCCATAGCCAACGGCGCCTGTTCAAAAACCGGCCTTAACAAAATGATCAGATAAACACCGGCATGCACCATGACTGCACCGTAAAATACCGCGCTAGACGGCGTAGGCCCTTCCATTGCTCTCGCCAGCCAGGGAGTGAAAGGCAGTTGCGCCGATTTGGCGAAGGCGGCAACCGCAAAACACAGCGCAATCGCAGTTGCTTCACCCGGCGTCATTTGCGCAGCCGCAGCATTGATATTGCTCCAGTTGACGCTATCAAGCCATGCGTAGCTTAAGACCCGCACCTAAGATAAATCCGGCATCGCCGATACGATTGGTAACAAAGACGCGCGTCGCATTAGCGGCGGCAACCGGCCGGTCATAAGCGTAGGCGATCAAAAAATAGGAACATAATCCTGCAACTTCCCAGCCGATAAACGTGCCGATCGCATTGCCCGATAACACCAGCAGCAGCATGGCCGAAGCAAACAGGCTCAGGATAAAAAAGAACCGGTGATAACCCGCTTCCCGGTGCATGTAGTCGATCGAAAAACGGATGACGATGGCCAGCAGCACCGAGAACAGCGCCGCCAAACGGACATTAAAACCGGTGGTGATAAAATTGATTTGTATATCCAGCGTGTCGCTGCTCAGCCAATGTCCTACATTGTAGGAACCGGTATTTTTGCCCAGCAAATCAGCGCCCAGCAAAGTCAAGGCCAGCAGGCTGGACATGGCTAATCGTCCAGCCTGCAATATCCGCCGTTATGCTTTCGTCGGCTTCACCGCTGATGGCGCCGAACAGGTGGCCGATGCCGATAGCCAAAGCGGCGACCAAGGGCATTAAGGGAATTAAAACGACTAATGCATCCATTTATTAAACTCCAAACTGTTCAGGCTGTTTGATCAACACCGGCGCGACCGGCAATGTTTGATCCCGGTAACAATCCGGCGAATTATCGCGAACCGGCAGGTCTTTTGCCTCGGCTTGCCAACGCACAAAACCCGCTGCCGCGCTCGAACAGAAAATCTCGCCGCTGTCCGGGTCTTTAGCGCTCAGATGCACCCAGCCGCCCGCGACCAGCTCCCGTATGCTTTCCTGACGATGCATAAATTTGCTCCAGCACCGCTGTTTTGGCCTCAACCAGAATCTGCAAGCGCATCGGCTCGTGGATTTCAACCATTTGCTGCGGCAGTCCGGTGCGCAAATCGCTGCTCGCCCCTTCCATGACGCCGAAAAAACCGGTGACGTTATGCGGCACTTTGGAGCCGCAGCCGAAGCGTTCGTTATTGACGGTGGAAAAATAATATTCCAGATTAATGCCTGCGCCAACCGGAGCCACCGCCAGCAAAATATTTTCCAGCACTTTGCCTTCAGGATCTTGGGTCGGATCGTAGGAAATCAAAAATACCCGCCGGTCAAAAAACGCGCCTTGCGTTAATGAACGGCGACCGACAACCGCCGAGGCATTGGTGGCATGGCCCAGCTCCGGGCGCGACCTGGGAGAAATCGGCGGCGCGCTCTTCGATATGCGCCAAGGCCTGTTCGGGTGTCGGATTGCGCGGAGCCGAAGCCAGCCTGCGGCAGCGTTCGTGCGCCGACATCTGCTGGGCATGCCGCAATTCCTGCTGTAATGTCTTCAGTCCGGCCTGTCGTTCGGCGGGAAGCAGATCCAGGTCGTACCAGCTGATTTCTTCATTGCAGGTGTTGTGTTCGGCGCCGATAAACCAGGTATCGGACGGGATAGCGATGCCGCGTTCCGCCAACAGCTTGCGTATTTCAGGGCGATTAGCCATCGCCGCAAACACCCTGGCATTGGGCCCGCCGTGCCGGCCGCTGCAAGCGCCGCAATCGTAAGCCGCCAAATGCGGGTTGTTCTGGCTGATCGAGCCGTGCCCCATCAGCACGACCAATTCCGCAAACCCGTAAGTCAGGCCGGTATTGCGCAAAAAGCCTGCAACCCGGTCGGCCTGTTCGCCATCGGTAAAACCCAGTCTGGGGCGCTCCGGAGTGGCGACCGTCTGATCCATAGACGTAAACAGCAGCTGCGTCTTAACTTCGGGCGAGACCAACTTGGCCATGCCGGAAACCAGGCTTTGCTGAGATTTGGGTAACAGCGATTTAGCCAATAATCCGGCCAAGGTAACAGGCGCAATCGCATCGATAACCGGATGCGACAACAGCAGGTTACGACGCAAGCCCTGATGCACCAGATTCGCAAACCATTGGTTCAACTTGCGGCCACGGTTATGCTTAAGTAGCGCCGATTCGCCTACAGGAAGCAGGCGGGGGACGAAAGCGTCGCTGCCGAATCGGGGCACTTCCCGCACTTCATGCGCAGGCGTTACCACCACCGGACACAGCGGCGTTACCTTGCTGTCGTCCAGCCCCTGGTAATTCATCGCAACGCCGAAAAACCCGGCGGCTCCCAGTGTTTCAATCGCAGGATTGAGCTCTTCAAGATGGCGGCGGAAACCTTCCTCCCGGTCGTCCATGCAAAAGATGATTTGCGCGTCGGGACGTTGCTCGCGTTCGGCCCAGCGGCCGCGCTGATGATTGGCACGCACCGCCTGGAAAAAATCCTCCCGGTAATGATGCTCGTAAGCCATCAGCCAGACTTTGCTGCGCTCGGTCGGCGTGAACTCATCCAGCACAGCCAACATGGCTTGCAAATCGTTTGCATCCAGTTGTTGCAGTTCGGCGGCGCTAAGCCCCAGATGCTGGCATAGACGAAACAAGCGCCAGCCGCTGTTATGCGGCGCATGTGCAGGCTGTTTGTCAGCCAACGGACTGCACTGCCAGGTCCAGATCAGGTCGGCAAGCTGCTGCCAGTCGGTGCGATCATAACGTTCGGAACCGGCATGCAAGGTCAAGGACTCCGCCCTGTGAGCCAAATATTCCGGCAAGTCGTCCTGGTACAGGCGAGCTGCGCACCATAAATTCCGACAAATTCTTGCGAAAATAACCGTTGGATTGAGCTGAGCTTGGCTTCGATTTTCCAGGTGTCGCGGCAGACCTGGTTCAGCCACAGCCGATCCAGGGTCAGGCGTATCGCCAGATAATCGGCCAGCGTCGGCGCTGCATCATTGGCGGTATGATAATTGGGATGATGCTGCCGCCAGTTGATCAGACCCGACCAGCCGGGTATTTCCAGCGCCAACCGTTGAAGATAGCCTTCCCATTGCGCTTGCGGTATTTCCAGGTGTTCGAGTTGCAGGATGATGGTATCGACCGCATCTTCGGGCAGTTCCGCGACAATCTGTTGCCAGTCCGGCAACTCATGCAAAAAGGGATTGGCGTCATACTGCGCTGTTGCCCGCCAAGACGCATAAAGTCCCAGCTCGCTACGCTCGGGGCAACTGCCATGCAGCCACGCCTTCATCCAGCCCCGATGCGCAAAAGCGTATCAACTGCGGCCTGATGGCATCGAGAATGTCTGTGCCGGTCAACGCCAGAATGAAACCGCGCAAGCTGATGCTGCCGCCTACTTCGCCCAGCAGTTCGTCGAGCGCCGCGGCTGCATGTTGCCGCATTTGCTGGTGTGTAGACACGCTATTCTCATTCCCTCCCCGGAACGTGGAAATATCGACCACATTAGTTAGCCAATCCTCGGCCTGTTCCACCGACAAATCCAGCATATGTTCCGGGTGCAACGCCGCCTGCTCCAGGCCGAGCTTGGTCAAAATGCTTGCCCATAATTGACGGGCAACATGGCTGTCGGCTGCAAGCAGGCGCCGACGAACCGGTTCAGGCACATCGGCCTGCACCGCCTCCAGTGCCGCCAACTCCTCTATCTGCCAGTTCAACTGGCTGACGCTGACCGCCTGCAAATCGAATAACAATGCAATGCGGTAAATAGCCTGCCGGGTGATGGTTCGAGCCTTTATGGCGCAGACGATCTGCTCCGTCTGCAAGCTCGGAGAGTGTGCAAACGCGGCGGCCAAGTCGCGATCGTTAATGCGCCCCTGCCGGTAAAATTCCCGGTTTTTCGCTTCGGGAAGATAGCAATAAATCCCGGTCAAGGCTTCGAACTCGGCCAAAGCCTCGTCGAACGGCAGGTGCTGGAAGCCATGCAGGGTATTGTGATGCACGAAATCAAGGATCGGCGCCTGCCCAGGCAACACGTGATCCAGATGGTTCAGCGCAGTGATTGATTTGTTCGCGTAATTTTAAAGAAGACTCGTACATCGCTAATCCTGCAAAATCCGTTGGCTGATCACAGCGTTCATCTGGCTGATGGTGGCTGCAGACAAATCAAGCAGCGGCGAGGGCAGCAGCCCGAACAGCACGATGCCCGAAACCAGTATTCCGGTCGCCAATAACTCCGGCGCTGTCAAATCTTCAAGCTGCTGCATCGGCGGTTTGGCAGGCCCGGTAAACAGCAGGCTGATCGTGCGGATGGCATAAGCGGCTCCGACCAAGATACTGACGCTGAAAAACACCATCACGCCCAGACCTAAGCCGACGTTAGGCATTGAGCTAAATCCGCCGATCAGCGTATGCAGTTCGGCAATAAAACCGACCGAGCCCGGCAGCCCTATCGCCGCCAACAAGGTTAAAGTCATGAACACGGCAAAACGCGGCATCGCCTGAATCAGCGAGCTGTAATCCTGAATGTTGCGGGTATGGGTGCGCTCGTACAGCAGCCCGACCAGCAGAAACAATGCACCGGCAATCAGGCCGTGAGCGGTCATTTGCAACACCGCGCCGGTAATGCCGGTCTGCGTTCAAGGTCGCGATGCCCAACAAGACAATGCCCATATGGCTGATTGAGGAATAGGCGACCATGGCTTTGAGATCGCTTTGCCGCCAAGCCAACAAGCCGCCGTAAAGCATGCCGAACAGTCCCAGAAAAATCAGGTACGGCTGCAACAGTTTTGCCGCCTCCGGCAGCATCACCACCGCCCTGATCAAACCGTAAGCGCCCATTTTCAGCAAGATGCCGGACAGCAAAATACTGACCGGACTGGGCGCTTCGACATGCGCCAGCGGCAGCCAGCCGTGCAGCGGAAAAATCGGCATCTTGACGCCGAAACCGATCACAAAACCGAGCAGCACCAAAACCTGCTCAAACCTGGGCATGTCTTGCGCCGCCTGATGCATTGATGACATTAAAGAGCCGCCGTGCTCAAGATCGTACTGGCTGACCGCCAACAGGCTGATCAGCATAAAAACCGAGCCGCCCATCGTGTACAGCACGAAATTAAGGCTGGCCGCGTGCCGCCGCTTGCCGCCCCAGCGGCCAATCAGGAAGAACAGCGGGATCAAAGTCACTTCCCAGAAGATATAGAACAACGCCCAATCCTGAGCCAGAAACACGCCCAACATGCCGAATTCAAGCAGCAACAGGCAAATATGGTAACCCTTGACGCTGCTGGATACCGTGAATGAAGCCAGCAAAGCTATAGATGTGAGCAATGTCGCCAACACCAGCATCGGCATCGACAACCCGTCTACGCCCAGCGCATAAGCACTGCCCAGCCTGGGATTCAGCGGAAAATATTCGTTAAACTGCAACTGGGCATCGTGCGCGTTATAAATGCTCAGCAACCAGCAAACCAATAAAAAGGCGATAACGGCAAACAAATGCGCGATGTAGCGGATTAGCTGAATGTTCCGGCCGGGCGTTAAAGCCAGCAGCAAGACCCCGGCAGCCGGCGTCCAGAGCAGTATGCTGAGTATCCCCATGATTTTAGTATTCCTTATGCTCTGTTGTCTGGTAGTGTCAAAGGTTAGAATTGTACGTTAAGACTGAAGCAGAGCAAGCATTAACCATCAAGTATCAAAACGTTTCGATGGAGAAAGTTTAACATTGCAAGCTTTCAGTAGCCTTTCAACAAAGTAAACGGACACCCAGAGACATAAAGGCCTGACTAACGATTAAAAACGGTTTGTTTTTTACAATGCCTTAAAAACCAGCTCAACCCGGGTGCCGCCCGCCGCACTGACGCGGCTTAACTCAAGCCGCGCTTTGTGCAGGTCGGCAATCTCCTTGACGATTGCCAGCCCCAAACCGCAACCGTCGCCGGGGCTTCCGGGAATGCGATAAAAACGCTCGAACACTTTGTCCAATTCAAGCTCGGGTATGCCGGAACCGTCATCTTCAACGCTCAGGCGAGGCGATGGATAAGACTTGACTTTAACTATAATATTGCCCTGGTCATGGCCGTAACAAATGGCGTTATCCAGCAAATTAGCCAGCAACTCCCGCAATAACACCTCATCGCCGCGCACGATACAGCGGCTGCTTTAAGCCTTCAAAACTGAGCTCCATGCTCCGCTGCAAGGCTTTAGGCACCCAGTCCATGCAGGTTTCTTTAGCCAGTTTGCATAAATCGACCTGCCGCAATTCATAATCGCCGTCGATCGGCTCCGATCTGGCCAAAATCAATAATTGCGTGGTCAGATGCGACATACGGTCGGCGCAGCCTTCGAATCTGCATCAACGCGGGTTTCATCGCAGACAAATCCTGTTCACGCTGGGCACGTTCGACTTGCAGTTTCAAGCCCGCCAACGGGGTGCGCAATTGGTGCGCGGCATTGGCGATAAAGCGTTGCTGGGTGGCGATGGCTAAGCCCAAGCGTGCCAGCAAGTCATTGATGGTATCGGTCAGCGCCCGCACTTCCAAAAAAACATGCTGCTCTGGAATGGGCCGCAAATCGCGCGACGAACGTTGGGCGATTTCATCGGCCAAGGTGTGCAACGGCTGCAAGCCGCGTTTTACACCCACGACCAGATAAATGCCGGCCAGCAAAACCAGCGTCAATTGCGGCACCAGGTCGGCCAGCAAAATATCCAGCATCATGTTGCGCCGTTTATTCAAGGTCTCGGCAACGTGGACAAAAACCTTTTCCGAGGCTGTGCTCGGGCGCAATCAACATCGACACCACCCTGACCGGTTCGCCGTACATCTCGTCGTCAAAAAAGACCGGACGCGTCCAATCGGTTTCCATATCGAACGGCTCGGGTACGAATTTATCGCCCGCCAGCATGCCTTTGTCTTCCGAGATGATTTTAAAATAGGTTTTGTCCGATTCGTCCCATTTGAAAATCTCCAGCGCGGCGGGCGGCAATTCGACGAACACCTTGCCCTCACGCACCTTAATTTCCTGGGTCAATGACCGTGCGGAATCGAGCAGCCAGCGGTCGTAAGCCACGTCGACATGATGCAGGGTGACAAAATAAGACAGCACGGACTCGACGCTGATAAAAAAAATCAGCGGAACGGCCAAGCGTAAAAGAATCTCGGTTTTGAGGCTGCGCTGTTTATTCTTCATCCGAGCGCTCCAGCAAATAGCCGAGTCCGCGCACCGTCCTGATCACCGCGCCATACGGTTCGATGCGCTTGCGCAACCGGTGCACATAGATTTCAACGGCATTGTCGGTCAGCGCGTCTCCGTCCACGGCCAGGCGCTGCGCAATGCGGTCTTTGCTGACGACTTTTCCAGCCTGGATCAGCAGGATTTCCAGTACGCCGTATTCCCGCGCCGACAGGCTAATGCGTCTGCCCGTCGACCAAAACCTGATGGTTATGGGTATCCAACGCCAGACGGCCGATCACTATGTCGTTGCTGAAACCGCCGTAGCAGCGCCGGATCAGCGCGTGAACCCTGGCTTCCAATTCCCGAAGCTCAAAGGGTTTGGTCATATAATCGTCAGCGCCCTGTTCAATGCCGCTGATCCTGTCGTTGACGCCGTCGCGCGCGGTCAAGATCAAAATCGGCAGCGGAATTTTCCGGCTGCGCAGTTTGCGCAACAATTCCAGGCCGTCCATATCCGGCAAGCCCCAAATCCAGCACGATCAAATCGAAGTCTTGCGCCAGCAGCAACTGTTCCGCGTATACGCCGGTCGTAGCGGAGGTCACCGAATAGCCGCTATCGCTCAAGGTATGAGTCAAGCCGTCAGCCAGAACGGCGTCGTCTTCTATCAATAAAATGTTCATGCACTCATGGTGTTGCGAAAGGTTGTTGAAAGGTTAGGAGGCTAGGATAAGTATCACCAACTTAATGCTGTGAAACTAGAAATCCAAAAAAATGAAAACGTTAACCAAAGAATTACAAGCCGCCATTACCCCGGCAATGGCCTTGGACTTATTAAAAGAAGGCAATAAACGTTTTGTAAATAACCTTAAAGTAAACCGCAACCTGTTGCAACAGGCGAACGAAACCTCCGACGGGCAACATCCGTTTGCGGTTATTTTAAGCTGCATTGTTATCTGACGATTCGAGCGAGGGATGGAGTGCAAGCTGATCGCCCGCATTGTTTTCGGTCAAACAGGATCAAGATGGCGCTGCGAATTGCCTGCAAGTTATTACGGTGTTTTGCCAGGAGCAAGCAAAGCTTGCGCTCCTGCTGCTGTGAATTTTGCGAAAGGTTATTGAAAGGTTAATCGGATTATGGTCATGATCTTACCAGCGGCTCGTGCTTTTATGGACAGTGCGCAGCTAAATCCGTCAATTGGAAAATCTTCATCTTTATACCTTAAGGAATATTAATATGATACACAAACACGCCCAATATTATTTCCGCCATATTAAAGACGATTTTCCCGCCGGAATCGTGGTGTTCCTGGTCGCTCTGCCGTTATGCCTAGGTATTGCCTTAGCCTCCGGCGCGCCTTTATTTTCCGGGTTGATAGCGGGCTTGGTCGGAGGGTTGATCGTCTCCTGGCTGAGCGGCTCGCAACTTAGTGTTTCCGGCCCTGCTGCGGGACTTACCGTGATTGTGTTCAACGCGATTGAAACTCTCGGCAGCTTTCAGGGTTTGCTGGTTGCCTGCGTTTTAGCGGGCTTCATGCAACTTACGTTGGGCTACTTAAGAGCTGGGATTATCGGCGCATTTTTCCCTTCCGCCGTCATTAAAGGCATGTTGGCGGCTATCGGATTAATTTTGATCATCAAGCAGATTCCCCATGCCACCGGCTACGATACCAGTTATGAAGGCGATGAAAGTTATATGCGGGAAACCGCCAGATCAAGCTTTGTTGAGCTGTTCGATGCCTTCAGCGGCATTACACCGGGCGCTGTTATGATCAGCGCGGTCGCCTTGTTGCTGTTGATTATCTGGGAAACGCCCTGGTTTAAAAAACAAGCGACTGTTAAAACTGATTCCCGGCCCCTTAGTTGCGGTAACTTGGGGGATAGGCTACAACTTAATCACCTCACAGTTCGCACCCGCCTGGGCTGTCGGCGAAAAACACATGGTCAAATTACCCGTCTCGGAACAAGCCGGCAGATTTTTTCAACAACTTTATGTTCCCGGATTTTAGTTATCTGGCTAATCCACAGATCTATATTATCGCCGTGACGCTGGCGATCATTGCCAGCCTGGAAACGCTGCTAAGCCTTGAGGCCACCGACAAACTCGATCCGTTGAAACGGCTCGCCCCGACCAACAGGGAATTAAAGGCCCAAGGCGTAGGCAATATTATCAGCGGACTGCTCGGCGGCCTGCCGATCACTGCGGTCATTGTACGAAGTTCGGCCAACATCAATGCGGGCGGCCAAACCAGCCTGTCCTGCTTTATTCATGGCTTGTGCTTGCTGCTGAGCGTGATGTTTTTCGCCCATTTTCTAAATTACATCCCGTTGGCCTGTTTATCGGCCATTTTGCTGCATACCGGCTATAAACTGGCGAAACCCTCTTTGTTTGTCGAATTTTACCGAAAAGGCATGAGCCAACTGCTGCCGTTTGTGATCACCGTGCTTGCCATTCTGCTGACCGATTTGTTGAAGGGCATGGCAATCGGCATGTTCATCGGGCTGTTTTTTGTGGTCAAAGCCAATTATTCCGCGGCAATTACCTTGGTCCAGGACGGATCGCATTATCTGGTGTCCTTCAACAAAGACGTTTCCTTCCTGAACAAGGCGCTACTCAGAAAATTCATCCTGCGTATTGAAGAAAACAGCAGCGTGACCATCGATGCGAGCAAAGCCAAGTTCATCGACCATGACATTCTGGAAACGGTAGAAGATTTTCTCGCCACGGCTCCGGATGACAACATTACCGTTGACGTCATCGATTTATACGGCAAGGAAAAGATCAAGAAACACGAGCCTGTTGTGGTACTGAATGACCGGATCAAAACCTAAAGATAACCGTAAGGCGAATCTTGATTTTATTCCACATTCTGTATCTGCTCACGCATCTGCTCGATCAGCACCTTTAGCTCGATGGCTATCTGGGTCATTTCCTTGTCAGCCGATTTAGAGCCCAGGGTGTTAGCTTCGCGGTTCAACTCCTGCATTAAAAAATCCAGCCTTCTGCCGACCGGGTCTTTTTGCTTGAGCACCCGCAACACTTCATTGATATGGGTTTCCAGCCGGTCGAGCTCTTCGGTGATGTCCAGCTTTTGAGCCAGCAGCACCAGTTCCTGTTCCAGGCGGTCAAAATCGGGCTCGGCGACCAGTTCGGTGATCCGGTCTTTGAGCTTATTGCGTATCAGCAGCAGCACTTCCGGCATGCGTTTGCCTGCAACTACAACAAAGCCCAGCATTTTGGCGCAGCGTTCTTCAATCAGCAGTTTAAGTTGCGCGCCTTCCCGTTCCCGCGCTTCCAACAATTGCGCCAGGGTTTGATCGACCAGAGTGGCGATGCCTGAATTAAGTTGCTCTTTGTCTAGATCCGGTTCCTGCTGGATGCCGGGGAATGCCAACACATCCAGCGCCGAAAAGGACAAAGGAGCCAGCATTTGTTCCTCTATAGCACTGGCCGCAGCAAGCAGTGTGGTTACGGCATCGGTATTAATGGTGAAACTTGATCCGTTCTTAGCCTGCTTTTTGTAACTCAGCGAGCATTCAACCTTGCCTCGGCTGATCTTGGCGGCGATGGCTGTTCGCAGATCGGCTTCGACAAAGCGCAGGCGATCCGGCAGTCTTAGGCTAATGTCGCAGTAACGGTGATTGACCGTACGCAATTCGCAGCTTAAGGTTAAGTCGCCGATTTCGGTCTCGTTGCCCGCAAATGCGGTCATGCTTCTAATCATTTTTCACCTATAATTGACGGGCTCTCGTAAAAACAAACGACACAATGGCTGAATACTACGATCCGGATACTTATCCCAAAGAATGGAACTACCTGCAAACCGGCACCATTATAGACCAGTATGTGATTGAGCGGGAATTGGCGCACGGCGGCTTTAGCTCGGTTTATCTGGCCCGGCAAATAAAGGACCAATTTCAGGTCGCCATTAAGGAATACCTGCCTCGAAAATTTGCTCACCGGACCTGGAACAACGCGGTGGTCGCCAACAACGAAGAAGCCGCGCTTTGTTCAAGCGCGGCAGGATATTGTTCTTTGAGGAAGCCAAGGTTTTATCGACGTTAAAACACCCCAACATTGTCGAAGTGATCGGCTTTTTTAAAGCCAATTCCACCGTTTATATGGTGATGACTTACGACTACGGGGTTACGCTGGACAAGCTGTTAAAAAATAAAACCCTGCCTGTTTCCGAAGAGTTTTTCTTGGCCTTGTTCAACTCGTTATTGGCCGGACTTGAACACATCCATGACCATCAGTACATTCATCTTGATATTAAGCCCTCGAATATTCTGGTGCGGCCGGGCAATGATGCGTTATTGCTGGATTTCGGCGCAATTCAGAGCTTTCCAAAGTCGCATTTGGGCAAACAAAGCAAGATTTTGACCAAAGGCTACTCGCCGATAGAGCAGCATGAGCTGAGCGCCCAGCTGGGCCCATGGACGGATATTTATGCGGTGGGCGCGAGCATGCGCATTTGCCTGGAGCTTAAAACGCCGGTTCCTGCCCAGGATAGGGCACGGCAGGACACGCTGGTTCCCGCGGTCAAAGCGTATAAACGAAAATTCCCGGAACATCTGTTAAAAGCCATCGACTGGGCGATGGAGTTGCAGCCGGAAAATCGTCCGCAGTCGGTTGCCGAGTTGCAGCAGGCGCTTGCGGGCGGTTGATTATTACTCGTCTGCTAAAAATAGAACGCTGATTATTATGATTAAGTAAGATTTTTCTTGGTTGAACAAGTTTTGTGTTGTTAAAAACGAATGTTTTCAGGCTCGCTTAAAAAGGCATACGATTCAGCACATTTTGTCAGGCGTAGAAGTGAGCATCAGTCAGGGTGTGTAGTTAGTTACCTGCGTTCATCATATTCATCCGCGTCATCTGCGTTCCATTATATTTGTAGTTACAATTGAACCGCCGGACAACGCGCCGTTCAGGTATACTGTGCGGTTTTCATTTTAGCGGAACATGTATGAGACCAAGCGGACGTAACCCGGATCAACTAAGAGACATAAAATTTACCTGCGGTTTTACCAAACATGCAGAGGGCTCTGTGCTGGTTGAGTTTGGCGATACCCGGGTGCTTTGTACGGCCAGTGTCGACAGGAGTGTCCCGCGTTTTCTTAAAGGCAAAGGCGAAGGCTGGATTACCGCCGAATACGGTATGTTACCGCGCTCGACTCATACCCGGATGGGACGGGAAGCCAGTCACGGCAAACAGGGCGGACGCACTTTGGAAATTCAGCGACTGATTGGCCGTTCGCTGCGGGCGGCGATTGATTTGAAGGCCTTGGGCGAACATACCATCACCATCGACTGCGATGTATTGCAGGCCGATGGCGGAACCCGCACTGCGGCCATTACCGGCGGTTTTGTCGCCTTGTCGCTGGCGGTACAAAAGATGCTTAAACGCAAGCAAATCAAGACCAATCCGCTGCACGGACAGGTTGCCTCGGTTTCCGTGGGAATTTTTAACGGTGTGCCGGTGCTGGATCTGGATTATGCCGAAGACAGCAATGCGGAAACCGATATGAATGTGGTGATGAACGATGCCGCTGCGTTTATTGAAGTGCAGGGCACGGCTGAGGGCCATGCATTCAGGAAAGAAGAGCTGGACGCCATGCTGGAACTGGCGGGGGCAGGCATCAAGGAATTGCTTGAGAAACAACGAGTAGCGATAGAAAATCATAAATGACCTTTTCGACATTACAAAAAATCGTCCTGGCCAGCGGCAATCCCGGCAAAATCAGGGAAATCCAGGCGATACTGGCGGATCATCCGATCGTTCCGCAGTCCGCGTTTAATGTTGTCGACGCGGAAGAAACCGGCGCTACCTTTGTAGAAAATGCCATTTTAAAAGCCCGTAATGCATCGCTGCATTGCAAGTTGCCGGCGATAGCCGATGATTCAGGGCTGGTGGTTGACGCATTGAACGGCGCACCCGGCGTGATTTCCGCCCGCTATGCCGGAGTCGGCGCCAGCGACCAGGACAATCTGGACAAGCTGTTACGAGAGCTGGAAGGCGTCCCCAATGAACTGCGTACCGCGAGGTTTATCTGCGTGATGGTATTTATGGAACACGCAAACGATCCTTGCCCGGTGATCGCCCAAGGCGTTTGGGAAGGCCGGATTTTGGATCATGCAGTCGGCGAAAACGGCTTCGGTTATGATCCGGTGTTCTGGGTGCCGGAGCAAGACTGCGCCTCAGCGGAATTGTCGGCAACCGTTAAGAATTCACTGAGTCACAGAGGAAAGGCGCTGAAGGCCTTAACAGATTTAATCAAAGCCAGGGAAGCCGCCTGATCTGGTGAACACATTATTTTCTATCGCCAAGCAATTCGCGATTGCCGTTACTGAGATAACCCCGCTCGGCAACGGCCTGATCAATGACACTTATCTGGTCGAAACGCCATCATCCTCGTTCGTCTCTGCAACGCATAAACCGCTTGGTTTTTCCTGAGCCTGAGCAAATCATGGCAAATCTGGCGACGCTTAATCGGCATGTCGCGCAAAAAAACGGCGCCTCGGTCAAGCTGAAAATCCCGGAAATTTTAAAGACTACCGATAGCGCCTCGCTTTATCGGGACAAAAACGGCGATTGCTGGCGGGCATTAAGCTTTATTGCCGATACCGAAAGTATCGAAACGATAGGCACTATCGGCGACGCAGAGCAGGTCGGATTTGCGCTGGGCCATTTTCATCGCTTGATCAGCGATCTTGATCCTTCGCTGTTGTACGACACCTTGCCCGGCTTTCATATCACGCCGGACTATTTAAAGCGTTATCATCAGGTTTTGCCGCAGTCAGATCAGCTTAAAGACCGTTACTGCGCTGATTTTATCGCTAGATTTCAGTCTATCGCCGATGACCTGGAAGCTGCCAAACAGCAAGGTTTATTATCGCTACGAGTGATTCACGGCGACCCCAAATTAAACAATTTCCTTTTTGATCAGCACACACACAAAATCGTCAGCATTATCGATCTGGACACCGTCAAGCCGGGGCTGGTTCATTACGATATTGGCGATTGTTTGCGCTCTTGCTGCTCCACCAGCAACCCGGTCGGGTTTGACCTGGATATTTGCGCCGCACTGCTAAAAAGCTATTTGCCCGAGGCCGGTGCATTTTTTACCGAACACGATTATCGCTATTTGTACCCCGCCATCCGCCTGATCCCTTTTGAACTAGGCATCCGGTTTTATACCGATTACCTGGAAGGGAACCGGTATTTCAAAGTGACGGAACCCGAGCAGAACCTACAGCGCGCAGTCGCCCAATTCCTGTTATGTGAAAGTATCATGGCGCAGGAATCGGCGATTAAGAGCCTGATCTCGCAATTGCAGAAACAACGCTAATACCCTCCAGAATTCCGCTTGGTGCTATCCAGCATAGTGAATTATTGCTCGCATCAACTTACTGATGCTGGTAATAAGACCTCTCGTTCCTTTGAAAAATTTATCTTCAAATTAGCAGTTTTTCAGCCTTAATCCGCACCTGAAATTCCAATAAATGCTAAAAATTAAACGGCGGTATAAACCCTATTTTAATAATTAAATAAGAATCGTTTGTAACAACATTGCTATTTAACCTATACTGTTTCCACTAATTATTTGTGAGAGGCCGTATAAATGAAAAAAAATAAACGACTTATTAAAAGGCGGGATACTGACAGCACTGGTCGCTTTGAATGCGCCTGTCAGCGCTCTGGAAAAACCGCAGACCATGGAAGACATGTGGAAGATCATCCAGGCGCAGCAAAAGCAAATTGACGAAATGAAATCGGCTTTGGCCACTCCTGCACCGGCCAAAGCTGCCAATGGCGAGGTAAAGAATTTGGAGCGCAAAACCGATGTGTTGACTCAGGAAGTTGAGAAATTGCGCACCAACCTAACCATTCCTGATGAGGTGCAGTATAAAAGCGCTTATGGATTGGGGCCTGCTGCATCCAAGGTTTATCAGGTCGGTAAAGGCCTGTCGATTGGCGGTTACGGCGAAGCCAATTATCAGTCAACCGTTGGCGACGCAACAGCCAAAAACGATAATGCCGATTTCGAACGAATGGTGTTGTATGCAGGCTACAAGTTCACCGACAAGATTCTGTTTAACAGTGAACTTGAATTTGAGCACGGTTCAACCTCTAATGGGGGCTCGGTATCGGTCGAGTTTGCGGCGCTGGATTTCTTTATCGATCCGATGGCTAATGTTCGCGCCGGTATGGTGTTGATGCCGATGGGTTTTGTCAACCAGATTCACGAGCCGCCGTTTTATTTCGGCAATAACCGCCCGGAAGTGGAGCGCCAGATTCTCCCGAGCACCTGGCGCGAAATCGGCGTAGGTCTGTTTGGCGAAGTATTGCCGAATCTGACTTATACCGCTTATGTCGTTAATGGTTTGAATGCCACCAATTTTACTGCTGACGGCATCCGTTCCGGCAGGCAGCAGGGCAGTCAGGCCAAAGCCGAAGATCTGGCGTTTGTCGGACGAGTGGATTATGCGCCGGACTTTGTTCCCGGCTTGTCATTCGGCGGTTCGGCTTATGTCGGTAATTCAGGGCAAAATCAAACTTTTGCAAATCAACAAGTCAATGCCTTTACCCAGCTGTATGAAGGGCATGTGCAATGGAAATATCGAGGGCTGGAATTCCGCACTCTGGGTTCTGTAGGGCATATCGAAGATGCGAGGAGTACTGAGTGCCGCCAAAGGTCAAACCATTGGCGAAGAAAACTACGGCTGGTACAGCGAAGTCGGTTATGACATATTGCCGTTGCTGAATCCCAATACGACACAATATCTGGCACCTTTCTTCCGTTATGAACAACTGGATACCATCGCCAAAGCACCGGTCGGATTTTCTGACGATGAAACGAAAAACAAGCAAATTTACCAGTTCGGCCTGCAATACAAGCCTATTCCGAATGTCGTAATCAAGGCGGATTATCGCAATTTCTCGGCAAAAAAAGGCAATCTGCCGGATGACTTCAACCTGGGCTTCGGATTTATTTTCTAGTTCATAGGCATCTTTCATCACAATAAACACGAATGGCAGCACCATGCGGCCATTCGTGTTCTTTATTCTAATGTCTGTTGATGGTGTTAAACTATTTGCGTTTATCCGCTTAAGTTTAATCAATTCTGCAAACGAGACACACTATGAAAACAATCAGGCCAGGGGGATTTTTTATTCTCTTTATATTGCTGCTAAGCGCAGTAACCCCAAGCTTCGCCACCGTCTTTTACAGTAAAAATGAAGCGCTTGAACTGGCCTTCGGCAAAGACGCGCAAGTCGAACAGTTATCGCTATTCCCCGATGAGCAGCAAGTCGCCAAAATCGAGGAGCTGTCCAAGGTTAAACTGGATACCGGCCTATTTACTTTCTATGTCGGCAAAGAGTCAGGGCAAGATACTCGGTTATGCCGCGATTGAATCCGTCACGGTCAGAACCAAGCCGGAAACTCTGATGATAGTGCTAACGGCTGATGGCGAATTGCGCAATGTCACTACCCTCGCTTTCCATGAACCGCCTGAATACCAGCCGCCGGAACGCTGGTTTGACCAGCTGTATAAACGCCCGTTAGCCGACATGGATTTTAACAAAGGCGTCGACGGCATCAGCGGCGCGACCTTAAGCACCCGAGCGACCGTCAGCAGCGTCCGCAAAGTGATGGCGATTTACCAGGTTATGGTAAAAGATCAGGGCAAGAATTAATGCGTTATTTTGTTACCGGCGAGCAGCATCGCAAATCCTTGATCAACGCACTGGTGTTGATGTTTCTGGTGTATATCGCCCTGTTATGGGTGAGTAACGGCATGATGTATTTTCATCATATGGACTTAACGCCCGACTCGGTGATTGCCTATTACCTAGGTTCCGAGGAACAATTTACCCAGCCGCGCAGTTATCAGGGCATGCTGGAAGTCTCGCATTTTCATCTGTTTTCGATGGGCATGCTGGTGCTGACCTTGACTCATTTGATGCTGATGACCGAGTTCTCGGTGCGGCTGAAAATATGGCTGAGCGGCTTGACCTATGCGGCGGCATTGGCCGATGAAGCGGGCGGCTGGCTGGTCAGGTTTGTCCACCCGCTGTTTGCCTACTTTAAAATTGCCGCATTCGTGGTACTGGAGCTATCGCTGGCGGCTTTGCTGGTCATCGTCATTACCGCGCTGATTCGCGCCAGAGTTCGGATGAGCCAAGCCGGTTCCGAATAGTCTACGGATTTCAGTTCCCGACGTTTCGCAATAGTTTAGAAATTTTTACCACGAAGGCACAAAGTAATTCAGCATTATGAAAACTTCGTGGTGAATAATTTTTTACCCCGCTTGAAATATACTTTCACAACCTCGCCTCTACAAATTACCTATCTTTATAGAAACAGCAAATTAGGTGTTTCTACTGATTGCTCCAACGACTCGCTTCATCTAACCTCCATACTCTAGCTGTTTTTTATCATGCCACCTGTCTGGGCTGGACGATAACCATAATCTTCTACTCTCCATCAGGATGGCCTGCCATGCGATATATATTATTTGCGCTAGCACCCACTAAAATCTTTAACTTAATGGCAGTGACACGCTGTGCCCCGAAACACTATAGCCATAACAGAATGTTTTTTCGTGCCTTTCGCGGACAAATTGTCGTTTAACAGAAAATCTAGAAATCACTCTTTAAGAAGACAACTATGAACGCAAACATCGGCCTAATCGGCCTAGCAGTAATGGGACAAAATCTGGCGCTTAATATGAATGACCATGGTTTTAAAGTAGCGGTCTACAACCGCACTACCCAAACAGTCGACGAGTTCCTAAACGGCCCCGCCAACAACACGCAGATTATCGGCACGCATTCGCTGGAAGAGTTAATCGATAGCCTGGAATCGCCGCGTATCGTCATGCTGATGGTTAAAGCGGGCGAGGTCGTCGACCAGTATATCGACAAGATAGCGCCGCTATTGTCTGACGGCGATATTATCGTCGATGGCGGCAATTCGCTGTTCACCGACACCGACGCGCCGCGCTCTCGCCCTACAGGAAAAAAATATCCTTTATATCGGCGCGGGCGTTTCCGGCGGCGAGGAAGGCGCAAGGCACGGGCCTTCCATTATGCCCGGCGGCAATAAAGATGCTTGGCCTGCCGTCAAAACCATTTTCCAGGCCATCAGCGCTCAGGTTGATGGCGAACCTTGCTGCGAATGGGTTGGCGATAACGGGGCCGGCCATTACGTCAAGATGGTGCATAACGGCATTGAATACGGCGACATGCAGCTGATCTGCGAGGCGTATCAACTGATGTCGGACGGCTTGGGCTTAGGTGCTAATGAGTTGCGCTCAATCTTTGCCGCGTGGAATCAGGGTCCGTTAAACTCTTACCTGATTGAAATTACGGCCGCCATTTTGGCGTACAAAGATGAAGACGGTCAGCTGCTGCTGAAAAAAATCCTCGATACCGCCGGGCAAAAAGGCACCGGTAAATGGACCGGCATCAATGCCTTGGACTTGGGTATTCCGTTAACCTTGATTGGCGAATCGGTATTTGCCCGCTGTTTATCCGCACAAAAAGAGGAGCGGGTTAAGGCGGCCTCCATACTGCCTAAACGAGCACTGAGGTTTATCGGCGACAAGAAAGCCATAATTAATGCCATTGGCGATGCGTTGTACGCGGCCAAGATTATCTCCTATGCGCAGGGTTTCGGCTTGATGCGCGAAGCGTCGAAAGAATATGGCCTGTCGCTCAATTATGGCGATATTGCGCTGATGTGGCGCGGCGGCTGTGTTATTCGCAGCCGGTTTTTAAACGACATCAAGCAAGCCTATGACGCCAACCCTGATTTAGAAAATCTGCTGTTAGCCGATTTCTTTGTTAAGGCGATGAAGCAAGCCGACGAGGGCTGGCGGAAAGCGGTAATATTGGGCATCGAGCTAAGTATCCCGACCCCGGCATTGTCTTCCGCGTTGGCGTATTACGACGGCTATCGCAGTGAAAAATTACCGGCTAATTTATTACAGGCGCAGCGTGATTATTTCGGCGCGCATACCTATGAGCGGATAGATCAGCCCAGAGGCCGGTTCTTCCATACCGATTGGACCGGGCGTGGCGGCAAAACGGCATCCACTAGCTATACTGTTTAAACCGACTATTTCCGGTTGCGCCGCCTCGCGCCTTAAAGATGTCCAAAGCCAGCTTTGGACTCCAGAAAACGTGGATGTCGGAGTTCAAGCTGGCTTTGAACCTTATCCTTCTTAAGCGGCATGTTTTATGACATTCAAAATCCGGTGTCTGCCAGGGTGAGCAGTTACGAAAATCTTTTAACCGAGGTGTATAACTGATGAAAGCCGAACCCTGTACCTACGCCATTTTTGGCGCTACCGGAAATCTGTCCCGGATCAAATTAATGCCGGCGCTGTATCATCTGGATGCTGCCAGCCGCTTGCCGGAAGGCACCCGTATTCTAGCCATAGGGCGCAGGCCGTGGGATCAGGAAAAATGGCTGGCGGAAGTCAGGCAGATGATCGAGGACAAGGCGCCAGGCGATTTTGATGAACCCGTGTTCCAGCGTTTTAGCGCCCGGTTGTATTACCATCAAGGCGATATAACACAGCCGCAGTGTTATGCGGGACTGGCCGATACGCTCAGCCAAAAAGACCAATTCCCTAAAAACATCGCGTTCTACCTTTCTATAAGCCCCTCAGACTTCGGCACGGTCATGGAGCTGCTGAGCAATACCAGCCTGTTTGATGAAGAAGACGGCTGGCGGCGAGTGATTATCGAAAAACCTTTCGGTTATGACCTGGACAGCGCCCAAGCCCTGCAAAAACGCATCAGCCGCTATTTATCGGAAGAGCAGATTTACCGCATCGATCATTATCTGGGTAAAGGCATGGTGCAAAATGTACTGGTATTTCGCTTTGCCAACGTGATGCTGGAGCCGTTATGGAACCGCAATTATATCGACCATATCCAGATCACCCATTCCGAAGAGATCGGCATCGGCAGCCGCGCCGATTACTATGACAAGGCCGGCGCCATGCGCGACATGCTGCAAAGCCATCTGCTGCAATTGCTGACGCTGGTCGCCATGGAACCTCCGGTATCGATGGAAGCCGAATCCCTGCGCGACGAAAAAGTCAAAGTCTTAAAATCCATCCGCCCGATTCCCAGGGAAGCGGTGCACGGCCATGCCTTCCGCGCCCAATATGCCAAAGGCCGCATCGGCGGCGAGCAAGTCAACGGCTATCTGCAGGAAGACGGCATACCGGCCAACAGCATGACCGAAACCTATGCCGCGATCAAACTGTATATCGACAACTGGCGCTGGCGCGGCGTGCCTTTTTACCTGCGCACCGGCAAGCGCATGGCCAAGGCGCAATCGACAATCTCGATTTGTTTTCGCCACCCGCCGTTACAGTTTTTCCGCGGCACCGAGGTGCAGTGCATGAATCCCAACTGGGTGCTGCTTGGCATACAGCCGGAAGAGTGCATCCGCATCGAAATGACCGTCAAAGAACCGGGCCTGGAGATGCGTACCCGCTCCAGCAGCCTGGACGCGAGCTTCCGCCAAGAAAATGAAAAAGCCATCGATGCCTATGAAGACTTATTGCTGGACGTATTAAAAGGCGACCGCTCGTTATTTCTGCGCTTTGATGAAGTAGAATATGCATGGCGCATTGTCGACCCCATCCTGCAAACCTGGGCGATTGAGCGTGACTATATCGTCACCTATCCTGCCGGTTCCTGGGGGCCGGAAGACAGCCGCCGCTTATTCGACAAAGAAAGCCAATCCTGGCGCAGCTCATTAACCCCGGAGTGTAACTAAATGCAAACAAACAGCCGCTGGCATACTCTTGAAACCGCAGAACAAGTTGCAGAGGCCGCCTGCCGACAAATTCTCAACGCCGCCGCATCGGCAATTTCCGAACGCGGCAAATTCAAGCTGGTTCTAGCCGGTGGCAGCACCCCGGAAAAAGTCTATCGCCTGCTCGCCGAGTCCAATGCCGATTGGGCCAACTGGCATATTTATTACGGCGATGAGCGCTGCTTGCCCGCCGATCATCAGGACAGAAACAGCCTGATGGCAACCCAGGTTTTGCTGGATAAAGTCGCTATTCCGGCGGACCAGATATTTACCATGCCTGCCGAACTGGCGCCTGAAGTTGCCGCTGACCGCTATAAACTTGCCGTCGCCAAGGCCGGAACCTTCGATATGGTATTGCTGGGCATGGGCGAGGACGGCCATACCGCCAGCTTGTTTCCCGGCCATCAACACCCGCAAGATGAGCTGGTGCATGCCGTTTACAATTCGCCCAAGCCGCCGCCGGAGCGTGTTTCGATCAGCGCCAAGGCGCTCGAGCAACACTCGGGAACTGATCTTTTTGATCACCGGCGCAAATAAGCAGGAAGCCGTCAATCAGTGGCGTTCAGGATCGGATTTGCCGGTTGCCAGCATAGTGCCTGAAAATGGCGTCGATGTTTATATTGATAGTGATGCGTTTAAGCCGTAGGGGCAATCCCTTGTGGCTGCCCTGAGCAAACACAAGATAACCAGCGTAGGGCGTGCCGTGCGCGCCAAAATACCCGCCCACTTTCCGGCGCACACGACACGCCCTACTGGAAATGCTTTACCAGAATAAATTTATATCGTAATGACGAAAAACGGTATCAGCACTGGCTAATTCTAAATTTTCTAATTTAGACTGAATTAGCAGCAGCCTATCGAAAGGGTCTTTGTGGTGAGCAGGTAAATCAGTTAATGCAAAAATGTGCTGTGTTTCAATGGGTAAGATTCGCAAGCCATTATTAACGCGTTGCTCTTCAATCAAGGTACTGAGTGGCAACGCAAGATCCAGTTTTCCCAATTGATGCTTGATTTGCATTTCCCAGATACTCACGACACTTAAAAATATTTCGTTGTTTATGTCGTAGTATGCTGCTAATACTTTTTCCGGGATTTTTTCAGGCGCGTTCCTAAGCCATAAAAAAGCATGAGTATCCAACAGGATATTCATTTTTCACCTAACCAAAAGTCATCACCTAACGGTTCATCAAAATCTTCATGAATCACAATTTTGTCTTTATATTCGCCGACAGTTCTTTTTTTAATTAGCGGATTTTGTTGTTTGCGTAAAAAAGCTACGAAATCGGATACTTGCTTTTGCAATTCTGGAGGCAAAACTTCAATTTCTTCTAAGAGTCTTTGGCTGTGCATGAGTATTCTCCAATTTGTTGATTAATATCTTACATCATTGCCTATTTATCTGTTCAACCTTAAAACGGCGATTAGTCCACGAAAGGAATGAAATAAGTCTGGAGTGCACGCTTATCTAATTTTAGTGTTTGAACAGGCAGGCGTAGCCAGCATCTCTATCATTAAACTACGATCCTAACTTCCTATACCACGCCTCTTCTATAACAGGGGGAACCCATAAATCATTTACTCGTGCCAATTCTATAATCGTAATCGGGGAAGCTGGAAATTCTATTTCCCCTTCTCTTTCACACAATTCCAATATTTTTGCAGCATTAGAAAAACAGCAATCTTCAAACACGAAGCTCAACAAATCGTCTAATTCATCAGGTCTATATTTTTTGTACTGTTCAATTTTTCAGGATTAAACCCTTTTAGTAATGCTATAGCTTCTTCCTTACTCCATTGCAGACGACTGATCCAGTCTTCTGCCCATTCAGAATCTACTAAATGCAACCAACACGGTTTGATTCCTTTTTCTTTTGCCCAATTAATAAAATATTCTACTGGATAACTTGAGTTACTATAATTTCCGCTTTTTAGAGTTCGAGAAACATAACCGAGATATTTTGATGCGTGGCGTAATATAGGTTCCTTTAAAAAGCTCTCCATAAATCGGAAATTACTTTCCTCGGTTAAAATACCTGCATCAAGTACGACAGGTGGTTCAAGTAAGCCATAGCGGAGCGATTGGTGTTCCTCCATTTTTATTTCTGCATTGATAGGCAAAATGTTAGATAAAAGTAATTCTGCATGTTTTACCTCCCATGAATCGTATCGCAACCACTCACATATTAAGCTGATCCAATTAGGATGTAGGCTTTTTTCTTATTGGCGGCCAAAGAATTCGCCACGGGTGGTGGGCAGGCGGTTGGTGTGGATAGTTGGTTGGTTTTGCGGCTTAAGCGTTTGGCCGCTGTTAAGTTGTAAACGCTTAAGGATAAGCTCTGCGGTTTGTTCGGGTGTATATTTTTGCAGGTCAAGATAGCCATCAATGCTGAACAATCCGGCAATATGGGTATCATCAAAACGTAGCGGCATGATGTCTTCATCTTGGCGCTGTTTAAGCAAATCCCGTATGGCTCGCCATTCCAAACCGCACCATTGTTTGCGCTCATAATCGGCGCATAAAAACGGCACAAGTAGTTGCGAACGGTTGTGGTAAATATCTTGAAGGTAGGTATCTAAATTGGGGCGCGCTAATTCGTGGTTATACCAATCATCATAAAAAACCGCTTCTTGACCGAGTGCGTTTGCCAGACATTGGGCAACCTCTTCGACATAGGTGCGTCGTTCACCCGAAAACGATAAAGCGACTTGAAAGCGTTTTTTCGGCATAGCGGCTTTGGTGGTTGGTTGTGGCGTTCGACTGGGTGCGCTAGTTCCCAAGCTCAAGCTTGGGAACTCAGTGCTGGAAGAAGCTCCAGCTTCCCGTCTCGCGAAGCTGGAGCTTCGCTTTCGGGGTTCCCAATCTGGAGATTAGGAACCAGCACTTCAACATGGCTACACGTATGGAAATTGCCGCTTATACTACCAGCTGGGTCATGATAAATCACGGTTTGTTCTTCATAGAGTATCTACAGGGCTGGATGTATAGCCAAGAGCCAAAGCGGTTATTCGCTTCGACTATGCTCAGCGAACGGTTTTAGAACTGTATTGGCCGTGAGGCTAACTACTTGCCAATGCAAAAACTGGAAAATATTTTCCCCAGCAAATCATCCGAGGTGAATTTGCCGGTGATTTCCGCAAGGCTCATTTGCGCCTGTCTTAAGTCTTCGGCGACCAGTTCTCCGGCCTGACTTGTCCTTAACTGGTTTAAGGCGCTGTCGACAAACTCATGGCCTTTGTTCAAGGCTTCGATGTGCCGTCTTCGGGCGATGAACACGTTGTCGGTCGCTTCGTTAAAACCGACGCTCTGTTTGAGGTGCTGTTTTAACAGCTCCATGCCGTCGCCGGTTTTTATCGACAGGTAAATTTCGGTGCCGAGTTCGGTTTGTTTGATTTCCGGCTCTAGACCCAGCAGGTCTATTTTGTTGTAGATTCGGGTGATGTTGCCGCCCGGCGGCAGGGTTTTTAATATCGAGTCTACTTCCGGTTCCCGTGCATCGATCAGCAACAAGATTTTATCGGCATTGCTGATTTCCTGGTGAGCCCTGCGGATGCCTTCTTGTTCTATCGCGTTGTCGCTTTCGCGCAGGCCTGCGGTGTCGATGATATGCAGGGGCATGCCGTCCAGCTGGATGCGTTCTTTCAACACGTCGCGCGTGGTTCCGGCTATGTCGGTGACTATCGCGGCTTCATGTCCGGCCAGCGCATTGAGCAGGCTGGATTTTCCGGCGTTCGGTTTTCCGGCCAACACCACGGTCATGCCGTCGCGCAGCAGGCGGCCTTGTTGCGCCGTTTTCTGGATTTGCTCGATGCGGTGCAGTATGTTGACGATCCGGTTTTCGACTACGCCGTCGGTCAGAAAATCGATTTCTTCATCGACAAAATCGATGGCGGCTTCGACATAAGTCCTAAGTTCGGTTAGTTCTTCGACCAGTTCGTTGACCTGTATCGAAAAAACGCCCTGCATCGATTTTTGCGCTGAGCGTACCGATTGCTCGGTGCTGCTTTCAATCAAGTCGGCGACGGCTTCAGCCTGGGCTAGATCGAGTTTGTCGTTAAGGAATGCGCGTTCGGTAAATTCGCCTGGATTGGCTAAGCGTGCGCCTAGCGATAAAACCCGCCGCAGCAGCATGTCCAATACGACCGAACCGCCGTGGCCTTGAAGTTCGAGGATGTCTTCGCCGGTGTATGAGGCGGGAGCAGGGAAATAGAGGATGATGCCGGAATCGATCACTGAGCCGTCGTCATCGGTAAAAGATGAATACTGGGCCAGTCGGGGGGTTAGTTTTTTATTAGTCAGGTGTTTGGCGATTTCGGGAACCAATGTCCCCGAAATGCGAATGATACCGACACCGCCATTCCCTGGCGGTGTTGCAATGGCTGCAATGGTATCTGGGTTTTCTATATCCACGTAGGCCTATGGCATTTTAGCGATCTGCTTGGTGATATACGACTGTTGGATGATAGACAGGGTGTTATTGACTACCCAGTATAAAACCAGACCGGCCGGGAAAAACAGGAAGAAGATGGTAAAGACGATAGGGAACATCTTCATCACTTTAGCCTGTATCGGATCAATCGGCGCAGGGTTTAAGCTTTGCTGAATTTTCATGGTGATACCCATGATGACCGGCAACACATAAAACGGGTCTTGAATCGATAAATCCTGTATCCATAACATGAATGGCGCTTGACGGAACTCGACGGTTTCGCTCAATACCCAGTATAAACACATGAATACCGGAATCTGCACCAAGATGGGCAAACAGCCGCCCAACGGATTGACCTTTTCTTTTTTATACAGCGCCATCATTTCGGTATTGAAACGCGGTCTGTCATCGGCAAAACGTTCTTGCAGTTCTTTAAGACGCGGCTGAATCTTGCGCATCTTGGCCATCGATTTGTAGCTGGATTGCGACAATGGGAAGAACAGCAATTTAATACACAGCGTTACGCCGATGATGGCTACGCCCCAGTTACCGACAGCATCGTGGATCTGGTTCAACAACCAATAAATAGGTTTGCCGATAAAGGTTAAGAAAGCTGTAATCAACGGTCAATTCAAGACCCGGCGCTATTTTTTCCATCATCGGCTGGATTTTAGGACCGGCGAATAATTGGGCAACAAACTGCGCATCCGAATTTGCGTTAACGGTGACCGGTGCAGAATAAGTGCCGATAACGTAACGGCCGTCATTCAAGGCTTTGGTATAGAAAGTGATTTTCCTGATCGGCAGGCGGAATCCATGCGGAAGCAAAATAATGCTGAATCATTGCTGTCCAACCGCCTTTGGTGGCGACATCAAGATTTTCATCAGCCATGTCGTCAAAGCTTATTTTTTGGTATTTTTCTTTTTCGGTATAAATAACGCCGCCGTCATAAGCTCTCATACCGCCGGTCAGCATTCCGCCTTTGCTGGTCGTATCCGGTGCTCTAAGCAACTGGCTGTACTGTCTGCCGGACCAAGGTTTACCGGAATCATTTTTGACTTTTTGTTCCAGTGTGATGTCGTAACTGCCGCGTTTAAAGGTAAACAATTTGGTGACAGTCAGGCCATTGTTATCAGTCCATGTTAACGGTACGGTTAAACTGTCTTGTCCCGGTTTTAGATCGTAACTGGCCTGCTTCATTTTTAAATACCGTGTGATGAGTCGGCGCAGTCGCAAAACCGCTGTCGGCAATCAAACCGCTTTGCGCGACAAATAATTTTTCCTGGCTGCTGTCAAATAAGCGTACCGGAGCGGTGTTTTTTTCCGCAACGGATAAACCGACCAATGCGCGTAATTTGTCTACGACGGTATTGGATTTTTCTACCGGATAGTTCAGTAAATCCAGATTCTGGATTGTGCCGCCTTGCAGATCAATTTGAAGCGCAAGCACATCGGTTTTAACGGTAATGACGTTGGCGGATGACGCTGTTGCCAATGGAACGGCTGCGGTATTTTGTTCTGCCGGTTCTGTTTGGGCTGATGCGCCGGTGGCAGAAGGTAGATCTTCTTTGGTATTGGCAGCTACAGGATCTGCAATAGCAGCAACTTCAGGTTTCGGGCCATAATCCAGTTGCCAGGCTTGTTGCAGCATAAAAACAAGCATTGCAAAAGTAACGATCAGTACAAATCTTATATTATCCATTCTTATTACCAAATTTTTCCGGAACGGGATCAATGCCACCTTCATGGAACGGATGGCATTTTAATAATCTTTTGAGGGTGAGATAAGAGCCGATAATGGCCCCGTGGAGCTGAAGCGCTTCCAGAGAATAACTTGAACAACTTGGATAGAAACGACAGCTATTTCCAAGCAGAGGGCTAATAAAGTATTTATAAAACTTTATAATTGCTATGAGCATGAATCGCATCGGGATACCAACTTAAGCCAATGCCTTTCCAATGATTTTCTTAACAAATCCAGCGGAGCATCTACGGCTTCTCTACGAGCCAAAACAACAATATCAATATTCCCCAAATCATGTTGTTTTATTCTAAAGTTTTCCCGGACAGTTCGTTTAATCACATTCCTGTGTACTGCCTTTTTTATATTTTTTTTAGCAATTGCCAAGCCTAGCCGCGGATGATCGAAATCATTCTTTATGGCTAATAGGGTAAAATATTGGTCACTTGATTTTACAGGCTTAGCAAAAACTTTTTTATATTCAGCCGGTTTTTTTAACCGTAACTGCGGGGGGAAACTAAAAACTTCTTCAGTCACCAACCGTCAACTAAACGGTTAACTTGGCGCGACCTTTTGCTCTGCGAGCATTTAAAACTTTACGGCCGCCTACTGTTGCCATTCTTGCACGAAAACCGTGAGTTCTGACGCGTTTGATTTTACTTGGTTGGTATGTTCTTTTCATTTTACTTAAGGCCTGATCAGATGAGTGTTAACAAAAACAGATAAAAAAGACTGCGGATGATAAAATAATCTATTAGCCTGTCAATTCTGTAGTGCAATGTTTTATTGCTGTATAGTGATAAAAAGCAAAATTACCTCATTAATTATAATCAACTATTTTACTATTTCAATGAGCTCAATTTGGAATAACTGTCTTTCTAAACTTGAAAATGAAATTTCCAGGTTCTGACTTCAGTACATGGATACGGCCTCTACAGGCCATAGAAAGCGACGGACAAATAAAATTGCTGGCGCCTAACCGGTTTGTGCTGGATTGGGTTAAAGAACATCATTTTGCAAAAATTGAAGAAACCATTCATGAGTTTTCCAACGGAACATTAAATCTAAGTCTGGAAATCGGTTCCAAAAATTCGACCGTTGCAACGGCCGCAAAAATAGCCAAGCCTGCCGGAACCCAAAAAGCCAGCCCCAACTTTCTTAATAAGGCGTTTACGTTCGATAATTTTGTCGAAGGTAAATCCAATCAATTGGCCAGGGCGGCTTCGATACAGGTTTCCGAAAATATCGGCAAGGCTTATAACCCGTTACTGATTTACGGCAGTTCAGGTTTGGGTAAAACCCATATGATGCATGCGATAGGCAACGCGGTTTTGCAAAAAAATCCGTCAGCGACGATCGTTTATCTGCACTCTGAAAAATTCGTCCAGGATATGGTTAAGGCATTGCAGCAAAATGCGATTAATGCCTTTCAAGGAATTTTATCGCGGCGTTGATGTACTGTTAATTGACGATATTCAATTTTTTGCCGGCAAGGAACGTTCTCAGGAAGAGTTTTTTCATACCTTCAATACGCTGCTGGAAAAGAAGCACCAGGTCGATTTTAACCTGCGACAAATACCCCAAGGAAATCATAGGCCTTGAAGACCGCTTGAAATCACGGTTTGGCTGGGGGCTTCCTGTTTTAATCGAGCCGCCTGATATGGAAACCCGGGCCGCTATTTTAATGAAGAAAGCCGCTTTGGTTAATATTGAACTGGCTCAGGATGTGGCTTTCTTTATCGCTAAAAGAATTCCTTCCAATGTTCGGGATCTGGAAGGCGCTTTACGGCGAGTCATTGCCAACGCGCAATTTACCGGCCGCGAAATCACCATCGAATTCACCAAGGAAGCGCTGCATGATTTAATTTCCCTGCAGGACAAACTGGTTAATATCGACAATATCCAGAAAACGGTTGCCGAATATTTCAAAATTCGAGTTGCCGATTTGTCTTCCAAAAATAGAAAGCAATCCATTACCCGGCCGCGGCAAATGGCGATGTGTCTGGCCAGAGAACTGACATCGCACAGCTTTCCTGAAATCGGCGATGCCTTCGGTGGTCGTGATCACACGACGGTAATGAATGCCTGCAAACGAATTAGCCGAGCTAAAAGAAGCTGACAACAAGATTGCCGAAGATTATTCCAACCTGTTGAGAACCCTGTCACATTGACCGGGAGCAACCTGTGGATAAAATGCATTTTTGCTAACATCGTTTAGTTAACTACAATCCGTACACGTTAAAATAGCACCCTTAACCACATTATTTATAACAACCCAGCTAATTGATTATTAAGGATAAAAAGCTGTTTTCAACAGTTTCCTTTTAAGCTAATAG
>CAWFEF010000008.1:0-785060 GCA_963814825.1 uncultured Gammaproteobacteria bacterium | reverse complement strand
TGGATGCCGACTCCAACGCCCTGACCGCCGTGGTGCCTATCGCGATAACCCGCCCTCCCCTTGCCCTGGCTTGCTGGACAGCCGCTACCGTCTCCGGCAGCACGGCGAAATATTCCTTGTGCATTAAATGTTCGGATAAGTCTTCCACCCTGACCGGCTGAAAAGTGCCGCTGCCGACGTGCAAGGTCACAAAAGCGGTTTGCACGCCTTTGGATTCCAGTTTTTCCAACATCGCCTGATCGAAATGGAGGCCTGCGGTGGGCGCTGCAACAGCTCCCGCCTCTCTGGCAAAAACCGTCTGATAGCGGGTCAGGTCGGATTGATCGTCTTCACGGGTAATATAAGGCGGCAATGGCATATGGCCGATTTGCTCCAGAATATAAAGCAAACTATGTTCGCCTTTAAATTCCAGCCGGAACAGGTCGTCCGCCCTGCCCAATACTTCGCAGCAATAGTCGCACTCTAATTCAATCAAGGTGCCGGGTTTCGACGACTTGCTGGCTCTGACATGGGCAATGGCACGGTGGTCATCCAGAATGCGCTCGATAAGAATCTCGACTTTGCCGCCGCTTTGTTTGCTGCCGAACAGCCGGGCCGGAATCACTTTGGTGTCATTAAAAATCAGCAGATCACGCTCGTCGATCAAATCGATAAAATCGGTAAAGTGCCGGTCGGTTATCCGTCCGGTATTTCGATCCATACATAACAGGCGGCTTGCGTCGCGCTCCGCCAAGGGTTTTTGCGCAATTAGCGCTTCGGGTAACAGGTAGTTAAAATCGCTTTTTTTCATAGCGGGCGATATTATCAGGTTAGGCTTTCAAATACACCTTAAAAAAAACTGGCGTTTTTGATAAACGTTGCCTATAATGCACGTTCTTTGCCGGGGTGGCGGAACTGGTAGACGCGCCGGATTCAAAATCCGGTTGGGGTGACTCAGTGCCGGTTCGATTCCGGCCCTCGGTACCAATCATTGGTTCAGAGCCGTGCAAAGAACCCTAAAAACCCGCAAGTCGTAAGGCTTGGCGGGTTTTTTATTGCCCAACGAAACGCTGCAACGCTTGAAGGCAGGCTGCACAAGCCAATCAACTCATTTAAGAACAGCTTCGCGCCATGACGCACCCAAACATCCACATTGTTGAGGCAGCAGGAGTATGCAAGCAAGTTAGACATCGTCATAAAAACTATGTAAGCAATTGCTTTCATTAGTCATTCCCTGAAAAATAAAAAATATATTATTCAGATTAAAGCTATATTTAGCTTTTAAACATCGATATGGGATATTCACGACGCAAATGAAAAAGGTAAAGTTAACTCCTATCTCAGTACAGCAATACATGGAAATATCCGAAGAGATTTACGATGAAATTGAGCGGGTTGAGCACGGAGGAATGATTGCGGCCAAGTGTATCAATCATCCTAAATTCGGCGATATTATCCTTATCTCATCGACTACCCATGCCGCCTGTTTAATGATTCACTTTTAATTATTTTTCATTCGGCCATTATCAATGCCCGTAGTGATAATTAGAGACTGACCATCGCGTTAAACAATAATCAAGGCCTGACAAAAATTGTAAGACCTTGAATACTGCCACATGACTTTTCTATCCTTCCCTTTCAAGACTTCTCACTTGTGCATTAAAAGGGTTATAGCGTGAAAGCAACTTCAGCTTGCAAGCACAAGCAATGCTTATCAATGGCACCGTCTTACTGCGGGTCGGCCCCTTCCACTTGGCAGCCGTGTTTAACAATCAAGGTGAATTCGCAAGGCGCTGCATCGGTTACCTGACGGTCCAGACGGGCAGAACAACCGGCGTCTTCCATAATCGCCCGCTTACCATCTTTACTGCACAATAACAGCACTGCGTACGGATTTTGGTATTGTGTCTTAAATATATAAGGGCCAAATTCCGGGGCTAACAGTCGGGAGTCGTGACGAGTGGCGCTTCGCAAAATATTCTCAACCGTATCAAGAGGCGCCTCAGGCAGGTTGTCAAAATAGGTGTCTACCGCTGAACTCAGATTTACCATTTTGGTGGACAAAATACCACGCTCTTTGGCATCGGGAGCCGCAACAATGGGGGCCGCGCAGGCGCTCAGCAGCGAAGCGGCAATTAGACTAATTAATATGCGGTGTTTCATGGTGTTAGCTCCAGTAAATCATGTGATTGTTTTCATCAATGCCGGTATCCAAGCTCCAGCTAGCCAAAGTATCCAGTGGAGACGCCTGATTTTGCAGCGACAACGCCAGCCAACCCCATAATTCCACTATATTGTTTAACGCCTTCTGGAATAGATCCTCAAAAATCATAGTGTCGCCGCCGGGAACATCAAGATGCCGGATATATTCGATTTCGGGGACAACCGGATAAACCAAGCCCTGATTAGCCGCCACATGACGGGCGAAAGGAAACAACACATTACCGCTTTGGGCGAGCTTCATCATGCGACGCATCGCGATATGCCAATCGTGTACCTTGGGTGGCTTAAGCTGCGGATTAAGACCGGAATAAACATCGGTCAACATGCCCTGCCATAGCTGGGCTACATCCATATCCATGCGGTCTCGGTTGGTTGCGTCGGAGGTATCATCGACGTTGACGGATATTTGCTTATTGAACTCCAGCGCCCCCATATTGAGCTTGCGGTGGGCGTATACATCTTGGGACATCTCACAACGCCGATGTGCGGTCTTATTTTGCTCGTAAGGCCCCACTTTCAGGTTGACTACCGGATGTATGGTGCCGTCGGTGGCAACATGGGCGGAAAAACCGAACAGCCAAGCCATGCACTTTTGGCGCACATCGCCATCCGCTATGCCGCGTATCTTTGCGACCCCGTTGCGCAATAATGCCACTGCATGCCCTTTGTGCATGGCATCGGCCCAGGCGCTGGAATTGCTGTCCAATACGTCGAGATAAGGATAATCGGGGGCTACCGACCCGACGATGCAAAACTTTTTCCATTTGCCCAACGCCTGTCTGGCGTCTTTGTGCAACAAGCCCTCGCGGCGGTTTAGCGCCTCTTCGATGGCCTTCTGCGCCAGGGTAATGTGGGTATATCCACCGGACATAACATTTTCTCCTTAATACGTGATAAGTCAGTTTGTTCATTGTATGTTTCTTACTCGGCGCTGCCTGCTGCCGATCTGTTTGGCCGCAAAAACCAGGCAGCGCCTACCCCTTTACCGACACAAATTAACTTCCCCAGGAAACATCGTATTGCTCGGGGAATGGACCGGATTTGTAATCAATACTGCCATGCGCCTTAATGCCTGGCCTTAGCAATACCTGACGGACCATTTCCGGGATTAACACCATGCCGACATATTTACCAAGGCAGTCATGGCTGCCGAAACCGAAATGGAAATAGTGATACCAGTTGCGTTCAGCAATGAATTCGTCCGGTGATTCAAATGCAGTGGGATCGAACATCGCAGACTGGGTCAGCGGAAGAATAATGGTTCCCGCGTTAATGGTCGTTGCGTGCGCAGTACCCTTGGCGACGGTATATTCGCTGGCGGTTTTACGGAACAGGTAGGGAGCAATTGGCACAAACCGCAGCGCTTCCCAGACCATGCCGTCGAATGCTTTCGGATCATCCATTTTCGCCGCATCGACTGCTTTGGCGAGCAATTCCGGGCGCTCCAGCATGAATTGAATGACCTGCGCAACGGCTTGCGAGGTCGTTTCAATAGCCCCGATCAACAGCCCGCCTGCATTTACGCCTAAGCGTTTGATGTCAAAATCCACAGCATGCGGAAAAGAGGTGCGCAGCATCCGGGCAACGATGTCGTCGGTCAGTTTTTTATCGGCTTGGGCTGTTTTCTGTCCCAGCAGTTTTTTCAGCAAAGACAGTGGCTTAAGCAAAACACAGAGCGCCTGTTCAGCCTTGGTTATCGGCAGACGCCGCAAAATCAAGCCCGCGATATACTTACCCAGCTTTCCGGAAACTTCTTTTTGGTGATTAGTGACGCTTTGGGACAGCTCCTCGGGAAGCAGATCGAAAGGTTGGTTATGGAACGTGTTGTATTGGTTCCAATAGGACCATTCGATTAAGTCTTTGCGGTCTACGCCGGTCAGCCCGAAATAGTCCTGTACCAAGGTCGCCGGAACCATTCGGCAGTAATCGTTTACCACTTCTATCTGTCCATTGGCTTGATCAAGCAAAGTTTTGCCGATATTGGCAACCATGGCCCTAACCTGCGGTAAATCATCGCGATTGAGCAAACCCATCATGATGGATTTTTCGCGGGTATGCAGGGCATCGTCGTCATGAGCCATCAGGTAATCGGCCATCTTCGCCACATAAAGCTCAACGGTGAACACTTTGGGCATATTCAGCACATCGGTAACATCGTCGAATAATGCCAACAGAGTGCATTCCGGCGTGACGAGTATGGGGCGCTTTTCACGCAGTTCCTTGAAAAACGGCAGCGGTTCGCTGTACATCCAGCCCCTGACCAACGGGTATTTGTCCGTATCGGCCGCCGCATCGTATTGTTCCAAATAATTGGTCGTTTTGTTAGTCATTGTTGTTTCCTCTTAAATACTTCATCTCGATGACTAGTCGCAACGAGGTGTAGTTGACCCATAAAAATAACGGGACGGAGTATTAGCCCCGTCCCGCTACCCAACGGTTGTAGGAATTACAGCTTCTTTAGATATTCGAGCAGGGCTTTCTTCTCTGCATCGCTAAAGGTAGTACCGTAATCATGGCCGCAATGGCTGTTGCCGGAGTTTCTTTCATCCCCTGAGCAGCCGGTCGTTTTCAGCGTAAAGTCAAACTTGGTTTGAGTCGCCGCCAATCCGACTTTTTCGGGGTCATATTCAGGGCCGACTTTGAACTCGGCAACCCGTTTTTCGGCCGGTGTTAGCAACTCGGCCAAAGACTGCACCGATCCGTTATGCAGGTAAGGCGCTGTCGCCCAAATTCCCTGAAGAACTCGGGACTCGTATTTAAAGGGGTTTGCCGTGTCAGCCACAGGCTTATCGAGGGTTTTCTTGATGTCTTCCTCAAAATTAGCCAAGTCGGGAAGATCGGCAAGGTCATCAAGACTGCCGACTTCCTTTTTAAACATCGCTTTCAGCCGCTCCAGCTTGCTCTGCACTTTTTGCTGTGCCGGGGTAAGTTCGACCGGAAGATAATGCTGAAGAATGGCACCGCCAACTACAGTACCTAAAACCGAAAAGGCTGAGTCAACTGCTTTAAGCGGCGGCTTATTTGGGAAAATCGTCGCTCCTTCAAGCACCCCGGTTTTGACTTGGGAACCCAGCAGATTCACTTCCCGTGAGTCCGTACCAACATCGACCAATGGTGTAGCCCAGGTTTTGTGGAAAAAGGAACGCATTTTGCCCTCTTTGATTCCATGGCAATCGGCGCAGCTTGCGTTCTCTTCGGCAGGGTCTTTCTTGTTGAACACCTTCTCGCCCTCAGCGGCAAGCATTTTGTCCAGCTTCCAGGGCCATTTCGGCGGACCGATCTTTTTGATTAAACTTTCCTGCTTATTCAAACCATGGAAGTTGGCAGAATTGGTCTCCACATAGTTGATTTTAAGCAACCGCGAGTCGTCCTTTTTGGGATGGAACTTGGCAAACACGCCGAAGACTTCGCCCAGGTTCCGGGAAAGCCCTAATACGCGGTTGCCATTGGGAGCGAAGCCTGGCCATTGTGTTGTATCTTGAATCGGCGCATTCCAGACAAACGGATAACGGACAGGCGCGTCGGCCAGCTTAATGTTATCCTCGATGATGTAAGGTGGAGTCAACCCGATATCAAGCCCGGATACCCGATTGAAGATCATTGATACGGCATCGAGTCGTGACGGTCCCCAAGGTGAGACTGTCGGCAGCGAACGGCTCATAATTGTGTGATAAGGCAGGTACCAAGTGGCAACATCGGCGCGCAGACTGTCTTCGTCAGCCTTCTGAGCTGATGCCCCCAACACAGCCTTAGCGAACTCCTTGAAGGCGGCAGGATCTTTGAGCACCGTGTCGACTGCCAAATCAAGATCGGTAAATAAGTGTTGTATGTCGGTGATAGCGGGGCCGCCGTCGATCCTGTAAGAAGTGCCGGAAACATCGATCTGGCGTGTATGACAGGCGGAACAAGTCAAGCCCATGGTTTTATCGCCGTTCTCCTTGGCGGCGATGAAACCGACCGGCAGACCCGGCTCGGGACTCTTCGGATTCGACAGATAACCATACCGGCTGAGGCTATCCGCCATGAATGGAGTTCCGTCTGCTTGCTTCAGCGCATTGATCCATTTTAACGGAATAACCCGCGAACCTTGATCCTGGGTATAATATTTATTCCGGGCGGAATCGGTCCACTTCCAACCCTGATCGGCCATCACCGGTAATGAAGGCGATGCCGCTAACGAGGGCAGCGACGACAACATCGCCATGGCGAGAACCGTGCCCGTGAGGCACTTGGTTCTCAATGCATATTCAATTTTTTTCATTTTGTCCCTTCCTCATAATTTACAAAATATTATTGACCGCCTGCCATCTACTGTTTCGCAACATGCGGCTGGCAATCACTCTAAAAGAAGCGCCAGTCGTACGCTTAAGCGGTTTATTTTTATAGGCCTAACAAATAGCGTTTATTCACCGAACCGCCAGACTTGAGTCAAAGAACATGCAAATGGAGGCGGATCTGGTTTTTCCTCTTAGCAAAGTCTTTTGCTATCAGCTCCACGGATACTTGCACAGTGCAATGCAGCAAAATACCCTACACAAAGAGCTACGCCGTCAGAGGAAATCGGCAGGACAATGTAACGCAAACGAAAATCAATGTATGCCAGCTAAAGACTACGCACTCGTAAGCTTTTAACTAGCACATAAAACCAAGCCCAATCTTGCATTGTCATATTAGGCCTCGCGTTGACGGCAATACCTGAAACCTACCGCTACAAGCCTTTATTTTTCTCAGCCAAGACTTTTTTTATTGACTCGATATTGACGCACGACATCGGCCGGTGCTGCCATTGCTATCGCTGTATTAATGACTGATTTTTTTAAAGCGCAGCCCTGTTTTGCTAAAATATGTGGTCTTAAGCGAAAATCAGGCGCCTAATTGCACCCGAAACTTAAATGATTTGTCGATCTTAACCATGAAAACACAGGTAAAACTATCCGCCGTTATCGCCAGCTTGCTAATGGGAATCGCACCGTTACGTGCACAAAATTTATCCCAAACCTATGAACTTGCCCTACAAAATGCGCCGGTTTTGAAACAGGCTCAAGCCAAGCAATCGGCCATCGGCGAATCAAAAGATCAAAGCATTGCAAAGTTCCTGCCCAATATCTCGGCCACCGGAGCCAGCAGCAAAAATCATCTGCATAACAAAAAAACCGGCAGTTTCAGAGGCCCGGACGCCAATCAGGAATTCTGGGACAATACCTTTAATGTCAACCTAACCCAGCCCCTGTTCCACTGGGATCACTGGATACAATTAAGCCAGTCCGACAATCAAATAGCCCAGGCTGAAGCGGCGTACTTGGCCGAATTGCAAAACCTGATGGTCAACACGACCGAAGCTTATTTCAATGTGCTTTATGCCCAGGATAATCTGCAATTTGCTACCGCGGAAAAGCAGGCTATCGCCCGGCAACTGGACCAAGCCAAGCAACGGTTCGAGGTAGGCATTATCGCCATCACCGATGTTAACGAAGCACAGGCGGGTTTCGACCAGGCCAACGCCAATGAAATAGACGCGATCAATAACCTGGATAATCAAAAAGAAGCATTACGGGAAATCATCGGCGAAAACGATGCCTCGCTGAATGCGCTGGGCGAACAACTCCCGTTACTCAAGCCTGAACCGGCGGATATGTCGGCATGGAGCGATACCGCCGAACTCAATAATTTCAGCATCATTTCGGCATTCAATCAGGCCGAAATATCGCGCAAAGCTATCGACGTGCAACGCAACGGCCACCTGCCCCGCCTGGATTTGGTTGCCTCTTACGGGGCATCCGACAATAACAGCAGCTTTGGTTTTCGGGGCGACACCCAAAACGTCGGCGTGCAACTGGAGGTGCCGCTGTTTGAAGGCGGCGCGGTAAATTCCAGAACCCGTCAGGCCGCCTACGAATACCAAGCCGCTAAAGAGGATTTGATTGCGAAAAAACGAGCGGTGAAACGTCAGGTGAAGGATGCCTATCGCGGCGTCATGTCCACCATCAGCCGCGTAGCCGCCCTAAAAGCCGCGGTGACATCGGCGGCCAGCGCTCTGGAAGCGACCGAAGCAGGCTTTGGCGCAGGCACTCGAAACATGGTCGAGGTATTGAACGAACAACGGAATTTATACCGGGCAAAACGGGATTTTTCGCGTACCCGTTATGATTACCTGATCAACAGCATCAAGTTAAAACAAGCGGCCAGCAGCCTGAGCCAGGATGATATTGAACAGGTTAACCGGCTGTTGGTGCCGAGTCCGTCCGAGCGATAATCGCGTGAAAAACTGCGCAGATTTGGCTTACAGCTCCCGCAACGCTGTTTGCATCCCACCACTTCCAATCATGTGCCTTTTTTCTGATCGGTCACCACCGTATAGATGACATAAACGACATAGATAACGGTTAAAATATAAATGATTGCTGCCATACTGTTTACCTTCTTAAAGTGAATTTATCATTTTGTCCAAGGCCGTTAGCTTAACCGACCTCTCAGACGACAACCCGTACAGCTTAATTGAGACTATACCAAAGCTTATCGCCCTGCATCAAAAACAAACGGCGGCAGCGGACAATGCAAGATTGCGCATATGGCTCTTAGCAGCTCGGCTTCGTAAATGGCGACTTTGCCGTCATGAAAAATCGTCAGCACCAGCGCGGAGATTAAGGCCTGTTTGTCTAGCATCCGCAGTCCATCCAGCTGATCCAGCGCGGCGTCTGTGGAAAAAGTCCAGTTCTGGGGCGGCGCATAATCCGGCCATTGTTGGGTATCAATCAGCATTTTTATGCGCGGCTGATAACGGCCCAACGATTCCATGCCTTTTTGGTAAGCGGTAACGGCAGTACCGGTTTCGGTATGACCTTGCTTGGCCATGACCGAAAACAAAGTGCCGACCGCTTCCGGCAGCTGCGTCAGGAGGAGGTTTCCGTGCCGATGTTGCGGGTGCGCGGCATCGTTCAAATGGCTTTTTAACACGCGGCTCAACGCAAACTCAAAGGTATCGACAATGCCGTCAACCTCGATCAACCGCTGCACCAGATCGGCTATACGTTCAAGCTGCTCTTGCGGCCGGTTTTTAATCAGCGGGAAGGCGATTTGCAATAAAGGCAGGCGAAACGCCGTGCCGAGCTTTTGTATTTCCGGTTGCAGCGTTTCGGCCGCCATCACCGTCGTGCCGCCCAATTGCTCGGCAATCAAATCCAATTGGGTTCGGCGCACGGCCTCGTTGGCATCAAGCAGCAACGCTAAGACTAACGGCAACGCGTCAGTGCCGGAATGGGCGGCTAGATACAGGCTTTCGGGTATCGACTGGCGCAGGCTTGAGGCAAGCTGAATATGTCCTTCATCGGGCATGCCGACCGTTTCGGTCACCGCATCGGGTGTGACGGCAAAATCTTGCGGCGCAAAACCGGCTGCTGTTGAACTTTCTTTTGCCACTTCCGAGCCATTTTGAATTTGATCGGGCATGCGTTCGGCAAGCCGGTCTATTTCCGACTCATCAAAGTTCGGCTCCAAGGCCTTGATGCGCTGAATCAACGGCGGATGGGTCGCCAGCAATGAACTGAATGATGCGCCGGTCGCAAACAACATGTGACTGACTTCATCGGTATCCACCGCCTGTAGTTCAGAGCCATGCTGGGTGGCGGCTATTTTTTTCAACGCGCCCGCTATGCCGACTGTCTGACGGGTAAATTGCACGGCTGAGGCGTCGGCCAGGAACTCGCGTTGCCGTGATACCGCCGCCTTGATCAGTTGGCCGAAAAATACGCCGATATAGCCGACCAGAAACAGCCCTAAACCGGCCAGATAAATGGCGGCCGTGCCGTCACGCCGGGAATCGCCGGAACGGACATTACCGTAACGGGCGCTGTTTAACACCGCCCTGCCGATCAGGCCGATGACCAGAATGCCGAACAAAAAGCCCATCAGCCGCGTATTCAGGCGCATATCGCCGTTAAGGATGTGGCTGAACTCATGACCGATCACGCCTTGCAGTTCGTCCCTGGACAGCGTTTCCAGCGCACCGCGCGTGACGGTCACTGCCGCGTCGCTGGCGGTAAATCCAGCCGCAAAGGCGTTAATGCATGACTCCTGCTCCAGTATATAAACTTCCGGCATCGGAATGCCGGAGGCAATCGCCATTTCTTCGACGACGTTATACAAACGGCGGCGCAACGGATCCTTGCTTTCCGCGGTGATCAAAGTACCACCAAGGCTCCGCGCAACCTTGCCGCCGCCTGAGCTCAATGACGCAATCTTGTAAAGACTGGACAGGCTGATAAAACCGATGGTGGCTAACGAAATGGCCGCCACCAACGACCGGTTCTCGATCAGCCAGTTTAAATCGGGAAGTATCGCCTCGCTCCCTTCATCGCCCACGTTGATGATCAGCGCCGTTATCACCAGATTGACCACCGCGACGATCGCAATCACGGCCAGCATGAACATCAGGATTAAGGATCGAGTCTTGCGGCGGGCATCGTCCTGGCTTTGAAAGAAGTTCATCTGTTACACCTAAGCGATTTTAAGTAAACGAGACTTTCGGTACTTCGCGTTTTTCCGGCGCTTCTATTTCCAGGTGTTCGGCAGGATTAAAATTAAACATCCCGGCCAGGATATTGTTGGGGAAATTCTCCCGCCCGTTGTTATAGGTCATCACCGCATCGTTAAACGCCTGCCGGGCAAAAGCCACTTTGTTTTCGGTGGACGAGAGTTCTTCCTGAAACTGCATCATGTTCTGGTTGGCTTTGAGGTCCGGATAGGCCTCGGCCAAGGCGAACATTTTGCCCAGACTGCCTTGAAGTGCCGCGTCTGCGCCCGCCAGCTGCCGAATTGCCTCGGGATCGGAAGGGTTCGCTCCCGGCCGCCTTAAGCCCGACCACCGCAGCATTCCTCGCTGTAATAACAGCATCGAGCGTTTCCCTCTCGTGTTTCATGTAGCCTTTTACGGCTTCAACCAGGTTGGGTATCAAGTCGTAACGCCGGGTCAGCTGAACGTCTATCTGGGAAAAGGCGTTTTTAACGCCGTTGCGCAAGTTGACGAGCCGGTTGTAAATGCCGATAAAAAGCAGCGCCACAACGATGATAAAACCGATTAATGCAAGCAAAACAGGCATGATGGTACTCCATGAAATAACAAGGTGTACCCTAATCATACAAGAGCGACTACCATCTGTCCCTTGTTATTACAACCTATTTACAAATTATGCTTATAGATAACCGCCTGAAAATTATGCTGGCGATCACCGTTGCCGCGGTGATCGCGATTCTCAGCATCGCCCCCATTGCCCAACAGCCGGGTTACCATAACTTTGCCGACCGGCGCCACATGCTCGGCATAGCCAACTTTTTCAACGTACTGTCTAATTTGCCGTTCGTCATTATCGGTATCATGGGCATGCGGCTGGTTGCGCTGCGCCAGGCAACCGGCGGATTAGCCGAATTGCGGCCAATGTATCTGGCGTTTTTTGTCGGGGTGTTTTTAACCAGTTTCGGTTCTGCGTACTACCATTACCAGCCCGGCAATCAGACCTTGCTTTGGGATCGCCTGCCGATGACGATTGCGTTCATGGCCCTGTTCAGCGCCATTGTCGGGGAATATATTTCGACCCGGCTGGCCGGTAAATTATTCGTCCCGTTGTTGGTATTTGGTACAGCTTCGGTCGTGTATTGGTATGTAACCGAGCTGAATGGCCAAGGCGATTTACGCCCTTATGTGCTGGTGCAGTTTTTGCCGGTGTTGCTGATACCGCTGATCTTGTGGCTGTTTGAGTCGAAGTTGAATCACGACAGATATATTTGGGGCATCATCGGCGCCTATGCGGCATCGAAACTGATGGAGCTGTTCGATGCTAAGTTATACGGCATTTTCGGCTTGATCAGCGGTCATTCACTAAAGCATCTGACCGCCGCGTTCGGGACGTTGATTTTTTATTGGGCGCTAAAGGAGCGGCGTTAATCTTAAAAATTACTTTTTCAAATTCCCCGCATGCAATCCGCATTCTTTTTTTGTTCCCTCTTCCCACCACCAGCGCCCTGCCCTTTCGTGCTGGTTGGGCAGCACGGCACGGGTGCACGGCTCGCAGCCTATGCTGATGTAGCCTTTTTCGTGCAATTCATTATAGGGAACCTGATAGGCTTCGATGTAATCCCAGACCTGCGCCGAACTCCAGTTCAGCAAGGGATTAAACTTAACCAGCTGATGCCCCTCGGTCGAAAAGGCCGTGTCTATCTGCACCTCGGGAATGTCTTGCCGGGTGTCCAGGCTTTGGTCTTTGCGCTGGCCGGTAATCCAGGCGTCTACATGAGCCAGCTTGCGTTTTAACGGCTCAACCTTGCGGATGCCGCAGCATTCCTGATGGCCGTCCTCATAAAAGCTGAACAGGCCTTTTCTTTTGACGAAGCTGTCCAATACCTCCCTGTCCGGCGTCAACAACTCGATGTCGATTTGGTAATGCTTCCTGACCTTTTCGATAAAACGGTAGGTTTCGGGATGCAAGCGCCCGGTATCCAGGGAAAAAACCTGTATGTCTTTCCTGATAGCCATTGCCATGTCGATCAGCACCACGTCTTCCGCGCCGCTGAAAGAGATCGCGATATTGTCGAACAGCTCCAGCGCTTTCTTCAGGATAACGCGCGGGTTCTTATGCTCCAGGTCGGTTTGCAGTTGCTTTATATCGAAAGTTGTCATGATGTGTTTTCCTTGTTGTTGCGACTGCCATGGATGGCGGGAGTGTCGCAACCGGTAGGGAACCGGTGCGACCGCTTGTGTCGCCGCTTAGTTGATGCCTATATGGGGGCAAGTGCGCTCGTCTACAATCGGCATCAGCTTAATTGCCGTGACCAGGAACAGTTAATACGCTTGCAGAAAATACTGCTTCAAGAAATCGTCAAAAGGGAGCTGCTTTCTGCTTTCGATTTCCTGCTGCTTGGCAAGAGACTCTGCGGCCATGTCATTAAATTTAAGGGTCTTAATGTCATCGAGTTGATTGAGCTTGAAATACCGTCCGTGTTCGGTCGAGGTATTTAATGCGAAACGGGCAAACGGCTGCCGCAGCTGGGTCATCTGCTCCAGCATCCGCGCCGATGCGGTTAAGTCGGGGTTATCGGCCAATATCTGCTGTTTTTCCAACGCCGCGCTGTAGGGTTTTTCCGCATTATCCTGATCGAGAATTGCGCACACCGGTTGCATCGACTCAAAAATTTCAAACGCCCAATCGTGCAACAGGATTTTTTGGTTATTTTTATTAAGTTCCAGACCCGGCTTCCTGCCGAAATTGGCGACAGCCAGTTGATTGGCGTTGTTAACCTGTTGTTCCTGATCTGAGGTTTTCGGGCTGTCATGCAACAGGCAGGTCAGCAGCAGCGCTTCGATAAAACGGGCTTTGTCTTCATCGATACCGATCGGGTTAAACAAGTCCAGATCCAGCGAGCGCATTTCTATGTAACGCACCCCGCGACGCTTAAGCGCCAGGGTCGGCTTCTCGCCGGACTGGGCAATCTGCTTAGGCCGCATGGTGCTGTAAAACTCGTTTTCGATCTGCAAAATATTGCTGTTCAGTTGACGGTAATGGCCGTCGACCAGGGTGCCGATTTTTTCGTAGTCGGGATAAGGCGTGCTAATGGCCGCACCCAAGCTGCTGACATAGCCGTCTATCGAGTTGTAATCGATTTTCAGGTTAGCCTGGTTTTTGCTCTTGTAGCCGATGTCGCTCATCCGTAACGACGTCGCATAGGGATGGTAGAGCGTGCCGTTATCGAATTCTTCAAACTGCGTCATTAACTCCGGCCGGCTGTTGAAGAAGTTTTTGCAGATGGCCGGCGACGCGCCGAACAAATACAAAATCAACCAGCCCATGCGCTGGAAATTCCTGATCAAACCGAAGTAGGCATCGTTAGTGAACTGCTCCGGACTCAATGGGCTGTTTTTTTCTTTATGCAAAACCGGCCACAGGGCTTCAGGCACCGAATAATTGAAATGGATGCCGGCAATCGACTGCATGGTTCTGCCGTAGCGATGCCATAAACCGTGCCGGTAAACATGCTTCATCCGGCCTATGTTGGACGATCCGTATTCGGCGATGCGGATGCTTTCGTCGCCGTCAATGCCGCAGGGCATACTTGCGCCGAGCAGGATTTCATTGTCCAGATGCTGATACACAAACTGGTGGATGTTGCGCAAATAATCCAGCGTATCTTTGACATCGGCAAACGGCGGGGTAATCAGTTCGATCAGGGCTTCGGAATAATCCGTGGTGATGTAAGGATGGGTCAGTGCCGCGCCTAATGCTTTGGGATGCTGGGTTTGAGCGATGAATCCGTCTTTGGATATGCGCAGGCTTTCTTTCTCTATCCCTTTAAGTCCGCCGCAAAGCAGATGCTGATGACCGTTTTCGCTCAGTTGATCCAAGCGCGTTAAAAGCGCGTTATTCAAATTAGTCATAGAATAGGTACATGCCCTGTAGTCCTTTTATAAGCGAACTATTATAAAGGGTTTGACCGATTGAAGAAATATAATCGAGGCAATGCGCAATGCCATGGCTAAACGTGATAGATTTGGGGAAGCGTTACAAATAAGGCATCATGCAACTTGAACCGGTCTGCGACACATCCGGGCAACTTGAATTTACGACGGCAGCTTTTATGACTTCTATCCCTTTACTGCTTACCTCCCCGCACCCTTGCAGCTACCTGGAGGGCGAGCAAGCGCAAACCGCGTTTGTTAATCCCTCATTCGGAATCGATACCGCCATTTACTCGCTGCTTATCGCTCACGGCTTCAGGCGTAGCGGCGATGACGTTTACCGCCCCCAATGCGAGCACTGTTCGCAGTGCGTTCCGGTGCGTCTGCCCGTTGCGCAGTTTAAACCCAACCGCCGCCAGAAACGTTGTTTGCAAAAGAACCTGCAAACAACGGCAGTCATCAAGCCCGCCGTTTTCGAACAAGCCCATTACGACCTTTATCAGCGTTACCAAAAACAGCGCCATGCCGAGGGCAACATGGCAAACAGCAGCCCGGACGAGTACATTAAATTTTTAGGCAGTTCATGGTGCGACACCCAATTTGTAGAATTTTTTTGTGTCGGGGAGCTGGCCGCTGTGGCCATTGTAGACTGCCTTGATAACGCCCTATCCGCTGTTTATACCTTCTTCGACCCCAAATTTTCGGATTACAGCCCCGGCGTTTATGCAGTGCTTTGGCAAATACAACATGCACAAAATCTGGGCCTGGACTCGCTTTATCTGGGATATTGGATTGCCGACTGCCAGAAAATGAACTACAAAGACCAGTACCAGCCCCTGCAAGGCTTTATTGACGGACAGTGGGATTTTTTAAAGTATAAGTGAGCATGGGATGTTTGAGAAGCACTGAGAAGCTTAGACATTGAGAAACGTCGATTTAAGAAAAGAGTTTAATTACAGCTTAAGACCAACTGCCAGAGGCGGTGACAGAAAATCAGCTAAATTCAAAATCAATCGAGCTTAGGCTTTATTGATTCTTTACATAAAAAGTTCAGACAATAATGACAAAAAACGTTTTAGATTTAAGAGACAAAGAGAAAATTCAGTCTGAATTTAATTTATATGCTAAAGCAGTACTTAATGATGATATTCGTCTTTATGTTAATAAAAACCCGGCAGAATATTGTGAAAGCGATGATATGTCTTTTTTACCAGATGAAGATGTAATCGAGTCTTTGATAGATTCTTTTAAAAAATATTATACAGCTATCAAACTATTTCATGGTTGTAAGCCTATTGATGTAGGAGATTACTACACAAAAGGGATACTAGTACAAGATTCAGAAAGATTGTATAAATTAGCTTCTGTAATATTCAGTGATGTGAACGAAGAAGAATTACACAGGGCATTCAGAGAAACTAACGACCAGCATAGCGAAAAAGGAAGTGTGTTTTTTACTTCAAATGATGAAGTTTTAGTTAAAGACAGTGGGCATTATTTAATTAGGGGAAGTGAATTCATTCAGGCATTAGCCATAGAAATTTCTAATAGCAGCGTCAATTTGAAAAAAATTGGTGTGCCAACAATATTTGAAGTTAATATACCAATATCAATTTTTCCAAATGAAGATTTTAAGAAAGTTATATGTCCTCTGGTTGCAAATTGGGGTAACCAGCTCTTAAAAAATGATCTTGAGGAAACCAATTCCGATAACGAAACATGTTTTGAAATTAAGCAATCTATTAATCCTTCATATATCGTAAATCATTATCATCCAAATAAAATTGAAGACCCCAATAATCATCAACGCATTTATACATCAGAAATTACATCCTGTGAACTTTGCGAAAAATATATATAACAAGTCGGTCAAAGGGACGCGCCGCCCGTTGGCGATTTTGGAGTTTGGTTTTTTATCAAGGTTCGGCGGCTTCGCTAAAGCTCAGTGAGCGGCGCGCGCCTTACCGTAACGTTAGGCAAATTGAGAAATAACAGTCTTATTTTTTAAACTCATAAACCAATTAATCCGATGTAATCAATACAGGAAATATGAAATGAATGTTATTTATTTTTTAAAAGATCGAACAGCATTCATTCATCAGCCCGGTAGGGGCCGCATCGCGCCCCATTTATGCAAAATAAACCTAACATAACAATCAACGGGAACGCGGATTCAATCTATGTTTAATCTTCATTTTTCGCGCCGCGTCCCGTTATTTCTACGTTAGCGCGCAACCACAACTTACCGGAGTCACCTTATGAGCCTTGACGAGTTGATTGCAAGCCTCGGCATAAACATTGCCTCAAATGCCATTTTTGAAATTATCAAATCATTTTCTAAAACCGAACACTCATCTCAACTCGACGATTTACAAAAACATCTTGCCTCGTGCTTGCAAGTCGAAGATGCACAAAATAAGGCTGGCAAGATAATTGAATATATAAGCCAGCATGGAAATATCATTGTAAATATTGTCCCTTCAGATAAAGCTGCAAATTTAATTGAGAACACGCGGATTGATCTGTTATGCCGAAATAACTACTTAGACTTTCTTTCTGGAGCAATAGATAAACAGAAGCTATATTTCAACATTGATATTAGAAACATTAGCGAAGTCCCTCAGCATTTTGAAGTTGACATGTTTGCAGCATCAATATCCGGCCAAGGTGTCGGTCCGTTTAGTAGCAATTACGAAGGGAAAAGGTACAACATATCTCACCTTGGTAATGACTTTTACTTAAGACCTGACGAGTCCCAAACCATCAAGATATTGGACGCTATAAACATCGATCCGCCGGACGACACAAAGGACCGAGACATTGGGATGCACTTTGGTACTGAGGATTCTGAGGTCTTATTGCAACATCACATTGACGGCAAACCCATAATAAATAAGTTTCACCTTTCACAGTTCCTGCCATTAGCTCCTTTCAACAAGCCCTTTATCGGGTTGGGCATTGCAGCAAAAATAACTTTCTATATTCATGACTGGATTGTTGAAAGATATTTTTACGGTGGAATTGCGGAAAAAGATGAACGAGCCTTATTAGCAGAAATGCTTAACAACAAAAACGGCCAAGTAGTGTTCTTTTATTTGGCTGGGCTACAGGATTCCGGCTTTGTTCTCATAAGAAACCCAAAATTGGGGGAACATTATGTTTTGCGTGATGAGACAAAAATCGTAGACAATCAACTGAATGAAACCATTCCCTCATCATCGATTCGGTCTAAATATTTAATGTGCGCCAACAAAACGAACCTTGGTTGCGTTTTTGTTACTCGATGCTTTTATCGTAGTAATGAAAGCCAAATCGAATTGGGCGAATGGTGGTAAGAAAATGCGCTAACCCGGCGCTCAACCGGAGCGCGGTTACAATGCGGTTTTATTTTTCAGCTTTCCGGGCCGCGCCCGGTTAGCTCTACGTCAGATTCACAAGGAAAATTCATGACTTTATCCGTAGCATGGATAAGAAAAGTTAATAAAACAGAAGAGCTTGTTATCGCTACTGATAGTAGGCTTCGCTGGGGGCGAGCTTGGGATAGCTGCCCTAAAATATTTCCTCTAAGCCGACAAGATTCAGTTATTTGTTTTGCAGGAATGACTGAATATGCATATCCAATAATGGCTCAAGTCAATAATGCTGTTTCTATGTATAGGAAATCTGCAACTAGGGCGATGGATATCACTGATCTCAAAGGTCATATTTTGAGAATGATTGAGGGAATGAGAACACATATTCACGATTTGCCATCCGGCAAAGATGCGTTTGAAAAACCTGAGGCAATGTTTCTATTAGCCGGGTTTTCGTGGAAAACGCAAACATTCAAAATATGGACACTCTATTACAACGAAAAATTGGGTGAGTTTTCTTTCCGAAAGGCGTCTAGTCACAGAAAGCGAACAGATGGAACAAAGTTCTACGCATTTATCGGTGATAACGTTTCAGAAGCAAGAACAAAAACACTTGAGCTACTTAAGGACAGAGGAAAGCTAGATTCGCCAGGGCTTGATATGGAACCTTTTGAGGTTCTTCGTGACATGATCAGAGATGATGAGTTTCCTCGAATTGGTGGCTCTCCTCAAATTGTTAAAATTTATAAGCACATGAATGTCATGCCATACAACGTATACTGGCCTGATAAAGAATCAGGAAAGAAGACGTTCCTAGGTCGCCCACTATTGGAGTATGAGGATAACGATTTTCTAAGTCTTGATCCTGACACATTGGAAGTAGGTGAATCTAACAAGTCAATGCAGCCGACCGCTGACGCGGCAGCTGATTGAAGAATCAATGGGGGCAGCCTGAAAAACACATGACTGCCGAGTACATGCTTATGTACTGATCACCAATCATGTACATTTGCTGACAACCCCTTTTTCCGAGACCAGCCTAGGCAAAGCCATGCAAATGCTGGGGCGGTATTATGTACAATACTTTAATTACTGTTACCGCCGCACCGGCACTCTCTGGGAAGGCCGATACAAGGCAACGCTGATTGACAGCGAATCGTACTTGCTTGCTTGCCTGCGCTATATCGAATTAAACCCGGTGCGCGCAGGAATGGCTGCCGACCCGGCCGACTATCCGTGGTCGAGCTATCGTTTTAATGCACTGGAACAAACCGATAGTTTGGTTGCGCCTCATGTTGAATTACAACGTTTGGGTAATGACGACAGCGAACGCCAAGCGGCTTATAGAGCGCTATTCAATCAGGCGCTATCTGAACCCCAGATAAATGCAATCCGGGATGCCACCAACAAAGCTTGGGCCTTGGGCGACAGCCGGTTTAAGGCGAAGATTCAATTGCAACTGGCTCGGCGGGTAGAGCCTGCTGCAAGAGGCGGTGACAGAAAGTCTGCTCAATTCAAAATTGATCGAGTATGACCCCATTGATGCCTGACTGAATAATCACTGATAGAATGAAGTTACTAAAGCACATAAGGACGAGCATCAATGACTAAGTTAAAGAATGAACCCCAGCTACTGAAAAAAGCGCTTGAGGTTGCTGAAAATTACGCGAAAAATCGCGGCTATACCGGGTTTTCCGCGACCGACTCGGCAAAAGACAAGACTGAATGTCTTTACCGTCTGCTGGTCAATGATCAACTTATCCAGCCGTTGGCGCTTGACCAGGAAAACGGCGTGAATATGAAGCATAAATTAGCGTTATGGATAGCGCGGCAATTACCGAAAGACCATCCTCTGTTGAAATAAACCCAGCTCACTAAAGGTACAAACTTATGACCAACAAAACCAAACTGCGTTGGGGTATTTTAGGCGCTGCACGAATCAACGAACGCCTGATGCCTGCCATCGTCGAAGCATCCAATTCCGAGCTGGTTGCCATAGCCAGCCGCCGCCCCGGTGCCGCCGCGCAAACACTGGCGCAGTATGCGCCGCAACAGCAACAGGTGCGCACTTATGACAACCTCCAAGCGTTGCTCGATGATCCCGAAATCGATGCCGTATACCTGCCGCTAGCCAACCACGAACATGCCGCGTGGACATTGCGCGCCATTGAGCGCGGCAAACATGTACTGTGCGAGAAGCCTATGGCATTAACCGTCGCCGACATTGAAGCTATTCAAGCCGCCGCCCGGCGGTATAACGTCACCGTGATGGAAGGCTTTATGTACCGTTTCCACCCGCAGCATGATCGTGTGCGGGAATTAATTGAGTCGGGATTGATCGGCGAAGTCAGGTCGGTGCGCTCCAGCTATTCGTTCATGATGCGGCCCGCACGGCTTTATCGCTTGGCGGAAAGCGTCGAAAACGGCGGCGGTGCGATGTGGGACATCGGCTGTTATGCGATCCATTCGGCGCGGATGTTTTTCGACGAGCCTGCCACCTCGGTAACCGCCGTAGCCAAATATATCGAGAGCGGCGCCGATATTGCGACCAGCGGCATTATCGATTTCGGCGACGGGAAATATGCGCATTTCGATTTCAGCTTCGAGCGCGCACGGCGCTGCGAGTATGAAATCATCGGCACCAAGGGCGGCCTTAAATGCCACAACGTCTGGAGTATGCCCGATGATGTGCCGATGATTTCATGGTGGACTGAAGGCGGCGAACCGAATGAAGAATGGCTGCCGACGGCGAATCACTTCCGCCTGGAAATCGAGCATTTCGGCGATTGCGTATTAAACGGCAAAGCCCCGAAGCTGTCGCTGGAAGATGCCAAAGCCAATTGCCAAATCATCGTCGCCGCCCTGCAATCTGCGGCGACTGGGCAACGGGTCAAGCTGGCTTAAAAGCCTTTTATTCACCACGAAGACACGAAGAAATACGACTTCGTGTCTTCGTGGTGACCGTTTTTTATTAATAAGAAGCTATCAGCATATCTTTCAGCCGTACGGATTACGGTTCTCCCAACAATCTCGCCACCAGTCCGGTCCAGCCGGTCTGGTGCGATGCGCCTATGCCGCTGCCGTTGTCGCCGTGAAAATATTCATGGAACAAAATGTAATCCTTAAAATTCGGGTCGTTCTGCAACTTTTCATTGCTGCCGAATACAGGTCTGCGTCCTTGCTGATCTTTGCGGAAAATCTGGGTCAGCCTTAAAGACAGCTCGTCGGCAACCTCGTTGATTGAAAGATACTGCCCTGATCCGGTCGGGCATTCAACCTTGAAGTCGTCACCGTAGTAGGCTGCGAAACGTCTGATCGATGTGATCAGCAAGTAGTTGACTGGAAACCAGATCGGCCCGCGCCAATTTGAATTACCGCCGAATGCGCCGGATTCGGATTCAGCGGGCTGGTATTTCACGGTCAACGCCAGTCCGCAGCAGGAAAACACGTAGGGATGATCGAGATGATCGCGGGATAGGGAACGCACACCGTAGCCGGACAAAAACTCGGTTTCGTCCAGCATATGGCGCAACAGTGACTTCATGCGATGTCCACGCAATAATGACAGCAAATGACGATTGCCTCGCCCCGGCACGTTCCAATGCGACACCAGATCAGCCAGGTCGGGCCGGTAATTCAAGAACCATTGCAGCCGTCGCTTGAAATCCGGCAGCCGCTCCAGCATTTCCGGCTCAATGATTTCCACCGCATAAAAAGGGATCAGCCCGACCATGGAGCGGACTTTGAGCGGAGTCACTTGCCCGCTTGGAAAGCGCAGCACATCATAAAAAAAACCGTCCTCTTCATGCCACAGGCCGATGCTTTGATCGCCGATATTGGTCATCGCTTTGGCGATATAAAGAAAATGCTCGAAAAATTTGGTGGCGATGTCTTCATAAACACGGTTATGCAGCGCCAGTTCCAATGCGATGCGCATCAGGTTGAGACAATACATCGCCATCCAGCTGGTGCCATCCGCCTGGTTGAGACGGCCTCCGCCAGGGAGAAATGGTGCATTGCGATCGAACACTCCGATATTATCCAGCCCCAAAAATCCACCTTGGAAAACATTGTTGCCGTCGGCATCCTTACGGTTGACCCACCAGGTAAAGTTGAGCATCAGCTTGTGCAGGATCCGCTCCAGAAAATCGAGATCGCCGGTTCCGCCGGTCGCTTCCCGTTCTGTTTTGAACACTTCCCAGGCGGCCCAGGCATGCACCGGCGGGTTGACATCGCCCAGCGCCCATTCATAAGCGGGCATTTGTCCGTTGGGATGCATGTACCAGACCTGCGTCATCAGCACCAGCTGGCTCTTGGCAAAGGCCGGATCGATCACCGCCAACGTAACGCAATGGAAAGCCAGATCCCAAGAGGCATACCAGGGGTACTCCCATTTATCCGGCATCGAGATAATGTCGGCATTATTCAGGTGCAGCCAGTCGCTGTTGCGGCTATGGCGGCGTTCAGGTGGAGGGGGCGGCTTGCCGGGATCGCCGTTCAGCCATTCCGGGACGTCATAGTAATAGAACTGTTTGTTCCAGATCATGCCGGCGAACGCCTGGCGTTGGATCATTTTCGCATCGGCATCCGCTAGACCCGATTGTAATTGGGCATAAAACGCATCCGCTTCGGCACGGCGTGTCGCAAAAAGCGCATCGAAATCATTAAACGGCTGCCGCTGCCGGCCTTTGCTCAGGCGCAGACGCACTTCGACCTTGCCCTGAGCGGACACCAAAAACTTGAAATGCCCGGCAGCCTTAGTGCCGGTTTGTTGCGGATTGACGGCGTGACGATCACCGTGAGTGACGTAGTCATGAAAGGCATCCTTGTAATAACCGTTACCCTGGCTGCCATACAAGCGCGGCTCATTGGTGTCGTTATCGCAGAACAGTAATTCGGCATCGCCTTCGAAATAGCAACGATAGTCGCCGAGCGTTGGGTGTTGTATGGAGATGATTTTCGCTGCTGTCCGGTCTTCGGTGGTGGACAGTCTCGGGCGGGACGCATCGGAATGCCAGCTCCAGGTGTTGCGGAACCAAAGCTGCGGCAGGATATGCAGCGGGGCATCTTGCGCTCCTCGGTTGTGCACGCTGATCAGCATCAGTATGTCGTCGACACCGGCCTTGGCGTATTCGACGAATACATCGAAATAGCGGTCGTCATTGAACACGCCGGTGTCCATCAAGCCAAACTCCGGCCTGTCCTTGCCGCGTTTGCCGTTTTCTTCAATCAGTGTCCGGTAGGGAAAAGCCTGCTGCGGATACTTGTAGAGCATTTTCAAGTAAGAATGGCTGGGGGTGGCGTCCAGATAGTAATACAGCTCCTTAACATCCTCGCCGTGGTTGCCTTCGCCATTCGTCAAACCGAACAGGCGTTCTTTAAGAATGGAATCCTGTTCATTCCATAACGCCAGGCCTAGACAAAGGCTCTGTTTTTCATCGCAAAGCCCCGCAATGCCATCTTCGCCCCAGCGATAAGCCCGGCTGCGGGCTTGATCATGGGTGAAATAACCCCAGGCATCGCCGTTTGCGCTGTAGTCTTCGCGCACCGTACCCCATTGCCGCTCGCTCAGATACGGCCCCCATAACCGCCATGCAGCCACACCGTTGCTTTGCTCGAGAATGCGTTGTTTTTCCGCAGCCTGAATGGCGATGCGCTGCTTTTTTGGGATGCCGGCTGGAATATCTCCGCGGAGTGTGTTGTTCGCTACTATGACCATGGCTAAGTCCCGCTTGCGTGAGTTTATTGTTTCATTCTGATGTCATTAACTTTTATGAATTCACTAAAACAGCAATGATGATACAGATTCAGTCCGGCACGCAAACTTCTACGACGTTTCAGTCAGCGCGACAGGCTGTTGAATGCCAGCCATCTGATCTACTCAAGCCCTTGAAATTAATCGTGGAAATTTTTCTGCGTGACCGACAGTTTATGCTAAATATTTTGCTAGGGGTAATCTCAACTGATCTTTTAGATCAATCATTTTTTTCAGCATCATCCGCAATCAGACGGAGATCCATGCTTTGAAAAAACGGTACTGCGGCGGTGTTCGCCAGCAATACCCGACTGGACAGCAAGCCTACATTTTGGCTTTTGAACGGATAGTGGTAACTGATCAGCGACGGCGGTAATGGCTCGGAATCCTTATAGATCACGATGATGTAGCCGGTCTGATGGAGCTTTGCCCAATCGTACAAATCGGCAAAATTTGAAATGTGGGTGATGGCCTGCTGAAGACGACCGGCAAAATGATATTGGCCGTGATACTTGCTGCCGTAAAAAGCAATGGCTTTGTTTTCATCCATTAAAGCAGCAATCGTCTGAGCGGCAGGTTTGGTATCGAAGCGGTCGGCCTTCACTTCAAAAAAACCGCCGGAAACCGTTATCAATGCGGCAACCGAGGCCGCACAAATAGTGAGCGCTGAATCCTGCGCACCCTTTGTCTTGATTAGGCCAAAAATCACTGCGACTATGACCAGCAAACCTCCCCATGCCGGCGAAAGCAACGATAACTCGGCCTGCCACCGATAAGCATCATTTAGCCAAGGCAATACCAGCAATACCGTTCCCAGCAATCCGAAAACCGCCATCACGGCAATATGAGCCCGCTCCCATCGCTCTGTATCAGTGACTTCATCTACGGCCCGCGCCGCTATCAAAATCAAAGCTGGAACCAAGGGTAGCAGGTAATGGATGCGCTTGCCGCTGACCACGGAAAAAGCGATAAAAACAGGTACCGCCCAAGCCATGCAAAAACGGATGCCCGAATCCTGACAGGTGAGCTTGCGTAATCCTGCCCACAACGGCTTCCAAAGCAACCAAGGCAACAACAATAACGGCAAAACCTCTAAATACCACCACCACGGCGACTGATGCGCAAATGACTTGACCAAGCGGCCGCTGGTCTGTCCCAGAAAAATCTCATTCCTGTAAGTCTCGCCGCCGGAAATCCCGGCCGGTATTGCCCAGCACAATGCGATGGCGGCCCCGATTAGAAGCGCGGCAACCAACCAAAAATACCAATGCTTCCAGCGAAAAACTGCCGTTTTCAGCCACCAGGGAGACAGCAGCGCGACAGGCAAAATATGCAACAAGATTACCGGGCCTTTGCTCAGAATTCCGCCGCCTATGGCTATGCCCAACAGCACCCCGTATTTTAAGGGTAAGCCCGAAGCCACCAGCTTTAACAGGCTGTAGATGCCCAATAATGCAAAAAACGCCAGCATCATATCGAACATGGTCAAGGTGCTGTAAACCATCCAGAAGAACGACCCCAGCAACAGCAAAGGCGTAAGCACTTCAATCCGTTTGCGCTCAGGCCATAAAGCGCGAGCCACTGCACCGGATAAAAACACTGTTGCCAGGGAAAAAAGCGGTGAAATCAAGCGCAGCGACCAGTCGTTAACGCCAAACAGCCACCAGCTTAACTGCATCAACCAGAATAACAACGGGGGCTTGTGACTGTAGGTTTCCCCGTTTAGATAAGGGACTAGAAAGTCATCTCTGAGCCACATTTCCCAAGCGACGGCGGCATATCGGGTTTCATCGATCGGGAATAATGGCCGAACATAAAGACTGACCGCAGTTAAAGCGCCCCAAAGGAGGAAAACCCAAAGCCTGATGGACAGCAATCGATACATGAGTTATTCAAGATTCAGGTTTTTACGCTCGTGAACCACGAAGTACAGATTTCGAAGATAAATAAACAGCCCGGTAAGTTGTCCCACGATAAAAACCGGATCTTGCCTGTAGACCGCATAAGCCAAAAGAGTAACGCCACCGCCAATGCTGAAATACCAGAACGCGATGGGGAACACACTTTTTTTCTCACGTTCGCTTTTCAGCCATTGAACAATAAATCGGGCTGAAAATAACGCCTGCCCTACAAAACCTATAATCAGCCAAATCGTCTCTTTATCCACGTTCACTCAATTACCTCCGGCAATTTTGCCCGTCTCTGCAACCATATCACGCCTAATATATCGACAATTCCGACCCAAAGCCGGTCTAAGGTACCGTACTTAGAGCAGCCATGAGCCCTGGCTCTGTGATTAACCGGTTCGGAAATCACCTGGCCGCCCGCCCTTAAAATCAAGAGCAGGTAGAAAGCGATGCATATGATCAAAGTACGGCAAGCCCAGAAACTCATCCCGTAAAAACAACTTTAAACCGCAACCGGTATCCGGCGTATTATCGCCTAATAAGCCGGAACGAACCACATTAGCCAACTTCGATGAAAAAAGCCGCCAGGCGGAATCATGGCGTTTGTTTCTCCATCCGGCTAACATCCATAAATTGCCGCTAATTTCCCTTTGCTGCATCAATAGCTGATACAAGCGTGGAATATCGGCCGGATCATTTTGTCCATCGCCATCCAGCGTTGCAATACAAGGGTAGTTTGCCGCCTTTACGCCGGTATAAATGGCGGCGCTTTGTCCACAGCTTTGCTGATGCCGAATCACTCTCAGCGCCTTGATATTTTGTTGTGTCTGCTTTAAAACCGCCGCTGTGTCGTCATTACTGCCGTCATCAACATAGATAATTTCATAGGCTTCGGCCTGATTCATAGCCGTAACGATCTCTGCAATCAATGCGCTAATATTATCAGCTTCATTATAAACAGGAACAACAATCGAAATTTTCACAGCCCCTCCTCTTTTAAATACCCATAAAAAAAGGCTACATCCTTACGAATGCAGCCTCTTTTATTTCCACATGCGTAACCCGAGTTACTACATAGAAGTAATCGATTAACGTTTCGAGTACTGTGGACGTTTTCTGGCTTTGTGTAAACCCACTTTTTTACGTTCGACAATACGCGAATCGCGGGTAACAAAACCGGCTTTTCTAAGCGCAGGACGTAAAGCTTCATCATATGCCATCAATGCGCGCGTCAGACCGTGACGAATAGCACCGGCTTGGCCGGATGGGCCGCCGCCTTTAACGATGACATTAACGTCGAATTTGCCTTCCATATCAACACAACCCAATGGTTGACGGGAAACCATCTGGTCGGTTTTACGGCCAAAATATTCTTCGATGGTTTTTGTGTTAATCGTGATTTTTCCGGTACCTGTTGTTGCGTAAACACGTGCTATTGCACATTTACGACGACCTGTTCCGTAGTACTGAGCTGCTGCCATAATCTACCCGCTTATAATTCTAATACTTGTGGCTGTTGAGCCTGATGATCGTGTTCAGGACCTGCATAAACTTTCAATTTCTTGAACATTGCACGACCCAATGGATTGTTAGGTAACATTCCTTTAACTGCTGTAGTAAGAATACGATCAGGGAAAGTTTTTCTTAATTTCCCCAGGGTAACAGTCTTAAGATTACCGATGTAACCTGTATGGTGCTGATACAATTTATCATTTTCTTTATTGCCGGTAACGCCTATTTTCTCTGCATTTACTACAATAATGTAATCACCGGTATCAACATGCGGTGTGTATTCTGGTTTATGTTTACCGCGAAGGCGTAGTGCAATCTCAGAAGCAAGACGACCAAGCGTCTTTCCTTCTGCATCAATCACGTACCAATCACGCTTAACTTCTGCTGGCTTTGCACTAAATGTTTTCATCGTTGCTTAGGCTTACTGTTAAAGGCTTGAATATAAAAAAACGAGATTTTACTAAGAAACACCGGATCTTTCAAGTTTATTTGTGATTCAGGAGAAAGGCGAAGGGCAAAAGGCGAAAAAACCGCATACCTTTAACCTACAATTTAATATTCAATGAATGCAACTTGCGATACAGATGTGTTCGCTCCATACCCACTGCGGCTGACAATTTTGCAACACTGCCGCCGGTTCGCTCAAAATGGTATTCCAGATAAGCCTTCTCAAAATGATCCCTGGCCTCTTTTAACGGTAAATTATAAAATTCAGGCACCGAATAGGATGTAACGGCATCACCAATCACCGAGCCCAACGCAGCCTTCACCTCATCCAGCTCTATATCTTCCCCGACACCCAAAATCATCAACCGTTGCACCAGGTTTTTCAATTCCCGCACATTGCCGCGCCAGCTGTAATTGCGCAAAAAATTCTGCGCAGCCATCGAAAACCTCCGGAAAGGCAGTCTATCCTGGCTGACAAAATAATCGACATAAAAACTCAGCAATGCCGGCACATCCTCACTGTGTTCCCGTAAGCGGCTGAATATCGAGCGAGACCTCATTAAGCAGATAATACAAGTCCTGCCGAAAACGCCCGGCCCTGACCTCTTCATCCAAAGCAATGCGAGTTGACGCCACGACCCGGACATCGACACGAACCGTCTCGCTCCCCCCTACCCGCAAGAAAGAACTCGACTCCAAAGCACCGAGCAACCTCAGCTGGGTTTCCTTGTCCATACCGCCAATTTCGCCTAAAAACAGCGTTCCTTTATGTGCCCGTTCCAACAGACCCGGATAAACCTTGCCGCCATCCTCTTTGCCGAAAAACTCCACCGCCGAATTTTCCGGCGATATGCTGCCTACCGCCACATCGACAAAAGGGCCGTCCCGATGCGCGCTGTTATTATGCAGATACCGGGCATACATCTCCTTACCGACGCCCGCCTCACCGACAAACAACACCCTGGCGTCATGCTGGGCCAAACGCTTCAATTGATCCTTGATTCTCGCAACGGTCGCGCTCTTGCCGACCGGATCAATATCGGCGGCCAGCTGCTGCTTAAGCCCCGCATTTTCGATTTGCAGACTACTGGCTTCCAAAGCCCTTTCCACAATCAATAACAATTTTGCCAAGGACAACGGCTTTTCCAGGAAATCATAAGCCCCCAACCGGGTCGCCTCAACAGCGGCTTCAACGGAACCATGCCCCGACATCATAACCACAGGGCAAAGCATGAGCTTCTTCAGCCACCCATTCTTTCAACAAGGTAATACCGTCGGTATCCGGCATCCAAATATCAAGCAGAATCAAATCGGGAGCTTTGGACTTTTTTAATTCCCTGGCTGCACCGGCATTCTCGGCCGTAGCGACCTGATAGCCCTCGTCCTCAAGAATTTCGCAGACCAGACGGCGAATGTCCGGCTCATCATCGACAACCAATATACGCGGTATGTGTGCAGTCATATTTTTACGGCATCTCAAAAATTACACGCCGGAAGCTGAATGATAAATCCCGCTCCCATTTTACGGCTGGTGTCGACCCAAATCGCACCGCCATGTTCTTCAATTATTTTCTTGACTATCGCCAAGCCCAAACCTGTACCCTTGGCCTTGGTGGTCACGTAGGGCTCAAAGATTTGTTCAATTTGGTCATCTTTAATGCCCGGCCCGTCATCATAAAGCGCTATTTCGATAAAATCGGTATTATTTTTTTGCACCCGGTGCATGCTTATTTCAATCAAGCCTTTAGCGCCTATCGCTTCCAGCGCATTTTTTATCAGATTATGCAGTACTTGCCTGATACTAACCGGATCGCCCTTAATCATCAACAAACCGATATCATAATCGACTTTAAATTTTACCCCGGACTTTAGCACATAAAGCGCCAACACCTCCTGAACCAAGCCGGGCAAATCAATATCTACGGTCTGCTTTTTGGAAGGCTTGGCGTATTCCGAAAAATCATCGACCATTTCTTTCATCGCCTCAACCTGCTGCACGATGGTGGTGGTTGAGCGCTGCAACATCTCCGCATCGCCGAGCGGTCAATTTGTCAGCCAATTTGTGCTGCAAGCGTTCTGCCGATAACTGTATCGGCGTTAACGGATTCTTGATTTCATGCGCCAGCCTCCGCGCTACCTCGCCCCAAGCCGCATTTTTCTGCGCCTGAATCAGATCGGTCACATCATCGAACACCACCACCGCACCGACCCGGCGACCGTCCTGGGAAAACAACGGCGTCCCTCTGCACAACAATTCCTGCCGGCCATTGGAGCCTAAAAAAGCAATCCGCTGCTGCCATATATCATCGGCTTGCTCCAACTAAACGCTGGATCGATTTTAACGGTTCCGCCAGTTCCGCATAGCTCTGAACCAGCTCCAGCAACGTCCGCCCGACAAACTGATTCACATGAATATGAAAAATCCGGTAAGCCGCCTGATTCGCCGTGCGGATCTTATACGTCGCATCGAAACTGATCACCCCGGCCGTTAAATTCGCCAGTATCGTTTCCAGATAAGCCCGTTGATTTTCCACCTCAATACCGGCCATTCGGGTTTCATCGCTGGCTCTGGCAATACGACGGGTCATCTCATTAAAGGACTCGACCAGAAAACCCAGATCATCCTGGGCAATAACCGGCAATTCCTGGTCATAATGCCCGGAAGCCACCGCCTGAGTTCCCTTAACCAGCGCCTTTACCGGGGCGATAATATTGCGGATACTGATGAAAGCCACCCAGATTGCCGCCAGCAAGCTCATCAGCAAGACCAGCGACAAGGCCAGGGAGAAACTCAACTTTAACGAGTCCCTTAAAAAATGCATTTCCTGGTAACGCACAAAGGCAAATTCCACCGAATCGGCCAAATCGGCAATTCTTACCGGCACCGGATACAAGGCCTGTAAATATTGCGGCTCCTTGGCCTTGACGGTGACGATAACCCGGATCATCAATTCATCTTCGCGCACCGGCGCCAAAGCGACGTACTCGGAATTCTGCCGCAACTGCAACCAGATATGCTCATCCGGCAAACTCGGCAAAATATCGCCGGGATTGATGCTGCTTGAGGCAATAATCCTGCCCTGCCGGGAGAACAAGGTCATCTCGGACGCCCCGGAAAGTTCGCGCAGATTTTCCATTTCCAGCGTCGCCAGCGTTTCCGACGACTCCTCCAGCTTCCCGGTCAATTGCTGGGTTTGCCGCAAATGCCAGCGCATCCGCTGATCTAACGATGCCTGGCTGAGTTCCAGCGCGTCTTCCATCGCCCGGTCTATTTCCACATTAAACCAGCTGTCGATACCCTGATGCAGAAACTGCATCGAAAAATAAAACACAATAGCGGCAGGCGCCAAAGCCAGCACCACAAACAGCGACACCATGCGCGTGGTTAACCTCGAGCCCGCCTCGCGTTTTTTTAACTGCCGCGCCAGCGAATAAATATTAGCGCCGACCAGCCCCAGCAACACCACCGAACCCAGCGCGTTGACCAACAGCAGCCACGAATACATCGCGCTCAATTCCGAAGATTCCTGCGTTGCCGAACTCATCAGCTGCAACAACAGCAGAATCAAGCCAAACAGAATCAATATAGACAAACTGATCGGGGGTTTTATTTTGTCAAAGGCCATAATGTCCAGTCGCTGGATAAATACCATTGAGGGTTAGTATAGGCAACCGGGCGTAGCGGCAAAGGCAGGGCATCCCGGTCGAGCGTTACTTTTATGCCGACAGCGTAGCGTTTTCCCGACACATAAGCGGCCTTATCCAATACCCGGATAATCACGTATCGTTGACATCAGACTCCAGCGCCGCAGACAGCGTAGAAAAATTATACAGTTCGCCGCTTCCCTCATTCCTGACCCGGTACATATTCAGCAAGGCATGATACTGAATGCGATAACGGATAGTGGCGTTAACCAGCGTGTTATCCCAAAAATAGTCGCGATGCTGCGAAGGTCTTGATGTGTATATCCCAAAACAAAGGCACACCGTTTTGCAAGGCCTCCTTTGCCCGCGCACTGAGCCGATAATCTATATCCGCAGACAACACGATAACTATCGCCTTGCAAGGCGATCTCGGCATTTTTCACTTCGACGCCAAACCCTTCGGCTGAGTTCAGTGTTGGCCTTTCGGCTGGGTTCAAGGCAGGCGTATCTGCATATCCTAAAACGGGCAGCAGTCCTACCAAACAACACAGCAATGCCCGGAAAAGCGACTGTTTATGACTTGCTAATGCGTGCATAATAAAACCCGTCCATTGCCGAATCACCGGTCAAAATCTGGCGACCGCATACCCCGGCTATTCCCCAGTCCGCGTCTATAGGCAACTCGACCGCATCGCTGTGTTCGGCCAAAAAAGCTTGAACCTGCTGCTCATTTTCCTGCTTTAAAATAGAACAGGTCGCATATAGCAACAATCCGCCGGGCGCCAACAGCGGCCAGACGGCTTGCAGGATGGATTTTTGCAATGCCTGCAACTGCCCGATGTCCTCGGCTCTGCGCAATAATTTAATATCGGGATGACGGCGGATAACGCCTAAAGCTGAACACGGCGCGTCCAGTAAAATCCGGTCGAACGGCTTGCCGTCCCACCAGCTTGACGGATTTGCCGCATCGCCAACTACCAGCTTGGCTTGCAAATTCAAGCGCTGCAAATTTTCGCTGACCCGCTGCATTCTGGACTTCGTCTATATCGACGGCGACCAGCTCTTTTAGCTGCGGCTGGCTTTCAAGAATATGCGCGGTTTTGCCGCCCGGCGCGGCACATACATCCAGCACCCGATGCCCCGGCTGCACATCCAGCAATCCTGCCGCCAATTGCGCGGCGGTATCCTGAACCGATACCAACCCGTCTGCAAAGCCGGGCAGCAAGTCCACCGGCACCGGCTTATCCAGCCTGATCGCCGACGGGCAAAAGCTGACGGCTTCCGCCGCTATGTCCTGCCCGGCTAATAGTTGCAGATAATTCTCGCGGCTGGTTTTCGACAAATTGACCCGCAACACCATCGGCGGTTGCTGATTGTTTTCCATGAAATATCGTTAACGCCTGCTCAGGCCAATCCTGCTCGATTTGCTTAATCAGCCAGTCGGGATGACTCAGGGCTGCGACCTGAAATTTATCGGCTTTGTGTTCAAGCCCTTCCTGCTCGCGCAGATAGGTTCTGAAGCACCGCATTGATCAGCGACTTGGCCCACGGTTTTTTACGTGCCGCCAACACCGTTTCGGACACCGCCGCGTGAGGTTTTACCCGCATGAATTTGAGCTGGTACAAGCCCACCAAAGCCAGCGCCTTAACGTCGGCATCTTTAAGCGGTTTATCCAGCAACTGGCTTAAAATAAAATCCAGCCGGTGAAATTGCCTGCAAACGCCGTAGCAGAGCGCCTGAATGAAAGCCCGGTCTTTACCCGATTCTATGGTTAAAAATGCATTATCCAGAGCGGCGGTTAAAGACTGCCCGTCCTGCAAAACACGGGACAATACTTTGGCCGCGACTAATCGTGTATTCAACCGAGTTTTACCCCGTTAACGTCGTGAGCGCTCAAAAAAGCCTGAACCGGCATGCGTTTTCCACCCGGCAGCTGCACTTCCAGCAGCCTTAAAAAACCGTTAGCCGGTCGCTACATCCATATGTTTATCGGCACAGCGCACGATGCCGGGTTCCAGTCTGTAGCAGATGGATCATCATTCACCGCGCACAGCCTGCCAGATGCGCAACACATTGCCCTGATAAAGCGTTTGCGCGACCGGCCAGGCATTTAATCCCCTTACTTTCCGGGCTATATGTCGCAGCCGGTTGCGTCCAGTCGATAACGGCTTCGCTTTTTTCCAGTTTTTCGGCATAGGTCACCAGCGCCTCATCCTGCGGTTCGGGATGAACGGTTCCGGCTTCTATTTGCGCCAGCACTTTGGCCAGGCCGATTGCGCCCAACGCGGCCAATTTGTCATGCAAGTCGCTGGCCGTATCGGTCTCGCCGATCACGCATTCTTCCTTGTGCAGCATGTCGCCGGCATCCAGTTTGCGCACGATCTGCATAATGGTCACGCCGGTTTTTTCATCGCCCGCCATCAATGCCCGCTGAATCGGCGCGGCTCCGCGCCAGCGCGGCAACAATGACGCATGCACATTGATGCAGCCCAATCTGGGCACATCCAGAACGGCTTGGGTTAAGATCATGCCGTAAGCGACCACCACCATCAAATCGGCATTAAATGCGCTGATCTGCTGCAAGTCCTCACTGGTTTTCATCGTAAGCGGCTGAAAAACGGGGATTCCGGCGCTTAAGGCCAGTTCTTTGACCGGGCTGGGCTGCAACTTGCGTCCCCTGCCCGCCGGACGGTCGGGCTGGGTATAAACAGCGCAAACCTCGTGTTCCGAATCCAGCAACATCTGTAAACAAGGCACGGCAAACTCAGGGGTTCCGGCAAAAATGATCTTCATGCTCAACTCGTTTCCATTTTATGAATTTTTTCCAATTTTTTCTTAATCCGTTGCCGTTTTAACGGCGAAATATAATCGACGAACAGTTTCCCGTCCAAATGATCCAGTTCGTGCTGGACGCACACGCACAGCAAATCCCTGGCGCTTAATTCAAAAGACTCGCCCTCCCTGTTCAGCGCCTTGACGATGATATGTTCGGCCCGCTCCACTTTTTCAAAAAAACCGGGCACCGAAAGACAGCCCTCTTCGGACTCCTTAACCCCGTCTTTTTCGATGATTTCAGGATTGATCAAACATAACGGGGTATCCTTTTCCTCGCTGACATCAATAACGACGACCCGCTGATGCACATTGACCTGGGTTGCGGCCAACCCTACACCATGCGATTCGTACATGGTTTCAAGCATATCATCGACCAATTTTTTAATTTTATCATCGACCGTTTTTACGATTGCAGCCTTCTTGCGTAACCGTTCATCCGGAAACTCGAGAATAGATAGAATACTCAACAAACTCTCCACTATAATAGTTAAGGCGAAATACACTCATATCCTGGATATCGCCTGAATACTGGAATTCTATCTGAATTCATCTAAACTTTGAATTCAGATAGCACAAAAAGACCCGACAGGAACCCAAACATGGCTTTTCGAACACTCACCGGATTGATAATTTCCCTTCTTATCAGCGTCAGCGCATGGGCTGATGAAGTACAAATCAACCCGTCCCATCCCGATCAATATACCGTCGTCAAAGGCGATACCTTATGGGACATATCCGGCAAATTTCTAACGCACCCTTGGCAATGGCCCGAATTATGGAGCCACAATACCCAAATTAAAAATCCTCACCTGATTTATCCCGGCGACACGCTTTATTTCTCGATGGTCAACGGCAAACCGCAGCTGAGTCATTTCCAGTAGCGATCTGCCTCAAGCTCAAGTTCAAGTTCAGGCCGCCCCCAATACTCCCTGCGTACTTAAGGAAGAAGATTACAAACACGGGCGCAAAGACTTTGCCGTCTCCGAAGAAGGCAAGGTACTGCCTTGTATTCGGGAAACCGAATTGAAACAGGCAATCAAGTTAATCCCCACCGAAAACATTGCAAGTTTCCTGTCCTCGCCCAAAGTAGTGGATGACAATGAACTCAACAATGCGCCTTATGTCGTCGACTTTGCCGGCGAACATATCATTGTAGGTACCGGCGACCGCGTTTATGTGCGCTCGATAACCGAACCGACAAGCCTAGTCCTACACGATTTACCGTCCGGGAAGCGCCTACATCAGCCCGGAAAGCGGAGAAATCCTGGGCTATGAGGCGCAGTACATTGCCGATGCATCATTGCAGCAACCCGGTGACCCGGCAACGTTAGTTATCACCAAATCCGACCGCGAAATTCGCATCGGCGACCGGATCATGCCCAATATCGAACAGGATATTGCATTAAATTATTTCCCCCGTCCGCCGGAAGAAAGCATCAAAGGCAGCATTATCAGCGTGCTTGGCGGCGTTTCCCAAATCGGCCGATACAACGTGGTCGTCATAGACAAAGGCACTGCCGACGGCATTTTAGCCGGGCACGAGCTGGACATTTATCAGCGCGGCAAGCTTATCCGGGATGCGTACAGCCCGGTTAAAAACGATGTCGTCAACCTTCCCGATGAAATTGCCGGCACCCTGATGGTTTTCCGCCCGTTTGAGCGCGTCAGTTACGCGCTGGTCATGAAAGCGACCCAGGCGCTTCATGTCTTAGACAAAGTTAAAACCCCCTGAACATTACCGCCCAACAAACCGAGCTGGACATAAAATACTGGCTTGCGCTATTGCGCACGCCAGGTGTCGGGTGCCGAACATATCTCCGCTTACTCGAAAGCCATTCCCCTGCACAATTATTTGCAGAATCATCCTCCGCACTGAGCGCCTTGGGCCTGAAAAGCGACATCGTCAATGCGATCAGAAACCCTGACTGGACGCTTATCGACTATGACCTGAGCTGGCTCAGTCAGGAAAATAACAGCGTTATCACCCTCAATGACGCAAACTATCCGGCGCAACTAAAGGAAATCGCCGATCCCCCGCCGCTTCTGTTTGTGCGCGGCAACCCGGAACTGTTATCGACTGCCGCAAATCGCCATCGTGGGCAGCCGTAACCCTTCGACTTCGGGCCTGGAAATCGCCTTTAACTTTGCCAAAACCCTGAGCCATTGCGGTTTTGTGATCACCAGCGGACTGGCCTTAGGCATCGATGCCGCCAGCCATCAGGGCGCATTAAAAGCCCAAGGCTTATACGATTGCGGTAGCCGGAACCGGGCTGGATCGCGTCTATCCGGCAAGACATAAAGACCTGGCCACTGAAATCGTCAATACCGGCGCGATGATCTCGGAATTTCCGCCCGGCACGACCGCCAAAGCCAACCACTTTCCCAGACGCAACCGCATTATCAGCGGCCTGTGCCAGGGCCTGTTGGTGGTTGAAGCCGCCAAGCAAAGCGGATCGCTGATTACTGCGCGCATGGCTCTGGAACAAAACCGCGAAGTTTTTGCGATCCCCGGCTCCATTCACAACCCGTTGGCTCGCGGTTGCAACGCGCTGATCCGTGAAGGCGCAAAACTTGTCGAAACAACCCAAGATATTCTTGAAGAACTAAATCAATATAATCAACAAGATGAAAATTTCGCCCCACTAACAATGCAATCAACGCTTGACCTGGAGCAACAAACATTATTGAATCTTGTCATGTTTAGCCCAACTTCCATCGATACTCTGGTTGAAAATGCCAACGAATCCGTCGAAGTTATTTCGTCAATGTTACTGATTCTGGAACTGCAAGGTTACATAGAAGCAGCTCGCCGGCGGTTGCTATACCCGAATCAAATAATCAACCAAGAGCTTATGAAAGAAAATATTTTTGATGTCCTGATGTACTTATTCGAAAACTACATGGAAGATGAAATTGAAATACTTCCTGACAGTGACGTCGTCAGAACAGAATTACTGGAAGCGGGCTTTGAACAAATCGAAGTCAATAAAGCTTTCGACTGGCTGGAGTCGCTTAGCCTGCAACGGGCAATAAAAGCATCCGTCTCGCCCGCATTCCGTATTTTCTGCAGCCAGGAAAAAGCCAAGCTGGATCTTGAATGCCGCAATCTGATTATGTTCCTTGAGCATAGCGGCATCCTGAGTTCTGCCAACCGGGAAATTGTCATCGACCGGGCCATGGCGCTGGAAAATGAAGAAATCTCGATGGAAAAGCTAAAATGGATCGTGCTGATGGTATTGCTCAGCCAACCGGATGAGGAAATCGCTTTCTCCAGGATGGAAGATATTGTCTATGACCTTATTCCAACTTATTTGCACTGAAAAAGATAACAAGGTGAAAGGCAAAAAAGAACATACACTTTCGACCCTTCGTCTTTAGCCTTTCCCGCCTTTTTAAATAAATGAGTAAGAATCTCGTCATTGTAGAATCACCTGCAAAAGCCAAAACCATAGAAAAATATTTGGGCAAAGACTTTCAAGTTTTGGCCTCGTACGGTCACGTGCGCGACCTGATCCCCAAAGAAGGCGCAGTCGATCCGAACAACGACTTTGCGATGAAATACGAAGTCATCGATCGCAACCAAAAACATGTGCAAGCTATCAGCCAAGGCCCTTAAAACCGCAGACACCTTATATCTGGCGACTGACCCTGATAGAGAAGGGGAAGCCATTTCCTGGCATTTGCTCGAATTGCTGAAAGAGAAAAAACTGTTGAAAGACAAGCCGGTGCATCGGGTAGTCTTCCATGAAATCACCAAAAAAGCCGTCACCGAAGCCATTGCCAATCCGGAGCAAGTTGCCATCAATCTGGTCAACGCCCAACAGGCGCGCCGCGCTTTGGATTATCTGGTCGGTTTTAACCTGTCGCCGTTATTATGGAAAAAAATCCGCCGCGGCCTGTCGGCAGGCCGCGTGCAAAGCCCTGCCCTGCGCATGATCGTCGAGCGCGAACTGGAAATCGAAGCCTTTAAATCCCGCGAATACTGGACGATTGACGCCGCCTTGACCGCGCAGGATCAAGCCTTCAAAGCCAAACTGACCCAGTTTGACGGCGAAAAAGTCACGCAATTCAGCATTACCGATGAAGAGCTGGCGGAAAAAACCAAGCAAACCTTGCTGGATGCCGCTGACGGCCAATTAATGGTCGCCAAGCTGGAAAAGAAACAGCAAAAACGCAACCCTGCCCCGCCGTTCATCACCTCGACACTGCAACAGGAAGCCTCGCGCAAACTGGGTTTCACCACCAAACGCACCATGATAGTTGCCCAGCAACTGTATGAAGGTATCGATATAGGCGGCGAAACCGCCGGTCTGATCACCTACATGCGTACCGACTCGGTCAACCTGTCGGTAGACGCCGTCGAAGAAATCCGCGCGCTGATTGCCGAAAACTACGGCGCTGAAAATGTGCCCAAAGAGCCGAGAGTCTTTAAGACCAAGTCGAAAAACGCCCAGGAAGCGCACGAAGCGATACGCCCGACCTATCCACGGTACCTGCCGAGCCAGCTAAAAAACCATCTGAGCATCGAACAATTCAAGCTCTATGAACTGATCTGGAAGCGCACCATCGCCTGCCAGATGATTCATGCCACGCTGAACATGGTCGCCGTCGATTTGACCTGCGGCGACGGCAAACACGTGTTCAGGGCGACCGGCTCCACGATAGCCCATCCCGGCTTCATGGCCGTCTATCTGGAAGGCAAAGACGACAGCAACGAAAGCGACGACAAGGAAAGCTTTCTGCCGCCGATGGAAGAAGGCCGCCCCGTCCAGCTAAACGACATCAATGCCGCACAGCACTTCACCGAGCCGCCGCCGCGCTACGGCGAAGCCAGTCTGGTAAAATCCCTTGAAGAACACGGTATCGGCAGGCCGTCGACCTATGCGTCGATTATTTCGACCTTGCAGAACCGCGAATATGTCACGCTGGACAGCAAACGCTTCTACCCGACCGATGTCGGCAGAATCGTCAACAAGTTCCTGACCGAACATTTCACCAAATACGTCGATTACGATTTTACCGCCAACCTGGAAGATGAACTGGATGCGGTGTCGCGTGGAGAAAAAGACTGGATTCCGTTAATGCGCGATTTCTGGACCCCTTTCACCACGCTGATTCACGAAAAAGAAGAAAGCGTCCAGCGCAAGGATGTCACCCAGGAAGCCATCGACGAAAAATGCCCCGATTGCGGCAGCCCGCTGTCCATCCGTTTAGGCCGTAATGGCCGGTTTATCGGCTGCACCAACTATCCTGAGTGCTCCTATACCCGGAACCTGAACGATGACGGCGGCGCCAGCGACGAACCCGAAGTCGTGGAAGGCCGAGTCTGTCCTAAATGCGAATCGCCTTTAGTGATCAAGACCGGACGCTACGGCAAATTTATCGGTTGCAGCGGTTATCCCAAATGCAAGCATATCGAGCCTTTGGAAAAACCGATGGACACCGGCGTCGAGTGCCCGCAATGCAAAAAAGGCAACATCCTCAAGCGCAAATCGCGGAACAGCAAGATATTCTATTCCTGCTCGGAATACCCGAAATGCGATTACGCATTATGGAACGCGCCGATCAAAGAAAGCTGCCCGGAATGTGCGTGGCCTATTTTGACCGTCAAAGAAACCAAACGACGCGGCGTGGAAAAAGTTTGTCCGCAAAAAGACTGCAAATATGCAACGCCGTATGAAGGCGATCCGGCGGATGTGCAGGGGCCAAAAGAGCATGGAACTGCATAGGAGCGAATTCGCTAACGCGCTCTAACGGGTCATTCGCCTTTGGCTGGATCGCCAAAAACTGTTTGACTCTAATTGTTCGCCAGGGATATAGTCAGCGTATATAGCAACAGCGGAGTAACACATGACAACCAGCACCGTATTCACCAATAACCGTAGTCAGGCAGTTCGCTTGCCAGCCGAAATGCGCTTTCCTGATTCCGTAAAAAAAGTTAATGTGCGGGTAGTCGGCGTGGAACGTGTCATTGCCCCAGCAGAATCGACCTGGGACAGCTTCTTCATGAGCGATACCTCAGTTAGTGAGGATTTCATGAGCGAACGAGCCAGCCAGCAACAAAGCGAACGCGACAGCCTGTAAGCGTCGTTTTTCAGATGTTGAAATATTTGCTCGACACCAATATTGTCATTTATGTGATTAAACAACGCCCAATTGAAGTGCTGGCGACATTCAATAAACAGCATAATCGAATGGCTATATCCGCAATCACTCTCGCCGAGCTGGTACATGGAGCAGAAAAAAGCCAACTCCCTGCCCGCAATCTAGAAGTAGTTGAAGATTTTTGCAGTCGCCTGATAACGCTACCTTATGACGATACGGCTGCTTACCATTACGGCAGCATTCGCGCCGCATTAGAGAAAACCGGTCAGACGATTGGTGTGAATGACCTACACATTGCCGCCCAAGCCCGCAGCCAAGGCCTGACATTAGTCAGCAACAATCTGCGTGAATTTGAGCGTGTGCCGGGATTGTTATTGGAAAACTGGGTGGAATGAAATTGCCCTATCACTCCAACTTCAAAATAAAAATCGCCGTCCATCATCTCAAAGCCGGAGCCGTGATCGCTTACCCCACAGAAGCCGTCTACGGCTTAGGCTGCGACCCGCTCAACGAAGCTGCGGTGATGACCCTGCTCGACATCAAACAACGCCCGATAGAAAAAGGCCTGATACTGATCGCCTCATCCCTGGAGCAACTGCGCCCCTACCTCGTTTTGGACCAATCACTCATTGACCGCATAACCCCCACCTGGCCCGGCCCAGTCACCTGGGTTATTCCAGCCCAGCCCTGGGTGCCGAAATGGCTGACCGGAGAGCATCAATCCCTGGCCGTCAGAGTGACCAATCACCCGATAGCCCGCGACTTATGCGCCCAATTCGACAGCCCGCTGGTATCCACCAGCGCCAATCCCACGACCCGGCCCGCCATCAAAGAATCGAGAAAACTGTTAAACACCTTTGCCGATTCCGATATTTTTATCGTTCACGGCAAAGTCGGCGAGCTTGAACAGGAAACCGCTATCTATGATGCGGTGAGCGGAAAACGACTGCGTTAATTATAAAAACAGTGCGATACACCATCATTTAACTCCCGCCGCGAGAAGAACCAGTAATCGGTTTGCATCTGCAAATCGGTGATTAGTTCGCTCTTTAAATCGAGCGACTGTTTATGTTCGATTTCCCTACTTTTACACAAAGAATCTTTTTTGCCATGACCCCCTGTGGTATCGTTTCTCCAAGATTGCTTTTAGTTAAGACTTTATCGATCTGAGTGAGATTTTAAAGCTAATCTCAGCCGAACGATAATACCCCTATGAATGCCACGATGATAGGCTGTTGGCACTGACTAAAACTTCTTTCTAATTCGGATATGTTTTTAAAACAATAAAAAAATAATTAAACAATAAGAATGAGATCGATAAAAACACATTTAACCGCCACACTATTGTTATGCATTCTCCTACCTACCGGATTGATAGGCGCAACGGCATATTGGTTCGTGTTCAACTGCATCAAGGAAAACCGCATTGAAGATGTAGGGCAAACAGCCAACATGCGTTATGAAGCAATGCGTATGCAGCTTCACAAAGACAACGAGCGCAGCAAGGTCTTGCTGGAAACCTTGATTGCCGTCTGTCGCTATAGTGACGTGGGCATCAACGCCTGCGCTCGGGATAAACTGGAGCAGTTTGCCGCCATTAATCACACCGCCGGTTTTAGCCTCCATTCCGGGACCGAAAGCGACCTTGACTTAGGGAGCGATGCCATCCCGCTCGATAAGTTAAACAAACCGTTTCTGCCTGAGCAGATAGCGGCAACGTCGCCCTCCCCCGTCAACGGCGCGCCGTTGTTTTCCCTGATCGCTGCCGATTCGGCATCCGGCATTAGCTTGGTGACAACTTATTCAGCGCAGAAATTGCAGGATATTTTCGGCGCGTCTCCTATGCTGGGACAATCCGGGGAAACTTTTCTGACCGATAATCGAGGTTTTTTCATCACCAAACCGCACTATCCTTCGCAACAAGGGATTTCTGAATCCATTTCAGCCGTACCGATGCAACGCTGTTTGCAGAAAGAAAGCAGCAACACTCTCGATCTTGACTACCGCAGCATACCCATCATCCATGGTTTCCGGTTCGTGCCGGAAATTGGCGGGGGCTGCATCATGGCACATATCGATCAAGCGGAAGCCTTTGCGCCATTAAACCGGTTGCTTATTGGGCTATGCGTCGCGGCCTTCCTTCTCATTTGTTCCGCGTGGTTAATTGCAACCAAGATTTGCAAGGGCATGACCAATCCCATTATCGGGCTTGCTGACATGGCACGAGCTTTGTCCCGTGGAGACTTCACACAACAAGCGCCCCCAACCAGCTACCACGAAATTGCCGAGTTCTCGCGGCTGTTCAACAACATGGCAGGACAACTGAATAGCACTCTTAGCCGCTTAAAAGCGTCCGAATACGAACTGGAAAATAAGGTTATCGAGCGTACAGCAGAGCTCAATGAGCGGCATAGGCGATACCATTCAGTCATCCAAACCACCGGAGAGGGTTTCTGGCGGGTAGACAAGGAAGGCCGTTTGTTGGAAATCAACCCTGCATACGCCCGTTTTTCCGGCTATTCCGAAACGGAACTGGTCGGTATGCAGATCACCAACCTGGAAGCTCAGGAATCGCCGGAAGAAACGGCCAAACACATCCGCAAAGTCATACGGCAGGGAACTGAAACCTTTGAAACCCGCCATCGCCGTAAGGATGGCAGCGAGTGGGATGCTGAGGTTAATGTCTCGTTTATTAGCGAAGATGGCGGATATTTTGTCTGTTTTTTCAAGGACATCACAAAACGCAAACAAATAGAGCTGGATCTGCATATCGCTGCGGCCGCGTTCGAGTCCCAGGACGCAATAGTCATCACCGATACGGACAATGTCATTCTGCGGATCAACAAAGCTTTCACCGAGTCTACCGGTTACACGGAACAGGAGGCCGTGGGCCAAAAAGTAAGCATACTTAAATCAGGCCGTCATGATGCGGCTTTTTACAAGACCATGTGGAAGAGCATTATGGACACCGGCACTTGGCAGGGAGAAGTCTGGGATCGGCGCAAGAATGGCGAAATCTATCCCAAATGGTTGTCCATTACGGCGGTAAATGACAGCGATGGCATCATCACCCGTTATGTCGGCACCCATACCGACATCACCGAGCGCAAGAACGCCGAGGAGCAAATCAAACAATTGGCCTTCTATGATCCCCTCACCGGGCTGCCCAACCGCCGATTGTTGCAGGAACGACTAAAGCACGGCATTAATGTCGAACGGCGTGACGGCAGGCAAATGGGCTTATTGATGCTGGATCTGGATCGCTTTAAAGCAGTGAACGACAGCCTGGGGCATCTGGCAGGCGATGAATTATTGCAACAAGTCGCTGAACGAATCACGGCAAGATTGCGCGATGTCGATATGGTCGCACGACTGGGCGGCGACGAGTTTATCGTGCTGTTGGAGGATATTATGCAACCGGAAGATGCTGCGCGGGTGGCTAAAGAAATCATTGCCGATTTGTCCAGACCCTTTTGCCTGTCCCTGAACGACGATGTCCATATAGGCGCAAGCATTGGTATTAGCCTTTATCCGCAACACGGAGAAACTCCGGAATTACTCATGGATCATGCCGATGACGCACTGTATCAGGCTAAAGATGCCGGGCGCGGTTGTTTTGCCTATTTTTCCGAGAATCTGACGCTCGTTGCCCGAGAGCGCATAGCATTGGAATCGCGTCTTCGCCGGGCGGTTGAGCAACAGGAACTGCGCATTTTTTACCAGCCGCAAGTGGATATTGCCAGCGGCCGCATCGTCGGTGCCGAGGCCCTGGTGCGCTGGCAAGACCCGGTAAACGGGCTGGTCCAACCGCTAAGTTTTATCCCCATTGCCGAAGAAACCAGCCTGATTGTGGAGATCGGCGGCTGGGTATTGAGGGAAACCTGCCGGCAAGGGCGGCAATGGCTGGATCAGGGTTTGCCGCCATTAACATTAGCGGTCAATGTTTCCCCGCATCAATTCCGTCGCGGCGATATTTGCGGCCTGGTGTCTAATGTGCTTAACGAGACCGGCTTTCCGCCTGAACAACTGGAACTGGAAATAACCGAAAGCGGATTGATGGAAAACCAGGAAAACGCAGCGGCCATTCTTAATAATCTTCGCGCCCAAGGCGTTCGTCTGGCCATTGACGATTTCGGCACCGGCTATTCATCCTTGGGTTATCTTAAAAACTTTCCGCTGGATGTATTGAAAATCGATAAAAGCTTTATCGACGATATTCCTTTTCATCAAGATGACATGGAAATCGCCTCGACCATTGTCGCCATGGGCCATATTTTAGGCTTTAAGGTCTTAGCCGAGGGCGTGGAAACTACGGCTCAACTGGCATTTTTACAGGAAAAAGGCTGCGATAGTTATCAGGGCTTTATCAAGAGCGGGCCGGTGCCAACTCTTGATTTTACAGCGTTATTGTATGAACAAAACTTAGCCTCATAAACTCAAAAATGCCCCATCACTCCCTGTTCAAAATAAAAAACGCCGTCCGTCATCTAAAATCTTGAGTTGTGATTGTCTATCCTACAGAAGCCATCTACGGCTCAGGCGGCGACCCGCTTAACCTGATAACCCGGCCCGCCATCTGAGCAGGAACCCGCTATTTATGATGCGCTGAGCGGGAAGCGGTTGCATTGATCATACAAACTCAGATTGCTATTGAAAGGAATTATTAATACTATGAAACAAGGAGGTTCCTATCATGGCCCATGTTGAAAAATTAAGTATTGCTTTAACCCCTGAAATGGCAGCGATAGTCCGCCAATGTGTCGAAAGCGGCGAATATGCCAACAGTAGCGAGGTTATCCGCGAGGCTTTGCGCGATTGGAAGCTGAAGCGTTCTTTGCAACAGAATGAAATTGAGGAGTTGCGTAACCTTTGGCAGGCCGGACTGGACAGCGGCCCTGGTCATTTGGCCGATATGAACGCGATTAAAGCAAAAGCCCGGCAACGGCTTTTGTCCCAAGACACAGAGCAGCACTAGAAATATTAGACTTTTATACCTGTGATTCAACGAACCGCGCAAGCCGAGGAAGACCTGATCGAGATATGGATTTATATCGCTCAGGATAACCCCGGAGCCGCGGATCGTGTGCTTGACGGTATTGAACAGCGCTTCCATGCACTTGCAGATAATCCGTTAATGGGACGGTTGAGGCCTGATATTGCCCCGGAACTTCGCTATTTTGCGGTGGGTAGCTATTTGATTTTGTATCGTACCGTAGAGGACGGAATCCAAATTGTCCGCGTCATACATAGCGCTCGTGATTTACCCAATTTATTCTGAGTAACGGCCCTTGTTACTATGCATTCCCCACCCATGTTTTCGCGCCATTCAATTCGTCGGCAGACCAAGTTTGTCAAAGAAAGATCGATTGCGCTCTTTAGCGGTATTGACTAACTTATCAAAGGAAATGACCTCTATGTATGCCTTATATTGTTTATGGAAACCGAAGTATCCCATATGATCACTTGTAACGGTCAGATCAAGAAACTCACATCGTTCGATTATTGTTTTAGTTAAATCACAAATCACATAACAATATCCTGGAATATCTTCTGAATTAGGAATAAGTCTACCGCCAGCAGTTGTTACCTGTCCTTTTCTTATTCTGTTTAAATACCCTAAAGCTTGTTCGATAGGGTCTTTCTCTTCACCCGCTTTGGCATCATTTCGCATTGGCCGCTTAATTTCAATGATTGTTATCGATGCCAATGGAAGGGTTTGTTTTTCAGAAACCAGAATAGGATTATCGCAAATATTTAGAGCACAAAGATCGGGCTCTTTAGTTGAGCAATCTCCAGTTATTGGCATCGAATTCAGTGTCTTGTCGGATGCTAAATAATTATGAAATGCCAAGCGCTCATCAACAAGCCACAAGTTATATGAATCAATTAGCGCCTCATTAGAGTCTTTTCTCATGGGCATTATTAATTCATGAATCAAATCTTCTCTTGCATACTTGCCTGATTCAGTTCTTTGGATCGACTTCTCAAGCAGATCAATTATGACTCGCCTGTGCGAAACATAGTTTGCAAGATCGGACTTCTTTATATCCTCTGCGGTCTGGAGGTATTGATTTAGCCGCTCTTGGTAATCATCAACGTCACCATTAAAGCTTGCCATGATTTCATGCCCTTGCTCAAGCATACTCCTCTCAACTTCAGCAAGATGTTTATGGAGATGTAACTCTAGCTCTTTATCAGAAATATTGGGATCAATCCCCAATTCGTCCTTATTGATACGTGAAATTATTGGGCGATAGCGAGGAGCTTTTTCCGAAACAAACTTATCAATTCGATCTCTTCCGGCAGCCATATTATCTTCAAGATACGCATTCAAATAAATTTTAGATCTTGCCAGTACCTGTTCACGAATTTCTTTTAATGAAATTTCAGTACTTGAAAAAATATCATCAATATCTTCAGTATCAGCAATATTAAAGGAGGTGCGTTCGGAACGAACTCTTCTCATCTAAGTAAACTGAAGAAACATAGCAGCTGTATATAAATTCTCCATTTTTATCTGAAATTCGTCCATGCAATCCCGGAATTTTTCCACTAATTGCCTCCTCTTTAACTAATCGGCTAGCGGCGCAAAACGACAACCCATGTTTTTTACTTGAAGAAGCTCGAAACTTGATATGGATTAGATCAAACCGATGCTCTTTTATTGTTATGTCCTCTCCATATGCTGATTCATGCATATAAGTATCATACAAGTCGTTTAAATTAATAACCTCGTTTAAATCCTGGACTTTTATTTCAGGGACGCCTTCAGTTCTAACGAAATACCATAAACAATGCTCAAGTAAAGCACGAGCAATAGGATCAATAGTTTTAGGCGTGGAGGCACTAAGTTTCTTATCAAATCCCAGTAATTTAACAAAAGTCTTTATGTCACTATTGGCATTATCTACTTCTTGAGTTGACTTGATTCCGTTTTTGGCATCGAAAGTAATAGTGCGATTCTTGACGTTATTTTGTGAGTCCTGAAAACAACTATTTATCTCGATATGATCGAAAGCTTTTAGCCAAAGCAATCGGCCAACCCCTCTACAGCCTTTGTCTATTTTATGGTCAGAGTCCAGCGTCTCAAAAGACCGCATATTGGCATCGTTAAATCCAATTCCATTGTCCTCAACAATAAAGCCCACTATATCCCTGGGGTGAGAATCCTCATCCAAGGGTGATAAATGAGAGTCCCTTTGAATCTTCAGAATGATTTGTCCTGTTGCCAAATTACCCTTTTCTTCTAAAGAATGGATTGAGTTCACAACCGTTTCGAAAACAGGTAGCAATCCATGGCTTTTTGGCAAATGAGTATTTCTCAGCCGTCCCTGTAAATTTGTATGTAAACTCATATCGTAAGCCTGATGATTGTATAAGCCTTTCACTCTCGGTTGACAAAAATACGCCCCAAGAATTGTTTCTCAAAAACTGGATAGGATCAGAGTATAGTCTAATATCAATTTTAAATGGCTGGCTTTAGCCAGCCAAGTAGAACGTGGTGCATGGCATACCCCCGCGCTATCCAATAACTTCCAAACCGCCCATATAAGGCCTTAACGCATCAGGAATACGGATGCGCCCTTCTGCATCCTGATAATTTTCCATCACCGCAATCAGGGTTCTGCCCGCTGCTAGGCCGGAGCCGTTCAGGGTATGCGCCAACTCGGGTTTGCCGGTTTCGGGGTTGCGCCAACGGGCTTGCAGGCGGCGCGCCTGGAAGTCTTTGAAGTTGCTGCACGATGATATTTCCCGATAAGTGTTTTGTCCCGGCAGCCACACTTCCAGGTCGTAGGTTTTGCTGGATGAAAAACCGGTATCGCCTGCACACAACAACATCCTGCGGTAAGGCAGGTTTAGTTTTTTCAATATAGCTTCCGCGTGATTGGTTAACTCTTCATGGGCACGGGCTGAATCTTCCGGTGCTTACGATTTGCACGATCTCGACTTTTTCGAATTGGTGCTGACGGATCATGCCTCTTACGTCGCGGCCGTAGGCACCGGCCTCGCTACGGAAGCAGGGGCTGTGGCAGACGAATTTAAGCGGCAGGTCTTTGGCGTCGATAATCACGTCCCTGACGATGTTGGTGACCGGCACTTCGGCGGTCGGAATCAGGTATAAACCGGGATCGTCGCTGGCCTTGAACAGGTCGGCTTCAAACTTGGGCAATTGGCCGGTGCCGCGCAAGCTGTCGGCATTAACCAGGAAAGGCACGTAAGTTTCGCAATAACCGTGTTCTGCGGTATGGGTGTCGAGCATCAGCTGGATAATGGCCCGTTGCAAGCGCGCCAGCGGCCCGTTTAATACCACAAACCTTGCGCTGGCGATTTTGGCGCCCAACTCAAAATCCATGCCTATCTTTGCGCCTAAATCGACATGGTCTTTGGGCTCGAAATCGAAGCTCGGAATATCGCCCCAGCGGCTGATTTCGAGATTGTCGTCTTCGCTCTTGCCGTTCGGCACGGACTCATCAAGGATATTGGGGATGCCTTCCATCAAGGCGGTCATTTTGGCCTGAATGTCGGACAATTCGGTTTCCGCAGCTTTCAATTCGTCGCCCAAATGCTGAACCTGATCCAACAACGGCTGCACGTCTTCGCCCTTGGCCTTGGCGATGCCGATGGCTTTCGAGCTGCTGTTGCGTTCGTTCTGCAATTCCTGGGTTTTAACCTGGATGTCTTTGCGCCGGGCTTCCAGCTCGGAGTAATACTCAGGGTTAAAATCGAATGAACGTCTGTTTAGTTGTTCCTGAACAAAAGCTAGCTCGGTTCTGAATAAGCGGGGATCTAACATGATTGCGTAGTTACCTTTAATAAAATTGTGTAGTTGACTTCGCGCCGCTGGAGCGACGCAGACTGCATTCCCACGCCGGAGCGTGGGAACGATAAAATAAATATGAGACCAAAGGCGAAAGGCAAAGGGCGAAAAAAGCATGGGCCTTTCGCCCTTTGCCTTTCGCCTCTAAATCTGCCTGCCCACCAGCAAGCCCGTCCATATCACCAAAATACAAATCAGGCCATTGCCGACAAAAATGCCCAGCATTAAATTCAGATTGGTATCGAATGTAAACCCATGCTCTACCAAATACAGCAATAGATATAAGCCGGAAAGGGTTAAAAAGACGCCCACCATGACCACCGTCAGTACGACTCGATATTCCACGGCTAGCGCCACTTTCTGCAATAAGATAGTCGCGAGTATGCTGATCAAAAACGCGCCTATCGCATTAATGGTCATCAACGCATAAGGAATCATGCCGCCCGACCACTGGATAACGCCGTCCGAATAATAAAACAGGCCTCTGCCACACAACAAGCCGATCCAGATCGCAAAAACGCAGGCCGTCACGCTGGTGAATATGTTCAGCCCCGCTTTGGTCAAATTGCCCTGCTCTAACAGATAAAACGTTTCCAGCGAAAATGTGGAGAAGGTAGTAAAGGCACCGATAAAGCCAATCAAGATGGCCGCCCTGTATTCGAAGGTAATGGTGATGCGCTGCTGCATCAGCGACTCGGTCAGCAAGCCGAGCATAAACGAGCCGAGCACGTTGACGACCAAGGTTCCATAGGGAAAGCCTCGCCCCAGCCACTGGTAAATACCCGATGACACCAGGAACCGAATCACCGCTCCGAATGCCCCGCCCAACGCAACTGCAAAAATTTGATTCACCGGTTTGAACCTCTAGAACTTAATGAAGTGCTCGCGGTAATAACGCAGCTCTTCGATAGATTCGATAATGTCGTCCAAGGCTTGATGCGAGGACTCTTTTTTGAATCCTTCTTTTACTTCGGGAGCCCATCTGGCTGCCAACTCTTTAACTGTTGAAACATCGATATTGCGGTAATGAAAATACGCTTCCAGTTTGGGCATATAACGATACAAAAAGCGCCTGTCCTGGCCGATGCTGTTGCCGCAGATCGGCGAGGTATTTTCCGGCACCCATTGCTTTAAAAATTCAATCGTTTGCCGTTCGGCTTCCGCTGTATCGATAGTGGAAGCCTTGACCCGTTCGATTAAGCCGGATTGCCCGTGGTGATGCTGGTTCCACTCGTCCATTGCCGCCAATGTCGCATCGGACTGATGCACGGCCAACACCGGGCCTTGGGCCAGAATATTTAAATCCTTATCGGTAACAATCGTAGCAATCTCGATGATCAAATCGCTGTCCGGATTGAGCCCGGTCATTTCAAGGTCTATCCAGATAAGATGCGATGGGTCCTGCGCCATTTGTCGATTCCATTGTATATAAGAGGGCGGTTAGTGTAGCATTGGCTAATCTGTACGTCTAACTCTTAAACATTGAAGAATCCAGCTTATGAATAGCTTTACCATCGTCTTTTTAATCACGCTAACCCTTTCTTTTTCAGTCCAGTTTTGGCTGTCTAAACGCCACGCCGGTTACGTTGCCAAAGCACCGCGACGCCGTGCCTGAAGCCTTTAAAAACACCGTCTCGCTGGAAGCCCACCAAAAAGCGGCCGACTACACGCTGGAAAAAAGCAGGCTGGGCGATATAGACAGTATTATCGGCGTTATCCTGCTGTTAGTAATGACCCTTGGCGGCGGCATTAATTTGGCTTTCGAGTTTTGGGCATCGATAATTTCAAGCCCGTTGATGGCCGGCTTGGCGGCTGTCGCCAGCGTTTTCCTGGTCATGACGCTGGTTGAAATCCCCACCAGCATCTACCAAACATTTGTGATTGAAGAAAAATTCGGTTTCAACAAGAGCACCCCACAGCAGTTCATCAAGGATCAGCTGCTGCAACTGGTTTTGGTTACTGCTATCGGCATGCCTTTGCTCGCTTTAATCCTGTGGGTCATGGACAGCATCGGTTCGCTGTGGTGGTTATGGGCCTGGGGCATACTGATGGGCTTTGCGCTGTTGATGAGCTGGCTGTTCCCTACCGTGATCGCGCCGTTATTCAATAAATTCACCCCGATGGAGGAAGGCTCGTTAAAAGACCGGATTCAAGGCTTGCTTGCCCGTTGCGGATTTAACAGCAACGGCATCTTCATCATGGACGGCTCCAAACGCTCAGGCCACGGCAACGCCTACTTCACCGGCCTTGGCAACAACAAGCGTATCGTGTTTTTCGACACCTTGATCAACTCGTTGGAGGATGAAGAACTGGAAGCGATACTGGCTCACGAACTGGGACATTTCAAGTGCAAGCACACGATCAAAATGCTAATTGCCAATGCCGTTATGACCCTGGTCAGTTTTGCGATTTTAGGCTGGCTGATCGACCAGACATGGTTTTACAACGGCCTGGGCGTAGTGCAGCCGTCACATGCCGCCGCCCTGTTGTTATTCATGCTGGTGTCCTCGTCGTTTACCTTTTTTATGCAGCCTATCACCGCCTATTTTCAACGCAAATTCGAGTTTGAAGCCGATGATTTTGCCTCAAACCATGCCAAAGCCGAAAAACTGGTCAGCGCTTTAGTCAAACTGTTTGAGGAAAACGCCAGCACATTGACACCCGATCCTTTGTATTCGGCCTTCCATTACAGCCACCCGCCTGCGGCTATCCGTATTGCCAATTTAGAATCCAAAGTACGCCCCGCGTAATGGCCGAACTAATTGAAGGACTGGTCATCTCCCATTTAGGTCAGGGCATTGCGGTTGAATATGACGATAAGATTGTGCTGTGCCAAACCCTGCGGCGGCTTGAAACCGTCGCAGTCGGCGACCGGGTTTTATGGACGCAATCCTCGCCCGACCAGGGCCGCATAGAAGAAATCCTGCCCCGGCGCTCGCTGTTGATGCGCCCGTCCAGAAACGGCAAGGTCCGCCCGGTTGCCGCCAATATCGATACCGTGTTTGTCGTCTTTGCGGTCGAGCCTTATTGCGATTTTTTGCTAATCGACCAATATCTGGCGATTTGCGAGAACCGCAATATCGATGCGGCACTGGTACTGAATAAAACCGATCTGACGCAATCGGCCGGTATTGAACAGGAACTGCTGGATTATACCAACCTGGGCTACGCGCTGTATCGGGTCAGCGCAGCCAAGGCCTCGGGACTGGATGAACTAAAGCGGGCGTTAAAAGACCAGGTCAGCATTTTGGCAGGGCAATCCGGCGTCGGTAAGTCATCGCTGACCAATGCGATCATCCCCGACAAGGAACTCAAAACCAACACCATCTCGGAAACCACCAAGCACGGACGGCATACCACCACGGCGGCTACGCTGTATCACATGGCCGAAGGCGGCGATTTAATCGATAGTCCAGGCGTTGCCATCTTCGGGCTGGCGGGACTATCTGAACAACAACTGGCTTACGGCTACCGTGAATTCCAGCCTTTAATTGATCAGTGCCAGTTCAAAAACTGCCGCCATCTGGTTGATAAAGGTTGCGCGGTGCGAGCGGCGGCTGAAAACGGCGATATTTCCATGACGCGGTATCAGCGGTTTTTAAAGCTTAGGGAGAAAATGCCGACGGCATAAACCTGGATTCTTGCCCGCTTTACTGTCATTATTTATAACTGGAGGCGCGACTTTAGTCGCGCATGAGACACCGACACAGGCGGTGACGACAACCATCAGCGCGACTAAAGTCGCGGCTCCACATTCTGCAATACCATAAATTACAAAACTTGAAACAACCACATTTATAAGCAGTAGGTATAAAATCAAGCTTATTCAAGCGCGATTGTCTTGGCATTAATAATAGTTTTCCAAATCAATCTTAATGGTTATGAGGATACGATTATGAACATACTAATTACCGGCGGTACCGGCTTTATAGGCCATGCACTGACTAAAACCCTGACCGAACAAGGCCATGCCATTACGGTGTTAAGCCGCAGCCCGGGCAAGGTTGCAAAAATATGCGGCCCCGGTGTTAATGCACTGGGCAGTCTCTCGCAGCTTAAAGCGGAAGACAGCTTCCAGGTCATCGTCAATCTTGCCGGTGCGCCGATTGTCGACGCCCGCTGGAGCGAGTCGCGCAAGCAGCTGATCCGGGATAGCCGTATCGGCCTGACTGAACACTTGGTAACCTGCATCGATCGCATGAGCGTTAGACCTGAGCTGTTAATCAGCGGCTCCGCTATCGGCTATTACGGCGACCAGGGCGACACGGTGCTGACCGAACAATCAACCCCTTTTGAAGAATTCTCGCAGCAGCTTTGCTCCGATTGGGAAACAGCCGCAAAACAGGCCGAGCAATTCGGCGTCAGGGTCTGCCTGATCAGGACCGGCTTGGTGATCGCCGGAGGCGGCGGTTTCCTGCAACACATGCTGCCGCCGTTTCGCTTAGGGCTAGGCGGACGCCTGGGCGACGGGCGGCAATGGATGTCATGGGTACATCGCCAAGACTGGATCAATATCGCGCTGACCATGATCGCCGATTCGGCGATGCACGGCGCTTATAATGCGACCGCTCCGAACCCTGTGACCAATGCCGAATTCACCCGAATACTGGCGCAATGCCTGAAACGCCCCGCCCTGCTGCCGGTTCCGGCCTGGCTGCTGAAAATGTTGCTCGGCGAAATGTCGCAGCTGGTCTTGGGCAGTCAGCGCGTGCTGCCGGAACGGCTGTTGGCGCAGGGATTCAAGTTTCAATATGACGATCTTGCTGCGGCGTTGACTGAGGCGTTGTCGCATCAATAAACATCACTCTATGACATGCGCCTGTTGCAGTTGCGAACGGAGGTTTTCCACCCGCTTACGGTTAACCCCAAAATCGCCGTAGCCGACGCGCGATGCGGAACGGATATGAATTACCTTGGCCTCCTTATCCAGTATCGCATCGACATCATCGACAAAGCGAAACACCAGACTGGTTGCCTCGGCATGCAGCGTGTCGCCGGTTTCGTTGGTGATTACGGTGCGGCTTTGGCTGATCAGGGCATTTTTCAGCGCCGCCCAGGCTTCTTCAACATTGCCGGTGATTTTGAATGGCGCAATAAAATGGCCTTCGTCTGTCGCTTGGCTGGAAACGCAGTTGGGGCTGCTCGGACAGGCCGCTAATTTCGTTTCTGTTGCTTGAGATGCTGTGCTTAGTGTCATAACGATAATATAAACAATAAATTTAAATTTCATCAGTATAACTCCTCAAAAAGATATGCCGAATTAAATGTCCCTCGTATCTAACTTAAAAGGCGGGGGAAAACATAAACGGAGCCGCGACTTTAGTCGCGCATGGACGTTCATGTACAAGCCGTGATGAGCCATCACCGCGACTAAAGTCGCGGCTCCAATGCTCTGAAACTTTAGGCAAATACAGCATCTCATTAATCAGGCGCAAATGCCAGCGACACAAAAACTATCCACACCGGTAAGTTTTAGTGCTAAAGTCAAAAAAAACTTGCACACATAAATCCATGAAAAAAATTCCTATCGGTATCAGCAGTTGTTTATTGGGCGAGAATGTCCGCTACGACGGCGGCCATAGGCTGGATGCCTATATCACCGGCACGCTGGGAGAATATTTCGAGTTCCATCCGTTTTGCCCGGAAATGGGCATCGGTCTCGGCGCGCCCCGCCCTACCCTGCATCTGGTGAAAATCGATCATGCCGTCCGTTGCGTCGGCATCAAAAACCCGGATTGGGATGTGACCGAACCGTTGCGCAGCTATGCAAAGCAGCAAGAAACCCTGCATGCCAACTTATGCGGCCATATCCTGAAAAAAAACTCGCCCAGTTGCGGCATGGAGCGGGTCAAGGTTTATAACGATGGTCAGCCGCGCGCCGACGGGGTCGGCATTTATGCTGAGGAAATGATGCGTCTGAACCCGCTGTTGCCGGTCGAAGAAGAAGGCAGGCTTGGCGATCCCGGCCTGCGCGAGAACTTTATCCAGCGCGTTTATGTGCTGCACCGCTGGAAAACGATGTTGGCGGAAGGACTGACCGCAAGCGGCCTAACCCGTTTCCATGCCCGCCATAAACTGATCATCATGAGTCATGACGACTACCGCGACCTGGGGCAGTTATTGGCGGGGCTCAACAAAGCCAGCCTTGCACAAGTTGCAGAGCAATACATTGCGCAGTTGATGACTATGCTTAAAAAACCGGCTACCCGGAAGAATCACGTCAATGTGTTGCAGCATATCCAAGGCTATCTAAAAAAGGCCTTAAGCGCCGATGATAAAGCCGAGCTTTGCGAGGTGATTGAACGCTATCGTACCGGCTACGTCCCGCTGATAGTGCCGCTAACCCTGCTTAAGCACCATTTCCGCAAAAACCCCGACCCGTATATTGAAGACTCCTATTACATGTCGCCTTATCCGCAAGAACTGCAACTGGTCAATCAATTGTAACCATGGCGAAAATATTAATAGTCGGCTGCGGCGCGATAGGTTCGGAACTTGCGGGAGTCTTATCGGCCAAGGACCATGATGTCACCGGGTTAAAGCGCAAGCCGCCTTTATCGGCGCCAGGCTCTGTCCGCTATGTCGCCGCCGATATAAGCTCGCCCGCCGACCTGGCAGATTTGGACGGCGATTTTACCCAAGCGTTTTTTATTGTCTCGCCTGACGGCCGCACCGAACAAAGCTATCGCGCTGTCTATGAAACCGGCTTGAATAACCTGCTCGCAAGACTCCCTGATACGAACTGGATTATGGTCTCATCCACCAGCGTCTACGGACAGTCGGAAGGCCAATGGGTGGATGAGGATTCAGTCGCAGAGTCAGGCAATGTAACCAGCCGCTTGATCCGGCAGGCGGAGCAAAAATTGATCGCTTTAAGCCCGGCTAATATCGTGGTGCGCTTTTCCGGCATTTACGGACCGGGACGGGAATACCTGTTGCGGCAGGCGATGCAGGCACCGGCCATACAGCAAACCCCGCCTTATTTTACCAACCGGATACATCAGCGCGATTGCGTCGGCGTATTGGCTTTTTTGCTGGAGCAGCGTTTTGCAGGCGAGACGTTGGCGCAATGCTATCTGGCCAGCGATGACGATCCTGCGCCGATGTGGGATGTAATGACGTGGTTGACGGAACGGCTGCATTGCCCGCCACCGCTAGTCAAGGCTGCCGATGCTGATGCTGGGATGAATAAGCGCTGTAGCAATGCCCGGTTAAAAGAGTTGGGTTACCGGTTCCGGTATCCAAGCTATAAGGACGGCTATTGGGAATTAACCAGCGCAAGGGATGGTTAGTTTTCACCACAAAGGCACGAAGGACACGAAGCAAATAAACCGGTTAATTCAATATATTAAAACTTCGTGTCCTTCAAGGTTATCCTTTAAATCAATCTTCTCCGAGTACCACCACACCCGTAACACTAGCTGGCTTGAGATTACAATTATTGATGTAATCATAAACTTGTTTGTCAGTTAAGCTGCCGGGAGTAGTCAATGTAAATGGCCCCTTAGGATCATAGGGAGGAGGTGTATCGGGAACGTAGCTTCCCTTTGGCACACAACCCATGATGTAATCCCTCATTGTCTTAGGTAATGGCTTCTTACCTGGCCCATCAAATTCAAATCCAACCTCCCATTTGCTATCGGCAAATGCTGGAGTTGCTATGCTTGTAGCCATTACAAGCAGGCACATAACATAAAGAAAAATCTTTCTTACTAATTTTTTCACATCAATCTCCCAATCAAAACAAGTAGGGTACGCACGCGCACCAGTAATATTACAACAAATCCAACGCTGATAAGGCTTGCGGTGCGCACCCTACCAAGCTTGTGATTCGGTTCATACAATAATGCAGCGGCAACTACTCGGTAAGTAACGTTACGGTAACAGCCATGATCGGGAGGAGAAACAGAATGGCACTCGTTTCGCCAGGTTCCCAAGCCTTAACTTGGGAACCTGGGAGGCAAAGCTAGCGCTTTGCGATGGGAAGCTGGCGTTTAAAAACCGGCCCAATATTAAAAATAATCCGTGTAACCCTTTTCATCGCCACCATAAAAAGTCGCCTGATCGGGCGTATTCAGCGGCAGGTTTTTAGCGAACCGCACCGGCAAATCTGAATTGGCGATAAACAACTTGCCATACGCCACCATGTCGGCATGCCCCTGTTCAATGGCACTATTGCCGCGTTCCAGGTCATAACCGTTATTAGCCATGTAGAAACCGGCAAAACAGTTTTTTAACGCCACGTAATCCACCTGCAGCCCGCCGGTCAGCATGTCGCCTTCCAGCACATGCAGATAGGCCAGCGGATACTCGGATAATTTTTCGGCGACCGCATTAAAAGTCTGCTGCGGCTGGCTGTCTTTAATATCGTTAAAGCTGTTTTCCGGCGACACTCTTACACCAACGCGATTCTTGCCCCAAACAGCGATGACGGCTTCAACCACTTCAAGCAGCAAACGCATCCGCTTGGCAATGTCGCCGCCGTAGCCGTCGTCGCGCCGGTTGGTGCCGTCCCTTAAAAACTGGTCCAGTAAATAACCGTTGGCGGCATGAATCTCCACGCCGTCGAAACCGGCCGCTTTGGCATTTTGGGCGGCGATTGCGTAATCGGCGACAATGCCCGGCAATTCAGCTAGGGTTAGCGCATGCGGCGTTTCGAAATCCTGCATGCCCTCATAAGTCACAGCCTGACCGGCGGCTTTCAGCGCGGATGGTGCAACCGGTAAACCATGCTCCGGTTGCAACGATGAATGTGAGATTCTGCCGGTATGCCAAAGCTGGATGAAAATCCGGCCGCCTTGCTCGTGAACGGCATCGGTGACGCGCTTCCAACCTTTAATTTGCGCTTCGGAATGAATGCCAGGAGTTCGGGGGTAGCCGACGCCCTGAGCCGAAATTTGGCTGCCTTCGCTGATAATCAAACCGGCACCGGCCCGTTGCCGGTAATACTCTACATTCATGTCCTGGGGTACATTGCCCTCACCCGCCCGGTTGCGCGTCAACGGCGCCATGATTATCCGGTTGGCTAAGGTCAAATCCCCCAACAATATCGGCGAAAACAGATTGTTTTTATCCCTGGTTACTGATGTCATGATGCGTTCCTGTTTGGATGAATGAGGTATAACTTGGAAGGGGTACTTTCTTGTTCCCACGCGCTACGGGGAATGCAATACGGGCGCATTGCGCCGAGTGAAGTCGTGGAATGCAGTAAAGTTCTATGGCTGAAAATCATGTAGGCCGAAATAAGCTGGTTCGAGCGATAGCGAGAACCGGCGTTTCCGGCTAGCACCATCCAGACTCACCGGAAACGCCACCTCGCGCTACGCGCGGGTGGCCTTATTCCGGCTTACGCCTGCATTTTGTTAATTTCCCTCAAACCTGCCCAGCAGGTTTATTGGTCGTTGGCTTAACCGCTGTTTTATCAGCCTTACCCGAAACTTCATTTCCAGGCGCTTCATCAGTCGGCTCTGATGGCGGCTTGCCTGCCTGCACATCATCATCTTCCACAGGCGGCCTAGGATCTTTACCGGCCATTAAATCCTCAATCTGCAAGCGGTCTATGGTTTCCCACTTCATCAGTGCATTGGCCATTTTGTGCAGGATCACGATATTTTCCTGCAAAATGGTCTCGGCGCGCTGATAGTTGCGGTCTATCACTGCGCGGATTTCTTCATCGATAAGGTGTGCGACATTGTCGGAAACAGAACTGCCCGGTGCGCCCGGATGGCCCATAAACGGCCGCCCGCCTTCCTCACCGTAAACCAGCGGGCCGAGCTTGTCGGACAAGCCCCAGCGCGTAACCATGTTGCGGGCCAACTCGGTGGCGCGTTCTATGTCGTTCGAGGCACCGGTAGTCACCCTATCGCCGCCGTAAATCATCAGTTCCGCAATCCTGCCGCCGAACAGGCTGGCGATCTGGCTTTCCAGTTTGCGTTTGCTGGCGCTGTATTGGTCCCGCTCAGGCAGGAACATAGTGATACCCAAAGCTCTGCCCCTGGGCATGATGCTGACTTTATAAACAGCATCATGTTCGGTGGACTTTTGCCCGACGATACAATGCCCCGCTTCATGGTAGGCGGTTAACAATTTGTCCTCTTCGGTCATGACCATGGTATGCCGCTCTGCACCCATCAGGATTTTGTCCTTGGCTTTTTCAAGATCGGCCATGCTGACTTCCAGCTTGTTCGAACGGGCTGCAAACAACGCGGCTTCATTGATAACATTGGCAAGATCGGCGCCTGAAAATCCGGGCGTTCCCCGTGCAAGGTATTTCAACTCGACGTTAGCGGCGGCAGGCACTTTTTTGATATGCACAGTTCAGGATTTGCTCGCGGCCGCGCACATCGGGCAAGCCGACATTGACCTGACGGTCGAAACGTCCGGGTCTGAGCAAGGCCTTGTCCAGCACATCGGAGCGGTTGGTTGCGGCGATCACGATAACGCCTTCGTTGCCGTTGAATCCGTCCATCTCCACCAGCAACTGGTTCAGGGTTTGCTCCCGCTCGTCATTGCCGCCGCCCATGCCGGGACCGCCGCGCTGACGGCCGACCGCGTCGATCTCGTCGATGAAGATGATGCAAGGCGCGTGTTCTTTGGCCTGGGCGAACATGTCCCTGACCCTGGACGCGCCGACGCCGACAAACATCTCGACAAAATCCGAACCTGAAATGGTGAAGAACTTGACCCCCGCTTCGCCGGCTATGGCCCTGGCAATCAGGGTCTTACCGGTTCCCGGAGGACCGATCATCAAGATGCCGCGCGGAATTTGCCCGCCCAGTTTCTGGAATTTTTGCGGATCGCGCAGAAAATCAACCAGCTCGGCCACCTCTTCCTTGGCTTCTTCACAACCGGCAACGTCACTAAAGTGGACGGTTCTTTTGTCTTCTTCGAGCATTTTGGCCTTGCTCTTGCCAAAACCGCCGCCGCCCATGCCGCCTTGCGTTCTGCGCATGTAGATGACCAGCACTATGATCATTAACAGCATCGGAAACCAGGAGATAAATATCCTCATCAGCAATGTCTCCTGCTCGGGAGGCACCGTCCTTATCTGCACACCGGCACTCAGAAGATCGTCGATTAAATGCCCATCGCCGGGATTAAAGGTTTGGTAGTTCTGACCGTCCGAAGTTCGAACGCCAATCTGCTGACCATTCACTTCCACCCGTTCGACCTGCCCATGCTTTACCTTGCCGATAAAATCCGAATAGGCCAGTGTATCCAGTGGCGGAGGCGTGCTATGCAGGCGGTCATAGATTAAATATCCTCCGACAGCCACAATGCAAAAAAACAAAATATTAAACAGATACTTCTTCATGTGTGTCTCCTAGTTGCGACTGCCATGGATGGCGGAAGTGTCGCAATCGGTAGGGAACCGATGCGGCCGCTTAAATAACGAGCGTTGTTCATAAAAAACTCATTAATTGCTTACCGTAGCTGAGTTTGATTTTATTGAGCGCCTTAACCTGAATCTGCCTAACCCGCTCTCTGGTTAAGTGAAGTTCCGCGCCAATTTCCTGCAAAGTCATTTCATGACTGGTGTTGATGCCAAAATGGCAGCAAATAATTTTTAATTCCCGTGGGTCGAGTATTTTAACCGCTTTACCGATCCAGGTTCTAAGTTCCGATTGCTCTACTTTATTAAACGGCTCAGAAAAAACCTGCTGCTCTAAAAAATCAATCGGCGCCAATGATTCGTCATCGTCATCCAATTTCTCCAAAGACACTGCCGTTTGCGAAACGCATAAAATAGCATTTATTTGATCATGAGGTATTTTTGAATATTCGGCCAATTCTTTAATGGACGGCGACCTGCCCGTTTTTGCAAGCAACTCGGTTTTGGCGCGCAGCATTTTATTGATATTAGCCACTTGTTCACAAGGCACACGCACGACCCTTTCGTTGCGGGACAAGGCGCGGGACATAGCCTGCTTGACCCAATAAGCCGCATAGGTTGAAAACTGGAACCCCAGGCTGCCGTCGAATTTATCGATAGCCTTTAACAATCCGGTTTGGCCTTCCTGCACCAGATCGTCAAAATCTAAAAAGCCGCACCGGTACTGGTTGGCTATGAATAAAACCAAGCCCGAATTGGCCTCCGCCAATGCTTGTCTTGAGCTTAACCAAAGATGCTCGGCAAAAACCATATCCGTCACATAGTGCTGCATGTCAGCACCGGGCAAAAACAGAAATTGCTCATCGAATTGACTCGCGCGCATGGCTTCGATGATGTCGGGCAAGTTTAACTTGTCTGACCGGTTCGAACCTTCCAGCCGTTTGGCAACCAAACCGGAATGATTGTTGGTTGATTGGTGGCAAACGTCCCGGATCTTGAACGCATAAATAATCAGTTCAGCCAGCACGAACAAATCTTCGAACGAGTAAGGGAACTCTTGCAGTGCCTCGGTTAACTGCTGTTTTTCAGCGGCATCGGCCTCACGCTTGAAACCCCTGCCTGAAAACGACAGACTGGCCAGCAAGTAACGGCTCTTGATTTGAGCCAACGTAACGGTCAGCGCTTGGGCGGCCTGCTCGGGTTTGCAAACATCCGCTTCGTATCGATGCAACAGCCATAACGCAGTGACAGGAAATTGTGACAGGATATTAATCAGCCTGGATTTACCGGCGTCCAGATTGCTCGCCATTCGAAAATTGCAATGCTCAGCACTTCCTTTTGCTTCATTGACACTATTATCTATCGCCGTTTCCGGCTTTAGCAAACGCTTATTCAAATACATCATCGTAGCCTCCAAATCTTGAACAGTGCGGCTAACAAAAAATTATCTTTTTTGTATCATATTCCCCATTTCATAGAAAATAAATCCTTTCAAAAGTAAGGTATATTAGAAACTGCCCTTTGTTCATACGGTTGAGCAAGATGCTTCAACTCGCAAGGCTCTCAATAGCTCGACGTATTACGCCGCATGTCACGCGGAGCACATCCGAACTGCTGTTTGAAGGTTCTGCTAAAATGCGCCGCATCGTTAAATCCCCAGCGAAACGCGATGTCGGATAACCGCTGCCCCGCATAAGCCGGATTTTGCATATCCTTGCGGCAGTTTTCCAGTCTGCGCTTCCAGACATAGCGCATCAGCGAAGTCCCTTCGTCTTCAAACAAGCTATTGATATAACGCGCCGACAAACCGGCATGGCGGGCAATCAATCCGGTATCGAGATCGGTATTCCGAAGATTCCGCTCGATAAAAGTCTTAACATTGTTAAGCGAACTTGAGCGGCTTCTGGACAGATTAAAGTCAACCGGGCGCACCGATGTCACCGCCAAGGTCAGCAAATCCAGTGCATGATCGGCAAGGACGGAAAACTCGTGGGCTTGTAAATGATCGGCATGAACTGCGGACGAGCGCAGAAAATTTGCCGCAACATACCCGATCCCTTGAGTACCGGAAATTCGCAGTGCGGTGCAACGGTCTATTCCAGAAATCCTGTCCCTGAACACAGACCGGGGAATTGAAAGAATCAGCTTGGCGAACTCGCCGGGGCAATGTATACGATGAGGCCGGGTCGCATCGTAGATGGTCATATCCCCAGGCTGGAGCGAAACTTCCCTTCCATTTTGCTCCAGCCGGTAATGGCCGGAAAGAAGCATGACCGCGAAGTAAGCATCCTGGCTGTTCAAATGCGGCTCATTGGGCAACCGCTTTAACGAGAGCGCACTGGACTGGATCGTCGACAACTGGAGACTTCCCCAAGGGTAGATAGTCAGGTCTTGAGACAAGTCGTTGTGAGCGGGCGAGGTTATTTCAACATTGGTGTACTCCCGGCATATCACCTCTCGCAGCCAGTCGTATCGTTCACGCGGCGCAATGGCGCTGGTCGAAAACTTGAGATTTGCCCGGCCAGGATTAATCGGCCGTTGATGGGATAACGCAGTCATATTCATGGTTCAGCCTTGCTTTAATTATCGTTTCACCGTAACTACGCACTCGATCTTAGGATTCAAAGCAAGCATTGAACTCCGGCCGTCACACTGTCTGGCGTCCAAAATTTGCTTTGGAATTAGATTTGCGATTTAAAAGAGCGTGAGCAGTTACATTCCAACATAAAAATCGAAACAGCCGTTACAGTCAAGTTTTAGTTCCGTTTCACACCAGCAGAAAACCGCAAAAAACGTCAGACTAAAGGCTCATCCGTTCGGCAAATCTTTCAACACACTACAGGACATCAAGATGGAAGAATTACTCAGCCATGCAGCACCCCGCATTGCGCTTATAGCCTCCGGCATTTTCTTTATGGCCGGTTTGCTGACCGGCGTATGGAAATACCTCTGCATGAGACGGCATCAAACAGCCGAAGCGCCGCACTATGTAAATACCGCGCACCATGCGGCACTGATGTATGCGTTTGCGGCGCAACTGCTTGCCGTTTTTGCCGCGACCAGTGCATTTCCCGATACAGTGAATACCATCGCCGTGATTTTCCCGTTGTTGTTTTTCGCTATCGCTATTTTCCACTATATCAATCTCGGCTTGACCACCCAAAGCAATAACAGCATGCGCGATTCCGCCAATCGTGCGAAAGATTATCTTATGCTTAATATCCTGGCGGCGGCAGAAATCGGCGGTTTTTCCGTGCTGTTGTTTGGGTTCTTTTTGCGCCTATGGGGTTGAGTTTGGAGCGTGCGAAAGCGTGATCGGCTTTCAGGCACCCATCCACATGGCTTTGGCCGCCAATAACTAGAATGGATTTTAGTGTCATGTTAAGCTCAACTGCATTTTTTATTTTCCTCTAACAGCACATCACCGCTACAAAAACAGGAGTACAAAAATGGAATCGCAAGAGTTAATTAAAGTATGGGATCTCCCACTTAGAATTTTTCACTGGCTGCTGGTTGCCGGATTTTTTATCGCTTACCTGACTGAAGACGACTTATTAACAATTCACGTCTGGGCGGGCTATCTGGTGACCGGGCTATTGCTGTTCCGATTAATCTGGGGCTTTGTCGGCAACGACTATGCACGGTTCTCAAATTTTTTATGCAGCCCTGCCAAGTCGATTGCCTATGTTAAAGACCTGATCGCATTAAAAACCCAGCGTTACCTCGGCCACAATCCTGCGGGAGCGGCCATGATCGTATTATTGCTGGTCAGCTTATTGGCGACGGTTATCACCGGATTTGCGGTATACGGCGCAGACCAAGCCGCAGGGCCGCTGGCGTCTATCGGCTCCGCTAACGAAAAAATGTGGGAAGAAGTGCATGAGTTTTCCGCCAACTTCACGCTGGTGCTGGTGGTTGTCCATGTTATAGGCGTAGCCGTTGAAAGCTATATCCACCGCGAGAATCTGGCCAGGGCTATGATCCACGGGTTTAAAAAGAAATAACCCCGTGCCAACTCGGCAGGATGAGTAGCCGTGGCCCACCCTGCCGAACTTGGCGTTTCACTTTTTAAACTGATAATTCCAAAGCTCGTCTGCCGCAGAACTCTTATTGGGATCTTGATTTTTCAAAACCGTCGTAAAGGTTTCAGGCAGTTTAAACATCGCGCCGGTTGCCGGATCAATAATCAACATGCCAAAGAACCAGCCGAAAATCAGGTTCCCCCAATACCAGTCATTTACCCTTGCCTCTAATGGCGCTTTTTTAACCCAAAATCCCTTCTTTTTAAAATGCACCGTGTATTCTGCGCGATGAAAAAAGCCATCGCTGCTGTCCAAATTAACAACCATTGGCGTGCTCCCTGCGCGCACTCCTTGGCCGTTCTCGTCTGCGATTGAAAATACCGCCCCTTTGGGGATGCTGTTTATCTCAACAGGCCAAGTTGAATGACTGGCGATGCTTGCGCAACCGGACATCAATGCAGCGCCGACGGCTAATGGAATGATTCTTTTATACTGTTTCATGACTTTACTATTTATTGTTGTTATTAGCATGAAAAGCTTTGTGGCTGTTATGCAGGACGGTTTCCAGCGCTGAACGGGGCATGTTGCCCCGTTCGAAACGTAAGGCGTTGGCTAAGCGTAGCCATTAAACTCAAACATTGCAAAAAACGGTTGGAACAGAGTTGCAAGCCCCGCCCCGCGCAGAAGACCCTGTTTGCGTTGATCTTCATTACTGTCACCGCCTGAATCTATTTATATGATCCATATTTAAGTCGATGATCAATTTTTCGTGCATTTGCCAAATGTATTATTTCCTGCTTTTGCTGTTCCGTTGCATCGCTCCAGTGAAGAATCTCATCAATGCTCCGAAAGCAACCAAGGCAGACACCTTCCTCATTTAAACAGCAGTTCCTTACACATGGCGAGATAATATTTACCACTTAAGAATCTCCAGAGCTTGGCGGGGCATGTTACCCCGTTTGAACGTTTTGCGTTGGTTAAACATAGCTATTAAACTCAGGTATTGCAAAAACATTTAGCGGGGTTGCAAACCCCGTCCCTCGTAGTGGCAGTCATGCGCTTTACCGCGGTTTGCTACTTAGTTACTTAGCTAGACTTTATTTTAAAATGATATACAGTTAGCAATTCAGACAAAACCAGCGTTTTGTTATCATATTGATCATGCATACGACTAACATACGAAAACTTTATACTCATTTAACTATAAATAACACAAAAGGAACTGGCCTTGGAAAACGCAAATAGATTCGAATTGCATTATTATTTTAATGACGACAGCCATGAAATAGACGCTTTAGTCCGCAACAAATGCGAAGCCGAACTTCTTGCTATCATCATTGAGGTTGCTTCAGTTTTAGATATTAACTCTCAGTTAATATCTGAAGCTTATAAACAAGGCGGTTTCAGAGAGTTTTGGCGGCTCTTGGGCGAAAATACTCAAGAAATAACATTACTCCTTGTGTTAATTCAAACCATAGTTACAGCCATTCCACAATTCGACAGCGAAAATGAAGGCCTAGAAAAGGAGCTAAATCGCTTAAGTATTGAGGAAAAAAGACTCAACATCGAAAAGTTAAAACGGGAATTTCAAGACGACAAAACGGCTAAAGGAAATATTGATAAAGCTGCAAGTACTGTGGCTACTAATTTAAGAATTATTAAAAGAAAGTCAAACTTTTACTCTCATTTAGAAAAATACGAGAAAGTCAATAAAATTGGCTTTGGCGCATTAAACGATAATTGGGAACCAGTTACAAATGAGGCATTTATTCCAAGGAGCGATTTCAGAAAATTCATTCTTGGCACCAACAAACTGAGACCTGACGAGGACGATAACGCCATAATCGAGATAGTATCTCCTGTTCTAAAAGAAGGTCGGTATAAATGGAAAGGAATATATAACGAAATACCCATTAACTTTGAGATGCTGGATGTTATATTCAGAGATGCTGTACTCTTAGAGAACATACCGTTTCAACATGGTTCAACTATAAAGTGTGTCTTAATCATTCATCGAGAAATTGACGAGATTGGCGAAATCAAAATCACGGGTTATTCAGTCACTACTGTCATCGAAAAAATTGACGGCAACACTTCTTTTCAAACAACTCAAGGAAAGAAATATCGACACGCCAAGAAACTAATGGAATCACAAACTGACATATTTCCTAACCATTAGACAGTTTAGTAGGCCGGAATAAACCTGTTCGAGCGACAGCGAGACAGGTGTTTCCGGCAACACACCACCCGAAAAGCCGGAAACACCACCTCGCGCTACGCTTGGGTGGCCTTATTCCGGCCTACACGTTTGATCTAAATTTTAATGTTCAACCTGCTGATAAAGCTCAGGCTGAGCCGCACCTTCTATGATCAATTCAGCAAGCGCGCCCTTATCAATCGCCCGTGTCAAACTGTGATCAACCAGCAAGTATTTGCCGGGGACTTCGGCGGTAAATTCAATCATCACCGCAGAACCTGGGGCTATGACTGTTGTCTGGACGTTTTTCAGCGACGGATTCATGATTGCGCCTTCCGGATACAGGCTGTCGAAAATAGCGCCGATGATATGGAAATTAGCCGCGACATGTGAGCCGACGCCGACAAACAGGCGGATTTTTTCCCCCACTTTAGCTTTTAAAGCCCGGTCGCCGCTGAGCGAGTTGACCCGACCATTGAACAGGAAATACTCCGGTTTTTCGGCCAACATCTTTTCCTTGCTGAACGATTGCAGGCCTTTGTCGCCGTACTTGCCGCTGGTGTAAAAATCGCCCTGCATCACGTAAAACTCGCGGTCGACTTTTGCCAGCCCCTGCTCGGGTTCCACCAGAATCATGCCGTACATGCCGTTGGCGATATGGGTCGGTACATGCGGACTGGCGCAGTGATAAACATAAATGCCCGGATGCGTGGCTTTAAAACGGAAACTTTTTTCTTCGCCCTGCCCGACTTGCATTAACGGTGCCCCGCCACCGGGCCCGACCACCGCATGCAGATCGATGGAATGCACGGAATGACCGTCGGCGGTATGTTGAGCCGCTGTATGTTCGCTGTGAGCCTCGACCAGTTGCGCCGGGCTTGCCGTGATTCAGATGTATTTCCACCTGATCGCCAGCCCTGGCGCGAATAAACGGCCCCGGCACCTTGCCATTATAAGTCCAGTATTGATAAGTCACGCCGGGCATCATTTCTGCAACCAGTTCGTCGGTATAAAGATCGACTCTGACCAGTTGAGCTTGTGTTCTGTTCAGCGGAGTCGGTAAATCATCGGCGCGGCGGCCGATTTCGCCGACATCGCTTTGCCGGGTGGTCGAAGGTTCGGCCGGCATCGGCATGGAATGCTGCATTCCGCCGCCTTCGTGTCCGGCCATTTCTACGGCAGACATCGATTTATGTTTTGCTTGCCCGACCTGATTGGCGGCATATTTTTCAAGTTCCGCTTTGTTTTGTGCTTCGTCGGAGCAGCCGGAGGTCAAGCTGCCCAGCACTATAGTCAGTAACAGCAAACTGGATGATTTGTTCATGATTTTGCCTTTTGAGTGTTATCACGTTACTTAACGTAGGGCGTGCCATGCGCGCCAGAGAGTCGCAGAGAAGGCGCGCACGGCGCGCCCTACTCATCGCTTAATATCCTCTTTTTTAACCCGATTGAGATCAACGCCTACGAACGACTTGATAAGGACGCGTGACATAGCCCAGCGGAACGCTCCAAACATGCACCAATCGACTGAACGGAAAAACCAGGAACAAGGTCTGCCCTAAAAACAAATGCAATTTGAAGACAATGCCGATCTCGCTGACTTGATCCGCTGCGCCGCTACGGAAAGTCACGATGCGTTGCGCCCATTCCCCCAGCAGCAGCATATTGGCTCCATCCGAATGATAAATAGAAATCGGCAAGGTCATCAGACCCAGCGCCAGCTGCACGCCGATCAGCAGCAGGATGAAAATATCCATGCGGCTGCTGGTGGCGCGAATACGGGCATCGGTCAGGCGACGGCGTATCAGGATAATGATGCCTTTTAAACATACGCCGCCGAAAACACCGCCGGCAACTACGGCCAGCATTTGTTTGGCCGAAGTTGACAGGCCCAAGGCATGATAAATCGCAGGCGGCGTCAGCAGGCCGACGAAATGCCCGACGAACAACAGCAGGATGCCGATATGGAATAAGTTGCTGCCCAGTCTTAATTCATCCGCTCGCAGGAATTGGCTGGAACCCGTGCGCCAGGTGTATTGATCGCGGTCGTAACGCGCCAGGCTGCCGATGAAAAATACGCTGATGGCGATGTAGGGGTAATAGCCGAATAGTAAGGTATTGAGATAATCCACGATTGACTCCTTCTTTAAAGAGAACGGTTCTGCGATTTTAAAAACTGATCGCGCGGCGTGATTGTAATTGGACTGACATCGGCGGTTTGGCTTTTACATGCATCCCCTGCCCCCATAAAACTGACGGCTTCTTCTTCCCAAATTTCATCCATGTTGGCCAGGGTTTCATCCTCGCCTTCAGTCGCGGCTTGCTGGCGGATTTCTTCCAGTTCTTCGGGTTCGCCCGCGAAACCTGCCAGTGCGTCGAAAACTGCGCTGAAAGCTGCTGCCGCGCTCGGTTAAGCGTGCGCCCAGCAAACTTAGCACCGGCATCGCATCGTGCAGTAACTGCACCGCTTCGGCCTGTTCCTGTTGCGAGAGAAACTCCAGAAACAACGGAATGTAATCCGGCAGTTCATGCGTGGACATTTCAAAGCCATGCGCTTCGTACATTTGCAGCAGGTTAACCATGGCCTGCCCCCGGTCGCGGGATTCGCCGTGGACATGCTCGAATATATGCAGCGACAAAAACCGTCCCCGGTCGAATAACGCCACATAATCTTCTTGGCTATCCAACAGGTCTGCTCCGCGATAAGAATCGATCAGCGCCAGCACGGATTTTTTATGGTCTTCCTGCAACAGGTTTTCCTGTTCGACAACAGCGGCCATTTCGTCTAATGCTTCAAGCATCTCGGCTTCGGGATAGCTCAGCAGTAGCGATAGAACTTTTAATGTTTGCAGATTCATGTTAGCTCCTGCGTTATCGTTACGCTGGTTCCCAAGCTCCTGCTTGGGAACCCAGTTAACGAAGCTCTAGCTTCGCGGGACGGGAAGCTAGAGCTTCCCGCACTGAATTCCCAAGCTGGAGCTTGGGAACTAGTAAACCCTCGTTCCCACGCGCTGCGTGGGAATGCAGTACCGGACGCGCCGCGTCCCGTATTGGCACGGTGCGCATTTCTATATACTGACCATAACTCGCGGCGCAGCGCGCCTTTAAGCGTATTCCCACGCAGCGCGTGGGAACGAGGACGTACTTGTGGGAATGATGAAACTACTTTTAGTGTTTGCATAATGATTCCTTATTTTGCCGGCTCGACTTTAATCGGAATCTTGATCGGAATGCCGCCGCTACGTTGCGGCTTCTTGTTGCCTCCAAACAGATTGGTCTCATTATTGCCGGTAGAACAGCCACTGCCAAAACTAAACCCGCAGCCGCCTTGCTCGCCGTAAGCATCGAAAGTAGAACTCGCATATTCGCGGTGACTGGTTGGAATCACAAAACGGTCTTCGTAATTGGCAATCGCCATGTAACGGTACATTTCTTCAACCTGCAACTGAGTCAAACCGACGCGCTCCAACACCTCGGTATTGACTCATGCCATCGACGGTAAGGCTGCGCATATAAGCCCGCATCGCCAGCATCCGCTCCAAGCCCAGTACGACAGGTTCTTCTTTACCCGCGGTCAGTAAATTGGCCAAATACTGCACCGGAATTCGCAAAGAACGCACGTCGGGAATGTCGCCATCCATGCCGATCTGGTCGTTTTCCGCAGCCGATTGAATCGGCGATAACGGCGGCACGTACCAGACCATCGGCAGGGTGCGGAACTCAGGATGCAGCGGAAACGCGACTTTCCAGTCTATCGCCATTTTATAAACCGGCGATTCCTGAGCCGCTGTCAGCCATGATTCGGGAATACCGGCCGCTCGCGCCTCCGCTATCACTTCTTCATCGAAAGGATCGAGAAAAACATCCAGCTGTTGCTGGTACAAATCCTGCTCGTTCTCGCAGCTGGCCGCCGCTTCGATACGGTCGGCGTCATACAGCAACACGCCCAAATAACGAATCCGCCCGACGCAGGTTTCCGAACAAACCGTCGGTTCCCCGGCTTCGATGCGCGGATAGCAGAACGTGCATTTTTCCGATTTTCCGGTTTCCCAGTTGTAGTAGATTTTTTTGTACGGACAGGCCGAAACGCACATCCGCCAGCCGCGGCATTTGTCCTGGTCGATCAGCACAATGCCGTCTTCTTCGCGCTTGTAGATCGAGCCGCTGGGACAGGCAGCAACGCAGGTCGGATTAAGGCAATGCTCGCACAAGCGCGGCAAATACATCATGAAGGTGTTTTCAAATTCACCGTACATGTCTTTCTGGATATTGTCGAAATTGACATCGCGCGAACGTGATGAAAATTCCGTGCCCAGAATTTCCTCCCAGTTCGGCCCGCCTTCGATTTTTTCCATGCGCTCGCCGGTAATCACCGAATACGGTCTGCGCTGTCGGCGGCGTTTTCGATTCCTTGGCGTTATGCAAATGCTGGTAATCGAAATCGAACGGTTCGTAATAATCGTCGATTTCAGGTAAATCGGGTTGCCGAAAATATTACGCAAGACTCTTGACGTTTGCCGCCTTGACGCGGTTCTATCTTGCCGTTGATTTTGCGCACCCAGCCGCCGTTCCATTTGTCCTGGTTTTCCCACTGCTGCGGAAAACCTATGCCCGGCTTGGTTTCAACATTATTAAACCAGGCATATTCGACACCTTTCCGCGAGGTCCAGACGTTTTTACAGGTAATGGAGCAAGTGTGACAGCCGATACACTTGTCCAGGTTTAACACCATGCCTATTTGTGCGCGAATATTGCGCGTTCCTTTGCTGGGATTAGTCATTACACTTCCTTCTGCTGATTGGCATTTTGACTAGGTTCATCCAGCCAATCGACTTTGCTCATCTTGCGAATAATCACAAACTCATCGCGATTGGAACCGACCGTGCCGTAATAGTTAAAGCCGTAACTTTGCTGGGCGTAACCGCCGATCATGTGCGTGGGTTTAAGCGTCGCACGGGTAACCGAGTTATGGATGCCGCCACGCATACCGGTCATTTCTGAACCCGGCGTATTAACAATCTTTTCCTGAGCGTGATACATCATGCACATGCCTTCCGGGACGCGCTGACTGACGACCGCTCTGGCTACCAGCGCACCGTTGACATTAAAGGCTTCTATCCAGTCATTGTCCTTAATACCGACTTTCGCCGCATCGACTTCGCCCATCCACACGATCGGCCCGCCGCGCGACAAGGTCAGCATCAACAGGTTGTCGGTATAAGTGCTGTGTATGCCCCATTTCTGGTGCGGCGTCATGAAATTCAACACCAGCTCGTCATTGCCGTTGGGCTTTTGTCCCAGAATCGGCGCAATGGAGCGGGTATCGACCGGCGGCTTGTAGACGCACAAAGTCTCGCCGAACGCCCGCATCCAGCTGTGATCCTGGTAAAACTGCTGGCGGCCGGTCAGAGTGCGCCAGGGAATCCGCTCGTGGACATTGGTGTAGCAGGCGTTGTAGCAGACATGCTCGGATTCCACGCCGCTCCAGGTCGGCGACGAGATAATCTTGCGCGGCTGCGCCTGTACATCGTGGAAACGGATTTTGTCGTCTTCGCGCGGCCAGCGCCAGATGGGTATGATCCCGTCCGGTGACTTTGCTTAAGGCTTCCCAGGCTTTAACCGCGACATGGCCGTTGGTTTCAGGCGCCAGCATCAGGATAACTTCGGTCGCATCAATATCGGATTCGATGCGCGGCAGGCCTTTGCTGATGCCTTCCTCAGTCACCAGCCGGTTCAGTTCGCCCAGTTGCTTGACTTCGGTTTCGGTGTTCCAGGCGATGCCTTTGCCGCCGTTGCCGATTTTGCTCATCAACGGTCCCAGCGAAGTGAACATCTTGTAGGTGTTCGGATAATCGCGCTCGACCACGACCAGCGTCGGCATGGTTTTGCCCGGAATCGGATCGCATTCCTTTTTCTTCCAATCCTTGACGTCGAACGGCTGGGCCAGCTCTGCCGGTGTGTCATGCAGGATAGGCACGGCGACTATATCTTTTTCTACGCCCAAATGGCCTACGGTCAATTCCGAGAATTTCTTGGCGATGCCTTTATAAATATCCCAGTCGGAACGCGATTCCCAAGCCGGATCGACAGCTTTGGACAACGGATGGATGAACGGGTGCATATCCGAAGTATTCAGGTCGTTTTTCTCATACCAGGTTGCGGTCGGCAAAATAATGTCGGAATACAAACAGGTTGTGGACATCCGAAAATCCAGCGTGACCAGCAAATCGAGTTTGCCTTCTGCGGCGGTGTCATGCCATTCGACTTCCGAAGGTTTATCGCCGCTATCGCCTAAATCTTTGCCCTGCAAGCCGTGCTGCGTACCCAGCAAATACTTCAGAAAGTATTCATGGCCTTTGCCCGAAGAACCCAGCAAATTGGATCGCCACACAAACATATTGCGCGGAAAGTTTTGCGGGTTATCGGGATCTTCGCAGGACATCTTCAGTTTGCCGCTTTTGAGCGATTTGACGACATATTCAATCGGGTCTTTTTTGGCTTTTTCGGCGTCCCTGACCACTTGCAACGGATTGGTTTGCAGTTGCGGCGCGGACGGCAACCAGCCCATGCGCTCGGATCGGACGTTAAAATCGATCAGGCTGCCCTGCCAGTCTTTGGGATCGTGCCAGCGGCGACAAAATCTCATGAACTTTGAGTTTTTCGTAACGCCATTGGCTGGTGTGATTGTAAAAAAACGAGGTGCTGTTCATTTGCCGGGGCGGACGTTTCCAGTCCAAGCCGAACGCCAGCGGCAGCCAGCCGGTTTGCGGACGCAGTTTTTCCTGTCCGACATAATGCGCCCAGCCGCCGCCGGACTGGCCGACGCAACCGCACAGCATCAGCATATTCATGATGCCGCGGTAATTCATGTCCATGTGATACCAGTGATTGATACCCGCACCCAAAATGACCATCGAGCGGCCTTGGGTTTTTTCGGCGTTAATCGCAAATTCCCGCGCTACCGCAATCACATTCTTCCGGGTAACGCCGGTGATTTTTTCCTGCCACGCGGGTGTGTACGGAACATCCTCATCGTAAGAAGCTAGCAACGTTTCCGCCGCCTAAGCCGCGATCTATACCGTAATTGGCAACCAGCAAATCAAACACCGTGGTCGCTAATACTTCGGTGCCGTCGGCCAAGGTGATTTTTTTAACCGGCACATTGCGCCTTTGAATCGCGTCATGGGCGGAATGAGTAAAATGCGGATGTTCGGAACCACCAAAATAAGGAAAGCCGACGCTGGCAACATCGTCCTTAATATCGATCAAGCTTAAGCGTAAGCGCACTTCCTGATTGTCTACGGTTTTTTGTTCGATATTCCAATGCCCGCTTTCGCCCCAGCGGAAGCCGATAGAGCCGCAAGGCGGGACGATGTGGCCATTGATTTCATCGTAAGCAACGGTTTTCCAGTCGGGATTATTGTCTTGACCCAGCTGGCCCATAAAAGTCCGATGCCCTGAAGAAACGGTCCTGCACATAATAGTCGTCCTGTTCTTTCAGCATGACCAGAAACGGTAAATCGGTATTTTCGCGCACATACTGATTGAAAATAAGGGCTTTGCCGTTCGACATGAAATTCCTTCAGGATCACGTGGCCTATCGCCATCGACAGTGCAGCATCGGTGCCTTGCTTCGGGATGCAGCCACAAGTCGGCGAATTTGCTGGCTTCTGAATAATCGGGACTGACCACCACGACTTTCGCGCCTTTATAACGCGCTTCGGTCATGAAATGGGCATCCGGTGTGCGGGTTTGCGGTACGTTTGATCCCCACATCATCAAAATCCGGCGTTATACCAGTCCGCCGATTCGGGCACGTCGGTTTGCTCGCCCCAGGTTTGCGGCGATGCGGGCGGCAAATCGCAATACCAGTCGTAAAAACTCATGCTGACGCCGCCGATCAATGACAGATAACGGCTACCGGCCGCATAAGACACCATCGACATCGCCGGAATCGGCGAAAAGCCGATAATCCGGTCGGGGCCGAAAGTTTTTGCCGTGTAAATATTGGCGGCGGCAATGATTTCGTTCACTTCTTCCCAATTGGCGCGAACCATGCCGCCCAAACCGCGTATCGATTTGTATTCTGCGGTTTTAGCCGGATCTTCGACTATCGACGCCCAGGCATCAACCGGAGTCTAAAGTCTGTCGGGCTTCACGCCATAACCTGACCAGACGACCGCGTATCAACGGATATTTAAGGCGATTGGCGCTGTACAAATACCAGGAATAACTCGCACCGCGCGGACAGCCGCGCGGCTCGTGATTGGGCAGATCGGGGCGGGTGCGCGGGTAATCGGTTTGCTGGGTTTCCCAAGTCACCAGCCCGTTTTTGACGTAGATCTTCCAGCTGCAAGAACCCGTGCAATTGACGCCGTGCGTGGAGCGCACGATTTTGTCGTGTTGCCAGCGCGATCGATAACTGTTCTCCCAGCTTCGGTCTTCATTGGTCACCACGCCGTGATTACCGGAGAAGGTATCTACTTTTTTCTTGAAGAAGAGCAAGCGATCGAGGAAATGGCTCATGAGATTTACCTATTATGTAGGGGCAATCCCTTGTGGTTGCCCTTAGTGTTTGGCGTTTGTTTTGTTGGGGGCAACCACAAGGGATTGCCCCTACGTCATTTTAACAAGGCATAGCCGCCGTCTTACGCGCGTAAAACCACCAAGTGATGCCAATGCACGTCAGATAAAAAGCGATAAAACAATACAAAGCAGCATCAGGTGTGCCGGTCATGCTAATCGCCGTACCGTAACTCTTGGGAATAAAAAACGCGCCGTAAGCGGCAATCGCTGAACTAAAGCCCAGCACCGCCGCCGCTTCTTTTGCCGCATCTTTTCTTGGCTTGGGCCTCAGCGTCTTCTGCCCTGACCTTTTGCCTGCGCACAACCGTTCGGTCATAAAGATAACCGGAATCATGCGGAAAGTAGAGCCATTGCCGATGCCGGTAGTGATAAACAACAGCATGAACATCGCAAGAAAGCCCCAGAAGTCGCCGGCATTACCCGCTGAAGGCATGAAATGCAATACGCCGAACACCGCGCAAATCATAATAACAAAATTCCACAACGTCACCTGCGCTCCGCCCAGCTTGTCGGCCAGCCAACCGCCGACCGGTCTGATTAACGCGCCGACCAGCGGCCCCAAAAAGGCGTATTGAGTTGGATTAACATCGGGGAACAAGATTTTAATCAGCATCGGTAAACCGGCCGAATAACCGATAAATGAACCGAATGTTCCGGTATAAAGCCAGCACATCAGCCAGTTATGTTTACGCTTGAAAATGATCGATTGTTCTTTAAACGATGCTTTAGCCGAGGCAATATCATTCATGCCGAACCAGGCGGCAATACTGGTCGCGATAATAAACGGCACCCAGATAAAACCGGCATTTTGCAGCCAGATATATTTGGTGACTCCGCCTTTAACCCAGACTTGCGGATCGCCGCCCCATGAACCGAACACGCCTGCCGCGATAACCAGAGGCACCACAAACTGCACGGTACTGACGCCCAAATTACCCAAACCGGCATTCAAGCCCAGCGCCGTACCTTTTTGAGATTGCGGGATAGAAAAAGCTGATATTCGCCATGCTGGAAGCAAAATTACCGCCGCCAAAACCGCACAACAACGCTAATACCACCATTAACACATAAGGCGTTTCAGGATTTTGCACCGCAAAACCTATCCATATGGACGGCAGCAGCAACGAGGCGGTACTGATCGTCGTCCAGCGACGGCCGCCGAAAATAGGCACCATGAATGAATAGAAAATCCGCAAGGTCGCCCCCGACAAACCCGGCAATGCCGCCAACCAGAATAATTCGTTGGTAGTGTATTTAAAGCCGATGCTGGGCAAATTGATAACCACCACACTCCACACCATCCACACCGCAAACGCCAGCAACAAGGCGGGAATACTGATCCACAGGTTGCGGGTAGCAATACGCTTGCCGGTCTTTTCCCAGAAGCTTTGGTCTTCGGGATTCCAATCGGTAAGCACCAATGAAGAAGGATGACTCAATTCCGGCAAGTCTGTCGAAATTTTGCCAATTCAGGTACGACGCGACGTTCCATACGAACAATCGAAAAATGCATCCAGGTCAGCGCAATCATCACCAATACGAACAGCAGCATGAAACAGCTGCTCCAGATACCGGTCAAATCGTTCAACATACCGAAAGTCAACGGCAACAAAAAGCCGCCCAAACCGCCGATCATACCGACAGCGCCGCCGACAGCGCCGACATTATCGGGATAATAAACCGGAATATGTTTGTACACTGCCGCCTTGCCGAATGACATAAACAAGCCCAGCACGGCGACCAAAAAGATAAAGCCCATAGGACTGAATCGCCAGACTAAAAGCTAATGTCGCCTTTAATGCCGTGAACAATATAATCCGTAGGCGGATAAGACAGAAAAAATGTACAGATGGCGGCGACAATAAACGTCCAGTACATCAATCAACCGCGCCCCGTAACGGTCGGACAACCAGCCGCCCAACGCGCGAAACAAACTGGCAAAAATGGAATACGACGCAGCCAGCATACCCGCCGACTTAATATCGAAACCGTAAGCGCCGACCAGATAACGCGGCAGCCACAGCGCCAATGCGACAAAAGCGCCAAATACGCAGAAGTAATACAGCGAAAACCGCCAGACCTGCATATTCTTAAGCGGTTCCAGTTGTTTCAGGAATGAATCCGGCTTGGCGCCCGACTCGCGGCGTCTGGCTTTAAGCATCGGCTCATCTTCGGTCACAAACCAAAAGATTGCCGCCATCAACAGCAGAGCCGCACGCCCAGATTTGCGCTACGGCATGCCAGCCGAATGCGACCATCACAAAAGGCGCAATGAATTTGGTCACCGCCGCGCCAACGTTGCCGAGACCGAAAATACCTAACGCCGTGCCTTGCTTCTCTTTAGGAAACCAACGCGAAACATAGGCGATACCCACGGCAAACGAGCCACCGGCAACACCGATACCTAAGTGCTGTCACTAAGATACATGATGTAAGTTTCAACCGTGGTCAGCAGAAACGTGGCAATAGCCGCCGTCACCATCACCATTGTATAAACGATACGGCCGCCGTACTGGTCGCTCCAGATACCCAGCATCAGCCGGATTAACGAACCTGAAAGTATCGGTGTGCCGACCAGCAAGCCGAATTCGGTTTCGCTTAAATGCAAGTCTTTCTGAATTTGCAATCCGATGATGGAAAAGATGGTCCACACCGCAAAGCAGGTGGTGAATGCAACGGTGCTTGCGGTAAGCGCGTGTTTTTGTTTGGAGGAATTAATGTCAGACACGGTATTTCATCCTTTTGTTTTTATTATTATAAGTTCATACACTAACATAGAACGCATGACATTTAACACCCTAAAATACAACCTTAACTTATTTCTTCAATAGCATTCTTATCTACATGAAAAATAACAAATAGTGCTATACTGACTTTATATTTTTTATCTATATAATGGGGGCTTCATGCCGCAGCAACAAAAAAAATCGCCATCCGGCGCCTTATCTGTAGCATTACTCTCGCTAGCTGCTGCCAGTAACCCTGTATCCGCCGATGCGACCAAATCAATTGAAGATGCGCTTAAGTTCGGCAATGGGGGCGCGGTCAAGATTGACACCAATTACCGCTATGAAAATGTTAATCAGGATGTGGTTCCCACTCCAACACTCAATGGCGTGCCTGCCGCAGTTCAGCCAAAAACCGCCAATGCCAACACCATACGCACCCGCTTAGGCTTGCTTTCGCCGGTATTTCACGGCCTGCAAGGTTATGTAGAATACGAAGGCACCCATGTGTTGCAATCGGATTACAACAATAACCGAGGCGCTCATGCTGAATATTCAGTCATCGCAGACCCCGGTTACAATGAACTTAACCAGATGTGGATCAGTTATGCAGGGGTTCCCGATACGGTTATTAAAGGCGGACGGCAACGCATCAAGCTTGATGACGACCGTTTTATCGGCAACGTGGGCTGGCGCCAGATGGAAACCACATTCGATTCGGCTTTGGTTACCAATCAATCGATCAAAAACCTGACCGTTAATGTCGGCTATATAGGTAACGTACAAACCTTCACCTCCACAACCGAGAACATCAACGCACCGATACTTAATGCCAACTATAAGCTCGGCGACTACGGCAACCTGATCGGTTACGGCTATTGGCTCGACTATACCGAGAGGGCAAATTACAATAAATCTAGCCAAACATACGGCCTGCGCTTCATTAATAGCGACAAGCCGAAAAAATTCTATGACCACTACAGCCTGCTGTACACGGCTGAATGGAGCTATCAAGAAGATTACCAACATTCTCCGACCACCTATCAAGCGCACCGTTACAATGTAATGGGCGGTTTTTCTGCCTATAACTTCAACTTTCAAGGCGCTATGGAACAGCTTAACGGCAGCGGTGCAAACAAAACCTTTAATACGCCGCTGGGTACCAACCATGCATTCCAAGGCTGGGCGGATTTATTTCTGGTCACGCCTGATAACGGTATCCGTGATGTATTCGGCACCGTGAATGCAAAATTCATGGAAAACGATAGCCTTGTATTATCAGGCATTTATCATGATTTTAGCGACGATACCAGCCGCATTCATTACGGCAAAGAATGGGATTTCCAAGCAGTCAAAAAATTCGGCAAACATTATTCGTTACTAGCCAAATATGCTAATTACGAGGCGGACAGATATTCTACCGATACCCAAAAAATCTGGGTGCAAGGCAACATCAACTTCTAACACCATTCAAATTTGTAACGGCTTAGGGATTGAAGTAACAAACTGCTCGCGTTACTTCAATCGCTTTCGGTTACAGAGCAACCCAACAAAATCGCACTCGCGCCTAAAGGCAAAAAGTTTATATCCTTAACCTAAGCTCTATATATAGCTTCGCGACTTCTATTTTTTCATGTAAAATGCCGAAAGTTTAAACCCATCAAAAAGCAGCCATACCTGTGGATAGTTCAATAAAAAAACTTTTGATCGTCGATGACAGCAAGGTATCAAGAATGCTAATCCGCACCCATATCCTTGCTCAACGCCCCGAATGGGTAATCTCTGAAGCCGTCTGCGGCGAAGATGCGATTGCACTGGTTGATAACGACCTCCCCGACTACTGCACCATGGACATCAACATGCCGGGCATTTCAGGCACCGATGCCGCAGAGCAGATACTAGCCAAACATCCCTCAGTAAAAGTCGTTATTTTCTCGGCAAACATTCAAGAAACGCATCAAAACCGCGCTCGTTCGCTTGGAACTATATTGGTTGCAAAACCGGTCACAGAAAAATCAATCGCCCTGACGCTAAGACTATTTTACAGATTCCAAATGAACAATCTCAGCGAACTTCATCTTGACGCCTTGGCAGAAGTATTTAGCATCGGCGCAGGCCGCGCAGCATTAAGCCTGAGCGAGATTGTCGGCGACGAAGTGCGCATTTCCGTCCCCTCCGTGCAAGTCATTAACTCAGAAGACATAAACTCGGCAACATTATCATTGGGCGATGGGCGATTTGGCGCAGTAACTCAGCACTTTAGCGGCCCATTTAATGCCGAGGCCGTGCTTTTATTTACCGAAGACCAAGCATTAAAAATCGTCAGCGATATGATGGGCTCGCAAATGAGTCTTGAAGAGCTTGCAGAATTTGAGCACGAAGCCATGTGTGAATTAGGCAACATCATTTTAAACGCCTGCCTATCTGCGATGGCCGACGTATTCAGCTTTACACTGGAAAGCTCTTTACCCAATTACACCGTAGCATCAGCCGACGAAATATTACATCGACTCAAGAAGAACTCCAATCAGCCCTATGTCATGGTATTACACATTGATCTCAGCCATCGAAAAGCGACATACGACCGGCAATCTCGTGTTCCTGTTAAGTTCCGCATCTTTGACTAAGCTTGTTGCCCATGTCGATCAATTTCTTGGCAGAATTTCATGAGCGAATTATCAGCAAAGCGTTTTGATATGGAAGAACATATTCAATGCACTTAACCTCGGTGTGTGTGTTGTAGATGCCGACGGCAAGATATTGCTCTGGAATGACTGGATCGCCAAACATAGCGACATTAAAGAAGCCGACGCCCTTAACCGGCCGCTTGAACAGGTATTTCCAGAGCCAGTGTCGCCTGCATTCCTGACCGCGCTCAAAAACACCTTGACGTACCGACTGCCTGTGGTTCTGTCCACGGCCCTGCACCGCACACCGCTGCCGCTGTATAACGTATTCGGGACAAATCAGCAACAGACCAGAATGTATCAATCGATCACCATCACACCCATTCAGTCGCAACTGGATGAATCATGCTGCCTGATTCAGGTAACGGATTCCAGCACCTCAATCAAGCGCGAAAAAATGCTGCGCTCTCATTCGGAAATCCTGAAAAAAGAAGCGACAACGGACGGCTTGACGGACATCTGCAACCGCCGATTCTTCGATGCGCACTACGAAATGGCCGTAGCTGATGCAAAAAGGCAAAAACATCCTTTATCCATCTTCATGATCGACATTGATTTTTTTAAATCCTATAACGATTATTACGGACACATAGCCGGCGATAACGTAATAAAGCAGGTCGCAGACGCATTAAAATCACAACTGTCACGCGCCACCGACATCGTTGCACGCTATGGCGGAGAAGAATTCGTTCTGGTAATGCCGCACTTACCCCAAGAAATCGCCGAACAATTTGCCGAAAAATTAAGAAGCGCTGTTTTCAACCTGGCAATACCGCATATAAAATCCCAACCGTTCAAACAAGTAACCATTAGCGTCGGCGTTTGCACCGGCATTCCGGAAAACGACGACAACCTGTTAAACAAAGCTGACACGGCACTCTATCAAGCCAAACTAAAAGGCCGCAACCAGTACATTTCCCTCCCGCTTTGCGAAGCCGAAGAATATCTGGAACAATAGTCTTATCAATCAGGCTATTCGCCAAATAAAACTCAAGATCCGATCCGACAGGTTTATAATCTTGAGCTACTCACAATCCGATTAAAACCCCAGGTAAATTTTATTCAGTCTCATCGTATGAAATTCAAACCCTCTGCCCTTACACTGGCTTTAAGCCTTGCCCTCTTTCCTGCTCCGCAACAGGCCGTTGAGATTACCAAAATCGAACTGCCCGACATGGGCGATTCTTCCGGCACCCTGATCACGCCCGCCGAAGAAAAAGAATTCGGCGAAGCATTTTTCCGCAGCCTGCACTCGCAAATTTCCATCAATCAGGATGCCGAAATTCAGCAATACATCCAGACTATCGGCGAAAAACTGGTCGCCAATAGCGACTTGCCGAGCAACCCATTCCATTTTTTTGTGGTACTGGAAAACGACATTAACGCGTTTGCGGGACCTGGCGGCTATATTGGCGTAAATTCCGGGTTAATCTTAATCACCGAAGCCGAAAGCGAATTAGCCTCGGTTATGGCGCACGAAATTGCCCACGTTACCCAACGCCATTTATACCGCGCTTATGAGGCCTCCAGCCGCTTATCGATTCCTACTGCCGCAGCGACCTTGGCTGCCGTTTTATTAGGCACCCAGTCCCCCGCACTTGGGCAGGCCGCCATAGTCGCCATTCAGGCCGGCAGCGTTCAGTTTCAAATAGATTTTACCCGCGAAAACGAGGCCGAAGCCGACCGCGTCGGGCATGCAAACATTAGCGGCTTCCCAATTCGACCCGCGCAGCATGCCCACTTTTTTCGAACGCCTGCAGCAATCCAGCCGCTATTCAGGGCAAAACATTCCTGAGTTTTTAAGAACTCACCCGGTGACTGCCTCGCGTATTTCCGACACACGGGGCCGCGCTGAAACCTATCCTTACAAACAATATCCCGACTCGCTCGGCTATCAGCTGACCAAAGCAAAAATCCGGGTATTAACCGGTACTGACAATGCCGAGACACTTAAATATTTTCAACTCAGATCGAATCAAGGCACGACAGAACAACGCGCCGTTATCCGCTATGGACTTGGATTGTGCGCACTTAACACGCAAAAATTTACAGAAGCGGAATCGATTTTCCAGCAACTGAGCAAAGAATACCCAAACCAGCCGCAATACGTCACCGCATTGGCCCGCACTGCGCTGGAATCGAAAAATTACAGCGTAGCACTGGCCCGATATAAAAAACTGACTGAGCAATTCCCGGATAACGAAGCCATTAAGCTCGAATACATTACCTCGCTACTAAAAGCGGGTAACGCCGATCTGGCACAGAAAAACTTATCCTCTGTTAAAGCCTAAAACCCAGCAGCTACCGATTTATTCGGAACTGCTGGCGCAAGTTTATAGCGACTTAAAGCAACCTGCCGAATCTCATCGTTATCTTGCGGAATACTACTATGCGACAGGGCAAACCAAAGATGCCATCCTGCAAATAAAGCTGGCTCAAAAATCAAAAGGCCTTAATTTTCAGCTATCCGCCATCCTTAATGAACGGCTTAACTTCTTTATCAATGAGGAAGAAGAAGCCAAACGCAACCGGTAAAAGCCTGAACCTTACCTGAACGGATGGCACTGACTGCCTGTCATCCGATTTACCACCCCCAACAAAAACGCCGTAACCCAACTGTATTTGCTAATTATTTATAATGGCTCGATATTTTTACCGGTAAACCCTATTTTTAAATAGACAAGGGGGGTTCATTTGAATAAAATCCTCACCGGCTTGAAGGACTGAGCCCGGTTTAATTACCGACTAAGAGGGGGAATTTAGTCATTTTGACTAGCTGATAATAATAATAAAATTAAGTGACACTGCTTGGGTCAAGTTGTAATAAAACACAACTCAATAACAATAATAACAGCACTCAACACGCCCGCTTTATGCGGGCTTTTTATTGCCTGCTGGAAAAGAACGGAAGCTTTGCCTATATAGATTAGCCATCGGTTTGCCTGGTTACGCAACGCTAATCCAACATAACACGTCATCCCGGCAGGGAATGCCGGGATCCAGAAGCCATGGATGGCGAACATCAAATAAAAATCAAGCCCTGCCCCAATACCTTAGTTTGGTGCATCATTGATCAAACGACTTGCATTCAACACTACAATAATAACAATAATCCTAAGAACCAATCCGATGCCAACTACACCTTTCTCCTGGCTGCACCTGACCGATTTCCATTTCGGCCTTAACGGGCAAAAATTCCTCTGGCCGAATCTGCGCCAGCCGTTTTTTGAAGATTTGGCAATACTTCACGACAAAACCGGCCCTTGGCAGGCGGTATTGTTTACCGGCGACCTGGTTCAGAAAGGTACATCGAACGAGTTCCGGGGTATGCAGCAGGAAGTCTTGGATGAGCTATGGGAGAAACTTGCCGAACTCGGCTCCGGCGATGCGGTTTTGCTGGCGGTGCCGGGAAATCATGACTTGTCTCGTCCACAAAAAGGCGCTGGCGGCATAGACATGCTCTTGCTTCCAGGCGGCTTTAACAATATTGCGGAAACATTTTGGAATAATCCGAAGAGCGACTACCGCCAAGTCATAAACTACGCCTTTGCCGCTTACTCCGAATGGTGGAACGATGCACCCCATTGCCCCGAAAAATTAACACCCGGCATCCTGCCCGGCGATTTTGCCTGCACCATACCATGCGGCAAACAAAATATCGGTATCGTCGGACTGAACACCGCGTTTTTGCAACTGCAAGGCGGCGATTATCAAGGCAAGCTGGTTTGGGATACCCGCCAATTGCAGGCGGTCTGCGACGGCGCTGTGGATGATTGGCTAAACCGCCACTCCATCTGCCTGCTGCTGACCCACCAAGGGCCGGATTGGCTAACCCCTGAAGCCAAAGAACACGGCGACAGCGAAATCGCCCCGGCTGGCCGTTTTGTCCTGCATTTGTTTGGGCATATGCACGAGACCGGCATTACCTATATTCGCACAGGCGGCAATCCTGATGCTATCCGGCTATGCCGAGGCAATTCAGTATTCGGCATGGAGCTCTTCGGCGAACCACCCACATTGCAGCGCAGCCATGGCTATAGCGCAGGCCGGATTGATTTTAATCAGGGTCGGGCCAGCTTAAGACTCTGGCCGCGCATCGCGAAGAACACCACTGGCCCTTGGCGCTATATCCCCGATTACGATCACGCCCATCTGCAAGACGACCAAGGCACAGTGCCGGAACCCCTCAACGGTCACGCTCTAAAAGCCCCTACCGCCACAAACCAAACAAACACGGTTCCAACTTCCACCGGATCGCCTGCCCCGTATTCCACCCTGCCCTCGCGCCGCCCGTTTTTCGGTCGCGTTAAGGAACTGGCTGACATTGCCCGATTTATACAGCCGGACTTTAAAGGCTGGGGCGTGGTGCTGGACGGGCCGGGCGGTATCGGCAAAACCTCGCTGGCTTTGGAAGCCGCGCACCTTGCGCCTGCCGAACATTACCCGCTGAAACTGTTCGTCACCGCCAAAACCACCCGCCTGCATGCCGATGGCGTCCACGCCGTGCAAGACAACCGCATCGACGATTATTTCAAACTGCTGACCGAAATCGGCCTGGCGCTCGGCTGCGACGACATGCAACGCCTCCCGTCCGAGCAACAGGCTGCACGGGTACACCATGCGTTGGCGACGCAAAAGGTATTGCTGGTGCTGGACAACCTGGAGACCTTCAACAAAGAAGAGCGGCGGCGCATTTACGACCTGCTGGAAATCCTGCCGTCCGGCTGCCGCGCCATCGTCACCAGCCGTCGCCGCGACGAAACCGCCGCCCGCACATTGCGGCTGGACAAGCTCGATGTTGATGCCGCCTTGCAACTCCTGAAAGAGCTGGGCGAGCATACGCCAGCCATAACCAAGCTGACCGACAACGAACGGCTGCAACTCTATAGCGAGACCGGCGGCAATCCGTTGCTGTTGACCTGGACCGCAACCCAACTAGGCCGCAGCCAAGGACGTTGCCGCACCGTCGATGAGGCCGTGCAACGCTTGCAGGAAGCCCACCGGCTACAGAAAATAAACGAACACAACGACCCGTTGGCATTTGTCTATGGCGATTTACTGGATACGTTTACCGATGACGAAACCGCCGTGCTGGCAGCTTTGGCTTATTTTACCGAACCGGCGCGCCTGGACTGGCTGCTGCCGCTTGCAAACTTGAGCGAAACCGCCGCGTTGACCGCGCTCGACGACCTGCGCGACCGGGCTTTGTTGCTGGAAGACGAAGCCAATGACACCTGGTTCTTGCCGCCGTTGGCGGCACGTTTCCTGCGCCAACACCGCCCCGAGACGATCAATGCAACCGGGCAGCGTCTGGAAGAGCAAGCTTACGCATTGGCTGTACAGCATGGCGGCTGGGATAACGCCCCATACACCGAGTTAAAAGCCGCCTGGCCTACGGTTCAAGCCGGGCTGCCGTTGCTGGTTGCCGGAGATAATACCCGCTTGCAAAAGTTGTGCGATGCGCTGGATAGATTCCTCGATTTCACCGGCTACTGGGATGCATGGCTAACACTAAATCTGGAGGCGGAAGCCAAAGCCTTCGTGGCGGATGATCATACCAACGCCGCTGTTCGGGCCTATCAGGCAAGCTGGGTTCACTATTTGCAAGGGGAGGCTGATGCGGTGCTGAGCTGCGCTGAACGCTGCTACAACCATTGGCAGCAAGCCAGTTTTGACACTCGCAAAAGATCTATCGCTATTGGCTTACGTGGCAAGGGTTACCAATTACGAGAAGATTACCCTGCTGCGATCACGGCTTACCAGGAGGCGCTGGAATTAGATCGTTCACTGAATCCAGAAAGCAGGGATGTGGCTAGCAGTCTCAGTGATTTAGCCCACATTAAAAAAACATCTGGCGATCTGGACAATGCCGAGTCCGATTTCCGTGAAATCTTGCGCATTGCCCGCAAACTGGGTGATCAAGAGATCATCGCCGGAACCACTGGCAGCCTCGCCGAGCTGAGTTTGGCCCGATCGGACTGGCCCGAAGCCGAGCGCTTGGCGACCGAAGCGATGGCCCTGGCGGAAGACGTAGGCCGCGTGGAACTAATCGCAGGTACCCATCACACTCTTGCCCAAGCCCTGCTCAACCAACAACGCGCCGGTGACGCCCTACCCCATGCGCGTGAGGCGGTGGCGATTCGCACTACGCTACGCCATCCCGGCCTTGCCGCTGCCGAGGCCACGCTGGCAGCCTGCGAGGCGGCCTGTTCCACATAGACCGGAATAAGCCGGTTTGAGCGGCAGCGAGAACAGATGTTTTGGGCAAAACCGCTGCCAACGCGTAGGGCGTGCCGTGCGCGCCTATGCCGATACTTGAACCATCTGACTCGCCTTTGGCGCGCACGGCGCGCCCTACTGAGAATATTCTCCTCATTGCCACGCGCCGCGCAAATAATGACACCGTCGGATCGGGCCGCGCCCGCGAAATTTAAGCAATAATTACAGCGTCACAGCACATTCATCGCGGGCATGGCCCGCTCCTACAACACGGAGGTGACGCGCCGCGTGGAAACCCGTGTGTCACATGGCGAATAAATTCGCCCCTACATGCTCAGCCTAATCCCAATCCATCCCGCCCTAGGCGCGCCGGGCGACACAAACCGGCCGTCGTTAAATCCAGGCAATACGTCGCTTGCCTGACCATACACACCGAATGAGTTATAGTTCTTGTCGAAGATATTATTGACCTTGCCAAATACGGAAAAATTCTTCGTCACTTTATATTCCGCCGTGGTATTAAACACCCAATAACCGGCTAACGGCGCCGTGGAATTGGCCTCGTCGCCCCTGAAATACTTGTTGCCGCTGTATATGCCGTCAATACCCAACGACACGCGTTTCCATAAATCGACGCCTACAGTAGCCTTATAGATATGCTCCGGAATACCTGGGATTCTGTTGCCGCTGACAACGGTCATCGCCTGGGTTCTATCCAGCGGGTTCCGAATATCGAAACTATCCATAAACCGGGCGTTTAGATAGGTGTAGTTGGTCGAAAAATGCCAGTCGTCAATCTTGCTGAACAGCTGCGGATAGTTAACCATTGTCCCCGCTTCTATGCCGTAGCGGCGGGTTTTGCCCACGTTGCTGAAATAGCCCTGGCTGACAATGCCGCTGGTGGCATCACGGCGAAAAATAATGTCGTCGTAATTGGTGGTGTTGAAATAGCCCAAGTTCCATTTCAAATCGCCCTTGCCTATCAGCTTATCCAAATCGCCCCTAAAACCGCCTTCCCAGGTCTTGGCAACCACTTGCTGCAAAGGCGGATCGGACACGAAAGAATTAGGCAACTTACACGGCGCCGTCGGATCGGCGCAGCTCAACTCCATCGGCGTCGGCGCGCGCGTCGACTCGCTATAGCTGCCGTATACATTCAGGTTGTCCCTGATTTGATAAGTCAATCCGGCAGAAGGATTAAGCCGCTCAAACGTATGCGAGCCGTTCAGGGTTTTTAAAGGGTCTTTTATATACTGATCATCCATGTTGACATGAATATAGTTATAACGCCCGGCGATGGTCGCCGTTAAAGCATCGGTAATGGAAAAACTGTCGGTCAGGAACACGCCCGCCGTTGAGGTATCGGTATGCAAACGGACTCTTGATTCGTTTACCAGAACGCCGCTTTGCGTTGTTCCCCGTGTGTCGGTCAACGAGCCCAGCTCGGTGTCAGAACCGAAATGGGTCTCGGCATAATCGTAACTGGTACCCACGGTCAGGTTGTTTTTATGCTTGAACAAGTCTTGGGCAAACGCCGTCTGCAAGGTGCCGCCGTGGCTGCGCATCTGGGTTTGACTGGTGTTATTGGTTGCGCCCTCAACCGCATCGTCGGCAAGCACTTGATTGCCGTTTACATCGGTAACAATTGCAGCGTCCTGATCACACAACAATGTCGGATCGGCATCGCAGGCTGAATAGTTACTATTGTCCCCATTGAATGTCGTGATTCGGTTCTGCCGGAAATAGGCATTACCGCTCACTTCAACATCGTTAGTCAGATCGTAACTGCCGGCCAATTCGGAAAAGAACATGCGCGTGGTGGTCTGGTCGGGATGGGTAAACACCGCTGCCCGGTTTAGCTGCTGCAACTCGATAGGCGCGGCACCGTTACCCTTCATATTGTTATCGTTGCCGCCCAAGGTCAGGTCTAAAGAACCTTTATCGCCGCGCCAGCTCAATGTGCCGAACGCCTGATCGGCCTTGGTCGGTGAAAAATCCCGCCAACCGTCTTCCTCAAAATGATGCAGGTCTAAAAAATAACCCCAGGTACCATTATTCCAACCGGTGCTTAATTCCTCCGAATGCCTGCCCCAAGAACCGCCGTAAGCTTCCAGCTCATGCTTGGGCGCGGAAAACCCGGTTTTGGTCTTGACCGAGAGAGCTCCGCCCAAACTGTTCAGACCATAAACCGGGTTAGAGCCCGGATATAACGCCATCGAATCAATCGCCCCTTCGGGAATCAAATCCCAGTTAACCGTATCGCCGAACGCTTCGTTAAAGCGGACGCCGTTGACATAGGTCGATAAGCCTTGCGGCATGCCAAGCAACGGTGAAGCGACAAAGCCGCGATAGGAAATATCCGGCTGCAACGGGTTGTTTTGCGCTTCGTTAATATGCACGCTGCCCAGATAACGGTTGATGTAATCAGCCAGACTGATACTTTGGGATTTTTCCAGCTGTTCGGAAGACACGGTCTGGATATTGGCCGGTAATTTATTGGCGGCAACGCCGTTAGTTTGCAGCGGCGTAACGCCGACCACATCGATGATGCCCAGATCCAGCGGCGTATCTTTAGCCGATACGGCGCTGGCTGCCGTTAGGCTTAGCCCGAGCAATGTGCAAGTCAATTTTTTCATGATTCATTCCAAGCAAATAATGCCGTCATGATAGCCAAACATCCAAGCAGGGACTAGCCGGGAGCCGATAAAAGGAAATATTCCCGGTTCACTGAAAATCCAGCTCCGCGACGAATGCATGCGGCAGGGATTGCAGGAAGCTAATCCGCCACAAACAACCACACGCCACGGGTATTTGGTTATAATGCCTCAGGCACATTCCAAAACAAGCTGATGCAGGTAAATCTTATGACTTTAACCACAAAGACTTTCACAAAATTGCAACGCTATTTTGAAGACCAGGTAACCGCGATAAAATCCAGCAAGTTTTATCTGACCATAAAATACATGCCGCCGCTAAAACGTTGGGCGACAGTGATTGGATTATTCTTGTTGTCGCAGCTGGTAATTTTCGGCAGTTTATATCTGATTTTTGGCGAGATCGTAGTTATCGGTTTCCTTGCCAGCATCCTAGCCGGACTGGCGACGGGACTTGGCGCCCTACCCGCGCTGTTTTTCAAAAACATCTCCAAAAACCTGTTCAACAGCATGCTCGGTGCCGCCGCCGGCGTCATGCTGGCTGCAACCGCATTTTCCCTGCTGGTTCCGGGCATGGCCTACGGCAATCAAATCTGGCCCGGTAGCGGCATTTATGTCGTCTCCCTGGGCATGTTGGTCGGCGCGCTGTTCCTGCATTTCGCCGACCGCCAGTTGCCGCATGTCCACCTCGATTCAATTTCCGATGTCCGGCTGAATTCCCTGAACAAAATCTGGCTGTTCATTATCGCCATCACCATCCACAACTTTCCTGAAGGCATGTCGGTCGGCGTCAGTTTCGGTTCCGGGGAGATGAAAAACGGCGTGGTTCTGGCAATTGCGATAGCCCTGCAAAATATCCCTGAAGGCTTGGCCGTCGCCCTACCCTTGGTCGGCTTAGGCTACAACAAGTGGCGGGCCGTGGGCATCGCCACGCTGACAGGCTTGGTGGAGCCGGTGGGCGGCCTGCTCGGCATCACTATGGTTACCGTTTTTCAACCGATCCTGCCGATAGCCATGGGCTTTGCCGCCGGCGCCATGCTGTTTGTGATCAGCGAGGAAATCATCCCCGAGACCCACGCCGACGGCCGTTCGCGTTACGCTACCTTTGCATTAATGATTGGTTTCATCATTATGATGACCTTGGACAATATGCTGGGTTAATACTCAGTCAGCAACGTTTTTCCTTGCACGGCGACCGACCGGATTGGATCGCCCTTTGCAAAGACATTTCCAGAGATAAAAATGGATCATTTTCAAAGTTATTTACAACACCTCCTAACATCACTGAACACAGCAGCTATTTTCGAAAGCTTTCACGGCTCTTTCCAACACTTTTTATCGTTACTGAGCACCGGTAACATCACCGAACTATCAACCACTGCTGCAACCAGTTTCGCCCTGATTGCCGCCGCTGAAATCGGCGATAAAAGCCAACTGGTATGCATGACGCTGGCCTCCCGGCACAGGTCCATGCCGGTTTTGCTGGGTGCAATGGCGGCTTTTGCCTTTTTAAACACCTTGGCCGTTGTTTTCGGCGTCGCCATCGCCAGCTGGCTGCCGGAATATATCGTCGCGGCAATAGTCGCCATCCTGTTTGCCGCGTTCGGCATTCATTCCTTGCGCGTAGAAGAGGACGATGAAAATGTGGACGTTAAGGAAAAAAGCGGTCACGGCATTTTCTTTACCACTTTTTTATTGATTACCGTCGCTGAATTCGGCGATAAAACCCAGCTGGCAGTGGTTGGCTTAAGCAGCACCGTAGCCCCTATTGCCGTATGGTTTGGATCGACAGCCGCGTTAGCTTCGACATCCGCTTTGGGAATCATCGCCGGTCGCACTATTTTGCAAAAAGTCCCGTTAGTGCTGTTGCACAAGATCAGCGGCACCCTGTTCCTGATGCTGTCGGTGTTTGCGGGTTATCGGGCTTATGTTAGCTACATAGGACTGTAGCCGGAAGGAAAAGGCGGGGTATAAGGCACCCCGCCCTGATCGGTTAAAGCAGCCTACACTCTTGGCATCTGTCTCAGCTTTTCAACAACCTTGTCACCAAACTCTACGGTGCTGATCATCGTGACGCCGCTGCCCGGCTTGGACAGGTCGGCGGTTGAGTAGCCGTCGCCGAACACGCCTTGCATCGCAGCCCAGACATTCTTGGCTTCTTCGGCCATATCGAAGCTGTTTTCCAGCATCATCGCAACCGAGCCGATCATCGAATAGGGATTGGCGATATTTTTCCCGGCAATGTCGGGGGCCGAACCGTGCGACGGTTCGTAGTAGGCTTTTTCATCACCGATACAGGCGGAAGGCATCAAGCCCAGGGAACCCAGGATGCCGCCGCCCTGATCGCTGAGGATGTCGCCGAACATGTTTTCCATGACCATCACGTCGAACTGGGTGGGCTTCAGACACAAATTAGTCGCGGCAGAATCAACCAGCTGGTGGATAACTTCCACTTCAGGATAGTCCTTAGCCACTTCATCCAGAATTTCATTCCACAACACGCTGGATTTGAGCACATTGCTTTTGTGAATGTTGTGCAGTACTTTCTTGCGTTTTTGGGCTAGCTTGAATGCCTGATGCAAAATCTGGCTGATTTGGTGTTCATCGTATTCCAGGGTTTCTTTGACATAACGCAAACCCTGCTCGTTAATGCCGGTTTCCTTGGTTCCGAAATACAGGCCGCCGACCAGTTCGCGCACCATAATAATGTCGATGCCCTCACCAATGATCTCAGGTTTTAGCGGCGAGAAATGCGCCAAGGCTTTGGGCAGGAATACCGGCCGAAAGTTTGCGTAAGTGTTGTAACGACGACGCATCGGCAGCAGCGCACCGCGTTCGGGTTGCTTATCAACCGGAATGGTTTTGGATTGCTCGTGACTCAAACCGATCGGGCCTTTTAAAATCGCATCGGCTTGGTCGCAAATATCGATGGTCGATTGCGGAAAGGCATCGCCGAATTCGAAATAGGCGCAGGCACCGAAAGCGGCGGGCATCAGTTCGAAAGTAACATCGTTACGCTCTTCAATAAGTTTGAGAACTTTGATGGCTTCCCGAGTAATTTCCGGGCCAATGCCGTCACCGGCCAGCACTGCGATTTTATAATTCTTCATGTGTACCTTTGCTGTTCGCGTAATATCTATGGAGTGGGATTTAAAAAACGGCTATTTTACTTTATTTTTTCAAATAAAGCCGGGCATCATTCGCGAATGATGCGCTACACTTCGTTCAGCAGCTACAGTTTGGGCGTTTACTAATTTATCGGAAATTCCTCAGGGAGATCGTCATGTTTGAATCGGCAGAACTTGGACACAAAATAGACAAGGCCACCTACGATTTGGAAGTGCCAAAACTCCGAGAGGCGTTACTGGATGCGCAGGTGGATTTAGCAAAGCTGGCCAAGTTTCCGGTTATTATTTTGGTTGGCGGCCTCGATGGCGCGGGGCGCGGCGAAACCGTCAACTTGCTCAACGAATGGATGGATCCGCGTTTTATCCAAACTCACGGCATGGGCGAGCCGTCGGATGAGGAACTTGACCGGCCGATGATGTGGCGGTTCTGGCGCGAGCTTCCGCCAAAAGGCAAGATCGGCGTATTCTTAGGCTCCTGGTATACTTGGCCGATACTCAACCGTGTAGCTGGTCGCACCAAGTCGGCCGAGCTTGACCTGAGCATGGAACGCGCCAGACGCCTGGAAAAGATGCTGACCGACGAAGGCGCGCTGATTATCAAATTCTGGATGCATTTATCCAAAGACCGGCAGAAAAAGCGTCTGCAACTGCTGGAGAAAAATTCACATACCCGCTGGCGCGTGACCGACCGCGATTGGAAGCACTTCAAGCAATATGACAAGTTCTTGGTCATTCATGAAAGCGTGATACGGCACACCAGCACCGCTGAAGCGCCGTGGACTATTGTCGAAGGCTACGATCCGCATTACCGCAGTTTGACCGTGGGCAAGGTGATTCTTGACGCAATCCGCAAACGCCTGGATGAGGCCGATGTGAAAACAGTGGAAATTGTCGCACCTCCGCCGCTGCCCTCGATAGACCAACTCGATATTCTGAAAAGCCTGGATCTGACCCAGAAGATCGACAAGAAAAAATTTAAAACCGAGCTGGAAAAATATCAGGGCAAGCTCGCCTTGCTGACCCGCGAAGCCAAGTTTAAGGACATCACCGTCATCGCGATGTTCGAAGGCAATGACGCGGCCGGCAAGGGTGGCGCAATCCGCCGCATCACCAGCGCCCTGGATGCCCGCTGGTACAATATCATCCCGGTTGCCGCACCGACCGAAGAGGAACGCGCCCAGCCTTACTTATGGCGTTTTTGGCGGCACATTCCCCGGCGCGGGCGGGTGACGATTTTCGATCGCTCCTGGTATGGCCGCGTGTTGGTCGAACGCGTTGAGGGTTTCTGCTCCAAAGTCGACTGGATGCGCGCTTACAGCGAGATCAACGATTTTGAAGCGCAACTGGTTCGCCACAATATTGTGGTGGTCAAATTCTGGCTTGCGATCAGCAAGGAAGAACAACTTGCACGCTTTAATGAGCGTGAAAAAATCGGCTTTAAGCGTTTTAAAATTACCGAGGAAGACTGGCGCAATCGCGAAAAATGGGATGAATACGAACATGCAGTATGCGATATGGTCGACCGTACCAGCACCGAAATTGCGCCGTGGACGCTGGTGGAAGCCAACGACAAGAACTTTGCGCGGATCAAGATTTTGAAAACCTTGTGCAGGCAAATTGAAGCGGCGATGAAAAAAATAGTTTGCGGAAATAATCTATGCCGGGCGCTAAACTCGGCACGTAAGATTTTTTTATTGATGCTGCTTGCCGCCTTTTAGCGAAAGCAGAACAAGCACCATGTCACGGCAGATAATAAAATACCACTTAATTTATATGTTTTAGCTGGAAAATGATTTCCCGTAATAAGTTAGTCGTTCGGAAGTATGCGGGGATTCCTTGTGACCATGTTAAGTTTTTGATAGATTGTTCTCCTTTTGACCTAAATACCCCTTTCCCGTTTTCAAAATAATGATAGATTCCACAACGTCAACTTCAACTTCATCGACAACCAAAACCGCCGTCACTTGCGAAAACTGTAACCTGGATAATTTGTGCATCCCTAAAGGACTGCCCCGGTCGGAAGTGGGTGAGCTTGCCTTATTGGTTAATCGGAACAATATACGTCAAAAGGGTGAGGCCATATACCATGCCGGCAGCACATTCAGGGGAATAATCGCCTTGCGTTCCGGCAGCGCAAAATTACTGAGCTTTGACCAAAATGGCAATGAACTGGTCGTTGATTTTATTCTTCCTGGGGAATTACTTGGTTTTGACGGCTTGTCCTCACAAGTCCATAACTGTACCGCCATTGCATTAGAGACAGTGAATTATTGCCATTTGCCCGCTTATAAAATAGAGATATTGGCCATCAATACCCCCGGCTTAAGCCAAGTGTTGCTGCAAAGATCCTGTAACCAGTTTGACGCCCAAGTACAAAAGATGATGCTAAGCCGCCGATCCGCTGAAGAGCGCGTGGCCTGCTTCATCCTGCATATTTCAGATCGCTTGAGATTGCGGGGCTACTCCGAGCTGGAATTTCGCCTGAGCATGTCACGGGAAGAAATAGGCAATTATCTGGGCATCGCGCATGAAACGGTTAGCCGAATCATTCATCTCTTTCAAGCCCGGAAACTGATCGAAGTTAAGTCCAAGCAATTGAAAATAACCAATAAAAAAGAATTATTTAGCTTCCATACAACCTGATTACCTAAAGCAGTCCCGGCACTGAACTTTCCAGCTGCAACAACTCAAATGGCAAGATGCTATTAAATAGCCGGTCCGCTATAACGCGAGTTTTCATTCGGCATATTCGGGGCTGCTTAAAGGGGGCAGACCTACGCCAAGCTGGTTTTTTGCCTGCTCATGTCACGGGAAGAAAATACGAAAACGGATAGCAGTTAAATTCAAGCAATTGAATTTAACAAATAAAAAAAGAGCTGTTTAGCTTCTATAACTTAGTAGCTAAACAGCCCAGACTTGCGAGGATGATTTGGCTGAACTTTTGCGCACTACAACTTAAAAAACAGGCTTTAAGCGTTGTCCGCGGTAAAACGAAAATTACGACTAAGAGGAATAGTCTTTTATTTTCCTATCGCTGTATTATTTCTATACGCTGAATTAGAAGCATCTTCAGCAATCGCTTTTGCTGTAGATTCGTACTTGTCATGCTCACTACCTTTAACCAAAACCACTGTAACAACCACAGCTAAAACAACACCAGCCACCAAAAGCCAGAAATTATCTTTTTCTTGAACTTCGCTCATAGTAATTCTCCATCTAATTGATTAAGGACAACAATTGATTTGCATCAATGCGTAGCTATTTAAGCAAAATGCGGAATAAAAAAATTGAGCCAGATCAACAAATGTTTTCTTATGGAATTTCAAGCAAAGCTTAAGCCGAAAGTTCAAAGGCTGGTTTGAGCAAAACCGCCTTTTAATGATGTGACGGCAGTTTGCTGACGACTTGTAAATTCCACGGCAGCGGCTCAATTGCTGCTTCCAGATGTGCCTCAATGCGATCATCCAGTTCAGCAAAAAAATCAATACCGGTTTGCGCCTCAATGTCGTCGATATTGGTCACGAACTGCACCAACGGCTCTTTGCCGGTGACGGTTTGCGGCACTAAAAAGGCCAGAGCGATTGGGGGTTTGCCAAGGATGGCTTCCGTAATATAAATTTTGTAAAAGGCATCCGGTATTTCCACCATCCAATCCGAGCTTAAGCGCTCAACTGTGCCGCTAAAAACAGGGCCGGTGATCACCCACACCTTGCCGAATAGTTTGGCAAAATGCTTGATTTCCGTTTCCTCCAAATGCTGCCACAGTTGCTGATTGAGCTTGGGTTTTTGCGGGGTGACGTTGGTCATCAAAAAACTGTCCGCCTGCCCTTCCCAGCCGTACAGATGACTGATCGCGTAATTCGGCGCCATATGGCCACGATCGTAGCCGCTGTTTTGATAACTGTCATGACTGACGCGATTGATGCTGCGCCAGTCGGTTTCAAAGCGATTGGGACGTTTTAGCGACGGCGTGTTTGCTTCCGGGGTCAACGCATACTCGACCCACAGCGGATTGCCGCGCAAATCCGAATAACCCAGAATAAAACCATGATTGCGTAATATCCGAAACCAAGTGTTGATGTTTTTGGCGTTTCGGGATTGCGGCGCGCCTTGATAAAGTAATACCGGACGAGCGATTTTAACTTCATAGCCATAGCCGCCCAAACCCAGGCCGAGAACAATCAGCATCAACACAGGATGCTTGCGGCTTAGGCGGAATAATTCCAACAACAATTTAAACAGGCTTAGGGAGGATGATTTTCTGCGCATTAAACGGTGGTTTAAGAAACTTAAAATATGTTTCACCACGAAGACACGAAGTCTTTCTCTATTTTCTTCGTGTCTTCGTGGTAAATCAAAACAGTCGAAGTCAAGCTTCCGCTTCAGCATTAGCGCTGAATAAGTAGTCCTTTTTCAAACAGTGATCCAGCCATTTTTGCAGGAAATAATTTAATCGCCATTTGTAATTCATGATCTCGCGGCTTAAGCCGGGATCTTTAAAAACCTGAGCGACACCGGCACGGGCATGATCGCTTAATACTTCGGCCAGATGCGCATCCAGATAAACTCTTATTTTTACAGCGGGCGCCAGAAATCTCTTCCCTGATTTTTATTAAAACAATGGCTAAGTTCCAAGGTCAATGGTGTACGGCGTGCGCTCGATGATTTCAAGATGCAGCGTGGTGTGATGGGGGGCAAGGCCGATGGCGGCTTCTTTAAACGCCATTAAGTCCGGAATTAACTTTAACAACTTTTGATAGTTTGATTCGCAGACTTGTTCGAGGCAGATTGATTTGTTGACCGGATTTACAAAGCTCATGGCCGCTGTCAATTTTCCCGGTAGCAGGCGTGGGCGCTGGCGGTTTCCCATAACACCACCTGGGCAACGTTAAAGCCGGATTGTTTGAGATGCTGATAAATCATTTTACTCAGGACTTCAGCGGTGGGATGCTCGTCAAGGGCAAGGAAACGTTCCTTGTTGGCAGTGAGCATAGGGATGATCGGGTCATCCTTATGCAGCAGGAAATTGTGATCAAGTTGCTGATCAATATAAGCGTCAACACAGTCTCTGATATCGGAAAAATCGCAAACCATGCCTTGGTCGTTGAGCTGTTCATGCTCTATGGAAATCGAGGCCTTAACGCTATGCCCGTGTAAATTTCGACATTTGCCGGGATGATTCATTAGCCGATGTCCGTAACAAAAATACACCTCTTTGGTAATCGTATACATAATAAAAATACAAGCAGTTCCAGTGATTAAAATAAGGAGTATTGCCTACATGGATGCAGGCAAACAGGCAGTATGCAGATATTGCTCCTGCAAAATTATCCTGTGGCAACACGGAGCAGTTGCCGGAGGAAGCTTAGTCCCCTTTTATGCTCTTTATGGTGGCGGCAACCTCATAGCTGCCATCGTCTTGTGGAGTGCTTCTGATAACCTCGATAAAAGCGGTCATTGAGGGAGTAACTGTGTTTTTGGGAATAACGTTTATTTCCATCGCCTTGCCTGCGTCAAAAGCACGGTCGGCAATAAATGAAACGCCGGCGCCGCTGATTGATGAACAGCGTCCATGGTGCAATTCAGCTGAATCCGCAAGCCTGTAGGTGACATCACAGTCTATTTCCATTCGAATATAATTGCGTTTTTCATCATATCCCAACATGTTATTTCTCCGGTCAAGTTTACAGTTGTTGCACTCAATGATTGATCTTCATGGCCTTGGCTACAAAGTTTACTATAAAAAGCAAATAATGGGGCATGATTTGCAACAGCGCCGTCAATTGAGCTATTCCGCTGGATATTCACCTGAATTTATGTAATATGATGCCAACTTTCACATCTTAAACAACCAGACTTCTGAGTATCATCTAATGAATAAAGCAATCGTTTTAACTGGAATCACAACCACAGGCACGCCGCATTTGGGTAATTATGTCGGCGCGATCAGACCGGCCATTGCAGCGAGCAAGGACGCGAATGTTACGCCCTTTTATTTCCTGGCCGATTATCATGCGCTGATTAAATGCCAGGAGCCGGAAAGAGTCAGGCAATCCAGCCTTGAAATTGCCGCAACCTGGCTGGCTTTAGGGCTGGATACGTCAAATGCGGTTTTCTATCGGCAATCGGACGTGCCGGAAATTTTGGAACTTTCCTGGATGTTGACCTGTGTCGCGGCAAAAGGCTTGATGAACCGGGCGCATGCCTATAAAGCGGCGGTTGCCGAAAATGAGCAGGGCGGCGAGAACGATGCCGATAAGGGCATCACCATGGGCTTGTTCAGCTACCCGATTTTAATGGCGGCCGATATGCTGATGTTTAATGCCAATAAAGTCCCGGTCGGCAAGGATCAGATTCAGCATATTGAAATGGCCAGGGATATGGCCGGACGTTTTAATCACATTTACGGCGAACATTTTGTGCTGCCGGAGGCGGTCATTGAAGAGCATGCATCGACCTTGTCGGGTCTGGACGGACGCAAGATGAGCAAGAGTTATAACAATACCATCCCGTTATTCGAGCCTGAGAAAAAGCTAAGAAAACTCATTAACAAGATTAAAACCAATTCATTGGAACCGGGTGAACCGAAAGACCCCGAAGGCTGCACTTTATTCAGCATTTATCAGGCTTTTGCCACCCCGGCGGAAGTCGCTGAAATACGGCAACGCTACGCAGACGGCATCGCCTGGGGTGAAATGAAGCAGGTGTTGTTTGAGCATATTAATGAACACCTGATTCCGGCAAGAGAACGTTATGAGGCATTGATGCAGGCACCGGAACATATCGAAGAACAATTGCAGGAAGGCGCACAAAAAGCGCGCGCGGTCAGTGTGCCGTTTATGCAAGGAACTGCGCAAAGCGGTCGGAATTTCCAGGATTTCTTTGTGATGCCGGCGGCGTTTGCTAACCAGATCTAGTGAGCGTACCTAGGCGATGTCGGTGCTACGCTGGAGTCGAAAGTTTTATCAGCACGCTGACCCAGCGCAAAAGCGCCAAAATAAGTAGCTATAAAATAGAACAAAGACAAAACCAAGCTGGCGAAAATATTGATCGATAGAACTTGCCTGATAATGTGAGTTACCACCGCATAATCCCAAAATAAAAGCAGAGCTCAAAAAATAATAGCTTAAAGGTTCTTCAGCTGACGGTTAGCCAGATCAACACCGGCACGACGAACACAGCCGATTATATTGGCGCAAAATATAATCGCTGTCGTCACTTGCACATAGGCGTATAACGTCCTGTTAAAGAACAGCATGACGCCTATAAATATAAGCGTTAATAATGTTTCTATACTGACTTCGGTAAATGATTCTATCGGGTCGTCGGTCATGTTGGCTTGCATGAAATACTCAACAACAAAATAGAACAGCAGATTTTGTTTGAAAAAATCGACTGATCTCGGCAGCTCAAGCGGGTTATTTCTTAACCAGCATAGCGGCAGGTATTGTTTTAAAACATCCATAGTTACCTAGAGTTTATTTTACAAACTATTTATAACCGCCAGGGATACAAGTACCCTGGACATGATGAATACTATTTAAAATCCGATGAATCCGAATGGCCGGTTAAGGATGGTCCATCATAGGTGCTGAAATTATCATTCAATAACTGAACCAGTTCTTTGGTTTTATTGGATATCTGAGTCAGACGAAGTTTGGTTTTTTTATTCCAGCCAACGGGTTCGGAAATCGGCAGCATCATGCGGCTGAAAGTCAGGTTTTTTTCGAAAATACCGGCTAAATTTTCCATTAAATGAAGTTCTTTTTGTCGGGCGTTAAGTTGACTTGATGATTAATTTCGCCTGGAGCCTGCTGAAAATAATATGCAGAGGCATCATGATGACTATCAAGCGCAACGATAATTGCAGGCCCGATAATGGGGTCTATCAAGAACTCCAGAATGCCGGTTTGTATTTCAGCAAAAATGGCAATAGTAGCAATAAATCCAAGGACAATCAGACTGGAAAATGTTGATCGATCTTTCCATTGTCCGATGGCTTTTTTTACTTCCGGCATCACCACGTTATTAATTTCACGAACATTTTTTTCCAGTGAATTCAACACGCGGTAAGTACGGTCATATCCCGACATTGGCTATGCGCTGGTCTATCGAGGCAAAGTCAGGCGAGTTTTGAGGCGTAATGCCGCCTTCCTGGCTGGACAAGACAATAAACTGACCGGTATTTAATCCCAATCCGGCAAGTTTTCTTTGCCATGAAGAGATGATTTCGCTGTTTGTCGTCGAACTCAGCATTGTCGCCGGTCTATCTATCAGATAAACAAATTTATTGGAGTCCTGGTGGAGGATGATATTTTCTATTACCTCATCGACCAGTGGCGATGTTGAATCAAAAATATCGGTAAAAATCAAAGCCAGATCGGAGTTCTCAATAGTATGTTTTGCTAACAGCGACGTAACCGGATTGGACGGGGCGGCACTGATGTTGGGAGCATCAATGAAAAGCTTGCTTTTCAGGCGATCGCTATTGAGTGTTTTCAATTCCAGGTAAGAATTAATGCGATCCCCTTCGCCTTCTTGCTGCTGCTCGATTTTACGGCTGATTTGATAAAACGGGAACCGGTGGTCTACGTCCAGCGCAGTGCCTGGCAAGGTCGTCGGGTTGGACTGATTGTTATGCAGTAAGACAGTAAATTTATGGCTGGATGTTTGAATGCCGGAAAACAGATTGTCCGAGCCCAGATAATTATTAATAAACCTGGATTTGGCCGTTGAATTGCCGCCAATCAAGCTGATTATTGGCCACCATGAGTTTTTACTGGCAGTCGTTTCATCCATTTCGATAAGTCCCAAATCGTATTCAATTTGATCGAGCTCCTGAAAGACTTTTGATGCTTTCAATAATACCGGATTGTCAGCGGCGAAATGTTTTTCAAGGTTAAGCAGGTATTTGCTTGCTGTCTTTTCAGTCATCAGTTTGACACCGTATTTGTTGGATTTTTATGAATAAAGGGTAACGAAGTATACACCTAGAATGGGTGAGTAATACAAAAAAACAAGGCGGAGAATGAAGGCGTTTTATTGCTGTAAAATGAAAAAATGTTGCGTAAATATTGTTCTTTTCATACTCAAATGAGATGAGATTTATAGTATATTGAGCGTTAATTAATGAGCCTTGTAAACGTGGTTTAAAAAATAAAATGATGAATGTAGAAGAGTTTGGTTGTTCTTCGAAGCTTAGCGACGCTTGCTATTGCTTCGTTAATATCAGGCTGTGCCGTTCCGTTTTTTGGTGGATATGGCGCAAACGGCCAGTCACGTGAAGAGTTTGAACATCACGTAGAAGAGAGTGTTCCGCTTGCAAAATCAAATGACCAGCGAGGTGATGATGTTGCTGGAAAATGATGAAGCCAAAAATCCTGAAGCCTTAATGCAGGCTGAGCAACATATGCAACAGGTCTGCGCCGATCTTAACGAATATGTTTCTCGTGATATTGATGGCTTAAGCATCGGGCTTTTTTTGCGCCGACGCGTTGAGAAATCAGCTATAGACTGCGAGCAAGCGGCTTTGGCGATCAAGCCGCTGCTGAACCCTTAGCGCATTAATGGCGGTCAGTCGGCCACGGCGTCAAAACAGTATTTTGCGCAGGTTTGCTGTTATCGGTTTCCGGATAATCCAGCGTGTAATGCAAACCTCGGCTTTCCTTACGTTGCTGCGCGCAGCGGATGATTAATTCGGCGACAATGACCAGATTGCGCAATTCCAGCAAATCGCTGGTAACACGAAAGTTGCTGTAATATTCGGCGATTTCCTTTTTAAGCAATTCCACACGATTCATTGCCCGGCTTAAGCGTTTATCGGTTCTGACGATGCCGACATAGTCCCACATAAAACGGCGCAATTCGTCCCAGTTGTGTGAAACAACCACTTCTTCATCGGAATCGCTGACTTTCGATTCATCCCAATCCGGGATATTCGGCGGCAGGTAAAATGCCGGGCAGTTTCTGCAAAATATCCTCGCTGGCCCGTTCTGCAAACACCAGACATTCCAGTAACGAGTTGCTGGCCATGCGATTGGCGCCGTGCAGGCCGGTACAGGCAACCTCGCCTATCGCATAAAGATTGGCGATGTCGGTGCGCGCATAGCTGTCGGTCAACACGCCGCCGCAGGTGTAATGCGCGGCCGGAACGACAGGAATAGGCTGTTTGGTGATGTCGATGTCAAACTCAAGACACTGCTGGTAAATCGTCGGGAAATGCTCGCGTATAAACTGTTCCGATTTATGGCTAATATCCAGATAAACGCAGTCTATGCCGCGTTTTTTCATTTCATGATCGATGGCCCGGGCAACAATATCCCGAGGCGCCAATTCCCCTCTCGGATCGAAATGCTGCATGAAAGACGAACCGTCCGGCAGGATCAACTTACCGCCCTCGCCTCTTACCGCTTCGCTGATCAGGAAAGAATGTGCATGCGGATGATAAAGACAAGTCGGATGGAACTGCATGAATTCCATATTGCTGACGCGACAACCTGCGCGCCAAGCCAAGGCGATACCATCGCCGGTTGAGCTTTGCGGGTTGGTACTGTAAAGATAAGCCTTGCTTGCGCCGCCGGTTGCCAGAACCACGACGCGAGCCGCTATTGTCTTGACCTGCTGTTTTTTTGAGTCCAGCACATAAGCGCCCAAAATCCGTTTGTCCGCATCCTTGGAACTGGTAATTAACTCCACCACATTATGGTGTTCGAACAGTTCGATATTGGCATGTTCCTGAGCGCGTTCAATCAGCGATAGAGACACCGCCTTACCCGTTGCATCGGCGGTATGCACGATGCGGCGGTGAGAATGGCCGCCTTCCCGGTTTAAATGCAGCTTTACTTCCCCGGATTCGGTCTGCTCCTCGGTAAAAACAACGCCTTGCTTCCTCAGCCAGTCTATGGAACTTTTACCGTGCGTCACGGTCAATCTGACAATATCGGGATCGCAAAGCCCGGCACCGGCATCCAGCGTATCTTCAATATGCGACTCGATAGAATCATCGGCGCCGAAAACAGCGGATATACCGCCTTGAGCATAATAAGTGCTACCCGCAGTCAAAGCGAATTTCGACAGCACGGCAATACGCATTGAATGATCCGCCAGCTTAAGCGCCAAGCTTAGGCCCGCGCCGCCGCTGCCGATAATAAGGACATCGTAATTTTGGGAATAAGGCATTAGGTAAAGGTAGTCAGCATGGGCAAATGAGAGAAAATTTATTGTACTAACACGCTTAGTTGTTATTGATGGATAATAAAGCTTTTTAGTCTGATAGCAATTTTTTTTATATCGCTATCCAGATATATTTTGTCTCTGTTACTATCAAGATAGCAGCGTTCAGCCTTAAAAATAGGACGACTTTTCTGAAAGCTATATCTATTACCTGGTTTATTTTTAACATAAGTTATTTCATTAATGATATTAAATGGAGGTTTTTATGTTCAATAAAGTTAAATGGTGTTTTTTTCTGATCGTTTTGTTTAATCAAAACGCATTAGCACAATTGCCGGATTTTACCGAAATGGTAAAAACCAATGGCGTTGCCGTGGTCAACATCAGCACCACGCAAAAAGCGCCGCCTGAGGCTGAAAACGCTCCCGAACAACCGCAATTACCGGAGGGAATGCCTCCCGAAATGGAAGAGTTTTTTAAGCGCTTCTTAGAGGATCAGGGCGGCGGGTATGTGCCAAGAGATACCACGTCATTAGGCTCGGGTTTTGTTATTTCCCCGGATGGTTACGTGTTAACCAATAGTCATGTGGTAAAAGATGCCGATGAAATCGTGGTCAAATTATCCGACCGCCGGGAACTGTTAGCCAAAGTGATCGGCTCCGATGCGCGTACCGATGTTGCGTTATTAAAGGTCGAGGCCAAAGACTTGCCCGCCGTTACCATCGGCGACCCGAACAAACTACAGGTCGGCGAGTGGGTACTGGCGATAGGCTCGCCTTTCGGCTTTGAGCAATCGGTAACAGCCGGCATAGTCAGCGCCAAAGGCCGCAGCTTGCCCGGCGGGAATTACGTGCCGTTCATACAGACCGACGTAGCGATAAATCCGGGTAATTCAGGTGGACCGCTGTTTAATATGGAAGGCAAAGTCGTCGGCATAAACTCCCAGATTTACAGCCGTACCGGCGGTTTTATGGGACTTTCATTCGCCATCCCGATGGATGTAGTGATGAATGTCGTCGATCAAATAAAAGCCACCGGTAAAGCCGCGCACGGCTGGCTGGGCGTCCAGATACAGGATGTAACGCGGGAACTGGCCGAATCATTCGGCATGAAAAAACCGCAAGGGGCATTGGTTTCCAAAGTGCTGCCCGACAGTCCTGCAGAAAAAGCCGACTTGCAGATTGGCGACATTATTACCGAATTTAACGGCCAGCCGATTGAATCGTCGGGTGATTTGCCGCCCATGGTCGGCATAACGCCGATCAATAACAAAGCCACCTTAAAAATCATCAGGCAAGGCGAAACTAAAACCATCGACTTTAAAGTAGGGCTGTTGCCGGATGAAGTTGATAAATTGGCGGAAGCTAAAGCGGCGCACCAAAACTGCCTCATAATCGGCTGGGCATTAATGTCATCGATTTAACCGATGCAGCAAAGAGAAACCTTGCAGATCGCTAAAAACGGCGTGTTAGTGCAGGATGTTGGCAAAGGTACCGCCAAGGATGCCGGAATTCAGCGTGGCGATGTGATCTTACGCATTCAGAACAACGTCATCCGCGATGCGGCTGATTTTGAAAAAACCGTCAAAAAGCTCCCGGCCGGTAAATCAGTCGCTGTTTTGATACAGCGTCAGGGCAGCCCGGTGTTTCTGGCGATTAAAGTAGACAAATAATCCGACTTTCCCTTCAATTTAAGCTATGAACGTTTCCGGCTGCCACATACAGCCGGAAACGCCGTTCCTCGCTTCGCTCAAACAGACTTTCCTTGCCCCGGCCTCTCCTCACCTGAAATAACCCGTTAGATTAATTGTTTCCTGCTTTACTAGGTAGCCGTACGGATTTATCATCGCTGACAAACGATAGATACTTTCTTTTGAATCTTTAGCAGCTCCCATAAGCTATTTATATTGGGCTTTAATTCAACGAGGAATGCGATTATGAAAACCTACACTTTCATACTGATTGGTCTTTTGCTGTTTTCTACGACAACACCGGCACTTGAACAAACCGCCCCAAAAATACTTGATGAAAGGCATCAACGCGTGCAGCAAGTGGTGCCGTATACATTAGACCAAGTCCGGCAAACATTTACCAAAACCGTTCATGGCGGCGTTCAGCATGTCGTCGCTAAATCGGCCGACGATACCCGGCAAATAAAGTTGATCCAGGAACATCTGTCTGCAATTGCCAATCAATTCAGGAAAGGCGATTTTTCCGTGACCGAACGAATGCACGGCGCTGATATGCCGGGCCTGGCCCAGTTAAAAATGGCAAAAACCGACGATATAAGATTTGAATATAAGGCTTTAGATAACGGCGCACAAATTCATTACTCAACCGAATACCCCCAGTTTGTTCAGGCGCTGCACGAATGGTTTGACGCCCAGATCAGCGAGCACGGCAGCGATGTCTTACCGGAACACAGTAAACACCATCTAACACCGGCAGAATAAATTGAATGGCCGATGCAATCGGCTAAAGGTTTGTACTAATTGCGCGGATTGCATCACTAAACAACAATGGAATAATACATTATGCCATTACGTGACCTTGAAACCTGGATGTGGGCTGAAGCGTGCGACATATTGGATCGGGCCGACCGGCTGCATCGACAGTTCTTCAGACCGGCGGTTTTGAACGCCAAGCAACCCACTTGGGAACCGCCGGTCGATGTCTATGAAACTGCCTATGATTTCAAAATCATCATCGCCCTGCCCGGCGTTGCCCCGGAGCATTTAAGCGTAATACTGGAAGACGACCATTTGATTATTGCAGGACAGCGGCACTTGCCGAACAGCGCAGAGGCGCATATCCGGCGCCTGGAAATCCCCTATGGCCGTTTTGAACGGCGCATAGAGCTGCCTGCCGGGCGTTTTGAAATCGGCACTCGCGAGTTTGTGAACGGTTGTTTAGTCATTTCACTGCGAAAAATATAGGGGACTGCTTATGCAAATCAAGGACCTGAAAAATCTACTGCTGGGATCGACATCGGACACGAACGAGCCTTCTTCCGAGATAACGCAGGAAGCTATGGTGCAGTCCCCGCCTGTGCCCAATGATGCGATTATCGTTGTGCCCATGCGCGGCACCGTGCTGTTCCCGCAGAATGTCGCCCCATTGGTGATGGGCCGCAAAGCCTCTATTGCTGCCGTACAGCAGGCGGTGCGCTCCGAAAAGCCGATCGGATTGCTGATGCAAAAGCACGATAAAGATGAAGAGCCCGGCCCTGACGATCTCTATCCCGTCGGTACCGTGACGGAAATCTTGCGCTACATAACCGCTCCTGACGGCACCCATCATGTCGTTGGCCAGGGTGTGCAACGTTTTCTCGTGAAAGAGTTTTTACCGGACTATCCGTTTCTGGTCGCCCGAATTGAGCGCTACGAAGAGCCTGAAATCAGCAGTCAGGATGTCGAAGCGCGAGTCCTAACGCTCAAACAAAAAGCGCTGGAAGTGCTAACCCAATCCAGGCAAGCGCCCGATGAGCTGGTCAATGCAATTCGCTCAATCACCTCACCGGCGATGCTGGCCGATCTGATTGCCAGCTACCTGATTATAAAACCCACCGATAAACAAGAAATACTGGCGCTGTTCGATATTCAGGAACGTATCGACAAGATTCTGGAACTGCTCAACTACCAAATCGAAGTTTTAAAACTGTCCAACAAGATTAACGAACAAACCCAGGAAACCATGGGCCAGCGGCAACGCGAATTCGTGTTGCGGGAACAGATGAGGGCCATCCAAAAGGAATTGGGCGAAGAGGAAGGCGGCGCTGCCGAAATCGAAGAAATCAGCAACGCCATCACTGCCGCCAAGATGCCTGAAGAGGTGGAAAAACAAGCGCGCAAGGAGCTTGGCCGCTTGCAGCACATGCCCGATGCCAGCGGCGAATATTCGATGATCCGCACCTACCTTGATTGGCTGACCGAATTGCCCTGGTCGGTCGCAAGCGCCGGCGTTATCGACATAGCAAAAGCCCGTGAAATCCTTAACGAAGATCATTACGGCCTGGAAAAAATCAAGCAGCGCATCTTGGAATTTCTGGCGGTGCGTAAATTGAACCCGAACGGCAAGAGTCCCATTTTATGCTTTGTCGGGCCCCCCGGCGTCGGCAAAACCTCATTGGGGCGCAGCATCGCCCGTGCAACAGGGCGCGAATTTGTCCGTGCCAGTCTAGGCGGTACGCATGACGAAGCCGAGATCCGCGGTCACCGGCGCACTTACATCGGCGCACTGCCGGGCAACATTATCCAATCGATCCGCAAGGCAGGCACCAATAACCCGGTATTCATGCTCGATGAAATGGACAAGCTCGGCTCAGGATTTCAGGGCGATCCTTCTTCGGCCTTGCTGGAAGTGCTGGATCCCGAACAGAACTCGACTTTCCGCGACAATTACCTCGGCGTAGCGTTCGATTTGAGCCACGTCATGTTTATCGGGACCGCAAATGTGCTGGACAGCATCCCCATACCCTTGCGCGACCGGATGGAAGTTATTGAGCTGACCGGCTATACCTCGGATGAAAAACTCCAGATTGCCATACGCTATCTGGTACACCGGCAACTGGAAAGCAACGGCTTAACTCCCGAGCAATGCGCCATCAGCGAAAACGCGATCATGACCATCATTCAGGACTACACCCGCGAAGCCGGTTGCAGAAACCTGGAACGCGAAATCGGCTCCGTGTTTCGTCATGTCGCGATGCGCATTGCCGAGGGCCTTGTCGATAAAGAGCAAATCGACAGCGAACATATTCCGGGCATACTGGGGCCGAAAAAATTCGACAGCGATGTCGCCATGCGCACCAGTGTTCCTGGCGTTGCGACAGGGCTGGCCTGGACGCCGGTCGGCGGCGATATTCTGTTTATCGAGGCCACCCGCGTCCCCGGCAGCGGCAAGCTGATCCTGACCGGCCAGTTGGGCGAGGTCATGAAAGAAAGCGCACAAGCCGCATTAAGCTTGGTCAAATCACGCGCCCATGAGCTGGATTTGAATCCGGAAAACTTCGAAAAAAACGACATCCATGTCCACGTCCCGGCAGGCGCCATCCCTAAAGACGGCCCCAGTGCAGGCGTTGCGATGTTTACCGCACTTTATTCGGCTTTTTCCGAAAAAGTTGTCAAAAACGATGTCGCGATGACAGGGGAAATCAGCTTGCGTGGTTTGGTATTGCCGGTCGGCGGCATTAAAGAGAAAGTCATTGCCGCCGCAAGGGCCGGAATAAAAACCGTCATGCTCCCCGCCCGCAACCAAAGAGATTTTGAGGAAATCCCCGAAGCGGTAAGAAACCAGCTCCAGTTTGTCTGGCTGGAAAAAGTCGATGACGTGTTAAAAAGTGCCATGGAAAAGTGATTTAACGTAATACCTTGGACACATTTAAAACCCGCTCATTCACCCACAATATCACCAACCTACAAGTTCGACAGGAATCATCGCATCGAACGCCGTTTCAATGGACCCGGCTGTTTTAGAATTCCAGCGGACAATCTATTTAATTTCTTCTACGATTGAACTTCGAAATAGGGTGCGATGTCCACCCATCCGGGTGACAAAATAGAATTACGTCGGAGAGTCTGGTAACATTTTTTGGTTTGCACTTAATGACAAAAGCAAAAAGGGTTAAGTTCAGAGAACTTACCATGTAACCGATAAAGGATAAAAATGAGTTTTAAAACCAGAATAATAAAAATGGCCATCAAATGGACACCCAACATGATGGTTATATGGGTGGCAAATATAGTACTTAAAGGCATTGCAGAATTAGTCGACTTTAATTTCGACATTGATGAGCGAAAAGCATACGTTCAAATTCAGCTTCTCGGTGAATCAGAAACAATTGAAGTTTGGCTGGAAGATTTTGCGATTGCTGCCGATGGGGGATCCTACAAATTAATCATTCAACAAGCGCAATCGAACCGGGTCTGGCTGAATAATATACTTTCCCGTATCGCAGGAAAGGCCTGGAAAATTCCAGTGATACCTCAATACGCGGCTGAAATTGAACTTATCTGCGAGCTGTTCAAAGCTGAAGGTTCAGAACAGGAAAATAATTGATTTTGGACAATGGGCGGCACGAAACATTACAGTTTATGCTGATTCGCCGTATTCGCTTTAATCTTCGTTGATGGTGGTAATCTCGCGGGACAGAGTTGCAAACCCCGTCCCGCGAGGGCACGGCAGACTATTGATTGTTAACTTATTTAAACTCAAAGTTTGACGCTTGCCCGGAATCCGGATATTGCTTTGTGATGTCTGGATTCTCATTGTATTTCAACGGGCTTCCAGCTTCCTACCTGGAATCCAGCCGGAACTGACGCTTCAGATAGCTTCTGGCCCTGTGCTTTAGTTATACGCACATGCCTTCTATTAATGGAATCGACGTTATCAATTATTATTGGGAACAACGACTCACCGCTACTTGTATCGATGGTCTTGCCTTTGAGCGAATGATAGTAGTTAAACAGTTCCGTATAAAAGCATTCATTCTCAGAACCTTCCGGAAACAGTGGGCGGGTAACCTCATTCCATGCCGCGCTGAGTTCTTTTTGGATAAAATAGACTGGGTTCATTTTTTATTCTCCTGGAGAAATCATGTAAAAAAGTGCAAGAATGCCGTTTAAACGGTATTTTTGCTTTTTCAGATTACAGAATAAAATATATCTATAACGAATAGATGACGGTTTATTTAAGATTTCATGACAATTACAGGAAGCTTCTAAAAACACCCAGTTAGGGCTGACTTACATCGATAAGCTTTTGAATTTCATATTGGCGTAATTCAATTTTCAGGGTCTCCCTATAATATTGAAAGCAACTGCTGCGCCAAAAATTAATACACGGGTTATATTAATAATTTTATATAATACTTTCAGTTAGTTATAATTTATAATATTAAACCAAACTTGCTTAAGTATTTTAAATTAAACGCATCATTGTTGTGCGAAAACTGATTAACTTGCACCGGCGAAACCCTTTTTGTTATTTATCTCCCATCCCGCTTGGAAGAAATAATCAACCGCTATCAACTTCCCAGGGCACAAGGTTATGTCTAAAGTTACTCTTCTGGTTTGTACTAATTACCGCCATTCATTGAATAATCCATCGTGTGGCGCACGTGGCGGAGAACAACTATTGCAACAGCTACGGATCGCAACGGAAGGATGTGATGTCAAAGTGGAGATTGGTTGCTGTTTTGGACATTGCGTGGACGGTGCCGTAGTAAAAGCGACACCTAATGGCAGTTTTTATCATTACACTACAGAGCTTGATATTCCAAAGATAGTGTCTGATGCAATTCTATTGAACGCTACGCTCCCGCATTAACCCGCACAGCCGAACGGGGCTGCAAACCTTGTACCGATTAGTATTCAAGGGTAACAAAGGGTATGAAATCAGAACAGACAGATAATTGATTGTGGGAAGATAGGGGCACCATTAGATCATCGCCACGAACCCTCGAATTACGCAGGCTCCATCTACCGAACTCGCGGCACATCACTCAGTCGACAAATCGGCCATATCACCGCACCAATCAACCGGCAAAATACCATCGGCAACATAGTCCTGTAGGCCGGAATAAGCCGGTTCGAGCGACAGCGAGAACTGGCGTTGCCTACATGGATGTAGGTAAGGGGCGTGAGCAGGAGCGGAAGCTTTTCCGGCAAACACTACCTCGCGCTACGCGCTTGGATGGCCTTATTCCGGCTTACACCCATTACATCCAATGGTTATCACGAGTCTCGCTCATCAAATACACCACAAGCAAGCTAATCGCCGCAGATCTATAGGATGGGCTGACGAAGGAAGCCCATCATTCGGGATTGAATGGATGGAGTGATGTTTAACATAGCGTTAATGCCAGCCGCCATATTGTGTGGTCGGATCACCTTTCCAGCCGCCGGTGGTTTTATTGGCATCGGGGGCGGATACCGTATCGGCCGCGGCACGCGTCATATTGGCATGGGTGTAACCGCCCATCGCTTTTGCTGATTTGGCAATCGCCGTAGTTAAGGGGTTAATCTCATATTTCGTGATCGTGTCATGAATGACGGCGGTAACTAATTTCTCCCCGCCCGACGCAGAAGAAAACGTCAATAGAATCGGCAGAACCGTACCGGCTGGGATTTCCACGCTGTAATGTCCATTTTCTACAGTTGCCTGGGTAATTATGCGGCCGTTTTCCTCGCTCGCTTCTACCTTGCCCTCTTTAACCACTCCGCGGTCATTACTGACCACGCCTTCCAGGGTCGTGGCTTGTGCATATTTTTTTACCGCTGCCGGAATCACTTTTGCCGTTTTTTGGCTGTTCTCGCATCCTGTGACTGCAACACTGCCTAAGATCACTAATGCCGTAAATAAAACTGTGCGTCTCATAAAAACTCCTCGTAGTTCATGGTTTACGAATTAAGCAATTTTATTGCTCATTTCTTTACAGCCAATGATTATTACGGGTTTCTCGTATTATGTATACAGCTCTGTAGGCCGGAATAAGCCGGTTCGAGCGACAGCGAGAACTGGCGTTGCCTACATGGATGTAGGTAAGGGGCGTGAGCACGACTGCATGGATGCAGGAGGTAGAGCAACGCAGGAGCAGTTGCCGAGGAGCGGAAGCTTTTCCGGCAATCATCGCCCGTATTCGCCGGAAACGCCACCTCGCGCTACGCGCTGGGATGGCCTTATTCCGGCCTACGCCAATTACATCCAATGGTTATCACGAGTCTCGCTCATCAAATACACCGCGAGCAAACTAATCGCCGCAGCCAGTGAAACATAGCCGCCGACCCAGGCCAGCCCGCCCTCGGCGACCAGCCGTTGCGCGATGTAGGGCGCAAATGAAGCGCCGAGTATACCGCCTAAGTTGTAGGCCGTTCCCGCACCGGTATAGCGCACCTTGGAGGGAAACAGCTCCGGCAGCAGTGCTCCCATCGGTGCGAAGGTGGCTCCCATCAGGAATAGCTCCAAGGACAGGAAGCCGGTAATCATCAACGGCGAGCCGCTTTCCAGCATCGGTTTTAGCAGGAAACCGGACAGGAATGCTGCGCTTCCGGCAACCAACAGAACAGGTCGCCGTCCGAAACGGTCGCCAGCCCATGCCGACAGCGGCGTGGCGGCGGCCATGAAGAGTACCGCCACACATAACATGCCGAGAAATTGCTGACGCGGGATGTGCAGCGCGGTGGTGCCGTAGCTCAGCGAAAACACGGTTGAAATATAGAACAACGCATAGCACACCACCATCGCCATCGCGCCCAGTGCCAGCGGGATGGCATGGGATTTAAGTATTTCCTTAAGCGGCAAGCCGACCTGCTGGTGCTGCTGTAATACCTTGGCGAATACCGGGGTTTCGGCCAAGGCCAGACGCACATACAAGCCGATCATGACCAGCACCGAACTGGCAAGAAACGGCAGCCGCCAGCCCCAGTCTTTAAACTCTTGCTCGCTCAGAAAATGAGCCAGCAGTAAGAAACTGCCGGTCGCCAACAGAAACCCCACCGGCGGCCCTAACTGAGGAAACATGCCGTACCAACCGCGCTTCCCGGCCGGTGCGTTCTCAGTCGCCAACAACGCCGCCCCGCCCCATTCCCCACCCAAGCCGATACCCTGACCGAAACGCAATAGGCACAGCAACGCCGGAGCCCATGCGCCGATGGCCTCATAGCCCGGCAACAAGCCGATCAATGTGGTGGAAACGCCCATGACCAGCAGCGATGCGACCAAGGTGGTTTTGCGCCCGATGCGGTCGCCGAAATGTCCGAACAGCGTTGCGCCCAGAGGACGGGTCAGAAATGCGACGGAAAAGGTGAGAAAGGCGTTGAGCGCTTGGGTAGTCGGATTGCCGCCGGGGAAAAATACCGGGCCGATAACCAATGCCGCAGCCATACCGTAGATGTAAAAATCGTAGAACTCGATAGCGGTGCCGATGAAGCTGGCTAGGGCGATGCGGGTAACGGAGGGGGCGGTTTTGGTCATGGGGTTGGGCCGAAGTTAGTCAGACGCTGTGCATCGGATTGGTTTTTAGTTTTGTTATACCGCAGGATTATAAATTGCGTTTTTTAGAAAGTTCTTGCCCCGCACCTATTCTTTATCAAAGCACAGACATCTAAGCAGATCGTCATCCCGGCAGGGATTGCCGGGATCCAGAGCACAGGGATGTGAAAAATCAAAAAACTGTTTCCATATTACTAACACGATATAGATTCAGCCATCCATGGCGTCTCGGCAACCGCTCCTGCGTTGCTCTACCTCCTGCATCCATGCAGTCGTGGATCCCGGCATTCCCTGCCGGGATGACGGTTTAACTCAATGGCAGCGAGCTACAAAAAACTTTCTGGAGCCTTACCAATCAATCCAACTTAATCCAATCTTCCAGTGCCTCGATAATGGCTTTCGCCTGATCTTTGCTGGAAATATTGAACTTTGATTTTTGCTTATACTCGCCATTTTGCTTCTGGTAACGGCGAATGGTGTATTTATCCGGGCCGTATTCTTCTTTGGCACGGTTCCAATCCTGATAACGGTACATAATTGTAGCCCAAGCGCCTTTGGTCAGCACTTTCTTGTCCAGTTCCTTAACCGTCTCAATGCCGCCGTCTTCGTATGTTACAGTCAATTCATCTACAGTTTCAGCCATGTTATCTCCAGGTAATCTCTGCGATATTATTTTTTACGCGAAATGCCCTTCGACAAGCTCAGGGCGAACGGATGAGGGGCTTAAGCCGATAACATTACCGGTAAAGCCCCTCCACCCTGGGACCCCGTTTAAGCGAACGGATTTTCCAGGATAATTGTTTCGTCTCTATCGGGACCGGTCGACAAGATAGCAATCTTAACGCCGACCAGCTCTTCAATTTTTTTGATATAGGCTTTGGCATTATCCGGCAGCGCATCGAAATCGGTCACGCCGGCAGTCGTTCCTGTCCAGCCCGGCATGTCTTCAATAATCGCGTGACATTCTTCATACTGATCGGCCCCTAAAGGCGCTGTCTCGGTAACGGTACCGTTAAGCCTGTAAGCGGTACAAATACCGACTTTTTCCAGGCCGTCAAGCACATCCAGTTTGGTTAAACAAATGCCGCTCAGGCTGTTCATTTTTGCGGATTTGCGCATAGCGACCGCGTCAAACCAGCCGGTGCGACGTTTGCGTCCGGTGGTGGCGCCAAACTCATGTCCGACCGTACCCAAATGATCGCCGTTTGCATCGTGCAATTCGGTCGGGAATGGGCCGTTGCCTACCCGCGTCGAATAGGCTTTAGTAATACCCAGCACGTAGTCGAGATCAAGCGGCCCGATGCCGGTGCCGGTAGCCGCACCGCCAGCAGTGGTGCTGGATGAAGTCACGTAAGGAAACGTGCCGTGATCTATATCAAGCAGTGCGCCTTGTGCACCTTCAAACAACAGGTTTTTGCCTTGATCCTGAAGCTTGTACAATTTCTCGCTGACATCGGTCAACATCGGCTTAATTTGTTCGCCCAATTTCAGCGCCTCTTCAAGACCCGTTTGATAATCAATGGGATCGGTGTGATAGTAATTGGTCAGCATGAAATTGTGGTATTCGACCAGTTCCTTAAACCGTTCGGCAAAAACCGCAGGATTTAAAAAGTCTCCGGCGCGTAAACCTCTACGAGCAGCCTTGTCTTCATAGGCAGGTCCGATACCGCGACCGGTCGTACCAATCGCTTTACTGCCGCGGGCTATTTCACGCGCTTTGTCAATCGCCACATGAACCGGCAATATCAGGGTACAGGCTTCGCTGATCAGCAAACGGTTTCTGACCGGAATACCGGCTTTTTCCAGAAACTCGATTTCTTCCAGCAAGGCATTGGGCGACAAAACCACGCCGTTGCCGATCATGCACTGGACGTTTTCCCTGAGGATGCCGGACGGAATAAGATGCAGAACCGTCTTTTCTCCCTGGATAACCAGCGTGTGTCCCGCATTATGCCCGCCCTGAAACCGGATCACGGCTTCCGCCTGCTCCGTTAACAAATCAACCAGCTTACCTTTTCCCTCGTCACCCCATTGGGTACCGATGACAACGACATTTTTTCCCATAATTATTCCAAGCTTGCTAAGGGTCTAACGACCCAGTTTTGATGATCTTGTTCCAGGACGGATGTGCACTTAAGTTCCTGTGCAGTCCCGGTTTGTCCCGGCAGTTGCTGAACAACTGCGTGTCCTTCGGCGCGCAAATCCCTGATTTTTTCATGTAGCGCTGCATCGTCTCCGTATGGCGCGAAAATCAAGGCTTGCGGTTGTTTTTGGTAGGATGCTTTGCCGAGTGCCGACAATACTTTCAAATCCGCGCTAAAGCCGGTCGCAGCACGTGCGCGGCCAAAGATAGCGCCGATATTGTCATAACGACCGCCTCTGGCAATCTCACGGCCTACTGTCGGTACGAAAGCGGCAAAAACCACGCCGGTATGGTAATGATAGCCACGCAATTCGGCCAAATCGAAACTGACCGGTAGCGATGGAAAACTGGCGGCCAATTTATCGGCAATCGCTTCCAAATCCGCTAAAGCCTGTTTGACCTCGCCATTAGCCGCCTTCAAAACGTCTCGGGCTTTGGCAATGGTTTCCTGTCCGCCGTTCAATTGCGGCAGTATCAGGAACATCGTTTTTAGTTCATCATCGATGCTGTAACCGGCCATCAGCTCCTGAAGCTCGGGTCTGGCTTTGCGTTGCAACACGTCGAACAATTCGGCTTCCTGCGCATCGGTTAATCCGGCCTGCCTTGACAGCGCACGGTAGATGCCGACATGGCCTAAATCAAGATGCACATTTTGCAAGCCCGACATTGCCAGCATTTCCAGCATCAAGCGAATAACCTCAACATCGCTTTCCTTACCGGCATGTCCGTAAAGTTCCGCGCCTATCTGCATCGGGCTTCTGGTTTTTTCGAGTGGATCGCCTTTGGTGTGCAAAATAGTGCCCGCATAGCAAAGTCGGGTCGGCCATTCGGCATTCAGATTATGCGCATCAATCCTGGCAACCTGCGGCGTCATGTCCGACCTCACCCCCAGCATTTCACCGCTGATCTGATCGGTCAACTTGAAGGTTTGCAAATCCAGATCGTGTCCCGAACCGGTCAACAACGAATCCAGGTAATCGATAAACGGAGGAATAACCAACTCATATCCCCAGCAAGCGAACGTGTCCAGTATCTTACGGCGCAAGCTTTCAAGATGCTTAGCCTCTTCCGGCAAAATCTCTTCTATGCCGTCAGGCAAAAGCCAAGAGTCTTTTTGTTGCATTTTTTATATGTCCACTCAAACAAAACGCCCCGCATGCGGAGCGTTGGTTACGGGTTTCTGTAGGGGCGACCGGCCGGTCGCCCCTACAAAATCTATTTCTGCTGCTTGAAATATTTAAAAAAGTCGGAATCCGGATCAAGCACCATCATGCTTGAGCTGGTAAAGGTCTTTTTATAAGCATTCAAGCTGCGGTAAAAGGTGAAAAACTCGGCATCTGCGCCATAGGCTTTGGCATAGATTTCCGCCGATTTTGCATCGCCCTCACCGCGCAGCATTTCTGCATCACGAAATGCGTTCGCCATGGTAACGACACGCTGTCTGTCGGCATCGGCACGAATTCTTTCCGCGGCTTCCGAGCCTTGCGAACGGAATTCACGAGCGACCCGCTCACGTTCGGCTTCCATTCTGCGGAACACGGAACTGCTGACTTCCTCCGGCAAATCGATCCGCATCACCTGAACATCGATAATTTCCATGCCCAAAGCGGCTGCAAGAGGCATGGCGTTTTTAATCAATATTTCGCGAATTTCCTGGCGATCGGTTGAGACCAATTGCTGGATATTCCGCTTACCGAATTCGCCCCGGAAAGCATCTTTAACAATTTGATCCAGGCGTAAATTAGCCTGATCGACATCACCGGCAACCACCGTATAAAACGTGGTTACATCGCCGATGCGCCATTTGACGAACGAATCGACAATGACGTTTTTCTTTTCGGCGGTTAAAAAACGTTCCGGTTTGGCTTCCATTGTTTGAATACGTTTATCAAACTTCTTTATATTGTTGATAAACGGCCATTTAAAATGCAGCCCTGGCTCGTAATCGTTCTTGACGATCTCGCCTAAACGGAACTTGATCGCCTTTTCTGTTTCACTGACGGTAAACATGCACATCATGCCGATAAACAACAATGCACCCAAGCCTACCAATATTTTATTCTGTGTCATTAGCGTCCCCTTGCGTCACGGCCGCGCGTTGAAGATCGCACGACAGGTTGTTGCACCGTTTCGGCCTTAGTTTGAACAGGCTGCTGATCTGCTGTGCTTTGAGGAACATTGGGTTGTTGAACCGAAGGCTGCTGTTGAATCATTTTATCTAGGGGCAAGTAAAGCATGTTGTTACTGCCTTTAACATCAACCATCACGTTGTTGGTTTCAGACAATACGGATTCCATTGATTCGATATAAAGACGTTTCCGGGTCACCTCCGGCGCTTTGGTGTATTCCGTCAGCAATTTGGAAAAACGGTTGGATTCGCCTTCCGCTTGGGCAATAACCTGTTCTTTATAACCCTCGGCTTCCTGTATCTTTCTTGCTGCCGCGCCGCGTGCTTTCGGCACTACGTCGTTGGAGTAGGCTTCCGCCTCATTAATTAAGCGTTGCTGATCTTCACGCGCCTTGATAGCATCTTCAAATGCGTTTTGCACCTGCTCAGGCGGCTGTGCATCCTGAAGGTTGACGCTGGTCACCTGAATGCCGGATTTATAGTTATCCATAACATCCTGAATCTCTTTTTTAATCTGGGCCACGATTTCGCTACGGCCCTCAGTCAAAACAAAGTCCATTTTGCTGCTGCCGACCACGCCGCGTTGCGCGCTTTCGGTGACCTGTTTCAAGGTCGCCGCGGGGTTTACAACACTAAAGATGAAATCCTTTGCATCCTTAACTTGATACTGTACCGCCAAACGGACATCGACGATATTTTCATCTTTGGTCAACATCAATGCTTCTTTCGGCACCGACCCCAGACCCTGTTCAGTCCCGCCGCTACGGTAACCGACTTCGATATAACGCTGTTGTTTAACATCAACGACAGTAACACTCTCGATTGGAGCCGGAAAATGCCAGTTCAAACCCGACTGGGTCGTCGCGACATACTTGCCGAACCGGGTTTCAACACCTTGAGTACCTGCATCGACAATGTAAAAGCCGCTTGCGCCCCATAACACCACAGCACCTGCCATCAGCAAACCGAGGCTTTTTAATGGGGGAATGCCGGAAGAGCCGTCACCACCTTCTTTGCCACCGCCAAAAAAACCACTTAATTTCTCTTGTAATGAACGTATTGCTTCGTCTAGATCGGGTGGGCCTTTTTGGTCTCCACGACCGCTCCAGGGGTCTTTCTTATCGCCGCCAGGCTCATTCCAGGACATAACTTTGCTCCATTCAGGTTACTTAAACTTACCAATTCATGTTCGCCATTCTATCGTAAATATCGGCGAAAGGCTAAAAACCAACGACGTTCACCCTTTCCTTTCGCCCTTTTTTAAAGTATTTCCTCAATCTCAACCGTTTTCAGCAGACCCAAATATTTTGTATCAATTTCAATGACTAATTCACAGCCGCCCAAATCATCGGTTTTCTCGCTGATTATCTTGGCGCAGGCAAATAATTTCGCCCGGATATCGCCTTGATCGGGCTGCAAATGACAAGTTCTTCTGACTTTGGTATTTGAAAATATCTCGGCCAAGGCCTGGTAAAGCAGGTCAATACCGGTCCCGGTTTCGGCGGATAACCAAACCCGCACGGGGTTACCTGAATCATCCCGCTCAATCCGGGGCTGGATGCCTTCCAACAAGTCTATTTTATTGAAAACCTCAAGCTGCCTGACTTCATTAGCCTCAATGTCTTCAAGAACCTGGTTGACCTGATAAATCGTCTCGACCCGATCATCGCTGCTCGCATCAATTACATGCAACAATAAATCCGCTTCGCTGGCTTCCTGTAACGTGGATTTAAACGCCGCGACCAGCTCATGCGGCAAATGCCGTATAAACCCCACCGTATCGGCCAATACAACCTCGCTGTTATTGGGTAGATGACAGTTACGCAAAGTCGGATCCAGGGTAGCGAACAGCTGATCCGCCACGTAAATATCGGCGCCGGTCAGCCTATTAAACAGGGTCGATTTACCTGCGTTGGTATAGCCCACCAGGGAAACTGTCGGCACTTCCGCTTTTTTCCGTTTGCTGCGCCCTTGATGCCGTTGCTTATCGACTTTATCCAGACGCTGTTGAATCTGCTTGATGCGTAAACCCAACAACCGCCGGTCGGTTTCCAGCTGGGTTTCCCCCGGCCCACGCAGGCCGATACCGCCTTTTTGACGCTCCAAATGCGTCCAGCCGCGAACCAGCCGGGTCGATAAATGCTGCAATTGCGCCAATTCGACTTGTAACTTGCCTTCGAAGGTTTGGGCGCGCTGGGCGAAAATATCAAGAATCAGTCCATTTCTGTCGACCACGCGGACGCCCAAATAGCCTTCGAGATTTCTTTCCTGGCTGGGTGAAAGCGGGTGATTAAATAAGACGATGTCGGCTTCGTAAGCTTCGATAATTCCTTTAAGCTCTTCAAGTTTGCCTTTGCCGACAAAATATTTTGGATCGGGTTTTTTACGACTGCCGGTGACCACATAGACAGGGTCGGTTCCGGCTGATTTAGCCAATTCTTTTAATTCTAAAAGATCTTCCTGCATGGCGTGGAGTGCCAGATGAACAAGGACGGCTCGTTCACCCGATTCGGGACGATCAAACAATGAAATACCCCATAGGCGTGATTATAAAATTTTTTGGATTGTTCCTACACAAGCCGCTACCTTGCAGGTTTTCCGGAAATAAAGGGGGCTCATAGCAACAACTAATCATTCTACGCTGGATTCATGCTCATGCGGCATCTTCACCGCTTTACTCGGTACAATGGTCGATATGGCGTGCTTATAAACCATCTGGCTCGAAGTATTTTTCAGCATAACCACGTACTGATCAAATGAATCCACTTTACCCTGCAACTTTATGCCGTTAACAAGGAAAATGGACACAGGTATATGCTCTTTTCTAAGCGCATTTAAAAAATTATCCTGTAAATTTTGACCTTTTGACATCCGATTTCTCCTTATTATTTTAATAACTAATGTTTAAGATAACTGCAAATACAATTCAACACAAATCAATACTTCTGTTTCAGAAAATTTTTTTGTCTAAGCTTTGCACATCCTGATTTCAGCTGATTTTACCTGGCAATCGCAAAATATAATGGGGCTTGTTTTTGCAAATTCAAGCGTGATTTTCTACCCGTCGTAACTTAACTTTACTCAACCGCAACAGGAATCTTGCCGATCCTGGCCTGCCATAACTTAGGCGCGGTTTGATGCACCGAAACGCCCTGGGTATCGACGGCGACCATGACCGGCATATCCTCAACAACAAACTCGTGTATCGCTTCCATGCCTAGATCTTCAAAAGCGACAATCCTCGCTTTACGGATAGCCTTAGACACCAGATAAGCCGCACCGCCGACCGCCATCAAATAAACGGCTTTATGCTTTTTAATCGCGGCAAGCCCCTCCGGCCCGCGCTCGGATTTACCAATCATACCTAGCAAGCCGGTTTTGTCCAGCATCACTTCGGTGAACTTGTCCATGCGCGTCGCCGTCGTCGGCCCTGCCGGACCCACCACTTCATCGCGAACCGGATCGACCGGCCCCACGTAATAAATGAATTTGTTGGTGAAATCGACGCTTTCGGGCAATGCCTCGCCTCGTTCGAAAATCTCGGCCATGCGTTTATGCGCCGCGTCCCTGCCGGTCAGCAGAGTGCCGCTAAGCAGCAAGGTTTCCCCAGTCTTCCAGCTTTCCAAATCCTGCTGAGTCACAGTATCCAGATTAACCCTGCGAGCCGCCCCTGTGTGCCAAGTGATTTCCGGCCAATCTTCCAGACGCGGCGGTTTGAATTCGGCCGCACCACTGCCATCCAGCACAAAATGCATGTGACGGGTCGCCGCGCAATTGGGGATGATCGCAACCGGCTTGTTGGCCGCATGGGTCGGATAATCATTGATTTTAATATCCAGCACCGTGGTGAGGCCACCTAAACCTTGTGCGCCGATACCCAGCGCATTGACTTTATCATACAGCTCCAGACGCAGCTCTTCTAGCGCATTGCGAGGGCCGCGCGCGATTAATTCCTGGATATCTATTGAGCCCATGCACGCCTGCTTTGCCATAAGCATGGCTTTTTCAGCCGTGCCGCCTATGCCTATCCCAAGGATACCTGGAGGACACCAGCCCGCCCCCATGGTTGGGACGGTTTTCAACACCCAGTCAACGATGCTGTCCGATGGGTTAAGCATCGCAAACTTTGCCTTGGCCTCCGATCCTCCGCCTTTGGCGGCTATTTCGATGTCGAGCTTATCGCCGGGCACGATTTCCATGTGTATCACCGCCGGAGTGTTGTCTTTGGTGTTGATGCGCTTTCCAGCAGGATCGGCCAGTATCGAGGCACGCAGCACATTATCGGGGTGCAGATAAGCGCGCCGGACGCCCTCATTGATCATATCGGCGACGCTCATGCTGGCATCCCAGCGGACATCCATGCCTACTTTCAAAAATACCGTAACAATGCCGGTATCTTGGCAAATCGGGCGATGGCCTTCCGCGCACATCCGGGAGTTAATCAGGATTTGCGCCATCGCATCCTTAGCGGCCGGATTTTCTTCCCTTTGATAGGCCTCATGCATGGCCTTGATAAAATCCAGCGGATGATAATAGGAAATATATTGCAGGGAATCGGCAATGCTTTGAATAAGGTCGTCTTGACGAATGATGCTCACTGGAAATCCTCTGCTATACGCTTGCTAAGCCCTTCGACTAGGCTCAGGGTAAAAATTCAGTTGGCATATTATATCCCCAATAGCATTATTTATGGATTAAGAACCGCCGCGCAAAACCATGCAACAAGGCCTAGTGCCGGTACAAAGCATTTTCTAAATCCATTGCAACGTTACCGCACAAACCAATTGATTTCAATCGCTATTATACGTCTATCAAAAACATATACCTGGCAACATAATAATCAACTTAGCGTATAAATGGATTGTTATCCAACGCAAAGCCCGCAGCGTTCCTGTGCCCTCCCCCACCAAAACTTTGCGCCAGATGGCCTACATCGTAATCGCCGATTGAACGGAGCGAGAAATTCCATTGCTGTTTTCTGCCGTCATAATGATAAGTCATGCCGAATGTGCCTGATTTATCGGCCAGCACATGTCCAAGATCGCTGGAGAATAATGACGGCGCATTTACAGCAAGCCCAACCCGCCCATCCACAGTGACGCTGTGCGCGGATTTGGCCAGTCTTTGCACCATACCGGAAAATTGCTTAACCTGTATGCGACCCACTGCCAACAACTCATCCAAATCAAGTGCTCCTATTTCGGCAAAACCGACCGGCAATCTTTCATACAGCGCCGTGGTTATTTCGCGGGTGTCGTCCAGCTTGAAATGCCAAAGATCGCGGTCTTCGATATGCAACAGGATTTGCGGGGGCTTTTGATTGGGGAAAAAATGCTGCCAGGTTAAGACGCAACCGCTCCGCGACATATCGAAATTGATCGACAGATTTTTAGGCGGCGGCTGTACCTTGAAAAAGCTATCGCATTGTTCCATCGCAGTCATATGATGATCGATCAGGATGATCCTGCCCGCTTTCGCCGCGGCATCGACCATTAACTGGGGCGAGTAGGAAAAGTCAACGATATAAAGCACAGCCCCCCGCTCAAAGTCGGGAATAGCATCGCCGTAACGTGCCGGGATGTATCGGGCCTGAACGCCAAACTTGCAAAATGCACTCCATGCCGCACCGAAACCATCCAGGCAATCGGCGTGATAAATAACTAAGGTTTCATTGGCTTCTGACATGCTTTTTTAAAAATCCCTGCGTTGCTGAATAGGCGTGTAGTTAATCGCATTTTACACGACTGGAGCCCTGATCATAAGCGTATGCTCAGATTTTCCGGGCCACCCAGCAAAACGATTTTGTTTTTAGTAAGTCTGCGTTGGATACGCATCAAGAAATTTGGCTTGAACAAGCCGGCGGGGTGTATTGAATATTGCTTGCTTTTCGCGGTCTCGGCGAGAATGCTTAAGTTTGTTCCAGAGGGTATATTACTGATTTTTTCAGTATGTCGTTAACCGCGTTTGCTAGTTTTAGCGCCGTTAGGTAATGGCAATAACGCTTCATTACGGCTCAGAGGTGTAATTTCTACAGATCCCAACCCCGAAATGCCAAGTTCTTTTGCGGCAGCGTAAGATAAATCCATCGCTCTTTTTCCGTGAAAAGCCCCCCGGTCATTGATACGGACAACAACGCTGCGATGATTTTTTAAGTTGGTGACTCTGGCGTAAGATAAAAGAGGCAGCGATTTGTGTGCGGCAGTCATCGCATACATGTCATATGTTTGGCCGCTGGCGGTTTTTCTGCCGTGAAACTCAGGACCATACCAGGAAACCGTGCTTTGATGATTATCTGGCTGATGTTTGTTTTTATGATCTTTTGAAACAGCGTGTTTGGAAACCTTGTTAACCGTGCGATGTCCCGCCGCTTCGACTGTTTGAAAATAACTGCACATTAAAAAAACAGGAACTGCTAGCATGATTTTATTCATAGGATAGAGCCTTTTTTATTTAAATCTGGCCCAATCTTAACTTAAGAAGTCTTAAGGCTATCTTAAATGCGCAAAATCAATGCCTTATTAAATCTACAGTTTCACACCCTTTTCTACATTAACGCTTCGGCCTGACAACCGCAAGCTTGAGTCGTTCCTCCAACAGCAGCATCGCCAAGGCGAAGGGCAATATGACAGCCATACTTCGGGCGAAATCAGCAAAATGCCGATTTGTGTAATATGCTCCCATACCTTTATCGAGACATTGGCTCGTCAGTTTAAAATACCGCAGGCCTCATAATTTTTTCATCAGCGGAATTACCAAGTATTATATTATTCCAACATTTTTGAGATTTCAGGAGTCGATTATGAACAGTTATGAGCAGAGTAAAAAAGCCAGACGCATCGTTTCGGTGGTTTTTCTTTTGATAATGACAGTGGTGATGGGCGGCACATACCTGTCGCAACAGCAAAAGGAGGCGGCTGCAAAAGCGGCGCAAAATTCTCCAAATCAATAGCCCTGTCATGATCCCATTCGCGAATGGCGTGCGGCGCCACACCCTATCTGGCTTCATTAACCTGATGAGGCCGCCTCGCCAGTACGCACATGACAAATCATGATAAATAATATCCAACCCCACAGAAAACCTAATAATGTTCACGCTACCCTCCACTTGGAACCTGATCATCTCCACCATGACGTTCTTCATCGCAGCCGGTTATATCCGCCGTTACTTGGATGAGCAGGGTTTACCCAAAGGCGCGACACGCGGCACATTGGTGTTTACGCTCGCCTCGTTGATGTCATGGGGATCTGGAGAAATGGTGGACTGGGGTTTGGCACTATTGGGCCACCAATGATACTCGCAGCTTAAGGCAAGGACTTGGTGAGACATCTTCCCAGGAACCGACAGTTAGCGGTCGATAAAGCATCGCCGTCCATTGCAGCCCACTGACACACTAAAGCGGACAAAAATGTGAAGTATTCCGCACTTTTTATCGAATAATTGCATCAACGCCTTAATTCATCATGTTGTAATAAATGCAATCTAACCTTGTCGTATTTTAAACATGCAGGCAAGTCAATGTTAGATCAATCGTTACTAAATCAATCGAGAGCTGGACTGTCCGAAATTGAGGCGGAATATATCGCCAGCAGTCTTCTACGAATTTGCCCTCCGGTATCGCCCCAACAAACTAATTTGGACGTTACCAAGCTGTTGAATGAGCATCCTGACCTGATTTCCATTGCCGTTGTCGAAGACAACAAGCCGATTGGCTTGATCACTCGCAATATTTTTATGGAAGGTCTGGCTAAACCTTTCCATCACGATTTATTCGACCGAAAAAGCTGCATTGCTTTTATGGACAAAGACCCGCTGGTTGTCGATCAAAACATGAGCATTCAAGAGCTTAGTTTTAAAGTGCTGGGCTCCGGCCGTAAAACACTGAACGACGGATTTATTATTGCCGACGAAAATGGCGATTATCTGGGCCTTGGCAGCGGCGAGGATTTGGTCAAGGTGGTTTCTTTCCTGCAGGCGGAAAAAAACCGGTTGGTGACAGAGAGTATCAATTACGCAAGCATCATCCAAAAATCCTTCCTGCGTTCATCAAGAGAAGACATGAGCGCTGTATTGCAAGACTATTTCATGCACTGGGAACCGCGCGACAAAGTAGGCGGCGATTATTATTTCTGCAAAAAATTCGATGACGGATTCTTTCTCGCCTTGATCGACTGTACCGGGCATGGCGTTCCCGGTGCATTTATGACACTGATCATGGCTTCCTTTCTCGATCATATCCTGGTCGAAGATAATCGTCACGACCCTGCCGGCGCACTGGCGATAATGAACAAAAAGGTCAAAAGGGCGCTTGGTCAGATTAATGACTCGGCCACTGACGGCTTCGATATCGAAAGGTTTTCTACCAAGCAGAACGGGCAATCCGATGACGGCATGGATACCGCGTTCTGCTGGGTCAATACGCAAGCCAGCATACTCACTTACGCAGGCGCCAAAACCCCCTTATTTTATATAGGCGACGCATCATCCGACGTACAGCTGCTGGAACCGGACCGCAAAGGCGTAGGCTATATCGACACGCCGATGGATTATGCATGGACCAATCAACAACTCCCGTTAACGAAAGGGATGTGCCTGTACCTGACCACCGACGGCATCATCGACCAAATTGGCGGATTAAAGAAAATCGCTTTCGGCAAAAAACGTTTTTCGGCCCTACTTAAGGACAATTATCTCAAGCCCATGCCGGAGCAGGAATCCATCATCATGCAAACCTATTATGACTATCAGGGCAAACAGAAGCGACGCGACGATGTCTGCCTGATGGGATTCAGATTTTAATTAACCGGGAAATTTTATGCTTATCGACCTGTTTACCGTATTCCGCGAGGAGGCTGACGCTAGCGGTATTGTTTTTTATTACAGCGGTATTCTTTCGCAGAATGTCATTACCACCATGAGCGACTCTTTAAAACAAAAACTGCAAACGCAGGATGACAAAGGTGCCAGATCCCGCAAGGTATTCTCCACTTTTATCGAAATGATACAAAATGCGCTGCATTACTCGCCCGGTACGCCCGATTCCGACGATACCAAGGTAGGTTCTGTCATTGTCGGAAAAAAAGAAGATAAATATTTTGTTATCTGCGCAAATTTAATTCAAAAACAACATGAAGCGCGCATCCGCGACAAAATCGACCCAATTCTGGAAATGAGTGCCGACGAAATCAGACAAGCTTATCGTGCGCAATTGAAGAATGACCAGCACAGTGCCGATACGATCAGTAAAGGTGCGGGTCTTGGATTTTTAACACTGGCAAGAGATTCAGCCGAACCTATCCAATACGCCATCAAAGATGCGGCCGGATATGAAAATGAACTGTCTTGCTTTTATCTCAAAGCTACCATTTAAGGAGTTATCATGACCGACATTTACATTCCAGCCACGTCCGACACACCTGAAATCAACTTTAAGTTTTCAAGCAACACGCTGAGCATGTCCGGTGAAGCGTATCCTGAAAACGGCGTTGAATTTTTTCGCCCAATCCTTCGGCAACTGCAAAGCCATTTAAAATCGCTCAACGGCGATGCGATAGAATTTAATTTTCGGCTCACCTATTTCAACAGTGTCAGCACTAAAATTTTTTACAGCATGTTTGAATTATTAAACGAATATGCCAAAGCCCATCCAAATTGTGTTTTATTGAACTGGCACCATGATGAAGAAGACGACACAATTTTGGAATTAGGTCAGGATGTCCAGGAAGACTTTACCTGGATCGATTTCAACGCGATCGTGTTAGCAGCGTAGAGTTAAAAGTTTTTTATTCACCACGAAGAGCACGAAGCTTATGTTTTTCTTCGTGCCCTTCGTGCCTTCGTGGTGAAAAAACCATGTCCTAACGTTTCAACTGACTATGAGAAGCACCTTACGTTAAGGACTAGGTATATACTCAATGCCGTTAAGTTAATGAAACACCTTTAAAACAATGCGTTTTTTCTGTTACTGACATCGAACAACTTTCTCGCCGTTGTAGGGCGTGCCGTGCGCGCCTTTCCCAAAACTTAAAAAACGGCGCTATCTCTTTGACGCGCACGGCGCGCCCTACTCGATCTTAGTTTTTTTCAATCATGCTCTCGGCAACTGCTCCATGCGTCGTCGCCTAAAGCGCCGATTGTTGGTGCTCTACCTCCTGCATAACCCACAGGGATGTGGGGAATGCAGATATTGCAGGAGCCAATATCTGTCCATACAGTCATTCGTGCCTTCGTGGTGAAAAAACCATGTACTATCACAACATCTTACCTATCTTTCTTCCACTCTCAGTACCAACTTACTCAGCGCCGGAAGAACGACAAACGTACAAATCATGATCCAGAATATGCCCATGGTAATGATCAAGCCCATACTGGCGATGCCCTGATGCGGCGAGAATGCCAATCCGGCAAAGCTGGAAGCGGTGGTCAGCGCGCCGTAAAACATGGCTCTGGCGGTGCTGGATTGATAGATATTCTGCTCTTCGGAAAGCGAATGGTGCAATTTTTCAACCATGTGAATACCGTTATCGACGCCCAACCCCAGTAACAGCGGCAGGGCGATGATGTTGGCAAAATTAATCGGCGTGTTGGTAAGCACCGCACTCGCCATGGTAAACAGACCGGCCAGTATCAACGGCGTCATGACCAGCAGGGTATCGATAATATTGCGCCGGATCGCGAACAACAGCAGAGCGATGGTAACCAGGGCTATCACAATGGCTTCCTGAAAAGCTGAGACGACTTCTTTCATCGATTCCCAATACATGATCGGCAAGTCGGTGGTTTCAGGCGCGACCGATTGCACTTCGGTAATAAACTCTTCCAAACTGGGTAAGTCGTTCAGGTCTTTTTTAGGAAATATCTGGATGCGGTACGAACCGTTCTTGCTCAACCATTTATCCTTGATGTCGGCAGGCAGGTCGGCCAAAGTGACCTGCTTGGCATTGAAACTGGCTGACAGTTCGTTCATAAGATTCGGCAATGTACCGAGCAGCGTAGTCTGGACTTTTTCAATAAACATGCGCCGGCTGGGTTGTTGCCGCGCATCAAGCTCGATCAAAATATCCTGCAACTCATGTTTAAAATTGGTTAACGCGCCGCGCTCACGGGCATCGGTTTTTTGAGGCAGGATGGTGTCGATGGCTTTTATCAGTCGGTTAATGCCGGGAACCGGGTCGTTATCGATTTTTAATGCGCGGAAAATTCTGCGTCTGTGCACCGAGCATCAGGCTCATTTCTTCAATCAAAGCCAGCTTGTCGTCCTGATCGGTGGGTTGAAAATCGAAAAGACTGACGGTTTTATCGACCGAACTTAATGTCGAAAGCTTTTGCTCCAAAGCTTTGGCGCTGTTTTCATCCTTGCCCAGAACGGTCAAGGTCATCGGCGTGGTTTCCTTGTCTTTCATCAGATTTTTGAACGCGATAACCGATTCGGTATTAGGGTCGCGCAGATTAATCGGATTAAAATCAGTCTTCACGTTAAAGGTCAGCACGACGGAGATGATGGCGATAACCAAAGTCGCGATGGAAATCGGTTTGGCGTAATGGAGCGGCAAGATCGCCAGTTTTTTCGACAGCTTCGCCAGTCCATTTTGGACTTCATCCTTCTCGAACTTTGCCGGAGCCGGAATGACTCTTAACAACGCAGGCAAAGCAATCAATGTTATTAACAGACAGATAAACAGACTGGTGCCGGCCAACAGGCCAAGCTCGGATACGCCTTTATAATCGGTCGGGATAAACGCATAAAGCCCGATAGAGGTGGTACCTGCGCACAATAACAACGAAGGGGCTGTGCTCGTTAAGGTATTGCGTAATGCCAGCTCTTTATGTATATGATGGGTCAGGTTGTCCCGGTAGCGCAAACAAAAATGAATCGCATATTCCACGCCCAAGCCGATATTGGATACCGCAAAAGCCACTGAAATCAGATTTAATTCTTTTACGGAGAAGGCCGCGAACGCCCCGCAAAAAAGCATACCCAAGGCCAGCGTCATCAACGTGGCTACAGTCAGCAAAACGGAACGGTAGGCAACCAGCAAAATAAACAGCACCAACACGATGGAGAAAATACTGGCGGTAAAAGTGCCGGTGCTCATGCCCGACAATTCATCATCTTCAAGGCCGACTTCACCGGTAACCCAAACTTTAACCGCAGGCAGACTGGGATCCTGGATTTGGGCAACGGCTTTGCGGATAGATTCAATCGCATTTTCCGCCGGACGGATTTGCGTAAAATCAAACTTGGGCGCGACGATAATAAAGCCGTTATGGGAATTGGCTTTCTTTTCCGCAATCATCGACTCCCAGGACAGCAAGGCATTTTCGCCATTGATCGTTTTATGCAAGGCCAGCGTAACCTTGTCAATCAACGAAGTCAGATCGATAGGCACAACCTGGGTCTTGTCAGTGGATGTCAGGGCATCTTCAAAAATTGAAAAAAAGCCGGTCAGATTGGGTTCCTGGGCGATTCTGCCGATAAACGGCTGGGCTAGCGACAGGTTGTTGGACAAGGTCTGCAACTCGTCGGTATCGAGATAAAGCAAGCCGTTCTGACGAAAAAATTCGTTGTCATTCGGAATATAGGCCGAATTAAAATGATCTTTGTTGGCGCTGAGCAGGCGCAACAATCTTTTAGTGGCCGATTTGGTCAGCTCCGGCGTATCCGATTCAACCACCAGCAACAGCGTGTGCAAGTCCTGCGAAAAGGCTTTTTCATAATTGCGGCGGTTTTTCTGAAAAGGCGCATCGGGGGCTACCAGTTCGGCGGTGTCGGTATTAATGCTCAAATGACCGGCCGTGTATTGCAAGGCCAAAATGCTGAGCAGAACCACTGATCGACAACACCTTAACCGGGTTTCCAAGCGTCAAGTCTCCCCAACGGGAAAAAATAGTGTAACTGCGGGTTTTAAATGACATGACTGCATTAATGGATGGTGAGAGTGTTCAAAGTGTTTAATGCATCACTTCGGGATTCGATAAGTTCGTTGCCTTGCAGCTCGATAAAAAGAGCGGGTATTTTTGCCGTATTCGCTGCCGCCATGCCGTCTTTGTGGACCCAGGCACAGCAGCGCGGTAGACCAGGCATCGGCAACCGTCGGATCGCTGATCAGGACGGTGACGGAAACCAGGTTATGGGTAATCGGTCTGCCGTTGCGGGCGTCGAGGATGTGGCTGTAACGCTGCCCATGGTCGTCGAAATAATGCCGGTAAGTGCCGGACGTCATCACCGCCATCGGCGAGTCCTTGGGCATGGTAACAATCTTATGCATCATCCGCTCTTCCGGCAGCGGCCTTTCCACGGCGATACGCCAAGGTTGCAGGCCCGGTTTATACACCGTTGGTTTTCAACTCGCCGCCGATCTCGACCAGATAATTGATTATGCCTTTTTGCGCCAGAACCTTGCTGATCCGTTCCACGCTATAACCTTGGGCAATGGATGACAAATCGACTTTCAGGTCAGCCTGTTTTTTGCGCAGATGCGTGTCATCCACGACTTCCAGTTTTGCCATGCCGATTTGTTTCAGCGTGGTAAGAATGGTCGAATCTTTAGGAATCGTCAGCGCATCGCCCCGAAAACCCCATAAATCGAACAACGGTTTGATGGTCAAATCATAGCAACCTTGGCTGGCCTGATTGACGACTTGCGCGATTTTAACCAAGGATACGATTTCGCCGCCGACTTCCTGGCTTTCGGTATTCTCGGCGCTGTTGAAGGTTTCAATGGTCGAATCGGGGCGGTAATTGGACAGCAGTTTATCGATGACTGCGAATTCGTTTTCGATATCGGCTTTGATCGCTTTAGCGTCCACCGGTGACTCTGACCAGTAGCTGATATGGTAGGTCGTGCCCTGAGCCGGGCCTTCAAGCTTTTGAATGGTCGGTTCCGAGCAACCTGCCAGCATGATTAAAAACAGGCTGGAGATAAAGCCATTGCCGAGCGTTAAACCGGATTTTGTTTTGTTAGTGCTTGGATTAGTCATCCATGTCTGCCGTTTCGTTATCATCACAGGTTATCAATAATAAACTTCATAAAAAACGCGGCGCATCTTAACAAACATTGTTTTGAAAAGATGACTTACCGCGCCATAACTGCGCTCGTTAAATACCGGATTTAACAGCGCTGTTTATTATAATCCGAAAGACATGAAGGTTTATTAAAAAATGAGGATTGTGCTGACCGCGCTAGCCATTCCTTCGTACTTTCATTACATTCAGTTAAAATTACCGAATAGTACAAATAGGATTAGTGACGGCATCGTCACTAAAGCGCCTAACGAAACTTGCTAGACAATTGCTATAGTGCTGCGCGATAGCCGCTCACGTTCCAATCAAAGCTTTGCGGGATATGAAAATCTTTAAACATTTGCATCATCACAGCCAGCTAAACGCTACCCAGTTTGTCACCTTTAGAACGCAAGATAGCTTAGACGCATACCTAAATCAGCTTATTTGTTCTGACCTTGAAATCTCCAAAAAACAATGGCAAATTGACCAATATTTGGATAAATCGCCCGAAGGCGCTTATCTGAACGGCGACATGATTAGCCTTCTAGCAACATACCTGAAAAGCCTTGAAGCCGATTTTTATGATTTAATCGCCTTTAGCATCATGCCTAACCATGTACACATTTTGTTTTCCCAAAAAACAGAGCTACCCTGCCTTATGAAAAATCTAAAAGGCGAGTCTGCAATACTTTTAAATCAGGCTTTAGGAAAACAAGGAAAATTCTGGCAAAAGGATTATTACGACAAACAAATACGCGACGAAAGGCATTATTGTATTGCCTACGACTATATTAAAAATAATGCGGTTAAAGCCGGATTAAAAGAGGCTAACAAGCGGTTTTATGGCATGCATTCACGAGGAGCCGCGACTTTAGTCGCGCACGAAACCCAATAACAACGATACCCTCGGCATCGGGCGCGACTGAAGTCGCGGCTCCATCATGACTTAACTATCTCAAAACATTTCGGACCGGGCAACACGCCCCGTCCAGCAGTCTCCGGCGACAATCAGCCCCGCCCCATCTTAGCAACTACCGACGAAAATTAAAGTCAATCCCAACGATTGTCCCTGACCTGAACTTTACCGTTTTCGATTCTGACAGGGAAGCAGTCGATATTTTCATAGGCGGGCGGGGATTTTACTTCACCGGTTTTCACGCAAAAACGCGCACCATGACGGGGGCAGATAATTTCGTTGCCTTCCAGTCTGCCGCTGGCGATTTCCGCGCCATCGTGTGTGCAGACGTCTTCAATCGCATAAAATTGGCCATCGATTTTAAAGATCGCGACATCCGTACCATCGACATCGACGACGATGTTCTCGCCGTTCGCCAAGGCGTTTTCATCAATTACATCTATCCAGTCCGACATATTTTTACCGTTATCGTTGCGTTGTAAAATGAACGCCGCAAGGCGTGGAGCCGCGACTTCAGTCGCGATAATGGATCATCATCACAGCTTAAGCATGAACGCTCATGCGCGACTAAAGTCGCGGCTCCGTTTAAGATTTTCCCTGTTTTTTAACCTTTCAAATAAACATCATACCGCAACAACTTGCCCTGAAAACTTTGGCTAGGCTTGCCGCCCAAAGGTTCTGCGTAATCGGGACTTTTTACCACCACCCGCTTTCCGGCTGCGTTTATCGCGGCCTCGAAAAGCTGCTCCTTATCCTGATCGTCACCCAGCAAATCGCGCAATACCATCATTGATTTTTTAGCGAGCGCGGATTTTTTGCGTTTGGGCGGAAACATCGGATCAAGATAAATGCAATCGGGCGGACTGTCCAGATTGGCCAACAGCTCGATGGCATTGCCCTGCAACAATCGGGGAGGCTCAAGATTAAGCCGCTGCATCCAATCCAGTTGCGCCAGCCGGACAAAGCCGTCTGCCAGCAATTCCGTCATGACAGGAGATCGTTCAATACACATCAGCTCGTAACCCATGCGAAAAATATGCAGGCTGTCCTGAGCCCAGCCGGTGGTGGCATCGACAACGGTCTTGGTTTTGCGGCCCAGCGCCTGGGCCAAAGCGCCATCTTTAGGCGCAGGCCATGACCGCTGCTCGCCATTGCGCGGTTCTATATCGACAGCCAAGCCGCCTTTTTGTAGCGGCGACCGGCCGGTCGCCCCTACGGTATCGAACAGGTTTAAGCTGCCGTCGCGCCAAGTCAAAAAAAAGTCTTCCTGAGTATCGCTGATGGATCGATGCAAAGGAACGCCCAACCTTTCCGCAAGCTGCTGGAACGGCAGGCTATCGCCCTGCCCTGGGTAAAGTACGGCCAACTTTCCGATGTATTGCAGTGATGTTTTCGTGGTCATGACTTAAATTAGTCACGAAAAACATCGAGAAAAAACTTCGTGTCCTTCGTGTCGCCTAGAGGCGCCTACTTTTGGCTTCGTGGTGGACTATTACTCTGTAGAAATGGATTTTTGTTCGTTTTTCAATGCCGCATCCAGCGTATGCCAAGCCAATGTCGCACATTTAACCCGCGCCGGATATTCGCGCACACCGGCCAATACCGCCAGCTTGCCGACTGCTTCAAGATTGATCTGCTCATCCTTGCCGGTGGTCATTTCATGGAACTTTTTAAACAAGTCTTCGGCTTCCTGTTCGGTTTTGCCTTTGACTATCTCGGTCATCAACGAAACGGACGCCGTCGAAATGGCGCAACCCGAGCCCTGAAAGCTGGCGTCAACAATCGTATCGCCATCCATTTTCAAATATAAGGTCAGGCGGTCGCCGCACAGCGGATTAAAACCCTCCACTTTCCGGTCGGCATTGTCCATGACGCGGAAATTGCGCGGGTTGCGGTTGTGGTCGAAAATAACCTCTTGATAGAGGTCGCGTAAATCATCAAACATTAGCCAAATACCTCAATCAAGGACTCTATGCCTTTCATTAATACATCAATTTCTTCTTTGGTGTTATACATTGCAAAGGATGCTCTCGCCGTCGCCGGAACCTGATAAAAATCCATGACCGGCATCGCGCAATGGTGCCCTGCCCTGACCGCAATGCCTAAGCTGTCCAACATGGTGCCGATGTCGTGCGGGTGTATTTTATCCAAAGTAAAGGACAAGATCGCACCTTTATGCCCGGCCTCGCCAATAATCCGTAGCCCCTTAATTTGTCTGGCTTTTTCTGTAGAATAGTCGAGCAACTCTGCTTCATAGGCGGCGATATTATCCATGCCGATGGCATTCAGATAATCGATGGCCGCGCCCAAGCCGACTGTATCGGCAATGTTGGGTGTGCCTGCTTCAAACTTGTAAGGCAGGGTATTGTATTCGGTTTCTTCGAAGGTGACTTTGCGAATCATATCGCCGCCGCCCTGATACGGGGGCATGGCTTCCAGTAAAGCCTGTTTGCCGTAAAGCGCACCTATGCCCGATGGCCCATAAAGTTTATGACCTGAAAATACATAAAAATCGCAATCCAGCTCCTGCACGTCCACCGCCATATGCGGAATAGCCTGCGCGCCGTCCAGCATAACGGGGATGTTTTTGGCATGAGCCGCTGCAATAATTTTTTCAACCGGATTGATCGTGCCCAACGCATTGGACATATGCACGACTGAAACCAGCCTGGTTTTATCGCTGATCAGTTTTTCAAACTTATCGTAGATCAATTCGCCTTGCAGATTGATCGGCGCAACTTTTAAGACGGCCCCGGTCTGCTCGCACAGCATTTGCCAGGGCACGATATTGGAATGATGCTCCATCGCGGTGATTAAAATCTCGTCGCCAGCCTTGATATTGGCTTTGCCATAGGTCTGCGCGACCAGATTGATGGCTTCCGTAGCGCCTCGGACAAAAATAATCTCTTTTTCGCTGGCTGCATTAATGAAATCTTTAACCTTGGTGCGCGCGCCTTCAAACTTATCGGTAGAACGCACGCTTAGGGTATGCACGCCGCGATGCACGTTGGCGTAATCGTGGCTATACAAATGCACAATGCTGTCGATAACCGCCTGCGGCTTTTGGCAAGAGGCTGCGTTATCCAGGTAAACCAGCGGCTTGTTGCGGATTTTTTCAGCCAATATCGGGAAATCGGCGCGGATTTTTTCTACGGGGAAATTTGTCATATCTATGTTTCAAATAAATTATTGATTCTTCAATTGCAAGGTATTATATTCCAATCGTTCTTACCTGATCCTGATTAAGAAAATGGCTATAGCAACTACGGATGTACGTAAACATCTGACCGATATTAATGAATGGCAAAGATTGGGTGAAGCCAATATTTTTCCGCCTGGTAGCCGCCTTGAACTCATCGAAGGAGAAATATTGGAAATGGCGCCTATAGGCTTTAATCATTCAGGTCATATCAATCGACTCGTTAAATTATTAACCCAGCTAATACCTAGCGATGTTATTCCCAGCGTACAAAATCCACTTCAACTTGGTGACCTTTCCGAGCCTGAACCGGATTTCATGCTGTTAAAACCCAATGATGATTTCTATTCATCCCGCCACCCTAATGCCAGCGATGTGTTATTGCTAATCGAAGTCGCCGACAGTTCGCTAATGTTTGACCAAAATCAAAAGTTGCGTTTGTATGCACTGCACAATGTTCCTGAATACTGGCTGCTTAACCTGAACGACTCCTGCGTTGAAGTATACCGCCAACCGCATGGTGAATGTTATGGTGAAAAAACCACGTTGCGGATCGGCGATACCGTCACCTTGTCTCAATTAGAGCAGATCACCATCAATATCGCCGATATTTTATAGCCATTCCTTGTTCACGCCTTGCTGCGGGAAGCGCTCCAGTACTTGTTCTAAAATCATATCGTGCAAACCTTTAATTTTGACCTTATCGACCATTTCATTGGCAAACGCAAAGGTTAGCATGTTACGCGCAGTTTCCTCATCAACGCAACGCGATTGCAGGTAGAAAATGGACTTTTCATCCAGCTGCCCGACCGTCACGCCATGCCCGCATTTTACGTCATCGGCATAAATTTCCAGCTGCGGTTTCGTATCCGCTTCGGCATCATCCGATAACAGCAGGTTGCGGTTATTCATTTGCGAATCGGTTTTCTGCGCATCGACAGCCACAATCACCCGGCCCTGAAATACGCCTCTGGCCCTGTCATCTAGTACGCCTTTGTAGAGCTCGCGGCTGATCGCATAAGGTTTTAAATGATTGATGCGGGTATGGTTGTCTATATGCTGGCGCTTGACGCCCAAGTACAAACCGTTCAGCTCGCACTCCGATGCGTGATCCAGATCGACATGAATATCGCTGCGCGCCAACAAGCCGCCAAAGGCGAAATTGTGATGGGTAAACCGCGCATCTCTCGCTTGTTTAATATAGCTGCCGCCAAAATGGTAGGCTTTTTCAGACTCGCTTTGCATTTTATACAGCGTCAGATCGGCGTTTTGGCCGACAAAAACCTCGGTGACTGCGGCGGTTAAATAGGCGTTCGCCTCGCCGACAGCCGAGCCTGTTCCAGACAGGCTTTCGGCATACACACCATCCTTGGCGATAAAAGTCTCTATGACTTTAACTTCGGCCATTTCGTCGACAATAAGAATATTGCGGGTCGTAGCCATTGCATCATCGCCAGTCACAATGTGCAGCAACTGTATCGGCCTGTCTAAAACCAGCTTGGCGGGAACATGCACAAACAAACCATCGGTAAACCATGCGGTATTGAACGCAATAAAGCTGTGCTCTGATTGATCGGCGGCTGTCCCTAGATATTTTTCCACCTTACCCGGCTGTTTTGCCAAAGCATCAGCCATGCCCATCACTGAAACAGATTCGGGCAGCCCTTCCAAGACCGAAAGCTCTGCTGAAAAATGACCGTTCACCAGAACCAGGACCCAAGCATCTTCCAGCTGATACGATTGTAGGGGCATGTGGCACACACCCGTGTTATCGCCCTTCCCCATTACAGGAGCAAACAGTTTCTTCTCAATGCCGGACACATTGGTGTAGCGCCATTCCTCTTCACGCGGCGATGGAAAGCCATGCGCCGTGAATTGCGCCAAGGCCTCGGCCCTTAACGCCTGTAACCAAGGCAAACTTTGCCCTGGCAATGCAGGCGCTATCGTTTGATATTCGGCCGCATAATGGCTTGCTGTCGCCGTCATCATTACGCTGCCGCCTCTTCAACCCAACTGTAGCCTTTTTCTTCCAGCTCCAATGCCAGATCGGCACCGCCGGATTTGACGATCTGCCCGTGCGCCAAAACGTGGACAAAATCCGGTTTGATGTAGTCCAACAAACGCTGGTAATGCGTCACCATCACAAACGCGCGCTCCGGCGAACGCAGTGAATTAACGCCTTCCGAGACGATTTTTAACGCGTCGATGTCCAGACCCGAATCGGTTTCATCCATGATGCACAGCTTGGGCTCCAAAATAGCCATTTGCAGGATTTCATTACGTTTCTTCTCGCCGCCGGAGAAGCCTTCGTTAACCGCACGGTAAAGAAACTTCTCGTCCATTTCCAGCAGACGCACTTTTTCTTTAACCAGCATTAAAAAGTCCATCGCATCGACTTCCGGCTGACCGTTATGTTTGCGTATAGAATTCAGTGCTGCTTTCAACAAGTAAATATTGCTGACACCGGGAATTTCCACCGGATACTGGAACGCCAAAAACACGCCTTCACGCGCCCTGATTTCAGGTGCCATCTCCAGTAAATCTTTACCCTGATAAGTCGCCGAGCCTTCGGTCACCGTGTAACCGCCCTTGCCAGACAGCACGTGCGACAAGGTGCTTTTACCGGAACCGTTCGGCCCCATAATCGCGTGGATTTCACCCGCCTTGATCTCAAGGTTAATGCCTTTAAGAATGGGCTTGTCGCCAACGCTGACGTGAAGATTTTTTATGCTGAGCATATTGTTTTACCTGTGTTATTTAACGGGTTTTACACCCGGATTTTTACAAACTTTGTTGATTTTTTGTTCATGAATAAAAAGCCAAAGCTTCTTGCAAAGTGACTCTTAAACTTTCAACCAATTCATCGTGGGTTACTTCCTGGCAATTAACACCGGGGATTTCTTCAATCCAACCTAGCCAGCAATCACCGTCTTGTTTTATTACTGCTGTGTATTTGTTCATGGCATAACCTGAAAAGTTAAGGAAAATTCTGAGCATTAAAAAGTCATTTGACTATTATTAAAAATAAAAACAGCAGCGTTAAAAACTTTATTCCCTATCACCCATAACACGCCTATACCACCAAATATATAGAAAAAAAGACAAGTTAAACGGGTTTTTCTATATTTCCAAGATAATGCCCAATAATGAACAAGCGAGTGACCTAATTGGTCTGTCCATTGGTCTTTACTAAATTCCTTTATTCTCGATGGACAAACTAGCGCATAAATAGACGAAGCTATCGCTAAGCACAATGTAGAAAGTAATAGCACTAGCGATAAATTAGGTACAGGCAAAGGGTGTAATCTATCTATTAACAGCAAGGCTAAAGGGTCTGAGTGATTCATGCTTACTGTTTGTTTTGCCCAAATTTTAACAATGTCCACTTTATCGTTATAAATGGCTAAAAAGTAAAAGAACAAAGGAATAAATATCAAAGCAGCATAAGAAGCCCCAAACAATGGCAACTTTCCAAATATCCTTAATTTCTCCCAATCACACCATTTTTCTGGAAGTTTACGAATACAATAATCAAAGTATTTAACATTGCCTGTGTTTAATTTATCAACATGAGCCTTGTCTAAGTTTATTGCTTTTTCCAAGTTTCTGGAATTTTTAAAATTGACTAACGATACATCAGCTTCATAAAAATTCGCAGCTTCTAAATTGCTGTTATCAAATATTGAGCACTGTAAATTAGAATTGGAGAAATCGACTCCTCTAAAATTACTATTCGTAAAATCATTTTTTGTTAACTGGCAAGAAGAAAAGTCTAGTCCCGATAAATCTGAATTTGTGACATTACATTTTGTAAATTCTATATTATTTAAACTACCCGTTCCAAAATTGGATTCTTCAAGATTACAACTAATAAATTTAGTATTTTTCAAGCCCTTTGAATTAAAAGTAGTGTTTTTAAATGTACAATCCTTAAATTCATAATCACTGAACTCACAATCGCTAAAATCTCTTTCATAATATTCAAGATACTTAAATGAGCCACTCCCAAATTGTGAAATTGAGAACTTAGCTCCCTGGAAACTTTCAGGCAATAAATCTATGCCGAAAAAATAACAATCCGTAAAAATAGCGTCATAAAAATTAGCAAAACTTGCGGAATTTTCAAAATCTTGATCATTCAAATCACAATTTTCAAATGAACACTTTAAAAACATAGTATTAGTAAAATTTGCGCCTTTTAAATTAGCATCATTGAAAGCTATATCTTCAAATTTTTCGCCTCTAAAATCTTCATAGCTTAAATCCAATTCCAATGGTTCTTCTGTTTTTATTCTGCCTTTGTAATACTCATATACAGCCTCTTTACCGCGCTTAACAATTTCTACATGTTCAGGATTAGCCATAATGATAAAAAATTAATTTTCAAAAATTGAACGTGCCAACTGCGCCTGCCTGATAATCGAAACCAACGTTCCTGCTTTGATTTCTTTATGCTGTGGAACAGGGACGGTAATCGTCGATGAATTAATATGCTTTTGCATAATGACATGACTGCCTTTTTGTCGCACCTGTTCAAAACCATAAGCAAGCAGAATTGCGCAAACCTCTTTACCCGATAAAGTCCTCAGCTTACCCAAAAGCAATCTCCATTGAGGAAATATAGGTTTCACCGTAATAACGCTGCTTAATTTCTTCCTCTGACGCGCATTCAAAAAACAGCTCTACCGCTTCTTTGAGATTACCCTTGGCCTCCTCAATATTTTCACCCTGGCTGGCAATATCCAATTCGGGGCACAGTGACACATAAATATCGTCTTCTTTATGAATAATCGCGGTGAGCTGTTTATAGTGCATAGCAATTTCCCGTTTAAGTAATTAACCTACCGAACCTTCCAAACTCAATCCCAACAACGCCTGAGCCTCCACTGCAAACTCCATCGGCAGCTCCCTGAACACTTCCTTACAAAAGCCGTTGACGATCATCGACACCGCATCTTCTGCCGACAGTCCGCGTTGCTGGCAAAAGAACAGCTGGTCTTCGCTGATCTTGGACGTCGTCGCTTCATGCTCGACCTGAGCCGAAGGCTGCCTGACTTCCACATAGGGGAAAGTGTGCGCGCCGCATTTGTCGCCGATTAACAGCGAATCGCACTGGGTGTAGTTACGGGCGTTCTCAGCGCTTTTCAGCACCTTGACCAAACCGCGGTAAGTGTTCTGCGCACGACCTGCCGAAATGCCTTTGGAAATAATGGTGCTGCTGGTGTTTTTACCGATATGAATCATCTTGGTGCCGGTATCGGCCTGCTGATAATTATTGGTCAGCGCCACCGAATAAAACTCGCCGGTGGAATTGTCACCGGTCAGGATGCAGCTTGGATATTTCCAGGTAATCGCCGAACCGGTTTCCACCTGCGTCCACGACACTTTGGAATTCTCACCGCGACAATCGGCGCGTTTGGTCACAAAGTTATAGATGCCGCCCTTGCCCTCTTTATCGCCGGGATACCAGTTTTGCACGGTCGAGTATTTGATGGTCGCATCTTTCATCGCGATTAACTCGACCACCGCCGCATGCAGCTGATTTTCATCGCGCATCGGCGCGGTGCAGCCTTCCAGATAACTGACATGACTGCCTTCATCGGCAATAATCAAAGTCCGTTCAAACTGCCCGGTATTGGCGGCGTTGATCCTGAAATAAGTCGACAATTCCATAGGGCAACGGACGCCTTTGGGAATATAAACGAACGAGCCATCGGTAAATACAGCGGCATTTAACGCGGCAAAGTAATTGTCGGTAGGCGGCACGACCGAACCCAGATATTGCTTGATCAGTTCGGGATGATCGCGCAAGGCTTCCGAAATCGGGCAAAAAATAACGCCTGCTTCTTGCAGTTTGCCTTTAAAGGTAGTCGCCACCGACACGCTGTCGAAAACCGCATCGACCGCAACACCGGCCAAACGCTCCTGCTCATCCAGCGGAATTCCCAGTTTTTTGTAGGCTTCCAATACTTGCGGATCGATCTCGTCCAGGCTTTTCGGCCCGTCTTCCTTGCGTTTAGGCGCTGAATAATAGCTGATCGCCTGATAATCGATAGGATCGAACTTGACGAACGCCCATTTAGGCGTCTTCATGGTCTGCCAATGACGAAACGCTTTCAGCCGGTATTCCAGCATAAACTCAGGCTCGTTCTTGACCTTCGATAACCGGTGAATAACCGCTTCATCCAGTCCGGGCGGGAAAGTATCGGTTTCCAATACGGTTACAAAGCCTTGTTTGTATTCCTTACCGATCAGATTCTTGATTTCTTGTTCACTTGCTGACATAAAAATTCTCTATCTTCATCTATATATACTGGCGACCGGAATAAACACTTCTTCCGGCAGGGCGACAGGCCTGATTAAATCAGCCAAAGTCACCGACTCTAATGCATTATGAATGGTCTGGTTGATCAAGCTCCAATTCCCCCGAATATCGCAACCCGAAGCCTGCTCGCAGCCCTGATGGGAAATACTGCACTCGGTCAGCGCAATCGGCCCTTCCAAAGCGCTGATAACCGTCGCAACGCTGATTTCTTCAGGCATTCTGGCTAACGCATATCCGCCCTTGGCCCCGCGCGTCGAAATCAACACATTGGCGTTAACCAACAGTTTCAGTATTTTACTTACCGTAGGTTGAGCAATGCCGGTCATCGACGCTATTTCCATAGCCGCAAGCACCTGCGCTTTGTCTTTGGCCATAAAACTTAAAATGACCGTTGCATAATCGGTTAATTTACTCAGTCGTAACATACTTGCCTCTATTAATTGAGGACCATTTTAGTCCTATTTAATTGCGTAGTAAAGACGTTGGTAATTATTAAACGATTAAATGAGCTGATCGCAACGTCGCCGGTAACAACAGCCCTGCTTCATCAGTTTTGCGAGAAAGAACCGGCTGGGGCAGACAACTCCAAAAGATCCAACACATTCAATTTAATCGCCAGTCGCGTCAATTCAATATCGCTGACAACGCCGAGTTTGCGTTTGATCAGGTAATGGCAATTGCCGACGGTTTTCGGGCTGATGTTGAGGACTTGGGCAATTTCGTCGTTGCCTCGTCCGTCGACCAGCAAGCGCAGTATCTCGAATTCGCGCACCGTCAATGTCTCCAGCGCGATACGCTCGCTGCCGAGTTTTTCCAGAGCCAAGGCCTGGGCGATGTCGGCGCTCAACGTGTATCTCCCTGCATAAACCTCGTGTATCGCACGCAACAAGTCTTCGGGCGGACTGCTTTTGGTGACATAGCCCAAGGCACCGGCTCGGATGGCCTGCGCAGCAAAACCGGGATTCTGGTGCATGCTGAACACCAGGATTTTGGCATCGGCACGGCGTTGTTTGACGCGGGCAATCAGCTCCAGACCGCTGCTGCCGGGCAAGGAAATATCGGTAATCAGCAGATCCGGCTCGAACTCCTTAAACAACCGATAAGCCTCTGCGCTATCGCCCGCTTCCGCAACCACTTGCAAACCGGGCTGTTTTGCCAGCAATGCGCGGTAGCCTTCGCGGACGATCGCGTGGTCGTCGACCAGTAAAATGCGGATCATGTGCTCGCCTCTGTAATCGCAGTCATCGGCAACCGGACTTCAACGATCAGGCCGTGGGGGTCTGCAATCGCCAAGCTCAGTTGTCCGCCCAAGGCGGTCACTCGTTCACGGATACCTAATAAACCGATACCGGCGGCATCGGCAAACGGTAATTCCGTAGCTATGCCATCATCTTCGACTGTCAAAACTGCCGCCTCCGGGCTGATAATCAGGCTAATTCTAACGCTGGATGCCACCGCATGTTTGGCGATATTGGTCAGACATTCCTGGGCGATCCGAAACAACGCGACCGCCTGCGCTTCCTGCAATGCTGCGCAATCGCCGTTGATGCTCAAACGATAGCGGGTCTTGCCGCCGCCGCGTCCATTCCAGCCTGCTACCAGGCTGTTGAGACTGGCGGCCAAGCCTAACTCGTCGAACTCAGCGGGGCGCAACCGGCCAAGCAAGCCGCGTACGCCATCCAGCATATGCGCGGTAATGCGGCTGATGTGATCGGCCTCATCGATCAAGCCGGGACATTGCTGTGCTGCCGTTTGCTTGATGGACGTAGCAACGGCGTTGATAGCCGCCAGGCATTGGCCGAATTCATCGTGCAGTTCCCTAGCCAAGTAACGGCGCTCTTCTTCCTGAAGATTGATTAATTTCACCACCAGCTTTTGCCGCTCTTCCAACAGTTGCTGCTGACTGGCCGCCAGTTGGTTGATCGCTGCGGCAATGCGCTGCCATTCATTCAGCTCGAACGACGGCAGGCGGTAAGCCAAGTGGCCTGTTTCCATGTCTTCCAATCCGGCGACGATGGTTTGCGCCGGTCGCAAGGCCCTGCTGATACTCAGGTAGACCAGCAGGCAAACCGCCGAAATCGTGACGGTGGACAGCGCCATCAGGCTGCGGGTTTTATTCCAGGCTTCCGCTATTTCCAACTCGGCGCTAGGCGTCACCGTTAGCGAGCCGTAAATACGGCCGCGCGACGCAATCGAGCGCACTACTTGCCAACCGGGATTAAAAACCCGCCGATAAACTGTTTCAAAGCCTGTCGGCCAATCGGCCTTTATTAGCTTTACACCGGTGCAGACACTGTGCGACATCGCATTATCGGCAGCCGCATAAGCGACGCATATGCCGGGCTGATTGCCGGTTTGTTTCCACACTTCGAAATCCGGAAACGGATTGGTATGGCCTATGCCGGCCTCGATCAGCAAAAGCTGAGACTCCAGTTGCTTGCCCAGCCCTTCGGCGATCTGCTTTGTCGTTTGTTCTGCCTGCCGGTGGCTTTGATACAGCGAATAGGATGCAATCACCAGCAAACACAGCAAGGCAACCATTGCGATACGATACAGCAAATGCAGTTGTAGATTCATGGTATACCTGTGTGAGTGAATCCTATAACGGTGCATTCTAATGGTCGGCAACCCCGCTGAAAAGCCATCGCCTGACACGCGGGCAATTTGCCCGTGTTTTGCGGGCAAATATCAGGTTACCGGGCAGGCTGGAAAGCCTAAGATGAAGCTACCGAAACAACTCTAATTTAGGAGCTATCAATATGATTGAAACAGTCAATGTAACCAAAATCATTGCCCTGCCAAGTGATAAAGCATGGCAGGCGATCGCTCAAATCGGCGGCCTTGAGCGCTGGTTTCCGGTGATTACCGATTGCCAAGTGCTTGACAGCGGCGTGGGGGCAACGCGCATCATGACCTTGACCAGCGGCGAGGAAATTATCGATCGAATCGAAGCCATCGATCATCAAACAAGGCGTTTTCAATACGACCGCATCAAATCGCCTTTTCCAGTCAATCGTTATTTGGGAACCGTCGACGTTTGCAAAATCGGCCCGGATTCCAGCGAAATCAGCTGGTCTGTCGAGATCGATGTGGATGAAGATCAACGCGCTGAATTAACCGGCTTTATAAAACAGGCTCTAAGCGAAGGTATCGACGGCTTGGAACGCGATTTACTGTTCCCATCAAATATAGGAGTTAGCCCATGAACATCAATAAATTTGCTCTTCTCATTTTAGTCTTTAGCGCCTTGCTAACCGATGCAGCCCATGCCGCGACGCGGATCGCCGTGCTTGATTTCGAGCTAAACGACATCACCTCCTTGCCCAATACGCCGGCAGAACGGCAACGCACCGCATCAATGGCACCCTTGTTGAGCAAGGCATTAAGCCAAATAGACGGTTACGAAATCGTTCCTGTCGACGCCGCCATGCAAAAAGCCGCAAACAGCAGTTTTGGTTATCTCTTTCGTTTTCACGACTTAGCGGCGCAATTAGGCCGACAGCTCGGCGCCGACTGGGTAATCGTCAGCCAGCACAGCAAACCCAGTTTTCTATTTTCTTATTTATGGGTGTATTTAGTCGACGTTAAAAAGCAGACGGCTATTGCCCGCTATGACATAGAGCTGAAAGGTAACCATGAAAAAGTGACCCAACACGGGATTGAGTCATTAACAAGAAAAATTCAGGCCACTGTTTCCAGTCTTAACGAAAAATAGAATGAAACAAATTTTTTGGAGCACGGAGCGATTCAACCTGCGTTCCCACGCTCCGCGCTCATCTTTATACACAAGTCTTTAAAAACACGTCATCCCGGCAGGGATTGCCGGGATCCAGAAGCCATGGATGGCAATACCGAAACAGGCAGCAAGTACGCCATAAGGAATTGCTCAATAAAATCAACCTTTCACATCCCTGTGCTCTGGATTCCGGCAATCCCTGCCGGAATGACGATCTACCACAGACACTTGTGTATAAAGATGAGCGCGGAGCGTGGGAAAGATGAAGGGATGTTGTGCCTCGCCGATTTATTTAGCATTCCAATATTTGCTTTCCGCTTGCCGCATCCCATGCACCAGCCAAGCATTGTTTTCGACATTAACGGCAATCGCGCCGCTGTCGGCGCTGTTCAGCCATGTCGCATCGACTTGCCGATAGCGCGCCAAAACATCCTTATGCGGATGACCGAATTGATTCCGGTAACCCGCCGGAATCAACACGTAATCAGGCTGTACGGCCTGCAAAAAACCAGCCGTCGATGATGTCTTGCTGCCGTGATGAGGCGCGACCAATACATCGGCCTTTAATCCCTCGCCGTAGGTCTCGGCCAGCCAGGATTCTGCCGCAGCCTCTATGTCGCCAGCCAGCAAGACCGTGCCGTGTTTCGACGCGATTTTCAGCACGCAGGAATTGTCGTTGTCGGAAACAAACGCCTGCCTTGGCGACAGCATCGTGAACGTAACCTCATCCCATAGCCATGATTGGCCTGCCGCACAATTAATTGGCGCATACTCAATCAGCTGCTGCGGAACGCTGGTCAGCACTTGTTCGGTCTTAATACCTCGCATTAGCGATGCCGCGCCGCCGATATGATCGTTATCGCCGTGACTGACGATCAGGCTGTCGATCCTGGTTAGGCCTTGGATACGCAAAAAAGGCAGCAACACGCTCTGCCCCATGTCGCTTTCCGCAGAAAATTTCGCGCCGGTATCGAAAACCAGCAGGTGACGACTGGTTTGCACGACGGCAGATAAGCCCTGACCGACATCCAACAGCGTCATGTTGATGTCGCCGGTTTCAGGTCGTTTGACCTCGGTAAATACCAGCGGCAAAAACATCACAAAACTCAACCAGCGCGCCGGCATACCGACAGGAGCCAGCAACAGCAATATACCCGGAACGGCGAAAAGCAACGCCCAATACGAAGGCGGCGCATGATTAATCGAAGCCAATGGGATTTCCGCCAAATGCAGCAACAACCACCACAAACCTTGCAGCACAGTGTCCGCCAAATAGAACAGCTTGGCTGACAGCGTTGCTGAAATAAACATGACAATGACAGCCAGCAGCGACAACGGCACCGCCAAAAGGCTGATGACAGGCACGGCAACCAAATTAGCCAGCGGAGCAATCAATGAGACCTGCTGAAAGAACAGCAACAACAACGGCGACAAGCCTACCGACGTGACCCAGTGCAGTTTTATCGCGCCCCAAATATGTCCCAACTTGCCCAAGCGGCCGGAAACGGCATAAACAATCAGGCTCACGGCGAGAAACGACAACCAGAATCCCGCCGCTAAAACCGCTAACGGATCGAATATCAATACCGCAAACAGAGCGATGGCTAAGATATTAAAGGGACGCGTGTTACGTTGCAGAATGATGGCCGTCATCGCGACAATCAGCATGACCACCGAACGTTGGGTAGGCACGGAAAATCCGGCCAGCCCCGAATAAAAAATCGCAACCAATACGGCCGAAACCGCCGCAACCTTTTGCGGCGACCAGACTAAGCCATCCCGTCCGCGCCCACAATTTCAGCACCAGGAAATAAACCAGCCCGGCAATAAGGCCGATATGCGAACCGGAAATCACCACCAGATGCGTCGTGCCGGTTTTGCGGAAAACCTCCCATTGCTGTTGAGTGATGCTGTTGCCGTCACCGATAGTCAACGCCTTTATCAGCGCAAGGCTTGGACTATCGCCCAATGCGATGGAGAGCTGATCGGTGATGCTCTGGCGCAAAACGGCAATGCTGCGCCAGACCGAATCGCGTCCCAGCAAAACAGGCTTTGGATCTGGTCGCACATAGCCGGTCGCGCCGATGCCTTCGGTAAACAGCCAGCGTTCGTAATCGAAGCCGCCGGGATTCATGGTGCCGTGAACGCGTTTCAATTTAACGGTGAAAGCCCACTGCTGACCTGCCTTGATGGGCTGATCAGGGTAATACCAGCTTAATCTCAGTTTGGCGGGTAATTGCCGGTCAGTTGCGCTGACGATCGCTGCGCTTATAGGGGCGACCGGCCGGTCTCCCCTACCGCCATATACACCGTCCCTGGGGATCGCCGCATCCCTGGGGATAAAATCGAAGCGGACGCGCTTTTCATCCTGTTCCGGTAAACTCGGCTATGGTGCCGGTAACCTGAACTTCAGTCCCTTCCAGTTGTTCAGGCAATCGGTCCGACAATCGATGCATTGCAAACACTATCGCCCACAGAACGCCGACCACAAAAAACAGACACCGCCAATAACGCAACCATGCAATAATGCCAGCCATTACGCCGCCGACTATCAACCATTGAATATCCGGCAATACCGGAAACTGTTGAACCAGCATCAAACCGGCTAAAAATGACAGGGCGGAAACAACCATTTAACACCTTGGTGTTTTTTAGGCTAACAAAAACCTGATAAACTTAATCAAATGTAACTTTTTAAGATAAAAATAACGATGCCAAAAGAACTGATACAAAAACTGATCACAAGTTCATCCCCGATCCTGAGGTGATCAAACGGCACAAGAGCCTTCAATTTCTGGGCGATAAACTGCACGAGCCTAACCTCTGGCATTTAAACCGACGCTCCGTGTCTATGGCTTTTGCGGTGGGGCTATTTTGCGCCTGGATTCCGACGCCTACGCAAATGGCCATTGCCGCTGCCGGCGCCATTTATTTCAGGGCTAACCTGCCTCTTTCGGTAGGACTGGTCTGGATAACCAACCCCATCACGATGCCGCCGCTGTTTTATTTTGCTTACGAAGTCGGACTCTGGTTTATGAATCAGCCGACCGTCGCCGATGAATCCGAATTTTCGCTAAGCAGCATGTTCTCCGGGCTTGGCGATGTCTGGCAGCCGTTTCTGACCGGCTGTTTTATTATGGGTATTGTCTCGTCCGCCGCCGGTTATTTCGGCATTCAATATTACTGGCAACAACATGTAACCAAAAAATGGGCGGAAAGAAAGGAAAAAAGGCTTGCTGCGCAAGAGTCGCAGGTTGAAGACACATCAACCGAATTAGATTGATTCACCACGAAGGCACGAAAAATACGAAAGAAATAAAACTTCGTGTTCTTCGTGACCTTCGTGGTTAAATGACTTCCTTAACCCACAATCAACCCATCTTCCATATGCAAAACCTTGCCCATTCTTGCAGCCAGCTCGTGATCATGGGTCACCACCAAAAAGCTGACATTCAGCTCCTGATTTAATTCCAGCATTAACTGGTAAACCTGATCAGCCGTTTTGCTATCCAGATTTCCGGTCGGCTCATCCGCCAGAACTACGCCGGGCTTATTGATCAACGCCCTGGCGACCGCGGCGCGTTGCCTTTCCCCGCCGGACAACTCACCGGGTTTGTGTTCAATGCGATGCCCCAGCCCTACCCGCTTCAACAACTCTATCGCACGGATACTCGCCTCTTTTACCGAATGCCCGCCAATCAACAACGGCATCGCCACATTTTCCAGCACGGTAAATTCGCCCAGCAGATGATGCGACTGGTAGATAAAGCCTAAGGATTTATTCCTTAATTTTGCCAATTGGCCTGAGCCGACTTCATTAAGATTGACGCCGTCCAAAACCACCTTGCCGCCGCTGGGTTTTTCAAGTCCGCCCAACAGATGCAGCAAGGTGCTTTTGCCTGAACCCGATGCGCCCATAATGGCGACACGCTCACCGACACCGATGCTTAAATTAACCCCTTTTAAAACCTCAACATCCAGCCCGCCCTGGTCATAGCGCATGGTCAACTGCTGGCATTGCAGGATGCTGGTCTTATTCATATCTGAGAACTTCCGCTGGATTGACTTTGGCTGCCTGCCACGCAGGATAAATAGTCGCCAATAATGACAGTAAAAAGGCCATGCCCGCTATTGCGTAAACATCAGTCCAGACCAGTTTGGACGGCAGCTCGCTGATGTAATACACATCGGCCGCCATAAACTGAACATGAAATAATTTTTCAATCGCCGGGACGATGGTTTCAACATTCAACGCCAGCAACACCCCGCCGACGGTTCCGAGTGCGGTGCCGATGACGCCGATGACCGCGCCCAACACCATAAAAATACCCATCACCGACCTTGATGTGAGCCCCTGGGTTTTTAAAATAGCAATGTCGCCGCGCTTGTCGGTGACCACCATCACCAAGGTCGAAACGATATTGAAAGCCGCCACCGCGACGATCAGCAACAGGATAATGAACATCACCCGTTTTTCCGTCTGTATCGCCCGGAAGAAATTGCTGTGCGCCAGCGTCCAGTCGCTGACCTGATAATCGCCGTACAAAGCCTTGGAAAGAGTCACGGGTGATTTTCGGCGCATTAAACAAATCGTCCAGCTTGATTCTCAAGACCTGAAACGGCATCATCCATACGGAACAACTTGGCCGCATCATCAAGATGGATCATCGCCATATTGCGGTCATATTCGTACATGCCGACCTTAAAAATGCCGACCACGGTAAACCGCCGCATGCGCGGCACAATACCGGCCGGTGTCGAGTTAATCTGCGGACTGATCACGGTGATTTTATCGCCGATGATGACGCCCAGATAATTGGCCAGCTCCACACCCAAAACAATGCCGTATTCGCCCGGAACCAGATCGGACAGCTTGCCCTCCTTCATCTTGTCGGCGACTTCCGACACCCTGGACTCGTATTCCGGCAAAATCCCGGTCAGCATGGTGCCGCTGACGCGCCGGTCGGCATTAATCATCACCTGCCCGTTAATAAAAGGCGCTGTGCCTTCTACATGCGGATAGTTTTTTAATTTCTGCTCCAGTTCCTGCCAATTATCCAACTGGCCGTATCGTCCGGTAGCGGTCGCATGTGAAGTCATGCCGAGTATCCGTTCGCGCAATTCGGCCTCAAAGCCGTTCATCACCGACAACACGGCAATCAATGCCGTAACGCCCAAGGCTATGCCTAGAATGGAAGTTAAGGTGATAAAAGAAATGAACTGAGTTCGGCGTTTGGCCCGCGTATAACGCAAGCCGATATAAAAAATGAGAGGTTTAAACATGAAGCCTACAATTTAAAATGAAAGAAAAATAGCACTCGGCAACCGCTCCTGCGTTGCTCTACCTCCTGCATCCATGCAGTCGACGGATGACACTGATTTAAACGGATAATCACGGATTAAAGCTTGGTACCAACTTTTAAAAAATCCGTTTAATCCGTCTTATCCGTGTCATCCGTGTTCCATCGTATAGCGCCAGCACCTGCTGAATAGCTCAGGATTTCCTGCACTGAGCGCAAAAACCGTATAAATAAAGGCCGTGATCGGTCAACTCATAACCCAGTTTTGCTGCAATTTCTTTTTGCCGGGCTTCAATAACCTCATCGGTAAATTCATCGACCTTGCCGCACTTCATGCAGAGTATGTGATCGTGATGCGTACCTTTATCCAGTTCAAAAACGGAATTGCCGCCTTCAAAGTGATGCCGGGTCACCAGTCCCGCCGCTTCAAACTGGGTCAACACGCGATAAACCGTAGCCAAGCCGATTTCTTCATCTTCACTCAGCAGAATTTTATAAACTTGTTCAGCGGTTAAATGACGATCATTAACCTGATTTTCTAAAATTTGCAGAATCTTGACCCGAGGCAAAGTCACCTTCAGTCCTGCACTCCTTAAATCATGAGTTTCCAACATTAATCTCCGCTTGTGCCTTGTGTTAGGCAGTATCTAAGAACTACGCGCATTGTAGCCTTTTTTTGGCAGAGGGCATGACAGTTTTATAGGATAATCCTTTAACATCCTGTATGATTTTATATTTTAAACACATCCGCAGCCTCAAATGAGAAAGCCGCTTTTTGCTTTAAACCTATCCGACAGCCGCTTCACCTCCTGCATCCTTGCAGTCGCAGCAAGCCTGACACTCGCATCATGCACCACCATTCTGACCAACCTGCCCGGCGTCTATACCGTAGATGTCCAGCAAGGCAATATCGTCGATCAATCCATGATCGATCAACTCAGACCCAGCATGAACAAACGCCAGGTGCTGTACATCATGGGCTCACCGATGCTGGTTGATTTTTTTCATCAGAATCGCTGGGATTATCTCTATTCGGCGCAAGTTGAAGGCGGCGACAGGCAGCAAAAAAGAATTTCATTATTCTTTGATAACGATCAGCTGACCGGCGTGCAAGGCGATTTCAAGCCCAGCGAGGTTCCCGTTATTAAAACATCGGAAGAAACTACAGTAGAAGTACCGAAGCGCGATCTTGAAAAAACCTTGTGGGAAATGATCACCGGCCTGTTTGGCTATGACGGCATTGATGACTCGCCTAAGTCTGACAAATCGGAAAAACCATCATCGGAGACATCAAAGGATCAACTGCCGCTGTAGCAGCATTTTTCCGCATCTCTCGTTCCCACGCGCCGCGTGGGAATGCAGTCCAGGCGCGCTGCGCCGCGAATCAAAGCCATTCCTTAAAAACAGGCACCAACCCCTCAAGCCCAGCATAATCCCTAGCACTGGAATACCGCCAATGCGTAGGATCATCCACATATCCCCGCTTCACAGGATTTTGATGGATATATTCCAGCTTTTGCCGAAGCACCTGCTCGTTCTCGATAAGCTGCGGATGCGATCCCTCTTCCCAGCACTGATAATCCCGATCCTGCCGTTTATGATCTTTGCGGAAAAACGGCAACTGCTGCAACAACCGCTCGGCGCGGCATTCCTTCAGGTGGTCGATCAGTTGACGCGCCGTGTAAGACTTGAAGCGAGGCAATTCGATTGCCAGATTCTCTGCTTGTACAATCATGTGCAGGTGATTTTCCAGCATGACATAGCCGTATATTTTCCAGCCGTTTTCTTTTTGTCTGTAACGCAGTGCGTCAAGAATTATGCCTGCGGTTTGCGGACGGGTGAATAGCGGTATCCAGTTCAAGACGGTGCAGGTTAAAAAATGCGTCGCTTTTTCATAGCAGATTCGGTAGCGGCTACGGCCCATAGTGTTTGATCCTCGCGGCGCAGCGCGCCGTGACTGCATTCCCACGCGGCGCGTGGGAACGAGACATAAACTCACCGCCTACGGCCCTTGTTACAACCAAGAATCTCTCACTCGAAGATCTTTGTTTGCAGATGCCACAACTGTTTTTAGACATTTGTCAGCCACAGATGAATAGCTATCTAAATATTCAAAATAGGTTTGATGATCTTCGTTCTTAAGATTCATAAATTCTTTGAGTGCTCGGTTTACGTCTTCGGAAAATAGAAATGCCCCACTATCTGCGGCTTTTCTAATCTTGTGGTAGCTGTCATCCCAAAACCTAGTTAATTCAGCTTCATATTCCTCGCTCAGTTCGCGATGTTCAATTTCGGCCTTATACTTACGGTCATAATAGTGCGTTAGATCAGATAGTGCTTCTATGACAGATTGATAAGCTGTGACTCGAAGCTCCCACCACTTTTTATTCCGGTGCCCGCGAGTAGCAATATACGCAGAAAACAAACCAGAAATTAGGCCGACCGATCCGAGCTTCAGTAATTCAATAAAAGTATCCATAACCTATTTTACAACGTGTCTAATCACGGCAATCATGTAGTCATGGCCGAGCATGTTTTTTATGCCCGACATTAACGCATCAAATGTCGAGCAACGAAAAGCTGTCGCCCGACCACCCTACTTATAACTTCCTAGCAATCCGCGTATCCGGCATAAACTCATGCTCATCGCGCGTCGCCATTTCCTCATAAAGCGCCCATTTCTGGTCAACCACTTTCTGCGCAAAATCCATCAAGCGGTCGGCTTGCTCCAGGTTAGTCCGCCTTAAGCTGCTGTAACGGGTTTCGTTGTAGGCATAATCCCTCAGTGGAATAGTCGGGCGCAATGAGTCCAGCACAAACGGGTTTTTAGCTTCGCCGCGCAGGGTCGGATTGTAGCGGTACAGAGGCCAGTAGCCTGATTTTACGGCCATTTCCTGTTGTTCCAGGCCGTTTTCCAGGTTGATGCCGTGCGCGATGCAGGGGCTGTAAGCGATAATCAAGGACGGGCCGTTGTAGGCTTCGGCTTCGCGGAAGGCTTGCAGCGCCTGTTGCGGGCTTGCGCCCAACGCAATTCTCGCGACGTAAACATTGCCGTAGGCGATGGCTTGCAACGCCAAATCCTTTTTCGGCGTGACCTTGCCGCCCGAGGCGAATTTGGCGACCGCACCTATCGGCGTGGACTTGGACGCCTGACCGCCGGTGTTGGAATAGACTTCGGTGTCCATGACCAGGATGTTGACATCCGAGCCGCTGGCCAGCACTTGGTCGATACCGCCGTAGCCGATGTCATATGCCCAGCCGTCGCCGCCGATAATCCAGATGCTGCGGCGCACAAAATGGTCGACTATCGACAGCAGCTCTTTGGCCTTGTGATTGCCCAGTTTTTCCAGCTTTTCCCGCAATTGCGCGACCCTGTAGCGTTGTTTGCGGATGTCGCTTTCCAAGCTTTGCGGCGCGGCGAGTATGTCGTCAACCAGCGTTGCATCCAACTCACCTTTCAGTTCGGTTATCAGCCGATGCGCCATCGCGACATGCTGGTCGGTCGTCAGCCTGTAACCGTAGCCGAACTCCGCGTTGTCTTCGAACAAGGAGTTGGACCAAGCAGGGCCTTTGCCTTCGGAATTTTGCGACCAGGGCGTGGTCGGCAGGTTGCCGCCGTAAATGGACGAGCAGCCGGTGGCGTTGGCCGCCAGGATGCGGTCGCCGAACAGCTGACTGATCATTTTCAAGTACGGGGTTTCGCCGCAGCCTGAACAGGCGCTGGAAAACTCGAACAGCGGTTGCAAAAACTGCACGCCGCGAACATTTGAAAAATCGATGCGGGCACGGTTGTTGTAAGGCAAGCTTTCAAAAAAGGCCACAGCGGTTTTCTCGACTTCAAAATGCTCGGCCTTGGGCGTCATGTTGATAGCCTTGATGCCGGCATCCTTTTCCGATGAGGCCGGGCAGGCTTTTACGCATAAGCCGCAACCGGTGCAATCTTCGGGGAAAACCTGCAACGTGTAACGGGTGTCGGGAAAGCCGTGCGAGGTGACATTGGCGGTTTTAAAGCCTGCCGGCGCTTGTTCCAAAAGATCTTTGGCGTAGAACTTGGCGCGAATCGCGGCATGCGGGCAAACCGCCGAACAGTTGCCGCATTGTATGCACACATCGGATTCCCAGATCGGAATGTCCTGGGCGATATTGCGTTTTTCCCATTGCGTGGTGCCGGTCGGATAAGTGCCGTCGACGGGCAGGAAACTGACCGGAATCCAGTCGCCCCGTCCGGCTGTCATTTCTGCGGTCACTTCCTGAACAAAGCGCGGCGCGTTGGCGAATTTTCCAGGGCCGGTATCGGCAAGCGCGGTGACTGCTTCCGGCAGCGTTACTTTTTCCAAATGCGCCAACGACTGATCTATCGCCTCGAAGTTTTTCTGCACGACTTCAGGGCCTTTACGGGCATAGGTTTTTTCGGCGTATTGCTTGATTTTCTTGATCGCCTCATCTTTGGGCATGACGCCGGACAACGCAAAAAAGCAGGTTTGCATCACCGTGTTGATGCGTCTGCCCATGCCGGTTTGCCGGGCGACTTTGACCGCATCGATCACATAAAACTGGATGTCTTTTTCGATCAATTGCTTTTGCACGAGCGCAGGCAAATGCCGCCAAATATGCTCGGCATCAAACGGGCTGTTTAACAGGAACGTTGCACCCTGTTTGGCGCGCCCCAACATATCCGTGGTTTCGATAAAGTTGAAGTCGTGGCAGGCAACAAAATTGGCCGATTCGATCAGGTAAGGCGCTTTAATCGGCTCCGGGCCGAAACGCAAATGCGATACGGTTTGCGACCCGGCTTTTTTCGAGTCGTAAACGAAATACCCCTGCGCAAAATATTGGGGTTCGTTGCCGATAATTTTGATGCTGTTTTTGTTGGCGCCGACGGTGCCATCTGAACCCAGTCCGAAAAATACCGCCCGCACCACGTTGTCCGGCTCTATATCCATATGTTCCGTTACCGCAAGACTGGTAAACGTCACATCATCGTTGATGCCTATGGTGAAGCCGTTCTTCGGCTGTTCGGCTTGCAGCTCCTGGTAAATCCTCGCCACCATCGACGGCGTGAATTCCTTGCTGGACAGGCCGTAACGGCCGCCGATCACGCGCGGCATGGTTTTTAGCTGCCCATGGGCAAAGGCCTGGCTCAATTCGGTGACCACATCTTTATAAAGCGGTTCGCCGCTGCCGCCCGGCTCTTTGGTTCTGTCCAATACCGCAATATGGCGCACCGATTCCGGCAGCGCCGCCAGGAAGTTCTTGGCGCTGAACGGACGATACAAACGCACGTTCAACACGCCGACGTTCTCGCCTTTTGCATTGAGTTTTTCCGCGGTGGCGACGGCGGTTTCAACGCCGGAACCCATCATGATGATAATGCGCTCGGCTGTTTCCGGAGCCGAAGTATTCAAAGGCTTTATAGCTGCGGCCTGTAACCTGCTCGAACTGTTTCAATGCATCATCGAACATCCCGACGGTACGCTCGTAATAGATATTCGAGCTTTCGCGGGACTGGAAATAAGTATCGGGGTTTTGCGCCGTGCCGCGCATCATCGGATGGTCGGGGTTTAACGCCCGTTCCCGATGTGCGAATACCAGTTCATCGTCGATCATGGCCCTGATTTGCTCGTCTTCCAGCAGGGTGATTTTGTTGATTTCGTGCGACGTCCTGAAACCGTCAAAAAAATGCAAGAACGGAATCCGCGACTTTAAGGTGACGGCCTGAGCGACCAGAGCCATGTCGTGGGCTTCCTGGACATTCGTGGAAGCCAGCAGCGCAAAGCCGGTCATGCGCACGGTCATCACGTCCTGATGGTCGCCGAAAATAGACAAGCCCTGCGTCGCCAACGAACGCGCCGCAACATGGATGACGGTCGAGGTCAGCTCGCCGGCAATCTTGTACATATTGGGGATCATCAGCAACAATCCCTGGGATGCGGTGAAGGTTGTCGCTAACGCGCCGGTTTGCAAGGCGCCGTGCAAGGTTCCGGCAGCGCCCGCTTCACTTTGCATTTCGGCGATGGTCGGAATGCCGCCCCATAAATTGGTTTTATGTTCCGTCGTCCATTGCTCGCAAAACTCGGCCATCGTGGAAGAAGGCGTGATGGGATATACGGCGCAGACTTCGTTGGTCCGGTACGCAACATAGGCAGCCGCTTCGCCGCCATCGATAGTAACTTGTTTGGTCATGGTGAGTTTCCTGGCAACTAAAGTTTATTTGTAACTATTCAATAATGGAACGCGGATGACGCTGATTAAGCGGATTTACACGGTTTTTTACAGCAGTTTACGCTCTTTAAATCAGCGATTATCCGTCCCATCCGCGTTCTATTTTTAGTCACTATTTATCAATCATGTGGATGGCAGCGGTCGGGCACTGCAAGGTGCAGGCGGTGCAGCCGGTGCAAAGGGCATAATTCACTTCGTAGTATTTACCTTTGCCGAGCTTGACAATAGCGCCTTCCGGGCAAGCGCCGTAGCAACCGTCGCATTCGAAACAGTTGCCGCAGGAATAACAGCGGCTGGCTTCGTAAGTCGCCTCGTCCTGAGTCAATCCGCCCAACACTTCGTCGAAGTTTTTATTGCGTACTTGCGGCGACATCGTGGGTTGTTCCGACTGGTCGGCATCGGTGCTGTACCAAAGATTGAGCTCTTCGTGCAGGACTATGTGTTTTTTGCCGGGATGCTGGTATTGAGTGCCGCGCAGGTAAGCGTCGATATTCCGGGCGGCCTTTTTGCCGTGTCCGGTGGCAATGGTAACGGTGCGCAAACTGGGCACCATGTCGCCGCCCGCAAAAACGCCTGCTGCAGCGGTCATCATGTTGTCGTTAACGGGAACCACGCCGTCACTTTGCGCTTCAATTTCCGGAAAGGTTTTTAACAACTCGGAATCGATATTTTGCCCCAGTGCCAAAATCAAGGTATCGGCTTCAATGATTTCAAACTCGCCGGTGGCTTGCGGACGGCCCTTGTCGTCCAGGGCCATGATTTCAACCTGAATATGGCTGCCGTCAATGCCTACGATGGCACGCAACCAGTGAAACACAACACCTTCTTCCATGGCTTCGGCCGCTTCAAAATCATGCGCCGGCATGTTTTTGCGGTCGCGCCGGTAGATGACCATGGTTTCCGCACCGAGTCGTTTTGCGGTTCGCGCCGCATCCATTGCGGTATTGCCGCCGCCATAAACGGCGACCCTTTTGCCGATTTTGGACGGTTTGCCCAAACCGATGTTGTGCAGGAACGTGACCGCATCCCTGGTGTCGCTTTCTCTGTATAAAGGAATATCAATCGAGCGTCCGATATGAGCGCCGACGGCCACGAAAACCGCGTCAAAGCCCCCGGCTTCTTTTTCCGCTTTTAAATCTTCAATTTTCCGGTTCAGCGTGATCTTTACGCCCATATCCTCGATGCGCTTGACCTCGGCAGCCAACACTTCTCGCGGCAACCGGTAAGACGGAATGCCAAAATGCATCATGCCGCCTGCTATCGGTTGCGCGTCCCTGATTTCAACGTCATGGCCCAAGCGGGCGAGATGGTAAGCCGCCGACAAGCCGCTGGGCCCTGCCCCGACCACCAACACGCGCTTGTTGGATTTTTCGCCGACGATTTGCGGTGTCCAGCCCTGTTCAAAGGCCATGTCGCCCAAAAAGCGCTCAACTGCATGGATGCTGACCGCGCCGTCCACGGCCACCCGGTTGCAGGCCGATTCGCAAGGATGATAGCAAACGCGCCCATGCACGGCGGGCATCGGGTTGTTTTCCAGCAGACTGTTCCAGGCTTCCTGATAGTGTCCTGCCTGGGCTAAATCCAGCCAGGCCTGAATATTTTCCCCGGCCGGACAAGCATTATTGCATGGCGGCAGATAGTCTTCGTAAACCGGCATACGCCTTTGTTGCGGCCCGGTACCGGAGCTTAAGGTCAAATCCGGTGGAGTGGTCATATCCTGGTATTTCATATGCGCTTAACCCTTTATTATTTTTCAGTTTTATTGACGTGTGTAACTTGCAATGACTCAGACAGACTGTGTTTCCAAACTAAAATACCCGTATTGGCAGGATCGGACACTTTAAATCATTCTAATCTGTAAGGCTAATTCGCCGTTAGACAATCCGCAAATACTATCGGAGAATTGTTTCAACTGTTCGATGCCCAGAAAACATTGCCCTCGTACATCTCAAGCAACTTCCAAACAAAGCAGCAATAACGCAAAGCCATCTATGACCCACAATGTTTTCGGCAATTCCCGAAAACGCCCGGTAGCTATTTTTACCGCGCTATACATAAACAGCCCCCAAATCAAGCCTTGGGTGATTGAATAGGTCAACGGAATCAATGCCATTGCCATGAATGCGGGGATGGCTTCGGCAAAATCATCCCAAGCAATTTGTGCCGCCGCGCCCATCATGTATACACCGACAATCACCAGCACTGGCGCAGTAGCGATTGCCGGCACGACTTTCACCAGCGGGGCAAAAAACAGGAACGGCAAAAACAACAGTCCGGCAAACACTGCGGTCAACCCGGTCCGCCCGCCCGCCTGCACCCCGGCAGCCGATTCTATGTATGCAGTTCCGGGGCTGGAACCGAACAAGCCGGAAAACATCGTTGCAAACGAGTCGGCGACCATCGATTGCTCCATGCGCCTAGGTTCGCCGTTATCCTCCTTAAGATTGCCCGCTTCGGCCACGCCGACAAACGTGGAAATGCTGTCGAACATGTCGGTAAACAATAATCCGAATGCCGCAGGCAGCACCGACCAATGCAGCGCGCCGAGCAAATCCAGCTTAAACAGCATGCTAAAATCCGGCGCGGAAAATATTTGCTGCATGCTGACCAAGCGCGGATCGCCGAAATTGACCGCCGATGCGTCGCCATACCAGCGCCCGATCGGATAAGCCAGCAGCGTGGTGACAATCACGCTCAAAATTAGCGCGCCGGGCAGTTTTCTGACCGTCAAAATGGCGGTGATGAATAATCCGGCGCAAAAGGTCAAAGTCATGCTGTTCAATGCGCCGAGTCCGATGAAGGGCGTTTTCACCACGATAAAGCCTGAGTTGAAAAAACCGATCAGCGCGATGAACAAACCGATGCCGGCGGCACTGCCGAGCCGCACACAAGAAGGAATGGCTTGAAGTATCAAATTCCTGACCCGAAACACCGACAGCAGCAAGAAGATGACTCCGCTCAAAAACACCGCACCCAGCGCCGTTTCGACCGCAATATGTTGTTTTAAAACGATGGCATAGGTGAAATAGGCGTTAATGCCCATGCCCGGCGCGACCAGAATGGGGTTGTTGGCGTACAGGCCCATGATCACCGAGGAAAAAACGCATACCAGAATTGTCGCCGTCAATGCCGCCTCGTAAGACATGCCGGTCTGGCTCAACAACGCCGGGTTTACGATGATGATATACATGGACGCGATAAACGTTGTCGCTCCGGCAATCCATTCGCCAAAAACCGTGGCGTTATGGCGCTTGAGTTGAAAAAGAGTTTCCAGCATGGTTAAGTATCTCCGCTTACAAATTGCCGATTTTGATTGCATGTAGTTTAGGCTATTCTGCCGATAGCGCTATCAAAGTGCAGGTCATGCAAACACCCGTAAACCGGTGAAAGACGTTTTATCGCTGTCCGCAGAAAACGTCACTCAATGACATGCTTGTGATGACTATGCCGACATCATCAGCCGAATCACCCACCCCAACGGCAAATTATAAGAGGCATCACTGGTCTGAATTAAGCATACGCAATCCAGTTTATGATTATACGGCTGACTTTTGCCGGTCTACTGTCAGAAAAAAACAACCATTGACTCTTCGAATGATAATCATTATCATTTGAAACCATGAAAAAACAACCTCCCTCTTCTCTCAAACCTTTGGATTTTGCGCTTTCTGCAAAACCCGACACAGCGCCGACTTTACAACCACCAGGAATGGTGGAAGTGCCGACAGTGACGGGATCACAGCTGGTGCAACCGCGTCTACGCAGCATGGAACTGTTGGGTACAGCGCGCGAGGTTGTCATCGAACATGCCGGTGAAGAATACCGATTGCGTTTGACGCGTCAGGGCAAATTAATCCTGACCAAATAAACAAAAACAGCCAGCCACCCAACATCTTCAGGTGTTGTTAGCCAGCCAATGACAAAGATGCGCACCGCTGAACATCCGGTGCCATCTTAACGCTATATATAGCAGTTACTTAACATTTGGATGGTGAACTCAATGAACTCAACCAAACGACACAAGAAAGTGGGACTTTCCGGTAACGGCGATTGCCGCGTGGTATTTTGTCCTGATTGCGGCACATTAGAGATAAATTTGGGCGCATCAACCATACGCACCAATAGTGAATCGTTAAACATACTCAGCTCCGTGTTAAATCACGCCAAAGTGCGGCTTGCCCAAATGCAAGATGCCGCACCGGCAAATGGCAATATCCAACCGATGAGGTTTGGTCGTGTTCACTAAAATGCCCTTCCCAATAGCTAACTTCTATTTTATGGAAAGCCGCCCTGCTCCCATGCTGAGAAATATCAGTCCCGGCTGGGCTACGCGTACCCATGACCGCCCATGGATTGCGCTGAGTCTGGTGCTGTGCGCGCATCTGGCGATGTTTGCGGTACTACGTCCAGAACCGCAACCTTTATCGGTTGAACCTATCCCTGACCCCATCATGGTTAGCTTGCTGAGTGCGCCACAGACAGCGCCGCAAAAGCCGATACCGCCAGCCGTGCCCATAGAAAGGGCGCAAAAACCCGTCAAGACACCGGACAGTAAACCTGTTGCACCGCACACAAAGCGGCCCAGTCTGCCAACCGCCCCGCCCGTAGAGCAAACATCCATGCCTACAGCAGCGACAAGCGCACCTGCTGCGGAGCCAGAGGCCCAAACAACAAACAACAAGACATCTGACACGCAGACATACCAAGTCACCCAACTTTAATGCCGCTTATTTGAATAACCCGGCACCCGATTACCCGTCAGTCTCGCGGCGATTGGGCGAACAAGGCCTGGTGCTGCTGCGCGTACAGGTAACGGCGGACGGTGCAGCCGCTTCTGTCGAACTGCAAACCGGCAGCGGTTCGGATCGCCTCGATCAGGCTGCACTGGAAGCCGTCAAAAAATGGCGGTTTGTTCCGGCCAAACGCGGCGAACAACCGGTCAGCGCATCGGTGACAGTGCCGGTCAGCTTTTCAATAGAAGGATAAAACCATCATGCAAGCAGAATATCTCTTAGACAACCTGAAATTCATCAGCCAAGGCGGTGCGGTATCTATGACCGTAGCGGCGATGCTGTTAGCCATGTCCATCGGAAGTTGGACTTTAATGGTCATAAAAGCGATAGAGGCACGACGATTGAAAAGCAGCAGCGCGCTTTTCTTGACGCGTTTTTGGCAGGATTCGTCCACTGAGCGAAGATTTGAAGACAGCGGAAAACCCGTTTGCGCGTCTTGCCATGCAAGGCACTAACGCTGCCGAACATCATAAACGCTACACAGCGCAACTCTTGGCGAAACGCGTAGCTGCGGATGGTGGAAGTACCGCGTTGCAGGAGCATTCGCGGCACGATGAGTTTATTGCCCAGGCGCTACGCCGCGTCATCGGTCAGGAAGCCATGCGGCTGGAAACAGGTCTCACCTTATTGGCCTCGGTAGGCAGCATCGCCCCTTTTATCGGACTGTTCGGCACGGTATGGGGAATTTATCACGCGCTCGGCAGCATCGCCGTCGGCGGCCAGGCCACCGTAGACAAAGTGGCAGGCCCGGTCGGCGAAGCGCTGATCATGACAGCATTCGGTCTGGCAGTCGCCATCCCAGCCGTACTGGCCTATAACGCCCTGGTACGAGACAACCGCGTATTAATCGGAGAAATAGAGACTTTCGCCCACGATCTGCATACTTACCTGACCACCGGCGTACCGCTGGCAACCCTGCAACTTACCTCAAAAGAGGTTCAATTATGATGTCTTCAGGCGGATTCGGCGGCGATAATCACCATACCCAGCCAATGGCGGAAATCAACACGACGCCGATGGTAGACGTCATGCTGGTGCTGCTGGTCATTTTCATCATTACCGCACCGCTGCTCACCCATTCAATCAAAATCGACCTGCCGCAAGCCGCAAGCCAGCCTAATCAGGAAAAACCCGACGCCGTCACCCTGTCGATTAATGCGGAAGGCAAACTGTTTTGGAACGATGCGCCATTTGAAGAGGCTGAACTTGCCTCTCGACTGACGACAGAGGCACAGAAAAAGCCCCAACCCGAATTGCATTTACGCGCCGACAAAAAAACTAACTATCAGCAATTGGCAATGGTTATGTCCGCGGCACAAAACGCAGGAATAGAAAAACTCGGTTTTGTTACCGAGCCGAATTTGTAATTGCTCACATTTTGCTTAACTAGCAAAACCGACTTTGAACTGTCCAAAGCTAGCTTTGGACTCCAGAAAATGTGGCCGCCGGAGTTCAAAGCTAGTTTTTAACCTTATCATTCTAATCGGCATGGTTTATGAGGTTCGAAATCCGTTATCTACTAGGGAGAGCAATTACATTTAAGCATCATTACCAGCGTCATCAGCGTTCTGTTTTACTCCGCAGTGCGTCGATGCCGAATATTCAGCCAGCCATCGCCGTTCGCGTGACCAGCCAGCCAACAACAAGCTAACCGCAACAGCGAGATATGTATGAAAAATCAAAAAAACCAAACGCCAATGCCGACTTTAAAAAGGAACGCGACAGTAAAATGGCAACTGGGCGCGTTATTACCGCTGGGATTGGTATTGAGCACAGCGGCCATGGCTGCCGATCCCGTTTCGAAAATATCCACAGTTGAAGGCAAGGAACTGACCTTGCCTACCGTTAAAGTAAAGGCGTCGCGCGAGAAAAAGCCCAATATTACCAAGGGCTATCAAGCCAAAAGCAACTCAACCGCAGTCAAAACCGACACGGCCCTGATCGACCTCCCGCAATCAATCACCGTTGTCACCCAAGAATTGATCAAAGATCAGAACATGCAGAGCATAGCCGATACGACTCGCTATGTGCCCGGTGTCGGTACTGCCCAAGGTGAAGGCAACCGGGATAACCCGATTTTTCGCGGCAGCAGTTCGAATGCAGATATGTATGTCGACGGCATCCGCGACGACGTGCAGTATTTTCGCGATCTTTACAACATCGAAAGGGTCGACGTGCTGAAAGGCCCTAACGCGATGGTATTCGGCCGCGGCGGTTCAGGCGGCTTGATTAACCGCGCCACCAAGCAGGCCAACTGGAGCAGTGCGCGCGAAATGAATTTCCAGGTCGGCTCCTTTGATAAATATCGGGGCACGGGGGACGTTAATCAAGCCGTTAACGACAACGTTGCCGTGCGCCTCACGGGCATGTGGGAGAATTCCCGCAGCTACCGTGACGGCTTCGATGCCGGACGCTGGGGCGTTAACCCCACACTATCCTGGCAGCCCAGCGAGCAGACCAAAGTATCGCTGGGCTATGAGCATTACGACGATAAAAGAACTGCGGATCGGGGCATTTCCTCGTTTGGAGGCCGACCGGTCGACACCGATGTCTCTACTTTTTTCGGCGACCCGAACCGCAGCCAGACCACAACAACGGTCGATTCTTTCAAGGCAGTGCTAGACCACGACTTCGGCGGCGGTGTCTCGATCCGCAACAGCAGCCGTTACGCCAGCTATGATAAGTTCTACCAAAATATCTATCCGGGCGCGGTCAATGCCGCCGGTAGCCAGGTAGCGATCAGCGCCTACAATAACGCTAACCAGCGCGAGAATTTATTTAACCAGACCGACCTGACTTTTTCATTGAACACCGGGCCTTTCAAACACAAGTTTCTGACAGGTATGGAATTCGGCCGGCAGGAAAACGATAACTTCCGCAATACCGGTTATTTTACCGATGTCGGCGCTAACACGACATCAGTCAACGTTGCTCTGGCGAACCCGAGATATAACGGCGCCGTCAATTTCCGGCAAAGCGCCACGGATGCCAATAATCACGGAGTTACGAATATCAAAGCCGGCTATGTGCAGGATCAGATTGAGTTAACTAAACATTGGCAGGCCATTATGGGGGTGCGCTACGACCGCTTCGAAGTCGATTTCACCAATAACCGCAATGGTCAAGCTATTGCCACGGCTGACAATCTTTTGTCCCCACGCGGCGGTTTGATCTACAAACCGTTCGAAAACTTCTCCTTGTACACTAACTACAGCATCGCCTATGTGCCGAGGGCGGGCGACCAGCTGGCATCGCTTACGCTGACTAATGCCGCGCTGAAACCGGAAGAATTCAGAAATTACGAAGTGGGAGCCAAATGGGATATTCGCCCCGATCTGTCAGCAACGTTGGCCTTATATCAACTTGACCGCCTCAATGCCCTTGCCACCGATCCCAATAATCCGGCGGTGTCGTTTTTAGTCGACGGCCAGCGTACGAGGGGTATAGAACTGGGCTTGAGCGGCAACATTACCGATGCCTGGAAGGTCATTGGCGGCTATGCCTATCAAAACGGCGAAATCACCAAAAGTATTTCAAGCTCTGCATTAGCCGGAGCCACCCTGGCACAGGTGCCGGAGCACACTTTCTCGCTGTGGAACCGTTATGACATTACCCAGCAATGGGGCGTGGGCCTGGGCTCGATATACCGCAGCAAAATATTTGCGGCCACCGATAACCTGGTCACCCTGCCCGGCTTCCTGCGCTTCGATGCAGCTGTCTACTACAAACCAACTAAAAATATCCAACTGCAAGTCAATGTCGAAAACCTGTTCGACAAGAAGTATTACGCTAATGCGGACAACAACACCAATATCACACCGGGTTCGCCGATCGCTGCCAACGCGGGCATTACCGTAACATTCTGAAGCACTGTTTTCTCTGATCTATACTCATCGCACATCAAAATTCGGCGTCCATACGCCCTATCCTGCTGGATAGGGCTGTGAGAGATGATTTTAAAGGCCGAATTTTGAAGTGCAAACGGTATACACGAACAGCCTTTTGGCCGCGATAAAACACATCCCGCTTTCGTGATAAAGTATTTAAGAAGTACAACTGAATCAATGAATGAAACAAGCTAGGAACAATAATGGCACAAACACGAAATATGGAGACAGGGACCTTGATCCGGCAACCTAAACGACTGCCATGGCTCAAATGGCTGCGCCGCATCCATGCCTGGGTCGGGCTGTGGGGCGCGGCGTTGGGCTTGTTGTTCGGCGTTAGCGGCGTTTTACTCAACCACCGTGCGATCATGAAGATTCCGGCGGCGCATATGGAGCAATCGCAAGTCGAACTGGCATTGCCCACGCCGCCTCCGGCCGATGCAAAAGCCTTGGCAACATGGCTGCAAGCGCAGTTAAGCATCGACCGGGAACCCAGCAAGATTTCCACTGAACCGTCAAAAACAGTGACTTGGAGCGGTCAAAACTTCCAGCAACCCGGCCAGTGGCGGGTCGATTTTCACAGTCCGCAACATTCTGTTAACGCCGAATATTGGCTGGGCAATACTTTTGTTTCGATAAAACATCAGGATGCAAACGTATTCGCATTCATCACCCGATTGCACAAAGGCGTCGGCATGGGGACAGCCTGGATACTGCTGGCCGATACGCTGGCAGGCGGTCTGGTGTTTCTTTCCCTGACCGGCCTTCTGTTATGGACCAAGCTGCACGGCCCGCGCCTGGCTATGGGCGGGTTGGCAGTGACCTCGTTTGGACTCGCCGTGTTTGTTGTGCTGAACTCGCTATAATCCATCCACAATACAACATGCTGATGGATAACACGGCGCATTGTGGTTATAGGCCCAACCATTCCAACAGTTAGTTGTCAATACGCAATCGCCCCAGCTTGCGCTCCATCTGAACTAGCGACATTATGATATTTGTTGGAAATGCCGCCCAAAATGGCTCAACAGCAAAAAACTATTGGTTCAAATGATATTAATTACGCGAGGAAACGATTATGAAAAATACTTATATTGGTTTGGCCTTGGCCGCTTGCCTAAGCATCGCTTCTACATCTTTGTTGGCAGAGGTTACGCCTGCTCCTGCCGAACATCCCGCTAACATCACTGCGCCTGCTACATCGCCTGCAGAACATCAAGAAGCCGCCGCGCTTCATAAAAAACACGCCGAGCATCACAAAGCGATGGCAGAGCATCATAAATCGGTTGCGGCAGAGTATAAAAAAGCAGGGCATCCTGAGTTGCATAAACATCACGAAGCAATGGCTAAGCACCATGAGGAGCTGTCCAAAGAGCACGAGAAAGCTGCGGCAACCCATGAAAAAATGGCAAAACCCAAGTAATCTAATCATTAACTTTAGAGATGAATCAGAACGAATATTTGGATTGTCCTGATTTCTCTCAGGATTAGACTTCGGTCATCCCGATTTGTATGAATGCAAAGAAAAAACCCATCTCCGGATCTGATTCAACTCAATAAAACTAATTTCTTCTGAGTTGAAAAATAAGATTATACTTTATTAAGAAGTACCAGAGACAACGCCTAAATCTATTTTCACATTGGATAATTATGCGAAATCAAACTAAACAACATGCAATATTCAGTTTATTTTTTGCAATATTACTCAATTTAATCCCCGCTACTAAAGGGATGGCTGCGGATTTACAACCCCCGCAACAAGTCATCCAAAGCGTTTCGTCACAACTACAGCAAAAACTGAAGGACAAAACCTTTACCAAGAATTTTGCCCAAGTGACGCGGTTCGTTGATGGCGTTATTTCCCTACATACGGATTTCGAAAAAATTGCGCCGTTAGTGCTGGGAAAACACTGGAAAACAGCAACAACGGACGAACAGAAACGTTTTGAGCATGAATTCCAGACGCTGATAGTAAGAACCTATTCCAGAGCGTTTGTGGAATATAACGATTGGACCATACGTTTCATGCCGCTTGATATGTCAAAGGACGCCACTAAAGTTATCGTCAAAACACAGGTTCTGCAACCCAGCCTTCAGCCTGTTGACGTCAATTACCGCATGCTCCTGAGCAACGGCGAATGGAAAGTCTACGATATTATAATTGACGGCGTCAGTCTGGTGACCAATTACCGCTCAAGCTTTAACGATGAAATTCAAACCAAAGGTTCATTAAGCGCCGTTATCGATAACTTAGTTAAACGCAATGCCGAAGCGCTTACCGCAAAAGATTCGTAAATGTCAGAGTTCAACCGCAAACTAAAAAACTTCTTCCATACCTTAGCGCTTTTTCTTTGCATGGGCGTCATTTTGTCGTTAGTCGGCTTTATTCTAGCCGGGGTCGAAGGCATTGTATGGGCGGCGTTTTTAGGAGTCCTGATACTGGTTATCAGCCCAAACATTTCGCCGGCGTTCATCTTTTCCATGTATGGCGGAAAATTACTGTCGGCAGATAATGCCCCCGGCCTTTATCAGATAATCCAGGAGCTGTCCGCTCGTGCCGACTTAACCGCACCGCCCGCACTTTACTACCTGCCCAGTCAGCTTATGAATGCTTTCTCGGTAGGCACGTCCGCGAATCCGGCCATCGGCCTTAGCGATGCGCTGCTGAACTCACTGAGCACGAGGGAAATTATCGCGGTATTGGCGCATGAAATCAGCCATATTCAGCATAATGATATTCGCGTGATGACATATGCCGACATTATCAGCCGAATCACCCATACCTTGTCTTTAACCGGTTTTTTAATGATTTTTATCAATTTGCCGTTGTTTCTTATGGGAATGGTTACGATTTCCTGGTTTGCGTTAGGCGTGCTGATTGTGGCCCCGACCATTATGAGTTTCCTGCAACTGTCCTTGTCCCGAATGAGGGAGTTCGATGCCGACCACCAAGCTGTTTTATTAACCGGCGACCCCGAAGGTTTGGCTATGGCGTTAAGCAAACTGGAAGCCTATGAAGCCACAATTTTCGACATCCTGTTCGGACGCGGACATAGCGCATCGATACCCTCAATCCTCAGGACGCATCCTGTCACCGAAGAAAGAATAAAACGGCTGTTAAGTTTAAAAAAACCCCAGAAACCGGATTTGAAATACTCAAACCATGACCGCTTTGCCATCCCCGTCCACTATCAAGAATCAGTCAAAAAACCCCGCTGGCATCTGGGTGGGTTTTGGTATTGATCGTTTTATAACAGCCACACAAACACATCACGAAGGACGGCAGGTTGGTTTCGCTGGTTCCCAATATCCAAATTGGGAACCAGCGAAAAGGTAAATCACTAACCCTCTGATTTGCTAACAAACGCTTTCTTAATCTTGGTAAACTGCAATAGCTGAGCTTCCACCTTACCGTTAAACGATTCCGGCTGATAAACGCCTTGCTCGTTGACAACACCGGCCTCCATCCCGGTCAATAATTCGACAGCCTCATCCACGGTAGATACGGCATAAATGTTGAATTGGCCGGATTGAGCGGCATGCACCACATCCCAGCGCAGCATCAGATGTTTGATATTAGTGGCAGGAATGATGACGCCCTGAGTACCGGTCAGTCCTTTTTTGGCGCAAATATCGAAGAAGCCTTCAATTTTCTCGTTAACCCCGCCTATCGGTTGCACATTGCCCAGTTGATTGACTGAGCCGGTAATCGCCAGATCCTGCCGCAACGGAACTTGGGCGACCGACGATAAAATTGCGCACAGTTCGGCCAGAGAGGCGCTGTCGCCCTCAATGTGCCCGTAGGATTGCTCGAATACCAGACTGCCCGCTACCGAGAACGGTGTTTTCCGGGAATAACGGGAAGCAATGAAACTCGACAAAATCAATACGCCTTTTGAATGTATCGCTCCGCCCAATTCGGTTTCACGTTCAATATCCACCACCTTTCCGTTGCCAAGACGGGTGGTTGCGGTAATCCGCGAGGGCTGCCCAAAACTAAACTCACCCAGCTGCAATACCGAAAGGCCGTTGACCTGGCCGGTGACCGTGCCGTCCGTGTCGATCAGCACCGTGCCCCGGTGTATATTCTCATATAACTTTTCCCTGAGCTTATCCAACCGATGGGTCTTATGATCAATAGCCTGCTGCACATCGCTGTTGGCAATATGTTCGCGACCATTATTGCTCGCCCAATAATCCGATTCGGTTAACAAGTCGGTAATACTGCGCAAATGGGTCAGCAATTTTTCCGCATCGCCGCTCATTCTGGAACTGTGCTCGATAACCCTGGCTACCGCATTTTGGCTAAGCGGACGCAGCTTTTCGCGGCGGGCAATAGTCGCCAATAAACGGGCATATTCATGGCCGCTATTCTCCCTGGACACCGATTCGTCAAAATCGGCGGCAATTTTAAACAAGTCGTGAAACTCCGGGTCATACTCGCACAGCAGATAATAAATCATCGGCTCGCCCATCAGGATCAGCTTTAAATTAAGCGATATAGGTTCGGGTTCCAGCGATGTGGCGCTGATCAGGCTCAGCGCCCGTTCCAGCGATTCAATACGGATTTCGCCGGACTGCAAAGTTCTTTTCAACGTATCCCAGGCATAAGGTTGAAACAGCAGTTTTCGGGCATCGATAATCAAATAACCGCCATTGGCTTTATGCAGCGCGCCGGGCTTGATCATGGTGAAGTCGGTGACCAACGACCCCATGTAAGCCTGGTGATCGATGCGCCCGACCAGATTGCTGTAACTCGGGTGATCCTCGTAAATGACCGGCGCCGATTTCTTATCGCTAAAATCTACTATCAGGTTAACGTAATAGCGCTTAAACGGATTGGATTCCTGCGCCAATTCCATAAAGGGCAGTATTTTTTCGCTGCGCGGAAGAAAATCCAGCACATGTTCAATAATATCTTTTTGAACGTCATTCAGATAGGCGAGAACGGCATCCTGCTTGGCGTATTTTTCGATCAAATCGTCTATCGAATGATTGACCGCCTGCTCGGCGACTTCGCGGTTGAGCGCTTGCAGTTTACGTTTGGCTTCCTTGCGCCAGATCGGGAAGTTTTTCAGCAATGCTGCCAAGCGTTCCTGCAAGTTAAAAATAGTTTTTTGTATTTCATGCTGCTTGTCTTTATCAAGCTTATTAAACTGCTCGGGACTGATAATTTCGTTGTTTTCATCTGCCGGTGAGAATGCGTAACCGGTTGCGGTTTCCGTCAGGATAATATGGGCATTGGCGGCCTCTTCGCGCAACCGGCTGAGCTCGTTTATTTCCCGTTGCCGCGATTCGCTTTCAACTTCGCCCGTTCTGGAACGGTATTCGTCACCGTCAAACGCCGCAGGTATGGCGATACTCAACTCGTCAATCAACTGCGCCATATCATGCTTGAACGCCTTGCCTTGTCCCGGCATGAATTTAATGGCCGTCGGTTTGGCGGGTTGGCTGAAATTGTTGACGTAACACCAGTCCGAAGGAATGTTTTGCCGACTGGCTTCGTGTTCGACCAACTGCCGTACGGTCGTCAATTTGCCGGTGCCGGCAGGCGCCATTGCGAAGATGTTGTAACCGTTTTTATGCATATGGATACCCAATTTGACGGCGTCCACAGCGCGTTGCTGACCGACGGCAATATCAATGTCTTCAAGTTCCTCGGTGGTGTTGAATTTTAGTTGTTCAACATTGCATGGCTTATAAAGTTGCGAAGGATCCAACGGTGTATTTTTCATGGTGATATGCCCTTCCTGGAAAACTCAGTTGATTAATGGATAGCGTTAAAGCTACGCTCCGTGTGTTTGGTGGTAAAAATACATTAACTAACAAAAGCAATAACCGATTTTTAAATGATTCTTCAAAAAACGATCATTAATAATTATGAAAACAACGGTGAATTTTTTATTTTAATAATAACTTCTATTTTTCCGTAACTCCAGAAAATTATTACATCAAGTTTATGTTATTGAGCGCAATAACACTATCCATTTAATACCTTACCCTGCCCGGCAGAGTTATGTTTAAAAAAATCTAATAACTAAGTATTTATACTAATATATTTATCCTTATTTTTTTGATTCAATAGCAACAGCTGGATTTTTCTGTACCTTTTGGGAAGGCTCAAGACTAGTCAAACAACTTAGCTGTGAGTGAGGCAAAAAAGATGAGCGCACCCGTTCATGACGTAGATTTAACCCCTGAAGGATCGACTACACCTATAAATCTTCCTGACTGTTATACAAAAATTGCAGAGCTTGCTTTTTATAAAGCAGAAATCAGAGACTTTGAGCCGGGCCATGAATTCGATGACTGGATTGAAGCAGAACGTGAATTTAAGGAAGCTATTGCTAAAAACACCCATCACTAGGCAACCATGCCGATGTTTTTAATTAATTTATATTTACTGGAGTTATTATGAGCGTTAATTAACAAGCTACAAAAAACCTATTCGGTTAACTGTCGGGTGGATAGCTATCATTTACCGAAAACATTAAATATTAAGTATTAATAATATTACTTAATACAAATCAAATTTATTATTTAGGATTTTTATTTATGTCTACAAAAACAAACACCGGCACAGTTAAATGGTTTAACGCTAGCAAGGGCTTCGGTTTTATCGAACAGGAAAAAGGCCCGGACGTTTTCGTTCATTACAGCAATATCAGCAGCACAGGGTTCAAATCCTTGAGTGACGGGCAACGAGTGCAATTCAATGTAACGCAGGGGAAAAAAGGCCCCCAAGCTGAAGATTTAATTGTCCTCTGATCCGGCAACAAAAATCCCCATATCTAAACTCAGTGAAGGTGCTTAAATCATGCAAATCCCATTACAAATAACTTTTCGTGGGATACCTCATTCTGATGCGGTAGAAGCCAAAATCCGTGAAAAAGCCGGCAAGCTGGATAGGTTTCATTCGCATATTATGAGTTGCAGGGTGGCAGTGGAAGCCGAGCACCATCACCATCATCAAGGCAATCAATACCACATCCGTATTGACATCACCACGCCGCGTAAAGAACTGGTTATCAGCCGGGAACATCATGACAAACAGGCTTATGAGGATATTTATGTAGCCATACGTGATGCTTTTAACGCGGCGACAAGGCAGCTGGAGGATTACGCCCGAATACAGCACGGCAAGATTAAGACTCATGACTTGCAAAGCTCTGGAACCGTAATCCGCCTGTTACCGGAAAAAAATCACGGCTTCATTGAGGCGAGCGACGGCCATGAGGTTTATTTCCATCGTAACAGTGTGACGGGAAGCGGGTTTGACGCGTTAGCCGTTGGCGATGAAATTCGCTATATCGAAGAAAAAGACGATCTTGGCCCCCAAGCCAGCATTGTTTACCCCTAAATCATGGGTCCACATGTGAGAAAAGCGACCGCTAAAATAATCTGTTTAATCTGCGTTGATCCGTGGCTAAATAGCTGCGTTTGATCTTCATTCCAAATCTTTGAAGTCATGGCGGATTACTTCAATGCTGGCCCGATAGGTTTTGGCGTCGCCGTAATCGATGAATTTCTGATAACGGCCGTGCAGGTTTTTAATTCGCTTGGCATGTTTGATAGGACACCAGAATTGTTCGGTGCGCCCGGCTATTTCCTGTAAATAACTAAACAAACCATTAACGTAACTGCAGTAGGCGCAATTGATCTTTTCTATCATATTCAGATAATTCAGATACTGCCTATCGAAAACAATATAGTCACTTCTTTTTACCTTGGGAATACCGTAAATAGGAAAGCAGATTGCCTGGTACAGACTGATAGTTATGTCCATTAATGCCACAGGGACAATGCATGCCCATATAAACGGCGTTGTTAGTATATGTTTTAGCTTTGCATCGGTTATATAGCTTAATAACCGTTTGGCATATTCCTTATGTCTAATAATAACATTCTCTTCAAAATATACCCGTCTCTTGGTGATTTCATAGGAAAATTCTTCCTGCTGTCTTTGTAATTCATCAATCAGCTCATTTTCCAAGGCTTTCATTTTGTCCAGCAATACTTCAAGTTGAGTAGGCACAATCGATTCCTTTGTAAAAAATATAGCTGCACGGTTAATGAAAAATTATCAATAACGCTCACTGGCATTTAACCATATTCCAGACGATGAAAATTATTTATTTTGTCCATTCAAAAAATTGCACCTTTAACTAAATGGCTAAGTATTTGCACTAATATTTTTTCCCATGTTTGTATTTACAATGGCGATGTGGGTGTAATGCTTCAAGCGCAATACGAAAGACAATACTTGACCAAAATGAGGTGAAAAATGGCTGCAACTTTGAGAAAACCTAAAGAAAAAACTTCAAATCCTGGCGAAGACAGCTCAACGATATGCCTTCCGGACCGTGACGCCAAGATTGCTGAACTGGCCTATTACAAGGCAGAAAACAGAGGTTTTGCACCGGGTTACGAACTTGAAGACTGGTTTGAGGCTGAACAGGAATTTTTGCTGTAACAATACGGCCAAACATGAGTCGCAACACCCTGTTAGCGGATACTTTTAATTAACTTACTGGAGAAATCTATGTCGAGTAAAGAAATGGATAAACCCAAAAAGAATACTGAATTATTGCCCAAAACATCGCTCGGCGATTTGATGTCATTTGATGAGTTTGATAACTTCTTTGATGATTTCCTGTCACGCAGATGGCCTCGCCTGCTGGATTTGAATATGCCTACCTTACCGGAAATCAGCTTTCCCAAAGTTGATATTCTCGATCACACCGATGATATAGAAGTTCAAGCTGCATTGCCGGGTGTTAAAAAAGAAGACCTGGAAGTATCAGTTACCAATCAGACCATTACCATCCGTTCTTCGACCAAGGAAGAAAAAAAGGAAGAGGAAAAAGGCAAATATTTTCGCCGCGAAATATCGCGTGGCGAATTTCAGCGCACCCTGTCCTTGCCCGACAATGTCGATGGCGAGAAAGCAAAAGCTTCGTTCAAAGACGGCATATTGAAAGTGACCATTCCAAAAACCGAAAAAAGCAAACGTAAAAGCATCGAGATTCATTAATCCTCATTGGTTTTTCATTAGGAATTAATCATGGACGATTAATTCCCCTAAGGGGATTAGCACAACGAATATCGACAGTTTGCTCCGGGAGATAGAAATGAAAAATGAAACCATTGCCGCTATAGCGGTCGTATTAGTGCTTATCCTGGGCGTACAGGCTTATACGATGTTTCAAATGAATGACCGGCTCAATCAGATGAGTAGATCTTCTAATCAGATTAGCCCGCCTCAAACCACAACATCGAACCTACCCAAACCCAATCTTCCCAAAAGGGGTGAAGACGAATTCTTTAAGGGCCGCCCATGGAATCCTTATGAAGAAATCCAGCATATGCAAAATGAAATGGAACAGATGTTCAATGACTCGTTTTCGCGTTTTCATATCAACGCCCCTTTAGGCAGCTTAAGCGCAGAACCTGCCGTGGATTTAGAGGAGAAACCGGATCGCTATATTGTGACCGTGAATGCGCCCGGCGCCGATGAATCTTCAATGGATGTAAAGCTGGAAAATCAAGTTTTGCGCATTTCCATCAAAACAGAACGGGCAAAAGATGAAACTGATAATAAAAACGGTAAATACCAGTACCGCGAACGTTTCGTCGGCCAATTTCAACGGGCGTTAACCTTGCCGGGCCCAGCCAACGCGGCCGAAATGCAAACCGAATACCATAACGGCGTACTGACCATTACGATTCCAAAAGCATAGTTAATTTAATAATTCACTCGCTATAGCAGGTCTAACGATGATGCGAATTTTTCTATTTCTGGCGACCAATGTCGCAATAATGGTTGTGATCAGTATTGTCTTCAACCTTTTGGGCTTGTCCGGCACTCTTAGATGCGCAGGGTATTAATCTCGACCTTAACTCATTGCTGATCATGTCGGCGATTATCGGCATGACCGGTTCGGTCATTTCGTTGGCTATGTCGAAATGGACGGCAAAACAAGCGATGGGGGTTCAAGTTATCGAACAACCACAAAACACGACTGAGCAATGGCTGATTGCTATTGTGTCTAAACACGCCCAACAAGCGGGCATCGGTATGCCTGAAGTGGGTATTTTCCAGGCACCCGAAGCCAACGCCTTTGCTACCGGAATGAACAGGAACAGCGCATTGGTCGCGGTCAGCACCGGATTGCTGCAACGCATGAGTAACGATGAAGTTGAAGCCGTTCTCGGCCATGAAATCACCCATGTCGCCAACGGGGACATGGTCACGATGGCCTTGATGCAGGGCGTGCTGAACACTTTCGTTTACTTTTTTGCCAGCATCATCGGCCATGTGGTTGACCGTGTTATTCTGCAAAACGAACGCAATCATGGCATGGGCTATTTTCTCGCCCAGATAGTTGCACAAATCGCCTTAGGATTTTTGGCTTCCATGTTGGTTATGTGGTTCTCCCGTTACCGTGAGTTTAAGGCGGATGCGGGCGGCGCAAATCTGGCCGGGCGGGGAAAAATGATCAGCGCGCTTCGTGCCTTGCAACGCGAATACGAGCCGCAGGATCTGCCCGGACAACTGGCGGCTTTCGGCATTAACGGAGGCAGTGTAAAAAGCCTGTTTATGAGCCATCCGCCGCTGGAAGAGCGTATTGCCGCATTACAAAACATCAGTTGAGGTAAGCAACATGATTCCGATCAATGCTAAACCATGCCGTAAAGCCTCTTAATCGGCATCAATGGATTTCAGAAGCCGCTTATTACAAAGCACTGGCTAGACAGTTTGATCCAGGGAAAGAATTAGCCGATTGGTTAGAGGCCGAAATAGACTATTACAAACTGCTGATAGCATTGTATGTTTCCATTTTAGAGGAAGACGGGCCGATGACAATTTTAAGCTTGCAGGAGCTGGCGGCGTTTATCGGCATTAAAGATCCTGAGGATATGCTGTCAGACATTGAGCTGGTGCGAGCCATTCAAAACGTTACCGGACATAGCTCCTGTTTCCGGTCAGAGATCAATATGACTTGTGAAGAAATGGGCTGCAAATGGAGGACCGAATGTCGAAAATTGATTTCGGCATGGTTTTGATGAATTTTTCAGAAATAGACTAACCATGGATATTTCAGAGATAAAATGCTTGAGAGACCGTGAAAGTATTATCAAAAAAACGGGTAAAAGCATTATTCACCACGAAGGCACGAAGTACACGAAGAAAAATAATTGCTTTTTATTCGATGTATTGAAAACTTCGCGCTCTTCGTGCCTTCGTGGTGAGTTTTTTAATTTTGTTCAAAAAACGAATACTTTCACAGTCTCTTGAGCTATCCGCCCCTTCGCCGCAACTTCCCATAAAACTCAGCGCTCCCGCTTTTTCCCCCATTAAGTCATAGTTCAGCTAAAAAAGTTATATTGCCGCCACATCATTACTGTTTTTTTTCATACCTCATTTCGACTTTAAAGAGAAATGACAATTCAACCGGGAATATTTCATGGAAACTCGCCCAAACTGGGTAACAACTATTGAAGGAATAATCGATATGGGCTTAAGCCATGGATTGATGCAGCGTACAACCGAAGACGAGATTTTCAATGGCCGTACCATCTGTCTGAACGGCAGGCATGTGCTGAATTTTGCTCTCTGTAGTTACTTGGGATTGGAGCTGGATGCCCGGCTCAAGCAAGGGACGATTGACGCAGTGACCCGCTACGGCACCCAGTTCGCTTTATCGAGAACCTATATGTCGGCAACGCCTTATGCCGAACTGGAAGCGATGCTTGATCAGCTATTCGACGGCCATGTCCTCGCGACCCCAACCACAACACTTGGGCATATCGCCGCCTTGCCGCTGCTGATTCAAAAAGGCGACGCAATTATCATCGACCAGATGGTTCACAATAGCGTCCAAACAGCGGCAAAGTTAGTGCAGGCGGACGGGGTTCCTGTCGAAATTCTACTCCACGGTAACCTGGAGTTGCTTGAGGAACGAATCATCGCCCTGAGCAAGCGGCACCGTCATGTCTGGTACCTCACTGATGGCGTTTACAGCATGTTCGGAGACTTGGCTCCGGTAAAAGAATTAGGCCGGTTATTAAACCGCTACGAACAACTGCACCTGTATTTTGACGACGCCCACGGCATGAGTTGGACAGGTAGACATGGCAGAGGTTATGTTCTCGACAGCCTGCCCATTCAAGAACGGATGATTGTTGCGACGTCTTTATGCAAGGGTTTCGCTGCCGGCGGCGGGGCGCTGGTTTTTCCGAATGCACAGATGCATCGGCATGTTAAAAACTGCGGCGGGCCCATGATTTTTTCAGGCCCCGTTCAGCCCCCCATGCTGGGCGCCGCTATTGCCTCTGCCCGCATCCATCTCTCAGCCGAGATTAATCATCTACAACGGGAATTGCAAGACCGCATTGCCCTGTGCAACCAATTGCTTAAAGCATACAATATACCTGTGGCCTGTATTTCGCAGTCGCCGATTTTTTATGTCAAGTTAGGGCTTCCCGAGGTTGCCGGCGAAATGGCCAAGTACCTGCTTGATGACGGATTTTACACTAACCATGCTGCATATCCGGCCGTGTCCCGGCGGAAATCGGGTATCCGGTTCACTTTGACGCGGCATCTCTCTGCCGAGGACATTCGAGGCCTGATCGAAGCAATCGCCCGCAATCTTCCGAGAGTTCTGAAAACAAGGCCCAGAGTGGAGCGGTCAATCGCATAAAGATCAATCCGCACACCTTTTAGCCTTAGTGCTTATACGTCCCAATCAATTCCGCCTGTCCTATAACGTGCCCCGTCATCGCATTTTCCAGCTGAACCTTATTGGGGTGGTGCAGATCAGGCAACTCAATATCCAGCGCATAAAGCTTATGGAAGTATCTATGCCGACCGATGGGCGGGCAAGGGCCGCCGTAGCCGGTGCGTTTCCAGTCGTTTTTGCCTTGATGCGTGCCGACGGGCAAATCGGCGGGATCAACGGCTTGCGGCAATCCAGCAACAGTCGGCGGAATGTTGTAGAGCAGCCAATGTACCCAGGTCATTTTGGGCTTGGCAGGATCGGGGGCATCGGGATCATCGACGATTAGCACCAGGCTCTTGGTGTTTTTAGGAGCTCCCGACCAGCTTAACGCAGGCGAGATGTCTTTACCGTCACAGGTAAACATTTTGGGGATTTCGCCCTGATGGACAAAGTCCGGCGACTTTAGGATCAAGGTCATCGTTTGTTCTCCTTCAGCCAAGGCGGCCGCGGTAAAAAAGACACAGAAAATTATACGAATAACAGCAAGCTGCTTGATTGGGCTCATCTATCACCTCCCGGATAAAGTTGTCATTGCCTGGGAACTTGCAAAGCCGGCTTTGCACTCCATGAGTCGTATTTTTTTGGAGTCGCAAAGCTGGCTTTGCGCTTTTATCGTCTCACTCCATTCCAACACGACTGGAATGTCGAAACGATGCATCATAAATGGGGCTTTGGAACGAATTCGCCCCCGCAAATTCGCGTTCGCTTAGCCACCATAAACCTATCCCGACCGGCTGGCAATTGTAGAAAAAACCTACAGACAAACAACTTTTCATTCGTTTAAACTCCAACTTTTACAGCCGATTCTCGCTCGATGAAATCAGGGGTTGTGATCATGAAAAGAGTTAAGCATATTATTTTCTGGCTAGTGGTCATCGGCATTATCTTGCTGTTATTTTCCACCCATGTCATAGCTGAAGATGAATATAGACAGCAACGCAACGCCTTGGTCGACATCGTCAAAGCCGATGTGACATTGACCCGCGATTACCTGAATCAGGAGGCGCTGGATGAGAAGGTTTTCGATGCCCTGCGCAAAGTACCGAGACATGAATTCGTCCGCAATGCCGAACGTCCCGCTGCGTACGAAAACAGGCCGCTGCCTATCGGTTACGGACAGACCATTTCCCAGCCTTATATCGTCGCGGTCATGACCGACCTGCTTAAGCTGAAAAAAACCGACCGGGTTCTGGAAGTCGGCACCGGTTCGGGCTATCAGGCGGCCATACTCTCCGAGCTTGCCGCTAGCGTCTACAGCATAGAAATAGTTGAACAGCTGGGCAAGCAAGCGGCAGAAAACCTTAAGCGAGCCGGTTATGACGCCGTTAACACCCGCCTCGGCGACGGTTATTACGGCTGGGAATCAGAAGCGCCTTTTGACGCGATCGTCGTGACCGCCGTTGCCAGCCATATACCGCCGCCGCTGATAAAACAGCTAAAACCCGGCGGCCGCATGGTCATCCCGGTCGGCGCTCAGTTTATGACCCAGTACCTGGTTTTGGTGACTAAAGGCGTTGACGGAAAGGTCACCACCCGCCAAATTCTGCCGGTGCATTTTGTCCCGCTGACCGGCAAGCATTGATGGAGAATTATTCACCGTATGCTGACCATGATTAATGGAACTCGGCAATTGCTCCTGCATCCATGCAGTCGACCGATGACACGGATTAAACGGATAATCACTGATTTAAAGCACAGAACATTATAAAAAATCCGTGTAAATCAGTCCTATCCGTGTCATCCGTGTTCCATTTCTTTTTTCTCGTTGAATAGCTAAGGAGAATTAATGATGAAGCCACACTTATCGCTGCTGGCCGCTGTCGGCATTATCTCGGCCTCGTCCCTGGCCTATGAAGTTTTGTTGATGCGCCTGTTTTCGATTATCCAGTGGCACCATTTCGCTTATATGATGATCAGCCTGGCGCTGTTGGGCTATGGCGTTAGCGGCGTATTCCTGGCGCTGAATCGAGACAGACTGGCGAGGCTGTTCCCGATTGCGATCATGGCCAACATGTTGCTGTTCAGTCTGTTTGCGCCCGCCTGTTTTTTGCTGGCTCAGCAAATCCCGTTTAATCCGGCAGAAATGCTCTGGTCGCCGGTACAACCGCTGTATTTGTGCAGCATCTACCTGATTCTGACCTTACCTTTCTTTTTCGCGGCCAATGTCGTCGGCCTGTCGCTTTACCACTATAAGAACCAAGTATCTTCCATCTACGGGGCCGATCTGTTTGGCGCCGGCATCGGCAGTGTGAGCGTTATTTTGCTGCTTTTTATTGTCTTTCCCGAACAGATATTAGCCGTGTTAATGCTGTCGGGAATACTCGCAACCCTGCTGGTGTCGACTTATGCCTTTTGCGGACAAGCGGGCAATAGCAAACACTGGACCATTGCATCCGTTATCATCGGGCTGGCGATTATTGTTGCCCCGAGCGGCTGGATAACACTGAAAGTTTCCCCGTATAAAACCCTGAACCAAGTGCTGCAAGTTCCCGGCACGAAAATCATCGACCGATATTCCAGTCCGCTGGGCTTGATCAGCGTCGTCAAGAGCGAAATCACCCCGCTGCGCCATGCGCCCGGATTGAGCCTTAATGCCACGACCGAGCCGCCGGAACAGATTGCCGTGTTTACCGATGCCGACAATATGACCGCCATCACCCGTTATAACGGCAAACCCGAAACGCTCGGCTACCTGGATCAAACCACCTCGGCCCTGCCCTATCACCTGAAACAATTGTCCGATATTTTGATACTCGGAGCCGGTACCGGCAGCGATGTTTTGCAGGCGACCTTCCATGCCATTAAGCACATCGATGCCATCGAACTGAATCCCCAAGTCATCGATCTGGTACAGAGAACCTATGCCGAATTTTCGGATTATCTTTATTCAAGTCCCCATGTAAATGTCCATGTTGATGAAGCCCGCAGCTACCTTGCGGCAACCGATAAAACCTATGACCTGATCAATATTTCATTACTGGATGCGTTTGGCGCATCGGCGGCAGGCCTTTATTCGATGGCCGAAAACTACCTTTATACCGAGCAGGCCATACAGGAATATCTGCGCCATGTCAGTCCGGACGGTTATCTCAGCATTACCCGCTGGATTAAGGTCCCTCCCCGCGATGAACCCAAACTGTTGGCGACGGTTATCGACGCGCTTAAAAAGACCGGTGTCAGCCAACCCGGCCGGCAAATGGCCATGATACGCGGCTGGCAAACCAGCACCCTGATCGTAAAAAACGGCGTTATCTCCGCCGATGAAATCGCCCGGTTAAAAAAGTTCTGCGACGAACTCAGCTTTGACCCGGTTTATTATCCCGGCATAGCCGAGTCGGAAGTCAACCGCTTCAATATCCAGCATCAGCCTTATCTGTACCAGGCTGCGGTGGCTTTATTGGGCGATAACAGCCGGGCGTTTATCGACGATTACAAGTTCCACATCGAGCCTGCAACAGACGACCGGCCTTATTTGTTCCATTTTTTCAAATGGCGGACTTTGCCCGAAATCTGGTCATTATTGGGCAGCGGCGGTAACTTCCTGCTGGAAAGCGGCTATTTGTTATTAATCGCGGCATTGTTGCAGGCGATGCTCGCCAGTCTGGCGCTGATAGCGTTGCCGCTGTGGCTGTGGAAAGCCAAGCTCGGCATCGAACCGGAATCGGGGAACCATCTGCACATGCTGGTGTATTTTTTCTGCTTGGGATTGGCATTTTTGTTTATTGAAATCGGCTTTATCCAGAAATTCATCCTGATTTTGCATCACCCGCTGTATGCCATTACCGTGGTTCTGAGCGCTTTTTTATTGACGGCCGGTGTCGGCAGCTATTTCTCGACCCAACTGTCATCTCGTACTGAAAAATCGGCATTTATGCTGCCGATCGCGGCTATTGCCTTGCTGAGCACTGCTTACAGCCTGGGCTTTGAATCAATCGCCGAATTTTTGCTGAAAACGGGGAGCCTGAGCCGCTACCTGCTTTCGATAGTATTGATAGCGCCATTGGGATTTTTTATGGGCATGCCGTTTCCGATGGGGCTGGCTAAGATCAGCCAAACCTCCCCGATGCTGATTCCTTGGGCCTGGGGCATTAACGGCTGCGCCTCGGTCATCAGCGCGATATTGGCAACCCTGATTGCGATGCAGTTCGGCTTTACCGTATTGATCTTTCTGGCAGTGGTTTTATATGGGGCTGCTGCGTGGTGTTTTCTTAGGTTCGAACGGGCCGTGGGATAGTGACAGTCGTTTTCCAATAGGGATTTTGATCTGAATCGTAGATTAAATAACTTTCAAAACGGAGTTCAATATAATTGTTCCTGACACATTGCTGACATAATTGTTTGACAAAATATAAGGGAATAATCGACTATAAGGTCTACTATTCAATCTTTATCATTAAGGCAAATTTATGGAACATTTATATTCGTTGAGTTTAAAGGTCTTTTCAACAATTGCTATTACCGCATTTTGTTTTGCTGCCAATGCTGAAGAAGTCGATGCCGACGCTGCGAAAGCTTTTGCCAAGCAAAATAATTGCTTTAGATGCCACGGCATTGATAAAGATAAAGACGGTCCCGCTTGGAACAAAATTGCCGCAAAATTCAAGGCTGATCCTAAAGGCGAAGAAAAACTGCTCCACCATCTGAGCTCGGGAGAAACAGCCAAATTTCCTGATGGGCATGAAGAAGCTCACATGATCTTAAAATCGGATGACCCCAAAGAAACCAAAAACTTAGTAGACTGGATTCTGTCTCTTTAACACTTGGATCTTCCTGGTAGGCAGAATTAACATTGATTCTTTCAATGCCACTCCTATCCACTTAAGGCGGATGTCTGAATAGATATACCGCACCCTGCGACGTTTAAAAACGTCGCAGGTCTTGCTTGCTTTTAGTTAAATCGCTTTGTTGAAAGCCGTGGGCCTCAAAATTTTCCGGAACAAATAAATGAAAATAATAATTAAAATTATCCTGCTGTGCGGACTAGTAATGATGTCTGCACACGCTGAAAATTCACCGTTACCAACCGCAAAACCAGCACCCGCAGGCAAAGTCACTGATAAGACTGCTGCTAATACGCTAGACAGAGACTCGGAATGTACCCATTGTCACGATGAAAACGAAAAGAAGCCTATTCTTTCTATTTATCAAACCGCACATGGCAACAAAGCTGATTCACGTACGCCATCCTGCCAATCCTGCCATGGCGAGAGTGAGAAACATCTGAGTAGCAAAAGTGCGGCTCCCGATGTGATTTTTGGCACCAAGAAAGGAACATCCGGTGCCTACTCGCCGAACGAGACAAAAGACCAGAATACAGCCTGTCTGACCTGTCATGACAAAGATCAAAAACGCACACACTGGCAAGGCGGAGCTCATCAGGTTGCCGACGTAGCGTGTAGTTCATGCCACGAAACCCATGCGGCGCATGACAAGGTACGCGACAAAAAGACTCAGCCCGAGGTCTGCTTTACCTGCCACAAAGATCAACGGGCGCAAGTTCGCAAGTTTTCTCACCACCCGATAGCTGAAGGCAAGGTCGCTTGTGCCGATTGCCATAACCCGCATGGTTCAGCCGGTCCGAAATTGCTTAATAAAAACACGGTCACCGAAACTTGCTACACCTGCCATGCCGAAAAACGCGGGCCTTATCTGTGGGAACATCAGCCGGTAACCGAAGACTGCACTAATTGTCACACCCCGCACGGCTCCAACATCACGCCGCTGCTCAAATCACGTGCACCATTTTTATGCCAGGAATGTCACGATGGCCCGCATGCCAGCCCAAATCCAGCTGCCGGAGATGCCGCGGGCACACAAGGTGGGCTAACTTCCGTGCCAAGCGAAAGCTATACGGGCCGGGCTTGCATGAATTGTCACAGCTTGGTTCATGGTTCGAATCATCCTGCCGGCGCTCTATTGCAACGCTAAACTAACATCGGAGACAATCATGAAAACTCGTAATGAAGAAATGAAAGTCAGTGTTTTGTCTTTAGCGGTACAGTGCGCATTGATTGCAGCTGTTGCCCTCCCACTGGGGGCCCATGCCGATGAAGCGGATGCATTAAAACATCCTACCAACTCGGTGGATTTCGGTGCCTTGTATTCCAGCCAAAATTCGGCAAAGTTCGGTGAATACAACGGTTTGAATGAACAGGGCTTTTATGGCCTTGGCGGCTTTGATGTACGTGGAGGCAAGGGCTACGACAGCAAAGATAGCGCGCTGCGCTGGAAGCTAAATGGAGCAGACCTCGGTACAACTTCCCGAACGCTTGGAGGATCGATAAGCGATCAGGGCAAGTGGAAATTAAACCTGGGTTACGATGAATTACAGCACAACATCACCGATACTTTTCAAACACCGTTGCAAGGCGATACAGGCGGGAATAATTTTACCTTGCCTGCAAACTTCGGCACGATTAACGCCGCTACGGGTCAAAATAGCGCTAGAGTCCTGACCCCAAACCAGTCGAACGCATTCCATTTCGAAAAAGAGTACACCACGCGCAGGAATGCTTCGTTGGGCACATCTTATTCGTTGACAGAGCAGTTAAGTGCGCAGCTTGATTACAATCACCTTGAACAATCAGGTGCCAAACTGATCGGCACCGGCTCGCAAGGCGGGATACCTCTCACTGGCGGATCGACTGGCCGTGCCGAAGCCAATAACATCATCATGAACCCCACCAATTACAGCACGGATAACATCAATGCGGCTTTGAATTGGGTTGGCGACAAGGCCCACTTGACCGGCGGCTACTATGCTTCACTGTTCCATAACGACTACAACAGTCTGAATTGGCAGAATGCACTGGCCACCGGCGCAAGCGGTTGTTCGGGGGTAAATTGCTTCACAAACAACACCATGAGTACAGCGCCGACTAACAGTCTGCACCAAGCGAACCTGAGCGGCGGTTATGATTTTTCGTCGGCCACAAAACTGACAGGCGGATTTTCTTACGGCTATAACATGCAGGAAGATAATTTCGCAGCATCCAACATACAGCAAACTAGCGGAGTTCCTTTTAATATGATGCAGGCCGGCGGCCTGCCCGCATCATCACTGAATGGACATGTTGAGACTACTCATGGCGACATAAAGCTAACCAATCAAAGCATCAAGGATCTAACCTTAAGCGCCGGGTTTAAATACAATGAGCGCAACAACCGCACGGACTCGGACATCTACAGATACATAAACATCGCTAATGCCCCATACACTGGAGTCAATACGCCCTATAGCAACAGAAAGACGCAATACGAGGTGGCGGCGGCTTATCGTCTGACCAAGGGGCAGAATCTGCGTCTGGCCTATGAACGAGAGGATACCAAACGCTGGTGCGATGGTGTGGTAGGTGGCGCCCAATGTGTTGCCAGTCCGGCCAGTGACGAGGACAAAGTTGGCCTAACCTACCGGCTAAAAGCGTTTGAAGATGTCAATTTTAACGCGGGCTACAGTTTTGCCAAGCGCAACGCAAACTTCGATCATAATTTCCTGGCTAATTCCGGAAACTATGCTGTCACGACTGCTGGTACAGCTGCCTCTGCCCTTAACGCGGGGGATCGCTTGGGTTTCATCGCCTACCCCTACGCGAACCGTAATCAAAATTTGGTGAAATCGGGCGTCAATTGGCAGGTTACCCGAAAATTAGATTTGGGTGTGAATGGCCATTTTACCTATGACGATTACAATGCGGTGCTAGGTGTGCAAAATGGGCGTTCAAGGGGCGTCAATGTCGACGCTACCTATAACTACGAGGAAAATAGCAGCGTTTCCACCTATTGGACTTGGCAGAATGGGGAAAGGAATCTGCTCAGTGGCAACAATGGTTCTCAAATACTGGCGCCTACGAATACCTGGACCAATCAGCTTGAGGACAGCGGCAACAGCGTCGGTCTACTTACCCGGAATGGCGGCCTGATGGGCGGAAAACTGGAAATCTTGGGTGATTTATCATATGCGATAGATACTTCATCCTATTCAACCCAAGTGCCCTATCTTGCCACCTGCGGAAGCCCGGCCACCCTTACTTGCGGAAGTTTGCCAGCGATTAAGAACGAGCTGATCAGCCTAAAACTCACCGGCAATTATAAAGTCCACAAAAATGGAAAAGTTGCTTTGGCTTACATCTACCAAAAATTAAACAGCAATGACTATTTTTACAACGGACAGCAGTTTGGTTTCACACCAAACCGCGTTATGCCGACAGGCCTGCAGCAGCAGGACTACACGGTAAATGTAGTCGCGCTGTCTTATAGTTTGGCGTTCTAGTAATTTTTTTGCAGTTTACGGTCGGAAACGAGGCATATTTATTAACACTCCGGCTTTTTTCTGCGGCATTATTTTTTCAGGTGGGATTAAAACGCCCGCTATGGAAGCTCCATCCTACTCTACTCATGGAGTAGAGCTGTCTTAATATATAACTTCTAGGCATATAAAAATGATTCAAATAAAGGATGATTTAACTTTAGGCAAACTTCCTTTGACCTATAGAATGTTATTCACCGGCTTTTTATTGACGATAGGTTTGGGCTTGTGCATGGCAGGTGCCCAGATCATGCTCACTCATGGCATGGCCGATGGTAAGCCGGGGTTGTCGATGAATGACATTGTCTACAGTTATTACGGCAATCGCTCTGGCTCCAAGCTGGAGGCAGCCCTTACCGGCAAAATGAAGTCCAAATCACCTGAAGAGGTGAATTTTGCCCTGATTCAGTGGGTGCGCGACGATGCCCCGGTTGCAGAATGGGACAAAGTAGGGCCGTTATTTGAAAAACACTGCGCTTCTTGTCACGATGCAGAATCAGGCTTGCCGGAAGTGAGCAAACTTGAAGTAGCAAAAAGCCTAGCCGAAATCGATCATGGCGCCAGCATTTCCTCATTGACGCGTGTCTCCCATATTCATTTGTTCGGTATCAGCTTCATTTTTATGTTTGTCGGATGGATTTTCGGCATGGCGGAATTTAATCAGCGCTGGAAACTGATCTTAATAGCAACTCCTTTTGCTTTTCTGGTTTTGGATGTCGCCTCATGGTGGCTAACTAAATACTGGCCAGGGTGCGCCTGGATTACAATGATTGGCGGCCTGGGATATAGTCTGGCATCAACGGTTATGTTTGCGACATCGCTTGCGCAAATGTGGTTGCCCCGCTGGACGAAAAAATAAAGACCTGCAAAAAACAATAAAACTTAACAACTTTACTACGGAAATTTTATACCTATGGACTTACCACCACTTACCAAACGTGAACAGATTCGGGAATCGGCTTTTAGTACGGTTTGGTCTGAGCAACTTAACGATGCTTTTAAGAATATTGCCCCCTATTATGACCGCGGCAATCAAGTCGCCAGTCTGGGTTGTTGGAATTGGTTTCTGCGTACCTTTATGTCGATGATCGAATTGCAGCCGAAACAACGCGTACTTGATGTTTGCGCGGGTACTAATGCGATAGGCATCGCCTTGCTCAAGCGCGAACCGACCCTGGAAGTCCATGCAATTGATCGCAGTACCGATATGCAGGAAGTGGGTCGGCAGCGTGCAGAGGCTTTGGGTTTCCACATTGATAGCGTGATTGCTGACGTCCACACACTGCCCTTTCCCGACAATCACTTTGATGTGGTGACCTTGCAGTTTGCATCACGCCACTTGAAAATCGCGCACATGTTTAGCGAAATTAACCGCGTTCTTAAACCGGGCGGATATTTTTACCACTGCGACATGTTACGGCCTAGCAATCGAGTGGTTGAAAAAGTTTACTATGCTTATTTGCGCCTGTGTCTAAGCGGTACTGGACTGCTGTTTCGTAGCAGCCCTGCCGCTTTAAATCTCATTCAGTATTTCATTGACGCGCTGGAAATTTTTTACTCGACAGAAGAACTGTCTATCCTGCTTGAAGAACAGGGCTATTGCGATGTTTCGGCAAAAGCCATATTTTCAGGTATGCTTGGCTGTCACCGAGCTCGTAAGCCCATACCTGAAAGCTGATATTTATTAAGATTGCGCAATTGCGGCTGTTGATTTTTCGATTATTTAATCAGCTGCGATCCAGGGTCGTTTATCGCTAATCCTTGGAAAACCAAATGTCGCCGTAAAAGGCGGAAACCTGTCCGTTACTGTTGTCGGTATCGGTCATCAGCGCCACCGCATCAATAGTGCGCAAGTCTTTGCCGAACAGCTTTTTCAGATCGGAACGGACATTGCGTTTTTCGCTGTACCAAGTATTCAGCGCCGCTTCCGGGCCTCGCAAAGACAGCATCATCGCATGATCACCGGCAAAGGCGTTGGGCCAGACGGTACCCTTTGCCGTATTGCCGGTCCAAACATAATCAATCGCCTTGGTTTGCCAAAACCTCAGACCGCCCTTGACCACCACATAAATGCGGACGGCATAATCGTCGCCGGCCTTGCTCTGTTCATTCAGCCCGCTCAAGCGGTTGGCAATGCGCCACGACCAATTCAAAAACGGCGTTTGTTCCAGATCGATGCGCTGCTCCTTGATCAGCCCGGAACCGGCGGCATGACTGTCGGCTTTCAATACCACAACACCGTCCAGAGTTTGCAGCTGATAACGGGTTTCGCCTTTAAATCTTTTGTGTTCCCAGCCGTCGAGCCGGTTGCGGCTAAATTCACCAATCGGCAGCGTGGATTCAGCAGACAGGTTCTGTACTGCTATAACCATCAGTAACGCAACAAACAATCTTTTCATACAGACTCTCCGCTAGCCGCTTGCTATAGTCATGCCGGCAGTATCGGCAATATTAATGGCCTTATCCGATTAGTTGTGGAGCCAGACCTTCATCACCCGCAACAACCCGAATGTTTGCCGTGCATTTGAATAGGAGGACAGGCGACGCTGCCATAAGAACAAAATACGCAGCAATCGCCTAATTTTGGTTTTAGCAGACTATGACAGCCCTCGCACTCATAGAACCATTGACAGGCGTCCGTGGGCATTTTCTCGGTTTTGCTGTAGCCGCATTTCGGACAGATCAGCGTGGATTCCAAAATAACGCTATTCATTGCGCGACGCCTTTGATTAGCGTGGAGAGATAACCCGCATCGCCAGTGGCGCGAAGCAGTGCTTCGACATCGGTTTTTGCATCGTCGAAAGTCACAATAGCTTGACGGTTATCAAAGTTCACCGTCGTCGCGCTCACGCCTGTTACCCGATTAAGCGCTATTTTTATTGTGATAGGACACGCGGCGCAACTCATGCCGGGTATTGCCAGCGTTACGGTTCGGGGCGTCGCCCATACCGGCTGGTTAACAGCGAGAATCATCAACATGGCAAAATATCGTTTCATAAAGACCACTAATAGAACAAAGGAAAAACGTAAGGAAAAAATAGTGCCAGCAGAACCAGCGCCAGCACACCACAGAAAATAATGACATTCCGCCTACGAACCGGCGGTTGGGAGCATGGTTCGCCATACCGGCAGCTGGACGGCAGTCGAAAAATGCGTTTCCAGGCAAAAAACAGCGCGCTCAGCGAAATGATGATAAAAATGGGCCGATACGGTTCAAATGCAGTTAGGTTGGCTAGCCAAGCGCCGCTAAAACCGAGCAATAACAGCAATAGCGGTCCCAGGCAACAGAGGGAGGCAAAAATGGCGCTCACCCCGCCGATCAGCAGAAAGTAATTGCTGCGTTGTGATTCAAACATGAATTTTCTCTAGCAAGTAAAACTGATGTAAGCTTACTTCCGTATTCAAGTACGGAGTCAATAGCAATGAACAAAACCGTAGACAGTTTGACGATTGGTGGCTTGGCAAAAGCTGCCGGTGTCAGTGTCGAAACGATCCGCTTTTATCAGCGCCGCTGTTTATTGCCTGAACCGGATCGGCCTTTGGGAAGCATTCGGCGCTACAACACGGAGGATGTTGCACGGATTATTTTTGTCAAATCCGCAAAACGCATGGGATTCAGCCTTGACGAAGTGGCAGGATTGCTAAAATTGTCCGACGGCAGCCAGTGTGACGAGGCGCGGACGCTCGCCGAACATAAACTTACCGATGTCCAAAGCCGCATCGCCGATTTGCGCCGTATTGAACTGGCCTTGCAGGAACTGATTTGCCGTTGCCAGACCAGCCGGAGCGAAGTAAGCTGCCCATTGATTTCGGCATTACAGGAAAAAGCCGGTGATGTTCTCACTTAAACGCCGATAGCAACGACATTATAGATTGCGGCAGAGCATAATGCCGCGCAAGGCAGCGTCAGCAGCCAGGATAATGCAATTGATGCAATCACCTCTGTATTGGCCTTGCCGCCGACCAGACCGATGCCGAACAACGCACCGACAGAAACATGCGTAGTGGACACCGGCATGCCGAATTTACTGGCAAAAATCACCAGCAGGGCTGTCGTCAGATTGGCCGAAAGACCTTGGCTCTGGGTGATGGGGGTGATTTTACGGCTCATGGTTTCCGCGACCCGCCGGGCGTTGAATAATCCGCCCAACAGCATCGCCACGGCAATCGCGACAATAATCCATTGCAGATTAAAACCGGGCGCTAACAACAATAAAGCCGCCATTTTCGGTGTATCGTTGAGACCGCGGGCAAAACATACTGCCCCGGCGCTGCAAAAATGCAGACTGTTAAGCAACTGCCGAGCATCAAGCCCCAATATGACGCCAACATCACGCCCAGCGCAAACCGTTTGCGGAGCTATACTGACGGCTGAGGAATGAGCGGATAAACCCACTGTCATTACAGCATTGAGGGAGCTGTCAATCAGCAGGTTACCAGGTTGCTCCACGCATAAGCATAAGGGCTGGTTAAACACAGACAGTTTATGTTGAAGCCGATACAGCAGCGTCGCCAGCAACAATGCGGCGAATGGACTTAATAGCAACGGCAATACAAAATTGTTTAATAAAGGCGCCGGATTCATCTCGCCCAGTGTTGCCAACAGCGTACTGCCCACCATTGCACCTAGCAAGGCATGCGTAGTTGAAACCGGAAAGCCGAAGCGGGTCGCCAAAATCACTGTCATCCCCGCGCCGCCGGCTACCGCAATCATGAACGGCAGGGATTGAATCAGCGCATCAGGTGCCAGGCCTTTGCCGGAGAATTTGACCATCAGGGTTTGCGCCAAAAACAACGCACAAATCGAACCCGCCAGAGTCGTCAGCGTTGCCCAGCTCAAAGCCAGCCGATAATTCGCTGTGCCGCTGCCGAATAAAGTCGCCACACCTTTAAAGTTGTCATTGGCGCCGTTGGCATAGGCCAGGAAACAGACGGTAACGAATAAGGCATTGGAAGCCATTTCAATTCTCCTTTGCAGCTCTGCGGTATGATCGAAACTCGCTAAGAGAAAAAATTAAGCCCCTGGATTCAGACTCTGACGCCGCTTTAATAAGACGGCGGCAGAATCGGCTCGATGCCCTCAAACTCCGCCTCAGGATGATGCTTTATGACCATTTTCCTGATGGTCTCTATCCGTTCCCGTGGCACATCAACCAGCACCAGCAGTTCACCCTGTTCGATGGCTTCTTCAAACTGTTTTAGCCTTGAATTGCCTGCATTCATTCCCATTAAACCGCCCATCAGAGACCCGATGGTTGCACCTGCGATAATGATCCCCAAAAGCGGCCCGCCCGCAATCGCAAACCCCGCAAAGCGCAAACCAATTAAGCCGGCCAATAATCCCGTTGATGCCGCCTAACGCGACTCCCCGCTCGACTGCGGGAAGAAAATCCGTTTTTATGCTTACCCCCGCCTCGGGCATTCCTTCAAGCGGCGTATCCCTTTTCGCCAGGATATGAATATGGCGATCTTCTATGCCCTTGGCTTGAAGTTCTTCGACGATTTTATGGGTAAGCTTAATATTGGGGACTAAAAAATAAATTCTTCTCATGGCGTTCTCCTCTTTTGATGATATTCACATTGACGACGAAGTCCAATGAGAAGTTATATCGGTTGATGATGGATTAACGAACAAGCAACTATAAGAAGCATGATAAATTTATTTCATTAAACATCAATAGGTTGAACTACGTATTTGTCGAAACCCATTGATCGTATACTTCTCAGTAGCTTGCTGCTGCCCTGGCATGTTTTCAAACCATTCCCATAACGAGGCCTCCCATTGAACAGCAAATCGACAATTCCCTACTGGGAGCATTTTGAACATGAAGCGGACATCGGCATACGCGGCATTGCGCCCACGCTTGGGCAAGCGTTCGAACAAGCCGCAGTAGCGATGACCGCCGTAGTTACCGATCTTGACTTGGTTTCGGCATCGAAAGTCATCTCCATCCATTGCGAAGCGCCCGACACCGAACTGTTATTCGTCAGCTGGATCAATGAATTGGTTTATGAAATGGCGGTAAACAGATTATTGTTCAACCGCTATGAGGTCGTTATTGCTAACGGCAAGTTATCGGCGACCGCCTTTGGTGAAGCCGTTGACAGGCAAAAACACCAGCCCGCCGTGGAAATCAAGGGCGCTACGTTTACCGAGCTGCGTGTCTATCAGCAAGCCGATAACGCGTGGGTTGCCCAATGTGTGGTCGATGTTTAGAGGAGCGATTCAATGGATACCCGTCAATTTATACAACGAGACGAAACCTGCTGGGAAATCAAGCCTTACGGAAACATGCGTGTTCCGGCGATTATTTATGCCGATGCGCAATTGCTTGAGGATATGGACCAAAAAGTTTACGAACAGCTCACCAATGTCGCGACCTTGCCGGGCATTGTCGAAGCGGCTTACGCGATGCCCGACGCACACTGGGGTTACGGCTTCCCTATCGGCGGTGTCGCCGCTTTCGATCCAGACCTGGGCGGCGTGGTCTCGGCAGGCGGCGTAGGTTTCGACATTTCCTGCGGCGTGCGCACCTTGCATACCGGCCTTAATATCGCCGATCTGCAAACGCACAAACAGGCGCTGGCCGATGCGTTATACCACACGGTTCCAACCGGTCTCGGCAGCCGGGGCAAGATACACCTGAATCATGATGGCATGCACGGCATGTTAACAGGCGGTGCAAAATGGGCGCTCGAACAGGGTTATGGCGAGGCGCAAGATCTGGAACGCATTGAAGAGCGCGGCTGCATGGCCGGTGCCGAGCCGCACTACGTTTCCCCCAGAGCCAGGGAACGGCAAAAAGATGAAATGGGCACCCTGGGTTCCGGCAATCATTACCTGGAAGTTCAGCGGGTTGCGGAGATTTTCGACCCGGACGTCGCCAAAGTTTTCGGTTTGCATGTCGATGACGTGGTAATCACTATTCATTGCGGCTCCCGAGGCCTGGGCCATCAGATCGGCACCGAGTTCCTGAAAGACATGGCGATGGCAGCCGCCCAGTATCAGATCGTATTGCCGGATCGCGAGCTGGCGTGTGCGCCGCTAAATTCGCCTTTAGGGCAACACTATCTCGGCGCGATGCGGGCGGGCATCAACTGCGCATTGGCCAATCGCCAGATTATCACCCATCTGACCCGGCAAGCTGTCGCAAAGATATTTCCAGGCATTCATCTTAGCCTGCTATACGATGTCTCGCACAACACCTGCAAGCTGGAGCAGCACACGATTGGCAGCCAGAAAAAATCGGTATATGTCCATCGCAAAGGCGCAACCCGCGCTTTCGGCCCCGGTCATCCCGATTTGCCGGACGTATTCAAAAAGACCGGCCAACCGGTGCTGATCGGCGGATCGATGGGCACCAGCTCTTATGTGCTGTGCGGCACCAAAGAAAGCGAACAGCGCTCGTTCAGCTCGGCCTGTCATGGCGCGGGGCGGGCGATGAGCCGCACACAGGCCAGCAAGCAATGGCAAGGCAGAACGCTGATCGAAGAACTGGCCGCGCGAGGCATTATTATTCGCAGTCCGTCGATGCGCGGTGTCGCCGAAGAAGCACCCTTGGCTTATAAAGATGTCAGTGCGGTGGTGGATATTGCCGACCGGGCAGGTTTAGCCCGAAAAGTCGCCAGACTGGAGCCGGTGATTTGTGTCAAAGGCTAAAGGCGCAGGGCGAAAGGCTAAAACGGTGTCCCCGCTAAAATTCATAAGCATCTACACAGCTCGTCATCCCGGCAGGGATTGCCGGGATCCACGACTGCATGGACGCAGGAGATAGAGCAACGCAGGAGCAGTTGCCAAGTAGCCATGGAGGGCAAGCTCCGTTCTATCTATGCAGCCTATATCCGGCACAAATCTGTATGGAACTAATCCAAAGGGGCAAGCAGAATAACCTGAGGTGAATTTCTGCCAACTCGAGGAGATATATCTATGATTTCCATCGGCACCAGCGGCTGGAGCTACCAACACTGGCAAGACCGTTTTTACACCGGCGTCGCCCAAAAAAACTGGCTTAGATTCTACGCAGAACGTTTTTCTGCGGTCGAAGTTAACGGCACTTTTTACCGGCTGCAAAGTCCCTCTACGTTTAAAAAATGGTACGACGAAACCCCGGCGACCTTCAGCTTCGCAATAAAAGCCAATCGCTACTTAACGCATAACAAAAAACTGCTTGATCCAAAGCCGTCGGTACTGATCGAGAAAACCCACGCCGAAACGCTGGGAGACAAACTGGCCGTGGTGTTGTGGCAACTGCCCGGCCTGTTGAAAAAAAATTCGGCCCGGCTGCAAGGGTTTATCGACGCCTTGCAGCAATGGCCTGAACCGCGACACTGCATAGAATTCAGGCACCCATCCTGGTTCGATGATGAAACAGCGGATTGCCTAACGCAAGCCAATATCGCCGTTTGCCTGTCGGACGCCGAAACTTGGCCGATGTGGGATCGCGTCACCTCAAACCTGGTTTATATCCGCCTGCATGGACACGCACGAACTTATGCTTCGTCCTACAGCAAATCCGAACTGGCCTATTGGGCCGAGCGCATTGCCCTGTGGTCCAAGCAAGGTAAAGACGTGCATGTTTATTTCGACAATGACGCCGAATGTGCCGCGCCTTTTAATGCCTTGGCCTTGCTGGCGATGTTGGAAATTTCGTAGTGCCGTAGGCTGTGAGGAGTCCATATCATCAGCCTACGGCACTAAGGGATTTTCACCATGAAGATACGAAGAGTTATAGGATGGGCTGACGCAGGAAGCCCATCATTCGCGATTGTTGATGGGCTTCGTACTTAGTCCATCCTATGCACTGAAGATCATTCGCTAGTGGCGGAGTGTATGCGGTATGCGCCTAACGTTGAATTGAGGGGGCTAGCGTAGCCAGTCTCTCTCGAATGTAAGATTAGGCTTTTCAGCTTTTCCAGAGGTAAATACTCATATTTTATGCAATGAAATTAATCTGTTGACGCAACCCAGATTTTTATTATAATTACAGAACAATCGTTCTGTAATTAATTTATATGGCCCGTATCCGAGAATTCAACCCTGACGAAGCCCTTGATAAGGCCATGAGAGTTTTTTGGCAAAAGGGTTACGCCAACACGTCCATCGAAGACCTTGTGAGCGCCACCGGTGTAAACCGCTATGGGCTATATGATGAATTCGAAAATAAGCACGGATTGTTTCTTGCCGCCCTCGAACATTACCAGAATGCCGTTGTCGGAACGCTATTCGGGATAGTAGAACGGCCGGGAGCATCGCTGACAGACATACGGACTTATTTTGCAAAGCTGGTAGAACTTTCTTCATCTGAGATGGGGAAATTGGGATGCCTGATGGCGAATAGCGCAAGTGAAGTAGCTCCCCATGACGAATGTGCTGCAAACATGGTTGAGAAGTTCAGGACAAGGTTGCAACTCGGCTTCAGGAATGCCCTGTCTAATGCAAAAGTTGTTGGCGAGCTTCCAACTCAGTGTGATGTCGAGGCGGTAGCTGATTTCTTGGCTGGTGTCATGCAGGGCCTGTCCGTGATGGCAAGGTCGCATGCAAACCCAAGGATGATGGCAAACGTGGTGGAGGTGGCGCTTTCCCGCCTGCAATAATTTTTTTACCCATAACAGAACGATTGTTCTGTTATGGGTGTTTACACAGCCGTAGTTCCAACTTTAATGACAAAGGAGTCCAAAATGCATCAAGTCGCATCGGTCGGTAAAAGGTTCCAGGCACATTTACCAACAGCACACAATAGTTCGATAACCGGTTCTCTCGCACCACTTCGGTTTGAAGGCGTCGGCTATTACGACGTGCCGCCAGAGCGGATGTTTGCCGCCATTTCCGATCCCGATGCGATGAGCAAGTGGCTACCGATGCTCAAATCGCTGCATGTAAGCCATGATGCTTCCGAAAACGGACCGGTAGCGTGCGGCGTCGGCTCGGAGCGCAGCTGCTCGTTCAGCATGATGGGTGACGTGACCGAGCGGGTGATCTGGTGGAACCCGCCACACGGCTATGCCTTCACCTTCCAGCCGAAAAGCAAGATGATGGTGCCGACACAGAACCATGCGGTTGTTTTTCTCGTCGAGCCACATGGCAACGGCGGCAGCAAGTTCATTTTCCGGACGCACTTCGACTGGCTGCCCGGCATGATACGCTTCATGGCGGCGCGCATGATGCCGATGATGCTCAACATGGGGCTTGCCAACCTGAAGAAGCAGCTGGGTGGCAAGGGCGGCAAATTCCGCCGGATCGCGTAAGCAATTAATAGCCCCATGGTAAACCAACAAAGGATACCAACATGACAACCTTAACTGAAGAAATAAGACAATTCACAGTAGGCGCCTATGAAAGACTTCCCGCTGGCTACATCGATACATTCAGGAGCCTGATCGAGCGGCTTATCGAGGAGAATTTTGCGTCCAATGCTCCAAAGACCGGGGATCCATTTCCGGATTTTATCCTGCAAGACAACGAGTCGAAAATGATCAAGGCAAGCGAGTACTGGCACGATAAAAATCTCATTGTAAAATTCTATCGGGGAGGCTGGTGTCCGTATTGCCATCTTGAGCTTGCTGCACTGGAGAGATATGCGCCGGAATTCGCAGCCGAGAATACCAAGCTGTTCGCGATTGCTCCGGAAAAGCCATCATTCCAGCTGGAAACAAAAAAAGCGGCAAACGCTAATTTCAAATTCCTATGGGACGAAAACAATTTGCTCGCCACGCATCTGGGGATCGCCTTTCCTGTAGATGGGAATGTCAGGAACGTCTACCTGAAACTGAACCTTGACCTGGATTCGGTTAATGGTGGATGGGTATTGCCGGTCCCTGCAACCTTCATTATCAAGAACGGAATCGTCAGGTACAGCTTCCTCGATGCGGATTACATGAGGAGACAGGATCCCGCAGATCTCTTGACCGCAATCCGCGCAGTAAATCACTGAACTTGTCACCGCATCCGGAGAAAAAAGATGATTGCAAAAAGCAGCAAAATTAAAAAAGGTGATGTTGCTCTGTCGCATGGCGAAAAATTATTTACGAAGTTGGTATCGTTTTACGCCGTACCCCATACCGAATACCCAGTTGAGCGGGCAATGCTATTCGGGTTTGACTGTTTGCGGATCAATGGCAAGGTATTCAACGGTCATCTTGTCATGAAGCTTCCCGCTAACCGCATCACGGCTTTGGTTGATTCCGGCCAAGCCAGTTCTTACGAATTTCGGGGCCGTTTGATGAAGGAGTGGGGTGTTGTTTTAACGAGCAAAAGCATCATCGCGTTGGCCGAGGAGGCCAGAGTTTTCACTGTGAACTGAGAACTGCGTTTTTCTGACTAATTTGAACACTGATTCTGGTCGAACTTGAACACCTAAAAGCCTAACGAAGCCCTTGTAGTTTGACATAAGGGGCGCGCTTTAGCGCGTCCTGCTTGATGGATGGGTTAGGATCACTTTTCACTTAGCCTATCCGAGATTTTTAGAATACCTGTCTGCGCGCAAACCTCGTCTTTGTCACCACCTGGGGCGCCACTTACTATGAAGATACGAAGAGTTATAGGATGGGCTGACGCAGGAAGCCCATCATTCGCGATTGTTGATGGGCTTCGTACCTCAGCCCATCCTATGCACTAACCGGGCGCGGCACGGAGAGCTGAATAAACAAAAACTGCATTATAACCGCGCTCCGGTTGAGCGTAATGTTAGGTCAAGTTTGTAGCCAATCGACGCACAATATCCAACACAATCGAACATAAAAGTACCCTCTTGAAAAATCCGAGCGAAGGTCTGCTCCGATCATCCCGACGGCGGGTTACAGCGTTAGGCCAAATACATGATTAGGAGCTTCATGCTTTAAAAATCAACGACACTGACCTCATTGATTCGCAGATAAGTTTTGTCCGACATCCGTAGGGCGTGCTGCGCGCGCCTTACGCCTTAGATCCCTATCCGATATTCATGAGCAAAAAGCCGCAGCAGGCAACAATAGACGATCAGGTTTACCCGAAAGTTCAATAAATCCGAAATGTCGATAAAATGCAGCAGCTGAATCATCCTTCGCATCAACGATAATACCAACCACCGCTAAAGTATCTCTTGCCAGTCTTACCTTTTGACAAGCATCGGCCAGCAATATTGAGCCTAGCCCTTTGCCTTGAAATGTTTGATCGACGGCTAATCGCCCTATTAAAGCCACCGGTACAGGGTATCGCGGCAGTTTGTGCACCAGTTTTTCAGGCAAACTCGAGCAATTGACGCTGCCCGCGCTTAACGTGAAAAACCCGGCCAAGCAGCCTGAATCATCCGCGGGCGAAGCAACAAAGACTCTTGCAAGATCACGCTTTACATCCTGTGAGGCATAGCGACGAATATAATCATCAAGTGCAGATTGTCCGCAACTAAACGATTTTGCATCAATCTTGTTATCGTGAGCCCTGATGATATAGAGGCCGTCAACGCTCGACCTGTTCATTATGGCGATCAAAGGCACGGCTTAAAGCGGCATTGGCTTGTGCTGGTTTATCGAGAGCGGCAAGAAAAGCTTCAAAATCTGCCGGATCTAAAGTGATCGATTCATGCGCCTGAATCACTTGTTCTGCTGAAGCCAAGGCATGAGAAGAGTATAAATTCTGAAACGCTGACATGCGCGTAGGCGGCAGCCTTATTAAGCATTTGTCTGGCGTGATTATCGCATCGTATGTTGAGACGACTTTCTTTGACGGTTGTTGCACTCATTGGGAATCTCCTAAACCAATAAGTCAAATTGTGCGCCGTTTGTACAGACATTGCAATATCCGTATCAAGTAGTCTCGAATATTTTCCCGTTAAGCACTGTAGGACGGATTCGCCGCTAGGCAATCCGCCACAACTTCAACTGGTTGCCATCAGCGTTGTGCGAATGTGGCGGTTTGCTAGCGCGAAACCGCCTTACAGCGTTAAAAAATGGTACGACGAAACCCCGGCAACATTCAGCTTCGCAATAAAAGCCAACCGCTACTTAACGCATAACAAGAAACTGCTCGATCCGGAAGCATCAATACTGATCGAGAAAAGCCACGCCGAAGCGCTAGGGGAAAAACTGGCCGTGGTGCTGTGGCAACTGCCCGGCCTGTTGAAAAAAAATTCGGCCCGGCTGCAAGGCTTTATCGACGCCCTGCAGCAATGGCCTAAACCGCGACACTGCATAGAATTCAGGCACCCATCCTGGTTCGATGATGAAACAGCGGATTGCCTAACGCAAGCCAATGTCGCCGTTTGCCTGTCGGACGCCGAAACTTGGCCGATGTGGGATCGCGTCACCTCAAACCTGGTTTATATCCGCCTGCATGGACACGCACGAACTTATGCTTCGTCCTACAGCAAATCCGAACTGGCCTATTGGGCCGAGCGCATTGCCCTGTGGTCCAAGCAAGGTAAAGACGTGCATGTTTATTTCGACAATGACGCCGAATGTGCCGCGCCTTTTAATGCCTTGGCCTTGCTGGCGATGTTGGAAATTTCGTAGTGCCGTAGGCTGTGAGGAGTCCATATCATCAGCCTACGGCACTAAGGGATTTTCATCATGAAGATACGAAGAGTTATAGGATGGGCTGACGCAGGAAGCCCATCGTTCGCGATTGTTGATGGGCTTCGTACCTCAGCCCATCCTATGCACTAAATACGTATTTACCAGCCCCCCAATCTGCACAGGATTCGCCATTGGCTCAATACAGACTGAGACGTGGCCCCAACTTACAGGTAGAACATATTGGAAGAAGTTGCCGTACCGAACGAGTAAATAATCAAGACCACCACAATCGATGTTGCCGCGCTGCGAAGCTAGTTTCAGTAGCGTTGGATTAACGAGAAGCTCTTCGTAACGATCACTCTCCGAGCTGCTTGCTCCTGATGCACTTGATTTTGACCGGGTCTCAAGTTCGCCATTTTTGTATATGGCGACGTAACGAATACTTTCAGACAGATTGAAAATGCTCTCAATCATATTTTCTCTCTCCATGATGCCTAACGTTTGAATTCACCGGCCTTGCGCGGCTTTATGCGTAAGATCCGGTGGAATGATGGGTTGGGCCACTTTTCGGGCAGCAGAGGCAATGCGTTTCTTGAACTTTCCCGTAGCGATTTGATAGGACTCTGCAAGTAGTGGTTTAAGCTCTTCCAGCGTTTCTGACGATGGGTTCTTGACAGCAATCCAGCACATCCAGCCGTAGACTGGATGGGGAGTCACCACATCGGACTGCGTGAAGTCGTGGCCGGAGCTGACCACGCCGCCAGCAGAAGGACGGTCGGGGATATTGTCAAAGCGTTCGACAAAAGCACGCTTGGAAATGCCAACATTTAGACGATATTCGCCAGCGCCGATATTTGAGGCGTGATCGTTCGCGCCATCTCTTTCCTTGAACGTCAGGAAGTAAATTCCCTTCGGGAGCTGACGATTCGGGTTGTAGAACAGAGCACGTTCTCCCCAGTTGAAGTCATCAATGACATCCAGGAACGAATGCTGAACATACTCCACGATTTGGTCAATTGTTAGTGGCATAGTGTCTAAGCGGCCTAACGTTAAGTAGACACCTTTTAAGGTGTATATTAAATTTAAATTGCCAGAGTACAGCGGTATATAACGCCCCCCGAAAACCCGTTAGGCCCGATGCTATAACAATAGCAATATTGATAGCAACCTTTATTATGCAAAATGAAAATACACCGCAATAGAATGACGGGATCGGATTCTAAGTTTTACATAACCAATCTAGTATTCTTAAGCTCCGTAGGGCGAATTCGCCGCTAGGCAATCCGCCACAACTTCGACAGATTGTTATCGGCGTTGCGCGAATGTGGCGGTTTGCTCCGCACCTGCTCCTGCGTTGCTCTACCTCCTGCATAACCCACAAGGATGTGGGGAATGCAGATATTGCAGGAGCAAATATCTGTCCATGCAGTCGTGGCGCGAAACCGCCTTACAGCATTAGCCCTGCATGAACCTTTTCGTGGATATTGAAAAAATGGTACACACAGCGTACCCTAAAAGACTGCGTTTAGGCGTAGGCCGGAATAATGCCTTCCAAGACTCTCCTGAACGAAGCCGAAGGGCGCGAGGCGGCGTTTCGAGCGAGTTTAGAGGTTTGCCGGAAATTCGCTGTCGCTCGAACCGGATTATTCCGGCCTGCAAGGCTAAAAGCCTCGCAATGGGGCATTGCGTAATTCCTCAACACAGGTATTGGCAATCTTCAAGGCTGGCAATTACAAGGCCTTCAGCCGCTTTGTGTAAGTTTTATATGTTAAGGCCTCGGATGGAAAGGCGTGGAAAAATGGACCAGCGCCGCAGAGCGCGAAACGGTCCGATCGCCTTGCACACCGGATAATCATCATCGAAAGAAGAGGGAATCGACTATGAACCGTCTGAGCTGTCTGTCGGCCGTCTTGATCCTGTTTACCGCTGTTTCGGCAACCGAGGCTTCCGCTACGGATCAGGGCGATTCCCCGGACAACCCCTGGTCGGTCAATCTGCGGGTCAGGAACGATTTTAGCAGTCACACTTCCTATGAATTTGGCAACCCTTTCCCTCCTTATCAAGTCCCCCTGAGTCGTCTGGAGTTTCCTCTCGACTCGTGGTGGGCCGGCGTCGAGGCGAGGCGGAGTTTTTCGAGGGTTTCTGTCGGCATTGAGGCCATGCGGAATATCTCGGGAGCGACTGGCGGCCCGTTCAAAGATTCGGATTGGGATGACGATACCCGGCCGGGAGTTATGACGGTTTATTCCGAATCGAACTTACGCCTCGATCCCAGCTATTCGGTTCGGGCCGACGTGGATCTGAAGATCTCGGATTGGGTCGGATTGCCCTCCGGATTCGATCTGCGGCCGGTAGTTGGGGGGCGCTGGCAGCGTTTCTCATTTGTCAGCCATGACGGCCTCCAGGTTTATCCGTCACCGGGGGACACCACGCCACCGACACCGCTGCCCGGTGATGGGATCCGCTTCGAGCAGACCTATTGGCAAACTTTTCTGGGAGTCAAAACAGCCTATGAATGGCAGCGCCCGGCCTACGTCTCGAGGCTGGGGGTACGGATGCAGTTGGACTGGGCTTATGTGTTGGGGGAAAACGAGGATCACCATCTGCTCAGGGAGGGCCGCCGCTTCACTTATGAAGAGACGCGTGGTAATGGCTGGCACGCTGCGCTCGGGCTGGACGTCGGCCTGACGCGGCAGCTCACCGCGAACCTTGATCTGGACTATCTGATGATAGATACGTCCGGTTCCCATCGCTGGGTGAATACCGTGTTCGGCGAGGATTTTAGTTCCGATTACGCGGTCAATGTCTGGTCGCAGCAGTTAGGCATCACGATGGGCCTTAAATACGCGTTTTAAGGGCGACGGTTATTTCCCGCTTTGCCAAATGGAAAGCAGTGCCGTAGGCAGAGTAGAGCATCAAAAATAGGCGCTTTAGGCGACGCGAAAACCAGATTTGATGCGAACAACGCTGGGTTTCACTGCATTCAACTCAGCCTACAGTTCTTGTGCCTTCTGACCAGGGCGATAGCCGGAATAGACATAAACGGGAATATCAATATCCCTTAAACCGTTCTCTATCAACGGCCATACGTCATCCCAGTCCATATCCCCCGATCCTGTGGCCAGTTTCGGCATGGCAATTGAGGTGATTTTCTCTTTTAAGATAATATTAACCAAGGCATTCAAAGCATGCTTAATGTTACTGAGCGTGGCTTTGCCAATAGGATAATCATGACTATCAATAGCATCCTGAATAATCAGGTTAACTATACGAATATTATTTGTCCCTACCCAGAGCCAAGCTTCGCCGGGCCGGGTATTGTGTTGATGGCACCAGCGATTGAAATCTTTACACATATCGGGATATTGATTGCGCAGAGCTAGCGCCAGTCCTTTATCCATCGGATCGTTAATGCCCGCTCCCTGAACGATGGCGTTGGCTTTGCTTAGTAAAATATCGCCTTCAACCTTGTAAATCATAGCGCTCTCCTTTTACAGTTTTATTGAACATGCAATGTCTAATCGCGTGGAAAGTTAAAATCATTGCCCGCTTTTCCAAATGGAAAGCAGCAGCCAAATCCCCCCGATAGTCGCAAACGAGTACCCTAAAAACCCGAATGCAGGCAGGCCGAATAATTCCGGCCCGCCTTTTACCGTCATGATAATGGAGGAACCGATAATCAGCGCGGCGGTCACTATGCCCATGGTTAAGCGGCTGATCGCGTTATCCATATGATTAACATACTGATCGAGCCGCCTGACGGTAATATCGACCTGAATGGCCCCTTTTCTGGAGGCGCGCAACAGCTTGCGCAGGTCTTTCGGCAGGCTGGATAAAAGGTCGGCGACGCTGATCAGGTTGCGCCAGCCTCGTCTGGCGATGGCCTCGGGCCTGTAACGCTCCATCATGATTTTCTGGAGATAGGGCGCTGCAAAAACCAGGGTATTGAATTCAGGATTAAGATGTCTGCCGAGACCGTCCAGGGTAATGTAAGCTTTGACCAACAAGGCAAGATCGGCGGGCAGTATCAAATTATGATCCCTCAATATGGCCATCAGATCGCTCATCATGCTGGTAAGGCTTAAATCCTTTAGCGCCAACGAGCTGTATTGATCGACAAAGGCTTCTAAGTCAATGGTCAGCACCTGTTCATCGGTATAAATATTGTCCGACCAATCTTCAAGTATCTCGGCCACTTTGGTTGGCAGGTGGTTGGTCATGCCGTATAACAGGCTGACGACCTGCTCCCGGCGTTCCTCCGTTAAACGGCCGACCATACCGAAGTCGATAAATGCCAGTTTGTTATCCTCAAGATAAAACACATTGCCGGCATGCGGGTCGGCATGAAAAAAGCCGTCTTCCATGATCATCTTGAGGACTGCATGAGTGCCGCGATCAGCCAGCAGCTTCCTGTCCAATCCCGCTTGGTCCACCGCAGCCAGATCCCGGCCCTGAATACCTTGGATATACTCCTGCACGTTGAGCCGTTCACAAGTCCATTGCCAATAGACGTTTGGAATCTTGATATTCATATCATCGGCCAAGTTGGCGGCTACCCGTTCTGCATTCCTGCTCTCAGCGGCCAAGTCAAGTTCCCAGCGTAACGATTGGTTAAACTGGCGCAGGACTTCTTTCGGATGAAACCGTCGAAGCTCCGTTGATTCGGCTTCTGCAATATCGACAAGACGCTGCAAAAGGCGCAAATCGGCTTCAATAATCTTGCGCAGGCCGGGCCTGCGAATTTTTAAAACAACCGGCGTTCCGTCCTTGAGTATGGCTTTATGAACCTGGGCAATTGAAGCTGCGGCAAGAGGTTGTCTTTCGACGTTTGCAAAAAACTCATCAACACTTCCGCCCAGATCTTCTTCAAGCTGGGGCAGCAGCTCTTCAAAGGGCATGGGCGGCACCTGATCCTGAAGTTTTTCAAACTCGGCAATATATTGAGGCGGGAATAAATCAACGCGTGTCGCCAGGATTTGTCCCAATTTAATGAAGGTAGGCCCCAACTCTTCCAGTACACGCCGTATGCGTTGCGGCGTGTCGAGTACGACATACTCTTCCACATGCTGCCAATGCAGCACCCTGCCTGCGCGTTCCAGTGCCTTGCCCACGCCCAAGCCGCGAACAAAGCCGCCGAAACCATAACGGATCAATACCGATGCAATTTCATGAGCCCTGCCCAGATCCCTGGCCGCGTTTAACATTTCCCATAACATGTTGTACTGCTGAAGTTTATTTCTTGGAATCAGACGGTTGTAGGCTTTCGGCAATGCCCAACAAAATACCGCTGCCGATTCTCGCTAAAACGGAAGCTGTGGCAACCGTGCTTGAAACGATTACGTCCGTGCTTATCTTCGGCAAGTCTTTTAGCGAATCCAAGGCAATTAAAGTCTGTTCGCCGACTGCCGTTCCGCTTTGCCGAGAATGGGCAATAAAATCATTCACAATGTCGGTAACGACTTGGCTACTGCTTTTGGCGACCTTCTCAAAGGTATCGAGAAACAATCCCTCCATAGCCTGTATGTCTTTGACTGCACTGTTAAGATCATGTTCGGAATACTCGTTTACCTTGGAAGCCGCCTCTTCAATAGCCAATGTTGACGCTTCCGCCGCAATCGCCAACGCATCATCCAATGCGGTGGCCGCCTGATTAAAGACTTCTTTGCCATGCTCGCCATGACTGTCCATGCCCTCATTAATGCCATTAATGACCGTTTCGGTAACGCTTTTGATATTTTCCATATCCAGTTGCCGTTCTGTCAGCGCTTTCAAGGTTATATCTTTGACTTGCTGGTGAACATCGGTTCCAGATTTAACCGCCACCCGGACCGCATCTTTAACGTTTTGCTGTTGGTTTGTTTCAGTCATGGTCGTTCTCCAAATCAATATAAAAAAATTAGCGGGGCAGAATGTGGTATAGGTGAAACACACCCCAAAGTTGCGTATTTTTATTCACCACGAAGGCACGAAGAAAATAAACTTCGTGTCCTTCGTGCCTTCGTGGTGAATAACAAAACCGGTTGTCACGATCATATGCTCTCGGAGTTACTCAACGTATCCGATTCACCATTCAGGCTGAAGCATTTTTTCCTGGCCGAAGCAGGTGCATAGATAAAATCGCTGTAAAGCGACTTTTCTTTATCATCGACCGTGGTTAATTTATGTCTTTCTACCATCCAACGCCGGTGAAAATAGTCTAAAAAAAGATCCGGCATGCTCCACTGTTCCGATTCGAAAAAGTAACGGGTATCGCTTTTTAGCTCAGACTGCCAATGCAAATAAGGCATCCTGCCTATCGGTTCGGACAAATAAAAGCTGTTAAATATTTCCAGGACTTTTAACTTCTTGCGAATAACCATAAACAAAGGCGTACTGGGTAAGCAGTCGTAATCGTAGGCAAATACACCCAGCGTCCCGCCATCCTTTTCATTGATGCGTCCCGCTATGTCTTCGAGCGACGACAAAAACAAGCGGTTATATTGCCTGAATTCCTCGGCGCCAAAGCCGATTATTTCCTGGGCATGGAGCTCAGAAGTCGGGCCGTCCTTCAACACAAGCATCCTGAAATGGATGCCTTTTTTAATGGCGATTTCAAACTCCCGGCAATAATGCCGATAGCGGGGATCGAAGGTGATTAGCCAATACACATAATCGCCGGGATACAGGCCGTGCATGATTTCTGAAAAATCCAATTCTTTCTCGGTTATGCCTAAAAACCCCCGCTTCTTGGCATTGATGACTGTCCCATCGATATACTTGCTCAGTACGTTATGAAATATCTTCTCGGTTTCCTTGCGCTCTTCGGTAGCGATTATCCAATGATGAAAGAAACCCACTGAAATCACTACCGATGTGAACAAGCCGAACTCGGAGATAATCTTTAACAGCCAGACGTATTCTTTATTGCCAACGTCAGCTGCCAGTACGCTAAAAATCTTGTAGACGGTAAATCCGCCGAAAATAAGCACCAGCGCGAATAGCCATTTCAGGATGTTAAGATTGGATGACATAGCTATTGCTCCCGCCCGTTTAATGGGCGATAAAATGTTTCATGTGCCTTCTTTCCATGACGACAGATACGCCCGCTGTTCCGGGCTTAAACTATCGATACTCAGCCCCATCGCCGCCAGCTTCATCACAGAGACCTGTTGATCAATATCACTCGGCACCGGGTGTACTGCGTTTTCAAGTCCCCTGCCCTGCTCCCATAAATAGGCCATGCTCAAGGCTTGATTGGCAAAACTCATATCCATGACGGCTGCCGGATGGCCTTCTGCGGCAGCCAAATTGACCAGCCTCCCTTCGGCCAACAGCCTGACGGTACGCCCGTCTTTAAGCTGATAGGCTTCGACGCTGCTGCGCGGGCGGTGTTTTGTTACGGACAGCAGCTCCAGCGCCGGGATGTTGATTTCAACATTGAAATGCCCGGAATTGGCGATCACGCAGCCGTCTTTGATGACTTCAAAATGCGCGTGATCCAGCACATGCTTGTCGCCGGTTGCGGTAACTATAAAATCCGAAATGGCGGCGGCTTCCAGCATCGGCATGACGCGGAAACCGTCCATCGCGGCTTCCAGCGCTCTCAACGGCTCGACTTCGGTGATGATGACTTGCGCACCGTGGCCTTTGGCGCGCATCGCAATGCCGCGCCCGCACCAGCCGTAGCCTGCAACCGTGAAAGCTTTTCCGGCCAGCAATATGTTGGTGGCGCGGATAATCCCGTCCAGCGTGCTTTGGCCGGTGCCGTAACGGTTATCGAACAGGTGCTTGGTCATCGCATCGTTGACCGCAATCACCGGAAATTTAAGCGCACCATCTGCCGCCATCGCGCGCAGGCGAATCACGCCGGTGGTGGTTTCTTCGGTGCCGCCGATCATCTCGGCCAGCAAATCGCTGCGGCTCTTGTGCAACTCACTGACCAAGTCAGCACCGTCATCCATCGTCAGTTGCGGCCGGTGTTCCAGTGCTTGACCGATATGCTTGTAATAAGTACCGCTGTCCTCGCCGCAAATGGCAAAGGTGGGAATCCGGTAATGCTGCACCAGCGCGGCGGCAACATCATCCTGAGTGCTTAAAGGATTGCTGGCGCATAACACCAGCTCGGCACCGCCCGCTTTCAAGGTGCGGGCCAGATTGGCGGTTTCAGTGGTGATGTGCAGGCAGCCGCTGATCCGCGCCCCCACCAATGGCCGTTCGTTGGCGAAACGATCATTGATGGCTCGCATTACCGGCATTTCGGTCAGCGCCCAGTCGATACGATCACGCCCCTGATCGGCCAGCGATAAATCTTTGATGTCATGGCTGCTATCGATCATGGAGTTCACCTAAATCTTTTGCTTCCACGTCGCAACCTGAGACTAACGGTACAAAACTGACGCCAAGAATATTGCGGGTCTCGATTTTGCCGTCGGCCTTTTTTTCTACAACCATCAGTTCCTGATAATCGTAAGGAAATCCCACCGGTATGACCAGCCGGGCGCCAGCCTTCAATTGATCGATCAAGGGCTGGGGAATATACGCTGCGGCGGCGGTGACGATGATGCCGTCATAGGGCGCATGTTCCGGCCAGCCGAAACTGCCGTCCCCGCTGCCTACCGTGACATTGGGACAGCCCAGTTTTTTAAGTCGGCGGCGCGCTTGAGTGGACAATTCTTCGATGATTTCCAACGAATAAACCTGTGTAACTAACTTGGAAAGGATGGCCGCCTGATAACCGGAACCCGTGCCTATTTCCAGAATGGTATCGGAGGGCTTGGTATCCAATAGATCGCTCATCAAGGCGACGATATAGGGCTGGGAAATGGTCTGCCCCGAACCGATCGGCGCAGGGCCGTTATCGTAGGCGAGATAGCGGTAATCCGCGGGTAAGAACTCATGCCGGGGCACTTGCTTAATGGCGGCTATGACCCGGTCATCCAAGGCACCCTTACCGATCAGATGACGGGTCAGGTTAACTTCCATTTCGATGTCCTTCAACATGCGTTGCAGACTTTTCATTGATTATGCTCCGGGGGAGTTTTTACCTGCTCGTAAGCCTAGACAGTGTCATTGATGTTAAGACCTGTTCCGTTCGTCCTGAGCCTTTCGACTGCGCTCGAGAAAACCTTGTCTAAGGATAAGCGAACAAATTTTCTCAAGCCCATACGACTTATGATTCCAACATAACTACGGGAGAGTTTCAATTGGGGAAATTACTGATAGCATTGAGACGGCAGCCGGAATAAGCGCGTGTTTTCATGCCGCCGGAAATCGGCACCCGCATCATTTGGATGCCAACCGTCAGAAAATCTGCCAAGCTGCTGCTTTCCTCACAAATTCGTTGTATATTGTTTGTTATGATCAGAATAAATCTGACTCTACTATAGGAATTTTCCACAATGTTGTTCTGGAGCATTTTCAAAAGAAAAACACCCAAACACTCATCCGGCAATAGTCAATCGAATTTTCCACTTGCCCAAGCCAAGGAACCTGCCCCTGTAAAAAATCTTAATATCCCAGTCTCATTTTTAAAAAGACTGATGCCGGTTGCCCAACTGCTGACCGAAGAAGAAATACAAAAACTACAGATTACCGCCGCCAGTTTTGCGCCGGGAGCTATCATTTTTAACAGGGGCACCGAAGTAGACTCGCTAATATACCTCGTTAAAGGCAACATCTTCATGGAGGCCGATAACGGCTCCGGGCTTGAAATAAGCGCCAACACTTTTAAAGCGCTGTATCCATTATCCGCCGGTAAACTGCATTATTTTACCGCGATTGCCGGATCAGACGTGACCGTGATCTATCTTCCCAAGACCATACTTCAGCCAGACCAATCTACTTATTGCCCCTCCGGATAATGAACTGAAAATTTCCGAAGCCCTTCAAGACAATCCGTTTTTTAACCGTTTTTATCAGCACTTTACTGAAGGGGAACTTAAAATCCCCAGTTTTCCCGATATTGCACTAAAACTGCGTAAAGCCATTCAGCAGGATTGCGAGGTTGCCGACATCGTCAAAATTATTAACCTGGATCCGGTCATTTCCGCCAAACTGATTCAGGTCGTCAACAGCCCTGTTTACAGACCGACAATACCAATCAGCAATTGCCTTGACGCGATCAACCGGCTGGGACTGACGACCACGCGCAATCTGGTGACGGCTTTCAGCATGAAAAACCTGACCAAGAGCAAAAACACATCAACAAAAAAACTAATACAACATAACTGGTTACAAAGCATCAAGGTTTCCAGTATCAGCCATACCCTGGCTCAACTGACCCAAAAAGTAGATCCCGACGAAGCGCTACTTGCCGGGCTTTTGCATAATATCGGTGTACTGCCCATTTTAACTTTTGCCGACAGCTTTCCGGAAGGCACTTATCAAGCAACGGATATTGATCTTTGCATAAACGAAATACACGGACAGATAGGCTCTATTATTTTGGAAAAATGGGGATTTCCGGATAATTTAAAACAAATTCCCTTACAGTCTGCAAACTGGTTTACAAGCACCACTGAAGACCTCAACCTGAATGACATTGTGTTATTGGCAAAATACCATAATCTTCTGGCATCTCCCGGCAAAACCGAACTGCCATTACTGATTACCCTGCCGGCCTTTCAAAAACTGGAAAAACAACCTTTAACGCCGGAAATGTCTCTACAGATACTGCATGATGCGAAACAACAAATTGCAGAGACAATGAGTTTTTTCTCGCTAATCAATGCCGCAAATAGCCACAGCATTCTCATGTTTCATAATGCTGAATGACAAGCCAAAATCACTTGAGCTTTTCAATCATACACGATAATATTGATTCAATACTACATTGGAGTCCAACATAATGAAAACAACAAAAAAACGCCTACCCAAATCAGTCCTTATCGGCTTAGCCGCTCTCATTTTGCCTTTTGGAGCGCAGGCAACCTCCGATACATCCAAAAACATGCACCAATTATACGAAGACAATTGCGCCAGTTGTCACGGCTCGGATCATGGCGGGTTTATTGCTCCCGGCGTTGAATTCCGACACGCTGAAAGGCCGCAGCCCTACCGCTTTACGCACCTGATCATGACCGGAAGTTTCGACACCTTGATGCCTCCGTTCTACGGCCGTTTATCGGATGACGAAATCCGCGGCTTGGTCAAACATCTGCAAACCACGCCAAAACAGGCCAATCCGGCCTGGACGATTGACGACATCAAAGCGTCGATCAAAGTCTATGTTAAAGACGAAAGCACCCTGCCCGCAAAGCCTACCTATCAAATCAACAGCATGGATGATGTGATCGGTGTGGCGGCTCGCGGCAAATACGGTCGCGGTTCAGGTTCAAAAGCGGTGTTCATCAACAGTGTTACCCATAAACAAATCGGTGAAATTCCTACCGGCACCGCCGCGCATATCATCGACTACAACCCCGCCAACCCGCGCTGGGCTTATGTAAAAACCGATACGGCGGAAATTTTTAAAGTCGATTTATATTCCATGCAAGCCGTGCGTAGCGTTAAAACCGGATTCAACGGACCGGGCTTGGGCGTTTCCCGCGACGGCAAATACATCATGGCGGGTTCTTATGTGCCGCACAACGCCGTCATTCTTGATGCCGACACCTTGGAACCGCTAAAAACCTTTGAACTGGAAGGCGTTGATCCGGACGGCAAAATGGTCTCTTCCGATTCCGGCATGATCATCGGCACACCGTTTGACGATATTTTTGCGATCGCCCTGGAAAACGCCGGTCAAGTTTGGGTGGTTGATTTAAAAGAAGGTTTCCCGGTCACCAAAATCGAAAAAGTCGGCCGCCATTTGCATGATGCCTTCCTGTCCCATGGCGGCAGCAAATTGATGGTTGCTTCTTATGACGACAGCATCGTTACTGCGATTGATTTAAAAGACCGCAAAATCATCAAAAAACTGGAAGCCGGTTGCGTACCTCATGTAGGCGGCGGCTCTGCGGTTGAAGTTGACGGCCGCACACTCGGTTTCGGCACCAACTTCGGCGACTGCGACAAAATGGTGGTCAGCGTCTGGGATCTGGACAAAATGGAAGTGGTCAAGCAGGTTCCGGTTTCCGGCGGCACCGAATCTCCGGCCGCTCACGCCAATGCGCCTTATGTCGCGGTGGACATCATCTCTAAAGACCGTCGCGCCCGCACCGTCCAGCTGATCGACAAGAAAACCCTGGAAGTCGTTAAAACCCTGGATGTAGGCGGACATGCTTACTTCCCTGAATACAGCGCCGACGGTAAATTCCTGTATGTCAGCGCCGGTTACAGCGGTGACGAAGTCGTCGTTTATGATTCGACATCCTTGGAAAAAGTCGCTTCCGTACCGATGGAAAGCCCGGCCGGTATATTCTCTCACGGCCGCGTCAGATACATGACTCGCGGTCTTTCTCCTGACGAGATGAAAGGAGCAAAATAATGAGACTAGCAGCTCTTACAGGATCGTTGATATTGGGCTTGGTGTCCGCCCAAAGCGTCAATGCGGCGAGTATTTATGCAGGCGAGGCAAAAGCGGCGGCGGTTTGTTCGCAATGTCACGGCATTAGAACGCCTTCAGCCGATGCGCCTTTTCCGCCGTTGGCCGGACGCGATGCGGATTACTTAAAAACGGCGCTCAAACAGTACCGGGATAAAACCCGCAAATCCGACATCATGAATGCTATCGCCGGTTCCTTAAGCGATGACGATATTAATAATGTTGCGATGTACTATGCCAAGTTAAAACCGTAACATCCATGAAAAAACTGCCGCTTTTAATGCTGGTCATTACAGCTGTTTTAGCTGAAACCAGCTCTGGCCGGTGAACCGTCACCGGAGCGGCAAAGCGCGCTCCGCAACATGCTCAATCATGATTGCGGAGCGTGTCATGGCCTGACATTAAAAGGCGGCCTTGGCCCTGCCCTGTTACCCGAAGCATTGGCCGGAAAGCCCGATGAGTTTTTGATTTCAACCATTCTTAACGGACGCCCAGGCACCGCCATGCCGCCTTGGCAGCCGTTTATGAATCGGGATGAGGCGGCTTGGCTGGTTGGAATTTTACGTAAGCCTGAACATTAAAAATCGATTTTTATTACGCATTTTTCTCACCACGAAGGCACGAAGAAAAATATAGACTTCGTGGTGAATAAGAAATTCCGCCTGTAGGCCGGAATAAGCCTGTTCGAGCGACAGCGAGAACTGGCGTTTCCGGCAAACACTACCCGAATTCGCCGGAAACGCCACCTCGCGCTACGCTTGGTGATCTTATTCCGCCCTACGCTGGAATTACAAACGAATATTTATGACCAAACTACTCCCCCTTCTAGCCTTGCTATTCTCCTTCAACGCCATCGCAGAACTACGCGCCACCGGCGACCTAGGCATCGTCATCGAACGGGAAGACGGCAATGCGCTGATCATCAACACCACCGAGCATAAACGCTTAGCCAAAATCGAAAAGCTGGGCGATTTGTCCCACGCTTCCGTGGTTTTCTCCCGCGATCAGCGTTACGCCTATGTTTTCGGCCGGGACGGCGGCTTGACCAAAATCGATATGCTCAAGGACGCAATCGACAAGCGCATCATCCAGGCCGGCAACAGCATCGGCGGGGCGATTTCCCAGGACGGCAAATTAATCGCCGTTTCCAACTACACTCCGGGCGGCGTTAAAGTTTTTTCATCCGACACACTGGAACTGGTTGCCGATATTCCTTCCGACTATGGCGATGGGCTGCGTTCCAAAGTGGTCGGTTTGGTTGACGCGCCCGGACAGCGTTTTGTATTCAGCCTGTTCGATGCCGGTGAAATCTGGATGGCGGACTTTAAAAATCCCAAAGCGCCGGTCATTAAAAAATTCCAGAACATCGGCAAACAGCCTTACGACGCGTTAATGTCGCCGGACGGACACTATTATATCGCCGGTTTGTTTGGCGAACCCGGACTGGCGCTGCTGGATTTATGGAATACTGGATGCCGGAGTCAAACACATATTGCCCGACTACGGCAAAGACGATGAAAAACTGCCCGTTTATAAAATGCCGCATCTTGAAGGCTGGGCGGTAGCCGGTGATTACGTGTTTGCACCCGCGATAGGCCAGCACAAGGTTCTGGTCATCGACAAAAACACCTGGGAACTGCATGACACCATAGCGGTTGCAGGACAACCGGTTTTTGTGATGGCCCGGCCCGATGCGCGGCAAGTCTGGGTTAACTTTGCCTTCCCCGATAACAATCAGTTGCAGGTTATCGATGTCAAAGACCTGTCCCTGCACAAAACCTTGTCGCCCGGAAAAGGCGTTCTGCACATGGAATTCACCCCGCGCGGCGAACAAGTCTGGGTTGCGGTAAGAGATGATAACCAGCTGGTGGTTTACGACACGGAAACCTTGCAGGAAATTACCCGTTTGCCCGCCAATAAACCCAACGGTATTTTCTTTAGCTCGCGTGCGCATAAAATCGGCTTATGACAGAAAAATCTAATAGAACACGGACGACACGGATCAAACTGATTTACACAGATTGTTTAAAAAGCCACGTTTGTTATGTGCTTTTAAATCCGTGCTTATCCGTCTAATCCGCGTCATCCGTGTTCCATTTTTTAATATCGAAAATATGCTATCCCACCTACACAAACAGCTGCTAAACGACTATCAGCACGATTTTCCGCTATCGGCCCGCCCTTATCAGGACATCGCCGATGCGCTGGGCGTAACCGAAGCCGATGTGCTATCGGCATTTACCGAGCTGAACGATAACAACTTTATCAGCCGCATCGGCCCGGTTATTCCGCCCAATCATATCGGCGTCAGCGCCCTGGTCGCCATGTCCGTGCCCGAACAGCAACTACAGGCTGTTGCCGATAAAATCAGCGCGTATCCCGAAGTCAATCATAATTATGAACGCGAACACCGGCTTAACCTCTGGTTTGTGGTCATCGCTTCCGATGCCGAGCACTTACGCGCCGTGATCGACTCAATAGAACAGGAAACATCATACCCAGCCATGCTGCTGCCGATGCTGGACGATTTTTTCATTGATTTGGGCTTTAAGCTGGACCTGAACAATGATTGATGCCCGTGACCGTCAACTGCTCGAACATATTCAGCTGGGGCTGCCGGTTTGTCCCAGGCCTTACCTGGAAATCGGCCGGCTTTGCGACATGCCCGAAGCCGAAGTGATCGAACGCCTAACCCGGCTTAAACAACAAGGCCTGATCAAACGCATGGGCGTTATCGTCAAACACCGGCAACTGGGTTACCGCGCCAATGCGATGATCGTCTGGAATGTACCGGATAATCTTATTAAGCAACTGGGCGGACATATCAGCCGGTTTTCGTTTGTGACGCTCTGTTATCAGCGCCCCCGGCAGCCGGAATGGCCGTATAACCTGTATTGCATGATTCACGGCAAAGACAAGGCCACCGTGTTAAAGCAACTGGATCAGCTCGTTGACGCTTGCGGCTTAAGCGGTTTCGACAAGGAAATCCTGTTCAGCAACCGCTGTTTTAAACAACGCGGCGCCATTTATCAAAACCCTACCCCGCTTTAGCCAATGGATGAAATAGACAAACAAATTATCAACGCCCTGCAAGACGGCTTTCCGATCTGCGACGCGCCTTATCGACAAGTCGCCGCGCAACTGGGACTGACCGAACAGGAACTGATAGCCCGACTAAAAGCACTGTTGGATAACGGCACCCTGACCCGCTTCGGCCCCTTGTATAATGCCGAACAAATGGGCGGCGCCTTAACCCTGGCGGCCGTTAAAGCGCCAAAAGAGCGCTTCGATGAAATCACCGAAATCATCAACAGCTTTCCCGAAGTCGCCCATAATTACGCGCGCAGCCATGAGCTGAATATGTGGTTTGTGATTGCCACCGAAACGCCCGAACAAATCCGGCAAACCATCAGCGCAATAGAACGACAAACGGGGCTTACCGTCTACAACATGCCGAAAAACAAAGAATATTTCGTCAACCTGAAACTGGAAGCCTGATCATGCTTGATGAAACAGACCGCAAAATCATCCAGGCAACCCAGGCCGGTTTGCCGTTAACGCCCCAGCCCTATCAGACTATTGCAGAACAACTTGGCCTGACAGCCGATGATGTTATGATGCGACTGACAGCCATGCAAAACAGCGGCATCATTCGCCGCATCGGCGCAGTGCCCAACCACTATAAACTGGGCTATCGCTTTAACGGCATGACCGTCTGGAATGTACCTGACGAATTCATCGACGAGCTGGGGCAAAAAGTCGGGCAACTGGAATTTGTCAGCCATTGTTATCATCGCCCCAGGCATCCGCCCGAATGGATGTACAACCTGTTTGCGATGGTGCATGGCAAAAGCCAGCAAGACGTCGACAAACAGATTCAGCAGATTTCCGATCTGCTCGGCGACTATAATCTGGGCTGCGATGTTTTATACAGCACAAAAATCCTGAAAAAAACCGGTTTTCGAACGAGTGCATAATAGAACACGGATGGCACTGATTAGACGGATTTAAACGGATTTTTTTATTCACGGTTTATCAGTGTTTATCCGTCAAATCCATGCCGCCTAGAGGCGCCTACTTTTGGTATCCGCGTTCTATTTTTCTAACTATCGAGGTAGTACTGATTATGTTTAGACTAAGCCACTACATGCGGGAACTGATAGACCCGACACCGTTAAAACCGGCGCGCAAACCGGCGGCGCCGGTGGTTATCTGGAACCTGATCCGCCGCTGCAACCTCACCTGCAAGCATTGCTACACGACATCCACCGACATCAATTTCCCCAACGAATTGAGCACACCGGAAATCTATACGGTCATGGACGACCTGAAAGCCTTTAAAGTGCCGGTGCTGATTTTGTCCGGCGGCGAACCATTGCTGCATCCCGACATCTTCGACATTTCCCGCCGCGCCAAGGACATGGGCTTTTATGTCGCGCTATCCACCAACGGCACTAAAATTTCCGCGGATAATATCGATGAAATCGCGGCCATTAATTATCAATATATCGGCGTCAGCCTGGACGGCATCAAAGATACCCACGACCAGTTCCGGCGGGTCAAAGGCTCATTCGACCAAGCCCTGCACGGCATCCACCTGTGTCTGGAAAAAGGCATCAAAGTCGGCCTGCGCTTTACCTTAACGCAGGATAACGCCCAGGATTTTCCGGCCTTGTTGCAGTTAATGGACGAGCACAATATCGACAAATTCTATTTATCGCATTTGAATTACGGCGGCCGCGGCAATAAAAACCGCAAAGACGACGCCCATTTTGCGATGACCCGAGACCGCGATGGATTTGCTGTTTGAAACCAGCTACGAATGGCTTAAGGCAGGCAAAGACCGGGAATTTGTGACCGGCAATAACGATGCCGATGCGGTTTATTTTTTGCACTGGGTAGCCCGGCATTTCCCCGAAAAAGTCGAACACATCAAAGCCAAACTGGAACAATGGGGCGGCAATGCCTCCGGCGTCAATGTCGCCAATATCGACAACCTGGGCAATGTCCATCCCGACACGTTCTGGTGGCATTATGAGCTGGGCAATGTAAAAGAACGGCCGTTTTCGGAAATATGGATGGATACGACCGATCCGTTGATGGCGGGCCTTAAGCAACATCCAAGACCGCTCGAAGGACGTTGCGCAAGATGCCATTATCAAGAAATTTGCAACGGCAACACCCGCGTCAGAGCCGCGCAAACGACCGGGAATTTCTGGGCTGAAGATCCGGGCTGCTATCTGACGGATGCTGAAATAGCTTAACGTTATCTTGAAGCAGCGGCCAACGAGGTCCTATATTTCTAAAATCCGTCAAGTAGGTATTTATACCCGTTGTAATAATTGGAAATTTATTGAATAGTAACCAAGGCCAAACTCGCAGTAAGTTAGAGACGGAAGGTTATGAATCCTAAAATCCAGAAAAGCTGAACATTGGAGCGTGCTTTGCGACTTCATTACGATCGCATAAAGATAGTTCGGCCTTTTCTCACGACGATGAAGAGACACGCCAATGAAAATCCTCGCTATGCCAATCTTATTAGTTGCTCTATTTGTTATGCCGGCTGCACACGCAGACCATGAGCAATTATTCTTTGCCGATACTTTTTTGCCCACCTTTTCAGACGGTTTCATCCAGCGCCTGAATCCCAACGGCACAGAATTCAAATCGCTTGTGTCAACAGGAGATGGCGCTCGTGGTGTTGCCGTTGATCCTGTTAACAGCGAAATCTTTTGGTCGGATGTTAACCGCCATGCAATTAGCAAAACTAATCTTAAGGGAAGGAATCAAAAAGACATTGTAACAACGGGACTAAATTTTATTTCTGATATGGATATAGATATCAAGAATAGAAAAATTTATTGGAGCGATCCATCGCAAAATCAAATTGGCCGTGCCAACTTAGACGGCACAGGCCAAGCTTCTATTATTCCTTCACCCTGCCTGTCTAGTGTTGGCTATTTTTGTGCTGCCGGAGGAAGTCTTGCAATCGACTCAGTAAAGAAGAAGCTGTACTGGACGACTGCATACTGTTCTGACAATTCATGCTCAAGCCCTGCAACCTATCTCGGAGATATAGTCAGATCCGATTTGGACGGTTTAAATATTGAAGTCGTAGTCGCAGCGGTTGGCCGACCGTCGTCGATACAAGTCGACCCCATTGGAAAAAAGATATATTGGACTGATTATGTCAACGATGTTGTGCGTCGATCCAACTTGGACGGCACTCAAGTCGATGACTTATTCGTTGTCGGGAAAAATAACAATCCAAATAGCTTAGTGCTCGATCTGAAGAATGGTTATATCTATTGGGATCAAGATGGCGATATTCCAGACCAGTCCTGCATCAAACGAATGCGTTTAAATGGTAAACAGCCAAAGGACATAAAATGTGGTTTTGGCAACATACCCGACATTGAGCTTGTGTCGCTCCATGACCGGTCTGCGGATTAAATCTCAAGTCTCGTCTTTGCCAAGCCAATGTTTCGCAGCAGTCACGTAGGTCGGGCAAGCTGTTTATGCCCGACATTCACACACATCAAAATGTCGGGCAACGAAAAGCTGTTGCCCGACCTACGGGGCTGCTTCTGCAGTATCGAATGTCTCAAATTGTCCGACTTCTGTCAGTCAGCTAACTTAACACCTCACCTGATTCAAGCTTTGAGCACATTGTTAATTGGAAAACATCAGATTCCTGGTGGGGCTAGCGGTCGTTTTTATCGGCATACACATTATCAACAAGCTTTTTAAACCAGATAGGTCGAAAGATCAGTATAAACAATCCTATCGTACCGGTGATGGGAAGTATAGGTATCAACATGAAGATAATAAGAACTAGGGCACATTTGATTCTGGCACCGATGGAGACCGCTATCATTTTTCTTTCCCTTGTCTGTTCTTTTGAGATGCTAAAAGAATGTTTATCAATTGCATAATATAGCCCTGTTTCATTAATAGAGGCATCCGACATGAGGCTGACAATGACAAGCGCGGCGATGATCGCACAATGCCGCCCTTCGAAAAATCTATCGTTCATGCCTGCAATCCTCTCATTAGGTTTCAATTGGAAGAAAGTAAAAGATCATATCAATCGTCCGCTAAGTCCGCATGGGTCAATTGATTGAAGGATAAATACTTGTAACTGCCCTTGCGCATATTGAAAAAAAACAATTCGGGCAGGCTCATTAAAATACCGGTTGCGCCCGATTTCAAATTTTTTCCCGAATCCAACGGCCAGCTGAAAACACCATAAACGCTTTGACCGATCCCGGCACCGGTGTTAACAAGACCGAACACCGGCCTCAACAGCACATTGTCGTCGGTAAAAAACACAAATAACGCGTCGTCGGGATTGTACTGGTATAAGCGGCTGCTGAGGATATTCGATTCCCTCAATGCCGTTATCGGGTCGTTTTGACTGGCGGTCAGCTTTGCCAATTCAAGACCCCGGTAAGAATCCAGGTCGCGGCTCTGCGTCACATGGTAATGATCCAGAACCGATTGGTAGGCGACAAACGGAATGAAGTTATAGGGTATCTCGACATATCCCCCCAAACGTTGTTCGGATTCCTTTATCGTTAAAGCTTCCAGATCCGCAAGTTCATCGCCGGAACGGTAGGGTGTTAACAACGCCTGGTTGATGGTTCTGAACAGTTCGGTGACGCAATTGCGGCTAAACAGATCATAGCGATAGCTTTGTTGCAGTGTTTCAAACAGGCTGTTTTCAATGTTATCCAATGCGGACAGCGCCGTGGTTAATTGTTCCGGCGTCAGATTCGGAACCGGACCCTCCGGAAAACCGATGCTCTTTGAAGGCAAGGCTTTCTCGCCGTTATAACGGAAATCATGACGCTGTTCGCTGTTAAGCAGTTCGATATAACGATTGGCCGCCATCTCGATTTGGCTGTATTCAGCTTCGCTCAACCGTTGGCGAGACGCTGCCGATTGCCGGACTTGCATTCCAGCGCACGCCCTGGCGTCGCTAATCAGAATCCGTATCTGGTCGCTATGTTCAAGGTACTGATCCGGCCTGACCCATTCGCTGTTTTCGGCAAAATCGTCGATAAAAACCCAATAGCCGGACTGCAATGAGGCGTCGATCGCGATATATCGGGCCATATTGACTAAAACGGCATAGCCCCAGTCCGGCCGGTTTGAATCGAGCGCTTTGACAAGGCTGGTTTCCAGGTCATTGCGTAACTCCCGCAATACCGGTCTTTCCGCTTCGGAAATTTTGAAGGCCGGCTGATTCGTCACGCAACAGGGCATCGGCTTGCAACGGCGGCGCGTCTATTAGGGCTTTGATCGCAAATAATGCCGTCAGAGAATCCGAGTATCTTTCCGTGAAGGAATAGATGGAGGCGGGAAATTTTTCACCGGCCAAATCCGGATTGATGGCAGGCCAATGGCTGGGCGCTAAGGCCTTGATTTGCGCTTCGATCATTGCACGGCGGCGCTGCAAAAAATCCGGGCCATAGCGCTGCTCCACTTTTTGGCGCAAGCTTTGAACGCTTAGCGATTGTTGTTTTGAAATTTGCTGTCTGTGTGTTGAGGCTGATGGCCCGGTTCCGGATAAAAAAGCCCGACGCCTTTTAATCGCAAAACCGAAGCGGCATCGGCGTCAACAGCGGCATCATCGACAGTTGCTTTCTGTAACAAGTGCCGGATAAACAGCCGCTCTTTATGCAGGTCGTCGAGCAGTTTGAACTGCCTTTCCTGCGTCAAAAACTGCCACTTGAATTGGTCTTTAAGCAGATCTAAGGTGTCTTCGCTGACCTCGATGCGGCTTAGATGCATCGGACGATTCTGCAAGTACCGGTATAAAAAATGGAATCCGTTTTTTTCCTGCCTGAACAGGCGAATCAGGCCGGAATCGACATGTTGATAATGATAAATTTCATCACCGAATTGTATGGCGGTATGTCCCCCGCTCGAATTCCCTTCGCTGGCTTCGATATACAGGTAATTAAAGCTGGCGGCCGCAGCGGCGGACGGCAGAAAAACCAAGGCCGCCATCAGCGCATGAATGCCGATGGTATGCAAACTCGAGCGCATCATGACTCCGGATGGCCGGCCTTGAAGACTCATAATCAAAGAGTCTGTAAGGGGATTATTTTTCTGACTCGTAACCTTTTTGAATACTTTGCATGTGTCTCTTGATCGGAGCCGGCAAAATTCTTTTTATAGGTTTCGTAAGCGACACCTTCAATCCCGGCTTTCTTCAAGCCTTTGCCGATCGCTATGTAGGTTTTTGGCTCCTGATCCCAGTTAACGATACCGATCTTGGCGGCAATATCGCTCAGGCCTTTAAGATAACTATTGTAATCGGCATCCGCATGGGAGGATTTCACATAAGCCATCGTGTAGTCCGACACTTCGTTTTCGTATTTCTTGTCTTTATTCGACTGTGAAGACCCACTGCTGGTAATAGAGTCGGATAAACTTCCTACACTGTCGGAAATACTCTCTGAGCTATTGGAAATGCTCTTTGAGCTGTCCGAGAAAGAACAGCCGGTAACTATCAGTGGAAGCGCCAGAAGCATAGCTTTGAAACAGTTATGCTTAAAACCTCTTGAAATGGAATACATAATTTATTATCTCCTGAAAAGTAAGTCGTGTTGAGCATCATCGCTCAATACCGTTTTTTTGTCCTTAGGCCAGAACTTTATGTTGCACCAATCTGTTTAACTAATCAGGTTTCGTCCTTGTCCAGCCAATGTTTCGCAGCAGGAGGCCGGTAATCGACATAGCGGTCCAGCAGAGCGTCCGGATTGGTCTCTACCATCAACATGGCATGATGATGTGCTTTAACAAATTGCTCGGCCATTACATGATCTAAAAATTTGATCAACGCATCGTAATAACCTTCCACATTGAGCAGGCCGCAAGGCTTATGGTGAAATCCCAGTTGCGCCCAAGTCCAAATCTCAAATAATTCCTCCAGCGTTCCTATGCCGCCGGGGAGCGCTACAAACCCATCCGAAAGCTCGGCCATCAGCATCTTCCTCTCATGCATGGATTGGGTAACATGCAACTCGGTCAGATGCTGGTGCGCGACTTCTTTATGCGCCAAGGCTTTCGGTATCACACCGATGGCTTGGCCGCCGAGCGCCAATACCCGATCCGCCACCATGCCCATGATGCCGATACCGGCGCCTCCGTAAACCAGCCTGATGTTCCGGCTGACCAATGATTCGGCAAGTGCAAAAGCGGCCGAGGCGTAAGCGTCGAGCCGCCCGGGACTGGAACCGCAATAGATGCAAATGCTGTTAATTGGGGTCATGCTTGCCGGTGTCGAAGAGTATTGCCAAAAGCAAACAGACTGTCAAAACTCGGCATCATGATAAACATTCTGCACGTCGTCCAGATCGTTACACATATCTAAAAACCTATCAAACTGCGCAACGTCATCACCGCTGATCGGGGTGCTGCCCTTGGGCAGGAATTGAATCTCGTCCACTTCAAAATCAATTTCGCCTAACAAGTCCGTTAAGGCTTGCTTGGCTTTGAAGTAATCGGCCTGAGGGGTAAAAACGGTGATTTTTCCATCCTCGCTTTCAATATCGCTCACGTCGACATCAGCCGTCAGTAAGGCCTCAAGAATCGCATCCTCATCGTCATATTTAAATCCCAAGATGGCGGCATGGTCAAACATGTGGCTGACTGTGCCGGGCGTGCCGATTTTGGATTTTGTTTTTATAAAACACTGGCGCACATCGCCGTAAGTACGATTAGGATTATCAGTCAGGCATTCGACTATCACCATGCAGCCGCCGGGGCCAAAACCTTCATAGCGTGCAACCGCGAAATCCTCGCCGCCGGCTCCTTTGGCTTTGTCGATAGCTTTCTCAATAACGTGGGTAGGGACCTGGTCTTTCTTGGCGCGTTCAATCAAGCCGCGCAAGGTCAAGTTTGCTGACGGGTCAACGCCTCCGGATTTGGCGCTTACGTATATTGCACGACCATATTTGCTGTAGACCTTGGTCTTAGCTTCTGCCGTTTTAGCCATGGACACTTTTCGGTTTTGATAGGCTCTACCCATTTTGCTGTTGCTCCAATGATAATAAAACAGCAGATTTTACAGGTAAGTATTTGCATAGGAAACTTATGAATTGGCTAACAATACATTACCCTTATTTCACCGCATTTAAATAAAGCATGTGTAAGCGCTCGGCAGCCAAGTGACCGAAAATCAAATACAGCGGAATAAAACAACCGTTTAAGCCGCTCACCAGCAATTTCTTGCCGCTTTTTGACGAATATCATGATATTCGTCAAATTAAAATCTGAATCAATGCCTTAACATGCGATTGTTATTACTATTTTGAAAAGTGGCATGTATTTCGCTTTATCTTTTTGCGAGTTATTTAGAAAAAATTTCACATCAATCTAAGTGGAGATGCTTCACGGTTCCCCTAGTTTTCCTATCGGCTTGGATTAAACTTGGGACTATTCACATTTTCCGTGACTCTTTCGCATTACACTTTATACAAGCTTTATGGAAATCATATCTCATGAATGAGATAGAAGGCGCTTCTACATACAATTCAATACGATATAAAACAGAGACATCGAGCGCCTGATAAAAACAATAATTTTATGCAATGGAGATAATATTATGAGGAACCAACTGAAGAGGTATGTTTGTTTTTGGCCTTACCCAGCATTTTCTGAAGCCGCTCTTATTAGCTTGTCTCGTAAACGCAGAACAGATATGAATGACTTAATTCGAGACGGAGAGGACTACAAAATGAGTGACTCTTGTCTTATTTCTCACATTGAAAACTAGCCCAATCCCAAACGATGCCCTATTTAATTTCATTGTGTTTTTTCATTTCTTTGTTAAATGTTGCTGCTGCGGATGACTTTAGCGGCATAACTGCGAACGGAAATAAACCTGACCCTGTCGTACAGCTGACCGTTAAAGAACGGGAGTGGTTATCGAATCATAAAAGGATCCGGATTGCTTTTGACGGTTCGGTTCCGCCCTATAGTTTTGTCAACGATTCGGGACAGCTTGAAGGCATTGCCATCGAAGTCATGAACACCCTGAGCAAACGGTTAGGCGTTCAATTTGAAACTTACCCCAGTACCAGCTGGAACAAATTATACGAAGCCGCTACAACACATAAAGTTGATGTAGTCGCTACGATGGTCAATCGACCGGATCGCAGGCAATGGTTTAACTTCACGCAGCCCTACCTGAGAAAATCATTGGTTATCATCAGCAAAAGGGATAACGTCACGATTAAGAACCAAACCGATCTTGCTAAAAAAAAGGTCGCGATGGTTAAGGGTTACCAATTTGCCGACCGGGTGATTAAAGAATCGCCTTCAGTGACGCCCTATTTTGTGGACTCTATGCTGGACGGACTAAAAGCGGTCAGCACAGAAAAAGCCGATGCTGCCATTACTTTTATGGCGACAGCCAGTTATCTGCAAACAAAATATCTTCTGACTGATCTGAAAATTGCTGCCTTCTATGATCTCAACAAAGCCAATGAAAGCATTAATGAGAGCATTGCCGTACGTAATGACTGGCCGATTCTGGCAGATATTTTACAAAAAGCGTTGGCCAGCCTAAGTGAAGAGGAAATGCAGAATATCCAAGCCAAATGGGTTCCCAGCATTAAGCCCTCAATTGACTATGAACTGATTCGGAAAATTGTAACTGCGTTCATCAGTGTATTGGTCTTATTGTTACTATGGATTGCACGGGTTCGCAGACAAAATAAGAAAATCAAGCTGTCAAAAACCGAAGTTCAGACCACCAACAAAATCCTGCTGGCATTAAAAGACGACCTTGAACATCTGGTCATAAAACGCACCGCCGAACTGAATTCCAGCGAACATAAATTCCGTAGCCTGGTTGAAAATCTGCGTAATGAATACTTTTTTTATCAACGCGATTGCGAAGGTCTATTCACTTACATCAGCCCTTCAATAACCAACATACTCGGATACACCGTGGATGAATTTATGATTCATTCACATGAATATCTTACAGGCAACCCGATAAATCTTAAACTTGATGAGCACATCAAACCGTGTCGCCAAGGCGTACACGATTCGCCTTACCAGTTAGAAATATACGATGTAGAGAAAAATATCCACTGGCTTGAGGTAACGGACACCCTTGTTTATGATGAATACGGCAACTGTATAGGCGTTGACGGCATTGTGCATGACATCACTTTACGCAAACAAGCCGATGATCGCTTAATCTGGCTATCTTATTACGATGAGTTAACCAGCCTTGCTAATCGCCGGTTATTTGCCGACCAGCTTCACCATGTTATCAGTATGGCGCATCGCGCCAACGAACCGGTTTCACTTTTCTATATGGACCTGGATCGATTCAAGTTTGTCAACGACACGATGGGGCATGCTGTTGGTGATGAAGTATTAAAAGAAACGGCCAGAAGAATTTCCTCCACTCTGCGTGATTCCGATATAGCCGCCCGCCTTGGCGGCGATGAATTCGCTCTATTGCTGCCGGCAACCGATGCTGATGGAGCATCGCCGGTTGCCGAAAAAATCCTGAAAAAATTACGGGAACCTTATATTTTTGATGAATTGGAGTTTACTTTGGGCGGCAGTATCGGCATTGCGGTTTATCCTCACAATACCAGTAATATCGAAACTCTGGTTCATTTTGCCGATACGGCAATGTATCACGCAAAGCAGGGAAAGCATGGGATTTCCTTTTATAACGAACGCATGCAGCAAAAGAAAGCGATCGGGTAATAAAAGAGAATGAGGTCAGGTTCGGATTGATGGGCTTCATGCTTCAGCCCATCCGATTAACTACTATTTGACCGATGCAGAAACAGACTAACCGCCGGCATGGCGATCAAGCCTGATGCAATTTAAGCTCGTGCAATTGCATGTTAATGATTTTAAGCGCAGCCAACACCGCTGCAAAAACCTGGTTGGAATGCACCGCACGGGTTTTGCGCAGTTCGCCGCCGCAATCCCAGGTGATCACGCACTCGGTTAAGGCACTGGTATGCCCGCCTCTGGGTATACGCACTTCAAAATCGGCCAGCGCGGGCAAGGTGTAATCATGCTGCTTCATGACCTTGTTAGTGGCATCGACAAAGGCATCGAAACCGCCGTTGCCGGAACCTGATTCAACATGCGTCGTGCCGTTTACTTTGATCCGCAGACTGGCAGTCGATTCTAAATCGAGACCGCTGGTAATCGAGCAGTTGAGCAGTTTGATATGCTGATAATTCTTGCTCTCCAGTACGTCGGCAATGATAAACGGCAGATCGTCGGTGGTGATGGTTTCTTTTGAATCGCCGAGGCTGACGATCCGGGCCAGCACTTTTTTCTGGTTCTCTTCCGACAGGTCAAGTTCCAGCATCTCCAGATTCTTTTTCAGCGACGCTTTGCCGCTCATCTTGCCCAATGCGTAGCTTCGGGTGCGGGAGAATCGTTCCGGGCCTAATTTGGTTTTGTACAGTCCGCCTTTTTGATCGCCGTCGGCATGGATGCCTGCGGTCTGGGTGAAAACATCGGCCCCGACTATCGGCGCATTAGCGGCGATGCGTTTGCCGGAAAAGTTTTCGACCATCGCGCTGATGCGGACGATATGGCTTTCATCGATAGACAGTTGCATATTCATTTTATCGCGCAATACCACGGCCACTTCGGCCATTGAGGCATTGCCTGCGCGCTCGCCGAGACAGTTAACGGTGCAGTGTATGGCATTGACGCCGGCGCGAACCGCGGCCATCACGTTGGCGGTTGCCAAACCGTAATCGTTGTGCGGATGAAAATCGAATTGCAGCTTCGGGTAGCGGTTGCACATGTCGCTGAAGCTTAAAAATACTTCGTCAGGCGCTAAAACGCCAAGGGTATCGGGCAGCATGAAATGGCTGATGCCCGACATTTTGCAATTTGTCCATCAAGCCGTAAACATAGTCCGGAGCATCGTGATAACCGTTCGACCAATCTTCCAGGTAGACGTTAACTTTCAAACCTTTGTCCAACGCGTAGTTGACGGTTTGCAAGACATCGACAGTATGTTCGACAAGTGTTTTGCCCAGCTGTACGCGGCAATGCTTTTCGCTGCCTTTGATCAGCAGGTTGATAACTTCGCCGCCAGTTTCCAGTATCCAGTCGACGCTACGGGTATGGTCGACAAAGCCCAGAACTTCAACGCGTCCGGCAAAGCCTTCCTGTTTCGCCCACTCGTTAATGCTGGTGACCGCTTCTTTCTCGCCTTGGGAGACACGCGCGGAGGCGACCTCAATCCTGTCCACCCGCAGCGATTGCAGCAGGGCTTTGGCAATGCTGACTTTTTCCACAGGCGTGAAGGAAACGCCTTGGGTTTGTTCGCCATCACGCAATGTGGTGTCCATCAGCTGGATGTGTCTTGAATCTGGGGACATGATTGTTGTCTGTGTTCTCAATGTGAGCGGATTAATTAACCACGAAGACGTAGGATGGGCTGACGAAAGGAAGCCCATCGTTCGCGATTGATGGGCTTCGTACCTCAGCCCATCCTATAAGACTTCTTTAAGCCCAAAGCCAAGGAAACTTTTGCTTGTGCTGCAGTTCATATTGTTCGATCTTGTCGACATGCTTTAAGGTCAAGCCGATGTCATCCAGACCGCTCAACAGGTTGCCTTTGCGAAACGGGTCGATGTCAAAGCTGAAACCATTGCCGCCGGGCGTGGTTACCTGCTGGTTTTCAAGATCGACGACAAAACGCACGCCTTCGTTGGCGGCAATCTCGGCCATCAATTTGTCCAGCTGGGCTTTATCGACCTTGATCGCCAGAATGCCGTTTTTAAAACAGTTGTTATAAAAAATATCGGCATAGCTGGTGGAAATAATGGTGTTAAAACCATAATCGGCAATCGCCCAAGGCGCGTGTTCGCGCGATGAGCCGCAACCGAAGTTGTCGCCAACCACCAGGATTTTAGCGCCCTTGAACGCAGGCTTGTTCAGCTCGAATTCCGGATTGTCGCTGCCGTCGTCGTTAAAACGCCAGTCGTGAAAAAGGTGCTGACCAAAACCGCTGCGTTCCACTTTTTTCAAGAACTGCTTAGGGATAATCTGGTCGGTATCGACATTGCTGCGGTTCATCAATGCCGCAATACTTTCATGTTTTTTGTACGGTTCCATAATTCTTTCCGATCTTATAGTTTGCGAATATCGACAAAATGGCCTGCGGCCGCTGCGGCCGCTGCCATTGCGGGCGAAACCAAGTGCGTGCGTCCGCCTTTGCCCTGACGGCCTTCAAAATTGCGGTTTGAAGTCGAGGCGCAACGTTGGCCTTGAGTCAATTCATCGCCATTCATCGCCAAACACATTGAGCATCCGGGTTCACGCCATTGCCAACCGGCATCGATAAAGATTTTATCCAAGCCTTCTGCTTCAGCCTGTTGCTTGACGTGATAAGAGCCGGGAACGGCAATTGCAGTGACGCCTGGGGCAACTTTGGTGCCTTTTGCCACTTCGGCGGCAATCCGAAAATCCTCGATACGGCCATTGGTGCAAGAGCCGATAAAAACATAATCTATCGGGAATGTCGGTCATTTTGGTATTTGGCGTTAAGCCCATATAAGCCAATGCGCTTTCACAGGCTTTGCGTTTTATTTCGTCGGCAAAACTTTCCGGCGCAGGTACAACGTTATCGACCCCCACCACTTGTTCAGGAGACGTTCCCCAGGAAACCTGCGGGGCAATATCGGCTGCATCAATCGTGACGGTCGCATCAAACTCTGCGCCGTCATCGCTGGGCAGGGTCTTCCAGTAAGCCAGCGCCTGATCCCAGTATTGGCCGGATGGAGCAAACTCGCGTCCTTTAATATATTCGTAAGTTTTTTCGTCGGGAGCGACCAATCCGGCTCTGGCTCCGGCTTCAATCGCCATGTTGCACAGCGTCATCCGGCCTTCCATCGACAGTTCTCTGATCGCCGAACCGGTATATTCGATCACATAGCCGGTGCCGCCCGCAGTGCCTATTTTGCCGGTAATCGCCAAGGCAATATCTTTCGCTGATGCGAATTTGGATAACGTGCCGTTGACCACCACCTGCATGGTTTTGGATTTTTTCTGCGGCAAGGTCTGGGTCGCCATCACATGCTCGACCTCGGACGTGCCGATGCCGAATGCGAGCGCGCCGAAAGCGCCATGCGTCGCGGTATGGCTGTCGCCGCAAACTACCACCATGCCGGGATGGACGAAGCCATGCTCGGGCACAACAACATGAATGACGCCGTTGTTCGGGTCGGTCATGTCGTATAGCTTCAGGCCGTTTACGCGGCAGTTTTCAGCCATGGTTTCGATCTGTTTTTTGGCGATGGGATCAGCAATCGGCAGGTTGCGATTTTTAGTCGGTACGCAATGATCCATTGTGGCAAGAATGCTGTGCGGATTGCGCACCTTGCGGCCAGACAAACGCAGACCTTCAAAGGCCTGTGGGCTGGTCACTTCATGCATCAAATGCCGATCAACATAAAGCAAGGGAGCTTGCCCAGCCTCGTCAACGACAAGATGGCTGTCCCAGATTTTTTCGTACATGGTCTTTTTCATAGCGTATTCCAAAGCTTGCATACCGGCTCATATACTTGAGCGTATGCCGAGTTACAGGATTCAATCAAAAGCATAGTAAAGCTATGCGTAACTGCATATTATCCTCTAAAAGAGAGCATTGTTTGCAATTTGGTAGAAATACCCCCGTATCCGGCAGAAAAACAGGCTTAAGGTAAACACCACGATGACGCGAAGAAAAGGCTTTCGGTTTTTAAACAATTGACATGACTAGCAGCCCAGCACTTCGTCTATAACGTTGTGTTTGTAAGCTTGCAGAGAATCCTAAGCACGTGTAAACATTTGGATGGGGATTTTACCGTTAATAAAGATACCTTAACCATCAGCCCACTGGATGGAGATACGCTTGAGATCTTCATGGATCGACACGAATGCCTCCACCACCTCAGGGTCGAAATGCTTGCCCTTCCCTTCCATGATGATCTCTGTCGCTTGCGCGATACTCATAGGCTCCTTATAAGGGCGACGGGCGAGCAGCGCATCGAACACATCGGCAACCGCCATCAGCCTGGCCGACAGCGGAATGGAATCCCCTACCAGCCCGTTTGGGTAGCCCGAACCATCCCATTTTTCATGGTGACAGCCGGCGATTTCCATCGCCAGGGTCAGAAATTCACCCTGTTCGCCCATGTGGTCGCCAGCCCGTTTAAGCATGTCGTAGCCGCGCTGGGCATGGGTTTTCATGATATCGAACTCTTCCGGGGTGTGTTTGCCCGGCTTCAACAGAATGTGGTCAGGTATGGCGATTTTGCCCACATCGTGCAAAGGCGCTGATTTGCTCATCAGTTCGACATAACCAGGAGTCAACAGCTCACTGTAATGCGGCAGTTTAGCCAGCTCCAGGGCCAACATACGCACATATTCCTGAGTGCGGCGAATGTGGTTGCCGGTGCTTTCGTCTCGGAATTCCGCCAACGACACCATCACACAGATCGAAGCATCCTGCATGTGATTGATTTCCGACAGGCGCTTTTCCACCTGCTTTTGCAGCCAGGTATTCTGGTCTTGCAGGAAATCATGCCAGGACTTGATTTCCAAGTGTATTTTGACCCGCGCCGCGACAATGGGCGGACTGATCGGCTTGTGGATAAAATCCACCGCGCCGACCGAAAAACCCAGTTCTTCATCTTCGACTTCGGTCTTGGCCGTGAGAAAAATCACCGGCACTTTACGTGTCGCTTCGTCCAGCTTCAAGCGTCGGCACACTTCATAGCCGTCCATCTCCGGCATCATAATATCGAGCAGCACCAGATCCGGCGGCGCGGCGGCGGCCAATTCGAGGGCCTTAATGCCGTTGTTGGCCACCTTGATTCGGTATTGCTCCTTAAGCAGATTGGCAAGCAGGGTCAGGTTGGCAGGCGTATCATCCACAACCAAAATGGTGGGGCGCTTGTTTGCTGATGTGGTCATGACTGATCCTTATTCGGTGGCCGTAGTGTTTGGCAATTGTGCGGACAGCTCAGCCAGCAGCGCCTGCGCGGTATCGAAATCAAAATTTTGCAGGGCGATGCCGATGCGTTGCACGACTTGCGCCGGCAGAGCGCAGGCAAACTCCTTATGGTGATTTTCCCACAGATCGATCGCATCGCTATCGCCTTCTGCCAACAGTTGCTGTAGTTGCGGCAAGCAATCGGGTAGCTTGTTAGATCCAACCTCTTCAGCGAATGTTGCATCTACTGCCTCCTCGACTGCCTTTTCCTCTGCGAAGTACTGCTGCAGTCCGGCAAGCAGCGGCATCAGCAGCGACGTCAGGACTACCAGGGCGTCAGTAGCAGCCTCGGTTTGCCGCCCCTTGCTGGCCGCTTCGAGTTTGGCGGCCGCAAGCTGTACCTCATTGGCGCCGATTGTACCCGCCAATCCTTTCAGTGTATGAGCCAGCCGCTCGGCCTCATCCCAGTGTGCGTTGGCGAGATAGCCTGCCAAGGTAGCACTGCTATCAGCAAAGTCACCGGCAAACATATCCAGCATCTGTCGATACAGTTTATGCATGTTGCCGGCGTAACGCAGGCCGCTTAAAGCATCCAGACCCGCGATGTTCGGCAGTTTCAGTGTGCCGTCTTCGTCTGATCGGGCGCTTTGGAGCGCATCCTCCGAAGCCGTATTAGACCCTGCGTAATAGCGAGCCAGGGTAGTATAAAATTCGTCCGGTTCGATCGGTTTGCCAAGATGACCGTTCATGCCCAAGGCTTCGCAGCGATCACGCTCATCGACCATCGCATGGGCGGTCATGGCCACCAACGGCAGCGAAGCATAGCGCGAGTCGGCGCGCAGCTGGCGAGTCGCTTCGTAGCCATCCATCACCGGCATCTGCAAGTCCATTAAGACTGCGTGATAGTAGTCGGGCGCAACTGCCGCCAGTTGATCGAGCGCTTCCTGGCCGTTATTGGCGACAGTAACTTCAATGCCGCGAGTTTCCATCAATTCGATCGCCAACTGCTGATTGATCAAGTTGTCTTCCACCAGCAGCACCCGCATGCCGTTGAGGTCTGCGTTGACGCAGCCATCAAGACTCTCGCTGCACTTGTCGGTAGCAGCGTTACCGGCCAGAGAGCTAAACAGCTTGCGCAGCGCTTGGGGCAAAACCGGCTTGGACAGGACGTGTTGGACGCCGAGATGGGCGGCAGCTTCGCGCACCGTTTCCGACCAATAGCTAGAGACCGCCACCGGCAGCGGCAGATGCGACATGCCGCTATTTTGCAAAATTTGCAGCAGGTCGCCGGCTATATCCGGCATAGCCCAGTCCAGCATCAGCACATCATACGGCTGACCGGCATCGAACGCCTGCCTGACCATTGCCAAGGCCGCTTCGCCGCTGGCGGAACTAGCGATTTCCTGGTCATACGCCGCGCCGACGCCAAGTGCGTTAAGCAGACCAACCAGCGCCAAACGAGCTTCCGGCAAGTCGTCAACCACCAGTACGCGCAGCACGTCACCCCCCGGCAGCGCCGCAGCAACCGCCCGCCCCGGCTCGGCAATCGGGAAGCGGGCGGTGAAGATGAAATTCGAACCTTCACCCGGCATGCTTTCGACCCAGATTCGGCCTCTCATCAGTTCGGCAAGCTTCTTCGAGATGGCCAAGCCCAACCCGGTACCGCCGTATTTTCGGGTAGTCGAGCCGTCGACCTGGGTAAACGCCTGGAACAGCTGCCCGGCCTGCTCGACCGACATGCCGATACCGGTATCACGTATGCTAAAGCGCAGCAGCAAGTCGTCATCACTGCGTTGTTCAACGCTGATGGTCAGCTTGATGTAGCCCTGAGCAGTGAATTTGACTGCATTCGACAGTAGATTAGTAAGAACTTGACCAAGACGCAAGTCATCGCCGAGCAGCGCTCCACTTTCGCCCAGCAACAGCGGATCGGTAATGTCGACCAATAACTCGATACCCTTCACCTGTGCGCTCCGACTTAGCACCGACATCGCATTGCCGACCACGTCTTCGAGTATAAAATGCGCTTGTACAAGCTCCAGCTTGTCGGCCTCGGCCTTGGAAAAATCCAGGATGTCATTAATGATGCTGAGCAGCGATTTGGCCGCGTTATGAACCTTATCAATATAGTCCCTCTGCCGCGGCGTCAGCTCGGTCTTCAGTGCCAGATAGGCCATACCGATGATGGCGTTCATCGGTGTGCGGATTTCGTGACTCATATTGGCGAGAAACATTGCCTTGGCGCGAGTAGCATCATCGGCCTTCCGTCTGGCTTCATCCAGCTCCTGTTGCATCTGTTGCCGCAGCTTGGCGTCTTGCTTGATGGACTCGGCCATACTGTCGAAAGCGGCACCCAGCACTACCAATTCCTTAACTCCGCCGCGCGCGCCCTCGGGACGAGCGGAATAGTCGCCCTGCGCCAACCGCCGGGCAGCTTCCGCTAGCGTCTCAATCGGCTGCAAAACCCGACGGCGAAATATCGGCAATGCTGCCAACACCATCGCAATAGTGAACGCCACGCCGACGAAAGCCAGGAATATCCAACGCTCCAGGTCTTTCCCCGCCTGAATCGCCGATGTGTGGGTGCGCGCATCCGCCATGGAAACCAGCCCTTCCACGGATTTGGCAAGATCGGATTTAAGCAGGTTGTATTTCTGGCTGTGTACCAATTGGCTGGCAAAATCCAGGCGGGGCTTGCCGCCCGAGACGCTTTCCCCGGTTAGCGGATCATAACGCCCCTGCGCGGCGGCAAAAGCAACCTGCTCGATCTCCTTCATCGCCTCGGTCGCGGCGGAAACTTTGCCGAGCTCATTGAATTCCTCTTCGCTGAAGCCCAACGCTTTCATGCGTTCCGAAAGGGAGCGCTGCTCGCCATTTTGTGGAAACCGATACTGAATCTGATCGGCAATCACCATATCCCAATAGGTGCCGGGGACGTAGTTTTCCGGCTGGGGTTTTTCGCCCTTGCGGATTGCCAGAATATCGTTGTAATAGGTCAGATAACGTGTCTGCCCGGTACTGGCGTATGCTGTTACGAAGCGCGTCAACTGTCCGGTCTCTTGCTGCAACTCGTTGACCAGCGACATCGCGCGTTGCCGTTGCTCATGCGCTGCCTCCACGCTGTCGTATGCCTGCCGAACCATTAACAGGGATATCACGTTAACACTTAACGCAAACAGAACCGCCAGCAAGAACAACCAGGAGAATTGCTTAAATTTCAGATTCTGTCGCATTTGTTTATATCTGCCTGAGTTTGGCTGGATTTATCACGCGCACAATTGACCTGGGCGCAATAGAATATTTACTCTAAACGAACTTATGCTGATAATAATTAGCCATAAAAAACCCCGCGAAGCCAGATAAACTTGCGGGGTTCTTTAGTCAGCCTAATCTGTTTGAAATAGACTTACAAGCTGTAGTACATATCGTATTCAGCAGGATGTGTGCTCATACGAAGACGAGTCACTTCTTCCATTTTCAATGCGATATAAGCCGTCAATCGCGTCATCAGTGAAAACACCGCCGCGTGTCAAGAATTCACGGTCATTGTCCAGAGCGTCCAATGCTTGGTCGAATGAGTGGCAAACTTGCGGGATGTTGTTGGCTTCTTCGGCTGGTAAGTCATACAAATCCTTATCCATAGCATCGCCAGGATGAATTTTGTTTTGAATACCGTCCAAACCAGCCATCATCATCGCTGAGAACGCCAGATAAGGGTTTGCAGTTGAGTCAGGGAAACGAACTTCGATACGACGGCCTTTTGGGTTGTTAACAAAAGGAATACGGATAGAAGCTGAACGGTTACGTGCAGAGTAAGCCAGCATAACAGGCGCTTCAAAGCCTGGAACCAGACGTTTGTAGCTGTTGGTTGATGCGTTGGTGAAAGCATTTAATGCTTTAGCGTGTTTGATGATGCCGCCGATGTAAAACAGAGCAGTTTCAGACAAGCCGCCGTACAAGTCACCTGTGAACAGGTTAACGCCGTCTTTAGCCAAAGATTGGTGAACGTGCATACCGCTGCCGTTGTCGCCAACCAATGGTTTAGGCATGAAAGTCGCTGTTTTGCCGTAAGCGTGTGCAATGTTGGCAACGACGTATTTCAGTTCCAGAACTTCGTCAGCTTTTTTAACCAGTGTGTTGAACTTCACGCCGATTTCGCACTGACCGGCAGTTGCAACTTCGTGATGATGAACTTCAGTAGTCATGCCCATTTCTTCCAGCGTCAAGCACATCGCAGAACGCATGTCCTGGAATGAATCGACTGGAGGCACAGGGAAATAACCGCCTTTAACGCCTGGACGATGACCGGTGTTGCCGTCTGGATAGACTTTTTCTGAGTTCCAGCCCGCTTCTTCTGAATCGACTTTGTAGAAAGAGCCGCTCATATCGGTGCCCCAACGGACATCGTCAAAAATGAAGAATTCGTTTTCAGGACCGAAGAATGCAGTATCTGCAATGCCGGTTGATTTTAAATAGGCTTCTGCGCGTTTGGCGATAGAGCGTGGGTCACGTTCGTAACCTTGCATGTTTTTGGGTTCAATGATGTCGCAACGCAAGATCAAGGTGTTGTCATCAAAGAAAGGATCCATAACCGCAGTAGATGGATCAGGCATTAAAATCATGTCTGATTCATTGATGTGTTTCCAGCCGGCAACTGAAGAACCGTCAAACATATTGCCTTCTTCAAAGGTATCTTCATCAATAGAATGAGCAGGGAATGTTACATGTTGCTCTTTACCGCGGGTGTCACAAAAACGAAAATCGACGAATTTTACGTCGTTTTCTTTGATCATTTTAAGTACTTTTGCTGCAGACATTTATTTTGTCTCCTGAGATTGGTTATATGGAATCAGTGTTTTATGCCAAACGGGGTAACGATACCATTTTTTTTGCTGGATTAGCCACTAAAAAAACGAGACGGGATAAACGGCATTCTATAGTAAGGGCTGGGAGGCATAACCATCGCCCCGTTATGGTGCAGCAACACCCCAGACCGCCCAATAGATGTGCGAATTATTTCTATTTCGTTACATTAACCCGATATTTATCAAGGGCTTTAAATGACAGGCCACCTTACTATGTGCTTTAACTTATTGAAAATAAATAATATTAATTCAACATATCCGAGATCTTCACTTTGCACTCCATAACCCCAATACAGTTGGCATTTTACTTGCTTTAGGTTGTTTAACGGGCATCTTGCCTTGAGTTTAATTAATTAAAGGATCTTTAAATATGAAAAGCCATCTAAGCAATACTTGTTTCAAACTAAAGCCACTGGCTTTAGGCATAGCGCTGGTCTCTGTTTTTGGTGTGGCTCAAGCTAAGAGTTTGACCGAAGCCAGCACGTTACTCGAAACGGTAGGCGACCCCAACGAAAGCAAGTTCATGAAAGATCTTGGCTTGAAAATCGGCGGCTGGGCCAATGCCGGCGTCACCTACAACGCGGCAAGCCCCGACTAACGGGTTCAACGGTCCGGTTACCTTCGCTGACCGTTCTGCCGAATTTCAATTGAACCAATTAAACATATTCGTGCAACGCGCCGTGGCGGCAGAAGGCGATGCGTGGGATTTCGGCGGACGTTTCGATGCTATGTTCGGTACCGATTCAATTTTTACCCAGGCTTACGGCGTCCCCGCATTCGATGTGAATAGCGGACTTGCCAAAGAATCGAGGCATTGGGATCTTAATTTACTTGGCAGCGAGAGCAACCGTTTTTACGACATTGCCCTGCCACAGGCTTATGCCGAGGCTTATGCGCCAATCGGCAATGGTTTGAATATCAAAGCCGGTCACTTTTATACGCCGATCGGTTACGAGACCGTTCCTGCACCGGATAACTTTTTCTATACCCACGCTTACACCATGCAATATGGCGAACCGTTCACCCATACCGGCGTGATGGGTAACTATACCGTCGATAAGAACTGGGCGGTTATGGGCGGCGCGACCACCGGCAGTGCGACCGGCGGCTGGGATGGCGGCTTGGACAAACAATTAGGCAACTGGGGCGGCTTGGCCGGTACCACCTGGACCAGCGATGATAAGAATACTTCAGCCAATATCAGTGGCACCTTTGGATCTACTTCTGAACAGAGCAGTAAAAAATGGGGTCTATACAGCATCGTGCTCAAGCATAATGTCACCGATAAAACCCATCTGATGTTACAACATGATCATGGCTACGCAAATGGCGTTTTAATAAATAACGCTCCTACAGATACCGAATGGTATGGCCTTAACATGCATTTAACCTATGATATTAAGGATAACCTGACCGCGGGTATTCGTACTGAGTGGTTCCGCGATCAAAACGGTTTCAGGGTCTGGTCTCCGATGAGAGTATCAGCAGCTTCCAGTAATGGACTGGACAGTTACGCCAGTGGCGGTAACGGAAACTATAGCGGCAGTAATTTTGGCAGCGGCGCCAGCTATTACGGCATTACTGCCGGGTTGAACTGGAAGCCGGTGAAATGGCTGAATATTCGCCCGAACGTTCGTTATGACTGGGCTGATGGAGTACAAGCAAACGGCAGCAGTCGGTATCTACCTTTCGGTAATAACAACAGGGATAGTCAATTCCTGTTCTCTAGCGATTTCAACGTCAACTTTTAATTCAGCCCGAAGGATGCGTTTTTTTCATCAGCGCATCCTTCGATCTGCTTAAGCTTCGATCATCTGATATTAAATTTACATAAATGAGGCTCAAATGAAACTGATAACTGCTGTTGTAAAACCCTTTAAGCTCGACGATGTGCGCGAAGCGCTTTCGGACATAGGAGTTTCCGGGGTCACCGTCACCGAAGTAAAAGGTTTCGGCCGACAAAAAGGACATACCGAGCTGTATCGCGGCGCTGAATATGTAGTCGATTTTTTACCCAAAGCCAAGATTGAGGTGGCGGTAGCGGACACTATGCTGGATCAAGCCGTAGAAGCTATTACCAAAGCGGCCAATACCGGCAAAATAGGCGACGGTAAAATTTTTGTAACCGATTTAGAGCAGGTTGTCCGGATTCGTACCGGGGAAACCGGCGAAGAAGCGCTTTAATTTAAGGGGGAATTATGAAACAACTTTTAACTACCTTCATCCTGCTTGCTTTGCTGGGTTTTGCCGGATTATCTTTCGCGGATCCCGCAGTCATCCCGGTTCCGCCGGCAGCCAATAAAGGCGATACAGCATGGATGATCGTTGCGACCGTGCTGGTTATCCTGATGGTCATTCCCGGTCTGGCTCTGTTTTACGGCGGCATGGTACGCGCCAAGAACATGCTGTCCATGTTGATGCAGGTGTTTGTGATTTTTTCGATGATGGCCATCTTGTGGGCGATTTACGGTTACAGCATCGCGTTTACCGAGGGCAATGCGTTCTTCGGCGGGCTTAGCAAGCTGTTCCTTAAAGGCATAACGCCGGATTCGCTTGCCGCCACTTTCAGCAAAGGCGTTTTCGTACCGGAATATATTTACGTCGCTTTCCAGCTGACTTTCGCCGCCATCACTCCAGCGTTGATTATCGGCGCCTTTGCCGAGCGGGTTAAGTTTTCAGCCGTACTGTTGTTCATGTTCCTTTGGTTTACGTTTTCCTACCTGCCGATGGCGCATATGGTCTGGTATTGGGCTGGTCCCGATGCTTATACGGATGCATCGGCTGCCGAAGCGGCCGGCGCTACAGCGGGATTTTTGTTCCAAAAAGGTGCATTGGATTTTGCCGGCGGCACGGTCGTGCATATCAACGCAGGCATCGCAGGATTGGTGGGCTGTTTGATGATCGGCAAGCGTATCGGTTACAGAAAGGAATCGCTGGCCCCGCATAGCGTTACCATGACCATGATCGGCGCTTCCCTGTTGTGGGTAGGCTGGTTCGGTTTTAACGTCGGCTCCAACCTGGAAGCCAACGGTCTTGCCGCGTTAGTTTTTGTAAATACATTGCTGGCCAGTGCAGCGGCAACTCTGGCATGGGTCGGCGCGGAATGGCTGTTGCGCGGCAAACCCAGCATGTTGGGCGGCGCTTCCGGTGCAGTTGCGGGTCTTGTCGCCATTACACCTGCTTGCGGCTGGTCAGGTCCTATGGGCGCTATCTTCTTAGGTTTGGCGGCCGGTGCGATTTGTTTCTGGTCGGTGACTATGCTGAAAACAGCGCTGGGTTATGACGACTCTTTGGATGCTTTCGGCGTCCACGGTGTTGGCGGAATTCTGGGTGCGCTGGGTACCGGTATCGTTGCAAGTCCATCGTTGGGCGGAACCGGCGTTTGGGATTATGTTGCCAACGGCGTGGCGGAATACAGCATGATCGGTCAAATCACAAGTCAGGCTTGGGGCGTGGGTATCTGCATCATCTGGTCTGGAGCCGTATCTTTTATAGCTTATAAGATCGTGGACATGCTGATCGGACTACGGGTCAGCGAAGAAGTCGAACGTGAAGGGCTTGATGTTTCCGAGCATGGAGAAACGGCTTATCACATTTAAGTCAATGCAGGACTTCCCTCAAAGGTAAGTTGCTTTCAAAAAAACGGGCGCTGCTATGCAGCGCCCGTTTTTGCGTTTGTAAGGAAGACAGCAATGAGGAGGAACACGTCAATATGGCGTTTTTATCAGGTCTATTAATTGTATGTTGATTGATAATTCACTATGATTGCAGCCGATGTTACCAACACTTTTGCTATCTAACTGAGAGAAAACATGAAATTAATAACAGCGATCATTAAACCTTTTAAATTGGATGATGTCCGAGAAGCATTATCTGAAATTGGCGTTGCAGGCGTTACTGCAACAGAAGTAAAAGGCTTCGGCCGTCAGAAAGGCCACACCGAGTTGTACCGGGGTGCCGAGTATGTGGTCGATTTTCTGCCCAAAGTTAAATTGGAAATCGCAGTCGCCGATGATGTATTGGATAAAGCCGTCGAAACGATTGTTAATGCGGCCAATACCGGAAAAATCGGCGATGGAAAAATATTCGTATCTAACTTAGAGCAGGTTATTCGTATTAGAACGGGTGAAACCGGAGAAGATGCCATTTAAGGCGCAAAGGAAAAAAATGTTATTAAAAATTATAAATAGAAGGCTGTTTTTAGGCCTCTTGCTGTTACCCGATCTCGCTGTTGCGGATCAATTAAACCAAGCCGATACCGCCTGGATTTTAACCTCGACCGCCTTGGTTTTGTTCATGACCATACCGGGTTTGTCGCTGTTTTATGCCGGATTGGTCAGAAGCAAAAACGTGCTGTCGGTATTAATGCAGTGTTTTGCGATTACCTGCCTGGTTTCGATACTTTGGCTGGCCGGGGTTTACAGTTTTATTTTCGCCGATGGCGGAGAGTTGCAAAAGCTGATCGGCGGCGCTTCCAAAGTATTTCTGCCGGGCATAGGCGTGGCAGTCATTGAAAGGCGAGCATTCCCGAATCCGTTTTCTTCATGTTCCAGATGACTTTTGCGATTATCACACCGGCTCTGATCGTCGGCGCTTTTGCCGAGCGGATGAAATTTTCGGCGATGCTGTGGTTTAGCGGGTTATGGCTGGTTATTGTTTATCTGCCGATCTGTCACTGGATATGGGGCGGCGGCTGGCTGGCTGACATGGGCGCAATGGATTTTGCCGGCGGTATCGTCATCCATGTTAATGCCGGTGTCGCGGCGTTGGTGTCTGCGTTGGTATTGGGCAAAAGAAAAGGCTTCCCTAACACGGCCATGCCGCCGCATAACATGACCATGGTGGTGACCGGCGCAGGCATGCTGTGGGTCGGCTGGTTCGGCTTTAATGCTGGCAGCGCGTTGACTGCAGACGGGCGCGCCGGCATGGCGATGCTGGTGACGCATATCGGTGCTGCTTCCGGCGCTTTGACCTGGATGTTTATCGAATGGAAGCGCTTTAGCAAACCCAGCGTATTGGGTATTGTGACCGGCATGGTTGCAGGCTTGGGCACCATCACCCCTGCTTCCGGCTTTGTCGGCCCTTTCGGCGCGCTGGTGATCGGCATTACCGCCGGTTTCGTCTGTTTTTACGCGACCCAATACGTAAAACGCACCCTGAAAATCGACGATTCCCTGGACGTATTTTCCGTTCATGGCGTAGGTGGCGTGACCGGTTCATTATTGACCGGCGTTTTTGCTGCCAGCAGTTTGGGCGGTCTCGGTTTGGCCGAGGGCGTTTCAATCATGGATCAGGTCGGCGTTCAGGCGTTGGCGATTGTCGTGACTGCGGCCTGGAGCGCATTGTTCAGTTTCCTGATTTTGAAATGTTTGGACAAACTGATCGGCCTGCGGGTAACTCCCGATGAAGAAGTACAGGGCCTGGATACCGTGCTGCATGAAGAGACCGGTTATCTTGATCTGTAGATTTAGTATCTTTTAGCAAAAAAGGCGGCTTCTCAGTAACCTGGGAACCGCCTTTTTTGTTTGACCTTAGAAACTTATATTCCCCTGCAACCAGATTTTCTGGGTATCGGTATTAGTAAAAGGTATCGGCTCCGCATAGTCAATCGGCACTGTAATAAGCGTATTTAGCCAACACCGAATAATGCTTGCCGAATTTCTTAAGCGCCGAAAAATCCCATTCCTTGCCGTAATGAATTTGCCCGGTATCGTCGGTAAAATCATGATAAACCCCGGTTAATATAACATCGCCGCGATCCAGAGTGCCAATCACCGTGCCGAACACATCGCGGATACCATTTTTAGGCGTAATCAGGAATAAGTCCGCCCAGCCCTGGAAGGCATGGTTGGTGCCTAGCGGCGTATCAAAGGTTTTATTGATCCCCTTGCCGTCAAGCTGCTCCATAGCGCCCTGAAAGGTGAAGTTATAGGCCGTAAAGCCGCCCATCAGGTTGAAGCGGTCTGCTTGCATACTTGGTCGGGCCGTGTCCGTAATCTTCCTGATGCCCCCATTCAGCGGTATAAACCACGCCGTAGTTATCGCTTAATTTGAGAGTGTCTCCCGGTTTTTGAAAATTGGTCATGCGCAAACCATAAGTTTGGCTGGATTTTTCATAATTTTCCCGCTCGGTATAATCCAGCCAGTAACCGTAACCGACCAGGTTGCCGTAATCGCCGACTTTATAATTGACGTTCAGAATCGGGGCGTCGATATGTTCATTCGTGGAGGTAAATGTTTGTACGTTACCGATATAGCCCGCGTTAACGGTCAGGCCGAACAGCTGTTGGTTGTTGTGGGTGACCAGCACCGAATCAAAGGTCGTTTCCATCTGCCGCCAGCCGACGTTGCCGATAAAGCGGTCGTCATCGAGCTTGATGCGTTGCCGCCCGCCTTTAATCACCGTATCGGGAATGCCTGCATAGCTGATCCAGAGTTGGTTGAGTTCGCTTTTTTCAGGGTCGGCAACCGTTGAGTAAGCGGTATTGTTGTTGCGCAAACTGTTGTAATCCTCCTGCATGGCAAGATTGCCTTCGTATTCGGCATAACCTTGCAGGCCGTGAAATACCGGCGACAGCAAACCCGCCCGTAAACGCGAGGTGACGGCATTGGCGGTTTTCGGGTTCGGGGTGCCTCCCCTGGTCTTGATCGACGTTTTCCCAACGAGTGTTCAGGTCAAACTTGACCGCGCCGTTTTTACCGTAATGATAGAAATTAAGCGCATCCTCAACATCCTGCGTAATGCCGGCCAAGGCCGAGCCGCTCACTACAGAGAGCGCCAGCAGTGATGCGGAAAGGGATTTGTTCTTTTTCTGCGGCATAAAGCCTCCTGAATGTATTAATTTAAAGATTGTTGTTAATGCGTATGGTCGCATTCGGTCAAGAAAGCTCAGTATGCTCTCCCGGTATTTGTAGTAATCGGGATGCTCCAGCAAGGCTTTGCGGCTGCGCGGCCTGGGCAAATCGATGGTTTCGATTTTGCCGATTTTGGCGTGCGGGCCGTTGGTCATCATCACCACCCGGTCTGCCAGCAGGATGGCCTCATCGACATCATGGGTGACCACAATGGCGGTGACATGGGTCCTTTCCCAGACTTCCATCAACACTTCCTGCAATTCCCAGCGGGTCAACGAATCCAGCATGCCGAACGGTTCATCCAGCAACAGCAGTTTGGGCGACAAGGCAAAGGCGCGGGCGATGCCGACCCGCTGCTTCATGCCGTTGGACATGTCTCCGGCTTTTTTGCGTAGCGAATCGCCCAAGCCGACGCGGGTCAGATAGTATTCGACGATGTCGTCGCGTTCCGATTTGGCGGCATGGGGATAGACCTTATCGACGCCCAACATCACGTTTTCAAACGCGGTCAGCCATGGAAACAGGCTCGGCGCCTGAAACACCACGCCGCGGTCAGGCCCGGCGCTGTCGATTTCCTTGTTGTCCAGGATAATAACGCCTTCGGATACGCTGTTTAGGCCGGCAGTCATCGATAACACGGTGGATTTGCCGCAGCCGGAATGGCCGATGATCGAGATGAACTCGCCTTTTTTCATTTTCAGGTCGAAGCCGTCCACGACCTTGACCGTGCTGTTGCCGTCGGGTGTCGGGTAGATTTTGGACAGCTGTGAAAACTCCAGGTAACGAGGACGGCTCCAAATCATTCGATGCCGGTTTTATCACCAGGGATGGTGTGTATGCCGCAAGCCTGCCGGGAGCAGGCGCGGCGAAGGTCGGCAGGTCGCGATCCCAGTCAGTGCTGGTATTGGGCTTTACATTGGGCAGGACGATTTTATCAGTGGTCGAACCCAAGTTTTTTTCGATGCCGATATCCATTAAATAACGGGTGATTTCGGCTCGCAACCGTTTAAACTCGGCGTTATGGTTTAACGCGGTGCGGTCTCTGGGACGCTCGATATTGATATGAAAATCCGGGCCGAAAGTCGCATCGGGGCCAGGATTAAGCGGGATAACCCGATCCGCCATGTAGATGGCTTCATCGACATCGTTGGTGATCAGGATGACGGTTTTCTTCTCCTGCGCCCAGATTTGCAAAATCTCATCCTGCAAGTTGCCGCGCGTCAATGCATCCAGCGCGCTGAGCGGCTCGTCGAGCAGCAAAATATCGGGGCTGGCGGCCAAAGCGCGAGCGACATTGACCCGTTGCCGCATGCCGCCGGACAGTTCGGCGGGCTTTTTATCCATCGCCGCGCCGAGATTAACCATCCTGACGTATTTTTCGGTATGCGCCCGGCGTTGTTCGGCTGGCCAGTATTTAAAAATCTGATCGACCGCCAGCGCCACATTTTCAAACACGGTCAGCCACGGCATCAAGGAATAGTTCTGGAACACCACGCCGCGATCCGGTCCCGGATCGGTAATCGGCTGTCCTTGTTTCAGCACCTCGCCGCTGTCGGCCTGAATCAGCCCGGCAATGGTTGAAATCAGCGTGGTTTTGCCGCTGCCGGAAAAACCGACAATGGCAATGAACTCGCCTTCTTTAATGCTCAGGTTGATGTTGTTGAGGATGGATGTCGCGCCATAGCTTTTGCAGACAGCCTTTAATTCCAATAAGGGCTGATAGGCGTCATTCGATGGTGCAGGCGGGTTGTTTGGCATGCGTTTATTCACAATGTTAAGGTTCACGACGGACATTTCGGCTCCCGGTTAAACATAATTATTCGGTATGGGCAATCCCTTGTGGTTGCCCAAAATTCGTGGTGTATCAGGGCAACCACAAGGGATTGCCCCTACGGGCGTGGATAAATAATTAAAGCGTTCTACCGAAAGAGAACAGATTTTGTAATGACTGCATGATGCGGTCCAACGCAAAGCCGATCAGCCCGATGGTAAAGACCGCGACCATGATTCGCCCTAAGGAGTTGGAACTGCCGTTCTGGAATTCGTCCCAAACGAATTTGCCCAGCCCCGGATTCTGCGCCAGCATTTCCGCAGCGATCAGCACCATCCAGCCCACGCCCAGCGACAAACGCATGCCGGTAAAGATATAAGGCAGCGCGGACGGCAAAATGATTTTCTTGATTTGGGTGCTCCAGTTAAGGCGCAGCACTTTGCCGACATTGATCAGGTCCTTGTCTATCGATGACACGCCGACTGCGGTATTGATCAGCGTCGGCCACAGCGAGCACAGCGTGACGGTAATCGCGGAAGTCAGGAACGATTTTTCAAACCAGGAATCAGTGCCGTCCCACGTACACTGCGCTGACCACCAATGTAACGATAGGCAGCCAGGCCAATGGCGATACCGGCTTGAAAATCTGCACCAGCGGGTTGATCGCGGTGTTGAATACCGGACTCATGCCGCAGAACAGGCCGAGCGGCACGGCGATCAGTGTGGCAATCACAAAGCCTGCGAACACCGTGTAAAGACTGGTGAAAATCTTGTCCAGATAGGTGGCCTGGCCGTTATAAGGACGGACTTTGATTTCGGCGGCCGGGTCTTCAGCGAGCTTTTGCTCGTTGCGGGCTTGCTGGCGTTGGTAATACTCGGCTCTCTTTGGCGCGTTCGGCGTAATGATCGTCCAGCAATCCGGCGGCTTCATGCCACACCGCGACCGGGCCGGGAATGGCGCCGAGGCTGGTGTTGACCTTGGAGGCGGAAAAGCTCCAAAGCCCAAGAAAGACCATGAAAGCGAGTATCGGCACACCCATGACCAGCCACAGTTGCCGGATTTGCAGCGAAGGGTTTTCTCCGGCGGCTATTTTTACCAGAGGAACAAACCAGGTGAAGCCGGTTATGTTTAAAAATTTTATCAGTTTGTTATGCATGGTCGGTACCTCTAAAAGCAGGTGGTAAAAAAAGCGCATCCTTGCACTAAAGTAACGTCCGTTGTTTATAGGCACTCACACGTTTAATTCAATTGTTCCCGGTAGGGGCACAATCCCTTGTGGTTGCCCCTACAATTATTCAACCACCTTGCCGCCGACCACTTTTTGCTTGCCCTTAAGACCGATAGCAAACTTAGTCAGATAATCATTAGGTTTGGTCGCGTCGAAAGTCACGCCGTCAATGAAGTCTGCACTAGGCGGCTTGATGCCGGTTTCGTTGTCGGCCGGAAAATCGCCGGCTTTCGCCTTGCCTTCGGCAACCAGCGCCTTGGCCGCTGCCATGTAAATATCGGGCCGATACACTTTTTTAGCGGTTTCCATATACCAGTCATCGGGTTTGTATTCGTTGATTTGTCCCCAGCGGCGCATTTGGGTCAGACTCCAGACCGCATCGCTGTAATAAGGGTAAGAACCGTTATGGCGGAAGAACACGTTGAAATCGGGCTAATGTCGCGTTTATCGCCTTTTTCATATTCGAACGTGCCGTTCATGCTGTTGGCAAGCACCTCGTAGTCGGCGCCGACATATTGTTTTTGCGACAACATTTCCACGCCTTCGTTGCGGTTCTTGTTGTTTTCCGCATCCAGCCACATCGATGCGCGAATCAACGCCTTGATGACCGCCTTATGGGTGTTGGGATATTTGTCGGCCCATTCCTTGTTCACACCGAAGATTTTTTCAGCGCTGTTTTTCATCAGTTCGTAATCGCTGATGACCGGTACGCCGATGCCTTTGAACACCGCTTGTTGGTTCCACGGCTCGCCGACGCAGTAGCCGACAATCGTGCCTGAATCCATCGTGGCAGGCATTTGCGGAGGCGGCGTGACGGACAGCATCGCTTCGGCGTCAATCTGGCCGGACGTATCTTCAGGCGGTGCGTAAAATCCTGGCTTAATGCCGCCGGCCGCCAGCCAGTAACGCAATTTCATATTGTGTGTGCCGACCGGAAAAGTCATCGCCATATTGAACGGCTTTGCCAGCGCTTTTGTATTTTTCCAGCACCGGTTTTAAGGTATCCGCTTTAATCGGATGTACCGGCTTGCCGTCTTTCATCGGAATCTGCGGCTTCATTTGATTCCAGACATCGTTGGATACCGTAATCGCATCGCCGTTTAAGGTTAAGGTAAAGGCGCTGATAATATCGGCCTTTGGTGCCGTAACCGACGGCCCCGCCAAAAGGCAGAGTTGCCAGCATGTGCGCACCGTCCAGTTCGCCGCTGACGACGCGGTCCATTAAAACCTTCCAGTTGGCTTGGGCTTCCAATTGCACGGAAAGCCCTTCATCTTCGAAATAGCCTTTTTCCAGGGCAACCGCCAAAGGCGCCATATCGGTCAATTTGATGAAACCGAGCTTTAAACTGTCTTTTTCCAGTTTTTCGGCTGCGTAGGCACTGGAGGCAAAAGATAAGGTTGATACCGCAGCCACAGCAATGAGCGCCGTAACCAGTTTTTTAATGGTAAATCGTCCGGTTTGTTTCATATTGACCTCAGCAGGTTTGAAAAAATCAGCAAAAAAAAAGCGTCACCCTCCGGAATACATGGTGTATTCAGTCTGGTAGACGCCTTTGTCTGTTTGGGTTCGCCATTGAACCCTTATTTTTTAGTGCTCCATCGTTGGAGCCTCTGTATTGTTTAAAGCAATCGTTATGCCAAAGCTTATTTCATAGCTTCAAGCTAGGAATATAGGCGGTTATGGCTGGTATTGGCGGTAAAGGTGGTACGGTTTTATGTCGTTAATGCATCAATTTTGTGCATCCTGCCGACTATTTGCACCAACGATGATAAAAGTCTTTTCACCATGAAGACACGAAGGGCACGAAGTTTTATGTTTTTCTTCATGTCGTTGCGGTGAATAAGAGGATAAATATTGGGTTTCTACCTTAATATTTGTTGCGTGCCGTGCGCGCTTTGAGAGCGAAAGCGCTCACAGTACGCCCTACAGATCAAAATTCTTCCCAATCGTCATTGCCGGCAAGTTGTAACTGGAGTTTTTGGCTGAAGGGTAAACTCTTACCGGCACCTGCTCTTGTCAATGTTGTTTCTATTCGTGGTGGTGTTACATGTAAAAGAACTGCCCGAATTACGCGAGTTGCCGTCCACTTTAAAACCGTCTACCGTGACCGACAGGTTTTGCGCCTGTTCTTCCAGCGATTCCGCTGCAGCGGCGGCTTGTTCCACCAACGCGGCATTTTGCTGGGTTACATCGTCCATTTGCGCGATGGCTTGATTGACCTGTTCGATGCCGGAGCTTTGTTCAACTGAAGCAGCGCTGATCTCGGACATGATATCAGTTACGCCACGGATGGAGTTGACGAATTTCTTCCATCGTTAATCCTGCCTGGGCAACCAGTTTGCTGCCTCCCGAGACTTTGTCCACCGAATCATTGATCAGGTTTTTAATTTCTCCGGCAGCCGTCGCGGCGCGTTGCGCAAGATTGCGCACTTCCACTGCCACAACGGCAAAGCCCCGGCCCTGCTCTCCGGCCCGGGCGGCTTCTACTGCGGCATTGAGGGCAAGAATATTGGTCTGGAAAGCGATGTCGTCGATCACCGAGATAATGTCCCCGATTTTGCGTGAAGATTCGTTGATGTCATTCATGGTCGTTACGACTTGGCCGACCACTTCAACGCCTTTGCCCGCGATGTGCGAGGCATCAACGGCAAGCTGGTTGGCCTGTTGCGGCGTTTTCGGCATTATGCTGCACGGCAGAGGTCAGTTCTTCCATGCTGGCGGCGGTTTGTTGCAGGCTTGCGGCTTGCTGCTCGGTGCGATGCGACAAATTATTGTTGCCCGCGGCGATTTCTTTGGCCGCGGTGTTAATGCTGTCGGTGGAATCTCTTGATGTCCCCTACCAGGCCTTTGAGGTTTTCTACAATGCTATTCATGCCGACAATCGCTTCACCAAAAGTGCCGGGATAGTCTTTGTCGATGGTTTGGGTCAGGTCGCCTTGAGCCAGTGCATTAGCGACACGCAATACGTCGTTGAAGCCGACATCGCAGGTTTCCATCAGGTTATTGAGATTAGTCAAAATCCCGTTGAACATGAACTCAAATCTATCCGCATCGCTGCGCTTTGAGAAATCGCCTTTAGCACCGGCTTCGGCGAGCATTTTGATTTCGTTGTTAACGTCAAGGAAGGTCTTTTTGGCGTTGTCCATAATCTCGGTAATGACAATTGTCTCGCCCGGCAGAACATCCATGTCAACAGAAAAGTCGCCTTTGGCATACTGATTGACGATACCGATCAGTCTTCTGTTGATAGCGATGCGCGATTGAATCAATTCATTAACTTCATGCGCCATCTTGCCATAGATGCCGGAGAATTTTGCAACATCGAGCTGCTCTTTGACCCAGCCTTCGTGCATGCTTTTGCGCCATGGCGTCCAGGTCGGTAACGAAGGTGTTAATAGAATCCTGCATGGCTTTCATCGAGCGCAATAGATCCCCGATCTCATCTTTTTGATGAACGTCAATGCTGGAGTTCAGGTTACCGGCGGCAATGGCTCGCTGCGACCTGTTGGACGGTTTTGAGTGAGCGTAAAATGCCGCGGCTGATCAGTACGGTCAGCACGATTGCCATGGCAACGCTGAATATGAAAATGCCGAGCAAGACGATTTTGTATCCGTGTATTGTATTTCCTGCATCAGCCTCGCCTTCTATGTTGCGGGCTATTGCAAGCTTCACCGCCTCATCAATAGCGCCGCGATGCTCTTCGTAAGCATGGCGCATTGCCTGGAGGCTGACGAGCGAAGCGTCGCGGTCGCCCGCCCGGATGCTTGGCAGAAACCGTTGGTTGGCTTCATTGTAAAAGGCTTGCGCCGCCTGATAGGAGCGTTCAACTAAAGCAACACGAAGCTCCTGATTCAAAGGCTGATCCAGCCAAAACTTGTGACGGGACTCGTATTCCGTTTTTAACATTTGAAAACGCGTCGCTAAAGCATTGATTTCAGTAGGATTAGCAGCTTGGGTTAATTGCAGCGCCACCAGATAGGATTCGATGATGTATTCGGGCGGCGGCAGAACATCGGCAATAATATCTTTGCCCTGGACAATGCGTTGATAAATCGGGCCATTAACATTAATTGTATTCATGGCTTTGAATGTTGCGAAACCGAACAGCGAAAAACCGATAACCAAAGTCCCCAAAATTATCGTAAAACGCATTTTGATCGTTAACAGAGCGGAATTTTTCAAGTTATTTAGCATAATATTTTCCCCTTTCTATTTTGGATAATGCCTAACCGACCCGGTCAGGCATCTATCGCTGCTGGTAGTGATGTAAGCTTTTTAAAGGACGCTTGAATTAAGTCATGTGCCTGAGTTCATATCCACTCGGAAGCAATATCAATTAATAAAATGACTTGTCGCCATGCCCAACCAAAGCCGAGTTGTGTAGCGTCCCCGTACCATTTGCCGGTTTCCGTTCTTCAAGTTCAAATTAATTTTTGCTTAGATTCCTTTCTATTCCTTTAAATCAAACAAAAAAGGCGTCTACAAACAGAATGCTCAATGCCTTCTGTTTAGTTAGACGCCTTTGTCAATAGGGTTCGCCGTTGAACCGGAATTTTTTAGCGCTCCATCATCGGAGCTTCTATACTTGAATAACAGCAATCATTGTGCCAAGAACGACAATCTTCCCTACTTATTCATTTTCAAATCAATAGCTTATAATTCATGCGTGAATTCATTCCGCTCGTTTTTCTGCTCTATATGGATGATCTTAAATGATTTATTGCTTTAACAGCCCCACTCCGGCAAATTTGTTTAGTGGCTTTTTTATAAGCCCTATTTGATAAATGCAAATAATCGATAGTTATATTGATCAAATAAGTTTGTTTGAATGCCTCAAAAGACGCCTTGGTTTTGTGCGTTCATTGGTTAACTTGCACCAATTGCGCTCCCTTGATGAGCAATGTTTTTCGTCTGTTAATTTTGTTAAATTTGAGCGTTAACGGGTGAAACGACAACAGAATTTTACTCACCGCGAAGGACAATTTTTCTTCGTTCTCTTCGCGTCCTTGGTGATAAATCAGACAAGGCATTTCGTTAAAAAACTTTTCATGTCGAATACAGTCCGCGTTTGATAGCTGTCAAAGTTGCTTCACCATCTCCTCGAACGCTCCCAACGCTAGCGGGCGGCTAAACAGATACCCTTGATAGGCGCGGCAGCCGTGGTGAGCAAGAAAGTCTCTCTGAGCCTCGGTTTCAACCCCTTCGGCGATGACCGATAGTCCCATGGTTTCGGCTAAGGCGACGATCATCTTGGCAATGGCGGCATCGTTGAGGTCGATCAGGATGTCCCTGATAAAGCCTTGATCGATTTTTAATTGATCAAGGGGGAGTTGCTTCAGGTAATAGAGCGACGAATAACCGGTACCGAAGTCATCCAGTGAGAATCCCACGCCCTTTGCTTTCAGCGCGGTCATCTTGGTAATGATGTCCTCTACATTGGACACCAGCAGGCTTTCGGTGAGTTCCATTTTAAGCTTGCGCGGATCAATGCCGGCGCGGTCAAGCACAGCCATAACTTGATCGACAAAGTCGGCTTGACGGAACTCGCGGGCACTGACATTGACAGCCAATTCAAGATGCGCCGTTTCGCGATGATTAGCCCAAGCCGCCAACTGGGCGCAAGCCGTTTCCAAAACCCAATGGCCCAACGGCAGGATCAGCCCTGTTTCTTCGGCCAACGGAATGAATTCCGCAGGAGACACCATGCCTAGCTGGGAGTGCTGCCAGCGCACCAATGCTTCGGCGCCGGTTATCCGGCCTTCATCGTCCACCTGGGCTTGGTAATAAAGGATAAATTGCTTTTTCTGTAACCCTCGGTGCAGATTCGTCTCCAAGCTGGCGCGCGCTGTGAGCGATGTTTGCATGGTCGGATCGAAAAAATGCAGCGTATTGCGGCCTGCTGCCTTGGACTGGTACATAGCGATATCCGCCTGTTTCAGCAGCTCATCAATGCTCCGGCCATGGTTACTGAACAAGGTGATGCCGATGCTTGGAGTACTGTGATGATTATGGCCTGCAAGCTGGTAGGGCTGATTTAGCTTGACGATAATTTTATCGCCGACAGTCTTAACTTGGATGGCTGCTTCCTGAGGCGTCTTACTCAAGTTTTCGAGCATGATCACAAACTCATCCCCGCCCAAGCGGGCCACCGTGTCGCATTCGCGTACACAGTGGGAGAGGCGCGTTGCCACTTGTTGCAGCAACAGGTCGCCCTTGTCATGGCCGAGGGTGTCGTTTAACGTCTTAAAGTTGTCCAAGTCGATAAACATTATCGCGCCGTATGTGCCGCTACGGGTACTGCTCGCCTTGGCTTGTTGTAACAGGTTCAGCAATAAGCGTCGATTGGGCAATTGGGTAAGCGGATCGTAGAAGGCCAATTGCTTGATTTCTTCCTCAGCGGCCTTGCGTTCGGTGATGTCGAGATGGGTACCGACGAAATGGGTAACTTCACCGAAGGTATCTGTCACCGCAGTGATGGTCAACCACTTGGGATAGATTTCGCCATTCTTGCGCCGATCCCAGATTTCTCCCTGCCAGGTTCCGGTGTGCATGATGCTCTCCCACATTGCGGTATAAAAAGCCGCGTCATGGAGTCCTGATTTTAGTACACTCATTTTACGGCCTACCGCCTCATCGGCGCTGTAGCCGGTGGAGTCGGTGAAAGTTTTGTTGACGCGTAAAATGACGGAGTTGGGATCGGTGATGACCATCGCTTCATGCGACTCGAAAGCGGCTGCGGCAATACGTAGCTCTGCTTCAGTTTGTTTTCGTTGACTGATGTCGCATAACACACTCGCAATACGTAGGCCGTGTTGCGTTTGAATAGGGCTTAGGCTGATTTCTACATCAAGTTCGCTGCCGTCTTTTCGCAATGCCCGTATCTCTCTCCCTGTACCCATCGGTCGTGGGCTCGGCGTCGCAACGAACTTGCTGTGCAGCGCCTTATGCTTTGCACGCAAGTGTTCCGGCACTAGTATATCGATCGACTGCCCCGGTAATTCCCCATTTTGGTAACCCAACAAGTATTCGGCATACTGGTTTAATTGGGTAATAATGCCTTGTTCGTCGCTGATTAAGATGGCATCCGGGGCCGCATCGAAAACTGCTCGGTGAAACGCTTCGCTCGCTTCTCAGCGCTTGCTCGGCCTGCTTGCGCTCGGTGATGTCGGTGGCGATCCCGCAGATGGCATAAATTTCACCGGAAATTTTCCGGAGAGGAAACTTGACTGAAATGTAGGTATGAGGGCCGTCGTCGTGCGGGACTAATTCTTCTACTTCCAGGGGCTGTCCGGAATCAATCACTTCTTGTTCGGTCTTGCGGATAGCGTCGGCTATATCCTGTGGGAATACGTCGTAGGCGGTTTTTCCTTGGATTGAGGCATTGTCGATATGAAATAACTCCTCATAAAGCCGGTTCACATGGATATACCGGCCCGATACATCCTTCATGAATATGATTGTACGGGCATTATCCGTGATGGCGCGCAAACGATTTTCGTCTTCGACATGAGCCGTAAGCAAGACCTGGAATCCATCGGCCATTTCGTTGAAACTGTCCGCTACCTGGCTAAGCTCATCATTGGTGCTAAGACTAACCCGCTCGTGCAGATCGCCGCCGGCAAAAATCCGCGCCGAATGGGCAAGCGCCTGGATACTGCCTTTCATGGCGTAATAGCTGCCGATGAAGAAATAGTACGCTACCAGCAAGAGTAGACTGACGGCGCCGATAATGATGCGGATCTTACGGTCCGAGCGTTCAATACGTTCATTGATCAGCATCTGCGCAGTTGGCAACAGAACGTCATAGATCTGCGCGTAATTTCTGTTGATCATATCCGTTGTGGTCTTGAAGAAATCTTTAGGGGATTCGGAAAAATGGCCGGTCAAGATGTCCGAGCGCACAAGGTCGACAATTTTATGCGATGAGTCGACGATATCCTTGCTCGTTTCCGAGAGTTGAGGTTGTGTTTGCGTGTTGAAGCCGCCGGTTTTGTCGAAGTTAATCACCAGCGTCTTGAGCGTATCGTCAAGCTGGCCGATCAGGGTAATCAGGGTGTCCTTTTGGTACTCCGAGAGTTGTTTCTTCCCCAAAATACCTGCGCCGAAAGCGCGCACTTGTCCCAATCGTTCAAGCGCTCGTGGAAGCTTCCAAATGGCCGTGTCAATCAGGTAAGACGAATCGAGATCGGGGTCAATAGTTAAGGCGTATTCATCCGCAATATTCATTTCGAAGTTCAACAGCGCATCAATTAAACGGGTATGAGCGGCAAAGTTTTCATCTACTGTCCAGTTGAGGCCATCTGCTTGTAATTTATTCCAGGTAGTTTCAATGCGCATCCACTCTTCGCTCAAGATCAAATGAGCAGGAAGCAGATTTTTTAATGCGTAAAAGGCTGTCGTTGTTTCAATTAACTTTGCGGCACGCGCGGCGCGGAAGTCTTTAATTCCTCCCAAAAATCCTGCCGACAGCCCACGATGCTGTTGCATAAACTGAACGGTTATGGAAATTGGTTTAATTAAGGTAATCCCTTCCAGTTCTAATTGTGACGAACGGCTAACCTGATTAAGACTTTCAAAGAGGCTGAGCATTACTACTGCAATAGCAGCCAGGAATATCAGCCATAGCGCCATGAATTTCCAGGTGTAGCAAAGCCTGTTCATCAGGGCGATGGCGGGGGAGAATAGTCTTTTCATTGTTACTTACCCTGAGGGCGCTGTTGAATAAATAAAGACCAGTATTAAAGAAGCTCGGCCAAGCCACTTTCGCATAGGCTATTTTTTTGTCGCGTTACGAGCACTCAAAACTTCAAATTCAAGCTTTATGGCTCGCTTCATCCATCCATCGCATGACGATTTAAGCACGCAGTTTTCCTGCTGTAGCGTATAAATATATTCGCTTAAGCGTTTTGAATGGGCTTCTATGACCTTAAGCTTACTTTCAACTTCATCCAGTGTTTTAATGTTGCTTTTCAGCTTTTCACGCAATAAATATTGGATTTTCAAATTTTCGTTTAATTTGCTTTCAAGTTGCTCAATCTGTGTCAATTAAACTTCCTCCCAATCACCACCGCAAGGCTGCAACTGCTTGCGATTTCAGATTGACTATCATTAAAACCGGGGGCTTGTTCTACCAACGCAGTATTCTGTTGGGCCGCATTGCTCATTTGAGTGCTAGCTTGGTTGACTTGTTCGATACCAAGCTTCTGCTCAATTGAGGCTGCGCTAATCTCGGACTTGATGGTTGTCACCCCACTGCCGGCACTAACGATTTCTTTCATGATTTTTCTGGTTCGGATGACCAGTTTGCTGCCGTCTTCCGAATCGCCAATCAGGCTTTTGATCTCTCCTGCAACAGTGCGTTGTACGAGGTTACGCACTTTTACAGCGGCGTTGAGTGTGAAGATATTGGCTTGGAACGCAATACCGTCTATCACTGGGATAATATTCACCACTTTGCCTACCGATTGATTAATCATAACCACTCGGCAGCAATATCAATTAATAAAATACGTTCGTCGTCCAGCCTAAGCGCCAGGGTTTTACAAAGTATATCGGTATTGAAATCCCGATAACGTTCCGACGTGACCACGCGATAGCTGTCTTTTGCCGACTCCAATGCCAGCAATTGGTAAAAATAAGGCCGCCATGCCCAGTTAAAGCCAAGTTGTGTCGCGTCCTCAAACCATTTGCCATCGGCGAAATTAAAATTGGATGAGATTTGGTCGCCTTCGTTATTGCATAAATAGAACCGTAAAACGCCGCTTTCTTCGAATGGGTGCGCCGGCAATTTACTGAGGCTAAAGTCGGCTTGTAGGGCTTTTTTCAAAAGTTCGATCAAGCCTTTAATGTTGGCGATAAACTGTATTTTCTGCTCTTCTTTGACTAAGGTCTTTTTCAGGAAGGTTTTTCTGAGTGAGCTGATTTGTTGCTGATAATGTCTCGGTTTTTTAAATTCCGCGGTGGCAGGGGAAAACAGATAACCTTGCATATATTGCGCGCCGCAGCTCAAGCCGAAATGGAAGTCTTCAACGGTTTCCACGCCCTCGCAAACGATACGGCAACCGGTGCGTTTCGCCAGACGGGAGATCAAGTGCACGACATCGCTGGCAATGCCACCTCGGGTTGCATTCTGGAATAACTGCATATCCAGTTTGATAATGTCAGGCTGTATAGCCATGACTCTTTCCAGCTGGGAAAATCCGGCGCCAAAATCATCAATCGCTATTTTCATGCCGTGCCTGCGATACACAGCGGCAATTTCAACGAGTTTGTCCAAATCGCCTTTGGATTCGGTGATTTCAATGATAATGCGGCTTCGGTCGATATTAAACTCGTCCAGCATCAGCAGGGTCGGTAATGAATCAATGTCAGAGATCCGGTCGATCCAGGTGGCCGAGATATTGATAGTTAAGTAACCGCTACAATTTGACTGGCGGAATTTCTCTAACGCCAGCCGCCGAACCTTGCGATCCCAGACTATCAGTTGTTCCGCAGTAATATCCGACGAAGAAAATAATTCGCCTGCTGAAATAACCCGGCCGGTTGTATCGAGTTGCCTGGCTAATGCCTCATAACCGATGATAGTGCCGCTGGCAGCGCCGATAATGGGTTGAAAATAAGGGAATAGTTTTTTTTCCGATTCCAAGCATTGTCCGGCTAAGACTTTATAGCTGCCGATAGTGCCGACAATAGGCTGAAAATAAGAAAGTGGTTTCTTTTCTGGGTTCATATTGGGTACTTACTTAAGGAGTTTAGTCATCGAAATAACGTTTTCTTGTCATTTCCCCATACTATTGCATGAGATCCATCGCCGGTTTTTTGATGTATGAAAAATATTATCCTCAGGGGGCTTATCTGTTTCCGTTCTTCAAGTTCAAATTAATTTTTGCTTAGATTCTTTCTATGCCTTTAATTCAAACAAAAAAAGCGTCTACAAACAGAATGCTCAATGCCTCCTGTCTAGTTAGACGCCTTTGTCTATAGGGTTCGCCGCTGAACCGGAATTTTTAGCGCTCCCTCATCGGAGCTTCTATGTTGGATAAAAAGCAATCATTGTGCCAAAGAATGGCGGGGCGTCGCTCCTATTCATATTAAAATCAATAGCTTATAATTAGTGCGTGAATTAATTTCGCTTACCCTCTACTCTATGTAAATGATATTAAATGATTTATTTTTTAACAGCCTAGCTCCGGCAAATTTGTTAAGTGGCTTTTTTATGAACCTTATTTGATAAATTCAAATAATCAGTAGTTATATTGACCGAATAAAGTTGTTTTAAATGTCTAAAAAGACGCATTGGTTTTGTGCGTTCATTGGTTAACTTGCACCAATTAAGTTCTCCTGATGAGCAATATTGCGACAACTCGGCTTGATGAACCTGCTTTGAGTTGCCACGGATCTGCAGTAAAGACTGTGAGCGGACGCTTTCGCCACATCCATGTGGGTTATATGCGGGCGCATCAGCTTTAGCGCCCTGATCATCACTGCAATACGGCATAAAACCTGCTACGGCTTGGATAGTCATTATTAATTATCAGGTTTCTTAAGACATGTCTAAAATGGATCATCTCAATGCTATTGAGGAATACGAAGACCATCGGCCAGCTATTCATAGCCCGATTTCGGCTATTAAAGAAAACGACTTGATATGAAAACGTTTATTAAAGTAACGGAAATTTGGATACCCACAAAAGATCGTGCCCGCTTGGAATTTAGCGCAGGATTGTATGGCTCCTTACATGAGTTTCGGGTCGCCAGTGAAAAGGAATCCTTCGCTTATGACGAAGGCTTACCCGGCAAAGCCTGGGCCGCCGGTCATCCTGTAGTATTAACCGAATTCGATCATTCTTATTTTAAACGGACAAAATCGGCCAAAAAGGCCGGCTTGACCTGCGGTATTGCCATACCTGTTTTTTCAGGCGAATTTTTAATGGCCGTAGTGGTTTTTTTGTGCGGAGACGATCAGCACCATGCAGGTGCGATAGAAGTGTGGAGTAACCGCTTAGAGAAAAATTCGGAGTTGGCCGTTGTTGACGGGTATTACGGTACGCTGGATGATTTTGAGGACATATCCAGAAACATAACATTCACCCGAGGTTCCGGTTTACCCGGACAGGTATGGGAAACAGGCATGCCTGTGCTTATCGAAGATTTGGGGCAGTCGCCTACTTTTATCAGAAGTGCGGATGCCAGAAAAGCCGGGATAACTACGGCGCTGGGTATCCCGGTTTCAGTGGTTGCAAACCAAGTTTATATCATGACCTTTCTATCGGCTAAAGCGACGCCAATTGCCAAACGGTTACAAATATGGATACCGGATGAAAGCGGTCAACGGTTGGTGTGTCAGGCGGGATACAGCAAACAAAATGATGAACTGGCGGAAATTTTTGAAACCGTTTCTGTCCGAAAGGGCGAGGGGCTGTTAGGCAGGGTATGGCTGACCGGCGTGCCGCTTATCAGAAACAATGCAGAAACTGACCTTATCGAAGGGCGCCTGAGATCCATGCTGGCCATGCCTGTCATAGATGGCGGACATTTGAAAGCGGTGGTTACGTTCCTGTTTTAACGGCCATTACATCTTTACTCACAGGGCGATTTAGAGCCCCCTACCCTCCCTTCGTGTCTTCGTGGTGATTTTAAGTATCTATTGCCCTTAGATTAGCTATCCTTCCATGTCTTCAAGCTCGATATTGAGCGCTTTGGTTGAAAGTAATAACTCGCTTACCGAGGCCATCAACGACAAAACGATAAAGACCATGCTGAAGCCAAAAGTCATGTTGCCGTAACTTTGCAGCCCGTAAAAAATCAGCCCCATCGCAAGTATGCAGCAGATAATCCCAACAACCGCCAGCACCTGCATAGCCACAATAAAGCGGATGCGCAGCCTCAAACTGTCGATCTGTTTTTTGGCGACCTGGCTTTTGGTTTTGTTTAACAGGTTGTGCTGTTCTCTAATCCGGTTGGCAATCGTCAAAAAACGGTTGGAATAGGCCAAAAACAAAACCGAAATGGCTGGAAATAGCAGGGCTGGTGTTGTGATGGTGATGTCCATGACTATTTTTATAAAGGTTGCTGGTTAATACGCGGCAAAATGAAATTTAATTTTACCGCGTTATTAGTTAATGCCGGGGATTAAAACTCTTCCCAATCATCAATACCAGCAGATTGTAGCTGTGATTTTTGGCGGATAGATAAAACTTTAACGGCAGCTGTTCTGGTTTGTGCTATTTCCTTTCGAACCGGCGGCATATAAAAAGAGCTGCCGGAGTTGCTCAGGTTACCGGCCACCTTAAAACTGCTCATTGTCGACACCAGATTTTGCGCCTGCTCTTCCAGCGATTCTGCTGCCGCGGCAGCTTGCTCTACCAAGGCGGCATTTTGTTGGGTTACATCGTCCATTTGGGTAATGGCTTGATTGACCTGCTCGATGCCGGAACTTTGTTCAGAGGAAGCAGCGGTGATTTCGCTCATGATGTCGGTAACGCCATGGATGGAACCGACGATTTCCTCCATGGTCTGCCCTGCCTGGGCGACCAGTTTACTGCCCCCTAAGACTTTATTGACCGAATCATTAATCAAGATTTTAATTTCTCCGGCAGCCGTCGCGGCACGTTGCGCAAGATTGCGCACTTCCACTGCCACCACGGCGAAGCCTATGCCCTGCTCTCCTGCCCGTGCGGCTTCTACCGCAGCGTTGAGGGCGAGAATGTTGGTCTGGAAAGCAATGTCGTCGATCACCGAAATAATATCCCCGATTTTGTGTGATGACTCATTGATTTCATTCATCGTCATGACGACTTGGCTGACCACATCAACACCCTTGCCCGCTATATCCGAAGCATCGGCAGCAAGCCGGTTGGCCTGTTGGGCGTTTACGGCATTATGCTGCACGGTCGAGGTCAGCTCAGCCATGCTGGCGGCGGTTTGCTGAAGGCTGGCTGCTTGTTGTTCAGTACGGTGCGACAGGTCATTGTTACCCGCTGCAATTTCTTTGGACGCCGTGTTAATGCTATCGGTGGCATCCTTGATTTGGCTGATAATATCGGTAAGTTTTTCTACCGTGGTATTGGAGTCATTTTTAAGCTGTCCGAAAGTGCCGGCATAATCATTGGTGATTTTTTCTGTCAAGTCGCCACCGGATAAAGCGCCCAGCACGCGCACCACTTCGTTGAGGCCGTTTTCGCTGGTTTGCATAAGCCGGTTAATATCTTCGCCCAAATGACGCAAAAAGCCTTCCTTGCCTTCCAGATCGAAGCGCATGCTGAAGTCTCCCATCGCTGCGGCTCCGACTATCGAAGCCACCTCGTTTTCCGCCAAGACCTCATCGGTGCGGTCACGCCATTCGGCCACCGTGCCCAGCCGTTGACCTTGCTCATTGATGACAGGATTGGCGAGCACTATCATCGAACGGCCGCCTACCATCATGCTGGCCTCATAGCTGCCGGCTAAGGAGTCAAGCATTTTTTCCTGATGTGAGGGATCTTTGTGAAAATCATCCATGTTGGCGCCAACCAAGTGATCGATAGAAAATTTTGACAATTGCCGACTAATTTCAGTTTTAGCCTTACCGAGAATATTGATTACCGATTTATTGACGTAAATGATATTGCGGTCATTATCGGCAATCATTACACCGGTGCTGACGTTATCCAGCGCAATCTTGACGCGCAGAATTTCATCAGCCGCTTTGTGTTCTGCTGTTATACGCTCCAGCAATTGTTGTTGCATGGTGTTCATGGAGCGCAATAGATCGCCAATCTCATCCCCTTGATGAATATCAATTTCGGAGTTCAAGTCGCCCTCAGCAATGGCTCCCGCTACCTGTTGGACGCTTTTGAGCGAGCGCAATATGCCGCGGCTGATCAGTGCCGTCAGTATTACGGCCACCGCAACGCTGAATAAAAAAATGCCGATCAAAACGCTTTTGTACCCGTGTATGGTAGTCAGCGCCTGCGCCTCATCTCCTATATTGCGCGTTGTTGTAAACTTGACGACATCATCAATAGCGAGTCGATGATCTTCATAAGCGTGACGCATTTGCAGCAGACTGGCCTGCGAGCCTTCACGATCGCCCGCCTGAATGCTTGGCAGAAACCGCCGACTGGCTTCGTCATAAAAAGTTTGCGCCGACCGATAAGAGCGCTCAAGTAAAGAAACCTGGAGTTCCGATTCCAAAGACTGGCCTAACCAATAATTATGGCGGGACTCGTATTCCGTTTTTAACGATTGAAAACGTGTCACTAAGGCATTGATTTCATCTGGATTGGCGGCCTGAGTCAATTGCAGCGCCACCAGATAGGACTCGATGATATATTCCGGCGGCGGCAACACGTCGGCAATAATATCCTTGCCCTGAACAATACGTTGATATATTGGGCCGTTAACATTGAGCGTATTCATCGCTTTAAAGGTTGCAAAGCCGAATAAGGCAAAGCCGATGATTAAAGAAGCCACAATAACCATAAAACGCATTTTGATGGTTAATCGATTCGAGTTTTTAATATCATTTGGCATGATGTATTTCCCTTTAATTTTTGATTAATGGCTGTTGCATCCAGCGCATTGGGTCATGAGTTTTTCGAGGTAATGCGCTGATTACCTCGGACCTAACTTTAATGGAGTCTTGATCCAGGTCGAATGCCTGAATTCATATCCATTCGGCAGCAATATCAATTAATAAAATACGCTCGTCGTCCAGCCTAAGCGACAGGGTTTTGCAAAGCATATCGGTATTAAAATCGCGGTAACGTTCAGAGGTTACAATGCGGTAGCTGTCTTGTGCCGACTCAAGCGCCAGCAATTGATAAAAGTAAGGCCGCCATGCCCAGTTATAGCCGAGTTGCGTCGCGTCCTCGAACCATTTGGCATCGGCAAAATTAAAATTGGACGAGATTTGGTCGCCTTCGTTATTGCATAAATAAAACCGTAGAACCCCGCTTTCCTCAAACGGGTGCGCTGATAATTTATTGAGGTTAAAGTCGGTTTCCAGCGCTTTCTTCAGCAGTTCGATCAAGCCCTTGATATTGGCGATAAACTGAATCTTGTGTTCTTCTTTGACTAAGTTTTTTTTCAGGAAGGTCTTTCTTAGCGTACCGATTTGTTGTTGGTAATGCAGCGGTTCTTTAAACCCGGCTGTGGCGGGCGAAAACAGATAGCCTTGCATATATTGGGCGCCGCAGCTTAAACCGAAATGAAAGTCCTCAGCGGTTTCCACGCCCTCGCAAACGATACGGCAACCGGTGCGTTTCGCCAATCGGGATATTAAATGCACAATGTCGCTGGCGATGCCGCCTTTGGTTGCACTCTGGAACAACTGCATATCCAGTTTGATGATGTCGGGTTGAATGGCCATGACTCTTTCCAACTGGGAAAAGCCCGCGCCAAAGTCATCAATCGCTATTTTCAAGCCGTGCCTGCGGTATACGGCGGCAATTTCAACAAGCTTGTCCAGATCGCCTTTCGATTCGGTTATTTCAATAATGACGCGGTTTTTATCAACATTAAACTCTTCCAGCATCAGCAGGGTCGGCAATGAATTAACATCAGCAAGCCGGTCGATCCAGGCAGCGGAAATATTGAGCGTTAAATAACCGTTGAAATTCGATTGGCTGAATTGCTCCAGCGCTAGCCGCCGGACCATGCGGTCCCAAGCTATCAATTGATCGGGCGCAATATCCGGCGAAGAAAACAATTCGCCTGCCGAAATAATCCGCCCCTCTGTATCATGTTGCCTGGCTAATGCCTCATAACCAATAATAGAACCGCTGGCAGCGCCGACAATAGGCTGAAAATAAGGGAATAGTATTTTTTCTTGATTCATATCGATATGATTGTTTAAGGAGTTCGCCACTGAACCCGCAGCGCTCCGGCGCTGGAGCTCTGGGTTGTCTAAAGCAATCGATGTGCCAAAATTGGTAGGCGTTCTGTTTGCCCGATTTAAATGGTTATAGCTCATACCAGCGACGGCTGAGTATTGGCACAGTCAACCGCATTGCATTACTTTGGTGCATTATTTTCAGTCACCGCACCAATTTGGTTTTTTGCGTATAGTGCAAAGTCTCTTTGCAGCTCAAGACAGTTAAAGCTGCTGCGTGGCATAAAACCTGCTCGAATATGGATGGAATGTTAATAACAACGTAATCAAGGCAACGTATAATCATGGGATTCAGTTTGAATCCGTCACACAACAAATTACCAATCGAGATTATGACAACAAAATATACCCCGCTAAAAGATCACGACACCCCTATCAAGGTATTGTTTACCGGCTATTTGTGTACGGTCGGCATCGGCTATCTGTTCGCATTAATTCAGATATTGTTCACCCACGGCATGGCGGACGGAAAATTCGGCTTGTCTGTTGACGACATTGTTTACAGTTATTACGGTAACCGTTCCGGCACTGTTTTGGAGCAGAAACTGAATGGTTCGATGAAGGATAACGCGCCGGAACAGGAGCGATTTAAGATCATGGAATGGGTCAGGGATGGCGCAGATCGCGATGATTACAAGGCCGACGGTATCGACAAAATCATCGAGAGCCGTTGCGTGATGTGCCATAACAAGGAGGCTTCAGGCATACCGGATTTTACCCAGTTTGAGGCATTAAAAGCCTTAACCGCACAAGATACGGGCGCTACCTTCGCGTCATTAACGCGGGTTTCACATGTCCATATGTTCGGTATCAGCTTCATTTTCATGTTCGTGGGGCTTATTTTCAGTTTTGCGGAAACCCCGACAACGCAATATAAGTGTATTGCTATCGGCATGCCTTATGTGTTTCTTGTAGCCGATATATTGTCATGGTGGCTAACCAAGATTCACCCGATGTTTGCGTGGCTGGTTATTTTTGCCGGTATGGGCATGGGCGTTTCGTTCATGTTTATGTGGGCAACGTCTATCCTGGAAATGTGGCTGTTTAAACCGGTCTTTATCGATGGTTTCGGCTCGCGTTATTTGCAATACCGCGATAGCACCGATGCTTCATTTGCCGACAGGACATGGTTTTATCTTAAGGCGTTGGCAAAGCAAGCTAAACTGGCCGCGGCCTTTGCAACAGAGCAATGGCTGACACGCGGCTGGCCGGTGGTTAAAGAGTGGTTGAAAAAAATATCATAATTACTCGGCAGTTGGACAAATAGAGCATAGACGGTGAAGGGCAAAAGGCGAAAGGCGCAATAATTTTTTTGCCTTTTGCCTTTTGCCTTTTGCCTTTTGCCTTTTGCCTTTTGCCTTTTGCCTTAAAATATTTTATTTAAGCAGCTCAGCCATAGCGATAACGTTTTTCGCCATTTCCCCGATGGCTATATTGCGATCCATCGCCAGTTTTCTCAGGGTGTGATAAGCATCGTCTTCGGTATAACCACGGGTTTTGATCAAAATGCCTTTTGCCCGGTCTATCAGTTTTCTCTCTTCAAGCCTGGATTTCGTTTTTTCCAATTCGGTTTTAAGCCGTTGCTGTTCCTTAAATCTTGCCACGGCGATATTGATGATGCTGTCAATGCGACCGGTTTCCAGGCCATTAACAACATAAGCGCTGACCCCGGCCTTAACGATTTGATTGATGGTGTCGAGGGTATCGTCAGGTGCAAAAATAATGATGGGCAACGGATGATTCCGGCTAAGGAAATCTATGTGCTGAAAATATTTTCTGGGGCTGTCGATATTAAAGATAACAATGTCGGTTTTGCTGTTCACCGCCAAGGATTGCATATTTGCGTCAAGCATTACCGTGCCAGTGACCGAATAGCCCTTAGAAACCAGTATTTCATCCAATAACTGGTCTGCTGTTCCATCTTCAATAAGTAATACTTTTAAATCGTTCATTTTTAACTATTTGGTCCTGCAGTTACCTTTTAGGTGACAACTCACAATTTCGCATCTCTTTGAATATTTTTGCACTTTTGAATTCACCTGTTATTCATCAGCCGTTGCGCCCCGCTAATCGTCAGTTTTATCCATGCGACAACAAATACATAAAAACCAAGTTTATGATCAACAGTATTGCCGATAAGCCTTTCCAGAATAATAACGGGTTGCGCTGTATTAAAGGGATGGACTCTTTAGCACTCAGGAACTTGGGATTGGGCGTGGATAGGTCATACAGAAACTCCGATAAATCGTCGTAGCGAAATTGCGGAATTATTGCGGTGGCTTTTTCTATTGCCCCGTCAATCCAGATAGGAACCATTGCGTTGTGATGAAAACTGGGCACATAGCGAAGCTTTGCCAGATTCATTTGGTTGGGTTTTTCAGGCATATCCGGGCCGAAAGGCAGGGCGTTGTTAAGCATTTCATAAATAATGACGCCTAATGAAAACAGGTCGGACTTTGGGGTGCCGCGCTGCCCCAAGTGATATTCAGGCGCGGTGTAATTTAAAGTGCCGAGTATGTTCTCTGTCTCGCCGTGATCCAGCGGGGTGATTTCCGTGATACCGGCGATTTTAACCGAACCGAAATCGATGATTTTAACCGTCCCGTTTTTATCGAACATGATGTTTTCAGGCTTTAAATCCTGATGCAGCATTTCCATGCGATGAAAAGCGCGCAAGCCCTTGGCTATTTGCTCGACTATTTTCCGGGTTTCTTTAACGTCCGGCTTAGGGTTTTCGGTTATCCATTGCCTAAGTGTCGGGCCTTCGAGAAACTCGGTGACATAATAAATGCAGCTTTTTTCCCGATTGGGGCTGAGTATTTTCAGTACGTTTTCGTGGTGAATGCGTTTTCCGGCCCACTCTTCATGCAGAAAATGCTCAATATAATGGGTATCGTCATCATACAAAATAGACGGGGCTTTCAAAATAACCGGGGTGCCGGTTTTAGTATCAAAGGCTCGGTAAATCTGGGTGCGTTTACTGGCATGCAATTCTTCCTCAATCCGATAGCCGTCAATCACCATGCCGGGTTCCAACGGTGGTGGAAAGGGCAAGTTGGTGTGACGGCGAATAACCTCGTCTTCGTTGGCTTCGGGCAATTCATCGACCCTGACCAGCTGGCAGGTCAGATTGTCATCACTGTGATTTTCACTAGCCTGCTGCATAATTTGTGCGGCAACCAGCGTTAAATCCGCATTGTCTTGGACGAGCTTTTTTAAGGCTTTTTCATCGATAAAGTCGTGTATTCCGTCCGTCGTCATTAAAAACAGATCCCCTTTTTCCAAAGGATAGCGACTGGTAATCGACCTCCAGATGCGGCTCTATGCCCATGGCCCGGTTCAGATAATTTTTTTCTTTAACCCAGATGCGGTGGTCGCGGGTTATCTGCTCAAAATTACCTTGGCGCAAACGATAAATCCGCGAATCGCCGATATGAAAAATATGCGCCGTTGTCGATTTCAGCACAATTATGCTGAGCGTGCTGACCATGCCCTTAGTCGATTCATAACGGCTTTGCCCCTGACTGTATAACCAGGAATTGGTAGCGGAAAGAATCTTTTGCCCGGCATGTTTGACCGACCAGGAATCGGGGGAGCTGTAATAATCGCTTAAAAAACTGACCACACAGCAGTGGCTGGCCTGTTTCCCTGCGTCACTGCCGCTCATGCCGTCGGCAATGGCAACGGCTATGCCTTTATGAAGTCAGCTGCGAACCTTCCGGTATGAGTGAACCGAAAAAATCTTCATTATCCGGCTTGATGCCTTTGTCGCTGGCAGAGCCGATGCTGATTTTGAGTGTTGGTTTTGGCATGGTTTTCATCTATGAATGGCTAAAAGACATATCACCACGAAGGCACGAAGAACACGAAGTTTTATCTTATTTTTCTTCGTGAACTTCGTGTCTCGGCAACTGCTCCATGCGTTGCTCTACCTCGCATCCATGCAGTCGTTCGTGGTGAATTAATCTACTTACATTTATGGATTGAATATTTCATCCGATTCAATTCAACTCAATCATTTCCACGGTACCGTCTTCCTGAACTTCAGCCATGTGCCCTTTCGGTTCGTCGATAAACTGCACGGCAATCAACACCGATAGCGCCACCGCCGCTATGATCGTAAAAAATACAGCCGGTGTAACAAACGATAATATGGTCAAAAACAACACGCCGCCGACATTGCCATATGCGCCGACCATGCCCGCGATCTGCCCGGTCATGCGCCGTTTGATTAACGGGACGATTGCATAGACCGCACCGCAGCCGCCGGATACAAAGCAGGAGCAGGCCATGGTTATCAATACCGCCAACGCAATAGGCCATTCCGAATCAATCATCGACATGCAGAAATAACCTACCGACAGACCTAAAACAAAAATGCTTAAGGATAATTTACGGCCGAATTTATCGCTAACCCAGCCGCCCGCCGGCCGCGCAACCAGGTTAATAAACGCAAAACTGCCGCCCAGCAAACCGGCTTCGACCATGGTAATACCATGCGACTCATGGAAAGTATCGAAGAAAAACAGCGGCAACATCGAAACCACGGCTAATTCCGAGCCGAAGGTAATGAAATAAGCGAGGTCCAGAATCGCAACCTGTTTGAATTTGTATTTATGAATCTCATCGATCGGGTGTTGCAGATGCTCTTCATTAACGTGGATGATTTTATACACGTTGTAAATAAATAAAGCCCAAATACCGGTATAGATGCAAATAGCGGCGAAGTTTGACAACAGGTTGGCGCCGGTCGGCGATAATTTCCAGGTTAACAGGCTCAAGGTGGCGTACAACGGGACGCTCATCAGAATATAGAAAAACAAGTCCCAAATGCTGGTGACTTCCATCGCCCCGGCTTTTTTAGGTTTAAAGTAAGTCGAGCCCTTGGGCGTGTCGGACACGCTGAAGAAATAGATGACCGAATAAATCAGTGAAATAGCACCGGTCGTTGCAATCGCATAACGCCAGCCTTCATCGCCGCCAAAGATCAGCGCCAGAGCGGGCAAGGCTCCTGCCGCCGCGGCGGAACCGAAGTTTCCCCAGCCGCCGTAAATACCCTCGGCAATACCCACTTGTTTGGCCGGAAACCACTCGCCGACCATGCGGATGCCGATCACGAAACCCGCTCCAATAAAGCCCAATAAGAATCGGGCCAAGGCCAGTTGCTCAAAACTGGTCGCAAAAGCGAACATAAAACAAGGAATGCTGCCCGCCGCCAACAGTGTTGAATAAGTGCGTTTAGGGCCGAATTTATCGACCAGAATACCGATCACAATGCGCGCCGGAATGGTCAAGGCGACGTTCAAGATCAGGATGGTTTTTATCTCGGAATTGCTCATGCCCAGCGTTTTAGCAATCACCATCATTAAGGGCGCATGGTTAAACCAGACCACAAAACTGATAAAAAAAGCCATCCAGGTCATGTGGAGAATCTTGGTTTTCCCAGAGAAGGAGAGCAGGTTAAGGCGTTGAGCTGACATGATTGATTCCGAATTATTGATGCGATTAAATTTGGAAACAGCATATTGCATGCCACATAAGCCGGAACCGCTATCATGCAGAGTTATTCAGGATGCGAGGTGAATTAAAAGGCTTGCCAGGCAGATAGTAAGCACCACAATGATGCAATGCGTATCATCGTGGTGCAAACAGCGCATGCTCTTGAAGATACGCAGGCACAATACCGGACACTATCAAGCCGCGTTTAAAATGAGGCTTGCATTGCACAAATAACGGGCATTGTTTATTTACACGCACCATCTCGGCCCGTTATTAATCTTTTTTTTCAAATTGATAATGAAGGAACCTTTTAAAATCACTTGCTTGACCATTCTGGCATAGCCATTGCTCTATAACTCCAAACAACAAACATCGTTATCGGGGTTGTATATGAGCACAAAACAAACATTGGTCGTTATTGGTAATGGCATGGTCGGGCAGCATTTTCTGGCGAGCCTGGTCGAAAGCACCGTTAAAGAACAATATGAAATCATTACTTTTTGCGAAGAACCCAGAGCAGCCTATGACCGGGTGCATCTGTCGGCATTTTTCACCGGCACAACGGCGCAGGAACTGTCTCTAGTCGAAGACGGCTTTTTCGAACAGCACGGCATTACCATTCATATAGGCGATAAAGCCGCAAGCATCGATAGGGCCGCTAAAACCGTCACCTCGGCAAAAGGCCTGACTATCGCTTACGACAAGCTGGTGCTGGCGACCGGTTCTTATCCGTTCGTGCCGCCCGTTCCGGGGCATGACCGGGCGCAATGCCTGGTTTACCGCACCATTGAAGATCTTGAAGCCATTGCTGCCGCGGCAAAAACCGGCAAAGTCGGCACCGTGGTCGGCGGCGGCTTGTTGGGGCTGGAAGCGGCCAAAGCGCTAATGGATTTAGGCTTGGAAACCCATGTGGTCGAATTCGCGCCGCGCTTGATGGCGGTGCAGCTGGATGAAGCGGGCGGTGCGATGCTGCGGCGCAAGATTGAGAACTTGGGCGTGACCGTGCATACCGGCAAAAACACCAGCATCATTACCGACGGCGAGCAGTGCGTCAACAAAATGTGCTTTGCCGACGGCGAAGAGCTGGAAACCGACATCGTGCTGTTTTCGGCAGGGCATTCGTCCGCGCGACGATATTGCCCGAGATTGCGGCCTGGAAGTCGGTCCGCGCGGCGGCATCGTCATCGATAACCAATGCCGCACCTCCGACCCTGATATTTACGCGATTGGCGAATGTGCATTATGGAATGGCATGATTTACGGTTTGGTTGCGCCGGGTTATGCGATGGCGCGCACCGTTGTGGCCGATTTGGCCGGCAATGAAGCCAGCTTTACCGGCGCGGACATGAGCACCAAGCTGAAACTGATGGGCGTCGATGTCGCCAGTATCGGTGATGCGCATGCCAAAACCCAGGGCGCGATGGTTTACACCTATCAAAACGGCGCCAGCGAAGTCTATAAACGCCTGGTCGTCAGCCAGGATAAAAAACAATTGCTGGGCGCGGTGCTGGTCGGCGATGCGTCGGGTTACGGCACTTTATTGCAATATTGCCTGAACGGTATTGAACTGCCGGAAAATCCCGATGCGCTGATTTTACCGCACCGTTCCGATGAATCGGTCGGTTTGGGCCCGGATGCCTTGCCGATGTCGGCGCAAATCTGTTCCTGTTATGACGTGACCAAAGGCGCGATTTGTTCGGCGATTGAAGCCGGCTGCACGACGATGGGCGCGCTAAAAGCGGAAACCAAAGCCGCAACCGGTTGCGGCGGCTGTTCGGCCTTGCTTAAGTCGGTCATGGACTCGGAACTGTCAAAACAGGGTTTTGAAGTCAATACCGATATTTGCGAGCATTTTGCCTATACCCGGCAGGATCTTGTATAACCTGATCCGGGTTGAAGAAATCAAAACCTTTGACGAGTTGCTGGAAAAACACGGCAAAGGCAAAGGCTGCGAAATTTGCAAACCGACCGTCGGCAATATTCTGGCTTCGTACTGGAATGACTATATTCTGGAAAAAGACCATTTAGGGCTTACAGGACACCAACGATACCTTTTTAGCCAATATGCAAAAAGACGGCACTTATTCGGTCGTGCCGCGCATCACCGGCGGCGAAATCAGCCCCGACATGCTGATTGCGCTGGGACAGGTCGGCAAAAAATACAAGCTCTATACCAAAATTACCGGCGGTCAGCGCGTGGATTTATTTGGTGCGCGGGTCGATCAATTGCCGCATATCTGGAAAGAACTGATCGATGCCGGTTTTGAATCGGGCCATGCCTACGGCAAATCACTGCGCACGGTTAAATCCTGTGTCGGCAGCACCTGGTGCCGCTACGGCGTCGATGACAGCGTCGGTCTGGCGATAGAGCTGGAAAACCGCTACAAGGGCTTGCGCTCGCCGCATAAAATCAAATTTGCCGTGTCCGGTTGCACCCGCGAATGCGCCGAAGCGCAGGGTAAGGATGTCGGTGTTATCGCCACCGAAAACGGCTGGAACTTGTATGTCTGCGGCAACGGCGGCATGAAACCGCGCCATGCGGATTTATTCGCCACCGGCCTGGACAAGGAAACCCTGATCAAATACATCGACCGCTTTTTGAGTTTTTATGTGCGCACCGCAGACCGTCTGCAACGCACCTCGGTATGGATGGAAAACATGGAAGGCGGGCTGGATTATCTGAAATCGGTAGTGATTGAAGACAAACTGGGGCTTGTGCGAGCAGCTGGAGCAGCAAATGCAGTATGTGATCGACACCTATCAATGCGAATGGAAAACCACGATTGAAGATGAATCCAAACTAAAACGCTTCCGTCATTTCATCAACAGCGACCAGCCGGATGATAACGTGGTGTTTGTCGAAGAACGTGGCCAGATCCGTCCCGCCGATGAGAGAAGAGCGGAAACATTTTAAACTCGTGGAGGTAGCGTAATGGCCCAGTGGATAGATGTTTGCAGTGTTGATGATTTACAGCCTGATTCCGGCGTTTGCGCATTGGTTGAAGGCGAGCAGGTGGCGATTTTTTGATGCATGTCCTGAGCGAAGCCGAAGGGCCGGAATCGGACGTAAAGTTTATGCTATCGACAATTACGATCCGTTCGGCAACGCCAATGTGCTGTCGCGCGGCTTAATCGGCGATATTAACGGCCAGCCGGTTGTCGCTTCGCCTTTATACAAACAACATTTCAACCTGCAAACCGGCGTTTGTCTGGAAGATGAAACGGTGAAAATACCCGTTTATGCCGTTCGCATTGAAAACGGCAGCGTTCAAGTCAGCATTCATCATTGCCGCAGGAGAGGCCAGCTATGAAATACAACTATTACATTGCCGATGTATTTACCAGACAGATTTTCAACGGCGCGCAAATAGCCGTTTTCCCGAATGCCGAAGGCTTAAGCCAACAGCAAATGCAGCTGGTCGCCAGGGAATTGAACCTATCGGAAACGGTGTTTGTATTTCATCCCGATAAACAAAACACCAGCCGCGTGATGCGGATTTTTTCGCCGCTAAGCGAAATCGATTTTGCCGGGCATCCGATTATCGCCACCGCCTTTGTATTGGCGCATTGCGGCGATATTCAACTGACCGATGCGATTACGCCGATGGTTTTCGAGCAAAATACCGGCCCGGTCAACGTCAATATTACTGCTGAAAACGGCCAGCCCAGTTTTGTGCAGTTCACCCGCAAGGTGACTTCCATCATTGACCGCTTTACGCCCAGCGATGAGGAGTTGGCGAGTTTCCTATCCATACAGCAGTCGGAACTCGATCATAAAAAATATGCCACGCGTTTGGTGTCTTGCGGCGTTCCCTATCTGATCGTCCCGGTCTGGCGTTACGAAAGCGTAAGAACCGCAAAATTCAATTATGCGGCCTGGAGCCAATCGACCGCCCCGCAAACCGCCGCACAGGAAATCCTGCTGTTCGCCCCGAAAACGCCGTTTGCGGATGCCGATTTTAACGCCCGCCTGCTCGGCCCGCGTATCGGCATGCACGAAGACCCGCCGGTCGGCAGCGCGATGCCCGCCTTTGCCTCGTATCTGTGTTCATTTGAGTTTATGCAAAAAGGTACCTACACCTTTGCCGTGGATCGCGGCGATGAACAGCAACCGCCGCAGTGTGCTGAATCTGGAAATGGATCATAAAGGTAGCGACACCCTGACTATCCGGGTCGGCGGCGCGGCGGTGATGGTGGCGGAAGGGGTTATGAATATTCCTGGTTAAACTCGGATAGGGGCGCGGACTGGAGCAAAGAGTTTTTGAGGGGTATTTTGGGTTTGCATAAATGGTGTGCTATCAAGAATTCAATATTTATAGTATCTTGCCTAACGAATTGCAGGAGTTTCGTTATGCGCCTGCATTGAAAATTAATATACACCTGATATAGGTGCCTACTTAACGTTAGCTTCTTTAAGATACAACCTATGCAACGGTCAATTTTAGAAAAAGCATCTTGGATCTCTGGAATTGTTAGTGCCTTATTAGCACTATGGCTGTTTTTCGCTCCTTCAGATAAAGACGCACTACATGCTTCAGTTCAGCCCCCTGCCGCACCTAAACTATTGCCAGCTTCCGAAGTTTCGCAACCGCTCAAAACTTCAGAAGGGGCACCACCCACTGCTGTTGCAACTTGCCCAAAAGCTGAAGCCATTGAGGTTGCCCTGAAAACGGTGCAGGCTCTTTCCACCTTTTCTCAACGAGATGCTGGATATAAACGACTGCTTGATGATGCTTTGTGCAGAGCAGATATTGCCATAGCTAAGAGAATTACAGAACTAATGTCAACATTTAGCGCTCGCGATGATGGATACCAAAAAATCGTACAACGTATGGTGGCGGTAGGTGATTTTTCTGGGGCGGAAAAAATTACTGAAAAACTCAGCACATTCTCAGCTAGAGACAATGCACGCAATCTGATCGTTCAAGGTATTAGAAAAAATGGAAGCTAACCCGGCGGGTAGAGCCAGGTAGGGGGCGCATCGCGCCCCTTTTCGGTACCCTACAGTGCCAGAAATTTTGATGCTCGAAACGGATTACTTGTAATAATTTGGCATTCGTAAATGGTGCGCGGTGCGCACCCTACTTCGATTTTCATTTTTGAAACACGAGCTAAAAATGACAACAGAATTTTCGCATCATGTCGTTCAAAGTATGATAACGTCAACTCTCGCACATTTTTACTCTTGAGGCCTTGTTATGTCCATGCAGCGCAAAACAATCACAATCACCGATCAAATGGAAAGTTGGGTTAAGTCGCAGGTTGATTCCGGTAAATATGAAAATGACAGTGAATATTTTCAGGATTTGCTACGCCAAGATCAGGAAAAACGGGAAGCAGAAACTCAGCTTCGTTTTATGCTTGATGAAGCCGAATCCAGCGGCGTGAGTGATCGCACTCCGCAAGAAATATGGAAAGAAGCTGAAACTCGGTTTGCCGAAAAGAATGGCTAACTATCGTTTATCAATACTTGCCGATAAAGATCTCGGCAATATTGCTTCTTATACGATTCAACGTTTTGGCATCAGGCAGGCAAATCTTTATCGAGACGGATTATTTAAAGCATTGGAAATGCTTTCCGACTTTCCACTTATTGGCAGCGACCAAAGTCAAATCAAAAAGAATATCCGGCGGCATGTGCATGAATCCCACTCGATTTACTATCATGTCGATGCAGATGAGATTTTCATTTTGCGAATATTAGGCCCCGGTGAAGATCCTTTGCAGCAGTTAAATCTGTAAAGATGCTCAGGTCTGATTGGCTGTCCTCTACTATTTCTTACAACTTTTATGCGTTAAACATGAGCTGCTTCTCCAAGTATCTCAGTAACGCTGTAAGGTGGATCATCGTAGGGTGGATTCGCCGTTAGGCAATCCGCCGCAACTTCGGCTGATTGTCATCGGCGTTGTGCGTTGATTGGCGGTTTGCTCGGCAAACTGCTCCTGCGTCGCCTAAAGCGCCTACTGTTGGTGCTCTACCTCCTGCATCCATGCAGTTGTAGCGCGAAACCGCCCTACAGCGCTACAATTAAGACTTATCGTTTGGAGGGTATGTAATGTCACCACAATTTGAGATTTTAGAGGCCGAGATATTAAAACTTGTACCCGCCGAGCGTGCGCTATTAGCGGAGCACATTATCGCCAGCCTTGATGAAGATAACGAAATCGAATCAGCTTGGGCTGTTGAAGTTGAAAGGCGTGTTGCCGAGATCGAAAGTGGGACGGTTGTCGGCATGCCGTTCGAGGAAGTGATCGCACAAGCTCGTGCAGCTTTGAAGTGAAAATAATCGTTCACCCGGCCGCTACTGCCGATCTGAATAATGCGGCGGCTTTCTATTCTGAGCAGGCAAATAAACAGCTTGGCTTGGCACTCATCACAGAGCTTGAAAAAGCAACCTCGCTTTTGTCGGGCAATCCGGAGTTAGGTACACCATGGGTTTCCGGTACACGTCGCTTTGTTTTGCGTCGGTTTCCTTTTAACATTGTGTATCGCCTTTTCCCTGACCATCTTTTCATAATAGCAATTGCGCATCAGAAACGTCGCCCTGGCTACTGGCATCGGCGAAAATAATAATAAAATCGATTGTGCATTATGGCTAAATCGAAAGCCAGGTAGGGGGCGCGATGCGCCCCCAAGCGGGACGGGGTTTGCAACCCCGTCCCTAACGTTTTTGTTGTGTTTGAGGTAAGTTACCCAACTTAAAACGTTTCGAACGGGGCAACATGCCCCGTCCGGCTCGTAAAATAACATTACAACCTGCAAACCGGCGTTTGCTTGGAAGATGAAACCGTGAAAATACCCGTTTATGCGATACGCATTGAAAATCTCAGGGTTCACCGACCTTTCAGCATTGCCGCGTCGAGGAGACCCGGCGCGATGACATACGACGCAAATCGCCGACGTATTTGCCAGGCAAATGTTCATAGCCGTCTTCCTAACCAATTACCGAGGCGACGCGCAATATCCAAAATCATCGAGCATAAAAAATCCCCGCTTGGAAAAGCCCAAGCGGGGATCGGATAAAACGCCCGAAGGATGTTGCGCCATTATCTCAGTAAAGACAGCACCCCTTGAGTAGAAGAGTTCGCCTGCGCCAGCATCGCCGTGCCGGCCTGTTGCAGAATTTGCGCACGGCTCAGTTCACCGGTTTCCACCGCGAAGTCGGCGTCTTTGATACGGCTGTTGGCGGCCGTCAGGTTTTGCGTATTCAACTGGAGGTTGCTGATGGCGCTGTCCAGGCGGTTTTGTATCGCACCCATGACGGCCCGTTGGCTATTGACTTTTGCCTCGGCGTTGTCTATCGCACTCAAGGCCTTGGTGGCGCCTTCCACCGTCGAGACGTCGATGTCCTTGATCAGCTGGCCTGATTCGTTGCTGCCATAGGTGCCGACGTTGAAGCCGGTTCTGTACATGTTGCCGGTGTTGGTGGAAATGTTGATCTGGTCGCCGGAAGTCAGTCTTACCGTACCAAATGTTGTGGTATTAGCGAGAACGGCAGTAAGGCTGGTAGACTCAATGTTACGTCCGTCGTCGGCTACCAAGGTGAACTTGGACGCGTCGTTGATCACCGCCCTGATGCCGGTTTGCGGCGATTTAGCATTGATCGCATCGACATACAGGCCGACCTGCTCGACGGTGGTGCCGGTGGTGCCTGCCGCCACTGCGACGGTGACGCCGTTGAGGGTTAAAGTGTCGCCGGTGTTGGCAGTCACACCGATAGAAGTGACTGTAGTCGGACCGGCCTGGGCCGTAACGCCGGTCTGGTCGCTGGACAGATTGATAGCTGTCGCATTGGCGATGGCGCTATTGATGCCGGATGACGATGAAGCCGTATCGTAGGAGTATTGCGCAGCGGCGATGGAAACCCCGTTGATGACCAGGTCGCCTGCCATCAACGTCCCGAGTCCTAACGCACCGCTCACGGCAGTGGCGACCCCTCCCTTATAACTGCCTGTTTCGATGCCGACATTTTCCAGCGAAGCGCCGGTGCTGCTGGTGATGTCGATGTTGGCGCCAGTCTTGGAGACCAAGGTGACGCCGCCGAAGTAAGTTGCCGCGCTAGTTTCTAAGCCAACGCCGACGCTTTGAGCGTTCGCACTGATATCGATGTTGCGGCCGTCGGCGGCGGTCAGTATGACTCCCGCTTCAAGGTTCTTTTCGTCGATAGAGGCGGTGACCCCGGTTTGTGCGGAACTGTTGTTGATCTGGTCCGCGACGCGCTTCAGGTCGGCGAGCAGGTTGGCGGCGACGCCGGAGCCGGCGGCGGTTATCGAGACACCATTTAAACTGAAGGTAACGGGGGTATTAGAAACCCCGGCGGCTGTAACGTCTGCCCCCTGTACGCTATTGGCATTGACGATCGCTGTGACGCCGCTCTTGTCCGATACCGCGTTAATGGCGGCGGCAACGGCGATGCCGCTGAAGTTCTGATTAACGGTGGATGAGCCGTCAGCGCCAGCCAGCGCCGCGCCGACCGATACGCCGTTGATGGTCAGGTCGCCGGCAGCCATGGCGTTTGTGCGAAAAAGAGAATCAGACGTTACTGTGGAAACCCCGGCGCTTTGTCCAGCGCCTAACTGATCGGTGCGTGCGCCGCTCAGGGACACATTGATGCCTTCGCCGACATTGGCGCCGGTTTGTAGGGTAGCGCTGCCGAAAGAGCCGTCCAGCAGCTTCTTGCCGTTGAAGTTGGTGCGGTCGGAAATAGACTGAATTTCGTCTTTGATCTGTTGAACTTCCACCTGGATGGCATTGCGATCCGCCGCCGTGTTGGAGCCGTTAGCCGATTGCAGGGCCAACTCACGAATACGCTGCAAGTTGGTGTCGATCGAGCCCAGCGCGCCTTCAGCGGTTTGGGCCAACGAGATGCCGTCGCCCACATTGCGGACAGCAACCGCCAAACCGCGTGTTTGCGAAGTCATCCGATCGGAAATAGCCAATCCTGCCGCGTCGTCCTTGGCGCTGTTGATGCGCAGACCGGAAGACAGGCGCGTCATGGCGTTTTGCTGTGCCATTGACGATTTTGTTAATTGCCGTTGTGTATTCAGGGCAAGGAGGTTGGTATTGATAATGGTTGACATGGCACATCTCTTAAAAAGATTTATTTATGCTTCATAAGCTAAAGCACTTCCGGCTTCCGGCTTTCGCCTTTCTTAGTTATCGTCCGATACGGGAAGAACTTTAGCTGGTTTTGTAAGTTTTTACCGTATCGATTGTAAGTTTATTTCGCGTCGTCGCCCTGTACATAGGGCATTCGCACGCTATTGTCCTTGTTCGCCATATAGATACGCTGTGCGTATCATCGAACGCCAGCCAAGTAGGGGGCGCATCGCGCCCCTTTTCGGTGTCCAACAACGCTGTAAGGTGGCTCAACGTAGGGTGGATTCGCCGTTAGGCAATCCGCCGCAACTTCGGCTGGTTGTCATCGGCGTTGTGCGTTGATTGGCGGTTTGCTCGGCAACTGCTCCTGCGTCGCCTAAAGCGCCTACTGTTGGTGCTCTACCTCCTGCATCCATGCAGTTGTAGCGCGAAACCACCCTACAGCGCTACAATTAAGACTTATCGTTTGGAGGGTATGTATGTCACCACAATTTGAGATTTTAGAGGCCGAGGTATTAAAACTTGTACCCGCCGAGCGTGCGCTATTAGCGGAGCACATTATCGCCAGCCTTGATGAAGATAACGAAATCGAATCAGCTTGGGCTGTTGAAGTTGAAAGGCGTGTTGCCGAGATCGAAAGTGGGACGGTTGTCGGCATGCCGTTCGAAGAAGTGATCGCACAAGCTCGTGCAGCTTTGAAGTGAAAATAATCGTTCACCCGGCCGCGACTGCCGATCTGAATAATGCGGCAGCTTTCTATTCTGAGCAGGCAAATAAACAGCCAGGTAGGGGGCGCATCGCGCCCCTTTTCGGTGTCCAACAGTGCCGAAAATTTTGATGTTCGAAACGGATTGCTTGTAATACTTGGCATTCGTAAATGGGTGCGCGGTGCGCACCCTACTTCGCTTATCCCGTATTCCGCTACGCTGCATACGGGCTCGCAACTGAAATATAAGTCATTCGTTCTTCTGGCAATTAACCCGATTTCTAATATACTCAAGAAGACCTCAACTATTTATTGGAAATACGGTTATGTCTTTAATCACTTGGAGCGACCAACTTACAGTTGGAATAGAAGAAATCGATCAACAACATCAAAAGCTTGTTCAGCTTATTAATGGACTGCATAACCATATGCTGGCAGGCGATGCCGGCGACATAATGAATAAAGTGCTCGATAGGGTTATCGAATATACAGGCTTTCATTTTCAAACCGAAGAGCAATTGATGCTGGAATATGATTATCCGGATTCAGAACAGCATCGGCACGAGCATAGCGATCTTGTCCATACTGCGGTCGATCTGCAGCAAAAACTGAAAAGCGGGCATGCTCATATCACAATGGAAACCATGCATTTTTTACAAGATTGGCTGCAACACCACATTCTTGGGTCAGACAAAAGATTCGCTGAGCACCTCAGATCTAAGGGTCTTAGATAAACGTAAATTATCCTGCATCGATGTATTGGGTTGCATAAAGATGTAATACTGTAAGGCGGATTCGCGTTAGCAATCCGCCAATCACTAAAAGTAGGCGCTTTACGACTGCATGGACGCAGGACGACTGCAAGGGCAGATGTTTTGCTCCTCGGTAATTGCTCCTGCATTACCCTACTACACGCCATCCATGGCGCTAATGCAAAATCTGCATTCCCCACATCCCTGTGGGTTATGCAGGAGGTAGAGCAACGCAGGGAGCAGCCAGGTAGGGTGGGCATCGCGCCCCTTTTCGGTACCCTACAGTACCGAAAATTTCGATACTCGAAACGGATTGTTTGTAATGGCTTGGCATCCATAAATGGTGCGCGGTGCGTACCCTACTTCGCTTTTGCCACATAACCGTGTTTTACCGGATTGTAATGAATGTAATCGAAACGACGTCTCTAATGAGCAACGTCGCGTATAAACTCAAGCAGAAAATAATACCTACAAGCCTACAGTAGCCTTTACTTCAACCACGTCCACCCCATCAAACAATCAACCAATGGAAAAAACCATGCCCATTAAAATAAACAATGCCGGACTGGTGCTCTTGCAAGGATTCATCGTCACTTATTTCAAACGCTTGGCACTCGTTAAAGACAATGCGTTTGTCAGCGAACAGGCTCGGCATAATGCGGTTCATCACCTTCAATATTTGGCAACAGGACTTGCCGCCACCGAAGAACAGCAGTTGGTATTGAACAAAATGTTATGTGGATTATCGCCATCGGATCCCATTGAATTGGGCATCGAACTGACAGCTGCGGATAAGCAAATCGGCGACAGCCTGATCGAAGCCGCAATCCAGTACTGGAATGCAATCGGTTCCAGTTCAATCGATGGTTTCCGGGGCAATTGGCTGGTAAGAAACGGACTGCTGAACCAAAGCGATGATCGCTGGGATCTGGTCATTGAAAAGCGCCCTTTTGACCTGTTACTGCAAAGCGCCCCTTTTAGCTACAGCATCATCAACTTACCCTGGATGACCAACCCCCTTTATGTTACTTGGACGACTTAAACCGACAGGGCCGTAGCTAGGTAAGGGACGAGATTGTGAAAGTATTCGTTTTTGAACAAAATTAAAAAACTCACCACGAAGGCACGAAGAGCACGAAGCTTTCAATTCATTGAATAAAAAGAAATTATTTTTTCTTCGTGTACTTCGTGCCTTCGTGGTGAATAATGCTTTTACCTATTTTTTGATAATACTTTCACAATCTCGGACGCATTGCGCCCCCTACGGGATTACATGAATTTACCGGGGTCTATGTTCCATTTGTCTGGAGACTCGTAGTTGACAATCTTGTCGCCCCCACCTTGTCCTAGCGGCTTTGCCAAGTCGATGTCATTCGGAGTGATGAAATAATTTTTCTTGGCATCAAAGACGATACGCACCAGTGGCCTAGTCATATCGGTTTCGCACTGTTCGATGACAACACCGACCTTGCCGCTTTCCAGCATCACCAGAGTGCCGACCGGATAGATACCGACGGTGCGAATAAAAGTGCGGAGCAGTTTGGGGTTAAAGTGAAATTTGCTCCATTCAAACATTTTCCTGATTGCAACTGTAGGCGTCATGCCCTTGTGATAACAACGATCAGCAGTAATCGCATCGTAAACATCGACGATGGATGCCATTTGTCCGTAGACCGACATTTCCGAATTCTTCAGTTTTAGCGGGTAGCCGCTACCATCAAAGCGCTCATGGTGCTGGGCGGCAACATCGAAAGACACCTGGGCGATGCCGGGCGTCTTTCTCAGGATGCTACAGCCATGCACTACGTGCGATTTCATAATAACGAATTCTTCTTCGGTCAACTTGCCAGATTTGCTCAAGATTTCATCCGGCACCTTGGTTTTACCGATGTCGTGCAACATGCCGCCGACGCCGAGCTGTTTTATTACGTCACGATTGAAATCCAGGGCGTGGGCGAAAGAGATCAGCAAGGCGCCAACACTGACAGAGTGGAGGAAAGTGTAGTCGTCCTTGTTCTTGATCCTGCACAAGCTAAGCATGGCGTCTTTGTTGCGCAGTATCGAACTGGCCATTTGCTCGACCACGGGGTCGATCCGCTCCAGCTCAATCTGCCTACCGATGCGCACATCGTGCATGATGTTAGCTATGATCTTATTAGCTTCGCTGTATACTTTTCTGGACTTCTTAAGCTCTTCACTCAGCGTGGCGGATGTTGTAATCGGCTTAGTTTGCAGGACCATTTCCAGCATTTTATGCTCAATCTCGGCATTGACTTCAGTTTCGGTGGGCGCATCAAGCACATCCAGCCCTTTAAGCGTGTCGATATACACTTCACGAACACCGAGGTCAGTGATTTTTTCGATTGTTTTATCGTTCTTAATTTTGAGTGCACCCACCAGAAAGGGATGTTCCATCCAGGCGCAATTTATATCGTGAATGAACATGCCAGGTTTGAGCTGCTGGATACTGATTTTTTTGATCATGGGAATTAATTCTATCTTTGATGGATCGTAACCTTACAGCGCGTGGGATTGGCTAGCCTCGATATAGTATTGCCAACGTTTGATACTTTCTTCTAGTGTTATGCTTTATTGGACACTCCACTGGTTTCGAACTTACTCCTTGAGCCGGTGCTAAAATAACTAGGGGCAGAGTAAACTTATATTCAAGTTCGCCCTGCCCCCAGTAAAAGTGTACGCAAGATATTGCTCTACATTTTACAAGTAGAGATCTACACCTGTATATCTATCGGATGCTAGATCGGGCGCCGGCTTCGGTATCGACCGTGCCCGTCATACGGTTTAGCAAGTTGGTCTGTTGTGATTTTCTATCGGCTTGAGTTAATTCGATCATGCCTTTAAGATCTGAAAAACGGTTCTCCGCTTCTTTTAGGAGTTCTGCTGCTTTAACCGAATCGCCATCTTGTACAGCTGTTCGAGCTTTTTTCAAATAATCATTAGCACGGTTACGATTGCGATCAAGTTTATCATTGGCATTGATTTCTTTACTCAACTTTAATGCCTCTTTGATATCGTCTATAACGACATCGACACCAGCATTGTCATTGATAGCTATCAATGCTTTAGTAACTTGACCTACAGTCGCATCAATTCCTTCAGCGGGAGTCATTCTGTTATACATACATGCCATACCCAAACAGACTTCAGCAGTAGCCGGAAAAGATCCTAAAGAAAGTGCCAATGTAGTCGCTACGACAGCGCTTTTTAATAATTTCATATAATGGAATCCTTGTTGTAGTTATTTTTATTAGGCTTGCAACTGCTTAGATATTAAGCATATTTAATTAGTTACCTGTTCAATGTGAACTTTATCAGAACGCTTGTCAATGTAAACCTGAGGAGGGAGGTAGGTTTTTCAATTGTGTGTTCATCTAAAACAAAACTTGAGCGTGCACAATTCAAGACCTTATATCTGAGCTATCGCACCATTTTAGAGCGTGATAGTTTTAAGCAAGACCGCCCAAGCCTGTCCTGAGCTTGTCGAAGCGGCCTGTCCCGAGCCCTTCGGCTTCATTCAGGAGTGCCTTGACCAGGGCGGTTTCCTGCTTACCGGACAGTGCGTTGCGGAAACGCCAGTTCTTGCTAATGGCCCCTCGACAAGCTCAGAACAGGCTTATTCCAGCCTACTGATTAAAGTCGGCATGCAGTTTGCTGTTGAATTGCAAACAGCCTGATTTGACTGGCTTTCAATCATAAGGAACACACAGATGAAACAACGCTTGGTCGTCATCGGTAACGGCATGGCGGGTATGCGTACCGTTGAAGAACTGCTATCCGCCGCACCGGATAAATACGACATTACCGTGTTCGGCGCCGAACCTTACGGTAACTACAACCGCATCATGCTGTCCTCGGTGCTGTGCGGCGAGAAAACCATTGAGGATATTGTGATCAATAACCGCCAGTGGTATATCGACAACGGCATAACGCTGCATGCGGGCGAAGGTAAAACCGTGGTGTACATAGACCGGAAAAAAAGGGATGTCTATGCGCAAGACGGCACGGTGGCCGGATATGATCGGCTGCTGATCGCTACCGGTTCCAAAGCCGTAATGCCGCCGGTTCCCGGCAATGATCTGGAGGGCGTGATCAGTTTTCGGGACATTTTCGATGTCAATAAAATGCTGAGCTACAGCCGCAGCCATAAAAAAGCCGTGGTGCTGGGCGGCGGTTTGTTAGGCTTGGAAGCCGCCAACGGCCTGGTTTCAAGAGGCATGGATGTCACCGTAATCCATAACCATGAAGTCTTGCTGAACCGGCAAATGGACAAGCCGGCAGCAAAAATGCTGCAAACGGAACTGGAACAACGCGGCCTGAAATTTAAGATGGCCGCCAAGCTCAAGCAATTATTGGGCGATGAAAACGGGCATATCACGGCGGTAAGTTTTGAAGACGGCAGCCAACTGGAATGCGACCTGTTTATTACCGCAATCGGCGTGCGCCCCAATATGGCGCTGGCTCAGGAAGCGGGGATTTATTGCGAGCGCGGCATCGTCGTCAATGATACCCTGCAAAGTTACGATCCCAGCATTTATGCGGTAGGCGAATGCATCCAGCATCGCGGCTCTACCTTTGGCCTGGTCGCCCCGCTGTTTGAACAGGCCAAAGTCTGCGCCAATCATCTCAGCGCTCATGGTGCGGCGGAATATATCACCTTGCCGACCGCGACCAAGCTTAAGGTGACCGGCATCAACCTGTTTTCGGTCGGCGATTTTCAAGGCGATGAAAACAGTGAAAGCATCTGTTTTACCGATCCCGCTTTAGGCATTTATAAAAAACTGGTCATTAAAGCCAACAAGCTGATCGGCGCGGTGCTGTACGGTGACACGGCCGATGGCGGCTGGTATCAGGAATTGCTGGAGAAGGAAGAAAATATTTCCGACATAAGGGATGCGCTGATTTTTGGTAAAGCTTATGCAGGGTCGCATTATTCGTCAATGGACTGATTTCAAAGCACGAGAACACGGATGTACACAGGATATTGGCTGATAAACACAGATATAAAACTGTCTCGTGGTTAATATCATGTCTAATCCGTGTCCATACGCGTGCTCTACGCGATATTCATCTAACTTAGCCTAGTTTTTAATGAATAAACCCATACAAACCACTTGCCCCTACTGCGGCGTAGGCTGCGGCATTAGCGCTAAGGTCGATGAAGCACAGCATCGCCTCAAAATCAGCGGCGATGCCACGCATCCGGCTAATTTCGGTCGGCTTTGCTCCAAAGGCTCGGCGCTCGGCGAAACCGTTGAACTCAAAGGCAGGCTGTTGCAACCGAAAGTCTATGGGCGTGAAACCGGCTGGACGGAAGCGCTGGATCTGGTCGCCGATTCCTTTATCAGCACGATCGAAAAATACGGCGCGGATGCGGTGGCGATTTACGGCTCCGGGCAATTGTTGACCGAAGACTATTATGTCGCCAACAAGCTGATGAAAGGCTTTATCGGCAGCGGCAATATGGATACCAACAGCCGCTTGTGCATGTCATCGTCGGTGGCCGGGCATAAGCGCGCTTTCGGTTCCGATACCGTGCCGGGCTGTTATGAGGATTTTGAACAGGCCGAGATGATCGTGCTGATCGGCTCGAATGCCGCCTGGTGTCATCCGGTCAGTTTTCAGCGGATACGTGCGGCAAAGGAAGCCAATCCGGCGTTAAAAATCGTCGTGATCGACCCGCGCCGTACCGTCAGTTGCGACATTGCCGATTTGCATCTGCCGCTGGCGAGCGGCAGTGACGCCGTCTTGTTTAACGGCCTGCTGCATTTTTTGAGCGAACAAAACGCACTGGATTCGGCTTATATCGAAGCCCATACCGAAGGCTTTGACGAAGCCCTGACTGCCGCCAGTATCGATATTGAACAGGTTGCAGCCCTTTGCCAATTGAATAAAGACGACCTGCACCGTTTTTATCAGTGGTTTGCCGGTCATCAAAAAGTCATGAGCCTGTACAGCCAGGGCATCAATCAATCTTCATCCGGCACCGACAAGGTCAATGCCATTATCAACTGCCATCTGGCGACCGGCAGCATAGGCAAGCCGGGCATGGGGCCATTCTCGCTGACCGGACAACCCAATGCGATGGGCGGGCGCGAAGTCGGCGGCTTGTCGCATCAGCTGGCCGCGCATATGGATTTTTCCAACGCCGATGACATAGATCGGGTCGCACGGTTTTGGAACACTCAAAATATTGCCAGAAAGCCGGGTTATCCGGCCGTTGAACTGTTCGATGCCATTTACGACGGCAAAGTAAAAGCCGTATGGATTATGGGCACCAACCCCGTGGTCAGTTTGCCCAATGCCGACAAAGTCAAACAAGCCTTGCAGCGCTGCGAGTTTGTGGTGGTGTCCGACTGCATCGCCGACACCGATACCACCGCCTTGGCGCATGTGCTGTTGCCCGCGCAAGGCTGGAGCGAAAAAGACGGCACAGTGACCAATTCCGAGCGGCGCATTTCACGGCAGCGGGCTTTATTCAAACCGGCGGGCAGCGCCAAACCGGACTGGTGGATTATCACCCAAGTGGCGCGGCGCATGGGTTTTGAACAGGCATTTCATTATCAAAGCCCGGTGGAGATTTTTCGCGAACACGCCGCGCTGTCAGGCTTTGAAAATAACGGCTCGCGCGATTTTGATATATCGGCATTTGCGGAAATTACCCAGCACGATTACGACCATTTGCAGCCGATTCAATGGCCGGTCAATCAGGCCTATCCGCAGGGCAGGGCGCGGTTGTTTGATGACGGACAATTTTTTACCGCATCGGGCAAAGCCCAGTTTATTGCCGATAACCCCGCGCCGCCGGTCAATCTGCCGGATCAGGATTATCCGCTGATATTAAATACAGGCCGATTGCGCGACCAATGGCATACCATGACCCGCACCGCCATTGCCGCCAAGTTAAATCAGCACAAACCCGAACCTTTTGTCGAAGTGCATCCGGTCGATGCAGAGCGCTACGGATTGGTTGCAAATACCCTGGCAATTATCGAAAGCCTTTGGGGATCAATGATTGCGCGTGTGCAGATTACCGACAGCCAGCAGCAGGGCAGCCTGTTTGTGCCGATGCACTGGACCGAACAATATGCCAGTCGGGGACGCATGGGCGCATTAGTCAATCCTGTGGTTGACCCGATTTCCAAGCAACCGGAAAGCAAGCACACACCCGTTCGCATCAAGGCTTATCAACCTGTCTGGCAGGGCTTTATCCTGTCCCGGCGCGAACTGACTGTTAACGGATCTGAATATTGGGTCAAAATCAAAGGCGAACAATTTTACCGTTATGAACTGGCCGGGCTAACCTTGCCTGAAAACTGGCAGGAGTGGGCAGAAAAAATCTGTGCAACAACGATGGCGAAACTCCCCAGTGGCAGGAATATCAAGACTCCGGCAAAGGCAATTACAGGGCTGCGCAGTATTGTCGATAATCAGCTGGAAAGCGTGATTTTTATCGCTGCCGAGTCCAGCTTCCTGAACGCAGCTGGTTAACCGGCCTGTTTGTAAAAACGGAATTGGAGAAAGCCGGAACGCATGGCGTTACTAACCGGCATGCCGCCTTTAGGTGTTGCCGATGTCGGCACCATTGTCTGCGCCTGCTTTAATGTCGGCGAAAAAACCATACGAGCCGCGATCAAGGAAAAAGGTCTGAAAACCCATCAGGAAGTCGGCCGCTGCCTTAAAGCCGGAACCAACTGCGGTTCGTGCGTGCCGGAGATTAAGGCGTTGTTGTGAGCGGCTTCCACATGCCCTCCTTGTGAACATTCCCAAACAAACCGTGCTTTTAATCAGGCCCGACAACCAAGATATGTCTTACAATACCCTGCAAGTTAATTTCACTATGCTTGGGGTAAGATTATGCATAGTGTGGCACTTAAGGAAAAACAATGCATATACAGCTTCAACCCGAATTCGATGACATATTGCAACCGCTGGGTAGTCATGCGGTGGAATTTTTTTTAGCGGCAAGTCTGTATCACGCCAGGAAAATAAGCTTTGCCAGTGCCGCGCACATGGCCGGTTTGGATTTTGACAGTTTTAAAACGCGCTTAACAGAACACTTTAATCAAGGCTATATCATCGCCGATGAATGCGTTTTAGAAGATATACACACGGTAGAAAAGTTATAAAAACCATGAAAATCGTCCTTAACACCAGCCCGATTATCTTTTTAAGCAAGGTAGACAGCCTTAAACTGTTGGCTGACGTTAGCGATGATATTTATACTCCGGTGGCGGTTGTTAACGAATTGCACGAAGTTACGCCACCCTCGTTTATAAAGGTGGCTACCCTTTCAGACATCGGAGCGGCTTATGTGCAGGGGGCTTTGGGGCGGCTGCATCAAGGCGAACTGGAAGCGATTATTCTGGCGCAGGAAATAGCGGCCGATTACGTTGTTCTGGATGATTTATTGGCTCGGCGCAAAGCGCATTATCTGGCAGTTGATGTGATCGGCACGGTAGGTTTATTGCTTTTATTGGAAAAGCGAAAATTACTGAGTGCTGAACAAACCTGGCAAAAAATGCAGCAACTTACCGAGCAACACGGAATGTATTTAGCGCCGCAGTTGCTACAGCAAATAAAAAACCGGTTGTTGGGTAATCATTAAATTTAAGATAGCCCGGAATTGTTTTTCTCGTAAATTACACCATCCAAATCGCGATCAGGGAACAAGGTCTTAAAACACATCAGGAATTCGGGCTTTGTCTTAAAGCCGGAACCAACTGCGGCTCTTGTGTGCCGGAGATTAAGGCGTTGTTGTGAAGGAAAAAGTATAACTCGCACAATCTGTACGGCGAACGGCACTTAGGCTTGTTTGCGAAATCAGGAGAGAATGTTTTAATGATTTCAGCCATTTTTATAGAAAAATGGCTGAACTAACCCGCCGTGGTAATATTGGTACCTTAGATTTTTTACGCCCATTTAATGAACAGAGCAATCAGCGTATGAGCCGAGGCTACCAACCGCCCTACAGCATCACGGCCAAAATCCTCAATGCCGTTGCCGAGATCAGCGAGCTGCTGGGGCGCTGGTCAGCCGGTCATCAGGGCGCGTTATCCCCGCAACTTCGACGCGAAAACCGCATCCGTACCATTCAGGCATCCCTTGCCATTGAGCACAACAGCTTGTCGCTGGAACAAGTCACCGCCATTCTGGAAGGCAAGCAGGTGCTCGGCTTGCCACGGGAAATCCAGGAAGTGCGTAATGCCTTCGCCGCGTATGAACAATTACCCCATTGGCAAGCTACCAACTGCGCTCATTTGCTGGCCGCGCATGAGCGTCTGATGCTGGGCTTGATTGACGATGCCGGGCAATGGCGTAGTGGCGGCGTGGGTATCTTCCGGGAACAGGCGTTGGTACATATGGCTCCACCCGCCGCACAAATTCCTCGGCTAATGAGTGATTTGCTGGGCTGGCTGGACAGAACCGACATCCACCCGCTGATTGCCAGTTGCGTGTTCCATTATGAATTTGAATTCATACACCCTTTCAGTGACGGCAACGGTCGTCTGGGGCGTTTGTGGCAAACATTGATCTTGAGTCAATGGCGTGCAGAAATGGCGTATTTGCCGGTTGAAAGCATTATTCGTGAACAGCAAAGCGGGTATTACCGCGTGCTGGGGACGGCTGATCAGGCCAGTGACAGCACGGTGTTTATCGAATTCATGCTGGGCGCCTTGGCGCAGGCATTAAGGACAGGGATCGAGGCCGCGCCGTCAACAGTGTCGGGGATAATGTCGGCAAAACTGTCGGGGAAAACTCCGTTGGCAATTATCCAAGCCTTGCAGAAAAGTCCCGAATTGACCATTCCCACGCTGGCTGCTCAGTTAGCTGTAAGTTCCCGTACCATTGAACGTCATCTGCAAAAGCTGCAACAGCACGGCGTGTTAAAGCGCATTGGATCGGCAAAAGGCGGGCATTGGCAAGTCCAGGTCAAAGAAAATCAGGGACGCAATATATAACGGAAACACATTGCTAACCCTTGTTGGCTAATCGTGCCGGTGTTGAGTATATAATGGCTTTCAGTTAAAGCCGATCGGATCGCCGGATTTTATGAAAATTCCACACATACAATCAAAAATCAAAATAGCTGCTTTGATAGCGGGCGGCCTTCTCGGCATTTATACGGTGCTCGGCTTTTATGTGTTGCCGGCGCTGATCAAGTCGAAACTGCCGACAATCATCCAACAGGAAACCGGCAGGAAGGCGTCTGTTGCAACGGTTCGGTTTAATCCCTTTTCACTCCAGTTAAGCATGCAGGGATTTGAGCTCCAAGAGCCGGGCGGCCAGCTGTTTGCCCGCTTTGATGATTTTTTTATCGACATCAATGCGCTGCATTCCATCGCTCAAGCTGGACTGGCTGCGGACCAGGTGTCGCTGAGCAAGCCGGTAGTCCGTATCGCCAAAAATAAGGACAGGACATTCAATTTTAAAGACCTGTTCAAGGATAACAACGAGGCTAAACCGGATAGCGGTAAAATTTTCCCGGTAAACATCGTAAAGCTGTCGATAGCCGAGGGCAAACTGGACTGGGAAGATGCGCATTTTAACAGCCCTGAAAAGGAGACGGTTTATCCGATCAACCTCGTTATCGATAACTTAACAACTCAGGTGGATCAGCCGTCCAGTTTAAGTCTAACCCTGGAATTAAATTCGGGCGGCAAGCTCGATTGGCAAGGTACTATCGGCCTCAACCCGATGTCTTCATCCGGGCATATTAAACTGGAGAAGGTACAACTGCCGAGAATCCGGGCTCTTGCCCTGCAGGATTTTGTACAACTGGATTTACAAGGCTATGAACTGTTCGAGGCCGATTATAAGGCCCATTATGTTGATAATAAATTTAACGTGAACCTCAACCAGGGCAAGTTTGAACTGCACGATTTTCAAGTTGCTGCATCTGCGCAGGATAAAGCGCTGGTTAAAATGGTTAAGTTTGCTGTGCAAGGAATCGGTTTTAATCTTGAAAAGCACGAACTGACGGTCGAATCGGTTTCTGCAGATGATGCGGATTTTAAGGCATGGTTGAGTCCAGAGGGTGTTTTCAGTTATCAGCCCTTATTGCCGGTTGCAAAAGCTGAAGCCCCTCCCAGTGAGCCAGTGGAAACGACCTCGTGGAGCATCAAGGTCAATAATATCGCACTCAATAACTGCGGCCTTACTTTTGAAGATCAAACGCTAAAAAAACCTATCACCATTACCGCCAAGCCGATCAATTTTAAGCTGACGGATTACAGCAATCAAGCCGCTGCGGGGTTGCCTTTTCAGCTCAGCGCAGGAATTAACGAAACCGGCTCGATAAAGCTGGACGGCAATGCCGTTATCGAACCCTTATCCGCGCAGATAGACGTTGCTGTCAAAGATATTGCGCTGGAACACTTCCAGGCTTATGTCGATAAATTTGCCCGGCTGGATGTCATTGATGGATTTTTGAATCTTGACGGTAAAGTCTTGGTCGCCAAACCGGCAGAAGGCAATCTGGAGCTTAAGTTTACCGGCAACAGCCAAATCGCCGATTTACTGACTCGCGATCAGTTGAAGAACAAGGATTTTGTAAAATGGGAGAATTTGGCGCTTAGCGGCATCAATGTCGATCTTCCGGCGAATCAATACAGCGCGGAATCACTAACTATTAACAAGCCTTATGTCCGGGTCATCATCAAAAAGGATAAGACGGTTAATTTTAGCGACATTATGATTGCCGATAAAAGCGCTGAAAAAAGCAAACCCGATGCCGCAGCTATAAACGCACCCGCCGAAGCGCCAAAGCCCAAGTTTAATTTGGGCAAGATTAAAATCATCGACGGCTCTTCGGATTTTGCCGACCTGTCGCTGATTTTGCCGTTCTCCGCGCAAATCAAAAGCCTGAACGGCGGCGCCAGCGGCATTTCCTCGGAACAAAAATCAACCATCAAAGCTGATTTAAAGGGTACGGCTTACGATCTGGCACCGGTTGATGTCAAAGGCGAAATCAGCCCTTATCTTGGCGATTACGATGTGACTGTGAATTTTACCGGCATGCCGATGCCGTTGATTTCATCGTATATGGTGCAGTTTGCCGGTTATAAGGTTGAAAAAGGCAAGATGTCATTGGAACTCAATTACAAGGTTGTCCATAAAGAACTGACCGCATCCAATAATATTTTAATTGACCAGTTTGAACTGGGCGAGAAAGTCGAAAATCCCAATGCCATGTCTTTGCCGCTGGAGCTGGCGGTGGCTTTAATGAAGGATTCCGACGGCAAGATAAACCTGCGCGTACCCATTACCGGCAGCCTGGAAGATCCCAAATTCAGCGTGAGCCATATCGTTGTCGATGCTTTGACCAATGCGATCGGCAAAGTGGTCACCTCGCCTTTTCGTGCGCTGGCCTCACTGGTCGGCAGCGAACAAGACTTAAGCACGATCAGCTTTCCGCCGGGCGAATCGACATTATCCAAACAGCAAATGAGCAAGCTGGACGATTTGGCCAAGGCGCTAAAAACACGTTCGGTTTTAAAGCTGGAAATTAAAGGCGCGGCTTTTCAGGAGCAGGATTGGCCTGCGGTCAGCGACGATGCTTTATATGACCAGCTTAAACGAATCAAAGCCGACGAGATTAATAAGAAGGGCGGAAGAAAAACACGTGCGGAATACGTTGAGATTTCAGATCAGGATTACCGGCGTCTGATGGAGCAGCTGTTTGTGGAAAAGCTCCCGATGATGGTGGAGAAATCGTTGTTGGGTAAAACGCGCTTGGTCGGCAGTCAAGCTGATTCCAGCACAGACAAGTTTTATGCGGTCGCCAAGGAGAAGTTGTCAGCCATTATCCAGCCGGAACCACAGCGGCTGAAAGATCTGGCCGCCCAAAGAGCGCAAGCGATTGCCAAATATATCGTGCAAAAAGGCGGCATTGCCAACGAACGGGTATATATACTGGATACGGTGATCGACCCGAAAAGAGAAAAGGCCGAAATTGTCAGCACCTTGTCATTGCGGGTGGATTGGTAATCCTCAACAGTTAATGAGCTTGTGCATCGCAATGCAGCTGCGCTGCACTAGCCGACTTTCCTTGTCTCCCTTAAAATCTATTATCTAACCTGTGATGCTTTCATATTGACCCAAAATTTAACGTCGTTCCGCCCAAAGGATTGCCATGCCTGAACAAACTCTTCCTTATGATCCACTTTCAGAAGTTCCTTCTTCTGTGGCGGTTTGGCTGACCAGCGCCGACCAAACCTGTTTGTTGCAACGGCAGGCGGATGATCTTCGCTTTGTCGACGAGACAAAAGATTTACCTGTGATAACGGTGGATGCCGAACTGAAGTATCAGGCCATCGAGGGCTTCGGGTTTTCGTTGACCGGCGGCAGCGCTATGCTGATCAGTCGCTTAGCAGCCCCTGACAGGAGCTCATTGTTGCGGGAATTGATCCTGCCCGATGGCGACGGTATCGGAGTTAGTTTTCTGCGCCTAAGCATCGGCGCGTCGGATCTGAGCGAGCGCTGCTTTTCCTATGACGACAGGCCGGATGGACAACCCGACTTTGAGCTTGCCCACTTCGACATCGAGGCAGGGGACGTTGAAGTCATCCCGCTGCTACAGGAAATTTTGGCTATCAACCCCGAGATCAGGATCATGGCTACGGCGTGGTCGGCACCGACTTGGATGAAGACCAACCAAAGTTTCACCGGCGGCAAACTGAAACCGGATTGCTACGCTGTTTACGCCGCTTACCTGGTCAAATACCTGCAAGCGATGCGGGAGCGAGGCATCACCGTTCATGCCCTCACCCCGCAGAACGAACCCTTGAACCAGAAAAACGAACCCAGCATGATCATGGAAGCGGGCGAGCAGGCCGAGTTCATCAAAAATCATCTGGGGCCTGCTTTGCAGTCAGCCGGATTGGCCGATGTGGAACTGTTTTGCTGGGATCACAATTGCGATGTCCCGGAATACCCTCTGGAAGTCTTCGCCGATGCCGACGCGCGCCGTTATCTAAGCGGATCGGCCTGGCATCTATACGGAGGCGACATTTCGGCTCTTTCCGAAGTGCATCAGCTTTACCCGGAAATGAAACTGTATTTCACCGAGCAGTGGGTGGGGATAGACGGGCAGTTCGGAGGCGATCTAATGTGGCATGTAAGAAATGTCCTGATAGGTTCCCTACGCAACTGGAGCCGAATCGTGCTCGAATGGAACCTGGCCTCAGACCCGTTTTGCTGCCCCCATACGCCCGGCGGCGAGGCTCGTTGCGTCGGCGCGTTGACCCTAGGCGAAGAGGTTACCCGCAACGTCGCCTACTATGTGATCGCCCACGCCGCGAAATTCATCCGCCCCGGTTCGGTGAGGATTTATTCCGATGAACAAGCTTCCTTGCCGAATGCGGCTTTTCTGACACCCGAGGGCTACATCGTTCTGATAGCACTTAATGAGGTTGCCGAAGCACGATCCTTTACTATCCAATTTCAAGGGAAAAATGCCATAGCCACCCTGACGGCAAGCACGGTGGCTACTTATGTTTGGCGGGCGGCATAAAATTGTTCCAATAAAACTGATAAAGCCAAATATCTGTTAAACTGTGCAAAAATAATAGGAGAGACCGACCATGACCACTATTACCTTTGACACGCTTGAGCTGGTAGACAAACTTAAAACAGCCGGGATTCCCCAAGCGCAAGCTGAGGCTGTTGTACGTGTGATTGCCGAAGCTCAGGATGGGCTTGTCACCAAACATGACTTAATCGAAGCCAAAAACGAAATCAAAGCCGACATGAATGTTCGGTTTGAGCGTATTGACGGTGAATTAAAGCTAAACAGATGGATGCTTGGTGTATTATTGGCTGGCGTTATATCACTGGTATTGAAAACGTTTTTTTAATGTTCCAGAAACGAATTTCGGGGCATACTGGAAGGTCTCCGATATATCGTAGAGCTTACCGGGCACGGCACGGAAAGCTCAAAATAAAACCCGCTATCACCATGCTCCGGTAAAGCGCAATATTAGGCCAGATACAGATTGCATGGCCCTACTTTCCCACCACCCAAAATCACATAGCTGTTAGAGCGCTTATTCATAATGCGTCCACATTCGCAGCACACGGACGACTTTTTCCTTGGCGTGTACTTCATAAACGAGACGATGTTGAATATTGATTCGTCGTGAATAGGTGCCGGTAAGATCGCCGACCAGCTTTTCATACGGCGGCGGATTCTGGAAGGGATCATTTGCAAGAATTGCCAATATCGCTTGTGCCTTCTGCTTTAGCCCGCTTGCCGCCAGTTTATTCGCATCTTTAACTGCTCGCTTGGCGTAAACGATCTCCCAGTTCACCAATCAAGTTCCTTAGCGCTTTCCGTCAGGGGTTCAGCCATACCTTCTTTAATGGACTCCCGCATACCCGGCACGGATAGCAGATAAAGCGTTTCTTGAATCGCGCTCCAATCTTCCGAGGAAATCAGAACTGCACTACCGCGCTTGCCTGAAATGAGGATAGGTTCATGAGATTCTGCTGCCTCATCGATAAGCCGATAGAGATTTGCCCGTGCTTCGCTAGCGTTAAGTGTTTGCATGACTGCTTCCTCTGAAATAGGGGATAAAAGGTACGCTTTAACGTACGTTATGTCAACGCATTAGAGAGTTCTGTCAATACGTTACATGGCTTCGTTGATAACGACAGCCCATTCAGGCGATTGGAGTTTTTAACTCGTATGAACCACGCTTAACAAGCTGATTATTGATAAATGTCTTTGCGATGACCTATTTTAATAACCTGAATAATCAGGCGCTGGTCGGCTATTGAATACACTACGCGGTAATCGTTTATTCGAATTCGATATGAGTATGCTGATCCGGTCAGCTTTTTACATCCCTCCGGCCTTGGGTTTTCGGCTAGCGCCTTAATCCGTTCCGCCACTTTCTCGGCTATCGGTTGCGGCAGTTGCGCCAATTCTTTTTTGGCGGTCTGTTTAAACTCAATCCGGTCAGGTCATAGATTGAGTTCTTTTAAAACGTCCTCAAGCGGAATAGTGCCTTCATCTTTACGTTCAGCAATAGTTGCCAAGTCTTCAAGGTCTTCCAACAGCTCCAGATAGTTTGCCATTGGCAAAATGACTGACAACTTGTGGCCGTTTGAATCGGTTATGTATTGTGGTTGTGCGCTCATTGTCTTGGCTCCTGTTTCCTGTCGCTTTGGATTATACCGCTTTGGGCATAGATGGACATTAATCTTGTAGGCAGAAAAAAGCTGGTTCGATCGACGGCAAGAACTGGCGTTTCCTGTAAACATCACCCGAATTGCAATGTCGCCATAAAGAAATACGTCTCTCCAGTGACCTGGTTACGCCGATATAACGCCATGCCGCACCATCAATAAGTTTGAAAAATTGCGTAGGACGGTTTCGCTTTAGCAAACCGCCAATCAACGCACAATATCCAATACAATCGAACGTAAAAAATCCCCGCTTGGAAAATCCGAGCGAGGATTAACTTAGATCATCCCAATCATGGCGGATTGCTAGCGCGAATCCGCCTTACAGCGTTAAGTCAAGGAATCCAAAGGTGTTTGCCCATTGGTAGGTTTAAGGTTGAATGATAAGAGCCGGATGAAGCGAGAGTTTCACGTCCGGTTCTGTGAGAGCCTCAAGGGGCAGTTCCTTGGGGCTACTTGACCTCGCTATAACCTGCCATAATGTATAGTACTTAAGATCAACTTTAACGCATCTGATAGCTGCGGTTCTTGTGGATGCTCTACATTCCTTGTTAAATGCGCTTCGAATAGACGATTATCTCCAAGAGGCGAGTAGATTAGGTCAACTCGCTTCAATCCCTCTTCTTGGCCTCTGATAAATCCAGAAATATGAAAAGAAGACCTACCATCTACATAAATGTCTTCAGATTTAACATCACCAAACTGATTTATTGTATTGGTCCATATGCTTTCTGTATTTTGTTTGAAGAGGCTCCATTTATCGCGATATTTATCATCTAGCTGACTGACGTGAAGTTGAATTTGGGCATTTTTATCACTACTGTGCTGCAATGCCATATCACCTAGACCTGTTTGCGCGGCCTTCGTTGATATTTGCCATCCGGCCGAAGGAAAGCGAAACTTTAGATCTGCTTGACTCCAGTAATACTCAGCAAGTTTGCCATCTTCTTTTGTTTTGTTAACAAATACATCGGCTCCTGATATTTGCCTATTTTGAACGGTCATTGCTGGCGGATTGAGGAAATATACGGTAACAAATGCAGCAAGAGCGCCACCAGCCCTAACATAATTGGATATCTCAACACTCATAAATCCTGGGAGCATCGCCGCGATGCCCCCCGCTGCTAATGCTAACGTCACCCTAAATGTAAAGAGCTGAAAGTCAGTTGGATATGGAATAGCAACTGAGAGTATCAACATGACGCTGATAAACACTACTCCGAAGCAAAACGCGATAATAATCTGAGTTGATTTTTTCATATGCCCTATAAATTCTTTTGCCTGATTATTAAATCCATACACCGGAAGCCTAGATTTGATGAATAATTTTTTTATTTCCTCTACATTCGATTGATCCAAATATTTAACAACCATGCGTTGCATGTTTGCATATGCTGTTCCGGTTGGCAGAATATGGTTATCAAGATTGGCGCTAGTTTTAGAAAAGCTATTTTGCAAGAACTCAAAGTGTTGGGGCATAGACTTCAATATTTCGGCGCAATCCTCTGCAAAGCCTTGAGCCCATAAAGAACTACTGTGAGCTCCTAATAGATCGCTGTTTCCAACAAATTCCTCTACATAGTTAAAGTACTCTGCCCCCTTTTTTTGACAATCTAAAATTCCAGAAAAGCCATTATTGTTTGGTTGTTGGCTGTGGCTGATGTAGTTGTTGAGTGAGGTCATGTAAGCCGATTTTAGTTCGGCTATCCTACTTTTTGCATTAACCACATCTTGTTCATTAGTGTGATGCATAAATTAACTCTTCATGCTTGAGGCTTGAATGGCTAAGGCGAGAAGGGCTCTGAGGTCTGAGTTATCTATCCCTTCTAAACTAAAAAATGTTGTGTCAGGGCATACAGTAGAAACAATACCTTCGACTTGGCTTGTAGACGTTGGCCTCGTGCTCGCAATCTCATTTGCGATCCTTGCGAGTTGTTGCTGACTAGGATTCCATGAGGCAATTTTGCATGCCGTTTCAATTTCTGTTTTAAGTGTGTTGATATTATTCATTGTTATCATCAGCTTGTGGCAATTTTTGTGGCAAGTGCAAGAAGAGTATTCAGGTCTGAATTATCTATTCCTGCGTATCTGTATTTGCCTGCTGTTGGACAGTGACGGCTAACAGCATCAGACCAATCTTTCTCTGTTGGACTTCTTCTGGATTGAACAATTCTGTTAATTTCTGCACAAATTAGTGCTAGTTGCGTTTCTGTTGGTTCTTGTGGAGCAGTGCCATATTTTAGCTTTAGCTTATGGGCAAGTATCTCATTATTTGACATATGGATTCCTTGAGTGGATGAGGGGCCCAACTAATATAGACATCCTGATAGATACAAAACATTACATCAAAGGTTTGACCAATACTTTATAAAAATCAAAAATAATTATTTTAGTTAGACAAATTTAAAACAGATACAAATAAAACTACCAAAAATATGATAAGTTAACCCGTAAATATTTACGATAAAAGATGCTAACCCCAAATACTAGATTAAGCAAACATACGCACCTTCTCGACCACTGCGAAGGTGGTTCTGACCACCAAAGTTTTTCAGATCAGAAGGTTTATTACACAAGCACCACATCCACCCGCCGGAATTGGCCTAGGCGTAGTGCTTCAGCGGCTTGGCCATCTAAGTGCTGGCCTTCCACTGTTTGCATGCTGCCGTCACGCCCATATAACAAATAGCGGCAGGGCTTTACGGCAGCATCGCCGAAAGTATCTTGGCGCTCGGGGTTGATGTAGACCAACAAGGTTGTCCCCAATAAAGCACAAGCCACGCTGTCAGCAGGCAATATTTCTTCAAAACCGAACGGATTAACGCACTGCTCGTTCGTTGAGAAAAATGTCTTCGACAAGACCGGCGCGGGCCTGAACAGCAACCGCCCTTCCTCGAACACAAACGGAGCAGCCCCCAGGAAAAGATGCGTCCAAAGGTGCAAAAATTCCACCGTGGAACCCGAAAGACGGGCTACGCAGCCTCTTCCGTGTTGCCGTGGATCGATGGCAAAACCGCTGCTGACCAGGAAGCTGGAGTTTTCGACCGGGTTGCGGCCGTATTCCATCGGGTCACGGAAAGCCACCAGCAGCTGTTCGATTTGGCCGTAAAACTCTTCGATTAACCCAGCCCGAACCATTTCCAGCACGAACTTGTAATGCATGTGCAGGAAGATGGAGCCGTTCTCCAGCCAGCCGTAGTTGAAAACCCCGATCCGTCCCAGTTCCAGCGCATTTTCTCCCAGCGGTTCATTGACGCGGTACATACCCAGTTTTTTGTCGAACAGCTCGGAGTTACGCGCGGCGTCGTATAAGCCGCCGGACTTCCTCCGGTTCGGCGATGCGCAGGGCATGGACGAAACCTTCCAGAAACAGCGGTATCGGTTTTTGCTTGAAGCGGGTCACAGCCGCCTTACCGTCCGCGATTTCCTGATACTGCTCGGCCTCATAGGAGAAATAGGTGACGATGCCTTCCGGCGTCCGGGCTTTGTCGATCGCGGCATCCAAATAGCTCGAAACCGTCGTCAGGAAGGTTTGCACCGCTGTAACAGAAAGGGCGTGTTCGGCACCCTCAAAGCCCATGAACACCTTTTCCCGATAGGCTTCCTTTTGGACTCCGCTTTCCTGCCAGAATAGCTCGGGCGTCAGGTTGGGGCGATTTAACAGCGCTTCCAATCCGGATATAAAGTACGCCAGCTCCACGGGCAGGGAAAATGAACCATCGACATCGGCCAAGGCTTTTAAGGTAAAGTCCGTCAGGCGCTTAAGTTCAATGGTTTCATTGACCGAAGAGCCGAAAATACCGGGCAGGCCGTTCAATGCATCGCACCAGCCTGGGCGGTCGGCCTCCATTTCTATGCCGACGCCGAACGGGTCCAGGGTGGACAACTTGTTGGCGACCAGAGTCAGGATTTTTCCGAGCAGCGTGGTGTAAACGATCTCGCCGTGACCGCTTTGCGAACGGACTTGGTGGCGGCGATGGCTGCGGGAGTTGATCAGGGATTCTTTCTCTGGGCTGCCCTGCACCGCGCCGTATTGGCGAACGCCGTTGGGCGTCACCACGTATTTTTGGGCGCGCGGGACGACAAAATGGGTGGAATCGAAAAAGGTGTAGGTCTTTTCCTTGAACAAGCCGGGCAGCCGGTCCGGGAAAATTGCTTGGTAGCTAATCAGCAAGTCCACCAGATAAGTCCAGTGATCCGACCAATAGCCCCGGTCGAATTCGGCATCTTCCACTTCCTGCGCTTGAGCCAGAATTTCCTTGATGATCGGCTCCGGGTTTTCCGCGCCTTGAAGCACTTGCCATAATTCCGCGTATTTAAACTCGCGGGACAGCAGTTGTTCCAGGCCTGCAAACTGGGCGAAATGATGCGCAAGGTTTTGGGGAGCGTCCACGACAAAACGCGAGTTTCGCAATGAACAGGGATTGTAGCCGTCCGGCTGAATCAGGTTGAAGAAATAGCGGATGTTTTTGGCATCCAGCGCTGGATCGAAGAACACGTCCATCCGACGGTTTTGCAGCACATCGCGGAAATCGCCGTTGCCTTCGGAAAACGGCGTATCCTGCAACAGAAAGTCGTTGTAATCCCTTTCCAGATCGCCGTGCTTGCGGCCGAACAAATACAATTGCGCACCGCCCGGCACTTGCATCGGAAAGCCGCCGCGCAAACCGTTGTCCAGATAACATTGCCGGGCATGGGCATCGAACAGAGGCTTGGCAGTCGCGGTGAAGATCCGTTGCGTGATGCCTTCGACCAATTGGCGGTTTATCTCCCGCTTGGTCTCGAAATAATCTTTTTTGTCAGCCTCGGCTATGAATTGCTCAAACACAGACTGCGATTCTGCATGGCCGTAAAAGCCGTAAAAGACTTGGCTTTGTCCCGGCTGGAGTTCGAGAGTCAACGCCTGGAAAGCCGACGGCGTTTGATTGCCCGCCACCTGATTATCGAAATCCAGACCGTCATTGGCAAAAAACCGTTCCGGGCTGGAAAAATCTCCGGCCAAGCCGAAAACCCTTTCCGCGTCCACGACTACGCGGGTGCGCCCGCCATTCAAAAAACCGGCGAAGAAGTTGCAGGCTATGACCGGCTCCACTTGCGGGGAGTCGGTCGGCCATACTTTCAGCCGGTAAAAAGGCAAATTTTCCTCGACGCCTTCGACACGCATAAAGGCTTCCGAGGTTCGGCTCATGAATTTCAAAATCCATTGGTTCATGCCAAAGGGCAGCACTTGCGGCAAACCGTCGACGATTTCTATTTTTTTTGCCACGCCCGGATGTATTGGTGATCGTAACCCTTCGCAGCAAACCGGCCACGGGCGACTCAGGCAAGGTGAACATATCGGCCCGGATGCTGAATCCCAACTGCGTATTGGTCTCTTCGACGCCGACTTCATGGGGCGTGACGTAAAGGCGCTGCTTGACCTCCGCTCCCGCCCCGCGCTGGAAAGGCTCGTAGTTTAGGGTTTGATCGCCCTCGGTAATCTTCAGGAAAGTCCTGAAACCTCGGGACGGCGTCAGTTGATAAGCTTTGTCGGCAGGGAAAAATTCCAAAAAGGCCCCGTCTTTGTTGCGCACGCCAAAACTGGCAATGGCCTGGCCCCGGTTGACATAAAATGCCCAGGCCGGGCGACCCATCGTACCGGCGATGCCGGGCAAAAAACTGGCGAAAGGAGCAAGGTCGTTATACTGCTCAATGACGAAGCGATTACCGCCATCTAAGGCATAGTAGTTTTGGTTCATGGGGGTTATACCTTTTTATTTTAATATTGAGTCGGCGGTTTTGAGCGTAAATCAACGCCTAAATTTACGTTCAATTTGTCTGGGTAAACGTAATCACCCAAAAGTAGAACCGTTCCAACCCCAGAACTCGGCAGGGCAACTGCTGAACTCTATATAAATACGCTCCGCTGAAAGCTGTAACTCACCGGCTAGCAATTGGGGGATAGCAGCCGAAAGCGACTTGGCTTGCTGGGCGCTAAGACCGATGCTTTTACATTCGACATAAGCCAACGGTTCGCTGCTGCCGCCAAACAGCATGTCTTTGTCACCCGTCAGCTCAACCATCACATAACGCTCGGGTTTGCCGGTTTCTTTGGCTAGCAGTTGCGAAAATTGGCTTAATAATTTTGGCGACTGCTCTTTGCTGATTGCAATATTGGTTGTTAATTTTAAATACGGCATAAAATCCTCTGTTCTACGTGGCTAATTTAACAATGTGCTATTAGAAAACTCCAGGGCATTTGGAGCCGCGACTTTAGTCGCGGTGATAGCTCACGTCATCACAACTTGCGCATGATCGCTCATGCGCGACTAAAGTCGCGGCTCCGTTCATGATTCTCCCTGCCTTCGGAAGTTGATACTAAACACGTTTAGTGTAACGTCGGCCGCCCTTGTAGTTCCAACAAAAAGTCACCAATATAGGCTTATTCGTGAACAGTTTGTTGCATAAAAACAGGCAAATCATTTTAAGGCACTGTATTTAAAAAATATTCATTAATAAATAGCCACATAGCTGATACTGATTAAAACACTTACATTTTTTATCCGTTTTATAGCATTTTTACACCCAAAATATCTTGTGCTATGCTACCCGGCACACTTAAATACGCAACAGTCAGGAACTGCCGTTGTTTTAATCCGGATGGATTCCCCATATTGAGATGACCATGACAGAATCAGGCTCTACGCAAACAACCGTGCAAGAAATAATCGCCGCACTTAAAGACAAGCCCGGCGCACTTTTACCTATTCTGCATGGTATACAAGATGCTTTAGGTTATATTCCGGCCGAAAGCGTCCCGGACATCGCAACAGCGCTGAGCCTTTCCCGCGCCGAAGTGCATGGCGTCATCAGCTTTTACCATTATTTCAGGGATACGCCTCCGGGCAAACAAACCATTCATCTTTGCCGCGCGGAATCCTGTCAAGCGATGGGCGCAAGACAGCTGGAAGAGCATGTTAAAGCCAAGCTGGGCATTGATTTTCATGAAACGACTGCGGACGGCAAATTCTCTCTGGAACCTGTGTACTGTTTGGGCAACTGCGCCTGTTCACCGGCCATGCAAATCGGCAAGGAGATTTACGGCCGTGTGACAGCAGACAGTTTTGACGCCGTCATCAATAATACAGAGGCATCAGCATGAGTATCACTATTTATGTTCCATGCGACTCCAGCGCCGTTTCACTGGGCGCTGATCGCGTTGCCGCAGCCATTGCCCAGGAAGCGGCAAAACGCGGCATTGATATTAACCTGATTCGTAACGGCTCAAGAGGCATGTACTGGCTGGAACCGCTGGTTGAAGTGGCGACCGCTAAAGGACGCGTGGCCTATGGCCCTGTTCAGCCCGGCGATGTGTCCGGCTTGTTCGATGCCGACTTTCACACAAGGCGGCGCACACGCGCTAGGTTTGGGCCTGACAGAAGAGCTTGATTACTTCAAAAAACAGCAACGCCTGACCTTTGCCCGTATCGGCAAAACCGATCCTGTCAGCTTGACTGATTATATTGAAAATGACGGCTATCGCGGCTTAAAAAATGCCTTAGCCATGACTCAGGAACAAATCGTCCAAGCAGTAACCGATTCAGGTTTGCGCGGCCGCGGCGGCGCAGCTTTTCCAACCGGCATTAAATGGAATACGGTACTCAACACCGCATCGCTGCAAAAATACATTATCTGCAATGCCGATGAAGGCGATTCCGGCACATTTTCCGACCGCATGGTCATGGAAGGCGACCCGTTTGTCTTGATCGAAGGCATGACGATTGCGGGTTTAGCGGTCGATGCGACACAAGGCTATATCTATCTGCGCGTAGAATATCCTCATGCTTACGAAGTGCTGAATGCCGCTATTGCAACCGCTTATCAAGGCCGGTTATCTGGGTGACGATATTCAAGGCAGCGGCAAAACCTTTCATCTGGAAGTCAGGCTGGGCGCAGGCGCTTATGTCTGCGGCGAAGAAACCTCACTAATGGAAAGCCTGGAAGGCAAACGCGGCCTGGTTCGCTTTAAACCGCCCTTGCCGGCCATCAGCGGTTTGTTCGGCAAACCCACCGTCGTCAACAACGTTATTTCCCTGGCTTCAGTGCCGGTCATTCTGGATAAAGGCGGCGATTATTACCGCGATTTCGGCATGGGACGCTCGCGCGGCACCTTGCCGGTGCAATTGGCCGGCAACATCAAGCACCCCGGTTTGGTTGAACTGGGCTTTGGTTTGACCTTGCGCGAATTGCTTTATGATTTCGGCGGCGGTTCAGCTTCCGGCCGACCGATTCGGGCAGTCCAGGTAGGCGGCCCGCTCGGCGCTTATCTGCCCGAATCGCAATTTGATACACCCTTGGATTACGAAGCCTTTGCCGCCATCTGGGCGGTATTGGGACATGGCGGCATTGTCGTTTTTGACGACACAGTCGATATGGCTGAAATGGCGCGCTATAGCATGGAATTTTGTGCAATTGAATCCTGCGGCAAATGTACACCTTGCCGCATTGGCTCCACCCGTGGCGTAGAAGTCATGGACGACATTATCAACGGTCGCGACCTTGATAAAAACATTCCCTTGTTACGTGATCTTTGCGACACCTTACTCAACGGCTCGCTCTGTGCATTAGGCGGTATGACGCCCTATCCTGTACTGAGCGCTTTAAATCATTTTCCTGAAGATTTCGGGATAAATGATAAAGCTACACGCCGCCTGATAATGATTAGAGGAATTAAAATGTCGATCAATAAAGAAAAAGATTTTGGCACACCAGCCAGCACCAGCAAAACATGGTCACGCTGGAAATTGATGGCTTTCAGGTCACGGCACCGGCAGGAACTTCGGTCATGCGAGCGGCGGCAAGCATCGGCATTGAAATCCCCAAATTATGCGCAACCGACAGCATTGAACCGTTTGGTTCCTGTCGGCTTTGCGTGGTGCAAATAGAAGGCGGCCGCGGTATGCCCGCTTCATGTACGACGCCGGTTGCGGAAGGCCTGAAAGTCGTCACCCAGAATAAAAAACTGGCCGATGTGCGCCGCGGCATCATGGAACTGTATATTTCCGATCACCCGCTGGACTGCTTGACCTGTTCAGCCAATGGCGATTGCGAACTGCAAGACATGGCAGGCGCCGTCGGTTTGCGCGAAGTGCGTTACAACCCGGTTGAAACGCACCTGAACGCCGAAAAAGACGAAAGCAACCCTTACTTCAGCTTCGACCCCAGCAAATGTATCGTTTGTTCGCGTTGCGTTAGAGCCTGCGAAGAAACCCAAGGCACCTTTGCCTTAACCATTGACGGCCGCGGCTTTGATTCCAAAGTATCGCCCAGCCAGAACCAGCCGTTCATGGATTCCGAATGCGTTTCCTGCGGCGCTTGCGTACAAGCCTGCCCAACCGCAACCCTGATGGAAAAATCGGTGATCGACAACGGCCAGCCGGAACATGCGATCGTGACCACCTGCGCCTATTGCGGCGTCGGCTGCTCGTTCAGAGCGGAAATGAAAGGCGAACAAGTCATCCGCATGGTGCCGCACAAAGACGGCAAAGCCAATCACGGCCATTCCTGCGTAAAAGGCCGTTTTGCGTTTGGTTATGCCACGCACAAAGACCGCATCACCAAGCCGATGATCCGCGCCAGCATTAAAGACGCATGGCAGGAAGTCAGCTGGGAAGAAGCCATTAATCATGCCGCGTCGGAATTAAAACGCATCCAGGCAAAATACGGCAAAGACTCGATCGGCGGCATCACCTCTTCTCGTTGCACCAACGAAGAAGTCTATATCATGCAAAAACTGATTCGCGCCGGTTTTGGCAATAATAATGTCGATACCTGTGCGCGGGTTTGCCATTCGCCTACCGGTTACGGACTTAAACAAACCTTTGGTGAATCATCCGGCACCCAGGATTTTGACTCGGTCATGAAAGCCGATGTCATTTTGGTGATTGGCGCCAATCCGACCGATGGACATCCGGTATTCGGATCGCAAATGAAAAAACGCCTGCGTCAGGGCGCAAAACTGATCGTGGTTGATCCGCGTGAAATCGATCTGGTCAAATCGCCGCATATCAAAGCCAGCCATCATTTGAAATTGCGTCCCAGCACCAATGTCGCGTTGATCAATGCGCTTGGCTCATGTCGTCGTCACCGAAAACTTAATGGACGAAGCCTTTGTCAATGAGCGTTGCGATGTTGCCTCATTTGCAAAATGGAAAACATTTATTGCCCAGGAACACAATTCGCCGGAAGCGACCGAATCCATAACCGGTGTTCCTGCCGCTGAACTCAGAGCCGCGGCACGACTTTATGCCACAGCCAACAATGCCGCGATTTATTATGGTTTGGGCGTAACCGAACACAGCCAGGGTTCCACCACGGTTATCGGCATTGCCAATCTGGCGATGGCTACCGGCAATTTGGGCCGCGACGGCGTCGGCGTTAATCCGTTACGCGGACAAAATAACGTTCAGGGCTCTTGCGACATGGGTTCGTTCCCGCATGAGTTCCCCGGTTATCGCCATGTCTCTGATCCTGAAACCCACCAACTGTTTGAAAACGCATGGCATGCTGAACTAAGCTCAGAACCGGGCTTGCGTATTCCCAACATGTTCGATGCGGCGTTGGACAACAGCTTTATGGGACTGTACTGCGAAGGCGAGGATATTGCCCAGTCCGACCCGGATATTAAACACGTTCATGCCGCTTTACGCGCCATGGAATGTGTGATTGTGCAGGATATATTCCTCAATGAAACCGCTAAATTCGCTCATGTCTTTTTACCTGGCGCATCCTTTCTGGAAAAAAACGGCACGTTTACCAATGCCGAACGCCGTATTTCACCGGTGCGTAAAGTCATGTCGCCATTGGCGGGTTATCAGGATTGGGAAGTCACCCAAATGCTGGCCAATGCGATGGGCTATCCGATGAATTACAGCCATCCGTCAGAAATCATGGATGAAATTGCCCGGCTTACGCCCAGCTTTGCCGGCGTCAGTTATGAAAAAATTGACCGCCTCGGCAGCATACAATGGCCTTGCAATGATGAAGCGCCGGAAGGCACACCGATCATGCACGAACAAGCATTTCTGCGCGATAACGGCAAAGGCTTGTTTATGCTGACCGAATATGTCGCCACACACGAAAACGTCACCGCCGAATGTTCCCGTTGATTCTGACGACAGGACGCATTTTGTCGCAATACAATGTCGGCGCACAAACACGCCGCACTGACAATGTTGCCTGGCATTCAGAAGACCGCCTGGAAATTCATCCGCATGATGCCGAAGACCGTGGCGTGAAAACCGGTGACTGGGTAGGCATTAAAAGCCGTGCCGGTGAAACCGTATTACGCGCCTTGGTTAGCGAACGTGTGCAACCCGGCGTGGTTTATACCACGTTCCACTTCCCTGAATCCGGCGCCAATGTGATCACGACCGACAACTCTGATTGGGCGACCAATTGCCCGGAATACAAAGTAACGGCCGTGCAAGTCACCAAAGTCAGCCAGCCTTCGGAATGGCAAGAGAAATACCAGGCGTTTTCAGAAAAACAACTGGATCTTGCTCGAACAAGGAATAAACAATGGCTAACGACACTGCCGCCGCAGTGCTATTGTCAAGCTGCCGCCGATCGCAGAGCCGTTGCCATTAGAATTAGGCTGGCCCAGCTATCAGCAAAGCACCGTTGATCGCTGGCGAGGTGAACAGCATGAACAACAGCAAGACTATATTGCCGAAGAAGTGCCGATTTCCCTGATTTACAACGGGGTGCCGCATGTCGTTATGCTGGCAACCCCGACCAATCTTGAAGAATTTGCGCTTGGGTTTCAGCATTACCGAAGGCATTATTAAAAACCCGCAAGAATTGTTATCGGCGCGGATTTATAACCGCTCCAATGGCATCGAAGTACAGATAAAAATTCCCGAACACCGTTTTCAATGTCTGGCAGATAAAGGCCGTAATTTAACCGGCCGTACCGGTTGCGGCCTATGCGGTGCCAGCACTTTAAAACAAGCCATCCGCCAACCCAATCCGGTTAACGGGGACTTGACCCTGTCTGCCGCCGAGTTGCATTCTGCTTTAACGGACATCAAACAGCACCAAAAACTAAACCAATTAACCGGAGCCGTTCATGCTGCTGCCTGGGCAGTTCCTGGACAGGGCATTTTAGATATCAGGGAAGATGTAGGACGGCATAACGCGCTGGATAAATTGATCGGTTTTTTATTGCGCACCGGCAAAGATTTATCCGCCGGCTTTGTAATTGTTACCAGTCGCGCCAGTTATGAAATGGTACAAAAAACCGCGTGGGTCGGCATTACGCTGCTTGCGGCCATTTCCGCGCCTACCGGCTTAGCCATACGCCTGGCTAATGAAGCAGGACTTACCTTAATCGGTTTTGCCCGTGATGATCAGCATGTGGTTTATACCCATCCGCAACGCTTAACCCATAGCAACTATCTTATTTGATTAACAATGAAAATAGAAAGACTGATCAAAATGGCCAACGATATAGGTAATTTCTTTAACGCGGAAAGCGACAAAGAAATCGCAGCTGAAGGCATAAAAAATCACATTTTAAGATCATGGGATCCAAGAATGCGTAAAGCGATTATTGCCTATTGCCAGCAAGATGGCTCTGAATTAAGTGACCTGGTTAAAACGGCTATTACCAAGCTTGCTGCTTAAAAACAATCGTAACTACTCAAGACGTAGGCCGGAATAAGACCACCCAAGCGTAGCGTGAGGTGGCTGTTTCCGGCTTATGCGCTTCATCCCCCAATACGTCTATGGACGGCGTGCACAACTAAACCGGTCTCCCCAATAACGATTCTTTAGGCTGGATACCATTACCTTTCCGGTACGCTGGCTGGGCGCATGAATAAAATCATCATTGCTGACATAAATGCCGACATGAGAAAACGGCTTGCCGTCGGTATTAAAGAAAACCAGATCGCCGGAATGAAGATCATCTTTCGGAACCTGGGTCAGCGACTGGGCCATGCCCTGAACCGTACGCGGCAATGCGATACCTTGATGCTTATAGACATGCTGCACAAAGCCGCTGCAATCGAAACCTTCCTCGGGTGAACTTTTACCATAATGGTAAGGCGCACCCTGCAAGCTCATCGCATAGCTGACCATCGGCGGATAATTCGCAGCAGACTCGTTTTCCGGGACGCTGGCGCAACCGGCAAACAAAATTACCGCAATGAGTAAAACACACCGGATAAAAAAACAATGATAGCTTTTAGTGGCGGATGTATTCACAAATTCGTAACCCGTTTGAGATTGAGTGGACATTCCTTATAAGGATAGGCTATTACACGTTAAATGACCATCATCATCCGGACAGCAACTTATACCAATCCCAATAAGTTCACATATTATCCCTTCTCCAGCGGGAGAAGGTTAAGTTGAGGGGATCCAAAGAAAAACTTATTGGGATTGGTATTACATTGCCAATCTGCCCCGAATAATGTCCAATTACTGATACCGACTCAAGCGATGCGAACAGATGTAATCCGCCGACTGGTAATAAGCCATATTTCCCGTTACCAGTGATGCAACTGCATTCAAGTCCAATTGTTTATGCGTACCTAGGATCGTCAAACCTAGCTTTTTCGACATACAAATGGACACCGTCTTTAATTATCCAGACTGTTCCAACGGGTTTACGATCCGCAAACCCTCGTCGAAAACCAAGCCGTTTTGCATGTCCTCGGAATACAAAATAGTGCAATCCGTTTGTAGAGCGGCCGCGACAATCAGGCTATCCCAATAGCTGAGACAATAATGCCCGCGCAATTTGCCCGCAATTTGCCCGCAATTTGATGTGTTTTCAGGGAAGGCGCAAGCACCCGGTAGCGCCGATAAAAGGCTTCGACAATGCGACCCAGTTGAAGCTCGGAAAGCTTCCCTTTTTTGAGCAGATTGACCGAAACCTCTGCGATGACCTGTTCGCTGACCGTGATTCCGCTACTGTGCCGAATAAGATTTCTAGCCTGCTCGTGACGTTTGTTTTCATCCTGGCGCTGAATGAAAGCATAAAGCCAGATATTCGAATCGACAAATTGCCGCTCATCGCTCATGAGCTTGTTCCCGCGTCAATGGCTTGAAACTGTCGAGCACCATAGGATTGTCGAGCAAGTCGGCAATAGCATCAGGGAGCTCAACGGCACGCTCTTCCAGCTCTTCGAGCAACAACAAAACCCGCACCCGTCGTCCATCGACAAGATGCAGAGATTCTGGAACAGGTATGGCTCCGTGGGATAATTGGCTTTCAAATTCGATTGCTTGCATGGGGCTGTCTCCTTTATGAAAGAATTATATGGAAATACCAAGCTGAAAGGTACGCACAGCATCCCTACGAGGCTGACAATCGGGGCGGGTTAATAAGACCTTAAGTTGGCGCGTATGAGTTACAACCCCGGTTCCTCATGAGTATCTCTTTTTAGCTTCTCGAAGTTTCCTGCATATTTCAGCTACTTTTGTGTAGCCATCCTCAAAACCACATCCTAGTTCGACGAGCGCTTGCCAAAGAAGCGGGCGCTGTTTTCCTGATATTGAGAAATTCGGCACTTCGAGAAGAATGAAGTACTCATCGAGTTCTTCGAGGTCAAGCTCTTCGACCAATTCGGCACTTTCCTCTCGTGTCAAGGTGCCACTGGCCCATTCACCAAGTGCATTTTTCCACCATTCCAACTCCCGTACTGCCTCATCGGTCGTAAGGTAAACATCATCGGGGATACGATGCTTTTTCTGCAACCGTTTTTGCTCTTCATTCAGAGTTTTTTCGAGCTTGTCTGGAAAGTCTTCAATCTCCTCATCCGACAGATCCGCAGTCAGGCGTTCAAACACATCTCCGTATTCTTCCTTGAACGCGTTCATTTGGAGGAACCGATACTGAACCCCTGCGTACAGCGCCTCTTCTGCAAAGAAACTCGGGTGCTGATAACTTTCCAAGCTCTGTGCAAGTTCGCTTCCAGACAAGTCCTCTGGGACAGGAAACAGCTCTGAAACCCTGGCAGCAACCGCTGGCACTCCAAGTGCACCTAGAATCGCGAATCGATCCGCCAGAAGAGGTGACACTGCTGCAATTCCCTGAAAATCAATCGTATACCACACAGGGATGAGCCGTAATCTGCCCGCAATCTCTGCTGAAAATAGCGCATCCAGCTCCCGTTGAGGCCATTCTTTCGAGAAGAAGGCAGGACTCAATATGACTAATCCAGCTGAGCATTCGGCCAACCCACGATCAATCGATCTTCTTAGGCTGTCACCCGGTCGAAGAGAAAACTCGTCGAACCAAACCTTGAGGCCGTACGCCTTAAGTGCATGAGCAAGCGGACGTACGAATGCATCCTTGTCTTCGCTGGCGTGGCTGACGAAAATATCCAACATGAGTTAAGAGGAAGAATGCCTAATAAGTAATTATAAAGTTTATGCATATCTTCTCTTTTTTAGACAATCATGACAACAAAGTTATGTCGTTAGATAGAAGATAGTTGTCCGAACTAAGGAGGTACTGGTTTAATACTTCGCCAAGTGAAGGATGAACGAGTAACATATTGATTCCGTTCATTCTGAACTTCTTTATTCAACACATCCCTAATAATCCTGCTGAGTGCTTTATCTTTTTACACCAGCATTGCTTAATTGCTCAGGACTAAAATCGTCCACACTAATAACCGAAAACCGCGCTTTTTCGGCAGTGACTATCAGTTCGGCTTCTTTTTTGCTGATAATGGCCTTGCTGATCGCCGCATCCAGCACATCCAAAATCGCGCCTTTCGGCAGCTGTTTTTGCTTTTGCGCGGCCTGAATTTTGGCTTCCACCGGAGTCGCTGCAAGTACGGCCTGGAAGGCGACTTCAATCCGGCCGGTCACATCATCGGGCTTATGGTTGATGTAAATGCCGTGGGTCAGGCGGTCTCGGGCCGGAGAATTTTTCAGCAGCAGCGCCGCCGTCTGGTGAACCAAATGATCGGCGGGCGGCGAGTAGGGTTTGCCTCCGGGGAACAGCACGGCTCTTAACAGATAAGCCGGGATACGCATCGGCAAGGTATGGAAAATAGCCAGCAACGATTGCTGGGCGCGGTGCAAGGTTTGCTGGCAGGCCCAATGCAATAGCGGCAAGTCGTCTTTGGGACTGCCCTGATCCCGGTAATTTTTAAGCACGCAGGAACACAAATAGAGATTGCTCAACACATCGGCAAAGCGCCCGGAGATGCGTTCCTTGCGCTTAAGCGAGCCGCCCAGCGTCAGCAACGCAAAATCTGCGACCAGCGCAAAGCCGACGCTAAGCCGGGCAATCTGCCGGAAATAGGCTTGGCTATCCTGATCGCCCGGCACATCGATTAAACGGGCGTTAGTTAATCCCAACCAAAAACCTGCCGCCAGATTGTGCAGCGCCGAACCGATATGCTCGAACAGCACTTGATCGAATAAATGCAAAGCCCGCTCGGGATTACTCTCGCCCAAGGCTTCCATTTCCCGCTGGATGTAGGGATGGCAACGCACCGCGCCCTGGCCGAAAATCATCATGGTGCGGGTCAGGATGTTGGCGCCTTCGACGGTGATGCTAACCGGAATCACTTGGTACATCCGGCCGAGATAGTTTTTAGGCCCCATGCAAATGCCGGAACCGCCTTGAATGTCCATGCCGTCGTTAACGACACGGCGCATCCGTTCCGTGAGTTCGTATTTGATAATCGCAGAAATAACCGACGGCTTTTGTCCATCATCCAGCGCGGCGGCAGTCACTTTGCGCGCCGCATCGATAATATAGGTTTGCCCGGCGATGCGCGACAGCGGCTCTTCAATGCCTTCAAACTCGCCGATCGGCAGGTTGAACTGTTTGCGGATACGGGCGTAAGCGCCGGTATTGCGGCTGACCATTTTCGACGCGCCGGTGCTGAGCGCAGGCAAGGACACCGCCCGGCCGGTAGCCAGGCATTGCATCAGCATCTTCCAGCCGTTGCCGACCTGCTCGACGCCCCCGATAATCCAGTCCATCGGGATGAACACGTCTTTGCCCCAGTTAGGGCCGTTCTGGAATGCGGAATCCAGCGGGAAGTGGCGTCTGCCGATCGAAACACCTTTGGTATCGGTCGGAATCAGCGCAACAGTAATGCCGATGTTTTCCTTGTCGCCGATCAAATGTTCCGGGTCGTAAAGCTTGAATGCCAGACCCAACACCGTGGCGACCGGGCCCAAGGTAATATAACGCTTGTCCCAGTTAAGGCGTATGCCCAACACCTTGTCCTTGCCACTGGTTCCCAAGCTCGAGCTTGGGAACCAGCCGTAACAGACGACGCCGGTATCGGGCATCGCCCCGGCGTCGCTGCCTGCATAGGGGCCGGTCAGCGCAAACGCGGGGATTTCCAGACCTTTTGCCAGACGCGGCAGATAATGATTTTTTTGCTGCTCGGTGCCGTAAGCCAACAGTAATTTGGCGGGACCGAGGGAATTGGGCACCATGACGGTGACGGCAGCGGTGCTGCTGCGGCTGGAAATTTTCATCACCACTTCGGAATGCGCGTACTCGCTAAACTCCAGGCCGCCGTGACCTTTGGGAATAATCATGCCGCAGAATTTATGCTGTTTGATGTAGTCCCAAACTTCTTCCGGCAGATCGAAGCGGTTACGGGTAATGTCCCAATCATCAAGCATGCTGCACAAGGTCTCTACCGGGCCGTCGATGAAGGCCTGTTCCTCTGCGGACAACTTAGCGGCAGGCAAATCCAGCAACACTTTCCAATCTGGATTGCCGGAAAACAATTGGGCATCCCACCAGGTATTGCCCGCTTCCAGCGCTTCGCGTTCGGTCTGCGACATTTGCGGCAGCATCTGTTTCATGATTCTAAACACCGCATTGCTGAGCAGTCTTTTGCGGATAGCCGGCACATTAAGCGGGATAAAAACAGCGCCGAAAATAACCCAGAGCAAAAGCACAAAATTGCTAGCGCCCTGCGTCACCGAATAAAGCCCTAACCATCCGGCAAAAACCAGTGTAGTCCAGCGTAAAGTCGCCCGGCCATAAGCCAGAACACCGGCGAGAATAACTAATGAGGTTAACCAGATCATGGGATGTTCCTTAAAAATTAAGGTAAATAATAGAACACGGATGACACGGATTAGACAGATTTAAACGGATTTTAGGAACAGTTTTTATCTGTGTATATCCGTTCAATCCGTGTCATCCGTGTTCTATTTCTCCAACTAAGTCAATTACGTAACGGCTTACCTGTTTTAAATAAATGCTCCAATCTCGCCAAAGTGCCCGGTTGTTGGACTAAATGCAAAAACGCGTTCAGCTCCAGATTTAACAAATCATCTTCGCTCAACGGCTCGGTGATGTCGCACTGGCCGCCGCTGAGCACGTCTGCCAATTGCTGCGAGATTTCCACGTCATAATCCGTTATTTTGCCGGCCATTTTCAAATTGTGGATCGCAATATCCATGGCGGCTTTAGCGCTGGCACCCGGCAACCGATAACTGGCGCGGTTAGGCGGCGTATAATCCTGTGCCAGCTTCAACGCTTTGGCTTTGGCATCAGTCAATAAACGATCCTTATTCATGGTAATGCCGTCAGTGGTGGACAAAAACAGCATTTCTTTGGCTTCCGCGGCCGATTTGGATACTTTGGCCATGCCGATCGTTTCAAAAGCCTGGGCAATCGCCGGCATCGGTCCGCCGGGACGCCTTGCAAACTCCAGTCGGCGGCGCAGATATTCCTTGCAGCCGCCCCAGCCAGGAACCAGACCCACGCCCACTTCGACCAAGCCGACATACAGTTCCGCATGAGCCTGGATCGCATCGCAATGCAGCAGGATTTCGCAGCCGCCGCCCAAGGCCAATCCCGAAGGCGCGCCGACCACCGGGAACGGCGCATACTTCAACGCCTGATAGGTCTGCTGGCCCTGTTCGATTAATTGCTCTACCGCAGGCCAGTCTTGGCTGTGGATCGCTTGCACCAGCAAGGTTAAATTGGCCCCGGCCGAGAAATTGTCGGCATCGTTATGGATAATCAATGCGGAAAAATCGCTTTCGACCTTGTCGACGCTTTGCCGAACCAGCGCCAGACTATCCATATCCAGCGTATTCATTTTGCTGTGGAATTCCAGGCAGGCAACGCCGTCGCCAACATCCCACAGACTGGCCGAGGGGTTTTCCAGTACTGCCGGAGCCTGGAGTTTAACATCGGCGAGCAGCAGGACGCCGTCCGTTCGGCGAACGGGCTGGTAATTGCCGGATAAATCGGCATGCAATCGTTTGCCGGAATCGACCTTGTATAGACTGTGGTTCGTAGGGGCAATCCCTTGTGGTTGCCCTGATACGGCAGATGCAGAAAGGGCAGGCACAAGGCCCGCCCCTACGATTGCCAGCAACGGCGGCACCTCGCGGTTTTCCGCAAGCAATCGGTCAACAAACCAATCCACGCCGATCCGGTCCAGCAGCTCGAACGGCCCGTATTTCCAGTTATAGCCCAGGCGCATCGCAGTATCGACGGCGACGATGTCGTCCGCGATCTCGGGAATCAGGCTAGCGCTATAAACCAGGGTGTTGGACAGCACCGTCCAAACATACCGGCAGATTGGCTCGTCGCTTATCAAAAAAGCCCTTAATTCATCCTGCGTCTTGGGCATTACCGGCAAGACGAACTTTTCGCTCATCTGATAAGCGCCGGTTTTCAGGTTAATGGATTCCTTGACGCGCTTGCCGCCGGTTTCATTCAATCGGTAAAAGCCGCCCTTGCCTTTCCTGCCGGTGTAACCGTCGGCTATCATGGTCTGAACCAGTTCGGGCAGAAAGTTGACCTGATGAAACGCATCTTCCTTCGGCAAAGCCAGCTTCATGCCGCCCAGAATATGCGGAATCAGGTCGAGCCCGACCAGATCCAACAGGCCGAACACACCGGTTTTCGGGTATACCGAACGGCGCAGACATGACAGCATCCGCCTGTTCGACAGTCAAACCCAGTTTGATCGCCTCCAGCAGACCGCATTGCAACCAGTAAATGCCGATGCGGTTACCGATAAATCCCGGCGTGTCTTTGCAGGTCACGCTGTCTTTACCCAGATGAGTGTCGGCAAAACGGCTAACGGCATCGCAACCAATTCCGGCCGGGTCTCGGCACCTGAAACCAGTTCCAGCAAGCGCATATAACGGGGCGGATTGAAAAAATGGGTGATCATGAAGCGCTGTTTAAAGCTGTCCGGCATGCCGCGGGTCAGCAGTTTCAACGGCAATGTCGAGGTATTCGATGAGATCAGGGTATCGGGACGGCAGACGTTATCCAGTTTTTGGTACAGCGATTGTTTGATGTCCGGGTTTTCAACCACCGCTTCAATCACCCAGTCGACATCGGCCAGCCATGATAAATGGTCTTCAATATTGCCCGGCGTGACCAGACGGGCGTTGTTTTTATGCATGAACGGCGCAGGTTCGGCTTTAAGCATCTTGGCGATGGCGGCTTCGGCAATGCTGTTCCGGTTTTCAGAACCGGGCAACCACAAGGGATTGCCCCTACCTATCATTGGTAGGGGCTGGCCTTGTGCCTGCCCAGGCACTATATCCAGCAAATAGACCGGGATACCGGCGTTGGTGATATGGGCGGCGATGCCGGCGCCCATGACCCCGGCGCCGATTACCGCAACTTTCTGAATGTTCATCAGATGGCCTCCAAAATAGTCGCTATGCCCTGCCCGCCGCCGATGCATTGGGTAGCGAGGGCGAACTGTTTGTTTTCCCGTTTCAAGAGGCTGGCGGCTTTGCCGGTAATTCTGGCACCGGATGCGCCCAGCGGATGACCTAAAGCAATCGCGCCGCCGTCCAGATTCAATTTTTCCAACGGAATCGGCAAATCCGTAAGTACCGCCAAAGATTGCGCGGCAAACGCTTCGTTCAGCTCGACGATGTCAATGTCCTGCAAAGTCAATCCGGCACGTTTCAGGGCTTTATGGGTGGCGTTGACCGGCCCTATGCCCATGATTTCAGGCGCGCAAGCGGATACGGCGATAGACTTGATTCGGGCGAACTTTTCCAGGCCGTTGGCATCCGCGTATTTCTCGCTGCATACCAATACGGCAGCAGCGCCATCGGTTAAAGGCGAGGAGGTTCCGGCTGTCACGCTGCCGTTTTTAAGAAAGGCCGGTTGCAATTCGGATAATGCCTGAAGAGTGGAATCCGCCCTGATGCAGCCGTCGACTTGAACGGTTTCACCGTCAGCGCGTTTAATCGGAATGATTTCGGTAGAGAACAAACCGTTTTGCTGGGCCGCTCCCGCTTTTTGCTGGCTGGTTAAGGCAAAAGTTTCCTGGGCCAAACGGTCGATATGGTATTGCACGGCCAAATTTTCCGCGGTCTCTCCCATGCCGATATAAGCTTGGGGATAGGCTTTGTAAAGGCCTGGATTGGGCAGGTAATTAAAGCCGCCCATCGGCACCCGGCTCATCGATTCGACACCGGCACAGATAAACACTTCTCCGGCATTCATTTGGATCATGCCTGCCGCATTATGTATGGCCTGCATTGAAGAGCCGCAAAAGCGGTTAATGGTGGTACCGGCTATAGAAATAGGCAACTCGGCAAGATGCACGATTAAACGCGCCAAATTCATTCCCTGCTCGCCTTCCGGGAACGCGCAGCCTAAAATTAAATCTTCAATATCCTGCGGAACAACACCGGTATCATGAATTAAAGCTTTGATGACTTGTGCAACAAGATCGTCCGGCCTGACTTTAGCCAACTGGCCTTTTTGCGCCGGTGTGAAAGGCGATCTGCAATACCCTGCGATAATTACATTTTTCATTTTATTGCCCCTTATTTGTTGTTTTCACCACGAAAACACGAAGGTCACAAAGAAAAAACCAAGGTAAAAACGCCATGTCTTCGTGGTTAAATAAAAATATTTAAAATTTCATTGTCTCCTTAGGCACAACTCTTAATTCATTTAAAAAATCATCAATTACCCGCCAAGTGCCGTCTATGTTTTCCATTAAAATACCATGATGTTGGGATTTAATGGCATGGATTTTCTTATGCGTGGAACCCAATTTAGCCAAAATAATCGGCGCGCCTTTGGGAGAGACAACAGGATCCTCATCACCGTACAAAATCAGTACAGGCATGCTGATCTGCGGCAGTAACTCATCAAGCTGCGCCATTAACAACCTCAGCTCATAAAGCGCCCTGACCGGCACATTGCGATAGTTAATGGAAGGATGTTCCGATTCGTTTTCAATGAAAGGTTTCACGCCTTCAAAAGCCGAAACCCAACCGACCAGCTTGTTAGTGCCATGCAGCAACGGCACCAGCATAAAAGCAGGATTAACGAACTTTAACGGCACCGAAATAGCAATGACACCGATCATTTCAGGGTAATGTTCAGCGGCCATCTTTAACGCCAATGAACCGCCTGTAGAAAAACCGACAACAAAAATACGCGGGCAATGCACCTTAAGAATATTGAAGCCCCGTTGCACACAACCGTACCAGTCCTCCCAGCGTTGATCGCGCAACGCATAGGGCGATGTACCGTGACCTTTTAATCGAACACCCAATACCGTGTAACCCTGTTTAACCAGATATTCACCATAAGCCCTCAATTCAGCAGGACTGGCAAGCAAGCCGTGAACAAGCAAAACGCCAAAGCCGTTGGCATGTTCCGGCTGGATGAAAAAGGGCGAGGGATCGGCAACGGCAGCTTCCTCATGACTGATGTCGCTAAACAACGATTTTGAATACGCCTGTTTCTCCCATGCCAAGGTGCGGCATTCGTCTTCAAAATGCCATGCGGCCAATTTGTCCGTATCGGCGTTACAACATTCGCCTATCGCATCAATCAGGACATCAAGAACAGTATGCAGCGGCGCGGCTTCGTTGTTATAAACCGCAATCGGATTTTCCAGGCGGATGCTGTCAAAGTCGGACTCGACGCACAGCTTGGGCAAAAAATAGTAACAGTTTTCATCTTCTTTGATCAGATCGACTTCTTTTGCGGCGCTCATAAACTGCTCGAAACGCTTGTTAGTGGTCTTGAACAGGTCGCTGTAATCATCGGGGTTGAGCAAGCTTCGGTGCAAATGAATCACCGTGTTGTTTTGCAAATGCTTGATGGCGATATACAGGATGCTGTAGAACGTGTCCTTCTCGATGAGCGTCTGCCCCTGACCGACGTAATGCATGATCAGGGTTGCCGCCAGATGGCTTAAATTGATCGTGACATTGGCATAAATGCTTTCCATGTAGCGATCACGGGAGCATTGGGCATTTTTTATAAAATACTTGCCCAGTAAACGTTGCCGCCAGTTTTTAGGCCGTGAATTAAGCGTAAATACATCGTCTATCGTATTGATTTCAGGGACAACCTTGTTCATCAGATAGCGGATGCGCCAGTCCCAAACACAGCAAGGATCGACCGGGGTGCCCATGCGGATGTCCATGTCAGTGTTTTTCAGCATGATATTGCCTTCAATCAGCAATTCCTCGGATTGACGCAAACTCAAGCCATTAGAAAACAGCTCAACGCTCTTAAACAACAAATTTTCAGAGGAACGAATCGGATAAAAGGTAATATTGGCAGGAACCATCAGCGTCGGTTTATTAGCTACCGCGATCAACCGATCAACGCTGTCGACTTGCAAAACATCTTTCCATTGCCGAAGCAGCGCCACATCGTTTTGGCTATGGGCATGGCGGATAGCCGCCTTAAAGGTCTCCACACCCTGCCCCAACACGGCAGGTCCGGTGTGCAGCTTGCGCCGGTTGCCGGTAAGCCGTGAATAAATACTGTAATGACCGTGTTTGTCGATAACCCGCCGGTCTTTGACCATGCCGCCTTCAGGGAAAATAATGATTTTTCGGCCGCGCAAAATCTGTCCGGCCAATAATGGAAACAGGCGGTCATGATCGTGAGGAAAAACGCCGGCATGTTTTAAATACCGCGAAAGCACATTGTCTTCCTTAAAGAATTCCCCGGAAGCAATCGCACAACAGTAAGACCCGGTTTGTTCGTAAATAAGGAACTGCGGTATGAACGTTTCAAACCGGGAAAAATGATTGAATAGAAAGATGTCGCCTTCCAAAAACTGCGGGTCGGCATGCAAATCAAGCCTGACGCTCAGCATGTTCTTGACTGCGTAAAACAGTTTGACTGATCGATTGTAGAGCTTGGTGTCTATGTCGGGCCAGTCATCCGGGTAAGGTGTTTTATTCATGTCAGCCGTGTGTTTAAAGGTTGAAATCCCAAAAATCATCATTGCGCCAAACTTACACTTTCAGTACCGCTCACTCTTTAAGCCAACCTGATGATACCCCTTATCTATAAGGTTAGCTATATTTGGAACGATGCTATACCTCTACCCGCAAGCCTAGCCGCCTAGCTGATTGGCCCACCGCTTGCGAGGTTCCGGCAGTAGCGGTGGGAGCCGCTCCCAACGCGCCGTCAACCAAGCTACGCAAATACTGGAAAAAGCAGTAATTTATTTATGTCAGTTTTTTGCCACACATTATCGACGTTATCGCTTACAATATACCTTATTGTGCTAATGATATTTTATTCAGGTTATACGGTTATCTGAACGAAGATAGACATTAACCGAAACAGGCATAATTCGTTTAATTTTAAGGAAGAGTTTTTTATGTTTAATGATTTTAATAATATTTCAATTGAAAAATCATCATTTAATGAAGACAAGTCGGTAAAAAAAGCGGGTGTAAATGACCACAAAGTAAAAGACTTCGGACCAGGCAATTATCAATTAACTAAAAAAGATATTAGCTACATTGTACATGGCGCGTGCTTTTTAGGATCAGGCGGGGGCGCATCAGTTGGCTTGACCTTGCTTTTCATGGACAAAATGATTACCGACGCCGATATTATGACTTATGTGAATCCTGATGCTCTGGAGGCAAATAAAAATATATCCTTTGTCGCACTTCTAGGCTCACCCGATAAAATGTTTGAAGGTTTCGGGCAAACGGCTGCATTAAATGCTTTTTCAGAAATGAATAATTACCTGACTCAATCCGGTCAAGAACCGTTAGGCTATTTGTTACCTGTTGAGATAGGTGCAATTAATACTTTAATCCCTTTTATAATTTCAGCCCGAAAGGGAATCGCGATAATTAACGGAGATCCCTGTGGCAGAGCAGCACCCGAAATGGGCATGAATCTATTCAATACTAATAAGTTACCGATAAATCCTGTTATCTTAACTTCCGATGCCGATGGATCCGGAGAGTATCAAAAAACAATTGTACAAGTAAAAGATGCTGATGATGCTGAAAGCCATGCACGACGATTTGCCCGGTCACATAACAACGTAGCTGGCATGGCCTGTTATCCTATGCAGGGCGCTGATTTGAATTGTTCAACCTCGGACAAAAATCGGGATAAATTCATTCAATGGACGATAGGGTTGGCATGGAATCTGGGACGGAATATTGTTGAATCAAAAAATTATACTGAATTCCTGGGATTTCTGGATAGTTTTACACTGAGCAGTTATACATTATTTGAAGGCATCATCACCGATAAAGAAGAGAGAAAAATAAGCGGTTTTGACGCAGGAAAAATCACTGTTTCAAATGAAGATGAAACGATTTTTATCTATTATAAAAATGAAAGTCTATTAGCATGGAACGTAACAAGAAAATGCTATGTTGCGATGGGGCCTGACTCCATAAATTTTCTTGCCAGAAAAGACGCTCAGCCATTCACCAATGCCGATATAAATAGTGACACTGAAAAAAACCCTAAACATATACCATTAGGGACAGAAGTTGGTATTGTCGGACTATGTGCTTTTGAAAAATTGAAAAATCCTGTACTTGTGGACTTGTTTTTAAGCAATATTCAAGAAACTCTGACTGCGTTCCCCGAAGACCATGTAGCTGCTCCCGATAGATACATTCCACTGTCGGATTTAATGTAGCGTTACAAAACGAAATATAAAGCTTGCTAGGCACTCAGGGGCGCCCCGCCTGATTGTATTTTTGATGTGGGGCAAACAGATACTCATTCATAAAAAAATAGCGATGAGTTTTCACATAACCTTATTTTGAATGGAGAGACAAGATGTATATGTAAAATACTAACCCGTGGTGGATTCGCCGAAGGGCAATCCACCACTCTGCTATGCTCAACCCTTAATTAAAACTTCAGGCTAACATGCCCAAAAAACGCTATCCCGGGCATTTGATAATCGCCTACAAAACTCAAACTGGCGGGAGCCGGATCGTAATAACGTTTATCAAATAAATTGTAGACATTAAAGCTGATGTCGACTTTCTTAGCGAATAGATTTTTCCCCAGCAAACCAATATCGACTAAGGCATATCCAGGCAAAGTGTTGCGGGTATCACCCGGACTACGCAAGGTATCGCCTTTGATCAGGACATGGGCAAAACTGCTCCAAGTAGTATCGAAAGCCCAATTAGCTATCAAATTGGTGCGCTGTCGAGGTACATTCGCTAGCTGCTGATTAAGCTGGACACTACGCTGCAACACATGATTAGCACTCAAATAAGAACCCTGCAGATTGCCGCTAAAATCATAACGCGTCTCCAGTTCAACCCCTTCGGCGGCCACGCTGCCGCTATTGTCGTATTGCGAAATCGCTGTCTGAACGGGAACTTGTGAAATAATTTGATTGATTGCAGAATGATAATAGGTAGCCTGGGTAGTCAATCCCTGCATAGGATGAGCAATAATACCTGATTCAAAGGTCTTAACTTCCTCCGGTTTAAGTGCTGGATTGCCCAATAATGCTGGATTATTGACTAGGCCGAGTTCGCCGAACGCAGGCGCCCGGTAAGCGGTGCCGTAAGAAAACTTTAATGAATAGTTTTTAATAAACTCCCAATTAAAGCCCATTCTGGGATTAAAGGTTCCGCCAAAATCGTTGTATCGGTCATAGCGGGCTCCCACAGTCAACCGCAAGTTTTTTAACGGATCCCATACATCTTCCATGTAAACACCCCAACGTTTGCGTGTTCTTACTTCGGTAATAGACAATGAAGGTGTCAAATGTTGCGGATCAGGCCCTGCTTCATCAATAAGGTTACCTTGCTGCTCTTTTGCATAAGAAAATCCGCTGATCAGGGTTTGGCTATCACTGAAATGATAGCTGGCTTGAATTTCACCGCCGGTGCGCATGTCCTGAAGGCCTGTACGTATAAATTGGCTCGGGGCAAATTGCCATGTATTGTCATAGCTAAAAAAATCGTGAAATATCTGGGTATCCACCGTGAAATTATCTTTAATCTTCCAGGCTCTGCTCAAGCGCAGGAAATAATCGTTATAGTCCTGTTGAGTCCTGTTATCGCTGAGAATGGTTCCTGCTCCAAAAAATGTGCCCATTTTTTTATTGATGTAACGCCCGTCCAGCTTGAAGTCCTGATAACCTAAGCTGCCATTCCAGGTCGTAGCGGCCTTCAGTCAGCTGACTTCTACCGGGTGCGTTAGAACTAAGGCCTTGTATACTTTGGCTATCGGCAGGAATTGGCGAATTGATACCGTTGGTATCGGTAAAATTAAAATGCAGCGCGGCTTCCGCGCTGTTGTCAAATTGCTTACCCCAAGATGCCCGATATTGCTGGGTATCGAAACTCCCCCAACCGGCTGAAGTTTGCACCCCATTCAAGTCCTTAGCGTTTTGGGTGATGATGTTGACAACGGCAAGAAAGGCATTAGCGCCATATAACGCCGACCCCGGTCCGCGCACTACTTCCACTCGTTTGATCGTATCAACCGGTAAATCGTCATAAACCCAACATGCTGCCGGCATTTTGCAGGTTATGATCCAACGGATGACCATTCAGCATAAACAACACTTTTTCAGACAGTGCCGTTTTAACGCCGCGAACTTCAATTTCACGCACCCCAAGCTTGGATTGAGTAATCCCAATACCCGGAACCAAACGCAACACATCCAACAAATTACGCGCACCGATATGCGCAATATCGTCTTGGGTAATGACGGTAGTTGTTGCAACAGTCTTGTCCACGTGCTCTTCCATTTTCGAGGCAGTGACCACGACTTGTCTTTCCGCGGCGAGATACGCCAATTCCTTTTCCAGGCTATCGTGCTCTGCCGACTCGTTTGCATAAGCACTAGAATCCAAGAGCAAGACACCGACCAGCAGGGTAGCTAAATATTTAATCACTGCTCGCACCCCACGATTTTATTAACCGAATCCAGGGCGTCTTGATTGAACCGAAGCTTCAATGCGTCGAGAACGCATTTGTTTAGAGTAACTGTTGATCCTGCAGGACTTTGCACGGTGCCCGCAGGCACTTTACCCTGATCCACCATCATGGCTAAACCCGCCGATTGCCGTCCAATCGTGGCAATATCCGCAGAAATTGCTAAAACTGCACCCTGCTCTATATACACATCGCTGTAGGCGTAAACCGGTTTTTGTTGTTGTTGCGCCGCTTGGAAAATTTGCTCGCACCGACTCTTTGTCGCTTAAAACAACAGGATCGGAAATAATCCAGAACATATCTATTTTCGGCAGCAATTCATTGAGTGCATCGCTAATCTCTTGCGTATCATTAATAGACCTGATTAATAACGTTTATACCCAAGGCTAAGGCGTCTTTTTTGATGCTCTCCACGTATTCCCGGCTGAAACTGTCATTGTAGAGCAAGCCGATTGTCTTAATCGTTGGAAAGAAATAACGTAACAAGGATATTTCTTGTGCAGATGACAATTCATTAGCAACGCCATAAGTTCCGTCGCCACCACATCCAATCTTCGCCAATTGATAGCTGCTGAAAATAACAATTTCTTGTTGGGGGCAACATTTCGCGCTAACGAATACGCTTGTGTTCCTATGCAATAAATAAGCGCCGGATTTTCTTGCTGGATAAGCTGTTTCAAATCCGCATCGGCATCGGCATGATCTGTCTAAATTAAACTCAATCCACTGATAAGCATTTTGTTGTAAGACTTTTTTAAATTCTGTAGCGATTGTTTCATATCGATAAACAGTCTTCTCGCTGTTAACAATCAGGACTTTATTTGACTGGGCAAAACCGGTGCCAGCCAAAAAGGCAGTCAAAAGAATTAAGAGCTTACAAAAATTTATTATTTTCATAATGGGTTCCATCCTGCACCGATAAAATGCGCAGTGCTTATTGATAGCATTTCATTGCACTGTCCTCCAACCATCGATGCCCAGTAACTTTAAATTTGCTACGCCCGCATCTGTCTCCGACATCTTACGCAACACCTCAAGTAATTGTGCTTCTTGTTGATCCGACTTTTTTAAGGTTGCCGCAATTAATAAATAATCATTTTCGCTAAAACCTAAGCTATGTAATTCTCTAAATTGATTGGGATTCATCATCGCCAGCTTGTCTAAGCCGCTTTCTGCGGAAATGGCAGCAGTGGCCATGCCGAAACCTACTGCCATGACTGCATCAATGTCTTTAGGCACAATAAGTATTTTGATGTCTTTAAGCAGCGACTCCTGCTCCTTGCCGAGTATTTTCTTCAATATACTGTGAACATATTCTTCACTGCCTGCGGCAGCAACCACGGTATTCTTAAGCATAGCGACATCGGTAATTTCTTTTTTCGCGCTTAATACCTTTCTTTGCGTTGTGTTACCCTTTGATGTGCCAATCAAGGCAATTTCCAGCGGTACCTTCTTCTGCTGCAACTCCTTTAAATGCCAACTGGACAACAAATAAACATCGCCTTTTTTTTCATGAATTACTGCTTCGAAATTTTCTCTAAGATCAAATGGTTGTAACAAATAACCGCCATGATTCACCAAATAAATATCAAAGCCCATTTTTAACGTGGCAAAGTTATTGATATTCGTTTCTGTATTATAGAAATAATACTTCGGCCGCTCATCGGAATGGGCAGACAAGTATCCTCCGGTAATAAATACGGAAAAGATAAAAAAAACAGGCAATATGCGTTTCATTTTTTAGTGTCTTTCGTTAAAACCGCACTTTAATTCTAAGAAAGAAGCCGTTGAGGTAATCATTTAATGTTTTTTAAAATTATAAAGGGTTCGTAATAATAGCCTTTAAAGAAGAATAAAGCACTGTAAAAAATACGCCTAAACATATCACTACTCCCTATTTTGAATATCCACAAAACGTACCGAACCGAATTTCACACGATTTGTTTTCCTTACCGTCTAGCAAAAAAATGTCAGTAGTACCCGCGTAAAATCCGGACTAAAGGCCTTTTATGTTACTGGCTGAAACAACTAACGTGCTGATCAAGAAATTATTTGCATACGGCCTTGTCCATCACATCCGCTTCATTCTCCAGGTAAGCGCGCCAAAACAGTGCAATTTCTTCTACATCTTTCCATGCCTGGGTATTTAACACCGTTTGATCGAATATCTTCGGCCATTGCGGAGACTGGGGTTTTACCTGTTGGCGGATAACATGTAAATCTTTATATCCATAAAAAAAGTCGTCTTCAAAAGTAACTTGCTCGACGTTTTCGAAATCATGGGTAAACTCCGCTTCACCTAGGAAATCATAAATACCTTCCAGAGCAGCCTTCGGATTTGTCGTGAGCTGATCGTATTCGACAAAATGCATGCGATCTTGCCAGCCTCGCGTAACCGCATCACAAACAGCCTTATACGCGCGCCCGACATTCAGACTGTCGCTTAAAAAATATTCCATTCGCCCTAAAGCGGTCTTTGATTTGATAAGATCGTCCTTTTCAAAGGGTGTTTGACTTAATGCTGAAGTGCGGCGGAAAGCCTGCTCAAAAGAAGCCAGTACATCACGCAAATCACGCACAGTGACGATCACTTTTACCCTCTCCCTACCCCCCAATAATATGGCAGCCATTTCAAGATATTCGAGCCAAGTACGATTTTTATCAAAACATACGGATTTATCAGTGTGTCGAAAATAAGATTGCAGAATACCGTCAAGAACATTTCGCTTTAAGGCCTCACTCTGCTGACGCCCCATAGCGCAAAATATGTTATTTTTATCCCAATCATTACGCACCTGCGTCAATATATCCAAAATGCCGGATGTAGGTGTTACATAAAAGCGCGGATTTTGTCCGAGAATGTTCATCAGTAAGGTCGAACCGCTACGGGGTAAACCCGCAACCAGATAAATCGTTTTCATGCCAATATTCCAAAGAGGTCAAATAGAGTGGTCAGGGAAGTGCCCATGATTTACAGCGTTAAAAGTATAACCGCAAATACTGCATCTCTAGAAATGCACTTGAATTCGCTTCCAATACATTACCGTCTCAACCACTTGGCAACTCCATGAAGCACTGATGGTTATTTTCCAAGGCCCATGTTTTTTTGATGCATATTTCCAACTCGGCAGTTAAAGCGACCTCATCCCAACCCAACGTTTTTGCTGCAATTTCGGCAATATTACGCAATTCCGCATAGCTTATTTTCGCCAAGATTAACAACGGAATCCGCCGCCTGAGCAGGTCTTCCAGATGCACTACCATTTCATTACCGGCACAAAACGCCAAATCGGCGATTATAAAAGGCAGTGTCGGCGTTATCCGCTTAGCCAGAGAGGCATCCTGCTCTATTAAATGAAAAACCATCGATACGCGTTTTGCGTGTCGCCGTATCAGCCATTGGGCGCTTTCATTATCTATACCCAACGCCGTGGCCTTGATCAAAGCCGCCTCCGACCAGGGCTGGTAATCCTGATCCGGCAGCCACGGAAACGGCCTGCCGTTAGTTTTACAGGATTCGTTGACGCCTAAATTCCGACAAAGCGTATTGACGATCTGGGCCGCATCCTCCCTGGCCGACGTGATTTTTCCGCCGATAGACGTCAACAGGCCGTTATCGGCGACTTTCAGTTCCCAGTCTCGACTGACCGCAGACGGCGTTGCTTTTGAACTCTGTTTTAAAACCCGCAACCCCGCGTAACGGCCAATAATGTCGGCCTCACTCCACTTTACACTAAGCACACAGTTAGCTTCGGTTAATAGGTATTCGACTTCATCCGCTTCGACGCAAACCCGATCGACATCGCCGGTATAATCGGTATCGGTGGTGCCCAGCAGCGTCAGCCCGTACCACGGCATCATAAAAAACACCCGCCCGTCCGATTTTGCGGTCAACAACAGAGCTTCATTATCGAGCGCCTTGGGCAAAATTAAATGAACGCCCTTGGTTAATCGGCAGCCGCTTTCAACAGTCCATTGACCGATGGTATTTACGATTTGACGGGCATAAACATCGGCGGATTTGCCGTCAACTTGGTTTTGAACTTTAGCGCCCGAGACGCGCCCATTATCTTCAATAAAACCGGTCACCTTGCAGTAATTCACGCACACCGCCCCGGCCGATAACGCACCATCAATTAGTTCCAGAACCAAACGGGCATCGTCGGTTTGTGCATCGCTATAGGTAAAACCGCCGGTTAATAAGGCAGGATTAAGACAGGAAAACCGCTCAGCGAATGCGGCTCTATTAAAATGACGATGAGTTTGCTCAGAGCTCAGCGTTCCAGCCAGAAAGTCATAAAGCATCAAACCAAGTTTCAGCCGGATACTGTTTAGCCGGCTGCCCTTAAAAACAGGAACGCCAAAACGCAGCGGCCAGACACGGTGCGGAGCGGCTTTCTTCAACATCTCGCGTTCGCGCAAGGCTTTTTTGACCAGTTTGAAATCCAGCGACTCCAGATAGCGCAAGCCGCCGTGTATCAACTTGCTGGAAGCGGATGAAGTCCCCGAGGCCCAGTCGCCCTGGTCGACAATGGCAACCTTCAGGCCTCGCAAAGCAGCATCGTACGCCGTCCACGCGCCGTAAATGCCGCCGCCGCAAACCAGCACATCAAAATGCTGATCGGCCAATTGCGCAAAGTCCCGCTTCACGAATCGCGCATCTGTAACGCCAGCTGCGGGTAATCGGTAATCAGGATATTGACCTTCAGATCCAGCGCCTTTTGAATATCCTCGACACTGTTGCAGGTATAAACCCCGACGCCTTTGCCCTGCTCCCGCAAAAGCTTGGCAATAGCGTCGTTATGGATGTCGATAGGCAGGCAAAAACCGGCAAGAAAGCCGTGTTCAGTTAGGAACCGCTCAATGTCGGCCTGCGTGTGATGGCCGGACAGCAGATAGTAAAGCGGCAAATCCGGCGCGTGTTGATGGGCGAAAATCAGGCCGGGCAGACTGTATGAGGAAATAAACACGCCATCGGCAGCCGATGTGCCGATGATCGCCAGCATTTGCAGGATTTTAGTTTCCAACCGTTGCCGCGATTCCCCGTCGCGGCTTTTAAGCTCAATATCCAGACCGCAACGCCCCCGGTAACTTTCGATAAACTCCTTAAGGCTCAACGCGCCTTCCGGCACCGCATCGGGCGAGCTGTATCCGGCAAAATCCATTTGTTCAAGCTGCGCGAAATTAAAATCGTCGATGCATTTTCCCGGATGCCCCAGCTTATCCAGCTCCCAGTCATGCCAAAGCACCGGCACCTCATCCAGACTCAACTGCACATCGGTTTCAAAACCGTCTATCGGGTATTGCAACGCTTTATTAAAGGCGGCTCGGGTGTTTTCGGCTGCTTCCCTGTTAGCGCCGCGGTGAGCAAATATCAAACATGCATTCTGGTTGCTCATTTAGTTATATCCTCTTTAACTTGCTTATAGTTTGTTAAGCAATTTTTCATAAACATTATGAGAACCAATCCAAAACCAGATGATTTCATTGTCTTGTATTATTCCTACCGCTCGGTAATCCAAATTTATTCTTACCGAATAAACCGGCTTACTTGAGTGAACACGTTTAAATTGCAGACTGGGATGATAAGGATCGCTTTTAAACTGTTGATATGCTTCTTTTGCTTGAGCCTTGATCGTATTAGGCAAGAGAGCAAACAATGCCCTGAATTTTTCAGTTGTTCGAGAAATCACAACTCATCCAAATTCATAACTTGAGTTTTGCCTTGTTTATGTTCGTTTAATGCCTCATCAGCCAATTGGGCTAATGAATCTTCCGTTTCAGAAAAAAGTGAATCCCATTTTTTTTCAGCCAATAATTCATCAATAATCCATCTTGCCAACATGTTTTGTTGTAATTCAGGCAACATTGATGCTTCTGAAAAGGCTTTTTCAAGTAATCGAGTCATAAGCTTTGTTATTCCAAAAATATAAAACCATTAAGATGAATGCTACGCACGGCGCCCCCTACCGAATAACATTTAAACTCGCCTGTGTGGATGATGCTATACATCGTGCCACTTTCTCGCATCAGTTATGAACCACTCAAGCATTTGCCACTGATTCAGTTGAGTAGCTTCGTTCCCCATGCTCCGACGAATTTGTAATAAGAAATTACCGAGTAGCGCCATCATGGTTTTCAAGTTCTCTTCTGATACCTCCGGATTATCTCCTTGAGTGTAAAAATGCTGAAACAGGTCGTTGTAGGCAAGGACAACTTGATCTGAGCCAACAAGAGAAAGTTTGAAAGCATATTTCCGATACTCAAGCGAAAGCATCTTTCCAGTTGCGATATCGTTCTTGTCTCTGCCTTTGTTCTGTTTATCGTGTTGCCATGCAACGTCAGTCATCAACAAAATGATAAACGGCTCAAGAATGTGATTATAGATAGCGATTCGGTCTTCGCGTAGTTTGTCTTCAAGCTCAAGTTGGCGCTCCATTCGGCGACGAAAACGCCAACCAACTGCCGTTAGTGCCAGAACGAGTACTGGAGTAGCAATAGACCCAAGAGCAGCCAAGTAGTCGAGCCAATGCTTTTCAACCATATCCATCACTTCCTAGACAGTGATGCATAACATGATATATACGACAACAAATGCCTAATATAAAACCTAATTCGCCGTATATTCTTCATAAACTCATCGCATGCTTGTTTTGATTAAATCGAGTATAAATCAACAGCCCATGGCATACAATCAAATACAGCCAGGCAAAAACCCATCGCCCCACCGTTTGGTTATTCGTAAACTTTAATCTTCAAAAGCCGCTCCACACCGACAATCTTATAGCCATTTTCTTGTGCAAATTTAAGCGTTTGTTTTAACACCTGGATGGTTTTATCCGAGGTGTCATGAAACAGGATAATAGCGCCCGGCTTTATCTGTGCCTGGACGCGCCGGGTTATGGTTTCTGCGCTGTCGGCGGTTGTATCGAACGAGCGGATGCTCCAGCCGATGATGCTGTAGTCCAATGCGTTTGAGGCTTTTGCAAGATTGGGCGTGGTGACGCCATAGGGCGGCCGGAATAATTTCATCCGCTTACCGATGACGTTGAAGACACTTTCCTCGGTCTGGTTCAGTTCATCCTTAAAGCCTTGTGTGCTTTTAAAGTCCACCCAAAAAGAATGCGTGTAGCTGTGGTTGCCAATGCTGTGCCCCGCCGCATCGATTTGCTGCAAAAGGCGTTCATTGCCCGGAATGTTCTTGCCGATCACAAAAAAAGTGGCCGGCGCATTGTATTGGGCTAAGGTTGAGAGCACCTGCGGGGTGTATTCCCGGTTTGGGCCATCGTCAAAGGTCAGCGCAATTTCTTTTTCTGAACCATGCCCAAGGCAATAGGCTGGGGCGTGAAATTGGCTTGAATAATTGCCGAACCGTAAATGATGAATGCCAGATAAACTGCGCTCGGCAATGCCAGCCACCCAAGGCTGATTCCAAAAAATATGTGCAACAAACCGATAACGCTGACGGCGACGATGAATCCGCTAGCGGGTTGCTTTAAATGTCATTTGATATGTTTGCTTATCTGGCAAGCGGTCGGGTTAGCGTAGCCGACGAACAACCGACTACAGATGACTGTACAAGGTCATATATTGTTTGGCGCTTTTGCTCCATGAATAGTCTTTTTGCATGCCGTTGGTTTGCAGCTGTTTCCAGGTTTTAGGGTGGCTGTATAAAATAAGCGAGCGTTTAATGGCTTCCATCAATGCGCCGGGGCTTGCTTCATTGAAAACAAAGCCGGTTGCGGTGTTATTGTTCAGCGTTTCCGGGACGGTATCGACGACGGTATCAGCCAGGCCGCCGGTTTTTCTGACGATGGGAACGGTGCCGTAGCGTTGGCTGTATATCTGGTTTAAGCCGCAGGGTTCAAAGCGCGATGGCATCAGGAAAATATCCGCACCCGCTTCAATCAGATGCGCCAGCGTTTCGTCATAACCGATGGTGATCGATATTTTATCGGGATGGCTTTCGGCAAAATTATGCAGGCGCTGTTCAAAGCCCTTGTTGCCGCTGCCGAGCAATACAAATTGCAGCGGGTGAGTCAGCATCTCGGGGAGACATTCCAGTATCAGGTCGATGCCTTTTTGTTCGACCAAGCGACTGATAAGCCCGAATACGGGGATGTTTTTGTCGACAGGCAGTGATAATTTTTCCTGTAGCGCTGCTTTATTGAGCAGCTTTTTGTTCAGCGTTAAGTGATTAAAGGTTTGGCTGATATTGGTGTCGGTTTCAGGATTCCAGTGATCGGTATCGATGCCGTTGATAATGCCGCTCAGGAAATCTTTCCGGTAACTTAACAGGCCTTCCAGTCCATAGCCAAATTCGGCGGTTTGGATTTCCTTGGCATAGGTCGGGCTGACCGTGGTGATACGATCGGAATAGATCAGGCCGCCTTTAAGAAAGGACAACATGTCATGAAACTCTATGCCGTTCGGATTCCAAAGTTGGCCGGGCAAGTTCAGCGACAGGTAAGTCGCGCTTGGGAAATATGCCCTGATAGGCCATGTTATGTATGGTAAAAACGGTAGCGGGTCGGCTGTATTCCAGCGACAGCAGCGCAGGCACCAGCCCGCTTTGCCAGTCGTTGCAGTGGACGATGTCGGGTTTCCAATCCAGCCAGCTCCGGTTCATCGCAACTTCTACGGTGACACGGCAAAACAGGGCAAAACGTTCAGCGATGTTCTCCCAAGGCTTGCCGTGTTCATCAACATAGGGATTGCCTGGAAAATTAAAGATGTTCCGGGACAATCTACCAGCCACACGATGACGTCGGTGTCCGGCAGACGGGTTTCCAGAATATTCACCGCATAATTGTTCACATGAACCGTGCTCAGGTAGCGAATTTCTTCGGTCGTTTTGATGGCCTGATAATTGGGCATGATAATGCGCACATCTTCACCCAATTCCGCCAACGCCTTGGGCAGGCTGCCGGAAACATCGGCCAAACCGCCGGTTTTAATCAGAGGATGAGCTTCGCTGGTGACAAAAAGTATTTTTTTCATTGTGTTGTTTTTATAACTTAATAACAGGTGAGTCCACGAAATTCGATTAAAAAATCAAACGATTATCACCACGAAGGACACGAAGGACACGAAGGTTTATTTCTTCGTGTCCTTCGTGTCCTTCGTGGTGAATAACAGACTTTTTACACGTGTAACCGATTTTATTCTGAATGTTGCCTATGGATGTAGAAATACCGACAACTATAATTTCAAAATCACGGCCCCCAAAGGCGGCAAAGTCAGACTGATTGAGTGGGGCTGATTCATCCAGGCTGTCGGTTCCGACAATGCCGCGCCGTTGCCGACATTGCTGCCGTCGTAGTAACCGGAATCGGAATTGAATATTTCCGTATAAGTGCCTGCCACCGGCACGCCGATCCGGTATTGTTCACGAGCTACCGGGGTAAAGTTGAGCACGACAATCAAGTCTTCATGTTCGGTCTTGCGCCGGTAACTGATGATGGATTGCTGCACATCATGGCAATCGATCCAGTCAAAACCCTGATGATCGAAATCATGCTGGTATAAGGCCGGGTGTTTTTTATAAAGCTGATTCAGGTCTTTTACCAGGGATTGCACACCCTTGTGATGCGGATAGTCCAGCACATACCAGTCCAAGGCCTTGTTGAAATTCCATTCGGTGCCTTGCCCGAACTCGCAGCCCATAAACAGCAGTTTTTTGCCGGGATAGGTGTACATCAAGGTGTACAGCAACCGAAGATTGGCGAAGCGCTGCCATTCATCCCCCGGCATTTTGCTGACCAGCGAGCCTTTGCCGTGCACCACTTCATCATGGGAAAAAGGCAGGCAGAAGTTTTCGGTAAAGGCATAGAGCATGCCGAAAGTGAGTTGGTCATGATGATATTTGCGGTGGATCGGCTCCTGGCTCATGTAAGCCAGCGTGTCATGCATCCAGCCCATATTCCATTTCATCGAAAAGCCCAAACCGCCGGTCCAGGTCGGCCGGGTTACCTGCGGCCAGGACGTGGATTCTTCGGCCATCATCACCGTGCCGGGGTGCTGGTCATGGGTGACGGTATTGAGTTCTCTCAGAAAATCGATCGCTTCCAGATTCTCGTTGCCGCCGTACATGTTGGGAATCCAGTCGTTATCGTTGCGGGAGTAATCCAGATACAGCATCGAGGCCACGGCATCGACCCGCAGGCCGTCAAGATGGAATTCCTCCAGCCAGAAAATGGCGCTGGACAGCAAAAAGTTTTTAACTTCATTGCGTCCGTAGTTGTAAATTAAGGTACCCCAATCGCGATGCTCGCCTTTGCGCGGGTCTTCGTGTTCATACAGCGCGCTGCCGTCGAAACGGGCCAGCGCAAAGCTGTCTTTGGGGAAATGCGCGGGCACCCAGTCCAGGATCACGCCGATACCGTTTTGATGGCAGGTATCGATAAAATAGCGGAAATCGTCCGGCGTGCCGTGACGGCTGGTCGGGGCAAAATAGCCGGTGGTTTGATAACCCCAGGAGGCATCCAGCGGATGTTCGGTGACCGGCAATAATTCGACATGGGTAAAGCCCATCTCCTTGACATAGTCGACCAGCTGCACGGCCAGTTCGCGGTAATTGAGGAAATTGCCCAGATTGTCGCGCCGCCAGGAACCCAGATGAACCTCGTAGATGGACATCGGTTCATGCAGCCAATTGTGACCGATGCGGTCATTCCATCCATTGCTGATCCTGCCAGACATAGCTGTTTTCATGGATGACGATTGACGAGGTATTGGGGCGAAACTCAAACTGCTGGCCGTAAGGGTCGGTTTTTAACAGAACCTCGTTGGTATGCCGGTTTAATATCTCAAATTTATAGTAACAGCCGGCTTGCAAATCCGGCATGAACAGTTCCCAGATACCGCTGCCGCCCAAGCTGCGCATCGGGTTGCAACGGCCGTCCCAGCGATTGAAATCGCCGACCACGCTGACCCGTCCGGCATTGGGCGCCCAGACCGTAAACAAAACGCCGTCGATGCCATCGACGCTGTGCAGATGTCCGCCCAGTTTTTGGTAAATATGCCAGTGCTTGCCTTCGCCGAACAAATGCTGGTCGAACTCCGGCAATTGGGTGCCGAAATCATACGGGTCATAGTTTTCGTGGCTGTTGCCGTCCTTATCGATCCAGGACAATCGATAATGTTCTGGCAATTTGGCATCTTCGGCGCTATATTCAAAAAAGTCCGTATCCGGGCAGCCGGTTTAATTCAGCGCCGTTGTGACTAAAGCACACTGTTTCTGCGTAAGGCAGATACACCTTAACCTGAATATGATTGTTCTTGAGATGGCGACCCAAAATTGCAAAAGGATCATGATGTCTGGCTTCCATGATTTTTAGAGCATCTGAATCAAGTGCGTTTTTAGATTGCTTTTTCACTATGAATAGCCTCGGCGTAGTGGAATAATAGTTGCGTGAATGTTACCAAACACATCAAGAGTTGTCAGTCTATTCCACATGGAGATGAAAAATGTCAGCGTCAAGCAATCAAAAGCATGATCATAATATCAGTCATTTAACCCGCAATACCATTGCATTAATATTGGCCGGCGGTCGCGGGTCACGGTTAATGAATATGACCGATTGGCGCGCCAAGCCGGCGGTACCGTTCGGCGGCAAGTTCCGAATCATCGATTTTCCGCTGTCGAACTGCATGAATTCCGGTATCCGCAAGATAGGCGTTCTGACTCAATACAAGGCGGATTCACTGATCAGGCATATCCAGCAAGGCTGGGGATTTTTGCGCGGCGAATTCGGTGAATATGTCGATCTGATGCCGGCCCAACAACGGCACGATGAGAATTCCTGGTATCAAGGAACTGCGGATGCCATTTTCCAGAATATCGACATTCTGCGCAGTCGGCAGCCTGAACATATTTTAGTGCTGGCCGGCGATCATATTTATAAAATGGATTACGGCGCGATGCTTGCCGATCATGTTGAAAAAAATGCCGATTTGACGATAGGCTGCATAGAAGTCTCGCTGCAAGATGCAACGGCTTTTGGCGTAATGGATGTCGATGAAAACCGGCGAGTCAGGGCTTTTGTGGAAAAACCCGAGCATCCTCCCGTTATGCCGGGCAGAACAGATACGGCGTTGGCATCCATGGGGATCTATATTTTTAATGCCGCATTCCTGTTTGAACAATTGCTTAAAGATGCCGACACCAAAGGCTCAACCCGCGATTTCGGTAAAGATATTATTCCTGCCGTAATCGATAAATATGTCGTTAATGCTTATCCCTTTTTGGACTTGCAAAGCGGAGAGCAAAGTTACTGGCGCGATGTAGGTACTATCGATGCTTACTGGTCTGCCAATATGGAATTGATTGGCGTAAATCCGGATTTGAATTTATACGATAAAACCTGGCCTATCTGGACTTATCAGGAGCAAACGCCTCCTGCCAAATTCGTTTTTGATAACGACGACAGACGTGGACAGGCTGTGGACTCGATGGTTTCAGGCGGCTGTGTGATTTCCGGGGCGAAAGTCAGGCATTCGCTGTTGTTCTCGAATGTCCGCGTTAATTCGTACACGACCTTGCAAGATACCATCGTTTTGCCGGAAGTTAATATCGGCCGTCATTGCCGTATTACCAAGGCGATTATAGAAAAAGGCTGTGAAATTCCGGAAGGCACGGTCATCGGTGAAAACAGGGCTGAAGACGAAAAAAGATTTCATGTGAGTCCCGGCGGAGTCGTTTTGGTTACGCCGGATATGCTGGGGCAAAAAAGACACTATGTCAGATAAAACTAAATTGAAACTGGTGTTGTGCTGGCACATGCATCAGCCGGAATACAGGGATTTACAAACCGGGGAATTTAAGCTGCCGTGGACCTATCTGCATGTTATTAAAGACTATGTGGATATGGTCGCGCATCTGGAAGCGGTGCCCAAGGCCAAGGCGGTAGTGAATTTTGCGCCCATCCTGCTGGAACAAATCGAGGAATATGCCCGGCAAGTCAACGGCTATTTACATGACCGCATTTCGATCACCGATCCTTTATTGGCGGCGCTGGTCGATCCGAGCATCCCGGCAGATCCCGAACAGCGCATGAAACTGGTTAAGGACTGCATGCGTGCGAACCGGGAACGGCAGATCAACCGCTACCCGGCTTTCAAACGATTGGTTGAAATGGCCGATTGGCTTGAGCACCATTACGACGTCCTTAACTTATGTCAATTCCCAGTTTATCAGCGACATTTTGGTCTGGTACCATCTGATTTGGATGGGGGAAACCGTAAAGTTAACGGATAGCCGAGTAAAACGCCTGATAGAGAAAGGCTCCGACTACACCCTGCATGACCGGATCGAAATTGTAGAGGTCATTGCCGAACAACTGAGCAGTGTTATTTGCCGGTATAAAGTATTAGCCAGAAAAGGACAGGTTGAGCTTTCCGTGACGCCTTACGCCCACCCTATTATGCCGCTGTTGCTGGACTTGAATTCCACTCATGAGGCAATGCCGAATGCCCCTTTACCGGAGTTGGACGCCTATCCGGGCGGAGAACGATCGGGTCACGTGGCACCTTGAAAAGGGCGTGCAAACTTTTAAGCGGCTATTCGGTTTTGTACCTAAAGGTTGCTGGCCTTCGGAAGGCGGTATCAGCGACCAGACGCTAAAAATATTAGGCGATTTCGGCTTTGACTGGACCGCAAGCGGCGGTTCTGTGCTGCATAACAGTCTGAACCTTCCTGAGAACGCCAAGCAATCAGGAATTCATCATCCTTTCAGGCTTAACAAAACCGATATAGCCTGTTTTTTCCGGGATGACGGCTTATCCGACCTTATCGGTTTTGAGTATTCGAAATGGCATGCCGATGATGCGGTCGGCGACTTGATCCACCATCATGGAAAATATTGCCGCTGCATGGACCCGGTGACAAGGTGGTTTCAATTATCATGGATGGCGAGAATGCCTGGGAATATTTCCCGGATAACGGTTATCACTTTCTCAGCGCCTTGTATCAACGGCTGTCCAGTCATCCAGGCATTGAATTAACCACTTTTTCGGAATGCTTGGAAAACAAAGCTGTAGTTAAACCACTGGAAAAAATGGTTGCGGGCAGTTGGGTTTACGGTACGTTCTCGACCTGGATAGGCGATGTCGACAAGAATCGTGGTTGGGATATGCTCGGCGATGTCAAATGGGCATTCGATAAGGCAATTTCAGCCGGCCGATTAACGGATCAACAAATCCGGCAGGCTGAACTTCAACTGGCCGTTTGCGAGGGTTCAGACTGGTTCTGGTGGTTTGGCGATTATAATCCGGGGGAAGCGGTCAGTAACTTTGAAAAACAATTCCGGCTTAATTTGGCTAACTTGTATAGGCTGCTGGGGGAAGAACCACCCGCCTATCTGGCGCTGTCATTTACGCAGGGTTCCGGCGCTCCGGCTATGGGCGGCGCAATGCGGCCGGGCGTCGAGCTTGCATAATTGATGGCCTGTAGGATGCGCTGACGAAGGAAGCGCATCGTTCGCGATGGATAAACCTAAACAAGAGATCACTAAGCGTGAATGACATTTTAAATAAACGCCGCGCTGGCATTCTGCTGCATATTACTTCGCTTCCGGGCACTGGACGACAAGGCGATTTAGGGCAGGAAGCTTACAATTTTGTAAAATTTCTGCACGATTCCGGGGTTAGCGTATGGCAGGTTTTGCCGTTAGGCATGACCCATGCGGATGGTTCGCCTTATCAATGCCTGTCCGCTCATGCGGGCAATCCGGAATTAATCAATACTGATTGGCTGGAAACACAAGGCTGGCTGCAACGCGCCGACAACTGTACAGAATGCGCGGGCAATTGCGCCACAAGCTGTATAATAACAAAGGCTTATCATGGCTTCATGGAGCGCGCCCAGCCAAAGGATCGGCATGATTTTGAACAATTCTGCCGGGAAAAGGCATTCTGGCTCGATGATTTCGCATTGTTCCTGGCGCTCAGGGTTGAATTTAATCAACAATCTTGGAATCAATGGCCAGAGCATTTCAAGGAACGAGATGAAAAAGCTATAAAAGAAGCGCGCCGCCGGTTAAAAACACAAATCGAATGCATTAAATTCGCGCAATACGTGTTCTTCCGGCAATGGCTGGAATTAAAAATCTATGCCAACCGGCATGGTGTATTGTTGTTTGGCGATATACCTATTTTTGTATCTTACGACAGCGCTGATGTCTGGGCGCATCGTGATGCTTTCAAGCTCGATAAATCCGGCGAAATGTCCGTCGTGGCCGGTGTGCCGCCTGATTATTTTTCCGAAACCGGGCAGCGCTGGGGCAACCCGCACTATAACTGGAACTACCTGGAGAAAACCGGATTTCATTGGTGGCTCGAACGGATGAAAACCCAACTTGAGCTGTTCGATATTATCCGAATCGACCATTTTCGTGGACTTGAAGCCGCCTGGGAAATACCTACAACTGAAGATACCGCAATCAATGGGCAATGGGTTAAGGCGCCGGGCAAGGCATTGTTGAATGCCATCAAAGCAGAGCATGGCTCGATCCCGTTGGTTGCTGAAGACTTAGGCATCATCACCCCCGAAGTCGAGGCCTTAAGGGACGAGTTCGATTTGCCGGGCATGAAGATTTTGCAGTTTGCGTTCGGTGACGACCCTGGCAACCCTTATTTGCCGGACAATTATGAAAAAAACTGCGTCGCTTATACCGGCACTCATGACAATGACACAACCTTAGGCTGGTTGCAGAGTATTAGCGATAATGAGAAAAACTACATTTACGATTATCTCGGCAGCCCGGCAATGCCCTTGCATTGCGCGCTGATTCATGCCGCCTTGGCATCGGTTGCAAATCTTGCAGTAATTCCGATGCAGGATATTCTGGAGCTGGGTTCCGAGCATCGGATGAATATTCCCGGCACCACCGAAGGCAATTGGAAATGGCGTTTCCAGTGGGATCAGTTATCGCATGAACGGGCAGTCCGACTTGCGTATCTGGTTGGATTGTTTAATCGCAAATAACTTACTTGGGCTTGTGTTTTAAGAGAGTATCTACAGCTTTCTATCTATGTTATTTTGCAAGACTGCAACGGCATAGCATCTCCAGGGGTTTATTTAAGCTCCAAAAGTTGGCTTGCTTAATTATATCAGCCGATGTGCGTCGGGAATGCCAATTCATGCTCTTATGCTCAATCAGGCTCATTCCTCTCGCTTTACTGCTTTTCTGTTATTTAGTGTGTCTTTTTGCCCACTCACTTGTAAGCCTAGACCGACTATGCAGATTAAAAAAAATAGTGGACAATACATTCTTTCTGGATGGATTTATCTAAATTAAGGATAGCTACGATTTTTAGGTAACAACTAAAACGTGGCTTACCCTCTTGTTGCACGGTTCTGTGAAGGGCTTGCGACAATCAGTGATGCCCAGCAAAACTGTTTGCGATCACATAGTAGCCCCATGTGTTGGTGAGGCATACCAAGAAAAATATCAGCATATCAAGAGTGATCTCAACTGAGAGTGAACCAGCCTACTCGACGATTTTTCAAATCACATTGAGAAAGAACAAAGCTATGTTGCATATGGTTTTGCAAGACTTGGCTCCACTGATATGCCCCCATTTATACATTGATATAGTTTAAAGAAAATATCTTAGAGATTTGTCATGAGAAATAGCCAACAATTTCACCCTGAATTTGAAAATCTAGCCCATCGCTTTATTGATCAAGTTCGCAATCAGCCCAATCTCGAAATATATACATTCCTAAATGAAACTACAGAAGAAAAATTAAGCTTATTGGCATTATCAAACAAAGTTGACTCGGTCATAAACTTACTTAATGACTATTGCGAGATAGGTGACAGGGCTATTTTAGTATTTAAGCCAGGCCTTGATTTTATAGCAGGTTTTCTGGCCTGCCTTTTATCTGGAGTAGTCGCTGTCCCTATCTATCCAGTTGGCAAAAATAAAACAAGGCATGAAGCGCTTTATCGTGTAATTAACGACTGCCAACCAAAGTGTATTTTGGCTGACGGTGTTATCGGTACCCATCTTAAAGATCATGAATTTCCAGATGATATGCAGTGCCCCGTGGTTTCAACAGATACGATTTCTATAAAAAGCAATAAACCTAATTATTATTCGGCGAGACTGGATGATATAGCTTTTCTGCAATATACATCCGGCTCTACTGGTAATCCCAAAGGAGTGATTATCACCCACGAAAACCTACTTGCCAATCAGCGGCAAATACAGGGCGTTTCCGGACACGATCAGAATTGCATTGGCGTATCTTGGTTGCCGCCTTATCATGATATGGGCCTGATTGGCGGGATATTACAGCCATTGTTCGTCGGGTTTCCTGTGATACTTATGGCACCTGCTACTTTTGTGGCAAAACCTTTGAAGTGGTTGCAGTCAATATCTGATTACCAAGCAACAACAAGTTGCGCCCCCAATTTTGCCTTTGATTTATGTGTCAAGCGTATTAATGCCGAACAAGCCGCTCGTTTGGACTTAAGCCGGTTGAGTGTTTTATTCAACGGGGCGGAACCCATATCGCTAACTACGATTAATGCGTTTTCCGATCACTTCCGCAGTTCTGGCTTTAAGAAAGAAGCATTTTTGCCTTGCTATGGCATGGCTGAAACTACGTTGATTGTTAGTGGTAGGCAGGGTATTGAGACGGTCAATGTTGATGGCGAAGCGTTGACGCAGCACACAGGCAATCATTATGAAAGAACCAAGTCGACAAGCCAATTTATCAGTTGTGGCTATCCAGTAAATGGGCTGGATGTTGCCATAGTCAACTCCAGTACGGGCGAAAGGGTGCCTGCAGGACAAGTTAGTGAAATATGGGTGAATGGTTCAAATGTTGCCGCGGGTTACTGGAACAAACCGGAACTATCTAGGGAAACGTTTTCCGCAAGCTTAAAGGGGGATGCCAGACGGTGGCTTAAAACCGGTGACTTGGGGTTTATACATGATAAACAGCTTTTTATTTCAGGCAGGCAAAAAGAACTCATTATTATCCGTGGACGGAATTATTATCCCCAAGACATTGAAAATATTTCGTCCAGGCACTTTAAGGAAATAAAGGCCAACAGTGTTGCCGCATTTTCTTTCAAGACCAAAGCCAATTCTGATGATGCCATTGTTAGCACGCATGAGGAACAATTGGCGATAGTTTGTGAATTGGAACGCAACGCTTTAAGAGGGGCGGACTATCAAGATCTGTGCATGGCAATCAACAAACAGATCGCTAATAAGCTTGAAATTCAGGCTTATTCAATTGTTTTGATCAAGCCTGCCAGTATACCAAAAACCACCAGCGGGAAAATCCGCCGCTTAGAATGCTGCAACCAATTTCTGGAAGGCCGTCTGTCATCAGTCCATCAATGGGATAATCCAATCTTTCATGCCCCGCTAAGAAAGGCTAGCGAACCAGTCAATACTATATCATCTGCCAGTCCACAGGATGTGCTTGCGGCTTGGATGCAGCGTTGCCTTGCAGAGCATTTAAATGCCGCAGAACCTGTAGACCTATCCCAACACTTTGAAGATTATGGCATGGACTCTCTACAAGCCGCTAGTTTTGTTGGAGACATTTCAGAGCATATCGGCTTCGATATCCGCATTGATATTTTGGGCGAATATCAGACAATTTCCGATTTGTCGCGCTATCTGTCCTCGATTTGTGCAATTAAGCAGGGATTGGCACAGTTGAAGGATACTGAGAAACAGCTAATGCTGACAATGATCGAGCAAAGTGTCGGGCAAAAAGAAAGCTTTAGCGTAGCCGATATCCCAAAAAAGTTTTACTGCTTTTCAGAATACCCACCCAACAAGGCATTAATCAGCCGCAATGCCTTGCTTGATGGAGCGAAGGTCAATCCATTTTTCGCCGTTATAAACGGTGCCAATAATAACTGTATAACTATAGCGAATAGAAACTATATCAATTTTTCAAGCAATGATTTTCTTGGGTTGAACAGCCACCCTGAAGTTATTGATGAAGTTCTGTTAAAAATCAAAGAACTGGGAACAAGTGTCTCCGCCAGTCGACTGGTGTCAGGCGAAAAGGCCTTGCACCGCGAGCTGGAGTCAAAAATTGCCGGCCTTATCAATGCAGAAGCCGCGATGGTTTTCGTTGGGGCCGCCACGACCAATGTTTCTACGATAGGGCATTTATGTAACAAAAATGATTTGATCCTTTATGACGAATTAAGCCACGAAAGCCTCGCACAAGGGGCTGAGCTTTCCCATGCGACTGCCAGGCCGTTTAAGCATAATGATTTTCATGACCTGGAAAAACTCTTGCAAAAATCTCGGGGGCACTATGAAAAAGTCCTGATTTTTGTGGAGGGCTTGTACAGCATGGATGGTGATGCACCCAATCTTAAAGAATTTATACGAATCAAAAAAGAATATAAATGCTGGATGATGGTTGATGAATGCCTAAGCATAGGTGTTTTGGGGGCGGCTGGTGGCGGAATTTCTGATGAGCAGGCTATTGATCCAGCCGATGTGGATATTTGGATGGGCGGCCTCAGTAAAGCGTTTGCTAGTTGTGGCGGCTACATTGCGGGTAAGCGCGAACTGGTGAATTATTTGAAATACACTTGCCCCGGTTTTGTGTTTACTACAGGCATTTCGCCTGCAAATGCAGCGGCGGCCTCAAAAGCGATTTCGGTCATTAAGGGCAATCATGAACCCGTTATCGACTTACGCAGGAACGCCCAACTTTTTCTGAGGTTAGCTCAAGAAAAAACGCTAAACACTGGGCTTTGCCAAGGGTTTTCCATAGTGCCCATTATTGTTGGTGACTCAAAACGCTGCATTGAAATCTACAAGGGCTTGCTGGAGGATGGCATTAACGTTCAGCCCATACTGTACCCGGCGGTCGCAGAAGGCTCAGCTCGTTTTCGGTTTTCATTAACGGCACTACATACGGAAGAGCAAATAAAGTTCGCAATTGATTGCCTTGACAAGAGAATTAACAACCGCCCTAAACCACTAAATACACGAGGATAAAAAGTATGATTGGAATAGCATTGGAAAAATCATGGCATCCAATTGCTTGGTCTGGCGATTTGAAGAGAAAACCGATTGCGGCGGTAGTGTTAAATAAAGACGTAGTGGCGTTTCGGGATGACGCGGGCGTAGCCCATGTGATGGAGGACCGTTGCCCACATAAAGGCGTCAAACTGTCTCCTGGTCGCTGTACAAAGAATGGCATAGAGTGCCCATACCATGGTTGGGTTTTCAATGGCAACGGAGAAGTTGCATCTATTCCTAGCTTGGTTGAAGGTGATAAAAAACCGCAATGCCGTATCCCCCGATACACAACAGTTGAACATCAGAGCACAGTTTGGTTTACATTCTCGGATGAACCCTATGAACCGCAGCCGCCAAAGTGGCATTTTTACAATAACAATTCTTTTACAACCATCATCGACATGGACTGCGAGTATCTGCGGTTGATGGAAAATTTGGTGGACAATCCCCATGCAGGCTACATACACCAAGGCCTGTTGCGTGGCAAACCAAGCAGTCCCGTGACCGCCAAAATCAGGGAAACCAATACTGGCGTGCATATCCAAACGATAGGTGAAAAAGCAAGAAGAAGTTTGGTCTACAATATTTTTGGCGAGAGGGACAGGGATATTTACCACACTGAAGAGTATATCGCCCCGAATATTATCCGCACCATTTTTAGCCATTCAGGCAGGACGCACGCCTCATCACAGTTTGTATGCATTCCGGTTACAGAAAGAAAAACGCGTGTGTTTTACAGAATTACCCTTGATTTCTTTTGTGCGAGGGCATTAATCCCTTTATTCAAGCTGATAGTAGATAAGATAATTCGGCAGGATAGGGATATTCTGGAGCATGAAGCGATACAGGAGTGGAATGCGCCAGACTTCAAAAGAGTAACCTGTAAGCCAGACATCCCCTACATTTGGATGTCGAGGGTTGCCAAAGAATACGCGGAAAAAGGGCCGGAAATATTTAACCGCTCTGACTTTAAATCAGTAGAGGTTGACTATTTTTTATAAATGGTTGATTGGGGCGATGTGTACAGCCGCTTTAATAACACCCTGAAGTAGGCGGCCAATCTATTTTGCCGTAGGGTTTTTTAGCGCCAATTTATAAGGCTTTGTGAGAAGAAACCATGACCGATTTTACTAAAAAAACAGTATGGATCACTGGGGCATCATCAGGCATCGGTAAGGATTTGGCGTTGCATATTTCCAACTACCAAACAAAACTGATTTTGTCGGCCAGAAACCAACAGTCGCTTGAAGAAGTTGCCCATGAATGCAGGGAACGTGGTGCAACCGCAATTGTCCTGCCCGTCAACTTGGAAGATGAGCAAGCGATAAGTGCAATTGATGACGCCATTATTGGCGATATCGACATCCTAATACACAGCGCAGGTATAAGTCAGCGCTCATTGGGCATAGGCACAAGCCTCACCGTTAATCGCAGGCTAATGGAAATAAATTTTTTTGCGGCGCTATCTTTGACTAAACGTGTCCTGCCAAATATGTATAAACGCCAACAAGGGCATCTTGTCATTATCTCAAGTGTGGTGGGTAAATTTGGCACGCCTATGCGTTCCGGCTACGCGGCATCTAAACATGCGGTGCATGGATACTTTGATTCCCTACGGGCTGAATTGCACACCAAAAATATCCAGGTCACCCTAGTGTGCCCCGGATATATCCAAACAGACATTACCTTACGCTCCCTAACAGCGGATGGCAGCATGTATGGCAAGGTGGATGAGGCTTTGCATCAGGGTGTGCCCGTAAATATTTGTTCGCAACGTATCATCAAAGGTATTTGTAAGAATGAGGAGGAATTTATTATAAGCGGGGCAAAAGAACGTTTTGCAGTCTTTACCAAACGTTTTTTCCCCGCCTTGTTTTCGAAAATAATATGTCGCATTGACACAACAAAATAAAACGTAACTCACAATGGAAAAACTACAGTCTCTGCTGCTTTCACCGAATGACTATGTTTGTGATGAGCATCAAATTCTCATTAACAAACTTAATTACGCATCAATAGATAAATTTTATAATGCCTATCTCGATATTCCTTGGGATGATCCTGACTACAGTATCACCAGAGGAGACCTGCGCTGGGAATTACCGGATTACGACCCTTTGGGCGGCACAGCTTGGTATAAAGAACAGCCGGATGATGTACGCGCTAATTTATCACTTGACAGGAGTGTTCACAGGGTTAAGTTGGGCATCATTTTCGAAAATATACTCATTCGTGGGATGATGGCATTTTCTGCCACCTTGCCCAACAATTCTCAGGAGTTTCGTTATTCATTACATGAATGCGCTGAAGAAACTCAGCACTCGTTAATGTTCCAAGAGTTCATTAACCGCTCAGGGAGTAACCCGCCCAATTTGAAGTTCCCCATCAGTCTGTTTGCACAATATATTATCCGTTGTGGTGACCGCTTTCCTGAGCTTTTCTTCATTTTTGTATTAGGTGGTGAAGAGCCCATAGACTTTGAACAACGTAAACAATTGAGATGCCATGAGGGCCTACATCCTTTGATGCAAACAATGAATAGAATTCATATTACCGAAGAAGCGCGGCACATAGCTTTTGCTAGAGCCTATTTAAATCAGGCCGTCCCCAAGTTATCTTGGTGGAAAACGCTCAAGTTAAAACTGCTGACACCTTTGATATTAGGCACCATGGGCAAATTATTCCTAGCCCCACCTGCCTCAATAATCAGGCAATATGGCATACCGGCTGATGTTATAAAAAAAACCTATCAATCTAAGGAACGAACAGAGGAGTTACGGCTGGCCATGAAATCAACAATCGGTTTATGCCAAAGTTTAGGTTTGCTCAATAAATCAACATGCTTCTTATGGAGATTTTTTTCGCTAGCTGTCTAATAACTTTCACATGGGGTTTATTTGAGTGGATGTAGGTCTGCGTATCTTTAGAAGGGCAACGGCAATTGTTACCGGGGCTGCATCTGGCCTTGGGAAAGCAATGTCCATAGAGTTATCAAAACGTGGCTGTACGGTCATCCTGGCTGATAAGCAGGTTTCTGCCGCCCAAAACATTGCAGCAGAAATATGCTTAAACGGGGGGCACGCTTGGGCGTATGAGCTTGATGTAAGCGATTATCCAGCCATGGATAAAATGGTAAAAGAGGTTGTAAATAAAACTGGGCGCTTAGATTACATGTTTAATAACGCGGGTATAGGAATTGGCGGCCCGGCTGCGCACTACTCAATTGAAGATTGGGATTACACGATTGATGTGAACCTTCGCGGCGTTACAAACGGAATACAGGCTGTTTATCCACTTATGGTATCTCAAGGGTTTGGACACATCGTGAATACTGCATCGATTACGGGGTTAATACCCGCATCTGATTTCATTGTCTATACCACGACAAAATTCGCCATTGTTGGGCTTTCCCGTGCACTAAGGGTGGAGGCAAAAAAACTTGGCATTAGGGTCAGCGTATTGTGTCCGGGGGCAGTGAAAACCCCAATGCTAGATGGTAGTAGCAAATATGGCAAACCCTCAAAAGGAATTACACGGGAAATGACCGGCCAATATTGGGAAAAGTTCCGGCCAATATCACCGGAAAAATTTTCCCGAGAAGCTATAGATATGATCGCAAAGAACAAAGCAATAATTATTATTCCAAAATGGTGGATAACCTTGCATTGGTTAAATAAACTGGGGTTGGCATTATAATTTTTTAATACCGGAAATAAGCCATATTGGATAAAAATGTGTTATAGAAAAATAGCGAAAACTCAACCCGTGCCCGTTTGTTATTTTTGCCAAATTAGCCAATAAATTGTATTTATTGTATTGAATGAAGAATGTAAACGAACTTCTCATTTGGCACATATGAATATAACTTGCATGCATTTTAGAATTAAAAACTCAATTCAATAAAACAGCCGCCCACAATAAAACCTTAGTTGGCAAATATTCAAGCCATTCATTTCCATTCTGTATTTCCATAGATAATAAAAAATTAATTACAACCCAATATGCACTCAACTAATTCAGATAAAGATATTGAAACTCTTGTTCAAGAGCCCAAGAAAAAAAGCTGGCTTGCAGGCCATTTTACCATGATCCGTAATTTTGGATTCGCAGATGTTGCTACATTTGGAAATATGGCTTGTGGTATGGAATCCATGTTCTTTGCGATCCACTATATCAACACCCTCGATCAATCAACAATTTTCTGGGCTATTGCATTTATAATTTTCGGTCTTGGTTTTGATATAGTTGATGGTCATATTGCCCGTTTACGGAATACAGCATCACCATTGGGAAGAGAGTTGGATTCTTTTGCCGATGCGCTGTCATTTGGGATTGCGCCAGCAATAATTGCGTACGCACTTGGATTTAATACGGCCTTAGACGGGGTTGCGCTAATTATCTTCGTCGGTTGCTGCATAAGCAGACTGTCTCGTTTCAATGTAACATCTGACGCGCTTTCTTTTGGGGGCCCTAAAGTTAAGTTGATTTTAGGCTTGCCTACCGCTTGGAGCCTCCTACCCACAGGTACGTTTGTGTATACACTTTGGATGGGCTACTTTCCTGTTCTTATGAAGCTAGGGCTGCTGAAGATGGGCACAGAGGTTCTCCATACGCCGGTACTTTTCTATCCGTTTATAGGGTTATTAATGATCAGCGAAACCATTCGCTTTAACCGACCATTTACAGACTGATTATGCAGGTAACAGGGACACAAACCGTGTTTTTTTGATTCACTTTGACCAGTATTTTCTTGGCACAGAAACTTCATTTATGGCTCCTTACCCCTGCATCATTTTGCCTAACGCTTCTTAGCAAGTAACCCACCTAAAAAAACACGGAATGCGGAAAAACCGCGTAAACTGAATGGCCTCTTTTTACCTAGTCACACCGAATCTAATTAAAAAAATAGCTCTATTTTTTATATCACGATAATACCTTAACGGATACAATAAATTTAAGACAGAATCAAAAAAGTATGCGACAGGGGCTCTTAAAGTACAGGCGTTTAACGATATTCGTCTGTATCACTGCAAAGTCGATCTCCAAACGCTTTCCGCTCAATGAGTTGCGCAATCTGTTGAACCAACAGCCCCATGGTTTGGGCAAATATTTTCACCTTTGGCCGTTTGCTCTTGGATAAGAGCTTAATCGTCATCTTCGCGAACAGCCTGCTTAGGGAGCGGTAGCAACGGAAAGTTGTACCCCGCCATGATGGCCCGAATCTTATCCGCTTTGCCTGCTATCAGCTTGTTAAGAACCTCCTTTCTTGCTTTATCGCCGTTACGCACCCCCATCGCCATCGCAAATTCAAACTTCATGTCCGGCGTTGATTTCATCGGAATCATTGCGTAACTGTTTTTTGGGCTTTGTGCCACGACATAGCCGGCCATAGGCCCCCACAGAATAACCATGTCGATCTTCTTCGCTTTAAGATCCTTTTCTATCTGCATGGCCACATTGTTTTCACCGTCGCCTGTCATTGATTGATAAGGTATGCCCACATCAAGTAAGCCGTTTTTTTGCATCCAGGTCGTTCCAGGACCTCGGTCAAACATCGCAATTTTCAATGCTTCCTGTCTTTGCAGCGGCAGATTGGCTAATTGGGCGGCATCGGTAATGTCGTCCCAACCGCGCCCTTTGGCGATTAACAGCACATAAGTCGATTGGTAATACGGCGAGGTTGTTAAGGTGAGCTCGTAACCTGCCGGAACGCCCATAATGACATCGCATTTATAGTCGTTGCTTTCCACATCGGTGTCTTTTACCGGCGCATTTAAGGTGTTGCGGATAAAGCCGATTCGTTGCGGCATCCAGGTGTACTCAATAGTCTGCCCAAGCTCTTTGGCAAACAATTCAGCGATTTTGTTTTCAAAGCCGTCTTTGTTTTTTGTGGAATAAGGAGGATTCAACGGGTCGGCACAAACCTTGAATTTTTCTTCGGATGAGGCGTTAAAGCTGAAGGTAGCCAGGAATAAAATGGCGAGTGTGGTGCTAATGTGAGGTGAAGTCCTCATTAAAATCTCCTTGGGTGTATCGAACAATTAAGGCCTCATAGTTTACTGCATAAACAGGCAAAAAAAAGCCCCGGCTGATAAATCAGCCGGGGCTTTTTACTCAATCTAAAAAATCAGATCGATTTAGTTACTGGGTAATGTGAATACAGTTAATGTACCGCCCAGTTTAGTGAAAGAGCTTAAGCTTCTGTATGCTCCCACCGCACCCAAACCTTCAGAGTTTGAGTTTGCTTCACCAGTGTCAAGACCGGCAGCGATACCGATACCTGCCCAGCCGCCGATACCTGAAAGGACGCCAACATATTGTTTGCCGCCGAATTCCCAAGTATTAACGTTACCGATGATGCCGGAAGGTGTTTTGAACTTGTACAGTTCTTTACCTGTTTTAGCGTCAACCGCTTTCAAGTAGCCTTCCAGAGTACCGTAGAATACTACGCCGCCCGCAGTTGCAACAGAACCTGACCAAACAGAGAATGGTTCTTTGTTAGACCAAGCAATTTTACCTGTTTTGGCGTCGTAAGCTGTGAACTGACCCAGGTTAGTTGTATTGTCAGGTTTACCTGTCATAACGTCTGCACCGGCAGGCATCATAGTCAAGGTAGCGCCAACGTATGGTTGACCTGCTGTGTATGATACTTCGAATGGTTCGTAGTCCATGCACAAGTGGTTGCCTGAGATGTAGAACAAGCCGGTTTGTGGAGAGTAAGAAACCGGTTGTTGGTTTTTACTTCCTAACGCAGCAGGGCAAACGCCTTGTGTGTTAACGTCTTCGCCGTTTTGTTCAGTACTGTATTTAGATACAACTTGTGGACGACCGGTGTTCATGTCGACGTGAGTTGCCCAGTTAACAGATTTGTCGAATTTTTCAGCAACAAGCAGTTCGCCGGTTTCACGATCTAAAGTGTAGCCAAAACCGTTACGGTCGAAATGCACGATAGTTTTGTGCATTTTGCCTTTAACTTCTTGGTCAACCAGAACTGTTTCGTTGATACCGTCAAAGTCCCACTCATCGTGTGGAGTCATTTGGTAAACCCATTTAACCGCACCGGTGTCAGCGTCACGAGCCCATAATGACATAGACCATTTGTTGTCGCCTGGACGTTGTACTGGGTTCCAAGTAGATGGGTTGCCTGATCCGTAATAGATCAAGTTCAATTTAGGGTCGTAGCTTGTCCAGCCCCAAGTTGTACCGCCACCGATTTTCCATTGGTCGCCTTGCCAAGTGCTTAAGCTTGAGTTTTCGCCAACAGGAGTGACTTTACCGTCTTTCCAAGTAGTAGTTTTCTTGGCGTCGATCAGGGTGTCTTTGTCAGGACCCATGCTGTAGCCTTTCCAGACTAATTCGCCAGTGTTGATGTTGTAAGCCGCTAAGAAACCGCGAACACCAAACTCACCACCAGAAATACCGGTCATAACAGTATCTTTAACAACTAACGGTGCAGAAGTATTGGTCATACCCAATTTAGGGTCGCCGTTTTGTACGCTCCATACGCGTTTACCGGTTTTAGCGTCTAACGCAGTTAAAACGGTATCAGATTGTTGCAAGAAGATTTTGCCGTCACCGTAAGCCAAACCACGGTTAACAGTGTCGCAGCACATAACCGGAATAGTCACATCAGCATCTTGTGTTGGTGTGAATTCCCAGATTACGGATTGAGTTTTTTGGTCAATTGCGTAAACAGTGTTAGGAAAAGGAGTGTGTATGTAAAGAACATCGTTGACAACCAAAGGGCCGCCTTCATGTCCACGCAAGACGCCTGTAGAAAAAGACCAGGCTGGTTGCAAGTTCTTCACGTTAGTAGCGTTGATTTCACTTAATTTGCTGTAACGAGTACCTGCGTAATCACCACCCCAACTTGCCCAGTTGGCAGGGTTTTGGGTGAGTTTTTCAAGATCGCTGTTAGCAGTTGAAACTGCAGGTGCAGCTAATAAAGCAGCCACACTTGAAGCAAGCAGCCAACTTTTCAAAGGCTTCTTCATATTATATTTCTCCTGGTATCCTGTTAATTTGACAGAATAGTGATTATGTTTTTTAGGACTAATATTAGTTTTTAGGGTGGTTTTCATGTTCCATGGAGACAGAAAATTTTCACTCTAGGGGCCTAAATTTAATGATTTTGCCTCAAAAGTCAACTTTTAAAGGTATTACCTATAGAATGCTGCATGTAACCTTTTGATAAAACACAGGGGGTGTGTGATGGTTTTAAATTTTAAAAGATAGTTCGCCACGGATGCGACTGCCGGATTGGCATTGATTCAAATCTTAAGGATGGATATTTTGGGATGACCATTCGACCGATCAATTAAATGGCTTCAATTCGATAACCGCTGCCGTTCCAACATAACACTTCGGCTGCACTCTTGCTCCATGCGGCAAGCACAAAGCGCTGGGCAGCTTGGCCGTCTATTTTAAAGTCATGAACCGCAGGCCGATGGGTATGCCCGTGAATCAAGCGTAGGCAACGCCGTTCACGCATGATGTTAACCACCGTGTCCTGATTAACATCCATAATGTCCTGGGATTTTTTGCGTTTGTGGAAATAACTGCGGAGTCGATACCAACGCGCTGCCAGCAAGCGCAACAACAAGGGTTTGGATAACACGGCTTGCTGCCATTCCGGGGTATGCGATTTAGCGCGAAATGCCTGATACGGCAAATCGTCGGTACACAGCAAATCGCCGTGGGTAAGCAGCGTCTGCGTGCCGTGCAAATCGATCACAGCGTACTCATCGAGTAGCGTAACGCCGGTATCCTCGGCAAATCGCTTGCCCAGCAGAAAATCGCGATTGCCTTGCTGCAAATAAACCGGTGTGCCCGACTGGGTCAGCTGTTTAAGCTGGGCTGCGGATTTTATTGTTAGGCGGGGTAAAGTCGTCGTCGCCTATCCAGGCATCGAAAAGATCACCCAGTATATAAACGGCGGCGGCTTTGGTCGCCCTGTCGCTCAGGAACGAAAGAAACCGGCGGGTAATTTCAGGCTTTTCCAGGGAGAGGTGGAGGTCTGAGATGAATAGGATTTCTTGATTCAAGGGAGGCTAAGGACAAAAGGCTAAGGGCAAAGGGCTAAGACTAAAGGCGAGCAGTAGGAATTACTTTCGCCTTTAGCCTTGCGCCTTTCGTCTATTGTATAACTTCAGCTTTTTCGACGACGATGTCGGTTTTAGGCACGTCCTGATGTCCGCCACGGTTACCTGTAGGTTGTTTAGCCATTGCATCGACAACATCCATGCCTTCAATGACTTCGCCGAATACAGCATAGCCCCAGCCGCTAGGTGTCGGACTGGTGTGGTTCAAGAATGAATTGTCTTTATAATTGATGAAAAACTGAGCTGTTGCCGAATCTGGAACGTTAGTGCGCGCCATGGCTATGGAGCCGCGTTTGTTCGGCAGGCCGTTATCGGCTTCGTTTTTGATCGGGTCATGAACCGCTTTCTGATTGAAATCCGTATCAAACCCGCCGCCTTGCGCCATAAAGTTGGGGATTATGCGGTGAAAAATGGTGCCGTTGTAAAAGCCTTCATTAACGTAAGTCAGAAAATTGGCTGATGAAATAGGCGCTTTTTCGGGATTCAGCTGAATAACAATTTCACCCAGAGACGTGGTTAATTTAACTTTTGATGGTGTATCAGACATTTTATTTTCCGTTGCAAATGAGAATGTTGTGGTTAAGAGCAGCATCATGGAGAAAATGAAAGTGCGCATGATTTTTCCTTAAGAATTGATGCGAAGCGTAAATTTTAAGTGTTTTTGTCCTGAAAGAGAAGCAAACGCATGGATTGAACAACTGCCCTCCCCTTAAATTGGCAAAATGAACTAGCGTGGTAGTGCAATATACGCTTTTGCGATCCTGCTTTTGGTCCGCAATTGAGTATAAGCCGATTGCCGTATATGTTTGATATAATCTTCCGTTAACCCTTTAGCGCGAACAGCTTTTTGGGACATTCCTGTAGCATACATTTTTGGATAGCCGGTGTTTTTCGAAGCTGAACGTCAGAACTTTTTCCGCCCGTTGAACGGAAAGCGCCGCGAACTGGTGGTGGCTTGCTTGCGCTCCCTGTATGAGAGCCTGCATGGGCCCAGCGCCGATTACTCTCAGAACCTGACCCGGGATACTTTAAAGGATTTGCTCACGCCGACCGTGCAGGGTTTGATCAACAACATCGCGGCTGACAGTATTCTGGATGAAGACGAACTGTCGGGATTGGATAACGCCGACGACCAGCAACTGACCAATGCACTGATACGCGCACTGCTAAAAGACGGCTGGCTGGAGACTTTCGGCGATCGCGCCGGACTGGTTACCGCCTATCGCTTAACCCGCGCCGGAAAACTGTTCGCTGAGGCCTTGTGGTCGCTGGATCGCCTGCGCTCCCGCAGCCGTCAGCGCAATGTGCGCAGCTGCCGTAATGCTCTGGAAGCGGCGCGCAAAAATATCGATGCTTACGATCTGGTCGATGCCTACGATTATGCCGAAAAAATCATCAGTGATTTGTCCGAGGGCGTCGATTATTTTCAGGAACTCGTGCGTCGCCTGATGTCGGAGGCGACCAATACGCCCTGGGACGAGTTCATCGCGTTTCTTGACCGTTTCGAGAAGGAATTTAAAAAACAGCTGACCGCCGACAACGTCGAACGCCACCGCCAGGCGATACGCGACAGCTTGAGCCGCTTGCGCAATATGGAAGGCGACAAGGTCAAAGCCTTCGAAAGCCAGTTGCAGGATATTGCCGCGTGGACCAACCAGGAACGGGCCGATACCGCGATTTTCGACTGGCTGCTGGATCGCATCGAAGACCGGGTCGAAGTCGCCTGCACGGCCAAACATCCGGAACTGATCAAGGCGATGAATATCTACATGCGCCGCGCCGCCGGCATCGTCCAGCAAGCTTTGATGCTGCAAGGCGGGCAAAGCCGGCAAGCCTACAGTAGAGCCATTGCTCAGGCTGCAACACTGGAAGGCGATGCACAAACCGGTTTTCTGGAACGATTAGGCACAGCCATCACCGTCAGCGAAATCCGCTTGCTGGACCCGGCGGCGTTCAAATTGCGCAGTGCGTCGCAACGGCGCAAGGCGCTGACCGTGACTGCATTGCCCAAAGTCAGCCGCGATGCGCGCTTGCAGGCCGCAATGCAACGATCCGAAGCGGCAGCTTTCACGCTGTCCAACCAGGACGTTGTCGATTACATCCGCGGCGAACTACGCTTGCAGCAACGTTCAGTGCGGCTATCCAATTTGCCGATGCAGACAGCAACCGATGTGTTGCAAGCCATGCAAATGGTCGAAGCGGTGCGCTCTTCCCGCGACGAGACACTGAACGTCAAGAAATTGCCCAGCCGATTACACAACGCTTATTACACAAGCAGCGACTATCAAATTGAATTCAAACATGACTCTGACCCAAACCCTGCTTGACCGGCTGGAGCCGGAAAACCTCAAACTGCAACGCTTCCAGGAAATCGCCGCACGACTTTTTGCCTGGGGCATCATCGTCCGCGATGAAGACGGCGTCGAACAGCGCTGCTATGACGACGCCTGCCGCATCGAAAATCTGCTGGCCGAGTATTTTGCGTTGTCGGGTTTTCGGCTGGTTCACGACCTGCAAAACGAGTTTTTTCGGCTCTATGCGCCCGGCGCGCAGATTCCAGGATTGGCCGAAGACGATAACGATCCTACGCCGTCGTTGCGCGCCCGGCTGTCCGCGGATTTCGTTGCCTCGGCGTTGGCCTTACGCTTTTTATACCAGCAAGGCTTGGCCGAAGGCGGCGGCCGCCTCAGCGACGACGGCGATGTATTGATCCGTTTCGAGGAGCTGGCGACCACGCTGCAAATCCAGATCAAACGGCCGCTGCCGGATAACCTTGGTGACCGCGACCGCCTGCTGAAAGACTTGAAACGGCATCGCCTGATTCAATACGGCGCTTTGTTCTCGATGCTCGATGAAGACGCGCTGATTGCGATACGGCCGACCATCCTCGGCATTATCGGCGAGGATGTGTTGGCTGCGGCGTTGGAGGCAGAAGGCTTTGCCGAAGCAGCCGTTGAGCCGGAAAGCGGGGAGCAAAGCGTATGAAGATCGATAAACTGATCCTGGTCAACTGGGGCGCGTTGCGCAGCGACGAATACGAGATGGGCAATATGACCTTGCTGACCGGCCCCACCGGTTCCGGCAAATCGACGCTGCTGGATGCGCTGCAAACGGTGATGACTGCCGCACACCAGAATATCTACAGCTACAACCCCGGCCAGGACGAAACCACGCAAACCTCGCGCGGCAGCAAAAGCAAGCGCACCTTGTGGTCGTATATCGTCGGTGCCGAAGACAACCTGTTCGCCCGTCCCGACGGCGCGCACGGTTATGTGGCCGCAGTGTTCAAGCCGGACGAGGGCGAAGACGGCAAGCCGTTTACCGCGCTGATCGCCGCTGCGGTGCGCGTCGACGGTTCAGGCGAACGCCGCCAAGCGGTGCAGGAACGACTGGCCTTGTTGCTGATCGACGACGCGACGCTCGGTTTGGGCGATCTGGTTAACTACGACGGCAACGGCAATATGTGCGTGGTCGAAGTCGAAAAAATAGAAAACCACCTGAAAGCCCGCTACCCGCAGGTGCTGAATCTGCGCGACGCCAAGCGAGAATACCTGTGTCAGTTGTATGGACGTTTTCGCGGCCAGCGTAATGTGTCGTTTTCGGAAGCGGAATTGGCCGCCAAAGCCTGGAGCGGGTCCATCGCCCATAAACCGATCGGCAGCGTTGACGATCTGGTCAAAACCCAGATTCTGGAATACGACATCCATCAATTGCCGCAACGCATTACCCAGATCAGCGGCTTGATGCGGCAGGTGCATCAATTGAGGATCGAAGGCGACCGCTTGCAGGCCAATGTAGTCCGTCTTGAGGGTATCGAAAAAGCGCTGACCAAAGCCAATGCGGCTTATGAAACCGCCGTTCAGTACCAACTGGCGCATTCGCAACGCGTGTTACAAGGCGATCAGTTGCAGATACAGCAAGCCAAAGCGGCCGTGGCCGAACTGGACAAGAATATCCAGTCCGCAAATGCCCGGATAGACGCGTTGAACCGCGACAAGAAAGGCTATGTCGACAGCCAGATTCAGCTGGCCGCCCGTTTGAGCGGCATTGCGGCAGCCGACCAGAAACGGCGGATAACCGAGCGCCTGGAGGCGGTTCAGTTGGAGGCGAAAGCGGCGATTGCCAGCCTGCAACAGGCGCTGCAACAGGCCGGGCATTTGCAATCCACCGCACAGAATATTATAGGCATGGCGTTCCCGGCATCGAAACGCGAACTGTCCGAAGCTGCGGCGACGTTGGCCGAAGTGATGGCTCTGGTTGGGCAAACGCCGTGCCGGCAACTTGAGCAGCAACTGCTTGCCGAACAGGAACCGCATGGCGTGCTGGTCACAGTACGAGCTTTGGAAGGCTTGAACAACGGATTTGAGCGGCTTTATCAAGCCTTGGCAGGAACCGAAAACAGTTTCGTCGCTGCGGTGTACGCCCAGATTGGGCAGCTGCAAGCCCGTCTTGAAGCCGCTCAGGCCCAGGAAAAAAAGCTGGCCGAGCGCAAGGCCAATCTGGCTGAAGGCGGGGCTGATTATCCCCGCGAAATTGCGCTGGCTTTAAAAGCTTTTCGTAGCGAATTGCCCGCGGCCCGCGCCCAGGTGCTATGCGACCTGATCGAACCCAAAAACCTGTCATGGCAACCGGCCATCGAAGGTTATATCGCCGGTGCCCGTTTCAACTTTGTGGTCGATGAAGACTGGGAGGCTGAGGCCATTGATTTTGTAAAAAAACACCATCTGCGCGCCAAGGTGATCCAGGGCTCGCTGTGCAAACGCAACGCCAAGCCGGAGCGCGTGCCGAAAGACTCCATCATTCACGAATTGCATACCGAGCATCCGCTGGCCTCTGCCTATCTGGTCGAACAATACGGCAATGTCGTCAAGGTCGATAACGTCGAACAGCTCCGCCACACGCCGCGCGGGGTCATGAAAGACGGCAAGGCAGCCGGATCGCGCACCTTGTTTACCGGCGATATCGATGTTGTGCTGGTGTTCGGCAAGGAAGCCCAGCGCCAAGCGCGGCAAAATGCGCAGGAGGCGCACGGCAAGGCCGAGCAGGAATTGCAGGCATTAAAAGCCGAGGGCATGCAGTTGAACGGTCTGCTCGGCTCGCTACGTGATTTGCAATCGCCGAATTTTACCGATGTCGCCAAGCTGGAGACGACGGTTCACGACAGTCAAGCTGCGTATGCCGATTTGGCGCGCCTGGATCTGACCGAAGTCGACCAGTTGGAAGCAGAGAAAAACACTCTGGATCAGCAGATTGCCGATCTGGAAAAACAGGTGGATCAGGCCAACCGCCAAGTGGGCAAATATCAGGAAGGCAAAGAGCAGCAGCAAAGAAAAGCGGCCGCGCTGGAGCAAAGCCTGGCCGACAAGCAGCAACAGATCGAAACCGACCTGCAACCCTTGAAATGGATAGCATCGGTCAATGAAAGCCTGTCGTTTACCGCGTTGCAGCAAGCGGTCGACGCGATTGCCGATTCAAGCGAATTATCCAACAACCAGTTGCAGGACAGACACGGCAAAAAACTGATCGAAGCCACGGCCGCCTTTGGCCTGATACATGAAAACATCGCCGACTACAATCAACATGCCCGCAGTCATGAGCAGCTGCATTTGCAGTACGACAGCGAATTGCGCGACGCCGACTTTGCCAGCCAATACCGGCAGTTGATTCAACTGTTCGAGCGGCTTAAAGAGCAACTGCGGGAACAGCGGGAGATCGGCTTCGTCAAAAACCTGGATAAATTACGCACCGCCGAGTCGTCGTTCAAGGATGTGTTCACCAAGCAGTTTTGCTATGAAATCCGCAACGCGGTCGACCAAGGCGTGAAGACATTGAAGATTCTAAACACCGAACTGAATCGGCTTAAATTCGGCACCGACCGGTTTCAGCTGGATTGGTCGGTGTGGGTGCCGGAATTTAAGGAATATTACGATTTCTTTTGCGCCGCCTACGATATGTCCGAGTCGCAGGAGTCCGGCGACCTGTTCGATACCAACGATCTGAGTCCCGAACAGTGCAAGATTCGCGACCGGCTGGTCGGCTTCCTGCTTTCGGACGATCAGGATCGCGCGTTGAAGGAATTACAGCGGGTGGCCGATTACCGCAATTACCGCCGCTACGAAATCTGGAAAGATTCTGACAGCGGCTCCCGCGTCGCGTTGTCGGAGTGGGGCACCGGTTCCGGCGGACAGCTGGAAACCCCGGCTTATATCGTCCGCGCCGCCGTGGTGACCAATCGCCTGAAGCATTTCGACAAAGGTATGAACCTGAAATTGCTGGTCAACGACGAATCGTTCGCCAAGATGGACGAGCGCCGTGCCCACGACGTGATCCGTTTCATCCGCGACAGTCTCGGCATGCAGCTGATCTGCGCGATGCCGACTAAGCATGCCGGTGCGATCAAAACCGAGTTCACCAAAGAATGGAGTTTTACCCGCACCGAAGCCGAAGGCAACGGCGAGGTCGATTTTATTTCCGAAGCCGACGAGCGCGACCTGAATTCCGATAAGCTGCGCGAGTTGTGGGAGCTTCGCCGCCAGCAGATTCGCCAGCAAACCAAGCTGGAATTTGAAGCCGAGGAACAAAAAGGCGAATGAGCGCACCGCAGTGGCTGCATCAGCCTGAGATAATGAAGTTGCTGAATCGGCTGGTCGATAAACTCGACGATGCGGAGCAAAAAGGCCGAGTTATGAGATCGGTAAAGTTGGATCACCGCACCTTCCCTGCTTTGTTCAATGCTGAATTTGAAGCCGATAAGGCGAACCATTGGTCTCAGCTTGAACAGATGCAGGCTTGGGGCTGGTTCCACGTCAAGACCGACCGGTTCCAGCCGGGAAAAGCCGAATACGAGCTGAATCCGCGACTGCAAATTACCGATGAAGCCGCGCTTCGCAAGGCTACCGCCCGCCCGGAGCCTATCAAATCAGCCCAACAGCTATGGTGCGATGCGGTGTTCGGCATGCTCAATGCCGACGATGCCGTGAAAGACAGCATCGCCAAGCAAAAACTGGAAATTCCCGGCAAGTCTGCTGAGGAGATAATCGAGCGTCTTAACCTTCTGCCTGAGTTTGCAGACGAACCGCTGTTGCTGCGCGAAGTTTCCGCCCGGCTGTTCTGGGGGCAATCCAAGGTATTAGATAACCGTCAAGCCTTGCTTGCGGCGATACTGAATGTCGACGAATGCCCATTTTCCGAAGCTCCGATTCAGTTACAGGTGTTTTTGCCGGAGGACGATTTTAGCGGCGTGCTGTTTATCGAAAACCTGGTCAGCTTTGACCGCGCGACACAGGATACAACGGGGCGTTTTTCCTCGCTGGCGCTGGTGTTTTCGTCGGGTTTTAAGGGCGCTGCTAAACGTTTGCGCTCGGCCACAGGCGCGTCAGTTTATTTCGCCGGTCACGGCAGTTTGGCGGACACTGCTAGCCAGCGCTTTTTGAATTGGCTGATCTCCGGTAGCGAAACTTTACCTGTCTGGTTCTGGGGCGATTTGGATTACTCCGGCATGCAAATTATCAAGTCGCTACGGAATTCATTTAACGAGCTTGAGGCTTGGCGACCCGGCTATCAGCCGATGCTGCAAGCCTTACTGGCAGGTAGAGGTCATACCCCGGACGCCGCCGGGAAAATCAATCAAAAACCGCTGGAGAAAACAGGTTCGGCCTATGCGGATCAGCATCTGCTTCCTGCACTAGCAAAGACCGAAAAGTTTCTGGACCAGGAGTTTTAACTTCTATTTTTGGCACCCTACCCGCCACGCCGCAACTATCCGCTGGGTTGAATTGGGCTTTGTATATTAAGCCAAGTCTGCAATAATGTTTGCAGCTAATCTGCCCATTTGCTAATGATTTTTATCGCAGGTTATTTTTCCTTTTTAGCCGTTCAGGCTTTTAATTCCGCCCGTTTTAATGGGTTTTGCAAATAACTCACATGTTGAAAATATATAACACCCTGACCCGAAAAAAAGAACCGTTTCAGCCGCGCGTAGCAGGCAAAGTCGGTATGTATGTCTGCGGCATGACGGTTTACGATTATTGTCATATCGGTCATGCGCGGGTCATGGTGGTGTTCGATACCGTTGCGCGTTATTTTCGCTATCAGGGTTACGAGCTGACCTATGTGCGCAACATTACCGATATTGACGATAAAATCATTCAGCGCGCAATCGAAAACGGCGAGGACTACGGCAAGCTGACCGAACGGTTTATCGACGCGATGCACGAGGATGAGCGGGCGCTGGCTGTTTTGCCGCCTGACCTTGAGCCGAGAGCAACAAAGTCTATCGACGATATTATCTCGATGATTAAAACCCTGGTAGACAAAGACCTAGCTTATGTCGGCACCAATGGCGACGTGTTTTACGCGGTGACCCAGTTTAAGGATTACGGCCGGTTATCGGGCAAGAACCTGGACGATTTGCAGGCTGGTGAGCGGGTCGATGTCGATCTGGCAAAACGCAATCCGATGGATTTTGTGTTGTGGAAAATGGCCAAGGCCAATGAACCCGCCTGGGATTCGCCGTGGGGGTTGGGCCGTCCCGGCTGGCATATCGAATGTTCGGCGATGTCTACCTGCTGCCTTGGCAATCATTTCGACATTCACGGCGGCGGCATGGATTTGCAGTTTCCGCATCATGAAAACGAGATTGCCCAGTCGGAAGGCGCGACCGGCGAGAAGTTCGTCAACCTGTGGATGCACAATGGTTTTGTCCGCGTCGATAATGAGAAAATGTCCAAGTCGCTGGGCAATTTCTTTACCGTGCGCGAGGTACTGAAAAAGTACAGGCCTGAAATAATACGTTTCTTTATCCTGACCAGTCATTACCGCAGCCCTTTGAATTATTCGGACGAATCACTCGATGATGCAAAAGCGGGGTTGGATCGGCTGTATACCGCTCTTCGCGGGGTGGAAATTACAGCCGATGCAGTGGTCCTGGATGAATATAAAACCCGCTTCGAGCAGGCGATGGATGATGATTTTAATACGCCGGTCGCATTGTCGGTGTTATTTGATTTGGCTCGCGATTTGAACAAGGCAAAAACGCATGAACCTGAAAATGTAGCGGCATTAGCGGCTACACTGAAACATTTAGGCGGCTTGCTGGGCATTTTGCAGGATGATCCTGATGCTTTTCTTAAGGGTAGCGGCGAAGCTGAATCTGGAGCCGAACAAATCGAACAGCAAATCCAGGCCCGAATTGCTGCAAAAAAGGCCAAAGACTGGGCCTTGGCCGATAAAATCCGTAACGACCTGAAAGACCAAGGCGTGATTCTGGAAGATTCGCCAGACGGCACAACCAGCTGGCGGTGCGCATAATAGCCGTAGGGCGTGCTTTATCGTTCCCACGCTCCGGCGTGGGAATGCCGTAACAGACGCTCCAGCGTCCCGCAACGCTGGAGCATTGCGGACTGAATTCCCACGCCGGAGCGTGGGAACTATTGAAAAAATGCAAAACAAACAAAATGTTAATCGAGTAGGGCGCGCCGTGCGCGCCAAAGGGATAGCAAAGTTTTTCAAGCATCGGAAAAGGCGCGCACGGCACGCCCTACAGCGGCGATAATTTTGTTCAATTTTTATAATTGTTTTTTTATCGTTCCAACGCTCCAGCGTCCCGTAACGCTGGAGCATTGCGGACTGAATTCCCACGCTGGAGCGTGGGAACTATTAAAGATGGAATTCAAGCAAATAACCCAAGGTTCCAATGGCCGATCATAACAAACCGCCATCAAACGATTTGGCAAAAAAATCGTTAAATTTAATCAGCGGCTTCCTGTCCAAAAAAATCCGCACCGTTTATTACAGCGCCAGGGAATCCATCGGCGAACACAAGCGCGACATCGTCGTCTCTCATGTCGAGCAGGCTTGCGTAGGTTTGCAGGAAACCCGAGACGAGTTTGAAGATGCGCTGGAGCGGTTTAGGACGCTGGTCTGCGTCAATGAAACGGCGCTGGATCATAAATATAACCTGCTCAACAGACAGTATCAGTTTTGCTGCGCTAAATCCGATGCGGTCAGCGATAGAATCAGGGCAATCGAAGAAGTCAGCGAGGCACTGTTTGTCGAGTGGGAAAACGAACTCAATGAATACACCAACCGGAATCTGCGCGCCCACAGCAAACAACAGCTCAAGATATCCAAGCAAAATTACGTCCGGCTGATCCGGTCTATGCAAAGAGCCGAAGCCAAAATCCAGCCGGTACTGGCGGCATTTAAAGATCAGGTTTTATATTTGAAACATAACCTTAATGCCCAGGCTATTGCGGCATTAAGGCATGAGTTTATTGAAATCGGCATTGATATTTCACAGCTTATCCAAGCCATGGAACAGACGATTGCTGAAGCAAGTCAGTTTGTTGCAGCTTTAACCGATCAAAAAGCCTTGCCCAGCCGGTAATGTTAGAGCTTGTACAAAACGTCGTTGGCTTGGTCTTTAGGATCTGCTTTTTGACCCTTACGGTTATCCTGGTCGATTCTTTCCTTGCCGAATTTAGCGATCATATCATCCCAGCTTGTGTACTTCTCATAGCCTGCAAAGCCGTTATTTTTCCGTTGCTGATAAAGTTCTTTGCCCAATGCAATGATTTCTTCAGGTTTTTTGCCGTCAACAGCGTTAAGAAAGTCCTTTTCACTTTTAATGGAGTCGCGAAGCATCCAAAAAGAGACTTCAAATTCAATGCGGGCATCGGGAGATAAACGGTTTTTTAGCGCCTTAACTGATCTGAAGACAGTGCGGGTATTATGGCCGTTGATTTGAGAACCCTTGCTACATGCGATTAAAGAAGTGCAGCAGAGAATGAGCAGAAGAACAGGAAATTTCTTCATAAAGATAACCTCAAGTTTAAGTAGAGACGCATGTCATGATATTTACATGGCTTGCGATGGTTATTATATAACGCAGGATCGACAAACAAAGTAAAATAGTCGGTCATTATAACCCTGAGCTAGCTTTTTATGCTGGAATTTATCCAATTATTAAAACAACGTTATCAAGCGGTTTTGGGCGACCTGCCAGATCGCCCCTACGGCAATGAGACTGTCAAAACCAGCTATCAACAGCGGATCGATCAGCTGATTTTGGCGGAAGCCTTTCATCCGCAAGGGCCAGCTGATTGAGTGCGTCGCAGCAGCCGCTGTTGCACATGGCCGTGGTGGGGCCGACTCAGGCCGGAAAAAGCTCGCTGGCCAACGTGTTATTAAACAGCGCCGCCGCCGGAGTCAGCCCCTTGGCGGGTTACACCATTCATCCGCAGGGTTTTTGCAACGGCGTCAGTGTTGCGGACTGCACCGGCCTGCAACGTTATTTCGGCCGCTTCCAGCAATTGCAGCAAAATCAGCTCAGCAAAGACCGGCACGATTGCTATTCGCTAACGCGAAAACACCACCGATTCAGAACTCCTGCCGCATGGCGTTTTATGGGACACGCCCGATTTCGATTCGATAGACTCGGCCACTTACCGGGAAGGCGTCATCAGGGCGATTGCCTTGGCCGATATGGTGATTCTGGTGGTCAGCAAGGAAAAATATGCCGACCAGTCGGTCTGGGACATCATGGCCGCGGTTGAAGAACTGCACCAGCCGACCATTATTTGCCTGAATAAACTGGTTGAAGGTTCCGAATCGGTCATTATCCAATTCATTACAGGAAAAATGGCGGCAAGCCAGAACCGATGAATTTCCCGAGGTTGTTTCGCTGTATTACCAAAAACCGGGAGGACTGCCGGTCTGGCCCGAGTCCAGACAACAGCTGCTTAAGCAACTGGCGAATCAAGTAAAACTATGACAAACACCCCCGTTTTGAGCAGGAGTTATTGAAAAGACACTGGCAAACCTGGCTGGAGCCGGTTTTTGCCGAACATCAGGCGTTAAACGACTGGCATGAATTGATCGATTTGATGATCAAACAGGCGATGGAAAGTTACCAGCGCGATTACCTGAATCATCCGCATCATTACGAAACCTTTCAGCTTGCGATGGCGGAATTGCTGAACTTAATGGAAATACCCGGATTAGCCCGCATTCTGGCCGGCACCCGCAAGATTTTGACCTGGCCGGTCAGGCAGATCATGAAACTGGGCCGCAAAAGGCTGCATATTACCGACAGCAGCTACGAAATAGCCTTGCTGAATCAAATAGCCGAACATACGCTGATTCAGCTGGCGGACAAACTGCTGGACAAGGCCGAACAAGGCCAACAGGGCCAGTGGTGGCGGCAAATCAACAGCGTGTTGCGCAGCCAGCGGCAGGACGTGTTGCAGGATTTCGGGCAGGCGGCAAAAAATTATCATCTGTCGTTTCAGCAGGATGTAGAAAGCGCCGCGCATCGTCTGTATTACAAACTGCAAGAACAGCCGGTGGTGTTAAACAGCTTGCGCGCAACCCGAGCCACTGCCGATGCCGCCGTTATCGCGCTGACCTTGCAAATGGGCGGCATCGGCCTGCATGACTTGGTTATCGCCCCGGCGATGCTGACGTTGACTTCGTTGCTGGCAGAAAGTGCAGTCGGCAGCTATATGCACAAAGTGGAAGCCGAGTTAAAACAAAACCAATTCAATACCGTCAAACAGGCGTTATTTATCGACAGCATGCGCAAGAAACTGTTGCAGTTGCCTGAGCAATTATCGATGACTACTCATTTTAATATCTCCCCTGACCAGCTGCGTGCGGCAGAGCTTCAACTGACAGAAAAGCGCCATGGCTTACGATTACTCTAGTTTGGTACAAACGACAAAACGCTGGGCGGAGCAGGCGCTGGCAGCAGGCTGGATTAATAGCGATGCCGCGCAGCAGTTAAGCGATGTCGATGCCAGATCGCCCGATACCCTGTTTAACCATAACGGCTCCAGGCCGCTGATTGTCGCGTTCATGGGCGGCACCGGCGTCGGCAAGAGCTCCCTGCTTAACCGCCTGGCGGGCAAGGCCATCGCCACGAGCCGGAGTCGAGCGGCCCACCTCGCGGGAAGTCACGCTCTATCATCACCATAGCGTCGCGATAAAGCATTTGCCCGAACAACTGCCGCTGGCGCAAATCAAAACCGCCGAGCATGACAACGAGTCCAGGAAACATGTGATCTGGATCGATATGCCCGATTTCGACAGCACCGAACAAAGCAACAAACATCAGGTGCTGGAATGGCTGCCGCATATCGACGTGCTGATCTATGTGGTCAGCCCTGAACGCTATCGGGATGAAAAAGCCTGGCGTTTACTGCTGGCGGAAGGCGGCAGGCATGCATGGCTGTTTGTGCTGAACCAATGGGACAGAGGCCAGACCGAGCAGTATGAAGATTTCAAACAGCAACTGCGTAAAGCGGGCTTTGCCGATCCGGTCATCTTCAAGACCGCTTGCGACGAAGGCCTGCAAGCCGATGAGTTTGCCGCATTGGAATCGACCATTAGCTCGTTGGCGACCGAGCATATCGTTGCGCAACTGGAGCAACGAAGCTCCCAGATTAAAAAAGACGAGTTGAAGCAAAACCTGCAAAACACCGGCCGGCTGCTAGGTTCCGGAGCGGCTTTTCAGCAACTGCCGGAGCTGTGGCAAGAGCAATGGCAGCGTACAGCCCACGTACTGCAACAGGGCTTTGCATGGCCCATCCAGCAGTTGGCAAAACACTATGCCGACCATGCGGCCGATTTATTAAGCAATCCGGCAACCGCCAAATATGCGGCAACCGGCGCTAAATTCAACTTGTGGGATGACTGGGCCGAAGCCCGTTTCGACGATGCGCTGGATGAATTCGTGATCAATGCCGACCAGCTTGGCATTCCGGTGAGTCCGCTTAAAAAACAGCTGTCCGCGCTGCGCGAAAAAGCGTCAAAAATCGTCCAGGCGCAAAGCGAACTGGCCGCCAGACAGGCCTTGGCGAACCCCGGCAATGCCTTGCATCGCGGCTTTTTAAAGTTCATGCGCCTATGCGAAATCATCCTGCCGCTTGCCGCCATTTGCTGGGTCGGCTATCAGGTTTTCATCGGCTATTACACCAGCAACATGACCGAAGTCGCTTATTTGGGCGTGGATTTTGCGATACATAGCAGCCTATTAATCGCCATCACTTGGCTGACGCCGTTTTTCATCCTGAAAAAATTAAAGCCGTCGTTGGAAAAAAGCGCCTTAAGGGGACTAAATAAAGGCTTAAACAATGCCATCAACATGATCGATGGCGAAGTGTTGCTGGCGATAGAAAACATCGGCAATCAACATGCCGAACAGATCAAGCAGCTGGACGGGATTATTGAGCTGTGCGGCGTTGCCGATGCCAGCCGACAATCGTCAATAGACAGCAACAGCCCCTTGGCACGGATGCTGATTGATTAACACGGGGCCTTTTCGTCGAAAGCTATAGCAAAATACGGCCAACTCATGATCGAGTCGCCTAAAACGGCTACTTCTGGTAACCTCTACTCACCTTAAACTGCTGAACTAATCACTATGGCGCAATACATCTACTCAATGAACCGGGTCGGCAAGATTGTCCCTCCCAAAAAATACATCCTCAAGGACATCTCGCTGTCGTTTTTTCCCGGTGCCAAAATCGGCGTATTGGGTCTGAACGGCTCGGGCAAATCGACGCTGCTGCGGATCATGGCGGGCATCGACAAGGAAATCGAAGGCGAGGCTATCCCGCTCAAAGGCATCAATATCGGCTACCTGCCGCAAGAGCCGCAGCTTGATCCCAATAAAACCGTGCGCGGCAATGTCGAAGAAGCGGTCGCGGAAATCAAGGAAACCTTGGCAAAACTCGACGCCGTCTATGCCGCTTATGCGCTGCCCGATGCCGATTTCGACAAATTGGCCGCCGAACAAGCGTTCCTTGAAGACTTCATCAACGCTTGCGACGGCCATAACCTGGACCGCAAGCTGGAAGTCGCCGCCGATGCGTTGCGGTTGCCCGATTGGGATGCCGATGTGACCAAGCTGTCGGGCGGTGAAAAACGCCGTGTGGCGTTATGCCGGTTGTTGCTGTCCAACCCCGACATGCTGCTGCTGGACGAACCGACCAACCATTTGGACGCGGAATCGGTCGCTTGGCTGGAAAGGTTCCTGCACGACTATCCCGGCACCGTGGTCGCGGTCACCCATGACCGCTATTTCCTCGATAATGTGGCCGGTTGGATTCTGGAACTGGACAGAGGCTCCGGCATCCCTTGGGAAGGCAATTACTCCAGCTGGCTGGAGCAAAAGAGCAACCGCTTGTTGCAGGAAGAAAAACAGGAATCTTCCCGCCAAAAAGCCATGAAAGAAGAGTTGGAATGGGTACGCTCCAGCCCCAAAGGCCGCCATGCCAAAAGCAAGGCCCGATTGGCGCGATTTGAAGAGCTGTCTTCATCCGATGTGCAAAAACGCAACGAGACCCAGGAAATTTATATTCCACCCGGACCTCGTTTGGGCGACGTGGTGATTGAAGCCGACAACATCAGCAAGGCATTCGGCGACAAGCTGTTATTCAACGGTTTGAGTTTTAAACTGCCGCCCGGCGGCATTGTCGGCATTATCGGCCCGAACGGCGCGGGTAAAACCACGCTGTTCCGCATGATGGCCGGTGTTGACCAGCCCGATTCGGGCACCTTGACGCTGGGGCAAACCGTTCAACTCGCCTATGTCGACCAGTTGCGCGATGACCTGGATCCGAAGAAAACCGTATTCGATGAAATTTCCGACGGGCTGGATTTGATTACCGTCGGCAAGTACGAAACGCCGTCCCGCGCTTATGTCGGCCGTTTCAACTTCAAGGGTGCAGACCAGGGAAAACGTATCGGCGATCTTTCCGGCGGCGAACGCAACCGCGTGCATTTAGCCAAGCTGCTTAAAACCGGCGGCAACGTGCTGCTACTCGATGAACCGACCAACGATCTGGATGTTGAAACCTTGCGCGCATTGGAAGAAGCGCTGCTCGCCTTCCCCGGCTGCGCGGTGGTTATTTCGCATGACCGCTGGTTCCTGGACAGAATCGCCACCCATATGCTGGCGTTTGAAGGCGACAGCAACGTGGTCTGGTTTGAAGGCAACTATGAAGATTACGAGGCCGACCGTCATCGCCGCTTAGGTAGCGACGCGGATAACCCACATCGGTTGAAGTATAAGAAGCTGACTGGGTAAGATAAAACCACGAAACATCAATCGTCGTCATTCCGACATTGCATATAACGATCAGCGCTCCGGCATCGTGTTCATTCAACAACGCGAAATGCTAATACATTATTACCGCGCCGGAGCGCGGAACGATGCGGGGCTTTCGCGTCTTTTCAATTAATTTTTCCGGTTTGAAGGATTGTAATCCCGAAAATCAATGTCCGGAAAAACATTATCCATGATCTCCAGCGCGGTCAGATAACGCTCATTGATCCTGTTCTTGCGAAAACTGTCGTGCAAATAGTTAAACCGGGCCAGATGATCGGTGATGCGCTTGTTCGCATAGTCGATGGTTGTCCCCGACTTCATGATGAACGGCCAATCGGAAGCTTGCGCCAGCAAGATCGATCTGGCGGCCTGATTCAAAGCCCGCGTCTGCAACGGAGTCAGCGTTAATCGCTGAACGTCGCGCGCCAGTTTTTCCATCTCCAGTTCGGCCTTGTGCAGCAAGGGGTAAATCCAGTCATTGCTTTCATTGATCCAGTAACCGGAATACCCCTGCTCGCCCCAGGTCGATGCAGCCGGTGTAGCGACCTGGGCTGACGGCTGCTGTTGCAAATAATCGCCGCAACCGATCAGCTGAACGCCGCTGTTTTTTTCGCCGGCTAATCTCAGCACTGATTCCAGCCAGTACGCACCCTCAAACCACCAATGGCCGAACAGTTCGGCATCGTAAGGCGCGACAATCACCGGCGGCCTGTCCATGTCCGCGCTAAGCCGGTCGATTTGACGCCGGCGTTTATCGATAAAATCCTGGGCATGTTCATGAGCTTTTGCCCTTGCCTGTCTCGGATTATAAATTTCCTTGGGCAGGTTCCCGCCGGTCACGCGATGGTACTTGATGCCGGTATTGATGCGGGTTTTGCCGTCGAGAATATAGGGCGCGATATAATCCAACTCCCGCTCGAAACCGATGTCGCTGTAATATTCGCGGTAGTCGGAATCTCCCGGATAGCCTTCTTTGGCGCTCCAGACCTGCTGCGACGACTCGGGGTCGCGCGCAAACGCCGCGACACCATTGCCGCAATCAAGCGGCGCATAAACGCCATTCCGGGGCTGTTGACTGGCATCCATAATACCGTGGGTATCGACAAAAAAATACTCGATCCCGGCATCGGCCAGCACGGTTTCAAGGCCCGGATAATAGCCGCATTCAGGCAACCAAAAACCGGCAGGAGCATGGCCGAAATTGGCTTTAAACGTAGCGATACCGGTATTTATCTGGTTGCGGACTGCGGTTTCGCTGACATTGAGCAGCGGCAAAAAACCGTGGGTCGCGGCCGTCGTTATCAATTCAAGTTTGCCGGCAGCCTGATGCTTTTTAAAAGCCGCCAGTAAATCGCCTTGATAAATATCTTGGTAAGTATTTAGCGCATTCTGAAAAAAACGCCGATACAGCCGCGCTAATTTTTGATATTCCGGCTGCTTGCGGGTTCTGATGATTTCTTTTTCTGCCAATTCCAGCCGACTATGCAGATATTTCAGGTAGCGTGTTTGCAACAGGTCGTCGCGCAGCATGGACATCAACGTCGGCGACAACGACAGCGTCAGCCGGTAATCCACATTATCGGCTTGCAGCCGGTCGAGTACGCCGATCAGCGGCAAATAGCATTCGGTCATGGCCTCAAACAGCCAGTTTTCCTCAAAAAAACTGTCATGCTCAGGATGACGCACATAAGGAAGATGTGCGTGAAGAATGATACTCAGGAATCCTTGTCCCGAACGCGGTAAGCTTTTTGTCATCACGCTTATTTGCTGAGTCCCAGACCTGAAGCGTTTTTATTCAGGCAATAAGTGGAGTTTTCATGGCTTGACGCCACGCCGCCTGTCCGCTGTGAGCATGAACAATGTTCGAGTGCGCAAATTCAACAAAGCCGTCATCCGCACCGCATTGGCCTATAGCGGCTGAATAAACCGTGTCATCGACCGCGCTCGGCAGCGACACTTGTTGATGCGTCATGGTGCGGCCAATGGCTACATCGAACCATGATGCTGTTTCGGAAACAGCGATTTCTTCTTCGGGTTGCGAATAAATTCTTAAGGTAAGCTGATCGTTATGATCGTTGGCAGGTTTAGAGGTTTCACGATTTTCGCCAAGATTCCAATACGCATAAAGGTGCCCCGGATCGACCGGTAACAGCGTTAATTCAGGAGCGTTACAGGCTGGTTTCGGCGCAAAATCGCGGCCGATTTCCTCGCCTATATTCAGCAGTTCGTTCGGCGAAAGCCTGATTTTTTCGGCAAATTCCGGCATCGGGCTTGAAAGACATGGCGTAAAATTTCGACTAATTTTCTGGCTAATTTCAAGCATTTCTTTCGCCGATAGATTAATTTTGGAATTGTACCCTGAATGCAAAAACGCCATTACCCGCCTTAAACGTTACGATTACCGTATTTAAAATTTTTTCACACACCTGAATAGATGCCCTTTTTCCCTTAGGATACCTTAAGGAGAGAGGCTTTGCCCAAGTATACGTAGTAAATTCCGCAGGGTCTACTGTGCGGGCATTGAAGGACTTTACTTACAGTTCATCAAAAAAGACAAGTATACTTATGGCTTTATTTAAATCCTCTGCGCTAATCCCCTGCTTCTCGGCCAACACAGCCCTACACCTTGAATCCAGGTTTTTATTGCACCATACTAAAACCTCAAACCTGTTTTTGCCAACTAACAAACTCCGTTGCTCTTGGATATAGGCCTCATCAAAATCAAGCTCTGCAAAGGTAGCAAGGATTGCCTCGGCTAAGCGATCCATTGCCCTATCCGCTTTTCTCCTTGTCCATTCTGCGTGTTTATCATTCATGCTTTTTCTTCGTTTTTTTGTTGGTTAAAAAAACCATTTTAGGCTATTTTGGCGCGGAGCGAAATGTCCGCTATTAACGGCTTTGCGAGTTACCGGCATCAATACCGCCTTTTATGATTTACAATATGTTATTAGCTGTTTGTCTGTGCGGACACAGTTACCGCAAAGCCTCGAGCGCACTAAAGCGCTATGTGATTATTGGCAGTATTTTTTGAATAACCCACCATCGGAGCGATAAAGAATGAGCAACCATGTTACTTTGACCCAGTTTATCATTGAGCAGCAGCGCGAGTTGCCGGGGGTATCGGGAACATTTACGTCAATATTGAACGATGTGGTTACCGCGTGTAAGAAAATTTCGCATTTGGTTAATCAAGGCAATTTGATTGGCGTGCTGGGCAGCGCCGATTCCGAGAATGTGCAAGGTGAAGTGCAAAAGAAGCTGGACATCATCACCAATGACATTATGGTCGACGCACTGAACTGGACCGGTCATTTGGCCGGCATGGCCTCGGAAGAAATCGACGACATCATTCTTATTCCTCCTCAGTATCCAAAAGGCAAATATCTGGCATTGTTCGATCCGTTGGACGGTTCTTCAAATATTGATGTCAACCTGGCAGTAGGTACCATTTTTTCGATACTGCGTTGCCGCGAAGGTGTGGATCCTGCGCTGGAGGATTTTTTACGTAAGGGTACCGAGCAGGTCTGCGCGGGTTTTGTGCTTTACGGCCCGTCTACGATGATGGTTCTGACAACCGGGCATGGCGTCAACGGCTTCACGCTGGATCAGGATATAGGCGAATTTATCCTGACTCATCCCAACATGATGATTCCCGCCGACACCAATGAGTTTGCGATCAATATGTCCAATCAGCGTTTCTGGGAACCGCCGGTGCGCCGTTATATTGATGAATGCCTGCAGGGCACGGAAGGCGTGCGCAAAAAAGATTTTAACATGCGCTGGATTGCGTCAATGGTGGCCGAGGTTTACCGGATACTGACGCGCGGCGGTATTTTTATGTATCCGTATGACTTGCGCGATCCATCCAGAGCCGGAAAGCTGCGCATTATGTACGAGGCCAATCCGATGGCTTTTATCATTGAACAAGCGGGCGGCGCCTGCTCCACCGGGCGCGAACGCATCCTCGACATAAAGCCCAAAGGCCTGCATCAGCGGGTTCCGGTTATTTTGGGGTCGAAAAACGAGGTTGAGCGGATTGTCGGCTATCATTTGGAAGGTGATTTACAGGCGAAAGACTAAAAATAGTCACTACACTCCTTAAACCATTGCTGTTTAAGTCTTCAAAGCCAGCTTTGAACTCCGGTATCGTGATTTTTTGGAGTCCAAAGCTGGCTTTGGTCGTTATCGCTCCCACCCCGGAGACGATACGAAAGACTAAAAAAGAGCCGCCTTTCTATGATAAAATTTTCGTTTTTTAATTTCACCCTTTGAGTTTTCCCATGAACAAACCTAAAAAAGTCGCGATTCTCACGGCGGGCGGCTTGGCCCCTTGCCTAAACTCAGCCATCGGCAGCCTTATCGAGCGTTACACCGAAATCGATCCAACCATCGAAATCATCTGCTACCGTAGCGGTTACAAAGGTCTGTTACTGGGTGATTATTATACGGTCACTCCGGCAGTCCGTGAAAAAGCGGGCCTTTTGCATCGTTTCGGCGGCTCGGTGATCGGCAACAGCCGCGTCAAGCTGACCAACGTTAAAGACTGCATTAAGCGCGGATTGGTTCAGGAAGGTCAGGATCCGCAAAAAGTGGCGGCCGACCAGTTGGTTAAAGACGGCGTGGATATTCTGCACACAATCGGCGGTGACGATACCAACACTGCTGCGGCCGATCTTGCCGCGTTCCTGGCGAAAAACAACTACGGTCTGACCGTTATCGGCCTGCCTAAAACCGTCGATAACGACGTGTTCCCGATCAAACAATCGCTGGGTGCCTGGACTGCTGCCGAGCAAGGCGCGCGTTACTTCTGGAACGTTGTTGCCGAAAACAATTCCAACCCGCGTATGCTGATTGTCCATGAAGTGATGGGACGCAGCTGCGGCTGGCTGACTGCTGCTACCGCCCTGGAATACCGCAAGTTGCTGGACCGCGCCGAATGGCTGCCTGAGCTGGGCCTGGACCGCGCTACTTATGAAGTGCATGGCGTATTTATTCCGGAAATGGCTGTCGATATTGCTGCCGAAGCAGCCCGTCTTCGCGCGGTGATGGACAAAGTCGATTGCGTTAACATCTTCGTTTCAGAAGGCGCAGGCGTTGAGTCTATCGTTGCTGAAATGCAAGCCAAAGGCCAGGAAGTGCCGCGCGATGCGTTCGGTCACGTCAAGCTGGATGCGGTAAACCCTGGCAAATGGTTCGGCGACCAGTTCGCGGAAATGATCGGCGCGGAAAAAACCCTAGTGCAGAAATCAGGCTACTTTGCCCGCGCTTCTGCGGCCAATGTTGAAGACATCCGTCTGATCAAGTCTTGCGCAGATCTTGCTGTCGAGTGCGCGTTCCGTCGTGAGTCGGGCGTTATCGGTCACGATGACGATCAACAACTTTGTACTGCGTGCGATCGAGTTCCCACGCATCAAAGGCGGTAAACCATTTGATATCGATGCACCTTGGTTTAATCAAACTTTGGCTGACATCGGCCAAACCAAGGGTACCAAAGTTTCGGTTGGGCATTAAAACCTGATTGCATTGTTCCCACGCTTCGGCGTGGGAACATGGTTAGCGATGCCTCCAGCGTCACGATTAAAAATGACGCTGGTTCCTTTCCTCCAGATTGGGAATTTCAAATCGTCTGCAACAGATCACATTCTCGTGCTACTATTGCATTGCAGTTATTGCTAAAGAGACAGTACCATGGCAACGATTACTTTTGATACTCTAAAATTTGCTGAAAAACTGGAAAAGGCTGGTTTGCCACGCGAACAGGCGGCTGCTATTGCAGAAGCGCAGAAAGATGCATTTGCAGAAGCGATGGATTCACAGTTGGCAACCAAGGCTGATTTAATGGATATGGAGAATCGTTTAATTAAATGGGGCATAGGCTTGGCATTTGGACAAATTGCTATTATTGCTGCGCTGGTCAAGCTCTTGTAGTTTACATTAATTCCTTTCCAAGATTAGAGAAGCGAAGGAGAAACTCCGGATTCGCGAAAACCACGCCTCATGAACTCCGACTATATTTTTGTTTACGGAACGCTCAGGCGTGATTCGAACAACGAAATGCATCATCTTTTGGCGAAATATGCCGAATTCGTAAGTGATGCAACTTATCGAGGCAAGCTTTATCAAATCGATTACTATCCCGGCGCCAGTTCCTTCCGATAATCCTAATGATGTAGTACAGGGCGAAGTCTATTTAATTCATCAAGCCGATATTGTGCTGCCTCTGCTCGACCAATATGAAGAATGTGGCCCGGAGTTTCCCGAACCCAACGAATATAGTCGTCAGAAACAATCCGTGTTACTTAAAGACGGACGTCACAGTTACAGCATGGGTTTATGTCTACAACCATCCCACGGAAGGCCTGGAACTGATCAGAGTCAGCAAATTTTATTCAGCCACTGCTATGATCACCATTATCCAACGCGTAACCACCGCTAAAGTCACTGTCAATAATCAGGACATCGGCAAAATCGACACCGGCATTATGGCGCTGGTTGCGGTGGAAAAGGCGGACACTGAAAAAGATGCCCAACGTCTGCTGGAGCGTATCCTCAACTATCGGATTTTTGCCGATAGCGATGACAGGATGAACCTGAGCTTGAGGGATATTAACGGCGGTTTGCTGCTGGTTCCGCAATTCACGCTGGCGGCGGATACCCAAAAAGGCAACCGGCCCAGTTTTATTTCTGCCGCGCCACCGGAAAAAGGCAAGGAGCTGTTCGACTATCTGCAACAGTTGGCAAAACAAACCTACCCAAAAGTTGAATTCGGCCAGTTTGGCGCCGACATGCAGGTTTCGCTGGTCAATAACGGGCCGGTTACTTTTACCTTGAGGACTCACTAATATCGTTTTCCTAGCAATCATCTTCGTAACCACTCAGCAACAAAAAATAGAACGCTGATGACGCGGATTGCTTATGATTTAATAAGATTTTTTAGCCCATATTTAAAATAGAACACCTGTGATACGAACTAAACCGGTAAACACCGATTCAAAAATCCGCGTAAATCCGTCTAATCTGCGTCATCCGCGTTCTATTAATCACGCTGAGAGTTACTCATCATCTTCCTCATAAGGCTGCGCTTTCACATTATCAGGAATTTTCGGCATCTTTGGCCGACCGCAACAGAATTAACGCACTGCCCAAAACGAACAGCAGCGCGACTATAAACAATACTATCCACATAGAGCCTCCCATTTTTGGCTTGCCTAAGCCGGTTACGGTAGAATACCCCCACATAGATCATTACATACTTAACATGAAACAAGTCGAATTACTTTCTCCGGCCGGAACCCTTAAAAACATGCGCTATGCTTTTGCATACGGCGCCGATGCCGTTTATGCAGGACTGCCGCGCTATAGCCTGCGGGTGCGCAACAATGATTTTTTGGCCGATAATCTGGCCAAGGGCATAGACGAAGCCCATCAGCTGGGCAAGAAGTTTTTCCTGGCGACCAATGTAATTCCGCATAACGCCAAGGTTAAAACCTTTATTAAAGATATTACCCCGATTATAGCGATGAAGCCGGACGCCTTGATTATGGCCGATCCGGGCTTGATCATGATGACGCGGGAAGCTTGGCCGGACATGCCGATACATCTGTCGGTACAGGCCAATACCGTCAATTACGCTTCAGTCAACTTCTGGAAAAGTATGGGCGTTGAGCGGGTCATTTTGTCCCGCGAATTGTCGCTGGATGAGGTTGAAGAAATCCGCCAACTCTGTCCCGATACGGAACTTGAAGTGTTTGTCCACGGCGCGTTATGCATTGCGTATTCCGGTCGCTGCCTCCTATCCGGCTACTTCAACCACCGCGATCCTAACCAGGGAACCTGCACCAATTCCTGCCGCTGGAAATACGACACCCTGCCCGCGCACGAAAATGCCGAGGGCGATTACGTGCTGGATGGCGCGGCCCTGTCGATGTCCGACATCAGCAACGCCAGTTGCGGCGGCGCGGAACGGCACCCGTTGGCCGACAAGGTGTATTTCCTGGAAGAAGAAGGCCGCAAAGGCGAACTGCTGCCGGTGATGGAAGACGAAAACGGCACTTACATCATGAACTCGAAAGACTTAAGAGCCATCGAGCATGTGCAGCGTCTGGTCGAAATCGGCGTGGACAGCCTTAAAATCGAAGGCCGCACCAAGTCGCATTATTATGTTGCGCGTACCGCTCAAACCTACCGTCAGGCGATAGACGATGCGTTGGCAGGCCGCGCATTCCAGCCTGAGCTGATCGGCGTGTTGGAGAACCTTGCCAATCGCGGTTATACCGACGGTTTTTACCAGCGCCATCATACCCACGAACATCAAAACTATATGACCGGTTATTCCAAAAGCCATCAGCAGCAGTTTTGCGGCGAAATCCGAAGTTATGACCAAGCAACCGGCCTTGCGACCATTGACGTTAAAAACAAGTTCTCGGTCGGCGACAAGCTGGAATTGATATTGCCGGAAGGCAATCGGGATATTATCGTCGAGCGCATGGAAGGCATGTATGGACAAGACATGGAAGAAGCGTCGGGCGGCGGCTATGAAGTGAAAATACCGTTGCCGGAAATTTGCGGCGATAATGGCTTGCTGGCGCGGTATACTTAAAATGTTCAGGCATTAAATACAATGGGACGCTGATGAATATGATGAACGCAGAATGTTCAAAGCCAGCTTTGAACTCCGACATCCACGCTTTCTGGAGTCCAAAGCTGGCTTTGGGCATTCCAACGTCGGCTTTGCGATTTAATACGGTGTGAATCGTTACCCAAAAATCTTATTAAATCATAATCATCAGCGTCATCTGCGTTCTATTATTTACCTGAGCCGCTACAAATAATCGAACGACGCCTTTAACTTTATGGATTTGAATCATGACTTTTACTACCGCCGATCTTTGCGATGCCCATTCAGCGGAAGACCACTTCCAGATTGCCGAGCCGCTGCTCAAATCTTATGGCGGCCAGACCAGCTTTTGCGGGCAAATCACCACGATCAAGGTTTTTGAAGACAATGTCTTGATCAAAACAGTTCTGGAAGAAAAAGTTGAAAACCGGGTGCTGGTTATCGATGGCGGCGGCTCTCACCGTTGCGCTCTATTGGGCGCTGATCTGGCAAAGCTTGCCATCGCCAATGGCTGGCAAGGTATTGTGATTCATGGATGCATTCGTGATTCTGCAACCCTCATCCAGCTTCCGATCGGCATACTTGCTCTGCACACGCATCCGTTAAAAAGCCATAAAAAAGACCATGGCGACCGCGACTTATTGGTCACTTTCGCCGGCGTCAATTTCAAGCAAAATCATTTTTTATATGCTGATGCCGATGGAATTATCGTCTCAGAAACAATGTTGAGTTAGAATAACTCCAAATTAACCTAGCAAAGAAGTCAAGATATGCAAATTGTACTCGCCAATCCCCGTGGATTCTGTGCCGGCGTCGACCGGGCCATTGAAATCGTTGACCAAGCCATTCAGGCTTTCGGCGCACCCATTTACGTCCGTCACGAAGTTGTTCACAACCGTACGGTTGTTGACGGACTTAAAGAAAAAGGCGCTATTTTCATTGAAGACTTAACCGACGTGCCGGTCGGTTCTTACCTGATTTTCAGCGCCCACGGCGTTTCCAAGCAAGTGCAGCAGGAAGCCAAGGAACGCGACTTAACGGTTTTTGACGCCACCTGCCCGCTGGTTACCAAAGTCCATTTGCAGGTCGCCAAACATGCCAAAGAGAATCGTGAAGTCATCCTGATCGGCCATGCCGGACACCCGGAAGTTGAAGGCACGATGGGACAATACGAAAGAGGCACAGACAATGGCGGCATCTATCTGGTAGAAACCCCGGAAGACGTTAAAAAACTGGTAGTAAAAAATCCCGACAATCTGGCTTACGTGACGCAGACTACCTTGTCGATGACCGACACCAAGATCATGGTCGATGCGTTGAAAGCGCGCTTTAAAGCCATACAGGAACAGAAAAAAGACGATATTTGCTACGCCACGCAAAACCGTCAGGATGCGGTTTTCGAGCTGGCCAAAACGGCCGATCTTATCCTGGTAGTCGGCTCACCCAACAGCTCCAACTCCAACCGTCTGCGCGAAATTGCAGAACAGCTCGGCAAACAAGCCTACCTGATCGATACTGCAAAAGATATGCAGCAAAGCTGGTTTGAAGGCATTAACGTGGTCGGCGTTACTGCGGGAGCCTCCGCGCCGGAAGTTCTGGTTCAAGAAGTTATCAATCAGTTAAAGCAATGGGGCGGGCAATCGACCGTCGAGATTCAGGGCATAGAAGAAAAAGTAGTGTTTTCATTGCCTAAAGAATTAAAAAAACATATCAATTAAAGTTCCCATTACAGGGCGGACAATCGACCGCCCTGCCCTTATATTTTGCATACCTCGTACCCATCAATTTAAACAGGAAGTACGGGTAGACGCAGTTTTCCTTGTTAGATACCCTGGCTTTTGCTAGATTAATTATGCGCACATCTAATACGCAGTAAAAAGACGGAGTATATCCATGCCACGATTCTATGATGAGAATGCCGCTAAAAAGGCTACAAACCTTAGCATAAACAGAGACCTGCTATCGAAGGCCAGAAAGCTTAATATTAATCTTTCAACCACACTGGAGCATGCTCTTGAAAGTGAGCTAAGAAAATCCGAGCGCGATAACTGGCTGAAAAACAATAAGAAGGCCATTTATGCATTAAATGAATTGGCCGATAGAAATGGATTATTTTCTGACGCCTACCGAGAGTTCTAGTGACTCAATTTACCCTCTATAAAAACGAAGATAGTTCATCGAACAAAACTTACCCTTATTTTATTGATGTCCAAAACGGCTTACTCAGCGACTTAAATTCCCGATTGGTAATACCCGTATCTCCACATGAAGCGTTGAATAATACCGATGCGAAACGATTATGCCCGGTTATTCAACTGGAGAAAGGCAACTTCGTTTTACTGACCCATCAAATGACTTCCGTTCCAAAATCAATTTTAAAAACTGAAGTTGCTTCGTTAGAAAACTTTCACTATGAACTCAGAGCAAATAAAAATTAACCGCTTCGCTGAAAACGAACAAGATTCTATCCTGCGATGACATAGACTAAGTCGGCTGCTGGATGGAAAACGAATTATGTGCCGAATAGATAAGCTGCTTGATTTAAACAAAGTTAAACTGGAGTCTGAGCGTGGCGTGTTGTCGGGTATATTGCCAAGCACAAGTTAATTGATCCCTCTTTAACTAATTGGCTTGAAGGAATTTATCATTCAGTCTTGTAAAAATGCCGGATTTTGATATGCGATACAATAGGCCTAACAGGCTCAAGGCGAACGGAATTTTAGTCTGCTCAACTGCATTTTTGATTATCTGACAAAGTAGTAGAATTAAGTTAGCGGATCCGGCTCATTAATAGCTAATTTAAGCCGCATGGCAACCGCCAATAAACGCTTATCGCGTGTCCAAAGCCGGGTATTGCCCGATAGCTGCACAGAAGCTAACAAGTGCGCGTCGATCAGCCCTATGCCCAAACCGAAGAGAGAATACGTTTCTATGAACAGATTAACCTCATCGGCAAAAGCAACCGGTGCCTGAGGTAAATTATCCAGCCCAGTCAAAACAACTTCACGTTGGCGCAAATGCCCTAACGCCAACTCGCCACGGACAAAAGGATGGCTTAGTACGCTATTCTTCGTCAACAAACTGGCTAACTGCGGCTCATTGTTCCGCAGATGATCAACCCAAACCGAGGTATCGACCAAGACCATCATGGGCTTAAACGCTGGTTTGCCTACGCGGAATAGCGTCCAGTTGCGGTTCGCTACCGCCCAAACTCGCCAGCCTTTTTGCGCTTTCCCGTTCTATCAGGGCTTTCAGCGCCTCTTTTACCAAACTGGATTTCTCCTGCAAACTGGTCAACGCCTGCGCTTTCGCCAGCAATTCATCATCTAATACTATCGTGGTTCTCATAGCTTACCTCCTATTTATCATCGAATGATGCGCTTTTTTGTGCATTCAGGCAATTCATCTGTATTCGCTGCCCAAAATTATGCCGACGTTGGCAATAGTCTTGCCAACAAGCAAGGTTGGTTTATTTTTTGTAACATCCAATATGGAAAACATGCAAAAACTTTTTGGACGATTATATCGGCATTCCCAATGCAGGACGCAGTTTGAAAACCACGCCCTGCATAAGCTTGCAAGAGTATTGTTAATTAAGCGACAGCTCTCAACGCCCCTTCAGGAAACTGCATAGTCATGCAATGCAGGCTGCCGTACTGATGCACCAAGGGCTGGCACGGAATGGCGATAATCTTGCGATCAGGAAAACAACCGGCCAAGCGTTCCAGCGCAACCGCATCCATCGGGTCGCCGTAAACCGGCACCATGACGGCGCGATTGATGATCAGGAAGTTGGAATAATTGGCCGGTAGTTGCTGCCCGTCCTCATCATGAATCGGTTTCGGTAGCGGCAACGGCACCAAGTGATAGACGTCTCCATCCTGGGTTCTAAGTCCTTGAAGTTGCGTCTCCATGAATTTCAAGCTGTTGTAATGCGGGTCTTCGGGATCGTCGCAGCTGGTATAGGCGATGGTGTCTGCGGAGCAAAAACGCGCCAGCGTATCGATGTGGGCATCGGTATCGTCGCCGGTCAGGTTTTCCTGATCCAGCCAGAATACCCGTTTTGCCCCCAGATGCTGGAGCAATTGCTGCTCTATTTCCTGCTGGCTCAGGCCTTTGTTCCGGTTCGGGTTTAACAGGCATTGTTTGGTGGTCAGGATGGTGTCTATGCCGTCGCTTTCGACGCTGCCGCCTTCCAGAATAAAATCTACATCGGTATGGCTGGCGCCTTTAAAGGGTTTGACGTTTAGCAGTTTGTGATTAAGCGCGTTGTCGCTTTGGTGCGAATATTTTCCGCCCCAGCCATTAAAATGAAAGTTCATGTGCATATTGGCACCGTCTTTTTCGACGGTAAGAAAAACGGTATCCCTGACCCAGATGTCATTTACAGGGGCCTGGATGAAGTCGATGTTGTCGGTCTTGCTGATCAAGCTCTGGATATGCTGCTGATGGCTGTCATCCCGGCAAACGATAAGCAGTTTTTGATATTGGCTGATGGTTTCGGCGATTACGCTGTAGGATTGTTCTACGGCATCAAGGTTGCGAAAGTCGCCGGTTTTATGCGGCCATGCGATTAATACGGCGGATTGTTTTTCCCATTCTGCTGGAAATCTGTTCATAGTTTTTAGTTCCCTGTAGTTGTATGTCCCGGCTAGTATGCCGGAAATAGATTGAAACAACATTTCTTTGGCGTGCGCCAGCGTGTTGGCGGTGATATTGACTCCGCCCAGCATTCTGGCAATTTCTTCGACGCGCTCTTCCGTTTCCAGTAAGCGGACATTGGAAGAAGTAATATCGGTTTGGTTGTTTTTTTCAACGTAGAGATGGTGATGCGCTTGTGCAGCGACTTGTGGAAGGTGAGTGACGCACATGACTTGCCGATTATGGCTTAAGCTGCGCAGTTTTTGTCCGACGATTTCGGCAATGCCTCCTCCTATGCCTGAGTCTACCTCATCAAAAATCATGGTCGGGGTGGTTTTATCACTGGACGTGGTGACTTGAATCGCCAGGCTGATGCGCGACAATTCGCCGCCTGAAGCCACTTTAGCCAGTGGTTTTGCTGGCAGGCCGGGATTGGCGCTGACCAGGAATTCGATTTTATCTTTGCCGTTCAGTTTGGGCGTTTCGCTATCCAATGCGCCTATGTCGACCAGAAACTCGCCTTGCGGCATGCCCAGTTCCTTGATCATTGCGGAAATCTGCTGTTGCAGTTTCTTGCCGCTAAGCTTGCGTTGCCCTGACAATTGCGCGGCCAGCTGATGGTATTGGTCGAGCAATTGTTTGGCGCTTGCCGTTAAGGCTTCGATGCGTTCGCTGCTGTGGGTCAGCCCGTCGAGTTCCTGCTCCAGCTTGCCGACCAGTTCCGGCAGTTCATCCGGGGTGACGTGATGCTTGCGGCTAAGGCTGTGAATAATGCCGATCTGGTTTTCCAACGCTTCCAGGCGTTGCGGGTCGGCCTCTTGCGACTCGAGGAAACGGCGCAATTGCAGGGATGCTTCCTCAACCTGAATCTGGGCTTCGGAGAGCATGGTGCAGATTTCGTTTAATTCGGGCGCAAATTGGGCAATGTAATTTAATTCGACCAAGCTGTGGTTCAGCATTTGATTGACCGATTGCCGGTCGTTCTCATACAGCAGATCGACCTGGGCTCTGGCCGGTGATTAAGATCTGTCCCAGATTGGCCAGCTTGCCGTGCTCTTCGGAAAGCTCGGCATAGCTGAAATTTTCCAAATCCAGCTGTTGCAATTCTTCAATCTGGTAGCGCAGCAATTCCTCGCGTTCGGTTTGATCGACGCTGGATTTAATCAGGCTTGCCAGCTCTTTACTGGTTTGATGCCATTCCCGGTAACAGGCGTTGACGCTGTCCAGCAGGGGCTGGTTTTTTGCGTAGGAATCCAGCAGGCGGCGTTGCTCGTCGGTATTGAGCAGGGTCAAATGCGCATGTTGGCCGTGGATTTCGACCAGCTTTTCGCTGAGTTCCTGCAAGGCCTGCAAGGTGACCGGGCGGTTGTTGATATACGCTTTGGAACGGCCGTCGCTATTAACAACGCGGCGGATCAGGCATTGATGATCGTCATCCAGCTCGTTATCTTTCAGCCATTGCTGCGCTAACGGTGCATCGGCCAAATCGAATTCCAGGTTGATCTCGGCGCGTTTGGCATCAGGGCGCACATAACCGGAATCGGCCCGGTCGCCCAGGGCGAGGCCCAAGGCCGTTAATAAAATAGACTTGCCGGCGCCGGTTTCGCCGGTCAGCACCGACATGCCTTTTTCCAGGTCGAGGTCTAATGATTTAACGACGGCGAGATCGATAATATTAAGGTTCAATAGCATGATTTTCGGTGTGGTAACCACTGCTCCAGTTTAATTTATTCCTGAGTATATAAAAGAAATCATGGCCTTCAGGATGCAAAATTCTAATCGGTTTGGGCTCTTTTTTAATTAAAATCTTGTCGCTGATCAGCACTTCAGGAATTTCAATATGATCGCAAGTCACCAAGGCGTTGATTTGTTTAGTCTGGCAAAAGCTTATTTCAATTTCTGCCGAATCGTTGATCACGATAGGCCGGTTCGACAAGGTATGGGGATTAAGCGGCACCAATACCAGCGCATTTAACGCCGGATGCAAAATCGGCCCGCCCGCAGACAGGGAATAAGCGGTCGACCCGGTCGGTGTGGAAACAATCAAACCGTCGGAGCGCTGCGAATTTAAAAACACATTATCGATTTTGGTGATGATTTCTATCATGCTGGGCGTTACCCAACGATGGATGACCACTTCATTGACGGCGGTTTCTTCGTGGATAACTTGCCCGTCGCGGATAATTTTGGTGCGCAATAAATAGCGCTTTTCTTCCGTGTAATGACCTTGAAGGATATGAATGCAGTTTGTCGGACAGCTCGTTGGGCGATATGTCCACCAGAAAGCCCAATCGCCCCAGATTGATGCCGATCAACGGAATATCATCTTCGACAATGGCGCGGGCAGCGGCAAGAAAAGTACCGTCGCCGCCGACAGCGATAACCAGATCGCAATGCTGGCCCAGTGTATCTATCGAGCAGGATTTAACGGTAGGATTATCAATGAAATGCGCGCTGTCTTTAGCGACAATGACCGTGTATTGGTGCTGCTTTAAAAAAGCATGCAGGGCGGTTAAGGTCTCGGCGATGCTGGGATCGCTGGGTTTGCCTATGATGCCGATGGTCTTAAAAGGAGTCTGCATTGCTGGATAATAATCGGGAAATGAATTCGATTATACAAAAAAACACAGGCTAGACTACGAGTATTACAGCTTCGTCGGATATTTTGGTGGAAACTAAGGCTCGCCCTTGCCTATCAACAATTTGTTTAGCCACAAGATTAAACAGATTTATCTCGTTCCCAGGCATTGGGTCACTGCTAGTAAGTTAAGAAAAAAGCATTATTTGGCCCCCTCATCCTAGCCTTCTCCCTGAATGTTCATCCGTAATCCATATAAATCGACCCAATCAACGGCATTCGTGTTCTGTTATAAAACTAGCCCAATCTCACGGCAAATAAACATCCCATCTCATGCCGCCCAGCGCGTCGCTTTTTTTGCCCTCCAGCACACCGCCCAACAGACCGACCAGTTCATAGACGACGGCCATGCCGATACCATGACCGTGGATGTTTTCATCGGCCCGTACGCCTCTTTTTAAAATTTCCGCCAGTTTTCCAGCCGGGATTCCGGGGCCGTCGTCTTCGATCTGTAGCAAGATGGCAAAATTCCGTCTGCCTTTGCGTTGATTCAGGGTAACGCTGACTTTGACCGTGTTCCTGCACCACTTGCAGGCGTTATCCATCAGGTTTCCGGCTATTTCATACAAGTCGCCTTCTTCGTAATAAATCGGGCTGGCTTCCGGCACCGCCACATCGAAACGGATGTTTTTGTCGATATAAACTTTACCCAGCGATGCCGTTATTTTTTTGATAATCTGCGATAAATCCACGGTGCCGGCGGTTTTATGCTCGCCTTTTGCCGCCGCCCGCTGTAATTGATATTCGACAATTTCATCCATGCGGAAAATCTGTTCTTTCACCGACTCCTTATCGACACTGAATGACTCGGCGCAGCCGCGCAATATCGACAGCGGCGTTTTCAGGCTGTGCGCCAAGTCCGCCAGGGCATTGCGATAACGTTCCAGATGCGCCCGCTCGCTGTTAATGAACGCGTTAAGATTACCGGCAAGCCCCTCCAATTCCGTCGCATAATCCCCATCCAAATGGGTTTTACGTCCCTTTTCTATCGCCTCAAGATCTTTTACGATAATCCGCAACGGCTTTAAGCCCCAGCGCAATAAAACCAGCTGCATACATATCAAAACCAAGCCCAACGCCAGCAGCCATTCCCTTAAGGTTTTTCTAAACCGATCTACCTGACTGCTGACAAACTGGGCATCTTCAGTTACGGTAAAAATATATTCGCGCTCTACGCCGACAACGTTTTTCCAGCTCACGGCATAATTCAGCGCGTAACGATTATGTTCGGTTAATAAAAATTCGAAGTTACCTGCGCTTAATTCCGGCGGAGGCTTTACATCAAGTCCGATAGCCGATGGCGAGCGCCAGACCAGATTCTTTTTGTTCATGTGTATAAAACCGTAAAGCCCGGAACCAGGGGTTGCAAACCGGGGCTCAGGCAAACTGGGCGGCATGTTTAAATCGCCGGAGTTCTTAACTTCGGCAGCCGCCAGCAGCGAATACACCTGCACCTCCAGTCTTTCCTTTAAGGCCTGTTCGGCGCTGTCGCGAAAACCCTGCTCAAGCACCACCGAAGCCAATGCAAAGAATGCGGCAAGCACAAGGCCAGCCGAAACCAGCAATCGATAGCTTAGGGATTTAATTTGCATTTAGGGCCTTTGGGGGTTAACGGGAAATCATTATGCTTAAGGATATGGGTCATGGATGTGCGGGTTCCCGATCTGTGCTGGTCTAAGCCTCACTCTTTGTAGCAGACTGCACACTGATCTCAACCCACAGTCGGTCGAGCAAGATACGGAACGCTTCATCTTCGGGCAGAGAGTCGATTCGGCTGTCGGCCAATTCGGCGTCATAGAGTTTCCCCCCCCCTAACTCAAGCGCCTCTTGCAGCACTTGCTCGCTTTCCTCTAGACGGCCCAATAAAAACAGTGCATAGCCTTGATTGCCGAGAACCATCGCGCGGCCTTCCTGCGCCACATGAACAAGCGCCAGTTCAAATTGAGTTAACGCTGTTTGCAACAGGCTGTGCCGCATTACAGGATTGTCGGGGGCTTTTTTTGTCTTAAGCAGCAACGCAAAACCCTTGCCGTTCAAGGCATAACTGACTTGCTTTTGTAAAACAGATTCCGGCGACGCACTAAATCGCCGTAGCAGTTCGTCATAGACGGCCATTTCTTCTTCGCCGCGTTGCAACTGCCCCAATGTAACGCCTTTGCTAAACAACGCGTTGGCGACTCGTTCTTGCAAAGCCAATACCTGGGATTCGCCGAACCGCAGTAGCAGTTCGTCATAGGCAGCGATAGCTTCGTCGCTCCGTTGTAATCGCTCCAATGCAACACCTCGGTTGAGTAGTGCCTTAGCAACTGGTTCCTGCAAAGCCAAAGCCTGAGATTCGCCGAACCGTAGTAGCAGTTCGTCAGAGATGGTGATGAATTCTTTGTTCCGGTGCAATTGCCCCAACGCAACCCCTTTGTTGAGCATCGCGTTGGCGACTTGTTCTTGCAAAGCCAAGGCCTTGGATTCGCCGAAGCGCCGCAGCAGTTCGTCACAGGCGGCGATGGCTTCTTCGTCCCGGTGCAATTTCATCAATGAAAATCCTTTGTTATATAAAGCTTTGGCGACTTGTTCTTGCAAAAGCAACGTATTGGATTCGCCGAATCGCTTTTGCAGTTCGTCATAGGCGGCGATGGCTTCTTCGTCCCGTTGCAATTGCCTCAAGGCAACGCCTTTGTTGTTTAAAGCTTGGGCAACGATTTGTTGTTTGGCCGGTTCGACAGTATCGGCATGATGCCGAAATAGTTCGTCAATAGCTGCGACAGACTTTTCCAGCATCCCGGTAAAGTAATAAGCCAGCGACAAATTCAGCACCAAATGAATATCCGTCGGATTTTTTGCCAGTCCTTTCAAGGCAATGCTCTGCACTTGTTGCCAGTCGCCGCGCTGCATCGCCCCCGTCATTTGCTGCAAATAATAATCCGCATCAACTGCTGCAACTTTTTGGATAGCTTCCACTAAACGGTGATAAGGCACATCGGAACTAAACAAGTCGCCATCATCAACAAGTAAACGGTCATCAAAGGCTAATAGCGGATGATAAGGGATAACCAGCGGTTGCTCTGCATTATAAGCGCCATAAAAATTTTTCTTGATGTCCTGCATTTTTTTATAAAACGGTGTGCCTTTGTCCATCGGCATGACCGGGACAGGCGAGGCAACCAAAATGACGGCGGGGTGTAGCGGCGCTGTGCGGATCGAATCGAACACGAGCTTTGCACCATCCAGGTTTTGTCCGTTCAAATTGAACACCAGCACAACAATGTCAGCCAATTGGTGCGTAGCAATACCGCCGATTTCCGAAAGCCCGGTGCGCGAATCGATGAACACATAATCCGGCTCATAGCGTTCAATGATATGACCGCGCAGGTTTTCGAGGATTTTATAACCGTCATTCTGCGTATAAAAATCGTTCCAGGTCATGTTATGCAGGAAAGCTAAATAACCCGGCTCTTTGTGGCGACCAGCGGGCATCAGCCAAGTTTTGCCTTCGTCCGTGCTCTTTCCTTTACATTCGTGGATATAGCCATCCAGCTCATCCGGGGGGCCGTCTTGCAAGCAGGCTTCCAGATATTCGGCAAATCCAGCCGGTGGTCTTTTTTCATCATTGATAGGTTTAAATTCATTGAAATGCAGCAAGCCTGGGGCTTCCAGGTCAAAATCCAGTAACACCACCTTTTTGCCCCGCGCCGCCAATGCCCGTGCGCAATTAGCCATTGCCAAGGTGCGCCCCACGCCGCCTTTGTAGGAATAAAAGGCGACGAAGCGGGTCAGTGTGGGGAGGTTTTCGGTTTGGGTGGTCATTGTCGTGCTATTTTGGCGAAGGGAAGTCGTGGCTGACCCAATGCAATTACACGTTTAGTGTCCATGTGCATGTATTCTCGCTTCGATTCCTGTTGAGGAACGATTCTCAACGGCACTACTCTGTCCAATGCCTCTTTACCCAGCACCGACAAAAATAATTCTTTATTCTTGCCCCGTTTGAGGCAATGGATCAGTCCGGCATTTTCGAGCTTTTTGATTTCGTTGGCCGTGTGGCTTGGCTGTTTATTACAACATCTAGACAATTCCGTCGGCGTGATGCCCGGTTGCATTTTGATTTGCTTCATCATTAAACCACCAACCATAGACGGCAATACCAAGCGTAATTGCTCCAAGGGTTTGCCGCTTTCCAATGCCAAGGTCAACATATCCCCCAAGGTACGCCAACGGTCGCCGGGTTTGCCGGTAGTATCGAAACGGTCGGCCAATGAGGACAAATCGGTGCAACAAGCTCTAACACGGCGCATCGCATCGACATCTTGTTCCAATAATGCCGATGCGGCAGCAGCTGTCAGACAGGCTTTTTCATGCAATAAAGCGTCTTCGTCTTTAGCTTGCAACGCAGCTTTGTAGGCCTCGCGGTGTTTGTTCAACTTGTCCATAGTTCATTCATAGCAAAAGGTAATAATGTGAATTAAGTATATACTTAATCATAGTTCATATCTATATCAACATCTACTGTGAATAAAAATGAGCTTTGTTGCTTGAGTTGCAAAGCATCTTTCTCTGGACGATACGCAAATACACTCTTATGTTTATCGTTCGGCTGAGCATTACATACAAACGCCGCAGCACCCCGCTCATTACCCACCAACCGACAGTTATCATGGAAGCGCTTTAAATTTGGCGACATAGCGGGTACAAAAAACACATCTACCGGCATCAGCTTCCATAGCGGGTCACAAAGAAAATCCAAGCAAATCGGCGTTGCTAGAATACCCAAATCCGTGTGACGCATGACTAATCTCTCCGACTGGTTCGTTGGCTCAAAAGCTGGCACCTGAATATCGAAAAGCTTAACTGCTTCATCAGCCTCCAAGACGAATATCTGCCGTTTTTCTTGCTCCCATTCAATATCACCGAATGGATTAAACACCGTGCAACGGTTACTGTAAGCATTGCGCTCATTGACATCGATAACGTGCCGCGTTCCGGCGATAACCAACCGAATGATCGGCTCGAATGCGTTGTATTCCATCAACCAATTACTGATCTCCGCTTGCAGGGCCTCGGTCATGGCCAATTCAGGAAACAACAAAATATTCACCTGTTGCTCACGCGCCGCCAGTAACACATCCTTGAGCCGAGCCAACTGACTAACCTCATCTTTGGCACTGCAACACCAGAAAGGAATACGAGCATCAATGCCACGCTTATCTGTTGGATCATGTTGCCAATTCATATCGCCGATACCGGCAAAAGGCGACAAACCGATTTTCACAAAATTCTGGTTGCCAATGAATACGTTAAATACGTCGCTACGGCGCATTTCTAGGTGACTGGACAAATCCACTTCTTGCCAATGGTGTCGTAGCTGCAATGCTCTTTTGTCCCCGAGCGCATCATCGAGCTTAAAGCGATTTTCTTCGGGTATTGCTCTTGCAATCGGATGTTCATTCATGCGCGTCAAAATATAGCGCGAACCATTTAGAGACTGTTCAACGAAGCCGTTAAGCAAATGCCAATTAGGCTTATTCCAAAATCGCCCATCCAGAAATTGCAAATAGCCGTAGGCAGTCAAACGATCATCGTCTGTAATTTTAGTTTGTGTTTTTACCAAAAACACCGCAATGTTCGGCTGAACGGGGGAGAGATACTGTTGCAACTTTTCTCGGCTACATTTGTTTATAGTTTTGGCTAAGAGATGCCGATCCTTGGTTACAAAGCGGTCATACAATTCACACCATTGCGCTAATAAATCTTCATCGAAATCGCCGTACATAAATCATCAACACCTTCATCAAAGTTGAGTTGATTCTAACGTATTATTACCTGGCAGTTTTTTGTTTCGTCGCAAAAGCGAATATGCAATCAACAGAATCAGTCTGGTTGATTCTAAAAACAGGTAATTGATGGAGGGGGTAATTCGATTGGTCTTGTGAAATTTCCGAACTTGCGCTCGTTCCCAATCTCCAAACTTGGAAAACGGCACAAACCAGCACACCAGTCCCGTAGCCAGAACAAGCCGACTCGACCGATAGCAAACAACGACCAAAGCCAGCTTTGGACTCCAATATGCATGTTGACAAACCGCCTGTGCACTCATAATATGCCAGCAAAATGCGCTCACTTAATAACAAGGAATCAACATGAGCAATCTATCTATACGCGGCATCGATCCTGACTTGGCGGCAATGCTCAAACAACAAGCGCAAGCTAGCGGGAAAAGTGTCAATCAATTAGCGCTTGATGCCTTAAAAGAGCATACCGGTCTGCATAAGAAAAAGCTTTTCACCCAGGAATACCACGACTTGGATTTTCTTTTCGGGCAGTGGTCTGACAGCGAATTTCAAACAATACAGGGCAAGATCAATAGCGAGTCGCAAATCGATGACGAGCTTTGGCAATGAACGCTGTTTTGATTGATACCAATATTTACTCCCACGCTATGCGGGGCGATGCTGAAATAATCCAGACCCTGCAACAAGTTGCTGCTATCGGCATCACTGCCATCTCAATCGGTGAGCTGTTTTCCGGCTTTAGGCGGGAACTAAAGAAAAAATCAATCGCCAGGAACTCAACCAGTTTCTTGATTCGCCCAGAGTCACGCTCTACGGTATTGATGAGCAATCGGCGGAATATTACTGTTTGATTCTCGACCAACTGAGAACTAATGGAACGCCAATCCCTACCAACGATATATGGATTGCCGCAGTCGCTTTTCAACGAGGTATGCCGATTTATACAAAAGACCAGCACTTTAATAAGATTAAGGGATTGCTGCTTTGGTGATGCGCTGTTGACGCTTCAACATTCGGTTTTTAAATCTCCTCACCCCAACCCTCTCGGCAACCTCTCCTGCGTTGCTCTACCTCCTGCATCCATGCAGTCGTCCAACAGGAGAGGGAGTATAGGTGCCGAATTTGCGCTGATTTATTTCTTGTCTTTCGTGCTTTTCGTGGACTAACTGCGGTTTTAGAATCAATCTCGCTGGGCATGAATCATATAGCCTCGGCCGCGCAAGGTTTCAATCGGTTTGCGCGTGCCGTCGGGATCGAGCTTTTTTCTCAAGCGGCCGATAAAAACTTCAAGCACATTGCTGTCGCGCTCAAAGTCTTCATCGTAAATGTGGGCGGTTAATACGGATTTTGAAATGACTTCGCCTTTGCGGAACATCAGGTACTCGAGCACCTTATATTCGTAAGCGGTTAATTCCTGTTTGACGCCGGAGACGGTGACTTCCTGAGCTACGGTGTCCAGTTCGATATTGTCGTGAGTTAACACCGGATGAGCCACGCCGGCCGAGCGACGTATCAGGGCGTTAATCCGGGCCAACAGCTCTTCATAATGGAACGGCTTGACCAGATAATCATCGGCCCCCGCTTCCAATCCCTCCACTTTTTCCTGCCAGCGGCTGCGGGCGGTTAAAATCAGGATAGGGACGGTGATCTTGTCTTTACGCAGGCGCTTGATCAGTTCGATGCCGGAAAAATCGGGCAGGCCGAGGTCGATTATGGCCGCATCAATCGGATATTCCTTGCCCATGTAATAACCGTCACTGCCGGTGTTTGCGGTATCGACGGCAAAGCCTTTATCGGCAAAGAACTGCTGGATTTGTTCGCAGAGTTTTAGTTCATCTTCAACAACTAGGATGCGCATGTTTTTCGTCTGTTGGGATTAGCTGACTAATTGGCCGGTTTCGGCATCGATTTTGTAATACTGGATACGCCCGTCAGGGGTCAGGACTTTAATGATATAGACTTCTTTGCCGTCGATTAGTTCTGTTTGCGCGCCCAGCACCTTGTTGTAGGTGCCGTCAATGATCTGTTTGGTGGCCTCGTCCAAACTGACGTATGCCAACTGGTTGTTTTCCGCAAAACAGCTGTTAGAAAACAACAAGGCGACGGCAACTACTTTAAGAAAATTTCTCATGGACAATCCAATTAGAAAAATAGAACGTGGGGCTAAAAGTAGACGCCTATTTTTGACATTCACGTTCCATTATCGGGTGAAAAGCATTTTAACCCCTCACCCTGAATCAACGCTGAATCTTTAACGCATTGTCACGCCCTGGACCAAGCTGCCGATTGCTTGGCCGAAAGACGCACCCAGCTTGCCCGCGATTTTATCCAGCAAATGTTCCTGCCGACTAAAATCAACCCGCTCTTCTGCGCCGATCAGTTCTTTGGCGACGTAATCCTGAGTGCCGACAGCATCGACGATACCCAGCTTCACGCCTTCTTCGCCTGTCCAGACCAGACCTGAAAACATATCGGGGGTTTCTTTAAGCCGGTCGCCGCGGCCAGCTTTGACCGCATTAATAAATTGCTGATGCACTTGGTTTATCAGGCTTTGCACATAGCGCGATTCGTCTTCTTTAGGCGGCGAAAAAGGATCGAGCATGGCTTTATGCGCGCCTGCAGTGATTAACCTGCGCTCTACACCCAGCTTTTGCATGGTCTCGACAAAGCCGAAACCATCCATAATGACGCCGATGGAGCCGACCAGACTGGAGGGATTGACAAAAATCTTGTCGCTGGCCGATACGATAAAATAACAACCCGAGGCGCAAATATCGCTGACCACCGCATAAATCGGCAACGTAGGATGCTCTTTTTTAATTTTCCTGATCTCCTCGTACACATAAGAAGACTGCACGGGGCTGCCGCCCGGCGAATTGGCATTCAGGATAATGCCTTTGGTGTGCTCGTCTTTGACCGCATTTCTCAAACTTTCGATAATACTTTCCGCATTGGCGTCCTTGCCCTCGGCGATCATGCCAACCACATTGATAACGGCGGTATGATCCTTACTATCAACGCCAATCTCCTTACTGATCTTTGGATATACCGCTAAACCGAGCACCGCGATCAGGTACACGAACATCAGGCTCTTAAAAAAAACGCCCCAACGCCTTGCCCTGGTTTGCTCGGTGACGGCGGCGAACGCCAGCTTTTCAATGACCTCGCGCTCCCAGCCGGGTTCGTTCGTTAATTCTGGTTTGTTCTGATTGTCCATGCCTTGTTAACCTCTAATAATACTCAGTAATTCTGCCGGTTGCTGTAAGCACATCAGCGGATTTAATTGTTGCAAGATGTCTTCCGGATGAGCTCCGCATGACACTGCTATCGACGATATTTGGGCATTCATCGCCATTTGCAAGTCATGGGTGGAATCGCCGACCATTAAACTGCGGTCATTCGCCGCCTGGGTATGTTGCATAATCTGGTGCAGCATTAAGGGATCCGGTTTGGAGGCGGTTTCATCGGAGCAACGGGTAATGCAAAATAAATCTTCCGTATCCGTCGCCTTTAACGCCTCTTGCAAACCTGTCCGGGTTTTACCTGTGGCGACGGCCAGTTGATAACCTGATTGTTTCAATTCGACCAACATGTCGTAAACGCCGGGAAACAAATCTTCCCGGCTTAGCTGCCTGGACAAATAAGTTTGATGGTAACAGGTCGTCAATCGGCTCAGTGTTTCCTGATCGGCGCCGGGAAATAGCGTGCTACAGGCGTTTGTAATGCTCAGGCCGATCACGTCTTTTGCCGCCTGAGGCTCTGGAATAGCATAGCCGCAGTGTTTGCCCGCCGTTTGCAGACAATGTACGATCCAGTCTATCGAATCGATCAGGGTGCCGTCCCAGTCGAATATGATTAAATCAAACCTGTTCTTCATGTTTTAACAAATCTTCCAATTGTTGTGGCAAAGGCGCCAAAATGGTTAGTGCGGCCCCGGTAACAGGGTGCTGAAACTTCAATTTCTCCGCATGCAGGAACATGCGCTTGTAGCCTCGGGCTTTAAATTTCTGGTTAATGTCATCCCGCCCATAACGCTCGTCGCCGACGATAGGATGCCCGAGACTCGCGGCGTGAACGCGTATTTGATGGGTGCGCCCCGTTTTTGGCGAGGCCTCGACCAGCGTCGAATCGGCAAATAATTTCAAGCGCCGAAACAGCGTCTCCGCCTCTTTGCCGGCTTGGCTGATCACAACCATGCGCTCGCCGCCTTTGCTGACATTTTTAAGCAAGGGCGCGGTGACGATCAGCTTCTTCCTGGCCCATTGCCCGGCCAGCAAGGCCAGATAGGTTTTATGGATGTGATTGTCACGAAACAATTCATGCAACAGCTTCAGCGCGCTACGTTTTTTGGCGATGATCAGGCAACCTGAGGTATCTTTATCGAGCCGATGCACCAGTTCTAAAAAATGCGCTTCAGGCCTTAACAGGCGCAATCCTTCGATAATGCCGGAACTCACGCCGCTGCCGCCATGCACTGCGTAACCGGCCGGTTTGTTGACGATCAGGAAGCCGTCATCCTCAAACAAAATGCCTTGTTGTAAGGCTGCTTGCAAGCCTTGTGGAACATACGATTCTTCACTGCGTTCGGCCACCCTGACCGGCGGAATTCGGACTATATCGCCTGCCGCCAGGCGGTATTTGACATCGACGCGACCTTTATTGACCCTGACTTCACCTTTACGAACGATCCGGTAAATTCGGCTTTTGGGTACGCCCTTCAAGCGGGCAATTAAAAAATTATCCAAGCGCTGGTCACTATTTTCTTCGGTGATTTCGACCAGTTGGACTTGAGGCGTTACGGTTTTTTCTACACTATTCATAGCGCAAATAATACCAGCATCCGGTTATGAATGATTCTTTAAATTGATGTATAGCAATAACATTGCTATATTAAGCAAGTTTTTTATATAAAAAACATACTTTTGCTCAGCGGTTTCACTAACAAAACTGCCTTGGAGCATTGCTCGATGTTGAGAAACACGGCACTAGCTGGCTCAGCATTGTAAGATTTTCGGGTTCATCGTTCGACCCTAGACGAACGATTTATAACTCCTGTTTAAGACGGAATTTACAACCAAGACTGAAAAAAGAATATTTATTTGCTTAGACTCTGTCCGTGCAACTATCCACGGTCTTCACCTAAGTGAAGGCAGGGATACCGATTACAAGATGCAGAAACGTAAAAACTAAGCTATGTAGGGGCAGCTTCGCTTACCAACAGTAGGCGGCACCAAACATTGGTCGCAGCCCCCTACGCAAACACGATGACCCAAACCAGTCTGTTCAGTAAAATCTGACCATGGAGCAGGAAACAACAAGGAATATTGAATGAAAAGAATGCTTATCAACGCTACGCAACCGGAAGAACTGCGAGTCGCTTTGGTAGACGGTCAAAAACTGTATGATTTTGACATAGAAGTACCTTCGAAAGAACAAAAAAAGTCAAACATTTACAAAGGGATAGTAACCCACGTAGAACCCAGCTTAGAGGCGGCCTTTGTCAACTACGGCGCTGAAAAACACGGCTTTTTACCTTTCAAAGAAATCTCTCCGCTCTACCGTCAACTACAAGACGGCGTCGAAAACGACGGCCGTCGCCCAGCCATCAAAGACCTGATAAAAGAAGGTCAGGAAATCGTCGTTCAGATTGAAAAAGAAGAACGCGGCAACAAAGGCGCAGCTTTAACCACCTATATCAGTTTGGCCGGCACCTATCTGGTGCTGATGCCCAACAACCCTAAAGCAGGCGGCATTTCGCGGCGCATAGAAGGCGAAACCCGCAGCGACCTGCGCGAAGTCATGGAAGCGCTTGAGATCCCTGAAAGCATGGGGCTCATAGTTAGAACGGCCGGATGCGGCAAAAACGCCGAAGAGCTGCAATGGGACTTAAATTATCTGCTGCAACTATGGGAAGCCATAGAACGCTCTGCCGACGAACATACAGCGCCATTTTTGGTATTCCAGGAAAGCAACGTCATCATCAGAGCCTTGCGCGACCATTTGCGCGGCAATATTGACGAGATTCTGATCGACAATGAAGATTCGTTCATACTGGTGCAAAACTTCCTAAAGCAAGTCATGCCGCATTTTTTGCCCAAAGCAAAACTCTATCAAGACGCTGTCCCGCTGTTTAACCGTTACCAGATTGAATCGCAAATTGAAGTGGCTTACGGTCGCGAAGTTTCGTTGCCCTCAGGCGGTTCGATCGTCATCGACCATACCGAAGCGCTGACCTCAATCGACATCAACTCGGCGCGCGCCACCAAAGGCAGCGATATTGAAGAAACCGCGCTGAATACCAATCTGGAAGCGGCCGATGAAATCGCCCGTCAACTGAGACTGCGCGACTTGGGCGGCCTGTTTGTGATCGACTTCATCGACATGATGTCCAACAAGAACCAGAAAACCGTTGAAAATCACCTGCGCGACGCGCTTAAAATCGACCGCGCCCGCATTCAGACCAGCCGCATCTCGCGTTTCGGCCTGTTGGAAATGTCCAGACAACGGATGCGTCCTTCGCTCGGCGACTCCACGCAACTGCCGTGTCCGCGTTGCAAAGGCCAGGGTACCATTCGCAACGTAGAGTCGGTTGCGCTTTCCGTATTGCGTATTCTCGAAGAAGAAGCGATGAAGAAAGGCACGGAAAAAGTCATTGCCCACTTGCCTATCGAGTGCGCGACTTTCCTGTTGAATGAGAAACGCAGCGCCATTGAGCAAATTGAACACCGGCTGAAAGTCGGCATTGTCATCCTGCCCAGCAAGCATTTGGAAACACCGGCTTACGACATTGAGCGCATCAAGGAAAAAGAGCCTAGCGATCACAAGGCCAGCTACTTGCAGATAAAAGCGGAAGACATCACCATTCCTGAATTTGCCCAGCAAGTAAAACCAAGCGCCACCAAAGCAGCAGTCAAGGAATTCCTGCATGAGTCGCCCGCACCGGTACAAAACAAAAGCGAATCGGCCAGCCTGATCCAACGCTTCTGGCATAAGCTGGTAGGCTCCAGTGCAACGCCTAAAGCAAAAGCTCCGGTAATACAAACTGCCGAAAGAACCAAGCCTGTCGCGGACGAGAGTCAAGCGAACAGAAACAAGGGCGGCAGACAAGGCCAGGAAAGAGGTCGCAACCGTGGCCGTGGCCGTGGACAAGGGCGTGATCAGCGAGATCAAAAGCCGGAGCAAATTCAAGCGCCAGAGCAAGGACCCAAACAAAAACCGGAACAAAGCCAGGATTCGCCTCGCCAAAACCGCCCTCCTCGCGGTCAAGGCAGAAACGTGAAACGCAATCTCGAGCCGGCTAACTTGCCTATCGCAAAAACCGAGCAGGTTAAAAACGAAGCTGTTGCGGTTAGCGAGGTTATTTCAACTGCGCCGGAACTGGCGCCGCCCGCTGCTACAAACGGGGATCAACCTAAAAGAAACAATGCCAGAAGAGGGCCAAACCGCAGAAGACCGCGCAACCCCAACTACAAGAGACCTGAAACAGACGGCGATTCAACAAACGCCACGCATGACGCGTCCAGCGTGGGCAGTGATGAGCCACGCCCGGCAGCCCCCCGTTCTTATGACAATGATTTTGCGGAAAGATCGGAAAGATCCGAACGCCCGCAGCAGCCTCAAGCTAATGTCTCCAGCCAGGCTAACACCGGCAATCAACAGTCGGAAGCGCCAAAACCGGCGGCTGCCACTGAATCCACGCCGGCACCCAAACCGGTTGACGTAGCAAGGCAAGAAACGGAATAACGACCGGGCGTTCGATTTGCGCACCTTTTTGACTTGAACCGACATACGGCGCAATACGGCTACCACCTATTGCGCCGTACGGATTACACCTTACTGAGTTATAACTATCGCACTGGTATCTCGGTCATAGTAAACATGACCGGCTACCGTGCTATATCTGCAAACTGTTCACGCTTGACGCTTTTTATTAAAGCAAGCCCAACATAAAACAATTATGAGTATAGCGTACCGACCTGAAGTTGATGGTTTAAGAGCCGCCTCAATTATAATCGTCGTTTTATTTCACTACATAGGGTTAAGGGGCGGTTTTGTAGGGGTTGATATTTTCTTTGTAATATCGGGCTACCTGATAACCTCAATAATTTTCGAACAATCATCAGAAAATAAGTTTAGCACTGTCGATTTTTACAAAAAAAGAATCAAACGTATTTTTCCTGCTTTACTGGCAGTTCTCTTTTGCAGCTATATATTTGGCTGGTTATATTTATTGTCGGATGAGTTTGCCAGTTTGGGGCTTCACATCACCGCTGGCGCGGGATTTTTCTCAAATTTACTGTTGCTGAATGAATCTGGATACTTCGATACTGCCTCAGAGTTAAAACCTTTACTTCATTTATGGTCGTTGAGTATTGAAGAACAATTCTATCTGCTGTGGCCTGCAATCCTGATCACGCTAAAAAAACTGAATATCCCAACTCGCCCCGCCCTGATATTAATAGTCGTTATTTCTTTCTCAGCAAATATTTTACAGATGAATACGAGCAGTATTTCGTCCTTTTACCTTCCTGTTACGCGATTTTGGGAGCTTGCTCTGGGTGGAATATTATATGGAAATCTATTCGGAAATTATCTAAATAAGTACGTAAAACTAAACAACATTATTTCTGTCACTGGTTTAGCCATGATAGGCATTAGTGTTTACCTCTTTAACAAAAATTCTAACTTTCCTGGCTGGCTAGCCCTAATCCCAACGGTTGGAGCCGCTTCTATCCTGGCATCATCGGGAAATAGCCTCATCAATCGGCATATATTAAGCTCCAGACCCTTTATATTTATTGGGCTAATCAGCTATCCGTTATATTTATGGCATTGGCCTATTTTATCCTTTATCCGTATAGTCGAAGTAAATGGACTTCATCTGGAGCAGAAGATAACCGCCATTTCTTTAAGCTTAACCCTTGCGTGGCTTACCTTTAGATACATTGAAAAACCGGTAAGATCGAACAAAAATCACCAGACATACCTATACCTAATAACCTGCATGGTCATATTTGGCTGCATTGGATATTTAACATTTTACAAACAAGGATTTGATTTTAGGTATCCACAGGCCGAACTCACAGCAAAACAATTTCAACTAAATAGTTCGGGCGATATAGCTCAAATTACAAAAACCCAGTGCAGTCGCTTTAATCAAAGTACCGAGGAAAAATCAGGAAGCTGCTTTATCAGTGACGCTGATAAAGCAGCCACAGTTATGACGATTGGAGATAGCCATGCAATTCGCAATACAGTTGGCATGATTGATTTTTTCAAGGGAAATGGCGAAAACTTTTCTATCGTGTCTGCCGCAGGCTGTTTACCCTTTTATCAGGTACAAATATTTAGAGGCGAAAACGCAACTGACTACTGTAGCGGATTTATGGCTAAAGCACTGGATTTTGCGGCGATAGAGCCGTCCATAAAGACCGTGATATTAGCCAATAGAGGATCGTGGTATCTGACGGGCTACAATTACAAGGATAATTCTGCCAGACAATTTCAAATTGGTTTTACTGGCGATAAAGATTTAAAAGACAGATCCCGGATATTTGAAAAAGGACTACGCATTACACTAGATAGACTCACAAAAGCCGAGAAAAACGTAATTCTTCTTATTGATAACCCGGAACTCGGGTTCTTGCCAAAGAGCTGCGTAAAATACAGACCATTGACATTCGGGCCTCAGATAAAAGTCAACGATTCTTGTGCAGAACCGTTAAATGAGGTCAAAGAACGTAATTTGGTTTACAGGACAATACTAGAAAAGGCTTCAAGAGATTACCCGTCAATCAAAATCTTGGATGCAGAAAAGTACTTCTGCGATGAATCCTATTGCTACGGAAAAATAGATGGAAAGATTTTGTACGCTGATAAAGATCACTTATCTGAAGCCGGTGGAAGGTATATCGGCGATAAATTCATCAGTGAACTTGCAGCATGGCGCAAAGGCGCTTAAATGCCCCAGGGGTTAGTGTCAGCGCCCAATCTCCAGATTGGGCGCCTCGAAAAACGAGAAGCCCTAGCTTCGCGATGCGGAAATCCGAAGCTTTGGGTTCAAATAAGCCCTTCCTCCCTCATTGCTTGTCGCACTGAGGGCCGCTCAGAAATTTTAGCGGCATAGTCCGCCAGCACTGGCCAGCGGGAAATATCAACCCCGACATCAGCGCCCCAACCCAGCATGACAAACAAATAGCCATCGGCCACGGTAAAATGCTCGCCGAGCAAAAATGCCCGGGGCGACAGGTGCTCGGCAACGGTTCCCAATCGCGAAGTCAGTGTAGCAATCGCCATCTGTTTAGCTGCTTCAGGCGTAGCGGGATTGAACAAGGGCGCAAACCCTCCTTTATGAATCTCGGTCGAGATAAAATTCAACCATTGTTGCAACTGGTAACGTTCGAACGTCCCGGCCAGTGGCGCTAATTTCTTATCCGGCGATTGATCTGCAAGATACTGAACAATAGCGGGGCCTTCCATCAGCTTGCTACCGTCGTCAAGGATCAATACCGGCACGTAACCATTAGGATTTACCAGCAGGAAGTCCTCCCCGGTTTTGGTGCGCTTAGCTTGCAAATCAACTTCAATCAGTTCGATCGGCAACTCCGCTTCACAGGCTGCGATATGGGGCGATAAGGAACATGCGCCTTTGCTGTAATAGAGTTTCATGGTTTTTTCCTCTGAGCTGTATTACCAAACAAGGCTGATCAGTCTTTGACCGCTTCAACTTGGAGCGCGATCTTGACTTCATCAGCAAGGGCGGGCGCATATTTATCTACGCCAAAATCAGATCGCTTGATAGTTGTGGTGGCATTGGCCCCGCAAATGTTTTTCATGGCGATCATATTCATTCCGCAATGAAAATAATCTACCACCAAATGCACCGGCTTGGTAATACCGTGCAAGCTTAATTTACCATCAACGGCAACAAGTTGGTCTTTACTAAAGCTCAATTTATCCGATGTAAAAGTAATCAATGGGTAGCGTTCAGCATCCAGGAAATCCTCGCTACGCAGATGCTTTTCCAAATCGGCAAGTCCAGTGCTGATCGAAACCGTGTCGATAGTGATTTGAATGCTGCCGCTTCCCAACTCCGGAGCCAATATCACTTTACCGCTGGTTCGATTAAAGCGCCCTCGTTGAATCGAAAAGCCCAGATGATTGATCTCAAAGCTGGGAAAGGTATGTCGGGGATCAATCGTATAAGAATCGACGGCAGCGGCAGGCAGGCTCAACATCGTACCGATAATCAGGGCAAATGTAGTTTTGTTCATGACGTATTTTCCATTTCTTAAAAATGGCTTAACTTTCCCTGAAATCGCCGCATACGTCAACAGAACTTAAGCTGTTTTTTGAAGGTGTGAATGTCTTTTTAATGCGTTCTGCCCTGACGAATTAAAATGGCGCACTCATTCGTGGATCGCACCGCCTTTTTCAGCATCCACCTTCTTTAGAAAAGGCGCAACAGCCAGCGAAGCCACAAACATAAAAGCGATAACCTGAAACAGATTATTAAAAGTCATCACTTCCGCTTCCCGCAAGGCTAGCCCCGTGATTTGTTTTATTGCGGCCGAATCAGGATCAGGTAAATTCATTTGCGCCATCGACTCGGTCAATCCTTCCAACATTTGCTGCGCCTGATAACTGGTTGCGGTAACCGATTCGCGCAACGCCGCATAATGCGCTTTGGTTAAATAAATCATTTGCGTGTTGGCGACCGCAAGGCCGATCGCGCCGCCCAGATTGCGCATCAGGTTATAAAGCCCGCTGGCGTTCTTGACTTCTTCGACCGGCAACCGGCCTAAGGCCAGCGTGTTGATCGGCAGGAAACACAGCATCAAGGCAGTGCCCCGGATGGCCTGCGGCCAGAAAAACTCCCAATAACCGGATTCGACGGTTAATTCGCCATTCGTCCATGAGCCCAGCGCAAACAGGCTAAGCCCCAGGCACAGCATCCAGCGCAGATCCATTTTTTTCTCCAATGGCCCGGCGATAAACGCCGACAGCAATTGGAATAACCCGACGACCATTAAATAGTAGCCGATTTGCAGGCTGTTAAGGCCTTTAACGCTGGACAGGTAAATCGGCGTTAAATAAATGATGGTATAAAGCCCCACGCCCAGCACAAAACTGTAGCCACAACCTATGGCAAAATTGATATTGCCGAATGCGTAAAGATCAATAATCGGGTGAGGATTTTTTAACTCCCAAATCAGCATAACGATGCCGCTGACGATCGCAACTATCGTCAACGCGACAATCAGGGAATCTTCAAACCACTGCTTGCTTGCGCCTTCTTCCAACACGAACTGCATGCTGCCCAAGAACACGGCAATCAGGGCTATGCCGACAAAATCGATTTTCTGCAGCAGCGCCCAGTCGGGCCGGTCAATATCAAGATACTTCCACACCATCACGCAGACTATGATGCCGGGGATGATGTTGATCAAAAACAGCAACTGCCAGTTGTAGGTTTCGGTAAGAAAACCGCCCAGTATCGGCCCGATAGTCGGCGCTATCGTCACGATCAAGCCGAGCACGATAGTCATTGCCGGTTGCAAGCGTGGCGGAAACAAGATGAAGATCACGGTAAAGGTCATCGGAATCATCGCGCCGCCGATAAAGCCCTGCAAACAGCGGAACACGATCATCGACGGCAGGTTCCAGGCGAATGCGCACAGCAGACTAGCTAAGGTGAAGCCGCCTGCCGAGATGACATATAAATAGCGGGTCGAGAACACCCGGCCCAGCCAGCCGGACAGCGGAATAATGATGACTTCGGCAACCAGGTAAGAGGTCTGCACCCAGGCGATTTCATCCTTGGTCGCGGACAGCCCGGCCTGGATTTTCTGTAAGGAACTCGCGACGATCTGAATGTCCAGCACCGCCATGAACACGCCAATCGCCATGCTGAAAAAACCGATCCACTGCCCTAGCGTCAGTGGCGTTTCTGTCTTGTCCACGGCTTAATGCACTTTCACTTTAACTTCGGCCGACAAGCCCGGCCTTAATACCTGTATATCCTCAGCCGAATCGAAGGCTATTTTTACCGGCACCCGGCGCACGATTTTGGTGAAGTTGCCGGTGGCGTTTTCCTCAGGCAATATGCTGAACTCGGAGCCGCTGGCCGGCGAAAAACTGTCCACCTTGCCGGTCAAGTTAAGATCGGGATAGGCGTCCACTTTAACCGTAACCGGCTGCCCCAGACGCATGTGTTGCAGTTGGGTTTCCTTGAAATTCGCCTCTACCCAGATTTTGCTGTTTTGCACCAGGGAAGCCAACGCAACGCCGGGGCGAACCAATTGTCCAAGCTGCACGCCGCGATTGCCGATGATGCCGTCTACCGGCGCTTTGACCTGGGTATGTTCCAGGTCGATTTTCGCCAAAGTCAATTGCGCCTGGGCATTTTCCAGACGCGCTTCGGTTTCGGTAATCTCAATATCGAGGGTCGCTAATTGGCTGTGCTCGGCGCTGGATGCAGCTTGAGAACCTCTTAGTTCCGCCGCTGCCTGTTTGGACTCCGATTGAACTTTATCCAGGGATTGCCTAGCCGCCGAGCCGCGGTCAATCAGGTTATTAAAACGCTGCAAGTCTTTTTGGATTTGCTCCCGCTTGGCCTGCACCGCCGCTATATTGGCGCCCGCCGTTTCGATATGCGCCCGCTGGGAGGTTTTCATCGCCCGCAAGCGCTCGATATGCGCCATTTGTGCACTGACATCGGCTGCCGCCTGACTGACTTTGGCCTGATAATCCCGGTCATCAACCGTCACCAGAACCTCATCTTGCTTGACGGCCTGATTGTCGTTGACGGCTATCTGCGTCACATAACCCTGCACTCTGGGGCTGATCAACACGATATTGCTGTGTAAATAAGCATCGTCGGTAGTCTCATATTGCTGACGATCCAGCAGCCAATAGCCGGTTCCCGCGACTAACGGAATGGCAATCAATAAAATCAGTAAAACAGAACGGAAGCGGGGCATAAATCGACCTTGATAAACTAAACGGTTTAGTTTAGTCTAACGTATCGCTTGTTTTTACGCAAAAAGTTATGGATTCACCACGAAGAACACGAAGTTTTGGTATATGTTTTAAATAGGCAAGGAAAAACATAAACGGAGCCGCGACTTTAGTCGCGCATAAGCGTTCATGCAGCAGAAGCTGCGGCGATGAACCATCACCGCGACTAAAGTCGCGGCTCCAAATGCCCTGAAATTTAAAACAGATATAAGTTTTGTTTCTTCGAATCTTTTTAGATTTTTCTACCAATACGCCACTCTTAAATTCAGCAAAAAATGACCGAACCCACCGACCCCAAGCGGCAAGCCATTCTTAATGGTGCAACCCGCATGTTCCTAACGCACGGCTACCGTAACGTCAGCATGGACAAAATCGCCCAGGCCGCGCCGGTCTCCAAGGCGACGCTGTACAACCACTTCGACAGCAAAAATGCCCTGCTCGCGGCAGTCATTTCCGGCCTTTGCGAGGCTTTGTTACAAACCATGACCCAGGCGACTATCGAGTCGGATGATGTGGAAAAAAATCTGGCCCAAATCGCGACCTCCGCAGTGGATTTGATTTATGCCGAAGACGCCTTGGCTATTTACCGGCTGGTGGTCGCGGAAAGCCCCGATTTTCCTGAACTGGGTCAATTGTTTTATCAGAGCGGCCCGCAAGCCGCATTGACGCAGCTGGAAGATTATTTCCGGCGCTTGAATGCGAGCGGCAGCTATAACATCGCCGATCCTGTCTTTGCGGCGGATGCCTTTTTCAGCATGCTGAAAGGCGATCTGCATTGCCGTTGCCTGCTGTCGAAAACGTTGCGGCCTTCCGCCGACGAAAAAAAACGCTTGGTCTCACAGGTCATTGCTTTTTACATGCGGGGAATGCTCCATGCTAAATCATAAAAATCCTTTAGTCGGTTTGTTAATGTTTCTGGTTGCAACGGCAGCCTCGGCGGAAACACTGGAAGATGCCTGGGACAACGCCATCAATAACAACCATCAGATCAAGTCGGCGAAAGCCGATACCAGCGCCTCCGAGCAGCAGCTGCAATCGGCGCAAGGCCAGCGCTTGCCCGATCTTAACGTGAGCAGCGGCTACACACAATATAGCGAGACACCGGCAGCAAAAACCCAGATAGCAGGCCAGACGGCCCAGTTCAGCACAAACCAGGCCGGAAGCGTCAAAGCCCAGGCAATCGCTTCAGTGCCGATTTTCACCAGCGGACGCATCAGCCATAATATCGATGCCGCCGAAGCCTCATTGCAGGCGGTTCAATCCAACGAAACCACGTCCGTATTAAATATCAAAATGCAGGTTGCGGAGGCCTATATCACCGTATTGCGCATGGAAAGCGCGTTGCAGGTAGCAAAAAGCCATGTCGATACGCTGGGGCTGCACATGAAGGATGTGAACAATCTGTTCGATCAAGGCATGGTCGCACGTAATGACGCATTGGCGGCCAACGTCGAGCTGGTCAATGCCCAGCAGCTGGTCGTACAGGCGAACAACCAACTGGACGTCGCCAAGGCGCGCTACAACCAGCTGCTGGACCGGAATCTTGCCCATGAGGTTACGTTGGTTCATAAGTTCCCCGAAATCCCGCAAGGAACATTGAACGAGCTGAGCGACAATGCAATAAAACAACGCCCTGAACTGGTCGCACTGGCACAACAAATAGAATCGCTCGGCCAACAGGCGCAGAGCGTAAAAGCCGGGTTGTTGCCGCAGGTCGCCGTCAATGGCGGCTATCAATATCAGGAGAACCGCTATCAAGCCTTTCAAGGCATGTGGATGGCTAATGTCGGTATGGAATGGAAAATATTTGACGGCAGTTCCGGTCATCGTAGCGATGCGATTACCCGGCAAGCTATGTCGTTAAAGGAACAACGCGACGACTTATCAAGCATGATCGGCTTGCAGGTGCGCCAAGCCTGGTTGGATATTCAGGAGACGCAAAAACGCATCGCCGTGACTCAACAAGCCATAGCGCAAGCCGATGAAAACTTGAAAGTCACCACCGACCGTTATCAGCAAGGTTTATCCACTAATACCGACGTGCTTAAGGCGGAAGATTTGCGTACCACCACACACGTTAATTTGAACAACGCCACTTATGACGCGGCCTTGGCGGCATTGCATTTGCGGCGTGCGGTCGGTGTTTTATAAAACGCTGGAATAGAACACGGATTGGACGGACTTTTGCATTCCCGGTTTATCCTAAAACGGCGATTGATCCACGAAAAGCACGAAAGACACGAAATCAATACTCACCCCTTTCAAGCGATGATCTACAGCTTGGCATCCCTTTGTACTTTTCGTGCTTTTTGTGTCGCCTCGGCAACTGCTCCTGCGTTGCTCTACCTCCTGCATCCATGCAGTCGTAGAGGCGCCTACTTTTGGTTTTCGTGGACTAACTACTGAATAGGCTTACTGATTAAACGGCTGAACATCGCCCGGTTTCCGCAGCATTTTATTCACTTCGTCAAGATGCAGCTCTTCGTCGACAATCATGTCCCGCGCATATTCCTCCAGCAGCACCGAAACGCCCTCGGAAGCTTTCAGCAATTCAAAATAGGCGGCTATCGCTGTTTTTTCATGCTCCAAACTTTCTCTTAGAATATCGCCAATATCATGCTTGGCTGTTTCCAATAAAGGGCCAATCTTAAGAGAAGGATGCCCTCCCAATAAGGTCACCAACTCGCCCGCTTTATGCGCATGAGCAAGACTCTCGTCGGCGTTACCCTTAAGCCAGGAAACAATGGGGATGCGGTTATAGCCGTAAACCATAAGCGAGTAATGCGTGTAGCGGACAACCCCCGCCAATTCAAGCTCCATAATTTTGTTAAGAATATCTACAGCCCGTTGTTTTTCTTGATCGTTCATGTCGATTCCCCTTTTGTTTAAAAAAGTACGCCACCTAATCATCAAAACCCTGATAACGATGCACGAACACCGCTTATCCTTAATTTTCAAGTATAAACCTATCTATTTTGGATAGATAACTAATCCTGCAAAATCAGCAATACTACTTATTACAAACGCTTGCGGCATCCGCCGGCATAAATTTGCGCAGCCCCCATCTAACGATGTGCCGCAGCCTGGCTTTTTCAGTTATAATCCCCCATTTTTTATTGCCCAAGAGCATTAAACCGTGTCCAGCATAAACAACGACTTATCGACTTTTCAGGGACTCATCCTGGCCTTACAGGAATACTGGTCAGATCAAGGCTGTATTTTATTGCAGCCGTTGGATCAGGAAGTGGGCGCGGGAACATTTCATCCCGCCACATTTTTACGCGCCATAGGCCCCGAGCCTTGGAACGCGGCCTATGTGCAGCCGTCACGCAGACCGACCGACGGCCGCTTTGGCGAAAACCCCAACCGGCTCCAGCATTACTACCAGTTTCAGGTGGTTTTAAAACCGTCGCCGGACAATATCCAGGAACTGTATCTGGGTTCGTTGCGCCATTTGGGTCTGGATTTGCTCGAACACGATGTGCGCTTCGTCGAAGACAACTGGGAATCGCCCACTCTGGGCGCGTGGGGCTTGGGCTGGGAAGTCTGGCTGAACGGCATGGAAGTGACCCAGTTCACCTATTTCCAGCAAGTCGGCGGCCTTGAATGCAGGCCGATCACCGGCGAAATCACTTACGGCCTGGAGCGCATCGCCATGTACTTGCAGGGCGTTAAAAGCGTTTACGACCTGGTCTGGACCAAAGGCCCGTTCGGCACCGTCACTTACGGCGACGTGTTCCATCAAAACGAAGTGGAAATGTCCGCTTACAACTTCGAGCACGCCAACGTCGAGTTCATGTTCCAGTGTTTCGAGACTTACGAGCGGGAATGCACCAAGCTGATCGAATTGAATTTACCGCTGCCGGCCTATGAAATGGTGCTGAAAGCCTCGCATGCCTTTAACCTGCTGGATGCGCGCCATGCCATTTCGGTTACCGAGCGCCAACGCTATCTGTTAAGAGTCAGGAATTTGGCCAAATCCGTTGCCGAAGCCTATTACCAACGCCGGGAATCGCTGGGCTTCCCGATGTTAACCGAGCAGGGAGCATAACATGAGCACAAGCAAACATTTACTATTCGAGCTGGGTTCGGAAGAACTGCCGCCCAAGACCTTGCTTAAACTGAGCAACGCCTTATTGAATAACATCATTCAGGGGCTTAATGCCGCTGAACTAACGTTTACCGGCAGCAAGGCTTACGCCACGCCCCGACGTCTGGCCGTTTTTATCGAAAACCTGGCTAGCGCGCAGCCCGATAAAATCGTAGAAAAACGCGGCCCGGCCCTGCAAGCGGCATTTGCGCCCGACGGCACGCCCAGCAAAGCGGCCTTGGGTTTTGCGGTCAGCTGCGGCACCAGTTTCGAGCAACTGGAACGCTTGAAAACCGACAAAGGCGAATGGCTCAGCTATACCCAAGCCGTCAAAGGCCAAGCGACTAAAAACCTGATCCCGGACATTATCCGCCAGAGCATCGCCGGATTGCCGATTGCCAAGCGTATGCGCTGGGGCAGTTTCACTACCGAGTTTGTCAGGCCGGTACACTGGGCTGTCTTGCTTTACGGCGACAGCGTCATCGACACGGAAATTCTGGGCCTCAAAACAGATGCGACAACGCAGGGACACCGCTTTCACGCGCCGCAAAAAATCACCCTGACCAAGCCGGAAGACTATGCGGATGTGCTTGTACCAACAAGGCCGCGTCATTGCCGATTTTGAACAAAGAAAAACCATCATCCGTGAAGCGGCACAAAAAGCCGCCGCCGCAGTGAACGGTATTGCGCATATCGAAGACGATTTGCTGGAAGAGATTGCCGCCCTAAACGAATGGCCGGTGCCGATTACCGGGACTTTCGATCCGCGTTTTCTGGAACTGCCGCCGGAAGTGCTGATTACCACGATGCAAACCAACCAGAAATATTTTCCGGTTAAAAATGCCGACGGCGGTTTGCTGGCGAACTTCATTACCTTCAGCAATATTGAAAGCACCAACCCCAAGTCCATACAACAGGGTAATGAGCGCGTGGTAACCCCGCGTCTTTCCGATGCGGAATTTTTCTGGAATCAGGATCGCAAAAAAACGCTGGAAGATCGCGTAGAAAGCCTGTCCAGCGTTATTTTTCAGGAAAGTCTGGGTACGGTTTACGACAAAACCATACGGGTTCAAAATCTCGCAAAATTCATTGCCGGACACCTGGGCGCCAATGTTGAATTGGCCGAACGCGCCGCGTTATTGGCCAAAACCGACCTGATGACCGAAATGGTCGGTGAATTCGGCAACCTGCAAGGCATTATGGGACGCTACTATGCGCTGGCAGACAACGAACCGAAAGAGGTCGCCCTGGCGATTGAGGAACAGTATTTCCCCAAACAATCCGGCAGCCCGACCGCCAGCAGTACAACAGGACAAATTCTTGCTATTGCGGAAAAAATAGACACCCTGGTCGGTATATTTGCCGTCGGCTTGATCCCTACCGGCGACAAAGATCCTTATGCATTGCGACGCGCCGCATTAGGCATCCTCCGAACCATCATAGAGAATAAACTCAACATCAATATCATTGAGTTGACGGAATTCGCCGGCGCTCAGATTAAAACCATTTCCGGCAAGTCCACGATCAACCGGCAACATCCGACCGGGTTATCGATTTTATTTTTGACCGCTTGAAAGGCTATTGCCTCGATCAAGGCTACACCGCCGATGAATTCGATGCAGTCATCACCGTAACTCCCGCCGAACCGTTGGATTTTATGCAGCGTTTGCAGGCGGTTAAAGCCTTCAGGCAACTGCCCGAAGCCGAAAGTCTGGCGGCGGCGAACAAACGCATCCGCAATATCCTGAAAAAATCGGACACCCAACCGGCAGCCAGCGTCGGCGCATTGCTTGAAGCGCAAGAAAAACAGTTGTTGCAAGCCGCACTGCAATCCGCCGATGATATTAAACCGTTGCTGGCGCAACGCAATTATCAGGCGACACTTAACCGTTTGGCGGGTTTGCGCAATGACGTCGATGCGTTTTTCGATCATGTGATGGTAATGACCGATGATCTTGACTTGCGCGCCAACCGCTTGGCATTGCTCAACCTGTTGTCCGAGCAGTTTTTGACCTGTGCCGACATCTCCAAATTGCAATCGTAAATGAAGATGCCATACGTTCTATCATTCCCATGCTCCAGCGTGGGAATGCAGTCAGCACCGCTCCAGCGGTGCGGGAACGCACTATAAATCATGCCCGAAAACCGTTATGTGTTGCTGGATCGTGATGGCGTCATCAACCAAGACTCGGATGACTTCATAAAGTCCCCGGAAGAATGGCTGCCGATTGAAGGCAGCCTTGAAGCCATTGCCCTGCTCAATGAGCATGGCTATAAAGTCGTGGTAATCACCAATCAGTCCGGCTTGGCTCGCGGCTTATTCGATGCAGCCACGCTGGAAAAAATCCATGCAAAAATGCAGCGCATGGCCGAAGAAAAAGGCGGAAAAATCGATGCGATCTATTTTTGCCCGCACGGCCCGGACGATGGCTGCAACTGCCGCAAACCCAAACCGGGCTTGCTTGAAGCATTTGCCGCCGACAACCATGTCAGCCTGAGCGGCATAGCGGTTATCGGCGATTCGCTCCGCGATCTCCAAGCGGCGCAGGCCGTCGGTGCAAGCCCGATACTGGTCAAAACCGGCAAAGGCCAAAAAACTTTAGACTAAAATCCCAATCTCAACATTCCCGTTTTTGAGAACTTATATGACGCAGCAAAATACATCACATCAAGACCCTAGACCTAAAAACTATATTGGCTCGACACTGTTATTTTTTGGCATTTTCTCGACCGCTACCATTGTCGGTCTGTTAATTCTGTTGACCACGCCATTCCCTTTTGTGATCCGCTACAAAATTTCCAAGGCTTGGTGTACTGTTGTGCTATGGATGTCCAAAGTTTTTTGCGGCCTCAGCTATGAAGTGGAAGGACTGGAACACATCGATCCGCAGCAAGCAGCCATTGTATTAAGCAATCATCAGTCTGCCTGGGAAACGCTGGCGTTAAGACATATTCTTCCGATGCAAAGCGTGTTATTGAAACGCTCGTTGCTGATGTTTCCCATTTGGGGCTGGGCGTTGGGACTCGTCAAATCCATCGCCATAGACAGGAACAACCAACGCGCCGCATTGCGTATTTTGCTGGAAAAAGGGGACGACTTATTTAAACCAGGGATTATGGATAGTTGATTTTTCCTGAAGGCACGCGAACCGCAGCAGGGGAAGTCAGAAAATTCAGCGCAGGCGGCGCTATGCTGGCGCAAAAAACCGGCTTTCCGGTCATTCCACGTCGCGCATAATGCCGGCGATTTTTGGCCTCGCTACAGTTTTTTTAAATATCCCGGCGTCATCAAAGTAAAAATCGGCCCGATCATAGAAAGCCAAGGGACGCAAAGCTGCGGACATCAATGCCGAAGCTGAAACCTGGATAACACAGGCCATTAAGGAGATGGCTGATTTAAGGCGAAGGGAGAAGAGTGCTCTCTTGAGCCCTGCCCTTCATATATGCGTATAATGCCGCACAGCGCATTTTTAATTTAATAACGGTAACACTCACATGAAAAAACTACTGCTCATTTCCCTATCTGCATTATTACTCCCTGCTTGCGCAGATAAAAATCAATATCGAACAAACTGTATTGGAGCAAATGCAGCTGGAAAAAGATATTAAGGACTATAAATTATCCCCGGAGCGCATGGCTAAATGCGTCGTTGATACAACCTCGAACAACATGCCCGGCGTTTTTGCTCTCGACCCCAAGCGCTTGACGGCTTACCGCAACTACACAAAAATGTTGACGCTGTCCTCGTCTAAAGATCCTAAAAAGACTCTTGAAGAACTGCGTGCTGATTTCGGCTCACCCAAAGAACTCGCAGAAGCTCATGCCAACTATACTGAAAGCCAAATGGATTGTTTAGTCCGCCCTGATCGGGGAATCGGAAGAACCTACAAAAGATGAAAAATAACGCTGTTTTTGTTTTTGTGCAGCCTAATCGCAAAACAGCCAACTAAGGGCGACCTTCGAAATTCGCCCTTTATGCCATATGCTCGCAGCCTTGCACGTCACCCAGCCCCGCAGCACCGTTTAAACTTTTTGCCGCTGCCGCAGGAACACGGTGCATTCTTACCCAGATTGGTTTGCAGCCCCACCTTGCCGATCGACTTAACCAGTCCATCCAAATAAAACCAGCCATCCGCGCGCTTAACAAACTGGCTGATCTCATTCATAACGTATTCCTCGCCATCCTGCAAATAGTACGCCTTAAACTCCACCACGCCTTTAGCGTCCTTGGCCCCGCCTTTTTTAGTATTGCCGATTTCCAAGCGTTGCCAGTCGACTTTCTCCTTGGAAAAATCGATCAACTCCGGCCGCACCGTGGCATCCCAGGTATCCAGCAAATAATCGGCATTATGCATAGCGTAAGCGGTAAAGCGAGAGCGCATTAAAGCTTCGGCAGTTACGGGTTTTTTTTCGCCGGAATGAAATGGACCGCAGCATCGGGCGTATTCGATGCCCGAGCCGCAACGGCAGATGGCAGATGTATTCAAAATAAGTTCCTAGTTAGAGTTTTGGCTTATCTTATATTGTCCTGCATTTTTCATAAAAAACCGTCCTGAATTTACCCCAAGACGGTTCCATTTTATACAAATCACAAGTATGGGCTGCAAAACTTTTGCAGCCCGCTTCACATGACTACGGAGTCATTGTACATGTTGAACTACTGCCCCCCCCTTTTGTTGCGGTAATAGATTTATTTGCACTAATCGTATAACTTCCTGAGCAGCTATTAGTACTGCCCCCACCAAGCGTAAGCGTTGTATCGACAGTGTAAGTTCCAGCTACTAGCCCTGAGCAAGAGCTACCGTTACAAGTACTGGCTGCTGTTCCACTACCACTAGCAGCAGTGACGGTAATTGTGTAGGTAGGGATAACGGTACAGGATTGATTAGTATAAGTACCCGCCAAGACGCCATCATTACAAAAACGCAGTTCACTGGTGCATGTGCTTGGTGAAAGCACGCTGGATGCCAGATATGCAGTCGTTGAACCTCCGCTAGCAACAGTTGAGCTCCAAGGCGTTGTACAAACAGGCCCGGTACAATTTCCCAAACTGATGGTCGCCGAAGTTGCCGAGGCAGAGATAGCCGCGCTGGTGCCACTGACTGTTCCTCCACCGCTGCAAGTGGCTGTTGCTGTCAGCGTACCCGTCCAGTCATTAGATACAGTACAGGTTGCCCCCGAACATGAAGTAAATGTTCCCGCAGTAGTACTCCCCAAAGCAACATTAACTCCTGAAACAGTTCCTGTGCCTGTTGATGAAGCAGTCACCGTAATGTTGCGCGTAGATTGAACGGTGCAAGTTGCAAAGGTACCGCTGCCGCTCAAGATGCCGTTCGTACAAGTACGCACGACAAAAGCAGGGCATGTAAACCCATAAGGCACACTTGCAACGCTATAGGCATTTACGCTACCCCCATTAGTAATAGTTGCCCCCCCTGCAAACGGTGACGCACAGTCAGCTGATGTTGCAACAGTGCAAGCTTGATTGGTATAAGTGCCGGACAAAGCACCCGGCGTACCGCTACAAGTACGAGCCTCACTATGACCAGCACCAGTACACGCGCCTCCAAAAGGCTCGATCTCGTTTAGATAAGCTGTAACACTGCTGCCACTGGTAACAGCTGCTCCCCACGGCGCCGTACAGTCGACAGACGTGGCTGTTTGGGTAAAATTTCCATGCCAATTGCAGGTCGTCGCGTCTGTTTTTGTACAGCTTGCGAATACCGCATTAGGAGTAATAGTCGGATATTCATTACTGCCGCCTTTAATATCGACGCTTGCCGTTCCGTTCGGTACGGCGCACGCATAAGCAGTTGCAGCAGAAGTAGGGGCAGTATTATTATTAAGATAACAGTTTCCCTCATCGGGAATAATCAGTTTTAATTTGGTTGAGTCACTGGTGACTGTTCCTGTAAGCGTTTTAGCCGTACCAGTAGCGCCCACGAAGTCAGTTATAGCTAAAACCGTATTAGATGCGCTTTGATCCAGTGTTTTAAATATCTCCCTGGGGGCTAATCGAATGGCTTTGGCCGCGGCTTTAAGGTTGCACAGTTGATTGGCTGTATTACCCGTCCCCCGTGAAATAACCAAAAAATTATGATTGGTATAGGAGTGGTTAATACCTTCTGTTTTTTGGTCATTAATCGAAGCCGCAGTATTGCGTTTTATTCTTCGCGCCGCATAAAAACGTTTAGTGACCGAATACAGGTAATTTTCATTTAGCACCGTGTTGCCACTGGGAGTTAATAAAGGGCTGGTTGCAGGGTCTACCGTATCTTCAAGTAAACAAACCTGCTCCCTATCCCCCCCCTGGTCGTCCACGCCTAATAAGCCCACATCGCCGTATTCGCCGCCTGGACCAACCTTCCTGGCGTTTATTTGATCATCCGAGACAATGCTATCGGCAAAACATCCATTTACACCGTCAGCCGTTGCATTACAATTCCCCGCATAAATACATTCATAAGGCCTGTACCGGTATTGATTAGAGCCTGATCCACTCACTACAGTTATATCCCCGTTATAGCAATCATTGACCGAGCTGGACGTCCAGGCAACCTTAATATTGGTAAAACCATTTGAACTCGTCGAATGGACGGTGCCGGCAATGCGATGAACTACGCCGCCAAAGTGATTCTGAATGTGTGTGCAAGTTGTTGTACATAAAAAAACCGCAATGACCCCCGGCGATACAAATGAACTATCGGTCAGTGTATAGTAATGCGATCCAGGCCCCACCTGGTATATTGTGACGCTGCCAGCACCGGAGGTCGTTGTTGCGGGAACTGTAACGTTGATTGAAGTAGCAGTCCCTGCTGTTACACCGCTGGGTATGGTTAAAGCCGTACCGCCTATTACCTTTTCAGCTGCCACATCCTCCGATGCGTTTTGTCTGGGACTTGCAACCGATGATGTACCTCCAGAGGCATTGGCTGCCGCATACTCGGCAGCTTTTGCAGGATCAATCCAGGCCATTTCGGTTACAACATTGACTGCTTCGTCCGGAGGGGTGATGGTTCCATCACCGTTGGCATCCCAACCCACTTGCACGGATATTTTTCTTAACTTAGGATCGGCTGCTGTAAACGGTGGAACAGGCGGTGCGACATCCGTAATCGTCCAGGTTCGGGTAAAAGTGGTATTTGTACCTACAGGATTGTCTGTAGCAGTAATAGTCGCGGCATCGGCAACACTGTCGGCATTAAGATCCCTATAACCGGTGCTCGTAACATTATTTCTCAACGCTTCCAACCTTTGCTCTGCAAGCACTTGAGCCTCTGCACGCGTCTTGCTACCACCACTGCTGGACATAAACTTGCCCTGTAAGGAAGCAACGGCAAGCAAGCCTACGGCAACCACAACGGTCGCGATTAATACCTCAATCAGGCCGATACCTTTTTGCGTTTTTATTATTGAATGTTTCATAGCCAGAGCCTTTTAATGAACAACAAATGGATGTTACCAGTCACGCCACGATCCGCCGACTACAGAAGTCAAGCCCTTCAATGGATTGGCAGCTCCCCCCTCAATATTCTGCCAGAAAACAAGGCTTATAGTGCCGGTGCCACCGACGATGGGCGCGGTTGCCTGCAACCCGGTAGCCAGATCGGTACCTTCTACAACATTGGAACCAATAACCTGAGGTGTACCGTTTATCGTGTATTTGCCTGCAACATACAGCACGCCGTATATAGTAGCGCCGCCGCCCAAGGTAAAATCGCCGTTAATCACCACGATGGCCGGAGCAGTTATACTCCCAATAGTGCCGCCATTCATAGACTGATTCCCTTCAACCCAGATGAGCCCTGACTTGACAGGGGAGGTAACCGCGCTGCCCATCGCGGTATAAGATTGACCTATGGCTTCAGCCATTGCTTTCACTTGCTCGCGCGAGTCGGCATTGAAGAAATTCTTAAAAAAATCCAAACCAATTAAGGTGCCTAAAGAAGGATCGTTATCGATAATATCCAGGCCATTGCCCAGATTTCTGTTTGAAACCAATTGGGTGTTATTACTGTCGTTTGTATCGAGTAATTGGGCTTGAGTTAATACACCTGAAGCCGTATCTTTAATATAGGTTTCCATCGCAGATGAACTACCAATTGAAACAGCATCACCTGACCAGATAGTGGTATTGGTGTAACGGTTAATAATCCGGGCATTTCCTGTTAACGCAACACTGGCTTGGGCAACCAACGGCTGTTTGGGGCCGCCGTTTCTCAGTATAGCCATAGGAACAAGGCATTGAGTAATGGTTCGGCTTGCAAGCCTGTCATCGCTAAAGCCAATGGCCGTGATCAAGCCGCTTTTCATTCCAACCGTTGTCGGCGCACAGCGAGTAGCCAGTGAATTGTTAAATGTCAGAGTTGCGTATGTTGTTTGACTGCCATCAGCGGACGCCAAGTTAGGCACCGTAACAATATCTACAACACCATCACTACCGGCGGCTCCAGTGCCATTATTAACTTGATCGAACCCACCGTTATTAAAATAATTAACCCCATAATCCATTGCATAATTGGCCGCAGCGACAGCCTGAGCCGTTCTGTAATTATCGGCGGCCATTTGAGTTTCAACCAGAACCGTTTTTGAAGTGGTCAGCGTTACCAGTGTTATGCCAACCAATAGTACCAGCGCGGTGAGTAACGTAGCTGCGCCACGCTGGCGGTTTAAATCAGGCTGCATTATTGTTTTCATCATAGAGTCCCTTGAAGCAACTACTGTGTAAAAATACGATCATTTCTTACTTTTACGCTACCAGTGAGTGTTTTGGTAACAGCGGTGTCATTTACCAACTGACCGGTCAAAACAATATCAATCTGACGGGATTCAGAGGCTTTTTGTCCAGCAGTCAGGTTTCCTGCCGTGGCTGCCGCCGCACATGTCGTGTTATAAGAAACAGCCGTTGAAACATTCAGGCATTTATAAGCGGTGGTAGTAAAAGCTAATCCTGTGACGTTAATGCGTTGACCACCCGAGTCTATTGTCATAGTATCCCAATTGCCATCAGCGCAATTTGCTGTTGTCGTCCCCGTAGTCCGCATTGTGACCGCGCCTCCAGTAAGCTGAAAACCATAATATTCATCGGCATCAACAAGTCCGTTGGAGTCATGATTGACACCGCTAGTTACTCCGCTACCTCCATCATAAGTATATAAAATGCATGAAGCCGATGGACTTTGTATATTGGCAGTGCCTATTGTGAATGGGTTTGTCGAGCTATCAACGCCCTCTTTCGAACCGCCCCAATAGCCCGCCCGTCTAATATCATTGATCATCAGAGACATAACTGACTCAAGGTCATGATTCAATCGTGCAGAATTAATGGTATCCGTACTTCCTTTAACAGTAGTGATATAAATGCCAATAGTGGCTGAAAGAACAATCAAGCCAAGCACCAAGGCAATCATTATTTCTATGAGTGTGAAACCGGTTTGTTTTTTCATCGTCAATTCTCTGTGCAGGGCTATTTAGGTGCAATTTAGTTTACCAGGCAAACCTACCTTGCCTGCCGGCATGGGATTGGCTACGGTGGAGGGTGAGCAAATCCTTACCCGCCCTACAGCACTAAAAACAACCCTTGCCGCATAATTGTCGGTACTGAATGTCACGCCATCTTGACCGATTGTTCCGCGCCTAAAATCAAAAGTGCTATTACCGCTAGCCGAGTCCATATTGACAAAACTAAAACCGGTGCCTGAAACAATTTTTATATCGCAATAGCTGGCAGATGTCGGATCGGTTACGGTGCAATCGCAACTTGTTCTGGTTGTGGGAATATCCTTTGCCAATCCGTAGCACCATGCTCCCGCATCGCCTGTTATGCGTGAAACAATGATGCCTGTGCTTTGTTTGATCGCTTCGGTTCGCGCAAATTGCATATCTGACTGAAACGATTCAACCGCTTGTTTTAACCGGTTAGTCTCCAGCATGCCTTGAAACGAAGGCACGGCTATAGCTGCAAGAATGCCGATTATGGCAACGACTATCATCGCCTCAAGCAGGGTAAAACCGGCGTTTTGTTGTCTGTTCATGTCTATCCACCTTTTTGTGTGGTTTGATTATAGATTAGTATTGTTCGTAATCCGTTAGCTAATCTACATTTTGTTTATTAAATTCAAGTATTATTCAATTTACCTGCGCGTGTGTTGGTTATGCTATATTTGCTTCAAAAAATTAACTTTAAAACAAGGTGAAACAATGTACACACTCAAACGATCTTCCGGTTTTACGTTAATGGAATTGATGATTGTTGTGGCTATAATCGGGATTCTGGCCGCCATTGCCGTCCCCGCTTATTCGGATTACGTAACAAGAGGAAAACGTTCCGATGCCAAGACAGCTCTTTTGAATGCGCAATTAGCGCAGGAAAAATACAGGGCTAACAATACGACCTATGCCACCACACTCGCAGCAGCAGGCATTACCTCTCCTTCACCTGAGGGTTATTACACAATTGCCATATCAGGCACCCCGGATGCTACGAGTTACACAATCACTGCCGCCCCGCTAAGTCCCTTTGCAGATGCAAAATGCGGTACGCTCGGCATTGCGCATACCCAGACAACAGACACCAAAACTGTAACAGGCACTGACTCTGTTGCGAATTGCTGGGGTAAATAACTTCCGTGTAGATAGGACGCGCCGAAAATCGAAGCGCATCCTACCGCTTTCAATTTCTTCGCGCCGTCATCTAATATCCCAAAGTTCTAAAACAGCATAATCAAGAAGCCGCCACGTGCGGCTACACCAAGTAGGCGAGTTGGTGGGAGAACAGATATTTATGCCTCGACACACCCCGAGCCAAAATCCGAGCTTTCGCCCACAAAAAGTATAACCCAACCATTCCGATAACAAATTGACACATCAACAAAATAAAACCTTTCATCCCAGCCGTAAATTCTGCGTTGCGCCGATGCTGGACTGGACCGATAGACACTGCCGTTATTTCCATCGGCTGATTTCACAACACGCATTTTTGTATACCGAAATGGTGACCACCGGCGCCTTGATTCATGGCGACCACCACCGCTTTCTGCAATTTAATGCCGCAGAAAATCCGGTTGCATTTCAACTGGGCGGCAGCAATCCTCGGGAATTAGCCATCTGCGCCAAGATGATCGAAGATTACGGCTACGACGAAGTCAACCTGAATGTCGGCTGCCCCAGCGACCGGGTACAAAACGGCCGTTTTGGCGCTTGCCTGATGGCGGAACCCGAACTGGTCGCCGAATGCGTTGCAGCCATGAAGCAGGCGGTTTCAATTCCGGTCACGGTTAAATCGAGAATCGGCATTGATGAGCGCGATTCTTATGAAGAATTGACACATTTTGTCTCGACGGTCGCCGATGCCGGCTGCGAAATCTTTATTATCCATGCCAGAAAAGCTTGGCTGAGCGGCTTGTCGCCCAAGCAAAACCGCGATATTCCGCCGCTGCGCTATGATGTGGTCTACCAAATAAAACAGGACTTTCCGCAGCTGGAAATCATCCTGAACGGAGGTATCACCACCTTGGATCAGGCCGAAGACTGTTTTGCAGCATGTTGACGGCGTCATGGTTGGCCGGGAGGCTTATCACAATCCTTATATAATGGCCGATGTCGACCGGCGGTTTTATGGCGAATCCCAAGAACCCCGGTCGCGGGAAATGATTATGCAGTTGTTAATTCCCTATATTCAGCAGCAGCTTGAACTTAACGATGGCGTCCGTTTAAACAGCATATCCCGGCATATATTAGGCCTGTTTCATGGCGAACCGGGTGCCAGGGGCTGGCGCCGGCATCTTAGCGAAAATGCCTGCAAGTCCGGCGCGGACATCGAGGTGATTTTGGGCTATCTAACGCCCCGGATATAGGTATTTGGCGAAGTTTAAAATTCTCCACACCATGCTGTATACTGAGCTGCAATTTTTTAATAACTGGGATTGAAACAATGGAAGAGCATTTTGCCAAGATTATCGAAGCAGTCGGTGAAGATTTAAATCGCGAGGGTCTGATCGATACGCCAAAACGCGCGGCCAAGGCTTTCAAATTTTTAAACAACGGCTACGAAAAAACGCTGGAAGAAGTGCTAAACGGCGCGATTTTTACCGCCGACACCGAAGACATGGTTATTGTGAAGGATATTGAACTGTATTCTTTGTGCGAACACCATTTACTGCCGTTTATCGGCAAATGTCATGTCGGTTATTTGCCGAAAGGCAAGGTGATGGGCTTGTCCAAAGTGGCCCGCGTGATCGATATGTACGCACGCCGCCTGCAAATTCAGGAAGTACTAACCAAACAAATAGCCGACGCGATTGAACTGGCAACCGGCGCCCGAGGCGTGGCGGTGGTTATCGAAGCCAAGCATTTGTGCATGATGATGCGCGGCGTTGAAAAGCAAAACTCGGTGATGACGACTTCAGTGATGACCGGTGATTTTCCGTAAAGAAATCAGCACCCGCTCGGAATTTTTAAACCTGATCAACCGATCAGACCTAATCCTCGTAGTGAGCGAAGTCGAACCCATGACGGCAAAAAAAACCGGCATATTACTGGCGAATCTGGGCTCGCCTACCGCACCGACTACGTCGGCGGTCAGGCGGTTTCTTAAGGAATTTCTTTGGGATCCGCGCGTCGTCAACCTGCCCCGGCCCATTGTGGTGGGTGATACTGCATTTTTTTGTGCTGCCTTTTCGCCCCCGCAAATCGGCAAAGGCTTATCGCAATATCTGGCATGAAAAAGGTTCGCCGTTAATTTTCCTGACCCTGCAATTGACCGAACGGGTTGCCGACAAGCTGCAATGCCAAAGGCGTCACTACCCAGCATGTCATGCGCTACGGCGAACCATCGATAGCGAAGCAGTTAAAAGCCTTCAAAACGGCGGGTGTTGATAACTTGATCATCCTGCCGTTGTATCCGCAATATTCATCGACCACCACCGCATCCATCTACGATGACGTGGTTAAGGAACTGAATCAGTGGAAACACCTGCCCAATATTCACTTTATCAGCGATTATCACCAGCACAGCCACTATATTGCGGCGATTGCCGAATCCATAGAGCAGAGCTGGCGAGAACACGGCAAAAACGAGCTGCTATTAATGTCCTTCCACGGCTTGCCCGAGCAACTGACCAAATGGGGCGACCCTTATTTTCACCAGTGCCACAAGACCGCAGCCTTGATTGCCGAGAAATTGGGCATTGACGAAAAACAATGGATGATTGTGTTCCAATCGCGTTTCGGCAAGGCGCAATGGCTAAAACCTTATTGCGTGGATACATTAAAGGAGCTTCCGGGACGAGGCATTAAAAATGTAGATATCGTCTGCCCTGGATTTGCGGTGGACTGTCTGGAAACGCTGGAAGAAATAGCAATGGAGAACAAGGCTATCTTCATGAAGGCCGGCGGCGAAGACTATCGCTATATAGCGGCGCTGAATGATTCAGAAATTCATGTTGATGCTATAGTTAATCTTCTTGAACAGAAGCTGTAGGTAGTTAATTTAGGCATAGGTTTGCATGCCAAAGCACGCCTTGATACACAAGTGTCTGCGAGACATCAAAACTCGTCATTCCGGCAGGGACAGATATTTGCTCCTGCAATATCTGCATTCCCACATCCTGTGGGTTATGCCGGAATCCAGTGCCATGGACGGTAACTTGTGGCTATACCGGTACTTGATCAACGCGAAGTGCTGTCGACAGCTTCACATCCATGTGTTCTGGATTCCGGCAATCCCTGCCGGAATGACGGCTTTGGAAATACTTGTATATTTAAAGATGAGCGCTCCAGTGTGGGAAACAAAAAAAGGCTAAACAGATGAACCAAACACTATTACAAAACTGGCAAGACAGCAGCTGGCCGACCATCAAATCCAGCAAACCTCTGGATACCGGCGACGGCGTTATTGACCAAAGAACCTTCAACACCATTGAAGTCGATGAACTGTTCGATGCCGTCAATCATGCCTCAACGATTGCCGGACAAGCGGTGTTGTTTCGCTCTTTAGCCCAGCCGCTGAATGATCTGGACCAGATCAAGGCCAAACAGCAAGCCGTTGAAGAACTGCGCAATAATCCGGCGCTAAAAGAACAGCTTGAACAAATCGTGCAACACGCCGTACCCAACGAAAAAAACTTCTATTTACTGTTATTCGGCGAATTTCTGGGCACCTTCGGCACCGCCCGGGAAGACCATGAAATTGAAGGCTACGGCTATCTGCAATATAAACGCGGCATCCGTTTTATGCTGGAGCTGGTCGATCAGATTCAATCTGTAGAAGCCCCGCAAAGCGATTATCTGAAAGATATTTTCGACAAGATCAAAGCCTTCGCAGAATCACGGCCCTATTCGTTAATGGAAGGCCCTGTGTACATCACTGAAAACAATATTCAGTGCAAGGAACAAAGGAAAGGCTTGATCTCACCTGCGGTTATTTTTAAACCCCGGTTATTCAAACCGCTGCTGATCAGCCTGTTTTTCGGCAGCCGTCTGGACGCTGGCGCATTTTTTTCCAACCGACATGTTCCAGGTTTCGACTGAGGCCATCCCGACCGCATCCATTTTCTTCGTGCCGATGTTGCTGGTCTATTATCCCGATAGTCGGCGGCTTTGACCGTGACAGCTGCATTATCCCGTTAAGAAACGAGTTCAAAAAATCCCCGGCGGTAGCCGAAACTTTGGATGCGCTGGGACAGCTCGATGAATTACTGTCGTTTATAAAGTTTGCCGATGCATTCGGCGGGAATAAGACTATTGCCTGAACTGGTTGACGCGCCGCATCACCGGATAAACCTGACGGACGCCAGAAACCCGGTTTTAGGCAAGCAAAACCCGGATTATGTCGGCAACGATTTTGTGCTGGAAGACGACAAACTGGTGTTGGTCACCGGCCCCAATAGCGGCGGCAAGACGGCTTTTTGCAAAACCGTCACCCAAATCCAGCTGCTGGCGCAAATCGGCTGCTTTGTTCCGGCCAAATCGGCAACGCTGACCGTCGCCGACCGGATTTTCTATCAAGCGCCCGAAATCAGTCATCTGGATGACGGCGAAGGCCGCTTCGGCACCGAATTGAAACGCACCAAGGACATTTTCCTGGCCGCAACCGCCAAAAGCCTGGTGGTGCTGGACGAATTATCCGAAGGCACGACCTTCGAAGAAAAAATGGAATCGTCGTCGAATGTGCTGAACGGCTTTTACCGGAAAGGCAACAGCACCATTTTAATCACCCACAATCATCAACTGGTCGATCATTTTGTCGCTGACGGCATAGGCTTGCCAAGACAGGTCGAGTTTGCCAACGACGCGCCGACCTACAAACTGGTTCCAGGCATTTCAAGGGTCAGCCATGCCGACCGCGTGGCCAAAAAAATCGGCTTTTCCAAAGAAGACATCGACAACTATCTGGCAGATTCACAATGAAAATAGGCACCGCATTATCAAACAGCGCAACCAAAGCCCTGCTGCTCGGCAGCGGCGAGCTGGGCAAGGAACTGGCTATTGCACTGCAACGCTACGGCGTGGAAGTGATTGCCGTCGATCGCTATCCGAATGCACCGGCGCAACATGTCGCGCATCGCAGCCATGTGATCGACATGACCGACACCGAAGCGGTCAAAAAACTGATTGCGCTGGAACAGCCGGACTTTATCATCCCGGAAATTGAAGCGATTGCGACCCAGGCGCTGCTTGACATAGAGGCGGAAGGCGGGTGTACCGTGGTGCCCAACGCCAGGGCGATTCAGCTGACCATGAACCGCGAAGGCATCAGAACCCTGGCCGCCGAGCAGCTTAAAATACCCACCTCGGACTATGCGTTTGCAGAAAATTTTGAGCAATTGCAGGCCGCGGTTGACGGCGGCATCGGTTATCCGTGCTTTATCAAGCCGACCATGTCATCATCCGGCAAAGGCCAGTCGATGGTTAAAAGCGCCGATCAACTTAAAGCGGCCTGGGATTACGCCAAATCCAGCGGCCGGGTCGATACCGGCAAGGTCATTGTCGAAGCGAAAATAGACTTTGATTTTGAAATCACCCTGTTGACGGTGCGCGCCCTGAATCAGCACGGCGAAATCGAGACCCACTTTTGCGCGCCGATAGGCCATGTGCAGGAAAGCGGCGATTACCGCGAGAGCTGGCAACCGCAAGCCATGAGTTCCGCCGCCATCAAAGCGTCGCAGGACATTGCTTTTAAAATAACCAATGAAATCGCCGGACTCGGCCTGTTCGGCGTTGAACTGTTTATCAAGGGCGACAGTGTCTGGTTTAGCGAAGTCAGCCCCAGGCCGCATGATACCGGCATGGTGACCATGGTCACCCAGAAACAAAACGAATTTGAATTGCATGCCAGAGCCATCTTGGGCTTACCCGTCGATACCGGCATGCAAAGCACAGGAGCCAGCGCCGTTATCTTAGGCGGCCTGGATGCACAAGGCGTGATTTACGAAGGACTGGATAAGGCGCTGTCAGTCCCGACCAGCGAAGTCAGATTATTTGGCAAGCCTGAAGCATTTACCAACAGGCGCATGGGTGTTGCGTTAGCTACCGCTGAAACTGTCGATGAAGCCAGAAACAGGGCGGTCAAAGCCGCAACGATGATCGTTATTAAACCTGACCGATAGGTGACAATATGATGAGAATTCACGCCAGGCTATCCTGCCTGCCGCCCTTCAGGTTAATGCAAATCTGTTCCAGACAGATTTGTCACGCCAGGCTATCCTGCCTGCCGCTCTTCGGGTTAATGCAAATCTGTTCCAGACAGATTTGTCACGCTAGGCTATCCTGCCTGCCGCCCTTCGGGTTAATGCAAATCCGTTCCAGACAGATTTGTGCCATTATCTTAACCAGTTTACTCATCTCAAACGAGGTGCAGGCCGACATCTATAAATTTATCGCGAATGACGGCCGCATCTACTATACCGACAAACCAAAAAACAGCCTGTACAAGCGCATCATCCGAACAAGGCCGATCAATTATGCCGCCGCCCTGCCCTATATGGGCACCAATAAAAAGAAGTTTGCCGATCTTATTGCCGAGGCGGCCAATCGCCATCAGGTCGATGCTAGACTGCTACACGCCGTTATTCAGGCCGAATCCGCTTACGATGCCAACGCAATCTCCACAGCCGGAGCCGTAGGCTTGATGCAGCTAATGCCCGATACCGCAAGACGCTACGGCGTTATTAACCGGAACGATCCCGTCCAGAATATCGACGGCGGCACCCATTATTTGAAAGACTTGCTCAGGATGTTTGATTCGAATTTGAATCTGGCCGTTGCCGCCTATAACGCCGGTGAAAACGCGGTGATCCGATACAACCATTCCATTCCGCCCTACCCCGAAACCCAGAATTACGTCAAAACAGTGATGTCTTTGTATTACAGGCGGTCTTGAGCTGATTCATAACCTGTTGGGTAGATCAACAAGGAGCCAAGCATGACAAACGCAAGCGACACCGTCGACTTAAGCCGTTTCACGGCTGCGCAAGAAAGCATCTATGCTAATGTCCTCGCAGAATTAAGAAGCGGCCGGAAACGAACTCACTGGATGTGGTACATCTTCCCGCAAATTGATGGCTTGGCCCATAGTACAACATCAAAATACTATGCCATTAAGAGCATAGAAGAAGCCCGGCAGTACCTAAATCATCCTGTCCTAGGAAAAAGGTTACTGGAGTGTGCAGAAGCGGTTTTTGCCATTGAAGGAAAATCAATTTCAGAAATCTTTGGTTATCCTGATAATCTAAAACTTAAATCTTCCATGACGCTGTTTGCCTATGTGGCGGACCAATGTTCCGTGTTTGTCCGTATTCTTGACAAGTATTTTAATGGCGAGCAAGACGCTTTGACGCTCCAAATATTAGAGACACTTAAGGCAAAATGAGCAGAATAATTCTGAGACGGATTGCTACCACAGGTAATTGATGGGGGTTGTTATGAAACGTAAACTTTATATCGTTTTTGCCTTGATGCTGTTGTCAGGCGTTGCATGGGGCGACGGATACCGCGGCTACAATTCTTATGGCGTCTACGGTAACCCTCACCCAGCAAACGCGCCGCAGCTCTACAGCAGTCAAGGGCATTACCAGAGGCCTCCTACCAATAATCCCTATGCTCCGAATGGTGCATCGAACGCCTATGGACATTACGGAAATCCGCACTCGGCTTATTCGAACCGCTCCCCGTATGCTGCCGGTAATCCAAACACCCCATACAGCTCACCGAATCCGTATAACGCCAACGGCAACCCCTACGCTGCTGATTCGATCAATACCCCGTATAACGACGCCCCGAGTAACACAAGGAATCCGTATGGAACCTACGGCAACCCTTACAATCCAAACCCGTCCACAACCCCATATCCGCAAAATTCAATGAACAACCGCTATGTTCCCAATAATCCATACAACCCAAACAACGTAGCGTACCCGTATGAAAGCTATGCCACGCCTTACGGCCCAAACGCGACTCAAAACCCGCCGTACGACCCCAGTAATCCATATACCCCAAATACGTACGCGCCTTACAACCCAAACTCGGCCACAACTCCAGGCACAGGCAACACCCCGTATGATCCCTACGGCAGCCTTTACGATTCTAATTCATCCACTAACCCGTATTGATCACGATCAAGCTATGACTTAGCCCGGCTGATCACATAAACGCCGATTAATACCAAAGCCGTCCCGGCCAGTTGCGCCAATGTCAAGGTCTCGCCCAACAACAAAAACGCCAACGCCAACGTACCTATCGGCCCCGTGGAACTGATAATGGATGCGGAACCGGCACCGATGCGCCTGATCCCTGCATTCATAAAAAACGCCGGCAACACGGTGGAAAAAATCGCCATGACCAGCGCCAGCCAATAAACATTGGCCGGCAAATCCAACAGTTTAACGCCATGCTGAATCACGAAATGCAGTCCGGTCGCAAGACAAGCGACCGTCATCGAATAGGCGGTAAAACGCGTCGAGCCTATCCGTTTGACCATCATGCCGCTGCCCATCAAAAAGAAGGCAAACGCAATGGCGCTAGCCAAAACCAATGCCGAACCTAACAATAGCCCCGATGACGCCATTGCCGTCCCGTTATCGACAAACACCAAAATCATCCCCGCATAGCTTAAAGCCAACGCAAGTGCCTGGTACCTATTGATGGCTTTGCGTTGCAGCGCTGCCGTGAACAAAACGACAAAGGTCGGATAGAGAAATATGATCAAGCGCTCAAGGCCTGCCGAGATATATTGCAACCCCGCAAAATCAAGGAAGCTGGCAATGTAATAACCCAACAGGCCTAAGCCGAAAATCATCAGCCAATCCTGCCTGTTTAAACGTTGCGTATCTTCTGTTGCCGAATCGTTGGCCGACCATAACGCAACCGCCAGAAAAAACGGCAAAGAAATCGCCATGCGCAGTACCATCAAAGTAATCGCATCCAATTGATGACTGTAACTGTAAGCTAATTTGACCAGCACCGCTTTGGCCGAAAAGCCGAACGCGCCGAGTAAAACGAACAGGTAGCCGAACATAGCCTGGCGATTGTTTTGCGGTATAACAGATTCGGGTTGATGCACAAACTTCTCCTTAAGATGGAAAAACTGCGAATCTTGCCGGAAAGACTACCAAAGCAACGGGGACAAGACCCGCAGTTGCTTTGCTAAATGGAATTAATGAACCAAAAAAACAGCACTGCGGTGAAAGCTAATAATCTTTCGCAGCCATCGTGTGCTAATTTTTAGGGATAAAGTCATGTGGTTCATGGTTTGTATTCTATGAATACGGTTGTATATTGTCAATCTTACTGCATTATGCGTAGGGCGCGCCGTGCGCGCCAAACGACAGCACGATTGCTCAAGTATCGGAAAAGGCGCGCATGGCCCGCCCTACTTGGCGATTCGATTAGAATCACCAGTAATACATTATCAATTTGTGTTGCATGATAAAATCAAATATAGCCGGACGACAAAGAATTCAAAACCATGAATCACATTGCGATAAAAATGCTGATGGGGGATCGAGGCAAATATCTCGGTATTGTCATGGGGCTGACCTTTGCCTCGTTGATCATGACCCAGCAACCGGCGATTTTTTTGGGACTGATGTCGCGCTCTTACAGTTTCATATCGGACGTCGGTTTGCCCGATATTTGGGTGATGGACGAGAAAGTGCAGTTCGTCGATGACATCAAGCCTTTGCAGGACACCGAGCTGTATCGGGTGCGCGGCATTTCCGGTGTGGAGTGGGCCATGCCGATGTACAAGGGACTGTTAAAAGCACGGCTTGCCGACGGCACTTTTCAAACCTGTAATGTCATTGGCCTGGACGATGCCACATTAATCGGCGGCCCGCCGGTCATGCTGGAAGGGACGATTGAAGACTTGCGCCGCAGCGACGGTATTATCGTCGACATAGACGGCGCCACGGGATAAACTGGGCAAACCTGCGCCGACACCCGGCGGCAAACACATTCCGCTTAAAGTCGGCGACAGCCTGGAGCTAAACGATCATCGCGCCATCGTTGTCGGCATCGCCAAGGTCACCCGTACTTTTCAGTCCCAACCCGTCGTCTATACCACGTATTCCCGCGCCAAAAGTTACGCGCCCAAGGAACGCAAGCTGTTGTCCTTCGTGCTGGTTAAAGCCAAACCAGGACAAGACCTTGCCGAATTGACCCGCCGTATCCGCGCATCTACCGGTTTGGCGGCTTATACGCGAGAGGAGTTTATGTCCCTCACTTATGAGTATTTTATGCACAACACCGGCATCCCGATCAATTTCGGTATTTCGGTGCTGCTGGGTTTTATCGTCGGCGCGGCCATTGCCGGACAGACTTTCTACAACTTCACGCTGGAAAACCTGCGTCAATTCGGCGTACTGAAAGCGATGGGCACCAGCAACTGGGTATTGCTGCGCATGATCTTGCTACAGGCGGTTTTAGTCGGTACTATCGGTTACGGTTTAGGCGTCGGCTTGACCGCAGTGTTCGGCTATTCGATGCGCAATTCGATACTGGCGTTTAAGTTTCCGTGGCAACTGCTGCTGTTTAGCGGCGCCGGTGTTAGCCTGATTTGCGTGTTTGCGGCGTTGATCAGCATCCTTAAAGTGATCCGGCTGGAACCGGCTATTGTGTTTAAAGGCTAACCCATGAATCCGTCATCATTGGCAGTACGCTGCCAGAATGTGGTCAAGATTTACGATACCGGCGACCAAAAAGTGACCGCGCTGAACGGCGTCAATTTAGATATTGCAATGGGCGAGCTGATGATGCTGGTCGGGCCCGTCAGGCTGCGGCAAGACCACGTTGATTTCAGTCATCGCCGGCATTCTCGACCAGGATAACGGCTATTGCGAAGTGTTCGGCGAGGATTTGCTGAACATGAGCAACCAAAACAAACTGAATTTCAGGGCGCGCAACATCGGTTTCGTTTTTCAGGCCTTTAACCTGTTGCCGTCGCTCAACGCGGCGGAAAACGTGTCGGTACCGCTGATCATCAACGGCATGAAACGCGCCGAGGCCGAGCGCAAAGCCATCGCTGTGCTGGAGCAAGTAGGCTTGGGCGCACGGGTTACCGCCTTACCCTCGGAGCTTTCCGGCGGGCAGCAGCAACGTGTCGCCATTGCCCGTGCGCTGGTTCATAGCCCGAGACTGATTGTTTGCGACGAACCCACCAGCTCGCTGGATCATGAAACCGGGCATAATGTGATGACCTTGCTCAAGGAAGTGGCCTTGCACAAAGACCGGGCGCTGGTCATCGTCACCCATGACGCCCGGATTTTCGACTTCGCCGACCGCATTGCAGAAATGGATGATGGGCATATTGTTGCGGTCAAAAACAAAATGACTCAGCCGTTAAAAAATATAGAACACGGATGACACGAATTAAACGGATAAACACTGATTAAAAGCGCATAACAGATTTTTTGAAAATCCGTATAAATCCGTCCAATCCGTGTCATCCGTGTTCCATTTATCTATATGCTTTTCGTGGGCAATAACCATAAAACGATTTCCAAGAGGTGATATGCAAGTCAAATACACATTACCGATACTGGCGGCTGCCGGATTCCTTTTTGCGGCTTATACGGTCGTCAACAGCAACAAGCCGATACCGGTTGCTCCCGCCGTTGCGCCGCCCGCCTCCGCACCGTTTAAATCGTTTATTGCCGGGGCGGGTATTGTCGAGGCAAAAAGCCAGAACATCGCGATCGGCACGCCGTTGTCCGGCATCGTCAAGACCGTAGCCGTCAAGGTTGGCGATAAAGTCAAAGCCGGCGCGCCACTGTTTTATCTGGACGACCGCGACACCCGCGCGGAATTAGCCGTTAAACTCGCCGATCTTGCAAAAGCCCAAGCCGGCGTTAACGAAGCTAAAGCCTCGCTCAAAGATACCAAATCGCTGAGTGACTTGGCCGAAGCCGTAACCGACCGGCGCGCCATCAGCTCCGAGGAACTGCTTAGACGACACAATGCCCTGTTCATCAACTCAACCAAACTGGACAGTGCCGAGGCCCTGGTGCAACAAGCCGAAGCCGCGCTGACAACGACACAAACCACATTGGCCCGGCTCGTCGTTCAGGCGCCGGTAGACGGCGAAGTGCTGCAAGTCAATATCCGGCCCGGCGAATTCGCCCAGGCCGGCGCCCTGAACACACCGTTGCTGGTGCTGGGCAATATGGATCAACTGCATGTACGGGTAGACATCGACGAAAATGATGCCTGGCGGTTCGACAAAAACAGCAAGGCCGTGGCCTTCCTGCGCGGCAATCGAAACTTCAAAACCGACCTGGTTCTGGCTTATGTGGAGCCCTACGTGGTGCCTAAAAAATCGCTGACCGGCGACAGCACCGAACAGGTTGATACCCGCGTATTGCAAGCGCTGTACAGTTTCGACCGGAATCAACTGCCCGTCTATGTGGGACAGCAGATGGACGTATTCATTGAAGCCAAGGATTATGCGGTCGACGGCGGTTCACCGTTATGATCCCTCGCTCGCTTGCGCTTTTTGCCACCCTGCTGTTATCCGGCTGTTCTGCCGTCGGCCCCGACTATAAGCCCCCGAAATCCCGGTTCCGCAGCAATGGAGCGAAACGACTGCGGCTACAGGCTGTCCAACCGGATAAATGGTGGAAAACTTTTAATGACCCGGTACTCGACAAACTGATCAGCGACGCAATCGCGTCCAACCTGGATTTGAAGCTTGCCTTGGAGCGGGTTAAAGACGCCCGCGTCCTGCGCTCTGCGACCATTGCCGCAGGCTTGCCCAGCCTGGACGCCAAGAGCAATATCAGCAGACGTTTCAACAACACATCCTCACCGGCTTCCCAAACCGGCAACATCCTCTGCGGGCGGCGGTTTTGGTATCGGCAATCAGCTGATCAACATTTTCCAGATGGGCTTTGACGCCCAATGGGAGCTGGATTTTTTCGGCGGCGTCAGACGTGCGGTAGAAGCTGCCGATGCAACGATTGACGTCGAAGTGGAAAACAGCCGGGATGTGCTGGTTACTCTGCTGGGCGAAGTCGCCCGCAACTACATCGAGCTGCGCGCCAATCAACGACTGGTCGCAATAACCCGTGAAAACTTGCACGCGCAACAGGAAACCCAAGAGCTGACACAAATCCGGCAACAGACGGGACTTGCGAGCATGCTGGAAGTGACCCAGGCGCAAGCCCAGGCTGCAACGACCGAAGCGCAGCTGCCGAACTATGAAACGGCAGTTAAGCAATCGATACACGCGCTCAGCGTGTTGCTCGGCAAAGAACCCGGTGCGCTGGCCGTTCGGCTTGATCGGCAAGGCGTTATCCCGACCGTTGCATGCTTCACGTGATAACCAACCTCCCCTCCGAATTATTACAGCGCAGACCGGACATTCGCCGCGCCGAACGGCAACTGGCCGTCGCCAACGCATCCGTCGGCGTTGCGACCGCCGAACTGTATCCGAAAGTCAACCTGGCGGCATTCATCGGCCTGCAAAACACCACCATCACCGACTTCACGCCGATCGGAAAATCATGGTCGGCAGCGTCATCGATAACCATGCCGATCTTCAACTGGGGAAAGCTGAACGCCAACATCAAAAGCAAAAAAGCACAGTTCGAACAAACCTTCCTGACTTATCAGTCCACGGTTTTATCCGCGTTTAAGGAAGTCGAAGATGCGCTGATCGCCTACAGCAAAGAGCAGGAGCGGCACAAAGCATTGGCAAAAGCCGTTGCAGCAAACCAGCTGGCCGTTCAATTAGCCAACGAACGCTATCAAAAGGGCTTGACTGCGTTTCTCGATGTACTGACCAGCCAAACGGCGCTTTATCAATCCCAAAGCTTGTTGGTCTCCAGCGAGTCGGCGCTTTCCAGCAATCTGGTTGCCCTGTACAAATCGCTGGGCGGCGGCTGGCAAACCGAAGCTATCGTGGGTGATGCTAAAAAATAACCTCATCCGTATCAACTTACTCGCGCCCAGCCCCGCGTACGGATAGAATAGGTGACTTTCACCTTCGCCTGGGATAGCTTTTATGAAATTCAATGCCTTTTTTATCAGCCTGTGCCTGTTTGCCTCATGCAGCGGTTATGCTGCGGAAAAACCCGTCATTCGAATCGGCGTTCAGGCATTCGGCACTGTCGACTGGGAACTGGCCGCTTTACAGGATAACCCGCAGGCCGATTTTCAACTGGAAATACAGCACTTAGCCAATGCGGAAGCCGGCAAGATCGCGCTGCAATCGGGCTCTGTCGATATGATTGTCTCAGACTGGATTTGGGTTTCCAGACTGCGCGCTACCGGTTCCGATTTTAGCTTTTACCCTTATTCGAATACTTCGGGCGCGTTGGTTGTGCCGGAAAACAGCCCTATCCGTTCGGTAAAAGACCTCAAGGGAACGCGGCTGGGAATTGCCGGTGGCGAACTGGACAAAAACTGGCTGTTGCTGCAAGCCTTGGCCGGGCAAGAGCAACTGGATTTGAATGTATCAGCGGAAAAAGTCTACGGCGCGCCGCCGCTGATCACCGAGCAAATCAAGCAGAACCGCGTCGATGCCGCCCTCACCTACTGGCACTTTGCCGCCCGGCTTGAAGCCGAAGGCTATCGCCAGATTATCGACGGCAAAGGCATCTTAAAAGGCTTGGGAATTCAGGAAGATGTACCCAGCCTGGGTTATGTGTTCAAGCGGAGCTGGGCGAACGCGCATAAACAGGCGGTCAACAGTTTTTTCAACGCCGGCAAGCAGGCTAAAAACCAGTTGTGTACGTCCGATGCTGCTTGGCAAAAAATCATCCCGTTAACCAAGGCCGAAGATGCGCCCACCCAAACCCAATTACGCCGGCGCTATTGCGAAGGCGGTATCGAGCATTGGGGCGAGGCAGAACAGCTGGCGGCGGGGCGGATTTACACAATGCTCCGCAAACTAAGTAACAATGAGCTAACAGGCCAATCAGAAAACCTGCAACCCGGCACCTTCTGGTCGATTGAATAGTAACGACTCAGCCATCAAATTTAATGGAACGCAGATGACGCTGATAATTATGATTAAATAAGATTTTTATTGGACACTCTGCGTTCATCATATTCATCTGCGTCATCTGCGTTCCATTTTTCTAACTGCCGAGTAGGTACGTTTTGATTAACCTGAAAAAATTATTACCCACCCTGTCCCTGCTGGCTTTTTTAGCCATCTGGCAGGGCTTGGCCGTCTATTTAAACAGCAACACCTTGCCGACTCCCGAAGTTGTCGCCAGGGTTTTCTGGCAGAGCTGCGTGTCGGGGCAACTGCCGTTTCACTTGGGCGTGACCTTGCTCCGGCTGGTGGTCAGTTTTACTATTGCGATGCTGCTGGGCTGCGGCATCGGCATCGTGCTGGGGCGCAGCAAAAAACTCGATGCGTTCTTCGACAACTGGCTGGTGATTTTCCTGAATGTCCCGGCGCTGGTCACCATTATCCTGTGCTATGTCTGGTTTGGGTTGATCGAATCGGCGGCGATACTCGCCGTGGTCATCAACAAGCTGCCCAATGTCATTGTCACGATCCGGGAAGGCACGCGTGCGCTGGATCAGGATTTGCTGGACATGGCGCGCTGTTACCGTTTCGGAAAGCGCAAGACCCTGGTTCACGTGATCTGGCCGCAGCTGCATCCGTTTGTGATGGGGGCGACCCGTTCGGGCCTGGCCCTGATCTGGAAAATCATCCTGGTGGTCGAGTTACTAGGCCGCAGCAACGGCATGGGCTATCAACTGCATCTGTTCTTCCAGCTGTTCGATGTCGCCGGCATCCTGGCTTATACCATCGCTTTTGTTGCAGTCATTCAGCTGATTGAGCTCATGATTTTAAAACCGCTGGATAAAAAAGCGTTACGGTGGCGCAGATGACCGACATCCAAATCCGTATCGACAGCAAAACCTATCCGTCCGCGGCAAGCCCGACTATCGCCGATCTTAAGCTGTCGCTAAATTCCAATGAATTCGTTTGCCTGGTCGGCCCGTCCGGCTGCGGCAAAACCACGTTGTTAAATATCCTTGCCGGTCTGGATAATGACTACGATGGCGACATCCTGGTGGGACAACAGCACACGCATCCGAAGATCGGCTACGTTTTCCAGAATCCGCGCCTGCTGCCCTGGCGGACGGTCAGGGAAAATATTGAGCTGGCATTGGACGGCAATCAGTCTTCCGCGGTCATTGACGAACTGCTCGAAGTGATGCAGTTAACGGCTTCGCAACACAGTTATCCTGAACGGCTGTCACTAGGTATGAGCCGGCGGGTCTCCATCATCCGGGCGTTTGCGATCGATCCTGAGGTATTGCTGATGGATGAGCCGTTTGTGTCGCTGGATCCGCCGACTGCAAGGCAAGTCAGGGGGCTGTTGCTGAAACTATGGCAACAGCGTCCGCACACGGTTTTATTTGTCACCCATGATCTGCGCGAAGCCATTGCCCTGGCCGACCGGCTGATCTTTTTGTCGGCAGCGCCGATGCGGGTCGTTAGCGAAATCGTCGTGCCGATCGCCCGAAGCGAACGCGGCAATGAGCTTGCTGTCGAATCATTCAGGCAGCAGTTGCTTGCCAACCATCCCGAAATAAAGCAACTTTTATGACCATTTTACGGCTTTAAAAACAGTTGCAGATTCGCCAAAAATACCCGATACTCTTGAACCGTGTGGGGGCGGCTGCCCTTCATGGGTATCCACAAGGGATGCCCCTACCGTACAAACTACCCAAGGTTAACAGCATATGAAAAAAACAATTATCTTAGGATTGGCAACCGCTGTGATTGCGTTGGCTACATTTACCGCATCGGCTGAGAGCGATGACAAATATCCTGCAGCAAACTTCCAACCTAAAGTCGTCTATATCGACAAAGATTCAGTCGCCGTTTCGGCCAAATCTTCAGCCAAATGCACATGCCCAGACCAAAAAACCGCAGAAAAGGCAACCGAGTTCGACCCTAAGTACCCTGCCGCCCACTTCTCACCCAAAGTCATTTACCCATAATCCAGCATTTCAAAAGGTGGATTTTTAAGCCGGATTCACCTTTTACTAGCCTGCACCCGATTCCAGGCAAAAAAAGGGGATTGATACGCATCAATCCCCGCCATGAAGCATCAACACTAGAACGAACCCTGCCTAGAGATAATTAAACAACGATAATGTTTTTACCTTTCCAAAAGCCTGTTGAGCAGCCTGTAAGGCAGTAGATTGCAGCTGAAATTGGCTAATTGCAGTAGCATAATCAAGATCCTGAGTCCCTGAAAGCGTTGTCTGAGTATCTAACACAAATTTCCCATTTTGGGATTCTTGAGCATCCAGCGCATTCAGCCTCGTTCCGACACTGGTTTGTGCCTGCAAAAGACTATCCTGTGCCGAACCAAGATCGCTTAAAACGTCGTTAAGCTGACTTTGAACAGGTGCCGCAGGCAGGTCAGCCCCTATCTTGTGTTGTCCATTACTAAAACCGGCATCCGCTAAAAATGTACCTGAAGCAGGAGTGCTATCGCTGATTGTTATGCTGGATTTAGCGCCTGTGGCTACTGAGACAAACTCAATATTATTGCCGTTGCTTCGCGCTTGCATAGCAACAGGAGATGGCGCAGCGGCGGCTGTAAGTTGCTTGTTAACCTCGGCGGCAAGATCCTCCACACCGGTAAACTTTTTACCGGTCAGATCTATTGTCACCTTAACCGGGACTGACGGCGGCAAAGTGGCAGACAAGTCAAATTTAGTTGCAGGCAAAGGATTAGTATAATCTAAGCCATATCGCAAAAGACTGTTGCCGGTGATTACGCCGGGAGTGGCATTAAGGGGCGGGTTGGGAGCAGCCAACGTATCAGACAGCGCTTTTAATGTATCAAAAACACTGCGCTTGCCATTCTCATCAGCTGCCGGACTGGTCGAATTTACATTTTGAAATACATTGAAACCCACATCGCCATCAGCAACCTGTCTGGCGGGCCCAATTTGCAAAACCCGCTGATCCGGGCCGCCTTGATAAACATATCGACCGGTTGTCGAGTTTTGTACAAAAGGAGGAGCTGTCGAAAGACTGCCGGCAAAAATATATTCACCATTGGCATTTTTGGTATTTGCTACCCCGGCCAATTGTTGGATCAGCTGATCGACTTCCGTCTTGATCGTCAGTTTGTCACTGCTGTTTAGAGCACCGTTTTGAGCTTGCAGAGTCAGTTCTTTTGCGCGATCGAGTATGTTATTTGAAGTTGTCAGGGCGGAATCCTCAATATTCAAGCGCCCGCGAGCCGTAGCAATATTACTCTGATACTGATTTGTTTTTGCAATCGTCCCTTGCAAATCCAATATTCTTACCGCAGCAGCCGGATCTTCTGCAGGTACCGACACTTTAAGTCCGGAGCTTAATTGCTGCTGCGTCTTAGCCAATTTGGCTTGTTGACCGGCCATTGCGTCAACACTAAGCTGTTGCGCCCAAGCTGTTGAAATTCTCATAGCTATTGCTCCTATCTAACTGCGCCTAACAAAGAATCAAATAAGGTTTTGGCGACTGAAATCGATTGTGCTGATGCCTGATACGCCTGTTGAAACTTTATCAAGTTTCCGGCCTCCTCATCTAAATTCACCCCCGCCAGAGTTTCCCTATCTCCCTTTGCCTGATTTAATAACGTTTGCTGCGCCGAAGAACCAAGCTCGGCTGCCCGCGTCAAAGTTCCGACACCGGAAACAATTTGCCCATAAGTGTCCTTAAAGGTGCCTTTCCCCCCCAGCATAGTCAATTGATTGCCTAGATCTGCCAGTAACAATGCATTTCTGTTGTCGCTGGGCATCGCCCCTTTGATAACGGATGCCAAATTGGTTGTCGGGTCAACGACTATATTGGTGGCTGCCGCTATTTTTCTCGGGTCGTCAATATTGACCCCAATTGCCTGCCCCGCACCGTAAGTCGGTTTAATTGCGGATGTATCCCCGACTGACATCGTTTTACCCCCGCTCGCATCGACTGTTATATCAATGCCCGCCGGGATAGCCGTCACGCCGACGAGCGATCCGGAGAATGCTCCGGGAGTGCTGCCGACTCCGCTAAAGTTACTGCTAATAGTAAGCGTGGAAGCCGTTCCGTGCTTGCTGAGCACCAAGTCGTTAGTCGCAAACGACCCGGTCTTGGAGTACAGGCCTGCTCCAGCCCCGGTAGTCAGGAATGTATTCAACGCGGCATCAAGCTCGCTCTTCGTGACCGTACCGCCAATCGACGGCGCCTCGCTATAGATCTGCAGGCCGTCGACTTGAAGAGTAAAGGGGCCGCCGGTCGGAGGAACTGCGGCCGTACCTGCACTCATTACGGTATTGGCGGCGAAAGCGCCAGAAGGAGCGGTATAGTTACTGGTAATGTTGACGGCGATGGCCGTGCCGTCGAGTTTTCTCAGGACCAGGTTGTCAGTGGCAAAGGAACCTGAAACTAACTGATATCCGGGATTGGCCGCAAAAAAGGCCGTCAGTGCGGTATCCAGACTGGCTTTGCTCACGGTGTTGCCGGCAGCCGTACTGGTCTGGGAGGTAAAGGGAATACCGTCGATATTCATGGTGAATACCTCCCCGGCAGCAGCGGAAACAGCTGGCGTAAATGTGCCTATCTTTTCATCCTGAGGCACCGCCGCCGTGCCGCTTGAGACCGCCGGCGTAAAGGTTCCGGGAGATATGGTGGTGGTCATCGCAAAAGCGCTTGGATTAAAATTTGCCGGCTGGGTCGCTGCAAACGATAAAGTAGAAACCCCCGCCACAGTGGTGGCCGTAAGATTAATCACCTGATTGTCCCGAATCCGAGTCAGGGTGTAATCAACCCCGCCGCCGGCATTCACATACTTCAAGGTATAATCGCTAAAATCAAGGCTTCCGGCTGCCAATGGATTGCCATTCTGGAAATTAGCCGTAACGACTGCATTACCGGTATTAAGCGAGCTTGGGATAACGGGGATTCCAGTACCGGAAAATTTAAATAAATCCAATCCCGCTACGCCGCTTAGATCAAAACCGCTTTTATGAATTGCATTAACTTCCATTGCCAGACCGGCGGCAACCCGACCCAGTTGTTGCTGCGCCGGATCCAGCACTTCATCCCGGAATTTTAATGCTCCACCCAGCGAACCTCCCGTAATCTGGCTGGTTATATCCTGAATGCCGCTAACTGTCTTTATCCCAATGTCCAGTTTGTTGGCATCAATTATCCCGGGAGCAGATTGAGCAGGAATCGTGGTAAATGTTGTGGCACCGCTACTAAGAACCAGCGCTTGTCCATTGCCGATAAAGACGCTGGACGAGCCGTCTGCCTGAGGAACTACTGAAACGTTAACTATTGCGGCTAACTTTGTAATCAAGAGGTCCTGCTGATCCTGCAAGTCATTGGGCTGTTTTATGCCTTGTCCTTTACCTAGATTTGATGCGATTTGTACATTAAGGTCAGCGATCGACTTGGCTAAGGAATTAATATCGTTAACCATGCCTTCCATATCGTTATTATTCTGCGTGCGTATCTCTTCAAATCGGCCGGCCATCGTATTGAAGTTTTGTGTCAAAACACCCGCTTCAGACAATAATGCCTGCCTGGAAGGAATGGATGTAGGATCATTCGCCACTTCATTCAAAGCATTAAAAAAACGGTCCATGGAAGGAGATATACCCGTAGTGGGATCGGCCGTTATATTATCAATACGACTGGCAAGCTGATGATAATGGTCCACTGCGCCGAATGCTGAGATACTGGAGCTCAATTGATTATTAATAAACTGGTCATAACTGCGCGTAATATTGGTAACGTTTACGCCCTGTCCGATATATCCGTCGCCGGTAAATTCTGCAGCATTCGTGCCCTGCTCCACGCGCTGACGGCTATAACCCTCGGTATTTACATTGGCAATATTATGACTGGTAGTTTCCAATGAACGCTGAGCAGGCCATAAGACCTGACAATGATGTTGCTAATAATCCTCTCATGATGGCGTCCTGTTCTGAGAGTTAGATGGCGAGATTTGACTTTGATCATTGATTCATCGCCATAATGATATCAGGCTCAAATTCGGCCATCGTATTGCCCTGATAAATGCTCATGACCTTGTTGGCATATTTCGGATCGGTTGCATAACCGGCCCGTTGTAATTCATGCATATATTGTTCCGCATTGCCCGCTTTCTTTAAGGCATCGCCATAACGTGGATTACTTTTTATAAAGTCTACATAATCCTTAAAACTTTCCTCGAATGAATCGTAGGATCTAAATCCTGCATTTACTTTTTTAGCGATGCCCTGGTCAAATTCCAGCGTAGCCACTTGCGCCTGTTTGCCCTGCCAGGATTTATCGGCTTTGATGTTAAACAAATTGAAACTGTTGCTGCCATTGCTGTTTTTTATTAACGAACGTCCCCAGCCGGTTTCCAGCGCCGCCTGCGCCAAAATAACCTTGGGCTCCACGCCCAACTCCTTGGCGGCCTGAACAGCTAGAGGGTGCAACGCCTGACAAACTCTTCTGCCGACTGTATCGGCAGCGATTGATCATCCTTTAACGGCCGATTATAGGGTCATTCATTATCGAACGGAAACTCAGTCATCTGATCAAGCGGACCGCTACCCTGAATATAAGGGGTGACCTGCGCTTGCCCGTCGACAAAACCGGCAGCAGGATTGATTTTGCCGCTGCTCTGCCGGTTAGCGGCATGAACCTGCTCAGTTCCGCTACGAGATATTCCGCGCGCGATCTATTCAGATAATCTTCAAGTGTCCTGCTTCTCATTTTTAGGTTTATCGTGACCCAATTGCTTGACGATCAAGTCAGCCAGACCGACGCCGGGAGAACCCGACAAATGCACGGCCAACTGCGTGATCATACATATCGTTATAAAATTTGCTTTGGTCGTTATCCATAACGCCATCCGCCAGCTTTGCTTCACGCATACTTTTAAGCACGTTATTCAGAAAAATTGATTCAAATTGCTTGGCAACTTCTTTCAATGCTTCCGGCGAATCTTGTCTGGCCTGGTTTTTTAATTTAGCCAAGCCGTTAAAGTCGGTATAAACATCGGCATTTTGTGCACCATTAACATAACAACCTCCGCCTAAATAACAATGCGCTTCAAAACTAACAACTTTAAATAACAATTAACTCGGCATGCAAGGAGCCGGCTGATTTTAGCGCTTCAAGAATAGCCACCAAATCACTGGGCGCAGCGCCTACATTGTTGACGGCCTGAACAATTTCATCCAGGGAGACGCCGGGATTAAACACAAACATATGGTTTTTTTCTTCTTCAACCTTTATGTCAGATTTCGGTGTAACCACCGTTTGTCCGTTGGAAAATGCGCCGGGCTGGCTAACCTGAGGATCTTCGGTAATAGTGACTGTCAAACTGCCATGAGACACCGCCGCAGGCTGTACCCTGACCTTACCGTTGATAACGACAGTGCCGGTGCGAGAGTTGACAATAACACGCGCCGGTGCATCATCTGGAATGACCATCATATTTTCGACCACCGAAGCAAACGTCACTTTTTGATCTGGGATCAACCGAGGCGCACTAACCCTAACCGAAGTCGCATCGATCGCCTTTGCCGTATTAGCGCCCAATACCTTGTTAATAGATTCCGCCATGCGATTGGCCGTCGTAAAATCCGAAGTGTGCAGATTAAAAATCAACGCATTGCCTTCAGCAAAAGACGTGCTGACAGTGCGCTCAACAGTTGCCCCGTTGGGAATACGGCCCACACTGGGATTATTGACGGTAACGCTTGAACCATCCTGGCCTGAAGCGCTCAAGCCGCTCACCACCAGACTGCCCTGAGCGATCGGCATAAACCTGTCCATCGGCCCCTTTCAGCGGACTCATTAACAAGCGTCCCGCCTCGTAAACTTTTTGCATCGCCAAGAGAAGAAACGGTGACATCAATCGTCTGACCCGGCTTGGCAAATGCCGGCAGTTCCGCCTGAACAGAAACCGCCGCAATATTTTTTGATTTAGGATCAATGCCAGGCGGCAAGGTCAGCCCGAAGACGCGCCAACATACTGCGTAAGCTTTGCCCGGTAAACCTGGTTTTATCGCCGGATTTATTCAAGTCCGACCACCAAACCGTAGCCTACCAGCTGATTGCTGCGCACGCCCTGGATGGAGGCAATATCCTTGATACGTTCGGCATAAACCGGACCCGCTGCAAAGCAATACCCAGCAGGAGTCAAAAAAATAAAGCGTTTGTATAGTTGTGTTCATATCCGTATCCTTATCTCAGAAGGGAAACCAGGGACTATTAATAATCCTTGCCAACCAGCCCATTTTGCTGGCATCGGCCATCGCGCCCTCGCCTATGTACATAATGGTCGACATCAGCCACTTTGTCTGAGGTGATGATATTGGATGAGTTTATATCCACCGGCCTGACGATGCCGGATAACCGGATGAATTCATCCCCCTGATTTAAGGTCACTCTTTTTTCGCCGCGCACACTTTAAATTGCCGTTCGGCAACACTTCGACGACCGTAACAGAAATATTGCCGCTTAAACTGTTGCTTTGATCGGCAGCGCCCTGTCCCTTTAAATTCTTTTGTTGACTGCAGTGAGGTTTGAGTACTCTGTCCCGTCAAGGCGGATGCGGCAAAGCCGAATATCGAAGGCGCCTCAGCCGTACATCGCGTATTCTTTTTTGGTATTAAGATCGTCAGCCTTTTTCGCCTGGGTTCTCTCCTAGCAGTGTAATGGTCAAAACATCGCCGACCCTTTTTGCCGTTTGGTCTTCAAACAGGCGCATATCGTAACCGGACTGATAGATTGATCCGCTGTTTTGGATCGGCGGCCTTAAGTCTGCCGGTGCAACCGGAGCAAATGCAGGATCCCTTGGCGGTATCGGTGTACAAGCCTGCAACAGCGACAATGCGACTGCAATGACGCACAAGACCGGCGCTTCACCGTAAAACCAAGTCTTTGAGTTATCATGCCATCACTCCTAACTTATAATTGTTGCGTCACAAAGGACAGCATCTGATCGGCTGTTGAAATCGCTTTGGAATTCATCTCATAAGCCCGTTGCGCTTCAATCATATTAACCAACTCTTCAACCACATTGACATTGGACGTTTCCAATGAGCCTTGATTCAAAGTCCCATATTCTCCTTGTCCCGGTGTTCCCACTATCGGCGCGCCACTGGAGGCAGATTCCCGATAAAGGTTGTCGCCTACTGGCCTCCAATCCCGTAGGATTGATAAAATTAGCGGTCTGGATTTGCCCCACACCGTTGCGGCGTAGCACTACCGGGTAGTAAAGCGGATACCGTACCGTCAGTGCCAATAGTGACACTAAGCGCATCGTGCGGCACCGTAATCGCTGGATTCAACGTCAAGCCGCCTGAAGTAACCAATTGCCCCGTTGAGTCCAATTTTAATGAACCGTCACGGGTATAATTGGTATCGCCATTCGGCATTAGAATTTGCAGGAAGCCACGGCCATTAATTGCCACATCCAGCGCATTATCTGTTTGTTGAACATTGCCCTGGGTATGAACTTTTTCGGTTGAAACCGTTTTGACACCGGTTCCCAGCGATGTCCCCGTTGGAGATTGAGTATTTTGCGTGGTTTGTCCGCCAACCTGGCGAATATTCTGATACATAAGATCGTCAAACATGGCCCGGTCTTTTTTGAAACCGGTCGTATTTACGTTCGCCAGGTTATTGGAAATAACCGCCATACGTGTTTGCTGGGCATCCAGACCGGTTTTAGCTACCCATAATGCGCGTTCTGTCATGATAATCTCCTCAGTGTCAATTTTTTGTCTTACTTAAAGTCATAGCATGGTTCGTGCCACCTTTACTTGTGAGCACCAAGCCCAGCTCAGCTTAAAAAAAAACCGAGCTGAAGCTCGGTTTTTCTGGGAATAAATCCTGATTTGCGTTTGCTATCCCATTTGCATCAACTTGGCGCTTACTGCAGAGTTTTCATCTACATTTTTCATCACCTTGGTTTGCAGCTCGAAATTTCTTGCCAGCTCAATCATTTCTGTCATTGCTACAAATGCATTAACATTACTGCCTTCCAAAACGCCCGTAGTCAAACTGACATCAGCACTGGCTGCCAACGGCTGTCCATCTTTAGTATGCAGCAAACCGTCACCCTGTTTTTCCATATCTTTCATGTCAGGCTTAACCAGTTTGATCCTGTCCAGCACTCTGCACCGTAGTTGTCGCATTACCGGAACCCATTGGAATAATACTGATAGTGCCGTCACTGCCTATCGTCAGCTTTTTCTGAAGGCGGAATGGTAATAGGTCCATTCTGTCCCAGACACCTGCAAACCCGCTCCCGGTTTGCAACAAACCTTCCGGCGTAATACGCAGATCGCCGGCACGGGTATAAGCTTCTTTGCCATCTCTCCCCCTGAACGGCAATCAAGCCTTCACCATTGATCGCCACATCCAGATCACGCCCTGTCGTCTGCATGGCGCCAGGGGAAAAATCGGTTCCCGGTTTTTCTATCATGGCGTAAACCCGGGTAGGGTAGCCTGCGCCAGTACACGGGTCTACTGCGGAACCATTCCAAATCAGATTTGAAACCGGTCGTCTGCATATTCGCCAAATTATTGGCGTTTGAATTTTGCGCCAGTAACGACTGTTTGGCGCCGCTCATTGCAATATATAAACTACGATCCATAACTGCCCCCTTTACCTTAAAATCAAAACCTTAAAACATAATACAAGCAAACATCGTTCCAATATCTAACTATGCTCGCAAAATAGTTTCTATCAAGGTTTTTTCAGTGGTAATGCTTTGTGAATTAGCCTGATAAGCCTGCTGTGCCACAATCAATTTTACCAACTGCGCGGATAAATCCACATTGGAACCTTCCAGCGCTGACGATTGAACAGTCCCGAAATTATTATCGCCGGCCGCACCGTAAATAGGCTGCCCGGAATTTGAAGTCTGGGCCCACGTCGTATCGCCTAATTTGGCCAATGCCTGATTGCTTTGAAACCGCGCCAGCGCCACCTGCCCTAAAGCCTTGGAGCCGCCATTACTGTATCTTGCAAACACCACGCCCGTGCCGTCAACATCAATGCCGGTCAAGTTACCCGCAGGTAAACCATCCTGCTTCAAGCCGTTGACGCTAAAAGGCGTAGCGAACTGAGTGCTGCCAAAAAAATCCACATCAAATGCCATTGGACTAACACTGGTGCTGGGATCAATCAGCGCCAAATTAATAGATCCAAAATCCACCTTGGTTGTTGTCGAAGCCCCGACAGCGGCAGCAACAACAGCGGCATTATAAGTAGTAACCGCAGTCTGGGCAGTAACCGCATCAGCGGCAGCAGCAGTGGCGGCGACCGCGGCGGCAGTCGCATTAGCAGCAGTAGGTGTCGCAACAAGAGCAGCAGCAGCTGCGGCAGATGCAGCTGCAGATGTAGCCGCATTCGTAGCAGCCGTTTTAGCAAGGCTTGCAAGTCCTGGGACAACTGGAGGACCTGGAATATCTGCAGCTGCGGGAGTACTATTAACTGCAGAGGCGGCAGCCGCCAAAGCAGCGGCGGATGTTGAAGCCGCCTGGGCTTTGGTAAGAGTGGTTGCGGCTAAGCCTGGACCAGTAGCCCCCACCACCGGCGGCCATGTTACCGCCCCCCGGCTCCGCTGTTGCTGCAACAGATGCCGCAGCAGTATCCGTAACCGTTGCAGTCGCCGCCGTCATGGCCGTAGTAGAAATAATCTGCGGCAGCACGAACACCCACTTCAGAAAGCAATCCTGATGCATTGAAAGTCATCGGTACCGGCAGTCCCGGCGCATTAAGTGCTCCAGCCACTTGTGATGCAGGCGCTGGTGACGGCGGTATTGCTGCCCCCATCGTGGTAATGCCGTAACCATCGAGAAACAAATATGCATCCCATGCATTAGCCACCGGTGTTTTCACATAATAGGTCGATGCAATATGCGCATTTCCCTGGGTGTCGTAAGTCGTGATCGACGTCGTATTGTTATAGGACAAAGGATCCGTAGGATCAAACACTGAATTGACGGCACACTGGCAGCCCCGTTGATATTCAATTTCATATCGATATTTGCGGTAGCGTTGGGCAAACCTTGGGCAGTATCAATCGTCAACGGTCTAAAAACGCCGACACTAAAACCCTCCGCTGCGGTAGTACCGTTAGCCGCAAAAGCCAATAAAAACTTGCCCTCACTGTTAACGACATTACCCGCACTATTTAGCTTAAAAGCGCCGTTACGGGTATATGCGCTGGGTACTGAAGGATCCACCGGCTGCATTCGGTCTATTAGGATCAGGAAGATTCACCGTATCCGCCAACACAAAAAAACCATTGCCGCTGACCGCAAGATCGAGACTGTTTTGGGTAGATTCGATATTACCCTGATTAAATTGCTGCGCCACTTCGGTAACCCTCACCCCCGCACCCGGCTGAGTCTTGCTGACGCCGCCGATACTGCTGGCATACACATCGGCAAATTCCGCCCGCGATTCTTTAAAACCGGTGGTTTGCGAGTTGGCAATATTATTGCCGGTTACCTGTAAATTTGTTGATGCGGCTTTTAAGCCGCTTAATGCTGTTGCAAAACCCATGTTACACCCCCAATCCTAAAAGAATTTGTTTAATATCACTAAAATTAACACTGTCCAATCCGGTCAGGTTAACTTTTATTCCATTGGTACCACTGCCCATGGTGACACTGTCAACTTGCGAATTAATATCCGTCTCCAATACGGTATTTTTTCCATCGATATAAGCCGTTGCTTCAATTTTATACACGCCGGGACTGGCCATGACGCCATTTGAATTCGTGCCGTCCCAGGTAAAAGGTACTTTTCCCGCGCTATGAGCGCCCAGATCCATCGTTTGTACAACTTCACCGGTAGCGGCATTGGTTACTGTGACCTTAACATTGGTTGCACTGCCCGTTAAATTAATATTACCCGATATATCGCCCCCGACTTCCAACAACCCCTTTCGTTCCCGGTGCGGATACATATCGTCCCACCAGGCTGGTTGCCTGCAAGGCTTGGCTGGAATTGATTGAATTGGCAAAATCACCAAATGACTTTTGCAAATCCTGGATGCCGGACACCGTGCCGAACTGCGCTATTTGCGTTAAAAACTGGCCATTTTCCATCGGTTTCGTGGGATCTTGATGGGTCATCTGCGTGGTCATTAACTTTAAAAACTGCATCCTGCCCTAATGAAGTTTTTTTAGGCGCTGCTGCCGCCGACTGCTGTTTTTGGGGTGACGGTTAAGTTACTGTATCAGTTTGCTGCACTTTGAATAGCCATTTTTATCCCCTTACTGTCCCATTTTTAAAGTCTGAAGCATCATCTGCTTTGCCGTATTCAACACTTCTACATTATTTTGATAGGAGCGTGATGCCGACATCATATTGGCCATCTCTTCAACCGTATTAACATTTGATTTAAAGATATAACCGTCTTTATTCGCCATAGGATGATTCGGGGCATACTCCATAACAGGAGCATCTCTGGCTCTCGACCACGCCCAGCACATTCACCTTGCTGGTGGCATCCTGCTTATTCATCAGCCTTATTTAATTCAGCGGCAAACACCGGCTGCCTGGATTTGTAAACGTCAGCTTCACTACTGCCGACACTGTTCGCATTCGATATATTACTTGCGACCAGATTAAGTCTTAACGACTGGGCATTCATGCCGCTGCCGGCAATATCAAATATACTTAAAGTCATGACTATTGCCCTCTTACGGCGGTCATCAGACCGGAAAACTTGTTCACTGATAAACTGCAAACTGGCCTGGTACTGCACCGCATTTTCAGCGTATTTAGCTTGTTCAACATGAGCTTCGACGGTGTTGCCATCGAATGACACCTGACTGGGATTCCGGTACATGACATTAGCGCCAAATACTGGTTGTTGCGGTGCAATATGTCCCGCATGGGTGCGTTCCATGCTCACGCCTGAAGCCATGCTTTGTTTTAGAACCGACTTAAAATCCATATCTCGCGCTTTATAGTTGGGCGTATCTGCATTTGCTAAATTAGCAGCCAGTATCTCGCTCCGTTTTTCTCGGAAAGCCAGTGCCTTAGGCTCAATACCAAGTGCTGTGTCAAAATTAATAGCCATGATAGTTACCTCCTGATTACTTGTACAAAAACAAAAGCACGGCATATGCCATCAATATATAAATCAATTTAAAATCAATGAAGATAAGAATATTCACAGTTATTTTGCATCTCATCTACAGTTGGCTTATGATTAAAATATTCTGAATAGTTCGGCAAAAAATAGCCGCCAATAAATAACGACCCAGTAGATCGGCAGATGGATAATGCAATATGTCAATAAATTGACTGACCTCCAAAAATAACCTTGCATCATTCATGCCTGATAACTTACATTAAGACATGACACAGATATTAATGATGATAAAAAATACCTCGCTGATGTTGGCATTGACCTTTATTTTTTTCTCCACGGCCCAAGCGGAACAAGGTTCGCAATCGCACGAATCTATTGCCGAGGCCGTTAAGGCTTATATTGCGCAAAATATAAACCTGCCGGGAGAATATGAAGTGAGCCTGGTTCCATTAGACAACCGATTGAATCTGCCGCAATGCACCGAACCGCTGGAGGCGTTCACAACCAATGCGATCAATCAAGGCGGGAAGAACAACGATAGGCGTGCGTTGTAATAATGCGGAAAAAAAGTGGTCTATTTTTACTTCGGCCATCATTAAAACTTATCAAATGGTCGCGGTCTTGTCTCAACCGATACAACGCGGCGAAATCATTACCCGGCAACATCTTGCTATTGAAAAAAGAGACGTGTCCAACCTCAAGGAGGATTTTGTCACCCAGATAGAACAAGCCGAAAATAAACAGGTCACCCGTCAACTAAATACCGGAACCATTCTTAGCTTAAACCATCTTGCCGAACCTAAACTCATCAAGAGAGGGGATAAAGTTGTTATCAGCACTACAAAATCGGAATTTTCTATCAGAATGAGCGGGGTAGCGATGATGGACGGCACTAAAGGACAACTGATCCAGGTTAAAAACCAGAACTCGGGACGCATCATTAGCGCAACAGTCGTCGAGCCAGGATTGGTCGCTGTCAATTATTAAACTCACATCCCCAAATTTGTTAAATAAACAATTAAAGTTTTTTGCCGTACTGCCGATATAAATTTCAAATGAAAAAGAGATTAAGGAGTTTGACATGGCTATCGAAATAACCGGCAAAGCAAATAGCCCGATACCGATTAAAATGCCCCCAAAAGCGGGCGTCGAGGCTGAGAAGAAAGTTGCCGTTACAACAAACACAGAAAAAACCGACAGCGTGGCACTGACAGCCACAACGCAGGAAATAAAAAAGGCCTTTGGCCCATCTTCTGCGTTACCCGTCGATATTGATCGGGTTAATTCCATTAAAAAAGCGCTTGCTGATGGAAGTTATGCAATCAATGCGGAAAAAGTTGCAAAGAAATTAATTCAATTTGAAAAATTGCTGTCCCAAGAAAATAACGCGCAACAATGATAGAAAAAACATATCCTGTTACGGAACAGCTAATTCTTAATGCACTGCAATTGGCGCAGCAGCTTCATCTTGAACTAACTCAAGAGGCTGACACCTTAAAAAAAACGCCGCAAGCTGAGCAGATTATTACTATCGCCGCCAATAAAAAACAGCTGGTTGCGCAGCTGGAGCAGTTCAACGCACAACTCGCTCAAGTTTTGGCAACCGAAAAGCTGTCTAACGGTCAGGAAAGCATCAAGGAATATTTTAAACGAGCAGAAACATCGGGCCTGTCGCCTGCCGCGTCAATCAGCAACTGGGCGCAACTTATGCTTATCTGCGCAGAATGCAGAGACCTGAACGAACAAAACGGCGCTGGCGTCGATCTTTTGTCTCGCCATACCAAACGCTCACTGGATATTTTAAAAGGCAAGCCGGACTCTGCAAATACCTATGGCTCCGATGGTTCAGCCCAAAGTGACCGTTATAGCCACAGCCTGATTTCGGTATAGTCACTGATTCGCACTTCTTCATGTTCTTTCCAAAAAACAGCCGCGCCGCCTGCGGCCTTCATTATTGAAGCTCGGTAAAAAAGACCTGATTCCATTCCTCCCCATTACCTAGCTGACGCGCGGTCCGACAATCCAAACTTGCTGTCGACTTATCTGTGCGCTCCATAGAACAAATGAATTAAATAGCCATCTATGGTAGAATTAGTTCTGTTTTTGCCCCGATAGCTCAGCAGGATAGAGCGGTCCCCTCCTAAGGGACAGGCCGGTGGTTCAAATCCGCCTCGGGGCACCACTTAACTCTTACAAACACTATCCGCGACAATAGACTTCACCTAACGCCATACCCATCAAAACGCCAACATTACTGCAATCAACTTGGCCACTGTTCTTTGACGCGTTTTTTATTTAACTCCCTCTACACCCTTTTCACAAAGCTGTAAGACCTTAGTCGACAGCAACCTTTTATTGAGACACTAATTAATATGCCATTTACCACCCTCGGTTTATCCGACCCACTGCTACGCGCCATTGCTGATGCCGGCTATACCACGCCATCCCCGATCCAATCGCAAGCCATTCCTGCCGTTTTAGGCGGACATGATGTTCTGGCTGCGGCACAGACCGGAACAGGTAAAACAGCAGGATTCACCCTGCCCATCCTGCATCGTTTATCGCAAAAAGCTTATACGCAACAACCGACCGGTCAGGGTATTGATACTGACACCAACCCGAGAGCTGGCCGCGCAAATCGGCGAATCGGTCAGCAAGTATGGCGCGCATTTGCATCCCCGTTTAAAATCCGAAGTCGTGTTTGGCGGGGTAAAAATCAACCCGCAAATGATGCGCTTAAGAGGCGGCGTCGATATACTGGTCGCCACGCCCGGACGCTTGCTGGATCTGGTCGATCAAAATGCGGTAAAACTCGATCAAGTCGAAACGCTGATACTGGACGAAGCCGACCGCATGCTGGACATGGGCTTTATCCGGGATATCCGCAAAATTATCGCCCTGCTGCCGAAAAAGCGCCAAAACCTGCTGTTTTCGGCAACCTTTTCCGAAGACATACGCAAGCTCACCACAGGACTTCTGGTTAATCCGATAAAAATCGAAGTCGCCCCGCGCAACACCGCCGCGGAACTGGTTGAGCAAATCGCTTATCTGGTGCAATAAAGCCAACAAAACCGAACTGCTTTGCCACTTGATAAAACAAAATAATTGGCAGCAGGTGTTGGTGTTCACGACCACCAAACACGGCGCGAACCGGCTCACCGAAAAACTCAACAAGGTTGATATTAAGGCCGCCGCGATACACGGCAACAAAAGCCAGGGCGCCAGAACCAGTGCATTGGCCGGTTTTAAAGGCCGGTGAAATCAGAGTGCTGGTAGCGACCGATGTAGCGGCGCGCGGCATTGACATCAACCTGCTGCCGCATGTGGTCAATTTTGAGCTGCCCCGTGCGGCGGAAGATTACGTGCACAGAATCGGCCGCACCGGACGCGCAGGCGAGGAAGGCCAAGCCATATCGTTGGTATCGCATGATGAATACAGCTGTCTTGCGTCTGAGTTGAAAAGCTGATCGGGAAAGAGATTAAACGCGAACAAATTGCCGGTTTTGAGGCCTCCGCAGTGGCGCCGCCGATGCCGCCGGAACCGCCACGCGGCCCGCGCCCAAGCAGAAACTCAAATCAAGCCCGCAAGCCCGGCGGTACTAATCAGTCCAGAAATAAGCCTAGAGCCAGAAGCGTTTAGCTTCCAACTTAAGCAGAAAGTCCATATATCAATCAACAACATGTAAGCCGATTGATTAATTCACCACGAAGGCACGAAGAAAAACAAGATAAAGCTTCGTGAACTTCGTGCCTTCGTGGTGAGATGCCTTATGTAAGTTGCTATGGGGCTATTATGCAACGCCAAGCCGACAACCTCATCCCCATTGCGATTTACGGACGTTAAAATTACGCCCCTTGATTTTGCCGTTTCTCAAACAAGCCAAGGCCTTATCAACACTGTCCTGCTTGATAGCCACATAAGCATGGGCATCAAAAATATCGATTTTGCCCACTTCGCTGCCCGCAATCCCGGCATCGCCGGTTAACGCACCTAAAATATCGCCGGGACGCACTTTGTTTTTGCGGCCGCCGTCTATCCATAAGGTCACCATCGGCGGTTCGAAGCGCGGCTCATGGCTCATCTGGAAGGGCGCCACTTCGTCCCACTTGGCGGGAATATTCTGATATTCTTCAATGGCTTTAACGCGGTTCAATTCCTTTTCCGTGCATAAACTTAGCGCCAACCCTTTTTTACCGGCGCGACCGGTACGTCCGATCCGGTGTACGTAAATTTCAGGATCCCAGGGCAATTCGTAATTAATCACCGCCTGCATATCCTTAATATCCAGGCCCCGCGCCGCCACATCGGTCGCCACCAGTACCGAACAGCTCTTGTTGGCAAAACGCACCAACACCTGATCACGATGCTTTTGCTCCAAATCGCCATGCAACGCCTGAACCGAAAAGCCGCTGTTTTCAAGCGCACTTGCCACATCCTGACAATCCCGTTTGGTGTTGCAAAATACTACGGTCGATTCGGGCCGATAGTAGGATAAAAGATAACCCAGCGCACTGAGTTTTTTGCGACTTTTCCACCTGATAAAACACGCTGCTCAATATCGCTGTCGTGATGACTGGTTTCGATACTGACGGAAACCGGCTTAAACTGGAATTTCTGGCTCATTTCCCGAATAGGATCGGTATAAGTTGCTGAAAACAGCAAGGTTTGCCGGTGCGTCGGTGCGTATGAAATCACATCGGTAATGGCCTCTTCAAAGCCCATATCCAGCATCCGGTCGGCCTCGTCCAGCACCAGCACTTTTAAATTGCTCAAGCGTAAGCTGCGTTTGCGCAGATGCTCCTGCAACCGTCCCGGTGTACCAACCACGACATGAACGCCGTGTTCCAAAGAACCCAGCTGCGGCCCGAAAGGTACACCGCCGCATAAGGTCAGCACTTTGATGTTTTGCGTAAATCGGGCTAATCGCCGAATCTCCTTGCAGACCTGATCGGCAAGTTCGCGGGTCGGGCAAACCACCATCGCCTGAACCCTGAAGCTGTTCAAGTCCAGCTTGGACAACAGGCCGATGCCGAAAGCGGCGGTTTTACCGCTGCCGGTCTTGGCCTGTGCAATCACGTCTCTGCCCTCAAGGATATGCGGCAGGCTTTCCGCCTGGATAGGCGTTAGGTGGGTATATCCCAGGGATTCGATGTTTTCAAGCAGGGCGGGTTTTAAAGCTAGGGAGGAAAATTCGGCAGTGTTCACGAGGACTCTTTATGTTGACGCAAATGACGGCGGAACTGCCGTCATTCAATCGCTTATGATACCAGATACGGCGGATTTAAGCCGGACAAGGTTGATTTTTCAGTACAAAATGGAACACGGATAACACAGATTAGACGGATTATCGCTGATAAAACTATTGTATCTATTCACCACATAAAGAAATGAAACACAGATACCCAAAAATAGGCCTCTCTAGCCCACACAGATTGAACGGATTTTAAAGAGAATTTTTAAAACTGTGACCACGTTTCTTATGCGCTTGGGGTGTAAATAAATCCGCGTAAATCCGTCTAATCTGTGTCATCCGTGTTCTATTATCTATACGTATTAGCCCGACACATCAACAAAGCCATGCAAGCCGCGCTTGGACTTAACCGCCAGCCAGTCTTTCAAGTGCTTTAATTCTTCCGTTTCTTCCAACTCGTCCAGGCTTTGTTTGTTTTTTAACAGCCGGAATGCCGAAGACAGCACTTTATAGCGGTCTCCGGTAATGCCTGCGCGCCTTAAGCCTACGGTATTCAACTTATAATGCCGGGCCGGGCGTCCGCCTATCAGCATAAAGGGAATGACGTCCATATTAAGCCCGGTTGTGCCCTGCACTATCGCATACGAGCCGATCCGGCAAAACTGGTGCGCAACCACAGCCCCGCCGATAAAAACATTATTGCCGACTTCAACATGTCCGCCGATCGCGACATTATTGGCAAATATCGTGTTATTGCCGATCGTGCAATCATGCGCGACATGGCTGTTGTTCATAAAGAAACAACCCGAGCCGATGCGCGTTTCGGCGTTTTCTTTAGAGGCCCGATGCGCGGTAAAGCCTTCCCGAAAAACATTGTTGTCACCGCAAATCAACCAGGAAACCGTTTCGGCTTTAAAGCCGGTATCTTGCGGCAAACCGCCTAACACCGCATGCGGATGTAAAATATTGCCGTCACCCATTTTCACATGGCCGTGCACCACGGCATGGGCGCCTACCTGGCAGTTAGCACCCAGTTGCGCGCCTGTTTCAATAACGGCAAAAGGCCCTACCGTAATATTGTCTCCCAGCAATACATCCTCTGCTATGTAGGCGGTCGGGTGAATATTTTGAGCCATCTTTTATCCTCTTGGATGATATTTTGAATGTAATTCTTTGAGTCTTTCCCGGGCAATATGGGTATAGATTTGCGTAGTCGACAAATCCGAATGCCCGAGCAATAACTGCACGACCCGTAAATCCGCGCCATGGTTTAACAAATGCGTGGCGAAAGCGTGTCTTAACGTATGCGGCGACAGCTCTTTGTTGATGCCGGCTTTTTTCGCGTGGCGCTTGATAATATGCCAAAAAGCCTGTCGTGTCATATTCTCCGCCCGGTTGGTGACAAACAGGTAGTCGCATTGGCGCTCACCGAGAATGGTCTTTCTGGCTTGAGTCATATAATTTTCCAACCAGCCCATGGCTTCTTCGCCGACCGGGACCAAGCGCTCTTTGTTACCCTTGCCGATAATCCTGACCACGCCTTGCCGAAAGCTGATCTGCTCAAACTTTAAATTAACCAGTTCCGATACCCTAAGCCCGGTGGCATACAGCATTTCCAGCATAGTCCGGTCCCTGAAGCCCAGAGCGTTGGTGACCTCAGGCGCATCCAGCAGCAACTCGACATCTGTTTCAGATAACGATTTGGGCAACGGCTGGCCGATATGGGGCGATTCTATCAACGCAGTCGGGTCGATTTTGATGCTGTTTTCCCGGATGTAATAACCGTAGAAACGCCGCAAACTGGACAAGATACGCGCAGTAGACCGGTTGCCTATGCCTTCTTTATAGCGGCTGGCAAGAAATTCGGCTAGCTGCCCTCCGTCCACTTCGAGCATCGGCTTATCCTTCAGCCATTTGGCGAAAATCCTTAAATCACTGCCGTAGGCCGAAAGCGTATTCTCGCTCAAGCCCTGCTCGACCCAGACGGCATCGAGAAATTGGTCGATTAAAACGGTTGCATTCATTTTTTATGGCTGGCTTCAAATTCCAGTAATTTGTATTTTATTGCCATTAAATCGCCGTCGGTTTGCCCGCAATAGCCGCCCATGCCTGAAACGGAAACCACCCGGTGACAGGGAATAAATAAAGCATAGGGATTGTCCCTGCATGCGTTGCCGACTGCCCGCGCGGATGAGCCTATTTTTTTGGCCAATGCCGAATAAGTCATGGTTTCGCCAAAGGGTATTTGGCAAAGCGCAGCCCAGACTTGGTTTCGGTAAATACTGCCTTGTTTTAGCAGCTTGATGTTAATGGGCTTTATCGGGATTCTGCCAATACGGAGTTTAATTCGTGTTCAACAGGCGGATTTGGGCAAACGCCCGGTTCCCAGTCTGTTTTGCTGATCACGCCCTGCTGGCTAGTTAAAACAAACTGTCCAGCCGGGGTCTGAAGCCTTACAACATCCTCGGCTCCCGAGCAGCTTTCTACCCACTCAATTATAAACGGCATTAAACAAGTCCTGACTGACGTTAATTATTTTCGGCAAAAAGACAACTAACGAAGAAATCTACAATTTTAGGTTTAAATATGCAACTAAACTAATTCATCAGCCATAAAAAAAGGCAGCTCAAAGCTGCCTTTTTTATTCCATGAAAACCGACTTGATTAAAGTTTTTCTTTAATACGAGCCGCTTTACCGGTCAGGTCACGCAAGTAATACAACTTGGCACGACGGACATCGCCGCGACGCTTAACGTTGATCTCGCTAATGATAGGGCTGTGCGTTTGAAATACACGCTCAACACCGGTACCGTGAGAAATTTTTCTTACTGTGAAAGCCGAGTTTAATCCGCGATTACGTTTTGCAATTACGATACCTTCAAAAGCCTGAATTCTTTCACGCTCGCCTTCTTTTACCTTAACTTGCACAACAACTGTGTCACCTGGACCAAAGTCAGGAATCTGTTTCAGTTGTTCCGCTTCCAATTCATCAATAATATTGCTCATACCACACCTTAATTTAAACCAACTCCACAATAAATTCTTTAAGCAAATTTTCCTGCTCTGCGCTCAAATTCTTTTTTTTCAACAAATCCGGCCGTCTCTGCCAAGTTCGCCCCAAAGCCTGCTTCATTCGCCAGCGGTCTATATCCGCATGATTGCCGCCTAATAAAACCTCCGGCACCGAATGCCCTTCAATCTGTTCAGGCCGGGTAAAGTGCGGACAATCCAGCAAACCATCGCTGTGCGAGTCCTGCTGGGCTGAATCCTCATCGCCGAGCACGCCCGGCAATAAACGCGTCACCGCATCAATAACTACCAATGCAGCAAGCTCACCGCCGCTGATGACATAGTCGCCGATAGACCATTCCTCATCGCAATCCAGCTCGACAAAGCGCTCATCAATGCCTTCGTAACGCCCCGCAACTAAAATTAATTGCGAGACTTTACTAGCTTCGGCTAACAAAGCCTGCGTAATCGGCTTGCCTTGCGGACTCAAATAAACCACTTTGGCGGTTTCAGTGCCTGCCTGTTTTGCATCATTAACCGCATCGTGCAACGGCTGATACTTCATAACCATGCCTGGGCCGCCGCCGTATGGACGATCATCAACAGTTCTGTGTCTGTCGTGGGTATAATCCCGAGGGTTCCATACCGACAAACTGACGATCTTGCGTTCGATTGCCCTGCCCGTTACACCGTAACCTGCAGCCGCTGTCACCATGTCCGGAAATAATGTTACAACGTCAAAACGCATGCTGATAATTAAAAATCAGGATCCCAGTCGACAATAATTTTACCTGCATCCAGATCAACCTTAATTATCGTTTGTCCCTGTAAAAACGGAATGCACCCGTTCGCGCTCTCCCTGGACGATGATCACATCATTAGCGCCTGTTTCCAGCAGACTATCAACCACACCTAACTGAACGCCATCAATGGTTTCAACATTCAAACCAATCAACTCGGACCAGTAATATTCACCTTTAGCAGCTTTTGGTAACTGGTCTTGGGTTATAAAAATATCCCAGCCCATCAAACCTGCTGCTTGATCCCTATCATCAATACCGGCCAGTTGTGCGACTATCGTCTTGCCCTGTAACTGTCCGTCAACAACATTAACGGTTTTTGTCTGGTCGCCTTTTTGTCAGCAACCATGGAGAATAAGTTAAAATATTTTCCCTCGGATCAGTGAAGGAAAATACCTTAACCCATCCTTTTACACCAAAAACGCCGGAAATCTTTCCGACACTTATATGCTGTTGTTCTGACAACTTAGTTTATGCCGCCGCTTTTTGTGCGTCTTTAATCAATTTTGCAACGCGATCAGAAGGCTGTGCGCCATTGGCTTTCCAATAATCAACGCGATCGCTGTCTAAACGCAATTTTTCTTCATTGCCACGCGCCAACGGATTAAAAAAACCAACACGTTCAATATAACGACCGTCACGACCGCTTCTGCTATCGGTTACAACAACGTGATAGAAAGGACGATTTTTCGCGCCACCTCTGGAAAGACGAATGGTTACCATCTAAGTTCCTCAAAAAAAATTTAGTCAAAATTTAATCGACTTATTTTACGCGATTTTCCATATAAGTAAAGAACAACACACAATCCATCGAATTCATTCAGCTTTAGCGATCGATTAAGCACTCATTAACTAGCAACAATCTCATCCCCATGCCGCGCACATTATTTTTTATGCCCCGCATCATATTCGTCATATTGCCCGCTTTGAAGCGCTTCATCATTTTCTGCATCATCATAAACTGCTTCAAGATGCGATTAACATCCGATAACTGCTGCCCGCAACCGTCAGCAATACGCTTCTTCCGATTGCCTTTAATCAAATCGGGATAACGCCTTTCCTTCATGGTCATGGAATTAATCACCGCAATCTGGCGCGATAATTCCTTGTCATTAACCTTATCTTTCATTTCCTGAGGGATGCTGCTCATGCCCGGCAATTTATCCAGCATCGAGCCGACTCCGCCCATATTCTGCATTTGCTGCAATTGCTCACGAAAATCTTCCAGATCGAATGACTTGCCCTTTTGCAGCTTTTTGACCAGCTTCTCGGCCTTTTCCTTATCAACCTTCTGCTCGATCTCTTCAATCAAGCCCAGCACATCGCCCATACCCAAAATACGGGATGCGATACGATCAGGATAAAAAGGCTCCAAAGCATCGGTTTTTTCGCCCATCCCGATAAACTTGATCGGCTTGCCGGTAATATGGCGTATAGACAACGCCGCACCGCCTCGCGCATCGCCATCCGCCTTGGTCAGGATAACCCCGGTCAACGGCAACGCATCATTAAAGGCTTTTGCAGTAATCGCGGCATCCTGCCCGGTCATGCTGTCAACAACAAACAAGGTTTCGACAGGATTGATTGCCGCATGCAATTCCTTAATCTCACCCATCATTTCATCATCAATATGCAGACGACCGGCGGTATCGATAATAATGACATCAAGAAACTTTTTCTTGGCCGCTTCAATCGCATTTTTAGCAATATCGACCGGCTTTTGCGATACATCGCTTTCAAAAAACTCCAAGGAAAGCTCATTTGCCAGCATCTGCAACTGCTTGATAGCCGCAGGGCGATAAACGTCGGCACTGACTACGCCGACTTTTTTCTTTTGATTTTCTTTTAGCCAGCGGCCTAGTTTCGCCACCGTCGTGGTTTTACCCGCGCCCTGCAAGCCCGCCATTAAAATAATCGCGGGCGGAACGGCATTAAGATTCAGCTTTTCGTTTGCCTCGCCCATCACCGCAACCAGCTCGGCCTGAACCAGTTTGATCAACGACTGGCCGGGCGAAAGACTGGACTGAACTTCCTGGCCTAACGCGCCTGTTTTGATACGTTCAATAAAGTCCGTAACCACCGGCAAAGCAACATCAGCCTCAAGCAATGCCATGCGCACTTCGCGCAGGGTGTCCTTGATGTTGCTTTCAGTCAAGCGCCCCTGACCCTTAATTTTTTTAAGCGTGCTACCTAATCGATCGGTTAAATTATCAAACATATCAGTGTCTTTATTAAAATCTTTAAGGAAACCACTCACTAACACAAATGCGCTAGGACTATTTAGCGGGATATATTAACATAGCCATCGAGGCCTTTGCATTAAACTCAAGGGAATTTGTGGCGCATAGAGAATAGCGACTTACCGCACCCTACAAAATATCCGGACAAGCAACAAGCCAGCACCTGACAGTAGTGTTACCTATTGATCACAACCCAATAAAACGACCCTAATGAACGCCACACTCGCCACTCTTTCAATTTGCACTTATCTGGCAAGCACCCTGCTTATTGCCCGAGATACTCACCAGAACAAAAGACACCATACCCCGCTTTATCTGGCATGGACGGCAGTAGGCGCACACATTGCATACACCGCTGTCGCTTTTTGGCAAAGCGAAAAGCTTTAACTTTAGCTTTATCAGTACCGCATCCTTGGTTTCACTGATTGTCGCCCTGCTGCTTCTGATAGCGACACTGACCAAACCTGTCGAAAAACTGGGCATCGTGATATTTCCGATTGCAGCGATCATGCTGGCGCTGGAACTGAACCTGCCCGACAAACCCCATCTGCTGCACACCCACAACTGGCAAATGAGCGTCCACATCTTAACCTCGATTATCGCGTTCAGCCTGTTAAACATCGCCGCCCTGCAAGCCGTTTTGCTCGCCATTCAAGACCAGCAGCTTAAAAGCCATCCGCCCAAACGCTTCATTCAGTCATTGCCGTCATTGCAAGCCATGGAATCCCTGTTGTTTCAAATGCTCGGCACCGGGCTTTTTTTCCTGACCATCTCATTGGTCAGCGGCTTTATTTTTATTGAAGATCTATTTGCCCAGCATTTAGCGCACAAGACCGTCTTATCCATTATCGCCTGGATCATTTTTTCCAGCTTGCTGATAGGCAGATTACGTTACGGATGGCGAGGCAGAACCGCCGTCCGCTGGACTTTGACTGGCTTTATTTTGCTGTTGCTGGCTTATTTTGGCAGCAAGCTGGTGCTGGAAATCATCTTACACCGATAGTTATCTTCAGTTAAACGACTATTGGCCGATTACTTAAACACAGCCCATTACCGAACCCATGCCGGTTCCAATCCAATAACTATGCTGGAAACCTCTGAAGACACACTGGATCCGTCCGATTGGAATGCCTTTCGCTTACAAGGCCATCGCATGCTGGACGACATGATCGACTATCTTGAACACCAGCGCGATCAGCCGGTCTGGCAACCGATGCCAGAGGAAGTGCGGCATTCATTCCGCCAAGCATTGGACGACGGACAACATGACCTGGCGCAAGCCCATGAGCTATTCATGAAAGATGTGATCCCCTATGCCTTAGGCAACGTCCATCCCGGCTTTATGGGCTGGGTTCATGGCGGCGGAACCCCGGTCGGCATGCTGGCGGAAATGCTGGCAGCCGGGCTTAACGCCAATCTTGGCGGACGCGATCAGGCACCGATCGAAATCGAACGGCAGGTCGTGCAATGGACGCGTGAATTGTTTGATTTCCCGGAAACCGCCAGCGGCCTGTTTGTGACCGGCACCTCAATGGCCAACCTGCTTGGCGTATTGATTGCCCGCACCGCACGCTTAGGCACCGATGTTCGCCATAAGGGCCTTACTGCCGGCAACCAACGTTTGGTTGCCTATACCTCAGCCGGCGCGCATATCAGCATTGTCCAGGCCATGGATATTGCCGGTTTCGGTAGTGATGCGCTACGCATGGTACCTGTCGATGAGCAGCACCAAATGGATATTGCGGCGCTTGAACTCGCCATTGCCGAGGACAGGAAAGCGGGCATGACGCCGTTTTTCATTGCCGGAACGGTGGGTACAGTCGGCGTCGGCGCCATCGACGATCTTCAGGCCATTGCCGGACTTTGCCGGCGCGAAAACATCTGGTTCCACGTCGACGGCGCATACGGCGCACTGGCTATGCTTGCGCCGGATATTGCACCGCGTCTGCAAGGCATCGAGCGCGCCGACTCCATCGCCTTTGATTTCCACAAATGGGGACAAGTCCCCTATGATGCAGGATTTATCTTAGTGCGGGACGGCGAGCTGCATCAAAACACATTCGCATCGCCGGCCGCTTACCTGAAACGGGAATCTCGCGGCATGGCGGCAGGTTCGCCATGGCCTTGCGATTTCGGCCCGGATCTGTCGCGCGGATTCAGGGCGCTCAAAACCTGGTTCACTATAAAAGTGTACGGCGCAGAAAAATTAGGCCGGGTTATTTCAAACACCTGTGCCCTGGCCCAGCACATGAAGCAGCGTATCGAAGCCGAACCACAATTGGAACTGCTCGCACCCGTTGCATTAAATATAGTCTGCTTCCGCTATCGCAGCGCCGATGCCAACCGAATTAATGCCGACATTGTGGTCGCTCTGCAAGAATCCGGCATTGCCGCGCCGTCGACGACGACCCTCAACGGACAGTTAGCCATTCGAGCCGCCATCGTCAATCATCGCACCACCGTAAGCGACATAGACGCCTTAATCGATGCTACGCTCGCATTGGGCGAGATTGCCGCTCGCCGCGCCTGTTCCTGACAGGAATAATGCCCAACCTTAGGAAAAACTAATGCACACCAATGAACATACCGAACCGTTGATCGGCCTGGCGAAGCTGATGCGGATGGCTTACTCCGGCTGCGATCTTGCCCCTCTGGGCACGCAATTAATCGAACGCGCCGAGACCGATACCAGCGGCCGTGCCCTGATGGATTTATCCACGGTTTTGCAGCTCCGGGGTAATCGCGACTTAGCCTTGACCATGCAAGCCCAAGCCATCCAAATCCAACAAATATATTCACCGCCCACAGCGGCCGGCCAAATTAATATCCGCCTGCTTGCGATCATGGGCGCGGGTGACTTGATGGCAAATACGCCTGTGGAATTCCTGCTGGAAGACTCCGATGTCGCCCTCGATATAGTCTATGTGACCCAGGACTTGCCTTTACCGGCCAAGCTCCCGGATCACGACGTGCTGTTCGTTGCCGTTGCTCAATCCGACCAGAGTATGCCGCTATTAAAACAGATCGATGCCGCGATAGTCTCATGGCCGCGGCCGGTTCTGAACCGGCCGGATCGTATTGCCTTGATGTCGCGCAACGAGGCTTGCGCATTATTAAAATCCGCTCCCGGAGTGGAAATGCCGATCACGGTGCGCATCGCCCGGCAACCCTTGGAACAAGTTGCTGATGGGCAGCTGCCGCTTACCGATATTCTGGCAGACGGAGCATTCCCGATCATTATCCGCCCCGTCGATTCCCACGCCGGGAAAGACTTGGACAAGTTAGAGGACATAGATGCGCTGCTTAACTATCTGCAAAGCATGCCCAATAGCGAATTTTATATATCCCGTTTTGTCGACTATCGCGGACAGGACGGCTTGTTCCGAAAATATCGCATCGTGCTAATTAATGGCAAACCCTTTGTTTGCCATGTCGGCATATCCACTCACTGGATGATCCATTATTTAAACGCAGGCATGACCGAAAGCGCCGAAAAACGCGCCGAAGAAGAGCGCTTTATGCTCGATTTCGACAGCGATTTTGCCAGTAAACACGCCGAAGCCTTTCGCGCCATCAACGAACGGGGCGGACTGGACTACCTGGGCATTGATTGCGGCGAGACTAGTGACGGCAAGCTGCTGATTTTCGAAATTGACAGCTGCATGATTATCCACGCCATCGATCCGGTCGATATTTTTCCGTACAAACAACCGCAAATGAACAAAGTGTTCAGCGCCTTTCGCCAGATGCTGCTGGACGCAATGCAACGCAGCCTTCTTTAAATACTGTGGAAAACCAATCCCAAGCTCCCGACTGCCTGCCACCCGCCGAGCAGCTCCTGATTGCAGGCGGCGATGCTCGCCTCGCGCTCGATCCGCTCAGAGGACTGAACAAGTACGGATGCCAGCCGTTTCCCGATCCTCAGTTGCTGGCGTTCGGCTCCTCTACGGCATCCACAATTTCCACGGAAGGATTCGCCGCCGCCAACCGGTGGCGACAAAAATTGCTGACGGCCATCAGCGCCGAGTCGCCTTCAACAGTATATGCCCTGGAAATGCAGCGGATTCGCCTCGAATGGCTGGAGTTATGCGGGCTGTCCGACCACACCGGATTAGAGCTTATATTCGCCCCTTCGGGTACCGACATCCACGCCATTGCAGCTCAATATGCGGCTAGCGACGCATCCGCGCCGGCGCTAATCATAATGGTTGAGGCTAATGAAACCGGAAGCGGAGTAGCCTCTGCCTTAAGCGGAGCTTCCGTCGACGGCAATAATACCGTTGAAGTTGCGCAGGTTTCCATTCGCCTGGACGACGGCACGCCCAGACCTTTAGCCGCAGTCGATGCCGAAGTGGAAGACCTGATAAGCAACGCCGTTGCCTCGGATCGACGCGTCCTATTGATTCTTGTCGATCAGTCCAAAACCGGGCTAATCGCACCGAGTCCGGCTTGCGCCATCGCGCTGCACCGCCGTTTTCCCGATAACGTTGAGGTGCTGGTCGATGCCTGCCAGTTCCGCATTGGGATGCCGACTTTGCGCGCCTATCTGGAACAGGGCTTTATGGTCGCACTGACCGGATCGAAATTCCTTACCGCCCCGTCATTCTCCGCCGCATTACTGCTTCCATCAACCGTAGCGGAACGCTTACAAAAACGCGCATTTCCCCGCGGCTTGTTGGCTTGTTCATCCCGAGCCAACTGGCCGACCGGCTGGATTGAGGCAGACCGACTGGATCATGCTATCAATTTCGGGCTGCTGCTGCGCTATGAAGTAGCCTTGGAAGAATTGCGCCGCTTTCGCGCGGTGCCGCAAACCGCCGCAATAGACTTCCTGCAAACCTTTGCACAGAAAATCCGGCAACGCCTGACCTCCGACCCTCACTTCGAGCTATTACCCGTACATCAACTTGACCGTCGTCCGTTAATAGAGGCAAATAACTGGGATCATCTCCAAACCATCTTCCCTTTTTTGCTTTATGCTCCCCAGCCTGCCGGGCGGATACCGTTAAGTCGAGAACAAACCCTAAATATCTATCAACAACTGCAAAGAGAGCTTTGCTCGTCTACACATGGACTAGACCATTCCAACAGTGACATTGCCACAATACACTGTCAACTTGGACAGCCCGTTGCCTGCGGCACCCGTAACGGCATAACGGTAAGTGCCTTACGTTTATGTATCAGCTCTCGATTGATTGCCGAAGCAACAGCTTGTGACGATAAGGGTAATGCAATAATTAAGGGTGCGTTTACAGCTTTAGACAAAACAGCGCTGCTAATTCAATCAAGCGCTACAACTTAATGTCTATTGACTGTAGCGCTTCTCATATAATGAAAAACGTCTCTCGCTTAAGGACACAGACAAGGTAATTCAAGGAGCAGGACAATCGCGCATAGATTTCATCCATTTAAGGACAATACAAATTCCTGCTTTGGGTTTAATCACATATTGATCAACCAATAACTGTGGGCAAGCTGATACTCTGATTCAAGGAATCGACGCTCTCGCGGTTATTTGTGTTTATGCTACACTATAATTTCAAGAGGCTTGCCGGACTATGTTCAACTGAAAATGACAAGCCTCTGAAAAAACGAATATTATCTTTATACCTAAAAAACAAATTAATATAATTTAAAATCAGTATGTTGTATTGCCATGTTTTCTAAATCAGACAGCCTCTTAGTAACTCCACCGATGTCAGCGGATAATAAAAAGAAAACTCATGTCTAAATCCAAAACTAGAAAACCTTTCAAGTCAGGAAACACTTCAAAGAAAACATTGCCGGCCAAACCCAGTCCTCAAGAAATAAATGCACTGGTGACGCTATTCAACAAAGGGCAATACACTGAGACTGTAACCCTCGCACAATCAATGACGGTACGCTTCCCTTTGCATGGGCTTGGCTGGAAGGTATTGGGAGCGGCACTCACGGAAAAAGGGATGAGTGCAGATGCACTGGCTCCCATACTAAAAGCGGTGGAACTATCGCCAGATGACTCTGAAGTGTATAGCAATCTAGGCAACACCCTTCTGAGCCTGGGGCGACCAGGCGATGCCGAGGCCAGTTACCGACTGGCGCTGGAGATCAATCCAGACTCCTGTGCAACGCATTATAATCTTGGCAACATCCTTCGAGTCTTGGGCCGCCTAGATGATGCAAAGACAAGTTACCAACAGGCGCTGGAGATTAATCCGAATTTCGCTGAGGCACATGGCAACCTAGGCAGCATCTTTCATGAGTTGGAACGGCTAGACATGGCCAAAGCCTGCTACCAACGAGCGCTGGAGATCAAACCGAATGTTGCTGAAGCCCATTACAATCTGGGTAACATCTCCAAGAAACTGGCTCACCTAGACGACGCCAAAGCCAGCTTTCGCAAGGCTCACCAATTAGGCTTTAAAAGCGCATATACACTTGAAGCCTTAATGCTGCCGACCATTATGGGCACAAGACAGGAAATGCTCGAAAGCCGCATGGAATTTGAGCAAAACCTGGACAAATTAATCGCTGACAATGTGACTCTTGATGACTTGAGAAGCACCATCGAAGAAACTAATTTTTATTTGGCATTCCATGGCTTAAATGATCGGGATTTACAGATCAAGGTGGCAAAATATTATGAGCAAGCCCGCCCATCCTTACTTTATACCGCGCCCCACTGCACCCAACCAAAACCAGTTACCCAGGAAAAGATTCGGATCGGATTTTTATCCAAGTTTTTATATAACCATTCCGTGTCACTGTGTTTTAGCAAAATAATCGAAATATTGTCATTAAAAGGGCAATATGAAGTGACCTTAATTTCCAGCAGTCCAATCGACGAAAATATCTATTCCGAGTTTATCGGTACGCGAATGCGCCTGCCGAATGAACTGAAACTGGCTCGGCAACAGCTTGCCGAGTTGGAGCTGGATATTTTGGTATATCTCGACATCGGCATGGAACCCTTGAGTTATTTCTTGGCATTTTCCCGTTTAGCGCGAACGCAATGTGTTTTGGCTGGACATCCGGTGACAACAGGCATAGCAAATATGGATTATTTTCTGTCAACCAGCTTGATGGAACCTCCTGATGCAACTGAACATTACAGCGAAAAGCTGGCTTTACTACCAAGTCCATTGTTTTATTTTGCGCACCCGGTACTGCCGGCCACGCTTAAAACGCACACAGAGCTAGGGTTGCCTGAAGATCGGCACATTTATATGTGCCCCATGAGGCTGCAAAAACTGCACCCGGATTTCGATGAGGCGATAAGCCGCATATTGCAACTAGATGCCAACGGCATAGTTGTTTTGTTTGAAGATATTGTGTTGCCCTTTGGGAAGGAAGTCCTGATAAAACGCTTCAAACAAACTATCCCCCCAGAAATTCAGGAACGAATCGTGTTTTTGCCCTGGGTAAAGGATTCAGCCGATTTTATAAATACCATTGCAGCAGCAGATGTTATTCTAGATCCATTCCACTTTGGTATTGGATCAACGGCAATTATGATTTATGCGACGGGCACACCGCTAGTAACAAAACAGGGAGCGTTTTTGCGCGGACGGGTTGGAGCGGGGTTTTGTAAAATGTTAGACCTAACGGAATGCATTGCGGAAGACACCGAGTCTTATGCTCAAAAAGCGGTCGAAATCGCCAACGATCAAGTTTTACGAAAAAAAATCAGTACGAAGATATTGCAAAACAATTCTATCTTATTTGAAAACCTGCAACCTATCGAAGAATTAATTAATTTTTTTGATTCCCTGTCAGATCAGTGGCGCACCACTTTATCCGATGCAAAAGATTAAGTCATGACACGCCCCAAACATCCATCTGTTTATGTAACCCAGCCTTTATTACCTCCTCTGGAAGAATTTATCCCATATCTGGAGCAAATTTGGGACAGCAAAACCCTGACCAATGGCGGACCGTTTCACCAACAACTGGAACAGGCGCTTTGCGACTATTTGGGCGTTAAACACATTGCACTATTTACCAACGGCACCATTGCACTTGTCACCGCCCTACAGGCTTTGCGCATTACCGGTGAGGTCATCACTACACCATACTCCTTTGTCGCGACCGCCCACTCGCTGCTGTGGAATAGCATCAAACCGATATTTGTAGACATTGACCCAATCACGCTTAACCTTGATCCGGACAAGATCGAGGCGGCTATCACCCAGCAGACCACCGCCATCATGCCGGTACACTGTTACGGACATCCCTGCAACGTCGCCCGTATTCAGAAAATTGCCGACAATTACGGATTAAAAGTCATTTACGATGCCGCCCATGCTTTTGGTGTGCAATGCGATGACGGGAGTGTGCTAAACCACGGTGATTTGTCGATATTAAGCTTTCACGCCACCAAGGTTTTCAATACCTTTGAGGGCGGTGCAATTGTCTGCCACGACATAAAAACCAAACAGCATATCGATCACCTGAAAAACTTTGGCTTTGTCGATGAGGTAACCGTGGTTGCCCCCGGAATTAACGGCAAGATGAGTGAAATCAATGCAGCTTTAGGTTTACTGCAACTCAAGGGTATCGATAAAGCCCTGCAAAAGCGCAAAACCATTGACGCATATTATCGGGAAGCTTTGTCCGGAATCAAGGGCATCTATTGCTTGTCAGGTATGGACGAAAGGACGGCTAATCACGCTTATTTTCCTATTTTTGTGCAACCGGATTACCCACTCAGCCGTGATGACCTGTATCAAAAATTGCAAGATAACAACTTTAATGTGCGCCGATACTTCCACCCTTTGATTAGTGATTTTCCAATGTACCGGGGCCTGCCTTCTGCAGCGCGATCTAATTTGCCGATAGCGGGAAAGGCGGCGAACGAAGTGATTTGCTTACCTATTTATCCTGATCTGCAACTCAGCCAAATCGATCGCCTCGTTAATTTGATCAAGATATGAAGGAGATAGCTTGAAAACAGTCATTTACGGCAATGGTGCGATAGCGAAACTACTTTTTTCATATGCGCGCCACAGCATCAATATCGTCGGCTTTACTGTCGACGACATATGCATCGACGATAACGCCGACAGCTATCTGGGGTTGCCGCTAGTGCCGTTTAGCCGTGTAGAACAACAGTTCGACCCAGTTTCGCACCAAATGATTATAGCTATAGGCTTTATTGAGATGAACGATCTGCGAGTAAGGAAGTATCTCGAGGCTAAGCAAAAAGGCTATCGCTTCGCCAGTTTAGTCCATGACTCGGTCCTGATGCACACCGATGTGGTGATTGAAGAAAACTGCATCATTCTGGACCATGTCTCCATTCATCCTGGTTGCAGGATAGGCCGAGGGACTTTTATATCGAGCAATGTCAATATTGGCCATGACTGCATTGTTGGCGAAGCTAACTGGATCAACTCGGGAGTCTCTATCGCGGGTGGTTGCAATATAGGCGCTGGCTGCTTTTTTGGCGTCAACTCTTCGGCAGGGCATGGCTTGCATATTGGCGCGCGCAACTTTATTGCGGCGAATACACTCATCAACAGGCATACCGAAGAAGACCAGGTTTATTTATCAGAGCCAGGCCAGCTTTTCAAGTTGAAGAGTAAATCGTTTCTCAGGTTTAGCCGGATGCTGAATTAAAACGATGGGGCTATTAATAGAAACCGTTTTGCAAAAAACCAGCGCGATATCAGACACGGCAAAAATATCCCCGGCGTTTTTTGCCCATGCCAAACGTACACCCGACAAACAGGCGGTTTGGTGCGAAGGCGATACTGTAAGCTACCAGGAGCTGGCCCATCTGGTCTGCCGCTGGTCTAATGCGATGGCGGCATACGGCGTTAAGCGTGGCGAGCACATTGGGGTGATACTCCCCAACAGCATCGAGTTCGTCGCATTGATGCTGGTTGCGGCTGACCTTGGCGCAGTTATGGTGCCAATAAACACCTCGCTGACACCATCAGCCGTGCACAGGGCTTTTGAGGTAGCGGAAGTGAAGCATGTGGTTTCAACAGCCGTTTTGTTGAAGGATCTGCTGATAAAATCAGCCTCATCCTCTGGAACGCAGAATTCTTCCTCGCACCCGGATTTTTCAATGGTAGACGGTCTGTGGCTCAGTGTGGACGAAGCAACCGAAGGTGCATCGCTGTTAGCCGATCTGCTGCAGGATGTTTCGCAGGATGCACAACCGCTCAATGCGGCCATGGAAGACGATGCATTGATCCTAACCATGACATCAGGCTCTACCGGAGACCCAAAACCTATTATCCTGACGCAGCGTACCAAGTATAACCGCGCCGATGCAGCAATCGAGCTGTATGCTATAACAGAACAGGACAAGATACTGGCAGCGACGCCGCTCTACCATTCCTTGGCTGAAAGACTGGTGCTGATTCCGCTGCTGACTGGCGGTACGTCGGTGTTGATGTCCAAGTTTTCTGCAACAACATGGCTGGAATGCGTGAGAGACCATGACGTTACCTTTACTATCGCTGTTTCCTCTCAGCTCAAACAGATCGCCGAACAGCTTGGCAGCGGGACTGATGCATATGACATCACCAGCTTACGCTGCATCGTATCTTCATCGGCATTGCTGGACCACCAAGTTAAATCTGAATTGCTGGAAAGGTTTGATTGCGAATTTCATGAATGTTACGGCGCTTCTGAAATTGCAATCGCATCCAATCTGGACGGCCTTTCGGCAAAGGCCAAGCTCCAATCCGTTGGCATTGCGGCCCCTGGCGTTGACATCAAGATTATCGACAAAAATGACGAGATTGTCGGCACCGGAGAAGCTGGTGAGATTGTCTGCAAAACCCCCATGCTGTTCGGCGGCTATTTTAAACGCGCCGACTTAACGCAGGCCGCCATGTGGGGGCCGTATTTCAGGACGGGAGACATGGGCAAACTGGATGAAGACGGTTTTCTTTATTTCCTCGGACGCAGCAAGGACATCATCATCTCCGGTGGCATTAATATCTACCCCGCGGATATTGAAGCGGTCGTCACAGAGCATTCCTCGGTGATCGAAAGTGCGGCTTTCGCATTCCCTGATGAGCGATTGGGCGAAGTGGTTGCAATTGCCGTGGTGCCAACTAATAAGCTGGAGTTTGATTTGAGGTTGCTTCGTTTTCACTGCTGCCGACATTTGGCGGATTTTCAGCAACCAAGAAAATTCTTTATAGTCGATGAATTACCCAGGAACGGCATGGGCAAGCTGATGAAGTTTCAACTGGTCAAAACATACGCGACCGACATACATTAAGTCCTGAAAGCCTGGAATAACTATGCAAAACAACACATCATCGCCGAAAGAACAACCGCTGCAATTGGGGTTCATTGGCGGTTCCATCAATTCTGCTGTGGGTTACTCGCACTTCGTATCCTGTGCCATAGATAAGAAATGGCAGCTGGTAGCAGGCTGTTTCAGCAAAAATACGGAAATGAACCATAAAACCGCCGAGGTGTATGGGATCATCCCCGAACGCGTATATGATACTTGGCAAGACCTGCTTGCCAAGGAAATAGGGCATCTGGACGCCGTGGTGATACTGACGCCTACCCCTGCACATTTTGAAATCGTCATGGCGTGCATGCGTACCGGTATCGCTGTTATCTGCGAAAAGTCACTAACCATTAACAGCGCCCAGGCTCAGACCATTCTCGATCTGCGCAATGAGTTGAACGCTTTTTTAGCTGTCACATACAATTATTCCGGTTATCCAATGCTGCGCGAGCTGGCTAAACGGATAAATGATGGCAAATTAGGCAAGCTCTTGCATTTCCAGGCGGAGATGCCGCAGGAGGGATTCGTTCGTGTCGATGCCCAAGGCAACAAACCTGTACCGCAAGCATGGCGTCTTTCAGACGGCGACATCCCAACCCTGTACTTGGATCTCGCCGTGCATCTGCATCAAATCATCTATTACCTAACAGGGCAAAAGCCTATCGAATTAGTCTCAGACCAGAACCACTATGGCTGGTTTTCCGGCGTGGTCGATAATGTTAGCTGCCTATGCCGCTACACTGGCGACATTCAAGGCCAGCTATGGTTCAGTAAATCAGCGCTGGGACATAGGAATGGCCTAAAAATCCGTATCTATGGCGACCAAGGATCAGCCGAGTGGTATCAGGTTAACCCGGAGGAGTTGATACTGTCATACGTGGATGGTCGCCGGGAAATTCTGGATCGGGCGGGTGCCGTAGAGGTCGCCAATCAACTTCGATATAATCGCTTTAAGTCAGGACACCCCGCCGGTTTTATCGAAGCCTTTGCCAATCTATACAGCGACATCGCTGACGGCCTGCACCAATACAAGCAAACCGGCGACTGGCAGTCATGCGAAGTGTTCAGTGCTGAATTGGCACTGGAAGGCATGCATTTTCTTGAAACCATGGTTTTGTCAACTAAAAGCAGGACGTGGCAATTTGTTGACGAGTCATTAAATGGGATAAACTAAGCGAGTGTAATAGACTGAAAACAAAGTGTTCAGCGAGCCTTGCCGGTCATCCACAAAAAACCCTGACGAAGAAAAAACATTAGAGAACAACAATATGCCAGACAGCATTCGCTCATTTGTGCGGGAGTTACTAGAAAAAAAATCCAGGCTGCCTAAGGGCTTTGATGACACAAGCGACTTTATTCAGACCGGCATCATGGATTCGATAGGCATCATTAAGTTTATACTGGAACTTGAATCCAGATTCGATATTGAAATAACAGATGCCGATATTGAGTCTGATGAGTTTCGTTCAATACAGGGCCTGGTTGCAATGATTCACCGGAAAGTGGCAGCCGGATGATGGTAGCCTACAATCCAAACTTAATAACCAATTGAGTCCTGTTAACTAAAAGCTTATATAGATAAACGAGCCGATAATCCGGATGAGTTCAACCAGCACTGGGTTTTGCAAAGAATAGCTATGCGAAGCACACTCTCAGGCAAATTATTAGCAGGGACATTTTGTCCCTAACGAAGGAATCGACCGCATGGCACAACCCTTAGATCACCATTTCATGGATGCCGCCTTGTGGTCCAACAGTCTGGATGGCACTAACGAAGACTCCGGCAATGCAAGACAACTGGCAAAAGAGTTTCTTTCACCAAAATGCGAAGTACTCAAACTTTTGCTTGGGCGTAATGAACATTCTGCAGCATTGGTCCAATCTATTGAAATCGATGGGATTGTGGATGATTTTTCACCGGCTGGTTTGTGGAATGCAAAACCAGTGCTCAAATGCGTGGATATTCCAAAAAATGCAATTGTCGTCAATTGTTCAATGTCTATAAGTCCGGTAACAGCTCTTCGCAAACTGCAGAATCTCGGTTTGAAGAAATGCATTAATTACGCCGACCTCCATAAAGCGAGGCCGGATTTGATACCTGCCCCTCTATTCGTTTCTGAAATGCGGAAAGACTTTTCAGAAAATCAAGCGCATTGGATTTCTTTGTTATCTAAACTTGCCGATGAACAATCGAAAACCGTGTTTAATGATCTGGTGCATTATCGTCTAAGCGCTGATCCGGTATATATGTCCAACTATTCAACCCGGCTTTCCGATCAGTACTTTGAAGACTTCCTTTCTCTTAACAACGAAGTTTTTATTGATGCGGGCGGGTTCAATGGTGACACCACGGAAGAGTTCTGTAAGCGCTATCCGGATTACAAGAAGGTCATCCTGTTTGAACCGTCGCTTAAAAATATGTTGGAAGCAAAAGAAAGGCTCAAAAACCACAGGGATATTGAATTCATGGATATGGGCTTATCCGATATGCCGGGGAGGCTCTGGTTTAATCCGGACGCAGGATCTGCCAGTGCCGTGAGTGCTGAGGGGGCATGCAGCATAAATGTCACCACATTGGATGCATCGGTCGGACAAACGGTCACTTTTATAAAAATGGACCTGGAGGGCTGGGAACTAAAAGCCTTGGAAGGCTCAAAGCAACACATTCTTGAAGATCATCCAAAACTTGCCATCTCTGTATATCACAACGCATCAGACTTTTGGCGCATCCCTGAATACATCGCCGGCATTCGTCAAGACTATGACATCTATCTCCGCCACTACACTGAAGGGTGGTCAGAAACTATAATGTTCTTCGTGCCGCAAAAAACCGAATAGCATGAGTTTTAGATGAATAAAACCGTACCTCTGAAGCAGTGGCGTGTCTGTCTCATTGCCGGCATAAGCCGGAGCAAAGCGACACGATATTTGGATTGAATTGTGCGGCAATCAAGAAGAATTTTGATTTCTCAAACCCTCTTTGAAATAGTGACAAGGAAAAACCGTGAATAACTTCCTGCAAGGCAACGCAACCAAACCAACTCTCATCTTTCCCGCTGGTATGCCGCGTTCGCTGGAGTACTTGGAAAAATGCAAGCGGGAAGGACAGCCGGTGATTGGATCTTCATCGCTGGCCTACGATGTCTCGAAAGAAAAATACCCCGCATGGTGCCACCTGCCCTATATCACCAAACCGGAATTCAACAATGCACTTAGGTCCGCTATTTTGGAGTTCGATATAGGTGGTATTTATACCCCCAACCCTGTAGCTTGGAGCTATCTCAACCGCACACTGAAAGAGATCAACCCAGATATTGTGCTGATCAATGATTCACCCCTGGTCGAGGAATTGAGCGGCTACCGTGTCGCTGCCAGCCTTGCACACCGAGTGCTTGAGCAGCCATTACCCTTAGTCTCCAGCTTACCAATCAAAACATCCTTATCCCACTTGGAGCTCGCCACACTGTTTAAGCATGCTAATGCGATCCCAGGCATGTGTGACGACGAAAAAATCAGCGCCTTATGCGGAATCGCCCGTTACAGCACGCTGGGAGATGTCGTTGAAATAGGCAGTTGGTGGGGTAAGTCGGCCTTTGTCCTGGCTAGGCTGGCACGATGTTACGGTGTCGGCAAAACCTTGTGCGTCGATCCGTGGTCGCGTGACTACGTGGTGCAAAATGATGAGGGGGGACTGGTAGATAGCGGCATCGAGCAATATGATTGCGATGAGGCCCTGCGCGTATTTGAAATGAATCTGCTGCCATACTGCGCAAATGATATCAACTATTTGCGGATGCCTTCCACATTAGGTGCAAAACACTATGTAAAGCATAAGAGTGCGACGACGGATTCCTTTGGAACGACTGATTATTGCGGACAAATTGCAATCCTGCACATTGATGGCAATCACAGCTACGAGGCAGCCAAGGCCGATGTCATGGCATGGACGGATTATGTGCTGGCTGGCGGCTGGATTGTGATTGATGATTACGTGTGGCCATACGGTAACGGCCCCAAAAGAGTGGGCGATGAATACCTGGCAGAGAACCGGGACAAAATCAGCTCAGCATTTGTAATGGGGACAGCCTTGTTTATTCAATTATCTCATGCAACCGCGTCATGAAACCAAACCTGTCCGCATTAGCTTCTGGTAATTATCGAAGTAAGTTCCGCTCCTGAAGCGGAATATCCTCCAACACCATCAAACTTACATACTGAAAAGATTTGTATCGTGCCCAAGGTGGTTACGTCCAAAAATCGCGACCGGCGCTACACTACCTAAGGCCGCACTTCCACAAGCCGTCCCGGCTTAACTGGAAGCGCTGTTGTCCGAGCCGATCAAGATCCGCCAAAGACAGTGCTGAGTAAAACTAACAGGCTAATTCTGGCGGACTTAGCCTTACAGTGGAAATTAACTCACTAGCATCAATAACTTTTTCTACGTTTGGATACATTTCATTGATCTGCGCTAAAAGTTGTTGCGTACTGTTAGGGTAAAAAGATATGACTACAGGGATAATTTCTTCCGCAAGAATATCGGGATGAAATACTTTCTTTCCGTATAAATCAATAAGCTGCTTTGCCGACGAATTGTCTATTGCCACAATTTCAGGTGATTTAAATACATCAAAATCATTATATAAACCGATTGATTGGAAAGTAACCCCCCATATTCCAATTTTTTGGTATTTTTTAAGTAACTCTTCAATATTGGCCGCCAATGTTTTTTGCAGCTCAAAGGGGAAAGGAGTATTGTGTTTTTGTGAGCATTTACTGCAAGTTAAACTTACACTAATAAACAGCCTGATATTTTTCCATACATTTATGTGTCCGCACTGACCACATTCGCCTTTTATATTAACTCTGCCGCTTACAGGATCTATGTTCTCAATATTGATATTGTTTATATTTTTTGCTTTTTTAAAAGGACTTTCCAGCAGCTTTTTTGCCATCCATGACATCTCTTCTGCATTTAATTTTGAAACATTAACGACAGGGCAACCGTCTTTCAAGAATTTAACTTTGTCTTTAATGATATTGTTTTCACAAGCATATTTATACAGGTATGAGCCTGGGTATGGCACAATAGGCCATAAATTTATGCTGTATTGCAAATGTTTCTCCCACCAATCAAAAGTGGCTTGCGCCGTTTCAACGGTTTCGTTTATATCACCAAAAATGAAATTGCCCGAAAACGGCATTTTGGCATCGTATATTAACTTCAAAGCATTTTCAATTTGCTCAACTGTAATATGCTTCTCCATGCTTTTTAGGATTCGGTTGTCGGCGCTTTCCAAACCGAGTCCGATGATTGCACAATTTCCATCCTTTAGCATGGCGACTGTCGGCTCATCAATATCAGTCACCATGAAAGAACCGCGCCATGGCAGATTTTTCTTGCTCATATAAGTACAAAATTCTTTTAACCTGCGCTTTGGTTTGCCAAATAATTCATCCGCCATAAAAACAAAACCGATATTGTATTTTTCGACTAAGTAATCTAATTCAGCTGAAATGGATTCCATGGAGCGCTGCCGATATTTTGTTCCGGCGGGATGAAAACAGAATGTACATTTAAATGGACAAGATCGACTAGCCAAGAATAAAACCAATCTTTTTTCTCCAAGATTGTTTACATCCGGGGGTGGAAGTTCTAAAAACTTGTCAAGCTCAAACCCTTCGTAATCGGGAAATGGAATCGAGTCTAAATCCCTTATTTCTGCTCGTGGTGCAGTGATTAAGTATTTCTCATTGAATTGATAGATTAACCCGTTCACTTCAGATAAGCTTTTGTTATTTTCAATGGCTTCAAAAAGCTCACAGACAGTAATTTCGCCCTCCCCAATAACACCAATATCGACATATTCAAGAGCTTCCATTGCGGCCTCTGGGTCTGCTGTAATTATACCGCCACCCGCTATGGTTGTTATCCTAGGATTTGCTTCTTTTGCACATCTGAATATCTCGAATAATGAGTTATATTGAATAGAGATTCCGCCGCTTGCAACGATATCAATATTATATTTAGAAATCGCTTCTTTGATAATGTCTGCAATGGGTCTTGCATCGTGATTCAAGTTTATTGTAAATACTTTATATCCAGCCTTTTTTAAACAGGCAGAGATATAAGCAATACCCAGAGGAAACTGATAACCCTCGCCAATATTCATAGCTAATCTTGGCATTATTATTAGCGAGTTTAATTTGCCGACTTTAACATTGGCGAATAAATGTTTAATATCGCTGACTGCATCAAGTTGATGCTTTGGTAGCAGTTGAACGGTGCTATTGTTTGTCATATCAAAAATATTCCTTATAACTAAAAGGTGCAATTAGCTTGAAACCTGCATGCATGAGCAGCTTCCTCTGCCTCCAGTTCTCATCTTCCAGCTTTTTTATATGCAGCATCATCGATACATCCATTCCGCCATACTTGGTGTGCCGTTTATAAAACGCTACACATTCATGCCCGTGTTCCCGGAACGATTCAGGAGCTATGCAGCCGCTTCCGCCAGTTTCAATATTGCGATGACGGGTCTATTACACCTATAAAGCGTAATTTTCTATGAAACTTTCTCACTCTCTAATTGAGAAAATCCTATTTCTAATTCGCCCTGCTGATTAGGAGGAACCATTGGGTATGGTATATTCGTTATTAATGCCAAACACTATGCCACGCGCTATTTCATCAAGAGCCTGGCTGTCAGGTTCCCTTGGAACAATCCATTCTCTAAAATTCTTAAGGTTGCATGTGAGTTCTGGCATCCCTAGTTGATGACATCCTGTCATGAAGTCTATTTCTTTATACAGAAACTGGCTCCAGTCGTAGCAAATTTCATTGGGCATCAATACATTCATGTTGCAATCCATTTTTGATGCTATGGCAAAAAGTACAAAACCGTTAGCACCCATCACTGCATTTCCAGCATATTCGCAAATGGGTATTGCCAAATTTAATGGAATGTCAACAACTGTAGCATTGGGAATAGATAGGTTTTCAGGAAGGAGCATTGCACCATATTTATTTATCAGAACATCATAGCCTTGCTCAGAATAAAGTTTTGCCGTCTGTTCCCAAAGATATGCCGGCGAAGGTTTCGCTGTATTATTTCCAATAAAAAGAACAACCGTTTTCTTATGTTTAATATTCAACTTAGCAATTAGCTCATTAGCATCGCTGTATGATTTTCCAGGTACTATAGGCGCTATAAACTCCGACCCCCAGTCCAGCCTCAATATATACCTGTACATATCCAACAAACTAAGTCCAGAGTTACCGAAAGAACTCTGCCAACGGTCATGGAGTGCACGTATTCGTCCATCGCCATGTTGCTCAGGCCAAGTATTGATGGGGAAATCGACTTTGAAAAAATTCTGAGGAATGAATCCTTTCTCGCTAAATTGCCTCATGACTCCCAAATTGAGACCAACTATCCTATCGAAAGTATCGGGGAAGCACTGCGGTATAAATGTGTGTGAGTCAGGTATAACTAATGTAATACCGTATCCGTGTTTTTTTATAAAACCACTGGCTAGTCCACATACGACCACGGTCTCTCCTAGTGAGTTTGGAACCATGAGAATCCATGTCCTTTTATCTGGATGTCTAATTTGTTCTAGGAGAAGGTTTAGTTGATCATGCGTCATTATCTACTCTTTTTATTCAACAGATTTGGTTAATAATTTGGAAAAATTAATTATAAATTGTCCAACGGGATCTTAATCAGTTTTGTTAACCGCGTAATTTCAAGTTTAATACATTATTGGGAACCTCGAAAAACCGCATTTTCACAAACCTAATCTCAACAATAACAATGCGTTAAATTTTTAATTTGGCTGGAAAATAAAGTTTCTCAAGGTTACCTATTCATTGCACTACGGGTATGTTGATATTTCATAATCTTTACTGCTACGGAATGTGATCAAACGGCAATATTCTATCTTAAATACTGAGCCTAGTTGAAAAACCTCATACTTCTTTATGCCCCTCAAAGCTTAAGATCAGCATTTATTTTTCGGTTTAGCTCATTCCCTCATTTGTTTCGTAGCATACGCCGACCATTTTAACCTCTATCAATAAATCACCCATCGTTTGTGGTACAAAACTGCAAAATACTCATATCCACTTTGATAGATCACGGTTTATTAAACCGCCTAATGTTAAAATATCCGAGCGATATGCTGCTTTTAACTTGTTTTTCATATCTGGGTGTAACTTTAAATCAGCACCAATCTTCAGATTCAAGTTCATCATAGACAGCGTGAGATTACTAATAATGAACGCAAAAACTCCTGGACGAAATCTGTATGCTTTGTAATATTTACGAAAAACAAATTGCGCATTAATAAATCTAGGCACGATACTGGCGTTATGATGCTTAAAATCGGGGACAAAGCCATCATCAATTCCGAGAAACAGGCAAAGGTCTCTGTATGTCTGCTTCGGACTCCCAACCAAATCTTCAAAAAGATATATCTTTACCTGGCTAAAGACATCTAAATACCGCTTGACCTGCTCATAATATAATCCCGAATTAAAATAAGCATAATCCAAATAATAATGCGGATTTTTCTCTATGAATGTATCGCTTTGCAGCCTCGACTCCTCCTCTGTCAATGCCTCCTCGAATGTAGGGATGGTCTCGTATCCATATTGCAAACCATGCCGGTAAAGAGAGAAACTTCTGTCGGCAGGACTCCTTAATACGATGACAATTTTGACATCACCCAATTTTTCGTAAATCCACTGAGGACTTATTGGGTTGGCTAGGTAGGTTGCCGACGCTTCTCCAATTGCTTTTTTGCCTTTTCCCGGTTGAAAAAGGGAAACGTACTCAGCCCATTCGCGGACGCCATAATTATTTACAAAATAACAGGGCTCTTTCCATTCAGGCATGAAAACATCGGGATGTTGCTTTAACCAGTGGTACAGCGACGTGGATCCGGCTTTTGCTGCACCGACAACAATAAAATTAGGGAGTACTTCTGACGCCACCTCCCGGTTATCCTTTGCCATTACTTTCACTCTTTAATTGTAGAAAAACCGCCGCAAGCTGGGACATGAAACATCTCCGGCAAGCGATCCTCGCATGGTTCTGCTCACCTTGGTTTTTCGCGTCTCCGCCAGCCCCCCCCCATTTTCCAGACAAATCATCTGAATTATGCAGTGAATTTCTGTTCACACTGTTAGTGACACTCAACGAATGAACCAACTTCATCCATTGCCCGTTCATGGCCGACCGGGTACTCACCGCGCGGCAAAGCCATCCATTCATTAACCTGACCAAGGACATTCTGACGGAGTGTATCCAAAAAGACATACGCAGTCTCAGAGGACACTGGAAAATCATTCAGCAACCTATCCAATCGGAAGGCGGCAAAGCGCTCACGCCAATAATCATCATCGGCACATGCCTTCGCACTAAGAAGCAACTCTTGAGCAGTAGTATCGTTACCCAACAATCGATGACCTACTGCCATAAACAACAACATATAAGGATTGGAAGGGTAAGCGCGGCGGGCTGTTTCAACCCAGGCAATGAACTTGTGGGGATCACCGTCTGGCTGCAAATTCTTATTGCTAATATAGTTCACGATAATATTGAATGCGAACCATATTTCCTTGACTTGATCGGCCGATGGCACTTCGGCAGCCGACAATGAAAATACCGCCATATTGTGTTTTACACGCGCATCCGTGTTCACAAGTCCTGTGGCCGATTCGCGAACAGGAATAAAATTGGCGGTATGAGCACCATCTGTCTTCATTTGATGCTCGAAATACTCGCCGGAATCTGAAAATGCAGAGGCACCACGGATAACTTGGCAAACCGTGAACGCCGCCCAGTCCAATTCCATCTCGATCGCAAAACGAAAGGAGTCCATCATCTGGCCGAAAGTTTCCCCCGGCAAGCCGACAATAAAATTGCCGCCGACAAAAGGGCGGGGATAAGATTTCAACATACGGGAAAAATGGAGAAACTTGCTGTGTTTGCCCGGCTTCTTGACCTTGCGGAGCATCTCCTCATTGCCGGTTTCAATGCCGATCTTATAGCCCACGCAGCCAGAACGCTGAATCAAATCCAACATCTCTTCATCGACAGAGCTGGCGATCAGGCCGTTGTTGGCCGACCATCGAATGTCCAGGCCCTTGTCAATAATACGCCGGAACAGCTCCTTGATTTCGTGGCGATAGAACAACAAGTCGTCGTCCAGCCACTCAAAATGGCGTACGCCCTTGCTATGGTAAAGAAATTCGATCTCGGCCATTACATCGTCAACCGAGCGGCAGCGCACGCCCTTGCCCATAAAGTCGCGGACGGCGCAGAACGTACATTCCGCACGGCAGCCGCGGCTGAATTGTATTGCGGCGAACGGATACCCCAACGCATCCGTTTGCCGCGAGTAGGGATTCAACGACCCGTACTCCTTGTAAGTTTCAATAGGAACCAAGGCATAGGAGTCAATCAGGTTCCCATGCACCATAACCATGTCAGGTGGGCCGGAACTTTCATGCAATGAGCCATCATTGAACCAGATTCCTGGAACTTCTGCACAGCATGGCTTCTCGCTGCGCCAGCTTGTCCAACAGGAAATTGAGCTTGTTTTCTCCCTCGCCGCGCACCACAAAGTGCGCGAGGCTGCGAGACAAAAGAGACTCACACTCATAGGTCGCGATGACGCCGCCGGCGATGACCACCGACCGCCCCCGGCTCCGCACCCTCTTCATCACTTCGATCATGGGACCGATGCCCATATCAAACAGGCACGACACGCCGACGGTACCGGGATCAAAACGCTCCATTTCCTCTTCGAGCAGAATCGGCCAGTCGTTGTGGTCGAACTCAGGGTCTTCGAACACCCGTTTCAGCAATTCGTAATTCAAGTCCAGAATCCGGACCTCCAGCCCCCTGTGCTTGATGGCCTCGAACAGGTATTGCAGCCCCGTGGGCGGGAAAGCGTAATAGCCGCGCGCGAGTGCGATTTCGCGATTGAACGACCCCAGAATTACCTGGGGTATCTGGATTAACAGCAACCGGTTATTGGAAGGATGCGTTTCGCGCAACTGCGCGCAATATGCATCCAAGGCCGAATTGTCGTAGTTTTGAAACTGGATTTCTGGCATGTTACCGCGCCACCATGCTCTTGATCTCGCCGATGCAGGCTCCCAAAACCTGATCCGCCTGCTCCTTTGTCATGATCAGGCCCGGCGTGAAACAGATACGATGCCACTTGGCGTTAATGAGGATGTTGTATTTGCTCATCAGCCGTTCGGTAAGCTGCATGCCGAATTCATTCGGCTTCTCGGTCTGGTATTCAAACGAGAAGCGGAGTCCGCGGCCGCGCACGTCCCGGTATATCGGCAACGCACCAAGCTCGTCGGTTATCACTTGGCGCATGTAGTTCCCCAGCATATTTACATGGGACAGGAATTCATCGTTATGGACAATTTTTTGAACTGCCAGGGCCGCCGCAACAGACAGCGAATGTGCCTGGTGGGTCGTGGTATGTTGAAGCCTTCCCTGCACTCGTCGGATAACATCCTCGATCTCACTGCTGGTAATAACGGCGCTCAACGCACCATAACCGGCAGCCAGGGTCTTGCCGAGGAAAATGAAATCGGGCGTGACCTGATCATAGTCGCAGCAATAGATTTTCCCGGAGGTCCCGGTTCCGCAATAAACCTCGTCGAGGATCAAGTGCACATCGTACTTGTCGCAAACAGCCCGTATGTATTTCCAGTAATTGGGCGCCGGGGGAACATCGCCGACCAGGCCGCCCATGATGGTCTCACCCACAAAACCGCAGACCTTTTCCGGCCCGATTTCCAGTATCTTGTCTTCGAGTTGTCTAGCGCTACGTTGCGCATACTCGTCCAGCGTTTCATCCGCACCCTGTAGATACAAAGGGTGATGCATCGGAACATGCGCCCGGTACGGCGACAGCATCGGACGATAAAATTCAAGGTTGGGACGTTCACCCAGCACCAGAGCATCGGAAGTTGATCCATGGTACGACTGCTCACGGGATATGAACCAGCGCTTCTCCTTGCGCCCCAAGTCATAATGAACCTGATAGCTCATTTTCATGGCCGCCTCACAAGCCTCAGCCCCTGAGTTACCGGCAAAATAAACGCGATCCAGCCCATGCTCCGCACGGCTAAGAAGAATATCCGCCAACTCCCCGGTATTTTCATCAGCCCATATTTTGTAGTCCAGATGGCCAAATCGTTTTAGCTGGCGCTCGATTGCGGCATTAACTTCAGGGTGGCACCATCCGAGAATAGCATAAGAAGTGCCGCCGCCACTGGCATCAAGAATCTTCCGGCCGTCCTTGGTATAAACATAAATTCCGTCCGCTCGATCTACAAATGACGGAACAGGATCATTAGGAAACACGCGAAATACTTTAGAGTAAGACATGATTAACCTTTTTTGTTCAACCAGACTGTTTCATTATCGGCAAAAGGACCGCTTGCGACTTCCAGAAAGATTGAGTGTTGAGATATTGTTTGAATCGACCTAAAAACGTTTGCCTTTAACCGAACAAAACGCCCGCATGAATTGTCGCCGCTATTTACCCGAATCGTCCTGTTGCAGGCACCCGTATCGTCGTGCAGCAATATATCCGCCACACCGTCGAGCATATGGTACGACAATGATGTTTTATCCTGCTTCAATGGGCCGACAAGAACAGGGCGGGTATGCACCATCAGCATTTCATGTATTCCCTCGTCATCGTTCTCATGCAGGCAAATCCGAAATATCGGCAGTCCCCTGAATTCTGCCAACTCTTTCATTAGCATGATGAGCTGCATACCTAATACGACCGGCGTTTCCCGTGCATAAAATACCCGTTCGTTTTTCTTGCGCAACTTGCCATGCCTGAGTATCGCCTGCTCCAGACGTGCATCTGCGGAAAAATCAACTTTTGCCGCGATGCGCAGGAGTTGTGACATGTTCTCGTAGACCAATGAACTCAGTGGCACATCTACAAGTTCGTCCGGGGAGAACCATGCAAAATCCTTTCCCTCCATCAAGAGCAAATCATCGTCAGACACCGTAAATCTAACCGCAAAACACACATTAAGAATGCCCTCGGGACACCTATCCCACCGGAACAACTCATTTTTCTACCTGTCCGACTCTGCAACTGAGCTCTTCCTGAAGCTCCCGATCAAGCGCGCCTGTTAATGTCTCACCTTCTTCAACGCCGCCTCCGAAAAAGCCCCAGCGATTGGGCTCGCTTATACCCCCCGCATTGTCGCGAAGCTGCAAGAGAAACCGGCCCTCTTGATCGTAGATTATGGCTTTGACGGCGATTGGCTGCGACATTTCAGTTTTCTTTCCTAGTGTTAAATTTTCGAAACTTTACTCAGCCTTGACCATTGAGATGTACTGCTGCCCTCTGCCAAAAGCTGTCCCGAATACGCCTGCTTGAGCAACTTCTGTAGGCGTGGGTATGCCCCTCGCAAACAAATCAAGAAACTGAACCAGAGCGGCATGCGATAAATCAAGCTCACAATTTTCTATGAGAGCCAAAACCTGCCGAACGGGCTCAAGCTCCTGCAATATGTCTTGATGCGACAACACAGGCGGATTCAAGGGGTCTTTCCCTGAAACAATTTCAGCAAATTGTTGGCAAAAACCATGCAAAAGTAAGTTACGCCGCGCATCAGATCGGCCTGTTTCACGATAGTGCAGCAGGCATTGCCACTGGCTGTAAAACGATTCGAGGTATTCCTGATTGTGCTTCTTTGGCTCAAGAGGCATCTCTTTGTACCAACCGAAATGGGCCAGAAAATCAGGAGACATCCCATATAGCCAGAATTTGTCCCCCAGAATTTCCATGCACTTGGCTACGGAAAACTCATTTTCGACCGATTCCGATGGAACCGTTGGATTCAACAAAACATCGTGCACCCAGTCGCTCGCGGGCCGGGACATACCTTTCAACGAACGCAGATGCGGAGAAAATACTCCCGCGAGCATTTCCGTAACTTGCGCAAACCCGGCTGCGCCTGGCGCCGTCGGCCCCGCTTGCGCGATCAGTACGCGCGAAATATATTGCCGCAGAGTCTCAAAAAACAGGGATATTGCATCAGAACAAGTCAAAACCAGAACACCGCCGGGTCTCAAATATTCCGTAAGCCTGAGCACAAACTGTTCCTGGTTCTCAAGGCCCTGTATCAACCCTTCACAGAGAATAACGTCGTAGCTTCGCTGTTCCTGATACTCATCCAGACGACAGTTAAAAAAACGAACCGCTGTTTTACCCGTATCCGATTTCTCAAACACACTCGCCATCTTATTGAAACCCGTTATATTCGGTTCTACAAGATCATAGGTTCTAGCACCCAGGGAGGCTGTAACGATAGAGTTAAATCCGGAGCCGGGCGCCACCTCCAGAACATCGCGATCCCTAAAGCATAGAGGAGGAAGACCCAGAGTACGGTAAAGTCCGATACGGCGGCTAAAGTGCAAGTCCAAGTCACTTATATCCTGGGAAACGGGGGAGATTTTGTGCTGCCCATAAAACTTCAAGAGTTCATTCATACAATCCTTTCGCTACGTCAATTATTTATAGGATGCTTTAATAATTGCGTTTTTATGCCATCAATCAAGATTAAGCTATTGAAATTAAAAAAGACTGCCATATTAACTTTTTGGTTCGCCATCTATTCAAAGTAAATAAACTCATAATCGCCACTATAATTGAACAGCTGATACAGCCAGATCCATTCGTCGGTATCGAATAACGATTCAGCCGTGAGTGCCCAACACTCTAAATTGAATAGTTCCTGTTCATTCCGGTAGCTTTCAACCATCACATAGGCATTCTGGCCGACGCGCTCAATCTCGGTGAGCGCTGTTTTTAGGTCGAACAAACGCAAGTTATGCAGAGTGCCTAAAGATAGCACCAAATCAAATTCCTTGTCGAAAAACGGGTAGCTAGCCTGCGCCTGATGCAAAAACAACCGGGGTCGTACCAGGTCACTGGCACAACTAAGGCCATAGGCTGAAATATCAAAACCGTGCACTTGTAACTCGGGCTCCAATAGCAGCATCTCATGCAGTAAAAAGCCCTTGCCGCAGCCGACATCAAGCACCTTAGAACCAGGACCAAGATTGTAGTTGCGAATTAACGCCTCGGCGACCGGCTTCCAGCGACCGGGCATGTACCGGTAGCCGCCATAACCGAAGCGGCGGTCGCCATCCCAATAGTCAGCCCCGTATTGCTTGGCGACTTTCATACACGCCACCTTGTCGTCCGTCATCCGCGCCAAGTAATCGCGCGGGGTTTGCTGGTGTAACGGCGTAACAATATTAAGCAACCGGCCCATGATTTCTCTCAGATATATTTATTTAAACAAATGCGCCGTGATCCGGGTCTATCGAGAAGAAGATCCATGATGGCCAGGTTCTTTCCATGCGAAACACAGTGATGCGTGCATTCCTTGGAAGGGTTAAGCCCGAACAGGCGTTGACGGTTTTCCTCGGAATACCAGAAATCGCGGAACCGCCGCTCCTTGATCGAGCCCAGCGTGCCGGATACCGTGAAAGCTTTGTCCTGGCAGGTGTACACTTTGCAGTCGGCGCCGATAACAGTCAGGAACATAAGGTAGGGGCATGTTGTGTAGGTCTTCTGAAAGCGATCATCCAGATCATGATAATGGTTGATCACGGCAAAATGCTCATCCGCCAACCCTTGCGCCCGTTCGATTTGCTCGGTCACGGTAGCGCGGATTTTGGCGTGATACAGATTGTTTTCTTCGCCCGAGTTGCTCACCACGACGCCGGAAAACTTGACGTGATTGACCCCGGCATTTTTTAACAGCACGCAAGCATCATACAGATGGGTGCAATTGGTTTCATCAACGATAAAGCTGACGCCCAGCACGCATTTTGAACCGCGAGCGGCAAACTCGGTCAAATTGTGCAAGAGCTGGGTGAAATCGCCTTCTCGGACGCCCCGCGATTTGGCAAAACTGGCATCGTCCCAGGCATCGGTTGAAACGCGCACCCAGGTGCCGTATTCGGCAAAAGCATCGGCCACCTTGCCCTTCAGGTTGGAACCGTTAGTCAGCGATGCTACGCGTACGCCGCCTTCCGCCAGCCGTTGCACCACTTCCGGCAAAGGCTTGTAAAGCAACGGTTCGCCGCCGCCGGAAAAGGTGACGGCTTTCACGCCCATTTCGATCACGTCATCGACAATCTCAAACATCTTGTCTTTGGGAATAGTGTCCTTGTAGTCGATGTCCTCGCCCAACTGCAAATTGCTGACGCGATAGGCGCAATACCAGCAATCGTGGTTGCAGTGATTAAACGGCTTGATGCGGATATGAACCGGAGCCGCAACGCGCTGCTCATGCAATGCCTCAATGTGATCGGCGTAGCGCAAGAACTTGAGATTGCTGTAAAGTTGGGACATCGGGTCGCTTATCCTGAAAAAAGAGTTACAGTTGATTCAAAAATCGCTCAGCGGTTTCAGCGATTTGTTGCGGCATCAGTCCATTGACTTCGAACAAGTCATTCTGGTTGCCGTAATGTTTAGAAAAGGCATCCGGCAAGCCCAAACGCTTAATAGGCGGGATTGTCGTCAGATTATCGGTTAGCGCCTCTAAAACGGCCGAGCCGAAACCGCCTATTCGGGTGTGTTCCTCCACACTGATAACGGCCTTTGCTCCCGCAACGTGGGCAAGCAAGGCGGTAACGTCCAGGGGTTTGATGGTGTGAAAGTGGAGCACGGTACTGTCTATTCCCTTAGCGGCCAGGGATTCTGCCGCCTCAAGGGTATTGGTCGTCATTACCCCGGTAGTGACAAAGAGCACCGGATCAGCAACAGATGCCATGCGCATAGGAATAGCCTTACCGATAGCAAAGCCGTTTTCTTCCTTGCTGATAATTTTGTCCCCCCCTTTGGCCAGGCGGATATAGATGGGGTCGGGCCAACTTAGCGTCTGCTCCATTAGCCGATCCATTTCCTCGGCATCGCTGACGGCCATGACTGTCATATTGGGCAACGCCCTCATCAAGGCAAAATCGTCCACCGCCAAATGCGTCGGTCCCAACGGCGCATAGACCACACCGCCGCCGTTGCCGATCAGGCGCACCGGCAAGCGGTGCAGACACAAATCGAGGGCGACCTGCTCAAAAGCGCGCCGGGTAATGAACGTGGCGATAGTGTTAACGTAAGGGATGAAACCGTCCATCGCCATGCCTGCTGCCATACCGATGACATTGGCCTCGGAAATGCCTTCCATGAAAAAGCGTTGAGGGAATTCCTCCTTCATACCCTTCATTACCCCCGGCCCAAGATCAGAACCAATAAAAACCACGCGCGAGTCGCGTCTGGCCAGGCTATGAACGCTATCGAGGCATACTTTACGCATGATAATTGTCCAGGGCATTGATCATGTTTGAGATGTCTTCCGGGCCAATCTTGGCCTTGTGATGCCAGTCAGGATTGTTCTCCGCTGAGGGAATACCCTTGCCCTTGATTGTATGGCAGATCACCGCACTTGGTTTTCGTACGGAAAGCGGCAAGGAAGTAAGCATGCTACGCAGGGCGCAAACATCATGGCCATCCACTTCAGTGGCGGCAAAACCGAAGCTACGCCATTTGTCCAACAACGGCTCTAAATCTTGAATATCCTTGGTAGGACCACTCGCCTGCATTTTGTTGCAATCCACCAGAACGGTATAGTTGTCGAGGCCATGTTTGCCTGCGCTCATCGCCGCCTCCCAGACGGAACCCTCATTGATTTCGCCATCGCCGACAATAACAAAGATGCGGCTGTCGCGCTTTTCCATGCGAGCGGCAAGAGCCATTCCTACGCCTATGGACATGCCATGCCCCAATGACCCGGTTGAGGCTTCCACTCCAGGAATCTTCCCCGCTTCCGGATGTCCGCCAAGAATAGAATCACGTTTGCAGAAAGTATCCATAACTTCCAATGGAAAGTAATCTTTATCGGCAAGAACAGCGTATAGGCCAAGGCAACCATGACCTTTGCTCAAAATACATCGGTCGCGACTCTTCCAAGCAGGATTTTGCGGCTGGTAGTGTAGTACGTCGTCGTACAGCACCCGCAAAATTTCGATCAAGGACATGGCGGGGCCTAAGTGACCGCGCCCGCCGCCAGCCAAGCCGCGAACGACAAGTTTTCTTAAGTAAATCGCACGTTCATCAAGGGACATGATTCCTTCCAAATCAATAGGGTTTTAGGCAAGCAAGTGTTTTATCTAAAGCCATCCGAGCTTTTTCGAGCTGTGTGGCTTTTATTTCTTGCCATGAAGCCGTCTCCCCGGCAAAAACGCGAGCTTGCCATCGGTCAGGCAAAAATTCGTTCAACAATATCAAGGCCCATCGGATGCCATATAAGGGCATCAATTGTAGCAGACGCGGCTCAAATTCCGCGTCTGCTTGAAATATATCGATCATTCCTCGACGGAAACGGCTCTTATTTTCGTCATCAAGCGCCATACCGGGATGAAGAAGAAAATCTGCCGCAAGGCGCACGGGGTCATCCCAACCAAAATATTCAAAATCGATAAAATGCATCTCTCCGCCGGCTGTTTTGATAGCATTGTGAAAACCGAAATCAGCTGGGATCAAACTTTGCTTACAACGGGGAAGTTGTCTGGAAAAACCCGTACCATGAGCGTAGTTTCGTGCACGTTCCAAAACGTGTGCAAGCTCGTCTACCAGAAAACGATTCAATTCAGGTTCCTGCCGGGCAACGGAAATAAATTTCTCAATCCGCAAGACCAAGTGCCTATCCAAGTCTTCGCCGCACAAACATGGCTCAGTAGCCAAGCCGAATCCATCTCCACCATTGATTTCACCGGCATGAGTACGGGCAATGAAATCAATAGCGCAATCGATATCATCCGAGGTTGGCGTATTAATAAAGCAACCGTCAACCCACTCCATCAAGGCAACGCCGTGTAAAACATCAACCCCCAACAAACGCGGGGCGTATGGGTTGCTGTTGGCCTCGTAAAACTTCAGCGCCCTTATTTCCGTGCCAAACCGGTCACGGGGATCAGAAGCCTTAGGCGGGTAACTCTTGAGGGCAAACGTATCATTGCCGCATGTCACCTTGTAAACACGACTGTTTCTGCCGCTACGGCAGGGAATTAACTGGTCAACCGAACATCCGGCAAGTTCTTCGACAATTTTGGAAAAATCAGTTTCCAAATACAACAGCCTCAATTTCCGTCCAGCAGGCGCAAATATGATCCACTTGCTCCATAAACTCGCAAGCTTTGGCGTTGGAGAACAAAATTTTTTTTGTGCCGCTCGGAAAGGATGGGCTACAAAAAAGCTCTACCAAATCGTCAATAAAAATGTCACATTGAAGACTACCGATACCTGCCACTTTTTCCTGCCGGGTTGAATAAAAAAAAACATGCTTTTCAGGAATGGCATATTTCGCCGGGTCGAAAAAGCCTTTACTACGCATCCATTGCCAAGCTGCGTCACGAAGATTGGTGCCCGTTTCATCGAAATGTCCGAACTCAGTCTTGTGGCTGACGATAAATATTTGTACGTCAGGAGTAGCGGCGCAACGGCGAAGAAATTGGTCTTCACCCCTAAATTGTTCGGCCTCCGGCATGACCGGTCCATAAGCTTTACCTTGAAAACGTTGCCACAGAAGTTCCCCATTTTTTTGCTGATGAGCAAGTTGTCGAATATCTTGCTTGGTTCTCATTTCATCCCGGCCGATCAGCCCACCTTCCTGTGCCAGCTTAGTGAAGATGTGGTCGTAACATGCAAGAGTATTGTCGAAGTCAATGCCTATGCGCATTATTTAAGCAGCGTAGTGATATATTTGTTGAGTATTACGGGAACGATGGGTTCACGGTTACAGACAATTTGCACGTCAATTGCCGCTGCTGCGCTGCCAATAAAAGCCGCGACTTCCGGCGGCAACCCTCGTCCCAGGCAAATGCCCGCCAGCGACAGAAAAGCATCGCCAGCCCCAATCCGGTCAATGACCTTGGTGGACAATGCCGGCACCTTGTGGAACACTCCGCTCTCCCGATCAAACATCATCATACCCTGGGTACCCAGTGTGACGGCCAATTGCTTGGCCCGAACACGACCACCGACTTGCTCAGCCACGGTTTCAAACGCGTCGTGGCGGTTGTGCGCCGCCAAGCGCAGTTCTGGCTCATTAAGAGAGACAAAGTCTGCCCTCGGGTAACGGTGAATCACATGGTAGCCTCGATTGCCGCTATTGATTTGAGTATTGACCGCAAGAAATTTCGCTTTGGCATCCAACGCTGAAATCATATTAGGGGTAATGAATCCGTTACCGAAATCCGGCACGACCACCACGTCATACGAGCCAACATGAGCATCCAGCCACCGGCACACTCTGGCCTCGGCTTCCCCTGATAACGGATCTTCCTTGTAGAAATAAACCTCGAACAGCTTGGACAAATCGGATTCGACGAAACGCCGCTTTGTAACCGTCGGCGCATCCTTAAAATAGAAGAAAGCCGGATCAACATTCGGCAGCAATTTGTCGCGAATGAACTGCTCGTGACTATCCACAGAACCCAGCCCAGTCACCAGCGTGACGTTGCCGACAAATCCGGCAATATGATTCGCAACCGCAATCGCACCGCCGGCGAACTGCTCCTCGGAATCATAACGGACGGCGAGAATGTTGCCCTTGCCAGTCTGTCCAAGCGCCGTTGAGTAGTGGTACTGATCAATAATCGCATCGCCGATCACCAACACTCTCAATCCGGAAAGCGACGCTATCTGGTTTTGAATATCTTTATCCGACCACCGGCTGCGAAAATCCTCCAAAAATTTTTTTGTTTCGGACGGAAATACGCCGAAATGCTCGTTCAGCAAGTTACTTGAACTAAAGGTGATTTCGTCAGTGTAGAAAATATGACCGCCGTGCGCTTCGACAGCTTCCTGCTCCCGCGCAATATTTCCAGTCAGGTCGTCGCCGTGCGATCGATAATCACTGCCTTTGACGTAAATATTCGGGCGAATTTCTTGCAATGCCTCGACGGCGGATACGGCATGGTTGACGGCCACAAAGTCAACACAAGCCAAAGCCGCAAGATTTTCGGCGCGTAATTGCTCGTCAAATACAGGGCGCCCCGGCCCCTTATTTACGTAAGCATCTCCGGTCACTGTCACAAGCAACACATCGCCTTCCTGCTTCGCCCGCTGTAAATAACGTATGTGACCGATGTGCATGAGATCAAACGTGCCATGACATAAAACGACGCACTTCCCCTGCATCCGCAACTGCCGTGAGCGCTCTGCCATTTCATCTAGATTTAGGTGCTTTTGAGTTGTCATTACGTATTCAGTCTCTCATAACCCAGCCCAAACCGGTCGGTTATATTGTGCAAAATAAACTGATGCCCGATTTCCACCAATCCATAGCTGCTGGAATCGAGCCAAATATTAATATCGCCCATTGAACGTAGAGGATTATCAGGAGCAAACCCGCTAAAAGTAATGACCATTCCGCCATTGTCTATCGCCTGCGTGGCTGCATGGCGGATATTTTGAGAACATCCCGAGCTGCTGATTGCAATTAGCACGTCTCCAGGCTTCGTTACCTGGGCCAATATCCGGGCAAACGCGTTTTCATATCCATAATCATTCGTCATACAGGTGAGAAGCGAAGGTTCGTGAAGCGTTAATGCCCGTAGCTTTGCGACATTGAACAGATCGATAGCCGCGTGGCTTGCTACGCTGGCGCTACCTCCATTACCAATTACATAGATACTACTTCCACGAGCCTTAGCTAGTATCTGCATGGTAGCCGCCACCCCAGCCTCCAACTCAAATGCATGTCCATCTCTTCCTGTTACCTCACAACGTTCAAGCAACGCCCCAAACTTTGTTGCACAGGAAGTTAGCGACATATCCATCATATCAGATGTCACTTCTGCTCTTCGCCCAAGTAATGGAACCACGATGCAGTGGCTTGATCAATACTGGCAGGATTCCATACCGGCGCATCTTGCCAATTATCAATATTTTCAAGCATCCTATGCACACCGTCTTCAAAAGAAACCTGGGCTTTCCAGCCAAGCAGTCTCTCTATTTTGCCAACGTCGGCAAAAGTGCAGTCTGGTTCTCCTGGGCGTTTTTGAATGAATTCGACATCTCCCCCAAGCAGTTTAACCAATTGATTGACACTATAATGATTGCCGCTACCGACATTAATCGCCTCACCGCTGACCGCAGATTGTGCCGCTTTGATAAAAGCGGCGGCAACATCGGTAACGTAAGTAAAATCCCGAGTTTGCGTACCATCGCCAACAACCGTGAAAGGAGTTCCTTTAAGTTTCTGCGCTAAAAATACACCGAATACGGCACCGTAAGCCCCTGAAGTTCTCGATCGAGGCCCATATACGTTAAACAGCCTTAGGGAAACCGCTGGTAACTTATAGGTTTGGGCCCAGTGCAGCACCAACTCTTCCCCCATATATTTCGTCAAGGCATAAGGATACTGCGGGGCAATCGGCGACGTCTCCGGCGTAGGGTAAATATCAGGAATACCGTAACTTGAAGAGGATGCGGCATAAACAACACGCTTGACACCCGCCGCCAGGGCGCACTGTAGAACATTGAGCGTACCCGTCACATTAGTATGAAAATATCTGTCCGGCTGCTCTATTGAGGGCACAATATCAGCGAGTCCCGCCAGATGAAATACCCAATCGATATCATGAAAATAAGCACGTATGGCTGCGCGGTCACAAATATCAACCTGATGAAAGGCAAGCTTGGGATGCGCCTCAAAAGCCTTGATATTTTCTTTGCGTCCGCATGCTAAATTATCAAGAATCGTAACTTCATGCCCTTGGGCAAGGAGCATTTCGGCAAGATGGCTTCCAATAAAACCACAACCGCCAGTAATCAGTGTTTTCATATACAATTTAGCTATCTAAATGAAATTAACATGAGCAACAGAGTTCTCTTGCAAGGAATGTAGGTAACGATTAACCTCATCCATGCGGCAATTGCGGCGACATTCTTTTATATCGAGCTCATGACGAATAAATTCAAAACTTTGCCGACGCTTCCCGCCCTCCCAGATCCCCTGAAAAGACTGTTCATTAATATTTCCATATTCGAATCGCTTATCTAAAAGATATGCACTGCATCCATAGAGAGATCCGTCAGCCATGATGTATCCCCATAAAAAAGGAGTTGCATAACATTTTTTATATCTGTCCGTCTCCGTGTACTTTTTCATTGTGTGTCCACGAAAAACTACGTTAAAGTTTTTTGTATTATAAGACTGAAGCCGCTTTGCCATGTCCAAATGGGGTGCATAGTCAATGCCTTCATATAAATGTGTTTCACTGAACAGATGCTGTGAATACGGCTTCACAACGAGGTAATCAAGACCGATTTCGTCCCTGCATAACTCTACCAGCTGCTCCATTTCTTCAGCATTTTCCGGCAATAGCAAAGATTGCGCACCCAAAACGCAACTAAGATTATTCTTCCTCTTAGCTGCAACTGCGCGCTTTAAATTATCAATAACCTTCTGAAAGTCTTTCTCTTTAGTCCGATGTATCTTTGCATAGGTATTGGCGGTACCTGCGTTGATAGATACCTTAATCCATGAAACCAATGGCAGCGCTTCATTTATAAACTGGTCAGTCATCACCGTCGCATTTGTTGTAAATGCGACATCAATCCCGGCATCCTTGGTAGCTTTGACAATTTCATGAATACGCTTATGAAGCATAGGCTCGCCCTCGCCCGCATACATAATACTTTTGACGCCTAAACGCCCCATCTCTTCCAGTCGAATCTTCAGGGTATCAACATTCAGCATGTCAGTTTTATAGCCAATATAATCAACCGCGCAGAATGTACAACGATGATTACATGCACCTACCGGCGATATTTCCATATAAATTGGGTAAACGGATTTCGCCTTTTCCCAATCATTGCCAACATCCATTAATTGCGCCACTCGCTTGGGATGATAATTTAGCTTATGGCTATCAATCGAATATTTATCTTCCATCTTTTATCTTCTATTTCGACAAACTATTATCCGCATATTTAAGCTTGATTATACAGCCACTTCAATGTTCAGTATGGCTTAAAAATAGCGATCCTGGCTTTTCTGCCGAATATCGCACAAACAACATTCGGCACATCGCTAAAGTGTCGCGACTGATGAATGATGTGGGACTGATCTTAATTTCCACCTTCAGCCTGCCTTACCGCCAGACAGCAACAAATCATCGGAGAAGCTGCGTTCATTGAAGCATATATGTCAACCCCGCCAGCAACTTGCGAACAACTCGATACAAAAGGGTTATACATGGGTAAATAGTAAGAAAATTGGGCAAACCAATATTTGCGACCGGGTCGCACAATGGCTAGGAAATTGATGTGAGCACATCAAATGTTGAGTCGCCTATAGCATCGACTGTTGGCGCGAAAAATTGCGCCCCAATCTTACGACTTCCAAAATTGCACGCACGGCTCGCACTTGCGAAGCTTCAAAGTGTTGCACGAAGCAAAACACCCTATCCGGCTTCCGCATTCAAACATGAACGTCAATTCCTCCAGAACCCGTAGCAGCGGTCGCTGAAGCTAATAGTTTTAAAGCCGACTCGCCATTAGCCTTTTCAACATCCTGACTTTTCTTCAAAACAGCCATCCCTACATCTTGCGATGCCGTTGCCTCTTTCAAAACAGCGGCAATCAATCCGCCCCCGGCTACACCACCAACTGAACTGACCATAAAAGACTCCAAATTTAATGTTTATAGGCATCAGGTATTGCATCCCAGCCCATTTTAATTTCCAGCACTAAGTTAGAAACCTCATCCAAAACACTTGCATCATTCTGACTATTTGCAACAAGCAGACGACGAATCATATAGTCATAAAGATTATTCAAGTTTTCCGCAATCTCGCCACCGGCCTCCTTGTTTAAAGAATCTTGCAACCCACCCACAATATCGATAGCTCTACCAATATTTTGGCCTTTCATGGCGACCTCATTACGGGCTATGCATTCTTTCGCAAGTGCAATCCGTTCCAAAGCGCCTTCCATCAGCATTTGCACAAGACGGTGCGGCGACGCCCCCATTACAGAACTACTCACACTTACTTGCTGATATTTTTTTATGGCTGCTACGGCATTCATTTGACTATCCTCATTGATCGTTATAGTGCGATTCCACTACCTGAATCACTTACTAGCTGTAGCGACAGTTTCAGCAAAAACTTTACCTTTTTTATAAAAAAAGTTTATCAGTTTCTTGCTTAGCAAAAAGCTTCAGCCGGTAACGGAAACTTCGTCGTTCCAGAGCAGGAATTCCGAAATCCAAAGCGCATGGAGGTAAAAACCAAATCAAAAAGCAAGTTCATATATTTATAAATCGGCTGGCAAAATTTGAAATTGCTGACCATGACTTCCAGATGTCGACACACGTTAGAGCACGAAATGCCCCTACCGAGCCGAGATGACGAGCGGCGTAAAACCTACCCCAACAGTAACACATTCACAAAATACACTTAAAGATAACTAATAAGTTTAGCTGTAGCAGTCCGAGCAACGACTCCAAGTGTTGCCCATAATTGCGCCAGCATACCTTGGAAGCGGTATAGATTTCTTGTCACAACTGTTAGTTTCGAGCCGTTCCTACTTTGCGCTCTGTTTTAAAGAGCCCCAAACAACGCTCACCTTAGTCCAAACCCCAAAAAATCAGATCTCATGCATTGTATGACAAATTTAATTATCGCTCACGTCCAGATCTGCTGGCGAGAGGCCATCGCACCAGCGTTGTAACATGATACGAAAAGCGCGTTCCAGCCTATTGGCAATCAATGCAGGCTGCCCAATGGCAGCCTGCTCAAAGCGCGCACGCAGCCCCGTCCGTATTAGGGCAAGTGCATCAATATCCTTCGCCCGATCCAGACCTTTTTTGACAAAATCTTCCTCTCCGTATGCGATGAATTCATCCAACCCAACATGACTCAGTAATGTAGCCCCTACCCTACCCGATGGAATGCCCCCGGCCATAGTCAGAACCGGCACCCCCATCCATAGGGCATGGTTAGTTGTGGTGCCTCCATTGTAAGGAAATGTATCCAGACAAATGTCTATTTGGTGATGCAGAGTCAGGTAGGTTTCGAGGTCACATCTTTGATGAAAGCTTAAACGCTCACGCACAATTCCTTCTCGTGCGAACCAGCTAACCAATGTGTCACATTGAGGTATCGCTCCCAGCACCATTTTAGATTCAGGCAAGGCACGAAGGAGTTGCGACCAGGTAGCAATAACCAAGGGACTGAGTTTGTTCGGGCGATTGAAGCTACCAAAAGTCACATAGCCGTTACTTAAAGCTGGCAGGGTATTAACTGGAGGAGTCTCTTTCGAGGGCAAAAAGGGTGCTACAGCTGGCAGATACACGATTTTTTCGGCGAACTGCCCTCTGAATTCTTCATTGGGCAGGCAAAACCGGTCTGATATATAATAGTCCATGGATTGTAGCCCTGTAGTGCAAGGATAGCCTATCCAGCTGGCTTGCACTGGCGCTGGCTTTCGGGCAAAGACTAATAGGCGATGTCTATCCGTGTGTCCCGAGAGATCAATCAGGATATCGATATTGTCGGCACGAATTTTTTCCGTCAAGGCTTCGTCGCTTAAGCCGACAATACAATGCCAATGCGTAAAATATTCTTGAAGACGCTGAGTAACAGCGTCTTCAAGAATATGATTGGAATAGGCGTGCAATGACAATCGCGGATAGCTCGACAAATGAACCAGCACTGGCTCGATAAAATGAGCTACCGCATGGTTGCACAAATCCCCAGAGACAAAACCTATCTGTAAAGTACGCTCTGGATTTCTTGAATTGCTGTGCGCTGGACGATTAGCAAGAAAAGGGGTTTCAAACTGCTTACCGAATTGGCAATGTTCAAAAAGCAACATCTTAGCGTCTGTCGTTTCGCAGTGGGTGAGACAGAAAAGCAAGGCACTATGCACATCAACTGAATCAGGCTTGATCTCCTGCGCCCGGCTCAGCGCCTCCCGTGCATCAAGAGACTGACCAAGATCACTGAATACATTTGCCAGACCAACATAAGCATCGGCGCAGTTCGCTTGGAGCGACAGTGCTTGCTGATAACATTTGATGGCCTCGCACGAATCGCCTATTTCTTTGTAGGCTCTCCCCATGCTGATGTGTACTTCGACGTAATCCGGTTTAAACGAAAGCGCCTTGCGGTAGTATTCAATCGCCAAATTGATATTTTGATCATGTATGATACTTCCCAGTTTGTAAAATGCGTCAGCCCAATCCGGCTTGAGCTTGAGCGCTTTGCCATAATGTTCAATTGCGGCAACTAACTTGCCCTGCTTCTGGAGAATAGTTGCCAAATTGTAATGCGCATCGGCAAAGTCGGGTTTGAGCGAAAGCGCCTGATGGTAATGTTCAATGGCTGCGTCCAGCGCACCTTGCTCATTTAACGCATTTCCCAGATTACTGTGCGCTTCAGCCAAATTCGGTTCAAGCAAAAGTGCTATGCGACAGTGCTCAATGGCTTCGGCCAGTTTGCCTTGTGCCTTGAAAACTTTCCCCAAATTGCAGTGCACATTGACCTGAGCGGGATTAATGGAAAGCACCTTTTCGTAACTCTCGACCGCAGCATCGAAATCGCCTTTTGCTTCAAGCGCATTTCCTAAATATTCGTAATATTCAGGAGATGAGGGATTCCCTTGTATTGCTTTGCCTAAAAACTCAATGGCGATGTCGTATTTCCCCAGCTGATAAGAAACTAATCCCTGCAAAAATAGCACGTCCAAATGCTTGGGTGCGACCTTGAGTATTTGCCTGTAAATGACTTCCGCATCAACTAACCGTCCTGCCGCGTGGTGTTGTGTTGCTGACTGGAGAGCCTGAGCGATTGACGCCTTGTCGAGACGCGCGTTTGCCGTTACAACTTTGCGATGTTGCAGGCAACACTGTTTGTATTTCTTGCCGCTACCGCAAGAACAAGGATCGTTACGGCCTAATGTGTTCATGTAATGTTCGGTTCCATCAAATTCGATTCAGTTTCAGTATAGGCAGTCTCGGGCAAACTATCAGTCCTTCTCATTCGGTAGTCTACCACGCTGTTAAGCGAAGGCAATTCCCGCTTCGCCACAACCCTGAAATACTTAACGAGCCTAGCCTCAAGCTGTGCTATTGAGAGAGTTAGTAGAGAAACAGCTATGTAGAGCGGGTAAATACCAGAATTTAAGGTACTTAGTTAGTTCCTCACTCCTTATAATGAAAGACATGTTGATTTTATATTTATGATCTCCCGTTCAATCACGAAGGATTAGCCCATGCGGGAAGAGCGGGTAATTGTTAAGCGCCGCGGTAAGCCCAGTTTCACGGATTTCTATACGTCCGTGATCGGTAGGATCAGAAAACGGCTGTTGTCGGTCGCTAAATTGAGACGGAGCTATTGACACCTAAAACTCTAGTCTATCCAATGGCAATGTAGCTGGAATACCCGGAATTAGGTGAAAATCCATTATAGTTACTGGTACGAATTTACCATGGACAGCGAACCGGCACCCAAAAGCCCATCATTCCGGCAGGTAACCGATACAATCTCGCCAATGCTAAAGTTTTGCTAACGTCGGCCGACAAAGAAATCAGGCAGGATCGAACAACGCAGTGGGCGGCGCAAAAAAATATTGCAAAATCCATTAAAGTTTCTTTCAGGTTCGCCGATAACAAAAATGAAAGCGGCATCCGAAGGCACTTCAGCTTACGGAAATGCAGTGTTAAACCAACCTTTTTTGGAGATGTGCCATGTCAACAGTTATCAATACCAACCTCCTTGCGCTGAATACTCAGCTGCAATTACAAAAATCAGCCATGTCTCAACAAACCGCCATGGCGCGTTTGTCTTCCGGCCTACGCATCAACAGCGCGAAGGACGATGCTGCCGGCTTGGCCATTTCCAACCGGATGACCTCTCAAACAAAGGGCTTAGCCGTAGCTGTGCGTAATGCGGGTGACGCGCAATCGCTGTCCCAAACTGCTGAAGGCGCGCTCAGCTCAATCGGCGACAACCTGCAACGTATTCGGGAGTTGGCCCTGCAATCGGCTAACGGTACCAATACCGCGGCGGATCGCCAGTCCATTCAGGTGGAAGTACAACAACTCAAAGACCAAATTCAATCGGTTGCCACCGATACCAATTTCAACGGCAAGAAGCTGCTCGACGGCACTTTCGGCACTACCGTATTCCAAACCGGTGCCAATGTCGGCCAAACCATATCCGTAGCCATAAGCGGCGCTACCACTGCCCAAATGGGATCTGGACAAAACTCCGGCATCTCTACCGCAGCCTTATCGCTCGCCGGTGCCAACGGCGGTGCAGCCCATGCAAACTCTATGGCTGCCGGCGACCTGATCATCAACGGTGTCCAGGTCGGCGCGGCATTGGCCGGTGCCGACGGCGCATCCAGCGCCAATCAGGATCACAGCTCCATCGCCATCGCCGCCGCGATCAACCTCGTCTCCACCCAGAGCAACGTCACGGCTGTTGTCAATGCCAACACCGTTAAAGGTACTGCTATAGCGGCTGGTGTTGCCATGCCGGCTGCTGCAGTTGCGATGACGTTAAATGGAACCACCATAAATATCAGCGGTTCAGGCGATGCTAACAATCTCTTGTCAGACCTTCAGGGCGCAGTAGATGCAATTAACCTCAAACAGGGCCAAACCGGAGTTACCGCCTCCATAGACCCGAAAAACCTAGGGGCGGGCATATCGCTGACGGCCGCCGACGGTCGCAATATTGTTATCGGCGGTGCTGCCGCTACAACTTATGGCATCGGTGCCGCTGACACCTACTCAGGCAGCGTCACCCTGGTCTCCCAAGGCGGTGCAGACATCACCATCACCAGCAATACCGGCGAGTCGCTGGAGAATGTCGGCATCGAAACCGGTACTTATTCCGCCAGCCAAGCCAGCGCAGTAAGTAGCCAAGTGAGCAATAGCGGCAACGCCATGGCCACGGGAGATCTCGTCATCAACGGGATAGCCGTCGGCGGATCCTACGCTTCTTACGACACGGCCTCAACCGCTAACCAAAACCTTAGCGCCATCGCCATCGCGCACGCCATCAATCTGGTCAGCGATACCACCGGGGTCACTGCCAAGGCCGGCCCAACCACGGTAACATCTACCGGCGTTAGTGCTAACACAGGCGGCGCTATAACCATCAATGGCGTGTCTATTACAACAGCCGCTGGCACCACCGGCACCACAGCCGAGCAGGTCTCCCTGTATGTCGACGCCATCAACGCCAAGTCCGCGCAAACCGGCGTTCATGCCGTCGTCAACGATGCATCCAAATTCAGCTTGGTAGCCGATGACGGACGTAACATCGAAACTACTGCTCTAGCGGGTGCTGGTCTCGCGGCGGCTTCAACCAAGGGATCCATTCAGCTGAGTTCCGGTAATCAAATCAACCTTTCCACCAATACCGGCGACATCGAAAACAACACCGGCTTAACTGTCGGCACCTACGGCAGCGGCACTTCCGGTCAGCTGGTCCAGGATATCGATGTCTCAACAGTGGCTGGCGCTAACTTGGCTGTGCAGTCTGTCGACAATGCCCTGGCCTTTGTCAACGCTCAACGGGCCAATATGGGTGCCGTGCAAAACCGACTGGACAGCACCATCAGCAACCTCCAGTTGAACTCGCAAAACTTGACCTCTGCCAACAGCCGCATCACTGATGCCGACTTCGCGGTAGAAACTGGAAACCTGAGCCGTTCGCAAATTCTGCAACAAGCAGGCACGGCAATGCTGGCTCAGGCGAATTCTTCAACACAAGGAGTGTTATCACTGCTGAGATAACAATCGGCGCATCCTAGCGGAGCTGAGGGGCGGCGGCTAAAATAGGCCGCCGCCCCGAAGGCGTTTTAGAAGCGAAGTGAACAGGCCGTTTTTGACATACACTAGACAGGCTTGGGCATATTTGGATGTAGTATAATTATTTCGGAAGATATTTTAACCTTCCGGATTTACATTTTTGGGAGGTTACAATGGACACTTTACCATTAAGCATACAGGGCATTACTGGGTCCCCTCCGTTGCCGGATAAGCCTAGCATGCCGGAATCACTGCCAACCATCGGCATTAACGCGAGCAATCCGTCAGCCGTTGTCACGGCTATCGGGAATGCGAATAACGACCCCTCGCACAAGTCCACTGTCAACAGCAACAATTCGCACGATGTCGCAGCGGCTGTAATCGGTGCCAACCGTTTTTTTGAACAGGCAAACCGGGAACTGCGCTTTGAGCGAAGCGATACCGGAAATGCTGTAGTCGTCCAGGTAATGGATCGGAAGACAGGCGAAGTGCTCCGGCAATTTCCATCTGAACAAATGCTCCAAATTTCCAAAGACTTGGAAAAAATTTCCGGGCTGCTGTTTAAAGACAGCGCCTGATATATCGCTATTCAGCCAATGTGTTATGTTGCAAAAAGATGCACCTCAACCTACTGCGGCGACAAGTGACGGCAATGCGGATGCCCCCATATTCTATGGCCGCACTTAAAATTTAACTGGAGGCTATCATGGCTAGTATAACATCGACCGGCTTGGGTTCCGGCCTAAACGTCAACTCGATCGTCTCGCAACTGGTAGCAGCCGAGCAAACGCCGCAAACCAAGCAAATGGATGCAAAGGAAGCTACGATAAACGCGCAGATTTCCGCGCTGGGTTCGATCAAAAGCGCCATGAGCGATTTCCAGTCCAGTCTCGCAGCGTTGCAATATGCCTCTCAGCTCAATAAACTCACTGCAACTTCCAGCAACAGCAGCGCGCTCACAGCAACGGCATTTACCAACGCAGATGCAGCCAATTACCAAGTCGTGGTAAATCAGCTCGCTTCGTCTCAGAGCTTGGCAAGCGCCCAGTCATATACAGACGCCTCCTCGGTGCTGGGAACCGGTACGCTGAACATCCAATTCGGCACCACCACTTACGATATCAGCGGCAATCCGACCGCATTCAATCCGAATACGCAAAAATCCCCACTCTCGATTAACATTGATTCAAGCCATCAGACCCTGACCGGTATCCGCGATGCCATTAACGCCGCTAATGGCGGAGTTACGGCGTCTATAATCAACGATGGCAGCGGCTATCGGCTGACGCTCAGCTCTCCTGCAGGTGCCGCTAACAGCATGCAGATTTCAGGAACTGGCGGTCTCTCGCCATTATCCTATACCGTAGCGTCGCATCCAATGACCCAAACCTCCCAAGCACAAGATGCGCAGCTGAAAATCAATGGCCTGACTGTAACCAGTCCGAGCAATACGGTTTCGACGGCTGTAAAAGGGGTGACCTTTAACTTGCTGCAAGCCCTGCCCGGCCAAGCGATTAACTTGTCGGTGGGGAAAAATGATGCCAATACCGTTACATCCATCCAAAACTTTGTAACCAAGTACAATGCATTTGCTACCTCAGTGCTTTCGGTATCCGGCTATAACGCAACAACCAAAACAAGCGGTACTCTGCAGGGAGAGCCTACATCACGGACCGCATTGAACAGCGTTAGAAACTTATTGACCTCAGCAGTTGCGGGATTGGGAGGCTCGGTAAGATCGTTGGCGAATATTGGCATCACAACCCAAGCCGATGGTACCTTGGTGCTTGATTCCACGAAGTTAAATACGGCGCTATCGGCCGATCACAACGGCGTAGTCGGTCTGTTCGCGATTTCCGGTGTTCCGAGCAGCTCCAGCGTCGCCTATGCCGGAAGCAGTCAATCCACCCAGGCCGGAACATATGCCGTTCAGGTTACCACGGCAGCGCAGCAGGCTTTAATTACAGGAAGCGCGGCTCCCTCAATGCTGGTTGACGCCACCAATAACGCCATCAAAGTTAGCGTTGACGGAATATCGTCCGGCACAATCAACCTTACCAATGCCGATTACAGTGCCACTCCCAGCCAGTTGGCGACAGAGTTGCAAAACAAAATCAACGGCGACTCGGCTTTGACTGCAAACGGCGTCTCGGTTACGGTCAGTTACGATAGCGGTACCGGACAATTCAGCATGAACTCGAACAGATATGGAAGCGCATCGAAGGTGAATCTGACTCAGATTACCGGCGGGGGGGCGAGTATTGCTGGTTTTACGCCGGGGCAACTAAATACCGGCGTAAATATCGCTGGAACCATCGATGGTCAGTCCGCCACCGGCAGCGGGCAGACATTGACGGCGAATAGCGGCAGCGCCAATGGTCTGAGCGTGCAGGTGACCGACAGCGTTGTCGGCTCCCATGGCACAATTCAATTCAGCAGAGGGCTTATCGAACAGCTGAGTAAGGTCGCATCCTCATTTTTAACGAAGACGACTGGTTCGCTGGACACCAAACTTGCCGGCTTGCAGAAAAAAATAACGGATATAGAGAAGCAACGGACGAATTTAACCGCAAGAATGGCCACCTTACAGGCACGCCTGCTTACTCAGTTTAATGCCATGGACGCACTGGTCGGAAGTTTGCAAAGTACGGCCAGCTTCCTTACTCAGCAGTTTTCATCAACGTCGACATCGAAAACTAAATAAAAAGCTTGTCAGCCGGCTGAGTAAGACAAATATCAAGAACGAAACGGTACAACTGATGACTGAATCAAGGGTGGTTGCGATGCTATACTGGACGAATTCCACGGCGATGTTGCCAATAATGTTCAGCGTATCGCGCAGACTTGGCGAAACGGGGGCTTTACATGAATACTGAACCGTCCGCAGAGATCGATGAATTACTGCGCCTGACGGAGGAAATGTTCAGCCTTGCATCCGAAGGCGAGTGGGACACAGTGATGGCATATGAGGCGCAGCGTATCGCCGCCACCGGGTCGCTAGCCCCGTTAGCGGACGATTCCGATAACGGGATGCTCGCCAAAATCAGATTGATACTGAACAGGAATGCGGAAATCGTTGCCTTGGCAATCGCTGAAAAACACAAAATTGCCGATGAACTTATGTTATCCAAAAGACTCGAGAAAGCTGATCAGGCATACCGGGGTATCGATAACGAATCAAGCTGAGGTTGCATCTTCAGTGATTATGCTCCCTGCTGCCGTATCGATTGCGACACTTCCACCATCCTTGGCTCTGGATGGATACTGACATTCCTACCACTATGACGGTGTTGGCTGAGGTTCATTGCTTAATCAGTAGTCATTTCTCAACCAACCGCACTCGTTGAGTCACGCCGCATACCAGCGTATAAGGTATGGTATCGGTCCAGAGCGCGACTTCTTCAACCGGCAGGCCTTCGCCCCACAAGGTTACCGGGTCGCCAGGCTTGGCATCAGGTTGGTTTTCCAGATCAACGGTCATCATATCCATTGAAACCCTGCCGACCAGCGGGACGCGCTTGCCGTTGACCAGCACCGGCGTTCCGGCTTTGGCATGACGGGGGTAGCCGTCGCCATAGCCTATCGCCACGACGCCCAGCGTGGTGGCTTTTTCACATGTCCAGCTGCCGCCGTAGCCGACCGTTTCGCCCGCATCGATCCGCTTGACCGCAATCAGCCTTGAATGTAGCGACATGACCGGCCTTAACCCGAACTGCTGCCCGGTTGAATCAGGAAACGGCGAGATACCATACAACATAACGCCGGGGCGCACCCAATCATCCAAGGATTGCTCCCAGCCCAAGATACCCGCCGAGTTGGCCAGGCTGCGCTCTCCGGAAAAACCGGCAACCGTTTGCTTGAACAAATCGATTTGTTTTAATGTTTGCCCGTCATTGACATCGTCGGCGCTGGCAAAATGCGTCATCAGGCTGATCGGCTGCTTTACCCGCGCGCATTGGCTTAAGCGCTGATAAACAGCATTAATCTCTGCCGCCTTGAAGCCCAAGCGGTTCATGCCGGTATCGACTTTTAACCAGACCGCACAGGCTCCCGGCCCTGTTCCGGCTTGTAAAATATCCAACTGCGCCCAGCAATGTACCACGGCGTCCAACTGGTAATGCAGCAGTTCGTCCAATTCTTCTGTGCAGGTAAAGCCTTCTAAAACGGCAATCCGGTTTTTGAACCCGGCCTTGCGCAGCCGTATGCCTTCATCAACCCTGGCGACGGCAAAAGCGTCAACCTGCTGCAAGGCTTCGGCCATGCGCAGCAGGCCATGCCCGTAAGCGTTGGCTTTGATGACCGCCATGACCTTGGCGTTCGGCGCACACTCGCGTACTTTGGACAGGTTATGCCGGGCAGCATCCAGATCGAGCACCGCATAGGCTGCCGGGGTCATTCATAATCCCCGCCGGTATAGGTTCCCGCGAAATTTTCAAAACGGGTGTATTGCCCCAGAAAGGTAAGCCTGACGGTTCCGAGCGGACCGTTACGCTGTTTGCCGATAATGACCTCGGCGATGCCTTTATCGGGGCTGTCCTCGTTATAGACTTCGTCGCGGTATACGAACACGATCAAATCGGCGTCCTGCTCGATAGCACCCGATTCACGCAAGTCGGACATCATCGGCCGCTTGTTGGGACGCTGTTCAAGATTACGGTTAAGCTGGGATAAGGCAACCACAGGGACGTTTAATTCCTTGGCCAGCGCCTTTAGGCCCCTGGAAATATCGGAAATCTGCTGCACCCGGTTTTCACCGCTGGACGGCGATTGCATCAGCTGTAAATAATCCAGCACGATCAGGCCCAGCTGGCCGTGTTCACGCATCAAACGCCTGGCTCTTGAACGCACTTCGGTCGGCGTTAACGCCGGGGTATCGTCGATGAATAACTTGGTTTCTGCCAGTAAATTGATGGCAGACGTCAAGCGCGGCCACTCATCGTCCTCCAACTTGCCGGTCCTGACCCTGTGCTGATCGATACGCCCTAATGACGACATCATCCTCATCGCTAATGCATCACCCGGCATTTCCATACTGAATACCGCAACCGGCTTGTCGCCCTTGATGGCGATATTTTCCGCCATATTCATCGCTATCGTGGTTTTGCCCATCGAAGGCCGTCCGGCCACGATAATCAGGTCGGCAGGCTGCAGGCCGGAGGTCAATTCATCAAAATCGGTAAAGCCCGTGGCCGCCCCGGTAATATTGCCTTCCTGCTCAAACAGCGTTTCGATCTTGTCAACGGCGCGCGCCAGCAACGATTTAATGGTGGCAAAACCGCCCTGTCCGCGCTGGCGTTGTTCGGCGATTTTAAACACCTCGCGTTCGGCATTCTCAAGCAGGTCAGCGGTCTCGCGGCCTTCGGTATTGAACGCGGAATCCGAAATCTCGGTGCCTACATGAATCAACTGGCGCAGCACCGACCGGTCTCTGACGATATTGGCGTAGGTGACGATGTTCGCGGCGCTGGGCGTGTCTTTGGCCAGCATACCTAAATAAGATAGTCCGCCGGAATTTTCCAGCTCGCCGATCGAGTCCAGCGCTTCGGATATGGTAATTACATCGAAAGGGATCTGCTTTTCGGCGAGCTGCTCAATGGTCTTGAAAATCAGCCGGTGATCCCGGCGATAAAAATCACTTTCCACCACCTTGTCAGCGACCGAATCCCAGGTTTGATTATCCAGCATCAAGCCGCCTAACACCGATTGCTCGGCCTGGATGGAATTGGGCGGGATTTTCAGGGAATCCAACGAATAATCACGGTCAAACGAATAATTTTCAGACATGGTTCACAGAGGTAAAGGCATTAATCACAAAATACAGCATAAAAAGCTATCAACACTCACTAATAAAATAGAGGCGCCAAATAGCATTATAAACCAACTTAGGCTTGACCATCTCGATACGGTTATCGATGGATAAATAATTCTGAACAAGGCCTGTTTTTTAATTTTATTGCATTACACCCCGCAAATCGAACAACTGATTATTCCCGAATTAGTGAACCAATCTACAAAAAAAAATCTCCAAAATGGTTAGGATTAAACCATATTCAATCGACGGTGAAACACAAAATCTTCACCTCGCGTCCTTGTCTAAGTGCTGCATTTTCAGTGCTGTAAACTTTGAATTAGGAGCCTCACAATGGCTACTTTCTTATCGGATCAAACAGTAAAATTTGTTCGCCATTTTATTTTAATGGCTGCAATCGCGTTATTTTATTCTTCGAATAATGCATGGGCCCAGTCAACTGAGATTCAGGAGCTAAGACTGGAAGTCGAAACCCTTAAAAAACAGGTGGCGCAATTAGAATCAGCCAAAACCGTCACCCCCCCTCTGCAACAGCCCAAAGAACTTACCCTCCTGCAAGCGCCTGTAGCCGTTGAAACTATCGGAGTACAAACAAAAGAAGCCGAAGCGCTTAAAAAACAGGCGGCGCAATCAGAATCAGCCAAAATCGTCACCCCCCCTCTGCAACAGCCCAAAGAACTTACCCCCCTGCAAGCGCCTGTAGCCGTTGAAACTATCGGAGTACAAACAAAAGAAGCCGAAGCGCTTAAAAAACAGGCGGCGCAATCAGAATCAGCCAAAATCGTCACCCCCCCTCTGCAACAGTCTACAGAACTTAACCCCCTGCAAACACCTGTAGCCGTTGAAACTCCCGAAGTACAAACAAAGAAAGTAGCGGGCAATCCGTGGCAAGCTTTGCAGGTAAACCTATCAAAAGCCGAGGTCACTGCACTACTCGGAAAACCCGGTAGAATCGATAAATGGAAAACGGGTGAGGCTTGGTACTTCCCAGATCCTAGAGGCGGCGAGATTGATTTCAACGCCGATGAAATTGTAACCGGCTGGCTGGAACCCTAAGTCCAGCATTTCACAATTCACACCGACATTGTCTGAAAAAAGAGTAGCTTCCCGTGACGATTAACCGTCACGTTGGCACATTTTCCCCGGCGGATTGCGACTGAAAACTGATTTATTCAACAAGGCCCATTCTCAAAAACCACGACAGTCCGGGCGTTCACCGGATAAAAATTTTCGCGCACCGGCCGCTGCTCCTGCGGAGGCGCTATATCCTGTGGCGATTTCAGCGAGGTGTCCAAAGCCAGGTTCCATACGCGACCTTCAATATCCGGCAATTCAATGCTGACTTTATGATCCGACATATTCATTGCAACATGCAGATCGGCCTCATCACTTTCAATGCCTGCCAGGGTAAAAGCCAGGACCCTGGCCTCAGGATCATCCCATAGCGGTTTGTTGATTTCGGTGCCATGCCATTGGATCTCGGCTAAGCCCCTGCCGTTCACGGGTTTTCCGGTCAAAAAACGCCGCCGCATGATGGACGGATGTCTTTTGCGCAATGCTATCATCAGTTGCACAAAACGCAGCATATCGGCATTTTGCTTGGTCATATTCCAGTCGATCCAGGATAATTCGTTATCCTGGCAGTAACAATTATTATTGCCGTGCTGGCTGTTTAATAACTCGTCGCCCGCCAGCAGCATCGGAACGCCCTGGCTGAGCAGCAGCATGGCGAATACATTTTTCGCCTGTTTTCTGCGCAGTGCCAGAATGCCTGGATCTTCGGTTTCCCCTTCAATGCCGCAATTGAAACTTAAATTATTATTGCAGCCGTCCTGGTTATGCTCGCCGTTAGCGTAATTATGTTTTTCGTTGTAACTGAACAAATCGTACAGGGTAAAGCCGTCGTGACAGGTGACGAAGTTGATGCTGTTAATAGGCAACCGGCCTTTGTGCTCATACAGATCGTTACTGCCGCAGAGACGGGTTGCAAGCTCGTTGACCAACCCCTTATCGCCGCGCACAAAGCGACGGATCAACATCCCGATATCTTCCGTTCCATTCGGCCCAGCGATAACCGGGAAAACTGCCGACCTGATACAGTCCGGCCGCATCCCAGGCTTCGGCAATCAGCTTGGTTTTAGCCAGTTGTTCTGACAGCTCAATGCCCCAGAGCAACGGCGGATCTTGCAGGACTTCGCCGCCCTCCCCGCGCGCCAACGCGCTGGCCAGATCAAAGCGGAAACCGTCGACATGCATTTCCCTGACCCAGTATTCCAGGCAGCTGATAATGAAGTTGGCCACCAGAGGATGATTGGCGTTTACAGTGTTGCCGCAGCCGGTATAGTCGTGAAGAATGCTTTTGTCAAACTTGTCATGATGATAAAAAATATCATCGCCTATGCCCCTGAAATTAATGATAGGGCCATCTGCCCCTGCCTCTGCGGTATGATTGAAAACGACATCCATAATGACGCCTATGCCGGCCTGATGCAGCGCTTTAACCAGATCGCGAAACTCCTGCACATGAGTCCCCTGTTCCGGGGTCACGCAATAACCCGGATGCGGACTGAAAAAACTGTGCGTGCTGTAACCCCAGTAGTTTTTCAAGCCCAGATCGGCCGTGTATTTCGGGCACATCCTGCTCATCGAAAGCCATGACCGGCAACAGCTCGACATGGGTAATACCGAGTTGCTGCAGATAAGGAATTTTTTCAATCAAGCCGTGCAAAAGTACCCGGATTGGCCACTTTTGACGAGGGATGCCGGGTAAAACCACCGACATGCAGTTCGTAAACAATGGCTTTTTCGCTACGGATGCGTAGCGGCACATCGCCTTCCCAGTCATAACGATCATCAACGACAACGCAGCGCATCGCGGCAAGGCTATTATCACCCGGCTTGCACGCCGCCTTGCGACTCCAGCGTTTATGGCTGACTGCGCGCACCCAAGGGTCAATCAGCTGTTTGTCCTTATCAAAATGCAAACCCGCTCCGGACTTGATTAGGCCCGTCCATGCGCCATGCATACCAAGTACCAGCCGGCAAGCCAGCCACATAAACGTGCCAGGAAAAAAAAGTACGATTGATGTCTTCCTGCAACACAATAGTTTGGAAAGGCTCATCGCAGTCTGACGTATGAAACAGCAAAAGTTCCACATGCGTCGCATAACGACTGAAAATGGAAAAATTAACGCCCTTGGTTTTAGCCCTGGAACCGGAAGGATAGGGACTTCCCGGCTTTGCTTGGTATTCTTTTTTGTACATATCCTCATCTCGAGCCTTGCTATCACAAAGCCTAATCAATTAGTTTGGGTTGTTTTTCAACTAAAAACAGGATCTCATAGCCGCTATTATCCAAAGCCGTCAGCTGCAAGGCAACGGAATTTAAAGCTTCATACAAGTATATTGAAGAAATTGCCGTTTTTTTTACGCATTGGGAACGTAATAGCTTAACTACTTATGCCTCAACCAGCCGCTCCGGCCTGGAAATTGGACATAAGGAAAAAACGCTTGCCAAAGCAACAGGCACAAAAAAAGGTGCGTCGAAACCGGCGCACCTTTTTTTGTGTGGGCAATCGAGAAAATTAGACGTTTACCGCATCGGCAATTTCATTAAACGCTTCAACTCTGGTTTTGCCGGTCTTGATCAGCTCAACACCCATATCAACCACCATTTTGCAAAGCCCTGGCGTTTTGTAAACGATCAAACCCAAATAACCAACGGCCGGAACGGCGACAAAAGCCGCAATAAAGCCGTTAAGGCCGACAACGCCCATCAGCTTTATCAGCAATACAACCGCATCCAAAGGCAGTAAAACCATGGCGCCGAAATAGACGATTACCATGAATACGGACACCACAAAAACCACAAACTGAACTAGCCTGACTAACGCAACGTTAACTTTTTTCATATTACTTTCAATTTCCTGATTGAACTTAAGAAGTCTTTTTAGCCGGAAAACAACCCCTGACCCTGGCCTGTTGTCAAAAACAGCGCCACTTGAAGCCGCAAATTATACCTTAACACCGTCAAAATAATTCATTTTTTTCGGCCGGTTCTTTACGAAGAAACAACCGATATAAAAGGGAACCTGCAATAAAACCGCCCAAATGAGCCCACCAGGCCACATCGACGGCAACGCCCCCAAACAACATTGCCGTTGTTGCGTTATATAATTGAAATCCAATCCACAAACCTAAAAAAGCAACCGCCGGGACATGAATAACGATAGGCAAAAACAGTATAGGGATCCACACCACAACGCGTTCAAGCGGATATAGAAAAAAATAAGCCGCCAATACGCCGGCTATCGCACCCGATGCGCCGACAACGGGGATAGCGAGGGTGGGATCGAAAAACCACTGCAAAAAAGTAGCCAGCAGTCCGCATGCCAAATAAAAAATCAAAAACGGCAAGCGCCCCATTCGGTCTTCTACATTGTCGCCAAATATCCATAGAAACCACATATTCATCAGAAGGTGCAGCCAGTTTCCGTGCAGAAACAGGCTGGTCAGGAAAGACAAATAGCCATCGAAAGGTAGCCCGTAATAGGGATTGGTATAACGAATCGGCACCATGCCGTAAAGATTGAGCAATCGCAAACTTAACGGATCGGGCATCATTTTCATCGACACAAAAACAGTGATGCAAATCGCCATTATCCCCCAAGTGACTAGAGGCGTTGAATGACAGGGCGCGGTATCTCTAATTGGTATCATGGCTTTTTCCTGATCTATGCCGGTGCGGCGATGTTATCCCCGATTTTTAACCTAGCTTAAAAGCTAAAAAACCGATTTGCAATGAATAGTTATTTAATCATAACCCTGAACGCAAAAAGCCTATAATACGCGCACAGATTGCTTCCTCTCATCCTTCCGCTTTAAAACCAGTTAACGATTCATGCATCCTAATTCTATAGATAAAACCCCATCCTTTTCAGACCTGGCGCTTGACGAACAACTGCTGTCGGCCGTAAAAAAAATGGGCTTTGAACAGCCCACCCCCGTGCAACAAAAGGCGATTCCCCTGGCTATGGAACACAAAGACCTGCTGGTCAGCGCCGAAACCGGCAGCGGCAAAACCGCCGCATTCTTGTTGCCGACACTGCATCATCTGCTCGTCTTGCCTACAAAAAAAACCGGTACACGCGCCTTGGTGCTGACACCGACCCGCGAACTGGCTCAGCAAACCTTTAAGCAATGCCAGCAATTGACTGAATTTACCGACCTGAAAACGGGCTTGATTACCGGCGGCGATGATTTCAGGCTACAGCAAAACATGCTGCGCAGAAACACCGAAATCGTGATTGCGACTCCCGGCAGAGTCCTGGAGCTGATGGAGCAAGAGATACCAGACTTTAGCAACCTGGAAGTACTGATCCTAGACGAAGCCGACCGCATGCTGGACATGGGCTTTAGCGAAGACGTGCTGACTATCGCCAATAGCTGCAACGCTGGGCGGCAAACCCTGCTGTTTTCTGCCACCCTGACCCATTTTGGCGTCATCAAGATGGCTGACAAGGTGCTGAAAAATCACGACATCGTCGCCTTAAATACGCTGCATGACGGGCATCGCAACATTGAGCAGCAAATTGTATTGGCCGACGATAACGACCACAAACTGAAACTGCTGACCTGGCTGCTGCAAAATGAGACTTATGACAAGGCATTGGTTTTCACCAATAGCCGGATTCAGGCGGACGCCCTCCGAGGACCGTTACGCGGACAAAAACTCAGAGTCGGCGTACTGCATGGGGAAATGGATCAAAAAGACCGCAACCGGATGATGGAGTTATTCCGCGAAGGCGAAGTCAAGGTCATGCTGGCTACCGACCTTGCCGCCCGAGGCCTGGACATCAAGGGAATCAATCTGGTCATCAATTTTGATGTACCGAGAAACGGCATCAATTATATCCATCGCATAGGCCGGACAGGCCGGGTCGATGAGCTGGGTCTGACCATTGCGCTGGTAAAGCACACCGAATGGAATTTAATGTCCGGCATTGAGCGGTTTTTGAAGCAAAAATTCAAACAGCGCAGCATCAAAGAGTTGGAAGGCAAATATAAAGGCCCCAAAAAGCTTAAAGCGTCAGGAAAGGCAACAGGCGGAAAAAAGAAAATAGAACCTAAAAAAGCTGCTGCCGAGAAAGTCAAAATACGCCACAGGGATAAGAAGAATATCGGCAAAAGGCGCGCACCGACAGCTAAGCCGGACATCACAGCAAATCAGCCATAAAAAAAGGCCTCATCCGCAATACGAATGAGGCCTTTTTTAATCTTTGTTGAAAACAGTTTAAGAAAGCTTACCTACCACTTGTTTGACCAAGTTATCCGGCTTAAAGGGCTTTACAATATAGGAGGTTATTCCCGCCATAATGGCTTCTTTCACCTTGTCGCCTTCAGACGAGGAGGTCAACATGATCCAGGGCGGCGTTTCCAATTTGGCATCGTCTTTTACTGCCTTATACAAATCTAGCCCGCTCATGCCCGGCATGTTCCAGTCACAGACCACAATATTGATCTTGACCTTCCTCATCATTAAAATTGCTTCCTCTCCGCCCGGCGCATCGAAAACGTGGGTAAATCCGGCCTCACGCAGAATAGCTTTGGTGAGGGTCCGCATTGATGCTGCATCATCTACAATCAGAATTTTTTTCTGTAGCAATTCTTGTGATATATCCATTCTTGTTCCAACTTACACTTATTTATGAGCACAGCAATACTTAATTGAATCATTCTACAAGAACTTAAGGTCTCCGACAAATAGATTGTAAAAATAATGTGAAGCAGTTCACTATTTACGAAAAAACAGGTTAACAATGAGCGTTAAAATGATACTGACAACCAACATAGACGTAATCGGGATAAACACGAACCGCTGCTCACTCTCAATACGTATATCACCGGGCAACCTACCGAACCAGTTGATCAGCCAAGGAGCGTAACTAACTGCGAGCCCGATAACCACCAAAACAACGCCAATCACTGCCAATAATTTTCCAAGTGCCATTACACAACCCTCACTTAAGACCTATGTGCCGCTAACAAGAAAAACCCCATTAAGGTAAAATACCAAATATTCACACGCCCCCACAAGCAAAACAATCGGTTCTGTAACCTACCCCGAATACTTAACATGCTAAGAATCACTGAACTTAAACTGCCGCTCGATCATCCTGAAAACCAGCTCAAAACTGCGATAATCGATCGACTCGGCATCAGCGCGGAACAGCTCACCACCTATACCATATTCCGCCAAGGTTATGACGCGCGAAAACGCAATGCGATCTTATTGGTTTACACGGTTGATGTTGAGACTGCCAACGAACAAGCGATTCTCAACCGCCTGCAAGACGACCCGCACATTTCCTTAACCCCGGACAGCACATATCGTTTTGTAACCCAGGCGCCAAAAGATGTGGCGCTCCGCCCGGTGATCATCGGCACTGGGCCTTGCGGGCTATTTGCCGGCTTGATTTTGGCGCAAATGGGTTTTCGTCCGATCATTCTGGAACGGGGAAAAGAAGTGCGGGAGCGCACCAAAGACACATTCGGCCTTTGGCGCAAGAGCCTGTTTAACCCCGAGTCCAACGTGCAATTCGGCGAAGGCGGCGCGGGTACTTTTTCCGACGGCAAACTGCACACCCAGATCAAGGATCCAAACCACTACGGACGCAAAGTGCTCACCGAATTGGTCAAAGCCGGCGCGCCTGCCGAAATCCTCCATGTCAGCAAGCCCCATATCGGCACTTTCAGACTGGTCACCGTAGTCGAACAGCTACGCGCGACTATCGAGTCATTAGGCGGAGAAATCCGCTTCCAAAGCCGGGTTGACGACATCATCATTGAAGATGAACAGGTGCGCGGCGTTGTACTCGCCAGCGGCGAAACCATTAACACCAACCATGTTCTGCTTGCTGTCGGACATAGCGCACGCGACACTTTCAAAATGCTCTACGACCGGGGAGTTTATATTGAAGCCAAGCCTTTTTCGATCGGCTTTCGTATAGAACATCCGCAGTCGCTGATCGATACCTGCCGATTCGGCAGCAATGCCGGGCATCCGTTATTGGGCGCTGCCGATTACAAACTGGTGCATCACTGTAAAAACGGGCGTTCCGTGTACAGCTTCTGCATGTGTCCCGGCGGCACCGTGGTGGCTGCAACTTCAGAGCCTGGACATGTGGTCACCAACGGCATGAGCCAATACTCGCGCAACGAACGCAACGCCAACAGCGGCATCGTCGTCGGCATCACACCTGACGATTATCCCGGACACCCGCTGGCGGGTATCGACTTTCAACGCCGCCTGGAAGCGAATGCATTCAAGTTGGGCGGCGAAACCTACGAAGCGCCGGGGCAACTGGTCGGCGACTTTCTCGCCAAACGCCCCTCCTCACAACTGGGCACGGTACAACCTTCCTACACGCCGGGCGTTCATTTATGCGACCTCAGTTCTGCCTTGCCCGATTATGCGATAGCTGCGATACGCGAAGCCATCCCGGCCTTCGATAAAAAGATAAAGGGCTTTGCGATGAAAGATGCGGTGTTGACCGGTGTAGAAACCCGTACCTCATCGCCTATCCGTATCAAACGGAACGAATATTACCAAAGCCTGAATACCAAGGGACTGTATCCGGCAGGAGAAGGCGCTGGCTATGCAGGGGGAATTCTTTCTGCGGCTGTCGACGGCATCAAAGTTGCCGAGGCATTGGCGCTGGACATGAACCGATCAATCGCGTGATCACGACATGACTGGATTTACGTTCCGGTCCGCAACAAGGAATCATAATGTCCCAAATAGTAGTTTGTGCCCTGTACAAATTTGTCACCCTGCAAAATTATCAAGCTTTACGCCAACCCCTGCATGATGTCATGGAAGCCAACCAAGTTCGCGGCACCTTGCTGCTGGCCTGCGAAGGTATCAACGGCACGATAGCCGGATCGCGTCAAGCCATCGACACCGTGCTGGCTTGGTTGCGTAGCGATCCGCGTCTGGCCGATATAGATCACAAGGAATCGCTGACCGACAAACCGCCTTTCAACCAAACCAAAGTCAAACTCAAAAAAGAGATAGTGACGATGGGCGTGGAAGGCATCGATCCTAAGCGCATGGTGGGTACTTACGTCAGCCCTCAAGACTGGAACAAACTGATCTCCGACCCTGACGTGATACTGGTGGACACCCGCAACGACTACGAGTTTAAAGTCGGCACCTTTAAAAACGCCATTAACCCGAATACCACGAGCTTTCGCGAATTCCCCCAATACATCAAAGAAAACCTCGATCCCGAAAAACACAAGAAAGTCGCGATGTTCTGCACCGGCGGCATCCGCTGCGAAAAATCCACCGCCTTCTTAAAAGAACAGGGCTTTGACGAGGTTTATCATCTCAAAGGCGGCATATTAAAATACCTGGAAGAAGTCCCCACCCAGGAAACGCTTTGGCAAGGCGAATGCTTTGTCTTTGACGACCGGGTAACCGTCAACCTCCAGCTTGAAAAAGGCAACTACGACCAATGCAACGCCTGCCGCCTGCCGATCACCGAAGCCGATAAAGCCAGCGAACACTATCAGCAAGGCGTCAGCTGCCCTCATTGTTACGATAAAATTACGGCTGAGCGGAAAACCCGTTTCATCGAGCGCGAAAAACAAATGGAACTAGCCAAAAAGCGCGGCGAAGCGCATATCGGTGCAGATGCCGCCAAGACGCTTGTACAAAAACGTGTAGCAAAATTGCAACGGCGGAAGGCATTGGAAGAGTGAATATTGGTACGCACAGCGTACCCTACCTGGCGAGTCTTTTCTGCGCTTATACATTCGCGCTCCACCATGCCAATGCTACGCAATCCTGCCCAGCGTTCAGGGTTTGGCAGAGTATTGGCGTCTTCGCAAATCCAGTAGCGGCGAATTTCCAATCGCCCATGACCCCATTGATTCGTGACTCATTCGCGACTGGAAACCCGCACTTCACTGATCTATAATTATTAATAGGTACCAAGTGGAATTTTTTAACCCCCACTCATAGAACTGATTGAATATTTATCCTGGAAATAATTATTCATCGTCAAATAATCAACTAATAAGAAAAATACCGTTACGCTATGTTGCCAACTAAAATTTCAAATAAAAAATTATCCTCATTAGCCATCGCAATAATTTGTACGCTTGGTTTAATATCAGTCCCCACTCAAGCCCAGGCCGTAGCGTTGCCGCCAGCGCTTCAAGCGGCCGTACAATCCGGCAACGCCGATGCCGTCTCAAGAGCCATAGCGGCGTTATCTGCCGGCAACCCAGCGCAAGCAGCGCAACTTGCTAACGCAGTCATTGCGGCAGCAGAAACAATGCTTGCGACAAACCCACAAAGTGCCGTAGCCATAGCAGCAGCCGCCGTACAAGTAGTAAAAGCCACTAACGTCCAGAACACTTCCCCACAACAGACAGAATCGGTTTTAGCCACCGCCGCCCGAATTTTTGTAAATCCCGCCGCCCTAAGGGCCGCACCCGACAATACCGCCCAACTTGCCGCAGCTACTCTGCAAGCGGCGGCTACGACCAATAACGGCACCTTGCAAGTCACTATAGCCGGTCAAGCTGCGAAAACTGCGGAGAATCTTTTATCAACCAATCCAACCGCAGCAGTACAGTTGGCTTCAAATGCATTGCAGCTTGTCCAATCTCAAACCGTGCTTCAGTCTAATCCCAGCGGGGTATTGGAGATTGCAACCACCGTTGGCAGAATCATTGTGAATCCGCAAGCTCAACAGGCCCCACCGAGCACAGTAGCGAGCCTAAGCAGCGGAGTTGCTACGCTCGCCTCGAATCCGACTGTACAACAAGTTAATCCTGCTGGCGCATTGAACGTACTCGCCAACGCATACACAGCGGCATCCAACCCGGCTGTATCGGCAGCATCGCCAGGCAGCGCAAACAATGTCCGGACAATTCTTACTGCAAGCGCTAGGGACATGGCTTCGAATCAAAACGATCCTAGTTGGAACTCGGAAGTTAATGCCATACTAAACCGCCAGGTCGGCATTACCGGCGATCATAAAAACAGGGAGGACACGCCGAATCAACAGAATCAACAGAATCAACAGAATCAACAGAACCAACAGAACCAACAGAACCAACAGAACCAACAGAACCAGCAGAACCAGCAGAACCGGCCGGGAAGCGAACGACAACTACAACAGGCAGCCAGCCCAAGTTGACTTAATTGCTCTCCACAATCGTTTTTGTCGGTCGCTGTTAGCGAGCATTGAGCTCCGCCAGAGCCGGATATTGGTAACTAACGGCGACAAGACGATGATTTTCATCCGATTAATTAAGCGATCAACAGGCCGGGCACAAACAAACTGCCCAGCAGCTTTTAAAAAACAAAAGTCTTGATTCCCCGAGCCGGTATTGAGGTTTTAGCCTGTAGTCCCTGGCTCTTTAGCACGAAGTCAATCGCCTGCTCGGTGCGATTCAAGACCACTACGGCCACAGTCCCATCACTATTCAGAAATGCGCTTGCTTCAAGGCTGTCCAGGGTTTTGGCGCAGGCCACCCGGCGAGCTCCCGGACGGATGAATCGGGAGAAATGGCCGATGTAGTAATAAGAGCTTTGGTAGCGTATTTCTCCGGCTTGGGTGTCGGCAATAATCGGCGCGCTGCATAAATTGTTCACATGGTTGGGGCCGCCCGTTTCATCCAGAACCATGTTCCAATCCACCCATGCCTCTGTCCAGCGGTTAAGATCGTTTATCATCGAGTGGGCATAACGCTCTCCGGTATCCCACGAACCGAGATGCGGCCCGCATTCCTGGCAACCCTCGGTGAAAATAAGGTGTTTGTCGGGATAGGCGTCATGGGTCAGCTGCACGTTGTCGAAATGATCGCCGCAATACCAATGGAAACCGACGCCCCAGACATAGTGCGCAGCCTTTGGATCGTCAAAAACAACCTTGGCCCGCTCAAACAGCCGGTCGCGATTGTGATCCCAGACAATCACTTTAACATTGCCAAGCCCGGCATCATGGAGGGTTGGGCCAAGATAATCCCTGACAAAATCCCGCTCTTCTTCGCCGGTGTAAATACAGGAATCCCAAGTTTGCGTGGCTTCCGGCTCGTTTTGCACGGTCAGTCCCCAAATCGGGATGCCCTCGTGCCCGTATTCCTGAATGTAACGGACGTAATAATCCGCCCAGGCTTGGCGATATTCCGGCTTAAGCTTGCCGCCGTTATTCATCATGCCGTTGGTTTTCATCCAGGCCGGAGGGCTCCAGGGCGAAGCGAACAGCTTTAACTTGCCGCCGGATAAATCGATGGCCTCGCGGATCATCGGAATCAGGGATTGCCGGTCATGCTCGATGCTGAAATGCTTAAGTTCTACATCGCCGTCCACTTCCGTATAGGCATAATTTCCCAGCGAGAAATCGCAGCTGTTGATGTGGGTTCGGCATAAGCTATAGGCATTGCCGGTGTCTGGGGAGAAATAGGCTTCCAGAATTTCTTGCCGCAAGTCGGGCGGCATTTTGTCCAAGGTTACCGCGGCCGCTTCGGTGAAAGCCCCTCCGAAGCCCTGAATTTCTTGAAACTTAACGGTCGTGTCTATGAACACGGAGGGATCGGAAAAATTCGTGGCAGCTTCGAACGCTATCGGTTCCAATTCCGACAACCGATACGCAGTGTCATGAGCGGTGCAAAATTGCTTTACCGGACGCTGTTTTGTCATTTTGCTAACTCCATTTGTTGAGTGTTGCTAAAGAAGATAATGGGATCGCGGAATATGCGCTGTCTACATTCCAGTTAAGTTCCGTAACAATCCGGCTAAAACCGGCATCCAACGGCGCTTGAATTTCCAGCCGTTGTCCTGTGACAGGATGTGGAAAATTGAGCTGGGTCGAGGCAAGCAACAGTTGCCGGCAATTTAGTTGTTGCCGGAAAAAATCGTTGTGCTTACCATCTCCATGCGTGGTGTCGCCGATAATCGGATGAAAAATATGCTTTAAATGCCGGCGCAGTTGATGTTTGCGACCTGTTTTCGGCGAAAGCTGTAATAAGGAATAACGACTGGTCGGGTAACGTCCCACCGCAAACGGCAATTCCACTGTGGCAAGACGCCGATAATGGGTAATTGCTGTCTGGGCGGCTTTATCCTGTTGTGCCAGACGGTCGGTCATTTTATCCAGCTGCTCCTGTAACGGATAATCGATAATCGCCCGCTCGGCGCTGTAACCGCGTACTACGGCCAGATAGGTTTTTTCCACGCTATCGGCCATAAAGATTGTCATCATTTTTCGGGCAATTTCCGGATTTAACGCAAACACTAGTACGCCGGCGGTAGGTTTGTCCAGACGATGCAGCGGAAATACTCTTTGTCCCAGTTGGTCGCGTAACAATTGCACCGCAAAGCGCGTTTCATGGCGGTCTATATCTGACCTATGCACCAATAATCCTGCCGGTTTGTTGATTGCCACCAGAAATTCGTCCTGATATAAAACAGGCAGGTCCGCATCAAGCTCCAAGTTTGGCGAGTTTGGCGAGTTTGGCGAGTTTGGCGAGTTTGGCATTATTTCAGTCATGTTCAAAATGGCTCCACTTTATAGCCGTGTTGACGTAATTGCGCCAATAAACCGTCTTTGCCTGACAAATGCAATGCTCCGGTTAAAATTAATTCATTTCCGATGGTTCCCAAGCTACTGCTTTTCCTCGTTCCCATGCGCCGCGCTCGTCGTTATACACAACGCTGTTCAAGAGCCGTCATGCCGGCGTGGTACCGGACAGCCGACGTAGGGCGTGCCGTGCGCGCCTTCTAACGCGCATGAAATCAGTTGAGCGGCTTGAGCTGTTCAACGTCCACTGGACAAAAGTTAAATCCTGCCGGTCCCTGAGCTCCCCAAGGCGCGCACGGCACGCCCTACGCGAAGGCCTTCCGCGCTTGCTAAGATGGCGGCGTCTCGCGGACACTTGTGCAAAACGATGGACCCCGCGCGTGGGAACAAGAATCGAAATTGCTTTACCAGCCGCTGTTTTGTCATTTTGCTAACTCAATTTGTTGAGTGCTGCTCAAGAAGATAATGGGACCGCAGAATATGTTGAGGAACGAAGCGCATTAGCATACTAACCTTATCCAGCATTAATGAAATTTCAACCGTAGCGCATCGGCGCAAAAATCGATGTCTTGGGTTTTCCAAACAATAGCGCGGCCTTTGCTGTCTATGCTGGCTTGTTTAAATACTTCGGGATTTTTTAACGTGGTCATTACCCCTTTATTTAATAAATCCTTAAAATCGGCATTAACCACGACATTATCCGTATAAGTGATTTTTATTGTGTAGTTATCGGGATTGGCTTCTATGGTTTTTATGCAATAAAACATAGTCTTACTCCAGAGGTTCAATCGGTAACGGCGACTGCATGTTCTTACACAGTTCCCAGTCTTTTAACAATTCTTCCTGATGTAGCGCCGTCCATTCCAAAACCATCGACTTCACTCGCTTCGGCGCGTCGCCGTTTACAATTTTCCTCGTTCCCACGCGCTGCGTGGGAATGAAGTCAAGGCGCGCTGCGCCGCGAGTACGACCAGAGACTTGCGCATACGGGACGCAGCGCGTGGGAACGAGAATCGAGCAACAAAATCTACCTCAACACCCCCGCCGGGCTGGAATAACTATCCAACACCTGCACATAATTGGCGCGTTCATAAGCGCTGGGATCGATGGCGTGTTGCTGGCTGACGCTGCCTTTTAATTGGTTAACCGACTCGTATTCATGCTCGGCCAGCCATTGTTCCATTTCAGTCAGGATTTCGGCTTAAACGGCCTGTGCCATGCTTTAGCAATACGCTGCAAAGATGCACCACATCGGCTCCGGCCAACAGCGCTTTCAACACATCGGGTGTCTGGTGAAAACCGCCGGTTACCGCCAGCGACAGCTTGGTCCGGCCATACAGCAAAGCTGTCCAGCGTATGCGCAATAATGCTTCCGCCGACGATGACAGCTCCAGCTTCGGCAGCACTTCCAGCGTTTCCAGGTCAATATCGGGCTGGTAAAAACGGTTGAACAGCGCTATGCCGTTGGCTCCGGCGGCTTCCAGGCGTTTGGCAAAATGAATCGGCGAACTGAACTGCGAAGAAAGCTTCATGATAATCGGCACGCTGACCTGCCCTTTCAATTCCTGCAATATGTCCAGGTAACGCTGTTCGACAGCATCGCCGCTTTCTTCGGCATTGGCGGCCAGATGATAGATATTCAGCTCCAGCGCGTCAGCGCCCGCCTGTTGCAATTGCTTGCCGTACTCGACCCAGCCGCTTAAGGACGTGCCGTTCAAGCTGGCGATGACCGGAATCGCCAGTGTTGACTTGAGTTGTTGCAGATGCTCCAGATACTGTTCCTGATAGGTCTGGATGTTGTCCGGCATCGGATGAAACGAATCCGATTCATTATGTCCTATCGATTGATTATAAAAAAACCGCTCCATTTGATGTTCCTCGGCTTCGATTTTTTCTTCGAACAGCGAATACATCACCAGCGCCGATGCGCCTGCGTCTTCCAGTCTGCGCGCGCTGTCCATATCCCTGCTCAACGGCGACGCCGACGGCACCAAGGGGTTAGCCAGTTTCAAGCCTAGGTAATCAGTCGTTAAATCAACCATTGTCGGTCTCCTTGGCGCTTTCGCTTTTGAGTTGGGCTTTCACCGCTGAAACACTGGTCGATTCGTTCCATTCCAGCTCAGACAGTTGTTTGTAATAATGGTAGCGGTTTTTAACATCCTGCTGCGCCTGTTCCAGAAAACGCTCGGCGTCTTCAGGATGCGTTTGCCACAACATGCTGAAACGGGTTTCGGTTTTGACGAAATCGCGGTAAGGAATCGACGGTTCCGGCAGAATCCAGATGCATCGGGTTCTTGCCCTGTTTGATTTTGCCGGGATCGAACCTGAACAACGGCCAATGCCCGCTTTTGACCGCCAGGTTTTGCTGCCGGTGATTGTTGGACATATCCACGCCGTGCGCGATACACGGCGCATAAGCGATGATGATCGACGGGCCGTCGTGGGCTTCCGCCTCCAAAAACGCATTCAGGGTTTGCGTGTCTTTACCGGCATAAGCGACATGGGCGACATAGACATTGCTGTAATCCATCGCCAGCAATGCCAAGTCTTTTTTAGCCGTTGCCTTGCCGCCGGCGGAGAATTTTGCGACTGCGCCTAACGGTGTCGCTTTGGAGGTTTGCCCGCCGGTATTGGAATAAACCTCGGTATCCAGCACCAGGATGTTGACATTGCGCCCGCTGGCCAGGACATGGTCGAGGCCGCCATAACCAATATCGTAAGCCCAGCCGTCGCCGCCGATAATCCAGACGCTTTTTTTGCACAAGCTGTCCGCTAACTGGAGTAATGTGTGCGCCGCCTGATTGGTCAAGAATTGCAAGTGTCGTTTAAGTGCGGCAACCCGCTCGCGCTGTTCGTAAATCCCCGCTTCATCGGACTGGTCGGCGTTCAGTATCGCATCGACCAATTCGCCGCCTAACGGCTCGCGCAGTGCAGACCAGCAATTCCCTGGCGTATTCGTTTTGCTTGTCGAGGGCGATCCGCATCCCCAAACCGAATTCCGCATTGTCTTCGAACAACGAATTGCTCCAGGCCGGCCCGCGGCCTTCCGGGTTTTTAGTCCACGGTGTGGTCGGCAGGTTGCCGCCGTAAATCGAAGAACATCCGGTCGCATTCGCAACCACCATGCGGTCGCCGAACAACTGCGAGGCCAGTTTTATGTACGGCGTTTCGCCGCAACCCACGCAAGCGCCGGAAAACTCGAACAACGGCTGCAATACCATCGAGCCTTTGATGGTGTTGGTTTTCAACAGCCTGCGATCGTATTCGGGGATAGCCAAAAAGAAATCCCAATTGTCGCGCTCAGTTTCGCGCAGCGGCGGTTGCGGCTGCATATTGATGGCTTTGCGGCTGGCGTTGGATTTGTCCCGGATCGGGCAAATATCGACGCACAGCGTACAGCCGGTGCAATCTTCCGGCGCGACCTGATAGGTGATTGCCAGCCCGGCAGGAAAATCCTTGCCCAGCATCGGCGCATGCTTGAAAGTTGCGGGGGCGTTTGCCAAAGCCTCGGTCGGATAAATTTTGCTGCGAATAACCGAATGCGGACAAACCATCACGCATTTGCCGCATTGGGTGCATAAATCGGTTTCCCAGACCGGGATTTCCAGCGCCAAATTGCGTTTTTCATAAGCCGCCGTGCCGGTTGGAAAGGTGCCGTCAACCGGCATCGCGCTGACCGGCAACGCATCGCCCCGTGCCGGCAATAATTTCGCCGGTCACTCGTTTGACAAAATCGGGCGCGGCATCGCTGATTCTGGACTGAATGTCGAATTGACTGCTGACCGCTGTCGGCAACGGAACCGAATGCAAGCTCGCCAGCGTTTCATCGATGGCTTTGAAATTCAGCTCGACGATATGTCGGCCTTTTTTGCCGTAGGTTTTTTCGACCGCATGTTTAATCGCGGCAATCGCCTGCTCCTGCGGCAACACGCCGGAAATCGCAAAAAAGCAGGTCTGCATGATGGTGTTGATGCGCTTGCCCATGCCGCTTTTTTCGGCGACTTCATAGCCGTCGATCACATAAAAGCGGATTTTTTTGGCTATCATCTGCTGCTGCATTTTGGCGGGCAGCGATTCCCAAACCTGTTCGACCGGCTCCGGCGAGTTCAGCAAAAACACCGCGTTTTCCGCCGCATTGGCGAGCATGTCGTAACGTTCCAGAAAAATCGTCTGATGGCAGCCGATGAAATTGGCATCGTTTTCGCCGATCAGGTAAGTGGAGCGTATCGGCTTGGGGCCGAAGCGCAAATGCGAGACGGTAATCGCGCCGGATTTTTTCGAGTCGTAAACGAAATAACCCTGGGCGTGCAAATCGGTCGCTTCGCCGATAATTTTGATGGTGTTTTTATTGGCGCTGACCGTGCCGTCGCTGCCCAGGCCGTAAAACATGGCCTGGAACGTGTCGGCGTGGGCGTCGGTGCGATAAGCCGCATCCCAATCCAGGCTGGTGTGCGTGACATCGTCGTGGATGCCGATCGTGAAATGGTTTTTCGGTTGCGGCTGTTTCAATTCATCATAAACCGCCTTGATCATGCCGGGCGTGAATTCCTTGGAAGACAGGCCGTAACGGCCGCCGACCACTTTCGGCAATACCGAAAACTTGGCCGTGCCGCTGGTAAAATCCTGGGCCAGCGCGCCAAGCACATCCTTATACAGCGGTTCGCCATCCGCGCCCGGCTCTTTGGTGCGATCCAGCACGCGCGATTTTGCGGCAGGTCGAAGGCAGCGCCGCCAACAGGCTGGCGGCATCGAAAGGCCGGTATAAGCGCACTTTAAGCAAGCCGACCGATTCGCCCTGACGGTTGAGATAATCGAGCGTCTCCGCGACGGCCTCCGCGCCCGATCCCATCATCACGATAACGCGCTCGGCCTCCGGCGAACCCACGTATTCAAACAGGCGGTAACTGCGGCCGGTCAGCTTGGCAAACCGGTCCATTGCGCCCTGCACGATCCCCGGCATCGCCTGATAATAGGCATTGACCGATTCCCTGGCCTGAAAATACACATCGGGATTCTGGGCCGTGCCGCGCAGCACCGGGTTATCGGGCGACAAGGCCCGGCTTCGGTGCGCCATTACCCATTCTTCGTTAATCATTGCCCGCATCACATCGTCATCCAGCATACTGATCTTGGCGATTTCATGCGAGGTTCTGAAGCCGTCGAAAAAATGCATCAGCGGAATGCGGCCTTCCAGCGCTGCGGCATGGGCGATCAGCGCAAAATCCATGACTTCCTGCGGCGAATTGGAACACAGCATGCCGAAACCGGTCATCCGCGCCGACATCACATCGCTATGGTCGCCGAAAATCGACAAGCCCTGGCAAGCCAGCGAACGGGCGGCGATATGAAACACCGTCGGCGTCAATTCGCCGGCGATTTTGTACATATTGGGCAGCATCAGCAGCAAGCCCTGGGAGGCGGTAAACGTCGTCGCCATCGATCCGGCCTGCAACGCGCCGTGGATGGCTCCGGCGGCGCCGGCCTCGCTTTGCATTTCGGTAACCTGCGGCACCGTGCCCCATAAATTGACCTGCCCGCGAGACGACCATTCATCGGCCCATTCGCCCATAGTAGACGACGGCGTTATCGGATAGATTGCGATGACTTCGTTGAGTTTATGCGCTACCGTCGCGGCAGCCTGATTTCCATCGATTGTAAGTGTTTGCTGATTTTGCATTAGACAGCCCCTGTGATGAACAAAAGAAGCGTAACTACCCTACTCCGCAGAATAGACCTAAAGACTTGGAATTACGCATTGACCGGCAGTATAGAATAGCGAGATTGAAACAGCCATAGCCGGGAGCGATATGGAGTGCGGATTGGATAGACCGATGCCGCAACTCGATGTCATAGGCAGGTTATAAACCAGCAGGCAATAGATTTCTTGGTAAAAATCAGGTGGTATTGATTCAGCCGCTGCAGCTAGATCCTAAAACCGCAGACAAACCGGTGGGCGTGGAAGCGTATGTCAAAGCAGAACGACTCAGCTGCCGCACCAATGAGGTGTGAAAAGCGTCGGCAGCCTAAACGGCCACAGGAGGAGCTGCTTTAAACACAGCCCTTCAGCAATCTAAAATTCCCTTCGATCACTTAGACCGCTTTGTGGTATTGAATACAAATGAAGCAACAACGCCACGGTTATCAAATTTAATAACCAAGTCTTCGGTACTGCCGTCACTAAACAAACTGTAGTAGTAATTACCGTAAGTCCATGTTTTCATGCCATTATCAAGCCCGGTTCTCCACGGAGCCCCGAACGTGGTGTAAATGTCGTTCTGGGTAGTTTCCCCTATCTTGATGGTTGATACCGGGGCGGTAGGGAACTCATGGCCTACCGTGGCACACCCTGAAACTATCAGGAACATCGCCACTGCCAAGCCTCGCAACAACCCGCCAACCCGTGCCAAATTCAAAAAATCGCTTTTCATCATTATTCCTCTATCCAGTTAAAAATATCGAGATTTTTAATTAAATTTAGTGCCTGGTCTTTTTCAGCCAGTGCTCAAAAAACTGCTCTTCCGGCAGCGGCTTGCTGAAATAATAGCCCTGATAATAGGGACAACCGTTTTCTTTTAAAAACTCCAATTCCATTTTTGACTCAACACCTTCTGCAACAACACCCAGATTCATATGTTGAGCGATCGCGATAATGGTACCCACGAAAACGGCATCGTCCTTATTTTTAGTAATATCTTCAACAAAAGACTTATCAATTTTCAGCTGGTCCACCGGCAAGTGTTTCAGGTAACTCAATGATGAGTAGCCGGTGCCGAAATCGTCTATCGAAAAGGTATAGCCCAGTTTTTTCAACTGCTTGATTTTATCGATAGCGGCATCGACATCGTTCATCAACAGCCCTTCGGTAAACTCCAGCATGATTCTTGACGGGCTTATCTGGTATTGCTTGACGAGCCTGGCAAGTCTACCCATAAAATCGTCGTGATAGAACTGCCGAGGACTGATATTAATCGCCAAATGCGGTAAATGTACCTGCTGCCTATCCCACTGTCTAAGGTGAATGAATGACTGTTCAAGCACCCAAGCGCCAACCGCCTGAATCAGGCCGCATTCTTCCGCGATAGGGATAAACTTGTCGGGCGGAATAAACCCCTTTTTAGGGTGATGCCAGCGAATAAGGGCTTCAGCCCCGATAAGATTGCCGTGATAATCGACCTGGGGCTGATAATACAAAGACAGCTGCTTTATCATCCAGCGCCTGGCGCAACTCTTTTTCGATCAGCATCCTTTCCATCGCGGCTTCCTGCATGCTGTCCTGAAAAAATTGCAGCATATTGCGACCGCTTTCCTTAGCGCGATACATGGCGGTACCGGCCTGTTTAAGCAAGTCGTCAGGGGGTATGCCGGAATTCTCCGAGAACATCGCAATACCGATACTGGAAGAGATGTAGAGTTTGTGGTTCATGACCGAATAAACCTGGCAAATAGTCTGTTGCAGCTTTTCCGAGATCTGCCGGACTTCATTGCAGGCCGATTCTATTTGCTCATTCAACTCGGTCAAAATAATCACAAACTCGTCGCTGCTGATACGGGCGACCGTGTCGCAATCCCTGACGCGAAGCTTTAACCGGTAAGCGACTTCCGCAAGAACCCTGTCCCCGGCCGAATGCCCGAGGGTTTCATTAATGTTCTTGAAATGATCGAGATCGATAAATAAAAGCGCGCCGTTCTTGCCTGACCTTCCGGTAATCGCGAGTTCCTGCGCCAAGCGGTCATTCAATAAACGCCGATTGGGTAATTCGGTTAACGGATCATAAAAAGCCAGCCGCTTGATTTCTTCCTCATCGCTTTTTAATTGGCTAATGTCGCTAAAAATAGCCGCGTAATTACTGATCTCATTGGTTTCATCATCCCGGATTTCAGTAATGGTCAGCAATTCGGGATAAACTTCGCCGTTTTTGCGCCGGTTCCAGATTTCGCCTTGCCAGAAACCGTACTTGTTGATTTTTTCCCACATCGCGTAATAAAACTTTTTGTCATGCCGTCCAGAACTGATGATGGAGGGCGTTTTACCGATAACTTCCTCTTCCGTGTAACCGGTAATTCGGGTAAAGCCGGCATTACAGGTCTGAATGACCACATATTTATCGGTAGTGATAACGCCTTCCTGGGTATTATCAATAATCTTCTTCGCTAAACCCAGGCTCTTCAACGAGTCCCTTAACAATACGTCCCTGTGCGCCAGGGATTCTTTAAGCTCTTCGACATAAGTGCTGCGAAATCCCGCCAGGATGTCAGCCAGGTTGATAATGCCGATTAAGTTATTTCTATGATCGGTCACGCCAAGATGCCTAAAACCGTTTTTAAGCATGACTTTCTTGGCCTGATAAAGGCTTTCGTTCTCGTTGACGGTAACAAGATCCCGGCTGGCATAATCGGCAACCATCGGATTGAGTATCACAGAAGCCAGCGCCTTGACTACATCCCGCTCAGTCAGGATGCCGACCGATTCATCTGGAAACTCAACCCGTATCGCATCGGAATGCGAAGAATGCATCAGTCTACTGGCTTGAGCCATGCTCTGCGTTGATTGAATGACCGGCGGAATCGGTTTTAATACACTGCCCGCCGTTTTTAAGACCAGGAAAAACTCAAAATTGTGTTTCTTGATTACATCGGTTTGAGAAATGATGCCCCGCTGCTTGCCCTGATCATCGGTTACGACATAATGACGCACGCCGTCTTTTTTAAATTTAAGCGAAACTTCCTCGAGGCTCACATTTTCATTAACGCAGATAACAGGACTGCTCATACCCTCGGAAACAGGCGTAGAACGCGCATCAGCCGAGGAAAAATCGAATTTCAGCACATCCCGTTCCGTCCAGATGCCAATGATTTCATCGTCCACCGCAATCAAGATAGCGCTACAGTTTCGCTCCGCCATTTTAACCGCCGCATTATGCATCGTCTCATTGGGCAGACAGGTCAGCAAAGTGGTTTGGGTAATATCCTTTATCGAAATGGCATGTAAATCAAAGTTGCTCATGTATTCTCTGTTTGTGTACGCATTATCTGATGGATGATACCATCAAGACGTTGTTATCTAAAACCCGGCCTCGCTAAAACGCCGGGTAGTTCCAGCTAAATTACCCACATCAAGCCTGCCAAATAAGTGCCTTGAGTTTTTTCAAACTTCATTGCATGCAATATAACTTGATCAACCATCAATAAATCCCAAGCAAATCTGGCATTAAAAGCCCGTTCAAATTAAAATAACCGGTTTCTTATTGTGCGCATTCAATAAATATAGCGTGATCTCCAAACCTGACGGACTTTTAATGACTGATTATAAACTGACCCACCTTAAACAACTGGAAGCTGAAAGCATTCATATTATCCGTGAAGTCGCAGCCGAATTTGAACGTCCGGTGATGTTGTATTCGGTCGGCAAAGACTCCGCCGTGATGTTGCATTTGACCATGAAAGCCTTTTATCCCGGCAAGCCGCCGTTTCCGTTGCTGCATGTGGATACCACCTGGAAGTTCAAGGAAATGATCGAGTTTCGCGACCAGATGGTCGAGAAACTGGGTCTTGAGTTGCTGATTCATATCAATCCGGAAGGTGTGGAACAGGGCATCGGGCCTTTCACGCACGGCAGTAAAAAACACACCGACGTAATGAAAACCGAAGGTCTCAAACAGGCATTGAATAAATACCAGTTTGATGCGGCATTCGGCGGCGCGCGGCGCGACGAGGAAAAATCGCGCGCCAAGGAACGGGTTTATTCGTTCCGCGACAAGAATCACCGTTGGGACCCCAAAAACCAGCGCCCCGAATTATGGAACATCTACAACGGCAAAATCGACAAAGGCGAAAGCATCCGGGTATTCCCGCTGTCCAACTGGACGGAACTGGACATCTGGCAATACATCCACCTGGAAAACATCCCGATCGTGCCGCTTGTATTTCGCCAAGGAACGCCCTGTCGTCAACCGCGACGGCATGTTGATCATGGTTGACGATGAGCGCATGCCGATCGGCCCTGATGAAAAAGTTGAAATGAAAATGGTGCGTTTCCGTACCTTGGGCTGTTACCCGTTGACCGGCGCAGTTGAATCAACGGCAACGACGCTGCCGGAAATCATTCAGGAAATGCTGTTGACCACAACTTCCGAACGCCAGGGACGGTTGATAGACCACGACCAATCCGGTTCCATGGAGCAGAAAAAGCGCGAAGGTTACTTCTAATAACAGCTTGAGCTATTTCCTGGTTCCCACGGGCTCCGTGGGAACCCCGTACAGCCCGCGCTGCGGGCTATACGGGGCGCAGCGCGCCTCAACTGCATTCCCACGCGGCGCGTGGGAACGAGGAGCCTACGACATTTGAACCTTGAACCTTTTACCTTGAACCTAACTTATGTCCCACCAATCCGATTTAATCAGCACCGATATAGACGCCTATCTGGCGCAACATGAACGCAAGGAATTATTGCGCTTTTTAACCTGCGGCAATGTCGACGACGGCAAAAGCACGCTGATCGGCCGTCTGCTGCACGACTCCAAAATGATCTACGAAGATCAACTGGCCGCAGTCCAGGCCGACAGCGTCAAATCAGGCACCACCGGCGCCGGCAAGATCGACCTGGCGTTGCTGGTCGACGGCCTGCAAGCCGAACGCGAACAAGGCATCACCATTGACGTGGCCTATCGTTATTTTTCTACCGCCACGCGCAAGTTCATCATTGCCGACACCCCGGGGCACGAGCAATACACCCGCAACATGGCGACCGGTGCGTCAACCTGCGATTTGGCGATTATCCTGATCGATGCCCGCTACGGCGTGCAAACCCAGACCAAGCGGCACAGCTTTATCGCCTCGTTGCTGGGCATTCATCACATCATCGTCGCGGTCAACAAGATGGACCTGGTCGATTACAGCGAAGCGACTTTTAATAAAATCAAACAGGATTACCTGAATTTCACCGAACCGCTGGCTTTGCAGGACATCACCTTTATCCCGATGTCGGCACTGGACGGCGATAACGTGGTCAATCCCAGCGCCCACATGCCTTGGTTTACCGGCTTGCCGCTGATGGACGCGCTGAACAGCATCGAAATCGCCAACGACCGCAATTTCAGCGATGCCCGTTTCCCGGTTCAGTACGTCAATCGCCCCAACCTCGATTTTCGCGGTTTTTGCGGCACGGTCGCTTCCGGCGTGTTCAAAAAAGGCGATAAGATCACTGCCCTGCCCTCCGGCAAAAGCAGCAAAATCAAGTCCATCGTGACCTACGACGGCGAGCTGGAACAGGCTTTCCCGCCGATGGCCGTCACCTTGACCCTGGAAGACGAGATCGACGTTAGCCGAGGCGATATGCTGATCGGCACCGAACAGACAGCGCCAACCGTCGCGGACAAGTTCAAAGCGACTATCGTCTGGATGGCTGAAAATGCGCTGGCGCCGGGACGACAATACATCATCAAACTGGCGACGCGCAGCGTGTCGGGCTCTATCGCCACGATTCATCATAGAATCGACGTCAATACCCTGGAACACCATGACGCAACCGAATTGCACTTGAACGAGATCGGCTCCTGCACCGTTTCAGTCAACGCGCCGGTGGTTTTTGATCCCTACAAAACCCATAAAGGCACCGGCGCGTTCATCATCATCGACCGACTGACCAACGGCACCGTCGGCGCGGGCATGATCACCGGCAGGTACCGGCGAGGAAAGCCTGCAACCGGTCAGTCCTGAAGAGCGCGCTGCACGCTTTAGTCAAAAAGCCACGGCGATTGCCCTGACCGGATCGACCAGCAAGGAAGTCGCCTATCAACTGGAGCGGAAACTGTTTGATAACGGCCATGCCGCAACGGTTTTGGAGACTCAAGATGCATCGCTGATAGACGCCATCAAAAATGCCGGATTGATTTGTTTATGCGTCAATTACGGCGCTAACTTGGCGGACATTGGTTTTGACAGCGACACTCAGGCTATTGATGATATTTACAGCACGTTGAAAGATCAAAAGATCATCTATTAGAACCGCAGTAAAGGGGCAGGTCTTGTACCTGCCCTTTTTTTTAGTCTCCGCCGTATCATCAGGGCAATCACAAGGGATCGCCCTCCAAATTCTTAATTTACCTCATTATTAAGTGAGAAATTCAATTCTGATATTCGTACAAGATGAGGTAAGATGAAAAAATATTACCGTTAATCTTTCAACCAAGCGCAACAAGCCTGAACACCGTTACCTTAAAATGAAAAAATCTGAATTCTCCAAAATAAGAGCTTCCGGCGTGGGCTATTTTATCAATAGCATCCAGACCTTATTTGTCGGCTTGTTAAGGATATGGACGATTCCGATTGTATTAATGTTGAGCCTCTCTACAGGATTCACCACCTACTACGGCTTATCTCATTTTATCACCTCCTGGATTGCACTGATTATTACCATTGCGATTCAATCCATTATTGTCATTAGCTCGCTGGAAATTGCCGGTATTCATTGGCGTGCTAACCGGATGCGCTATTTTTCTGTTGTCTGCTCCCTAGCGGTTGCAGTAAGTGCTTCAATATCTTTCTCTTACTTCAAATTTTACGAGATTTCCCAACAGGACAACATCCACATTAATCGTCTAAATCTAATCAGAACCGATGTAAAGTCGTATGTAGACCGCGTCTTAGTCATAAAAGGCGAAGTTTTAAAACAGCAGCGCGCCGACTTGGAAAAAGCAACGCTCGATGTACAGCAGGCCTATTTTGGCACCCATGCGCAAATTGTCGAAGGCTATAAAAAGCAAGTCGGCGAAGGCCCTTTCTGGAAGCATTACAACCAGATTTATCTGGAGAAAAAAGAGCAGCAGGCTAAATTCGACCATGATTTTTCTGAATTGGACAAAGATATTCAAAAACTGCAAGTCAGCATCAATGCACTGGATGTCGCAACGAATATTGAAAGCGCCTATGCTGCGATGCTGGAGAACTTCCAGAATGTCCAGCTGAAGATCAACCTGCTATCCGGCAATATCGGCCAATCCTTACCGGAAGCACCGTTATTGATGACTTACAAACAATTTACCGCCGATGTCCAGCCCTCATTCGCCATGTGGTCGGATTCGAATTTCTCGTTATTCGCCTTTGTTTGCGCGGCAATGGCCGATTTTTTCACCGTTTTGTTGTCATACCGCCTCGAATTCACGGCCCCCGGCCCATTGACTGCCAAGGAAGAAGAACTGGTTTTCGAATGTTTAAGGCAGTTTACCGAGTTCCGGATCAATAAAAACGACGAACTTGAAATGTCCATCGAAAAATCCGAAATGGAACGGGCAAAACGTTACAACGACTGGTCGAGAATGTTTGCCGTAGGCTTATTATTAAGCCGCGGCTTCTTAAGAAAAATCGATGACAAAACGGTAGAATTCGCGCCTAATCTTTATCCGTTGATTGCCGAGAAAATGGGCGATAAGATTAACCGGTTAAAAGCCGAGTCCAACATTGCCAGGCAAGCAAATGACGCATAGTTCCAGAACTGAAATCGATCAATGGTTTATTGAAGGCTCCCTGGCCGGCGATGAACTCGCCGTTTCGGAAGTTTGGGATCCCGTTTTCGACGCCGATCGCCAACTCGTCCTCACAAAAATGGGTCCTTATTGGAAGCTGTTTTTACGCCCCGAAGGGTTCGTTAAGCGCTTTTACCACCTTGTTTACCCGCTACCGGTTGAAAACTGGTGCGTCACCGAAGAGGTTAAGCTCTACGACGGTTTCTGCACGATAGCGGTGACGCTGGACATCCGCTTCCAAGCTACCTTGAAATATGCCCGCAGCAACATGGATATTTTGTCCGATCTTAATGGACATATCAAAACCGCCTATGAAGACTTGCTTGTCAACCTGATACATAAAGAATTGCTTGAACTGTCGGACGGCGCATGGGTGCAAAAAGGCTTGACCGATATTGAAAAGAAAATTTCTTTAGCGTCCAGTGAAATGCTGATACTGCAAAACATCCAATCCCAAGTGTTATGCGCCTTAAAACCCTCATTTGAAGCATTCCCCGACGTGCAACTGGCCCAGGAAAACGTTTACCTGTGCGTCCTCAAGAAAAGTTTTGAGTTGAACGAGGCGCAAAGAGAGGAACTGTTTCGCCAGGAACAAGAAATTGAACAGCAAAAACTGGAACATAAGCAAAAGCAGCTCGATCAATTTAATCGCGATGCCGAACTGCAACGTTTGAGGCAAGCTCAGGAAGCGCGCAACAAAAAGCTTTTGCTTGAAGAGCAGGAAAAACAGCTGCAAGAACAATTTGAAATTGAAAAACGGCTCCATGCCGAAAAAGTTAAGCATGAAAATAGCCTGAAAGAAATAGCCCTGGAAGCCGATCTTCAGGAACAGCAAAAACATGAAGCCCGCCTGAGAATTGCCGAGCAAAAAACCCACATGGAGTCGTTGGCACATCAAGCCAAGTTAAAAGCCAAAGAATTGGAAGCCGATATTGCCAAATATGAAGCTCAGCAGGCCAGATGGCGCGAATCCAAGGATAAAATCCATACCCAGCAAATAGCCTTTGAACAGCGCCAAAAACAGCTGGAATTCGAAGCCGAAGTCGAGAACCAAAAACGCCGAGAACAAAAGCGCCTGGAACTGAAAAAGGAAAATTACAAGCACCGAAAGGAATCCGATGTTTATTTGCGCAGGGAAATCGAATTACTGGAGCGTGAAAAACAGCATCTGGAACGGCAATTAGCGACCAATCAGTCGAAAGAGCAAGAGTGGGACGATAATAATCGGGATGAGCAATAAGCCGCGAGACTATTCAGCCACAGATGCTCACTGATAAACTGAAACATTTTCCAACCGCGCCCATATCGCACACCAAAACGTCCACGCCACAGCGCGCGGGAACACGGTAAATTGTTTAATCGGTGTAATTGAACAGCCGCACCTTGATACCTGCGCGTCGGACTTTATATGTCCATGACCAGCATCGGCAAGCCGTAAGTCAAAATAAAATAGCTGAATGCCAAAATAACGCTAACGCTCGTCTTGTACAAAAACAGTTGCCGCAAAATGTAACTGACAATCGCTAAATACCACCCCACCAGCAATACGCCTATAGCGATTGAAATTTCTTCCGAATATTCCTGGTGATTCATTACCATCGCAAAATACAATCCTTCGGTGGCAGTGGCCAGCGTCATAATAAAATTTTCGCAGACAAAAATTGCCGTGAACAATTGATTAAAATACTGCCATTTTTTGGTGACCAGCAATAACACGGCAATCGACGAAAAGGCCATGATCGTTCTCAAAAAAACTTCCAGAGAACCATCGGCAGGATCGGCGATCAGGCCTTCAACAATACAGCCTGAAACAAGATAGAACGCCACCGTTTTCCACATAAACGACTTTGTGGGTGTTAAATCAGCGGGATTATTGATGAACCAGCAAAGCCAAAGGTATTGAGTTAATAATTTCATAGACAATCGAGAGAGTTAGCAGTTTTATAATTATAATTGCTAGTGCTAATTTCCTGTCATCCCGACCCGGCGGCATAACCAGAAAAACCGCGTATACTAATCGATTCGTCATGAATTTCCAACTATTAGACGCAGCCTTGTCTCATCGCTGTTTTCCGGCTGAATAACGACCATTAAAAACAACTGAACAAAACGTCTAAATCTTGCCAACCCTGCAATTTATTTAATTAAGGCTCAGACATCGTGTCAGGCGGATGCGATTCCTGCCGAATGTCGTACATAAATTCTTCCGGCACAGGAACTTGATGCCCTTTGCCGTACATACATTGAATATAGCCGATGTCATAACTTTGTTGGCCTTCCTCTTTGGAATCAAGCTCCTCTTGCGACGCGGCAATATCTGCACGAACCAATTGCCTGCACCTCAGATCGTCATTCCGGAACTGATCGAAATTTTTATCGGTGCCGGGCAGCACCAAAATACTCGGGCCACTCGGCAGCGTCGAGCAAGCGTTAAGCAAGAAAACAGAAATCAAGATTGTCAGAATCTGTACCATTTAACACGCCTCCTTTAAGGAACAACATTTCGCCAGATGGCCGAACACCCCTGACAAAGGGGTAATATCCGGCTGGATTGGTGCGGTAATACCGGTAGCCGAGCTCCTGCTCTGTGAGCGGTGGATCGATTCTCCGCCGTCCGGACGAACATCCTTGTACATAGGGATAGTAACCGGCAGGATCTGAACAATAGTCCAAAGTGTTCGGCTGGATCGGCTGAATTTGGGGCACAACAGTCCCTTGGTCTATATAAGCAGAAGGAACCGGACGGCATATTATCGCCGGCGAAGAATAATAGGGAGGATAGGTGTACTAAGGCCAGTAATAGAAATGCGGACAAAAAAAGGGGATCCCAGAAAAAACTCAAACTCACCATAATTACGGCGACGGGATCCCTCAAAATGTTCCTCTCGAACATGACCTCCTTTGAACATACCTCCGTGTCTATCGCCTCCATCACGAGCTAAAGCACCTCTGCTAAAAAATAACGTAAATAAGGATTATGAATACAATTGATAGTCGTCTGGACATCATTATCGTTTCCGCAACTATCTGAACAACCGAAGGAGCGCGGGATTTGACATTAAACAGATCTGTCATCCTGGGCCTTGATCGTACTCAGTTTCAATGCCAGCCACGACCTCGCCAGCCGCCGTAGCCCCTGCCGCCCCAACCACCCCAGCCGTAAGGATGCGGCCTAAATCCATGGTAACCGTAACCATACCCGCCATACGGAGCGTAACCGTAATAAAAACCAACATTATCGTACGGCGGAACATAAACGGCACAACCGTTCAAAGTGATCATGATCCCAGCAAAGACGGCTGTTAATACTAAACGTTTCATTGTAGGTTCCTCAGTCTTAAATACAGTCAGCCCCACTGCGTCGCGTTTATTTGCTAAAGACAGCCTCAAGGCCGGAAAGAAATATCCAGCAGACCAAAAGAAAAACGCCCATGGCCTCTTTGATACGCAAAACTGGTTTTTATTGTTCAACAATAAAGCAGGATTTTCAATACGCTTAGTTACGTAGACCTAATTACGTAGGGTGAAAACATTCCTGCTTTGGAAAGGATTTGAAACAGGCCTCATTTATTGGATGCTGGCGGCGCAAGAAGGCGTATCCTATAGCCCTGCTTTAGCAATCCACCCGTAGTAAAACAGCGAAGGTGCAGATGAAAAAGATACTGGTAACAGGTGCAACCGGGCAAGTCGGCTCGGAATTAACGATAGCCTTGCGCAATAGATACGGCGCCGAAAATGTGTTTGCTGCCGATAAAAAACCAGCCTTGAACGGACTAACCCAATCGGGGCCTTATTGCTGCCTGGATATGCGCGATATGTCGGCACTCAATCAAATCGTAGAAGCCAATAACATCGACACGATTTTCCATCTCGCCGCATTGCTTTCCGCAGTTGCGGAACAAAAACCTCAGCAGGCTTGGGACGTCAATATGAACGGCTTGATCAATGTACTGGAGATTTCCAGAGCACACCGATGTGCGCTGTTCTTCCCCAGCTCCATAGCGGCCTTCGGCACAGAAACCCCGTCTATGGATACGCCGCAGGATACTATTCAGCGACCGACGACCATTTACGGCATCACCAAAGTTTCAGGGGAGCTGCTTTGCGATTATTATCATCATCGCTTTGGCGTCGATGCTCGCGGCTTAAGGTATCCGGGGCTGATTTCCAGCAAAACCCGGCCGGGCGGAGGCACGACCGATTATGCGGTGGATATTTTTTATGCGGCAATTAAATCGCAACATTATGAGTGTTTCCTTCAGGCCGATACGCAACTTGATATGATGTATATGCCAGACGCCATTGATGCCGCTATCACCTTGATGACAGCGGACAGCACGCAGCTAAAACACAGAAACGCATTTAATGTGACGGCCATGAGTTTTACTCCGCAGCAGTTAGCGGCAGAAATACAAAAACATATTCCTGAATTCACTATCACTTACAGCGTCGATCCATTGCGTCAGGCGATCGCCGACTCCTGGCCCAGGCACATGAACGACAGCGCCGCCAGAGCCGAATGGGGCTGGCATGCTCAATTCGATTTTCCGGCAATGGTCAAGGATATGCTGGAGCAAATTGCGTCACAAATAACCGGAGGCATTTATGTCACTGAAAAAATTAGAACCGCTGCTCGCCGATAAATTAACCGAATTGCAACAACAGGGACTATGCAAAGGTCATGAGAAAGTCGTTACCGGCATCAAAGCTGCCGGTGATGGTTTCGGCCCCCGCTATTTTCTTGAAGGATACGGGGACAGGGCCTTCTTGCGCATGAATTCCAATTCCTATCTCGGACTTGCCACGCATCCGCTGGTTATCGAGGCGGAAGCCGCAGCCGCTGAAAAATTCGGCACCGGCCCCGGAGCGGTTCGTTTTATCAGCGGCACTTATCAGCCGCATATTGAACTGGAGCAAAAGCTGGCCGAATTTCATGGCCGCGAATCGGCAATGCTGTTCAGTTCCGCTTATACGACGATGACCGGCGTGTTGCCCCAGTTTATTTCCGCCGACACTTTAGTCGTCAGCGATGCACTGAATCATAACTGCATCATCAATGCGATACGCCTATCCCATCCCGCCTGCAAAGAAATTTACGCTCATGCGGATATTGATGCCCTGGACAAAATCCTTGAAGCCTACAAAGGCCGGGTCAAGCGCGTTTGTGTGGTTACTGACGGGATTTTCAGTATGCGCGGCGACTACGCCGATCTCGGCAAAATAAACACCTGCTGCAAACGCCATGAAGATGCGTATGAACAAGGCATTATTACCATTGTCGATGATTCTCACGGCGTTGCCGCCTTTGGCCAGACCGGCCGGGGCACGGAAGAATATAGCCAAGGCAAGGCGGACATTTTAATTGCGACGCTCGGCAAAGCCCTTGGCGTTAATGGCGGCTATGTCGTTTCCAGTTCGGCCGTGATCGCTTATTTGCGGGAAACCTCGCCGTTTTATATTTATTCCAATCCGATTACGCCTGCTGAAGCGGCCGCGGCCAGTGCCGCTTTAGACATTGTCAGCAGCGATGAAGGATTACGCTTACTGAAAAAACTGCGAGTCTTTAGCGCCCGTCTTAGATCGGGTCTTAAAGAACTGGGATTTGAAACGCTACCGGGAGAGCATCCTATCGTCCCGGTCCTGATCAGGGACACCGGAAAAACATCGGCTTTAGTCGAGCACTTATTGGCGAATAATATTCTGGCTACCGGCCTGAATTACCCGGTAGTCCCTCAAGGCGAGCAGGAAATCAGGTTACAGATTTCGGCGGAGCATAGCGAAAAAGATTTGGACTATTTATTGGCAAAACTGAGCAGTTTCAAGCAATAGCTGGTTAATGCCAAGCAGCCCTGATTCTACAGACTCCATACAGGTTGCTCGCCGGCATTATTTGACGGGAGTCTGGGCCTCATGACCGCCGGGGCGGTAACGATCCATCACTTCGTTTAGCCCGAACGTCGCAAAACCTATGATCAGGGTTGCAATTGCCGTCCTGCGTGGTAGGCTTGAATAAACAAAAATACAAGGACATTTTAACCCTTGACTATCAAACCGATGCTTTCAATCCTGCTGACCTACTTACTGCTCCTACTGATCGTTTTTCTATTCCAACGAAAAATGATCTATTTCCCCGATACTTATTCGGTTGAAGAGCAACAACAGCTGGCCGACCAAGCCAACCTGAAACTCTGGCCGTCTGCGGCGTGATTACCGGGGGCTGATCGCAAAAACATCCAACACGAGCGGCAAGGGCACGGTTATCGTTTTTCACGGCAATGCCGGTTCTGCAACCGACCGGACTTATTATCTGGACGCATTGGAAAACCAGGGTTACCGGGTGATCCTGGCCGAATATCCAGGCTATGCAGCCAGAAACGGCGCTCCATCGGAGCAGGCATTGATTGCCGATGGCATCCAGACCGCAAAACAGGCCTTGAACGATTTTGGCGGCCCCATTTTCCTGTGGGGCGAATCGCTCGGCAGCGGCGTGGTCGGTGGCATTGTGCAGAGCGGGCAGGTTCCGGTTAAAGGCATTGTCCTGGTCACGCCGTTTAACAGCATGGCCGATGTTGCCCAACACCATTACTGGTTTTTGCTGGCCAAATGGCTGATCAGCGATAAATTCGACAACATTAAAAATCTGCAAAGATTACAGGGGAAACACGGCGATTCTGCTGGCAGAACAAGATGAAATCATCCCCAACAAACACAGCTTAAAGCTGTTCGAATCACTGCACCAGCCTAAGAAACTTTGGACATTTAAAGATGCAAACCATAACACCCTGCCACTGACTCAGGCGCTTCCCTGGTGGCAGGAGGTCATGCAGTTTGTTAGCGGGCAAAACGGGGAATCCCCTTAATCTGCTGTTTTTTCCATATGCACATATTGCAGGCCGAGCAATGTACCGCCATCGGCGGTGCGCTCAGCCCATATCACTTTTATCTCGCCATCCAAGCCCAGCTGCTCGAATTCAAACACGGTTATATCCCCCGCTTTGACGTCTATGGCTTCAGCAAGATTAACCATTAACCCGTCCACCGAAACATTGACGGTAGTAAACTCGCGATATTCTCCATTCAGCAGGATTTTTCCCGGAGCCGACATGTTTTTTCTATACACTTTTCTCTTGTACAGCTGATTATCGACATCATAGGCAACATTCCTGAATTCCAGCGCGAGCAATATATGATCCTCATGCATATCGACCCTGACCACCTCCGCTTCACCGGCCAAGCGCATTTCAGGAAGATACAAATCTATCATAGTCGATGCTGACAACATATTAAAAATATCTTTGGCATCTTTACCACTGATTGCTCTTTAATTCTGCAAGCACGCCGGTTAACGAAAGATCTTTAATGGTGATTTCCTGCTCTTCTCCGCCCATATAAATCAGACCATGCGACATTAAGTTTTTTCGATAAGGCCGGTTTAAATCTAAATTCATCTAACTTTCCTCTCTGATTATCCGTTTATCCTGCGGTTCAAATACTGTACAAGGCTACCCGATGCAATTATAGTGTCTGTGTTATATTTTTCTCTTTCTATTGCAATTATTTTTATTGCCCGCAGTTCTTCAGCAAGTCCAACTACAACCATCTGCATTATGAAAAAGCCATTAATCCTGCTCTTGTTAGCTGTACCCTGACGGCCTGCACCGCACTCCCGCCTAAAAACAGCGACAATATATGCTCTACTTTCAGGGAAAAAGAAGACTGGTATGATGATGCTAAAAACTCATTTGAAAAATGGGGCGTACCTATTCATATTCAAATGGCGATCATGCATCAGGAGTCGCACTTTGTCGCGGATGCCGAGCCGCCGCGCCCCTGGCTGCTGGGATTTATTCCCCTGCCCCGAGAAAGCAGCGCCTACGGCTATGCCCAAGCCAAGGATGAAACCTGGGATGACTATCAGGACAAGGCAGGCAGTTGGGGAGCGGATCGCGATGAGTTTGCCGATGCTGCCGATTTTATCGGCTGGTACTGCAACATCAGCCACACCCGGCTTAGGCATATCGAAACTGGATGCCAAAAATTTATACCTCGCCTACCATGAAGGACATGGCGGTTATCAACGCAAAAGCTATTTGCAAAAAGCAGGACTTGGTACAGATTGCCAACAAAGTGGCCAAACGGGCAAAACTGTTTCAAAGCCAATTAGGCGAATGCCAAAGTGATTTAGAAAACAAAGGCTGGTTTTTTTGATAAACTATCGATTCTACGTTAACAATAAAGGATAAGTCGTGAGAAAAATTCAAACTAAAGTTCTTTTAATCGTCACCGCTCTTCTTATAGGATTTACTATGTTTTCAATGGCCAATGCCACCACCCCTGAAGAAAATAAAGCCGCAGGAACCGCCTTTCTTGCCGAAAATGCTAAAAAACCCAATATCGTAACCACTGCAAGCGGCTTGCAATACGAAGTATTGACGCCCGGAACAGGCACTGTTTCGCCTTCAGCCACCGATAACGTTACCGTACATTACAAAGGCACAACCATTGACGGTGCAGAGTTCGACAGTTCTTACAGCCGCGGCGAACCCGCCACATTCCCGCTAAACAGAGTTATCGCCGGCTGGACTGAAGGCGTGCAACTGATGAAAGAAGGCGCCAAATACCGCTTTTACATTCCGTCAGAACTCGCTTACGGCGAACAAGGCGCAGGCCGTGCAATCGGCCCGAATGCCGCATTGATCTTTGATGTTGAGCTGATCAAGATTCAGTAAAAAGCAGGCTAAAGGCGCAAGGCGAAGGGCAAAAACCGTTGCTTTGCGTCTACTGCTCAGCTTAACAAATAGTTCCGACTCTTCAAAGCCAGCTTTGAACTCCAGCGTTATAAGGAGTCCAAAGCTGGCTTTGGACATTTTGCCCTTAGCCTTTCGCCTTTTGCCTAAGCTCTTATGCCCACTTACCAACTATTTGCCACCACTCCCAAAGCGATGGAAACCATCCTGACCGATGAACTCCAGGCGCTCGGCGTAAACAATATCAAAGCCACCATGGCCGGCGTCGCTTTTCAGGGAGACCTGGAAACCGCTTATCGCGCCTGTCTGTGGTCAAGAACCGCAAACCGGATTTTACTGGTGCTCAGTTCTTTCGAGGTAAAAACCCAGGAAGACCTTTATAACGGCGTACAAAAAATCGACTGGTTTGAGCATATCAATCCTGAAGACAGCTTTGCCGTGTCGTTCAGCGCGAAAAACTCGGAGGCGATTAACAACACCCATTTCGGCGCTTTAAAAGTCAAGGATGCCATCGTCGATCAGATGCGGGCAAAATTTCAAACACGGCCCAGCATCAATACCGAACAGCCCAATATCCGCATCAACGTTTATTTGAATGGCGAAAATGCCCAGCTCAGCCTGGATCTTTCCGGCGAAAGCCTGCATCGGCGCGGTTACCGGGACGTCAGCATCAAGGCCCCGATGAAAGAAAACCTGGCTGCCGCGATGTTGCTGCGTAGCGGCTGGCCGCAAATCGCCAAACAACAGGGTTCATTAATCGACCCGATGTGCGGCTCAGGAACGCTATTATTGGAAGGCGCGATGATCGCCGCCGATTATGCGCCCGGCCTGTTGCGCGATTATTTCGGCTTTACCGGCTGGAAAAAGCACGATGCGCAGTGCTGGAAAAAATTACGCGCGGAAGCCGAACAACGCAAAAAAATCGGCCTGGAAAAACTGCCGGTTATCGTCGGCTTCGATCAAAATCGCCATACCGTCAACACCGCTTTGGCGCATATCGCCAATGCCGGCCTGCAAAATAAAATCCATGTCGAACGCCGCGATATTGAAGACGCGGAACCTGCCGAAAGCTGGAAGCCCGGCCTGCTGATCTGCAACCCGCCTTATGGCGAACGGCTTGGGCGACGAGCAGGAAACGGCCGAATTGTACAAAAAATTCGGCGAAACCCTAAAGACGCACTTTATCGGCTGGAAAGCCGCGATGATCATCAGCAACCCGGAGCTGGGCTTTCGCTTAGGCATACGCTCGCAAAAACCGATCACCCTGTTTAACGGCGCGCTTGAATGCAAGCTGTTGCGGATGGATATTGAAGAACGCAATTTCTTCATCCCCAAGGCCAAAACGCAGGAAGAGCGCATTGCCCAGGTGACAGAGATCAGCAAAGCGCAGGAACAGCGGATTGCTGAAGCGACCGAGCCCTACACCGCAAGCTGAGACAACCGGCCCCGACATGCCTACCGACAAGGAGGCAAGTGAGCCGGGCGCGGAAATGTTCGCCAACCGGCTCAAAAAGAACCTGAAAAAACTGTCCAACTGGGCCAAGCAAAACCGCATCACCTGCTATCGGGTCTATGATGCCGACTTGCCGGAATACGCGGTCGCCGTCGATATTTATCAAGGCGATCAAACCTGGGTCAACGTGCAGGAATACGAGCCGCCCAAAAGCATCGACCAACACAAAGCCGATCAACGGCTGGCCGGGCTATTGGCCGAAATACCTCGCGTACTTGGCGTCAATCGCGATCAGGTTTTCCTGAAAATACGCCGCAAGCAAAAAAGCACCGACCAGTACGAAAAACACGGCGATCAGGGCCGTTTCCACATCATTGAAGAAGGCGGCTGCAAGTTGCTGGTGAACTTTGAAGATTACCTGGACACCGGCTTATTCCTCGATCACCGGCCTATACGGATGATGATTCAAAAGCAGGCCAAAGGATAAAAACTTTTTAAACCTGTTTGCCTATACCGGCAGCGCGACCGTGCATGCGGCGATGGGCGGCGCCAAGTCAACGACGACAGTCGACATGTCCAATACCTATATCAACTGGGCGAAAAAGAACCTGGCACTGAATATCACTCAGGGCGAGCATGAATTTATCCAGGCCGATTGCCTGGAGTGGCTGGCGGCCGAAGCCGAGCAGCCGAGCAAACACTACGATCTGATTTTTCTCGATCCGCCGACCTTTTCCAATTCCAAGCGGATGGACGATGCGTTCGACATACAAAACGACCATGTGCAGCTGATTAATAACGCAATTTCCTTGCTGTCGCCGGGAGGTGTCCTATACTTCTCCACTAACTTCAGACGTTTTAAGATCGACAAGCAGGCTTTGTCCGATTTGATTGTAGAAGACATCAGCGCGGCGACGATTCCGGAAGATTTTGCCCGCAATCCAAAAATCCATTACTGCTGGAGAATAAAAGAGTGATGCGTAAAGTTAAAATCCTGGTTTCCGGTCGAGTTCAAGGCGTCTACTTTCGCCTTTTCACCCAGAACAAGGCCAAGCATTTCGGCATCAAAGGCAGCGCCAAGAACCTTGCCGACGGACGGGTTGAAATCATCGCCGAAGCAGAAAGACGCCGTTATTGAGAAATTCATCAAATGGTGCAACAAAGGCCCCATAACCGCCCGAGTCGATCATGTTGAAGTTACTGAACTTCCGTCGGGTGAACCGTTAACGACTTTTGAGATAAAGTGAATCAGGTTCAAGGCTAAAGCTATTATTCAACACGGAGCCGCGACTTCAGTCGCGCACGAAAAATCAAACGCAACGAAGAAATAACACCGCTCACGACTTGAGAACCGTGCGCGACTGAAGTCGCGTCTCCATCTACGCCCTTCGTGTCTTGGTGATAACCTTTTAACCTATCTAAACGGTTTTTTTGTGGATTTCCCTGTTATTAATCAAGTGTTTCTTCCGGTAATAAACCACCAGCCGCATTGCTAATAAAACACCGATCACCGCTGCATAAATCAACGGCTCGGTATAATCCGACTTTACCAACCAAAAATAATGCACCAATGCCGTTAACCCGGCGATATACACCAGCCGTTGCAGCTTTACCCAGTTTCGCCCCAATCTTTTCTGCATTTTTTTAGTTGAGGTCGCAGCCAACGGAACCAACAACAAATAAGTCAACAAGCCCATCAGGATATAAGGACTTTTCGGCACCTCGTCTTTAAATGCCTCCCAGGATAGCGACAAATCCAGCACGATAAAAACCAGCAAATGCATACTGGCGTAGAAAAAAGCGAACAAACCCATCATGCGCCTAAAACGTATCGGCCAGCCCTGCCCCGTTAATATTTTAATCGGCGTCAACGCCAAGCCGATGCACAAGAACCGCAAGGCCCAGTCGCCTAAGCCAAAATGCAGGGCCTCTATCGGATTAGCGCCCAGTTCATCATTGATCGCGCCATAAGCCAGCAAGCCAAACGGCATCAAGCTTAATAAAAAAACAACAATTTTTAGGCCCGCCCAGTATTTTTTACCGGATAGACTCAACAAAGGTTTTTGCCCCTCTCTCGCATCGGGATAGGACTGGGGAGATATCACTGCTGACTTAAGAGCGTACGCTCCCTCTCCCGCCGGAGAGGGAATTCTAAACCGCGCAAACAATGCCCGTACGCGATACAGCATCAGAAATACTGCTTTAGATCCATATCGGAATAGAGTGACGCGACTTCCGCACCATAGCCGTTAAACTTTTCCGTATCGCGCTTCGGGGTAAAAATACCGCTGCCCAACACCCGCTCGCGGCTTTGACTCCATCTTGGATGAGACACTTCAGGGTTCACGTTGGCATAGAAGCCGTATTCATTAGGCGCGTTTTTATGCCACGCGGTTTCCGGCATGGTTTCGGTAAAACGGATTTTAACTATCGCCTTGATGCTCTTGAACCCGTATTTCCACGGCACAATCAAGCGCAACGGCGCGCCGTTCTGATTAGGCAATTCGTCGCCATACATGCCGGTAACCATCATAGTCAGCGGATGCATCGCTTCATCCATGCGCAGCCCTTCCACATAAGGCCAGTCCAAACCATTGGAACGCTGACCGACCATGATTTCCGGGTTATAAATCGTGGTAAATTCGACAAACTTGGCTTTCGAGGTGGGCTTAAATCGCTGCAACATGTCGCCCAATGGAAACCCTATCCACGGCACCACCATAGACCAGGCTTCCACGCAGCGAAACCGGTAAATGCGTTCCTGCACAGGATTGTCTTTTAGAATATCTTCCAGGTTGTAAACACCCGGTTTTTCCACTTCGCCTGCAACTTCCACGCTCCACGGCTTGGTTTTTAATGGCCTGGCTAAAACAGTCGAATCTTTTTTATTCGAGGAGAACTCATAGTAATTGGTATAACTGGCAACATCTTCGCGATCGGTAACCTGCAACTTTGCCGAATAAGGCCCAATCGGCACATCGGCGTATTTTCCCGTTTCCGCCTGCCCCAAGCCCGGCAGCATAAGCCCTGCCGAAAGCGCAGTCGCCGCTTTAATAAACTCCCGTCGGGATTCAAAAACCGCCCGGTCAGTAATTTGGCTGCTTAAGATGTTTGCTTTGGTTTTGATTAACATACCCAACCCCTTGGTGCCGGACGTTTATTTTATGAAGTATAAATAATACATCAAACCGTTTTGACATCGTTAATATTGACAGCCGGAAAGTCGATTCCAGTCAATAAGTTTTCATCCGCCAAGTAGCTTAGGTAACTTTTTTTGTTACCCGGCTCAAGCATCCGTTGGAAGCGCGTATGTTAAGGCCGACAATGACTAACGTTTAAGTTTATTGCCATTATCTGTTGTAAGTGTTTATACTGAGTCCATGCATACTTTTATATAACGCTACCTGAATTTATTTTAGGACGTACTAAATATACACAACAGAATGAATTAACAATGATTTTTATTTTTGATCATTATTAGCCATCAAAATGGCGCAATATTTTGCGTCTCTTAGGAGGCTAAATTAGTTAGACTTCACGGCCCAACCGCCGATTACGATCATATTTATATTAACAACACCATGAACAAAATGCCGCTTGCCTTTGTAGTAATGCCATTCGCTGTTGAGCACGACCAACTCTATAATGAAGCAATAAAAACATCGTTAACCGAAGAGGGATTCAGCATAACTCGAGCTGACGAGATTTCAAACGGTGGAGCATTCATAGGCAACATATTTGGTGGGATAGAACAATCAAGCTTAGTCATTGGGGTAATTTCCGGCAAAAATCCAAACGTAATGTATGAGCTTGGATATGCAGAGCGTCTAGGAAAGCCTTCGATATTAATGATAGATAAGGCTGCTGAGATACCTTCCGACATTCGGCATATAAATCATCTTATCTACACATCGGTGGAGGATGCACGCGAGAAACTAATTCTGTGGCTAAAAAACACCGAAATATCCGGGCGATTTCGGAAAAACTCATTATTGACTCGCGGCGAAGTTTTAGATCACATTATTGATAGTGCATTCTATCTTCAGCGTAGTCGCCCGGTGCCTTCCAAACAAGAAATTACAGAGGCATTTAGGCAACGAAAGCACCTCAGGCAACACATTCTATATATTACCGAAGAAGGGCTATCATCATATCTAGAGCTTTGTGCTGATCCAGAGTATGACTACTATATAGAAACCTCACGCATTATTACTCGTAACAAGAAAGAAATCGTTAATTCAGTCCTCCAGAATTCAAAAAGCCAAGAGATTGATTTTATTAGCTTAGGCCCGGGCAATGGCCAGAAAGACGCAGTTCTCTTGGATGAATTCTGTAAAAATGCTAGAGAAAATGCATTCGTATATTACTACCCGTACGATATTAGTGGCGGAATGCTGCTAGAGGCCACTAGGACGGTAATAAACAAGAAGCTTCCAATTTCTAAATTTAAACTTAAAGCAATCGAGGCTGACTTCCAGCAACTTGCTACATTTCTCGCGGTCTTCGATTACAGGTCAGAACCCAATGTGTTTTCGTTGCTAGGCGGATTAAGTTACATTGGAGGGGAAGTTGCGATTCTTAAACTAATTCGCAGTGTAATGGGCACTCGAGATACTTTTCTTTTAGAGGTTCGGAAAGCTAACTCTATGGGCATTCCGGCAGCTATGGGCCAACGGGAACTCAATATTCAGCTCGACGTATCAGCGCTACGCTATATCGGAGCCATATTCGACTCTGCTCAAATCGAATATGTGGAATCAGAACGTCCTAGCGACATACCTGAGACAATAACTTTTGTTGCTAGGCTGCCAGAAGTATCTGTTGGAAACGAAACGTTTCGCAATGTGGAATTATTCCAAATCGATTACTACGAGCCGAAGCAATTAATCAAGAAGGTGAAATCTATGGGGTTCTCTCTGCTACAAAAGTATGAAACCGAAAACTCTCTTCTCGTTATATTAGGGAAGGACTCTTCGGTGAAAATAGGTGACGCCTAACTAACTCGTTAACGCTGTAAGGCGGTTCATTTGTAGGGCGGATTCGCCACAGGCAATCCGCCGCAACTTCGTCAGGCTGTCATCGGCGTTGTGCTTTTTATGCCCAACAATACAACATTTTATCCCGGTATGTTGCCTCTAAAACGACTTCATCATCAGTAACATGCCCGATAAGCGGCTGTTCAGTTAGCATCAATAAAGCTTTTTTTATTCTTTCGGCCACCATTTTTGAAGCGGTAGGATCTTCCTTGGAAATATATTGTCTGATTTCCTTTAAATCTTCTTTTGCGGATGGCAGTAAAACAAACTTCATGTTTACTTGTTAGGGAATATATCGGGTTCAGGTACCGGCAGTTCGTTTTCACTTCCCCATGAATCCAACCAATCCAGGGTAGCTTCTTGAGAGACAAAAATACCTTTGTCCGCTTCTTGCTTGGCTTCTTGTATGGACTTAAGCTTCCATTCGGTTTTTTTCACATATTCAGCTATTGCTTTAGTTGCAATTTGCGCTTGCGAACGATGAGAAATTTTACTGATTGTCTCAAGGCTTTTCTTTAGATCATCCGAAAGCCTGATTGAAAGTTGCGTAGTAGTCATAGCGTTTATACCGAATGTGGTTAAATTGTAAGACACTCGCCTACACTGTCCGTTTTTTTATCGTAGTCAACTGTATTTTCCTAAATGAGTGTTTTCAGGCAAAGCTCAGGAAATCGAAGATTCATATAAACCTAGAATGCTCACCAAATGGGTGAAGCGTAAAATCCGCTCATGCTTCGACAAGCTCAGCACGAACGGATTTTACGCGTTCCAACTGATTTTTTTAGGATAAACGCTTGCCGACATTGGTAACGTCTGATCGAGATCACAAGCCGACTTTGAACGACCAAAGCAAGCTTTGGATTCCAATATCGGAGTTCAAAGCTTGCTTTGCAACACCAAAAATCACCCAGCTTTTTTTGTCAGGTACAGCTCTTCAACCTGCTTTCTCGCCCAGTCCGTCTTCCTTAAAAACTTCAAACTCGATTTGATGCTGGGGTCGTTATTAAAACACCGGATGTCGATTAACCTGCCCAGTTCGTCCCAACCGTAATCGGCTACCAGCTCTTTGACTATCGTTTCCAAGGTCACGCCATGCAGCGGGTTTCCCGGTTGTTTACCCGTCATGAGCTAGTCTTCATGTTCATAACGGCGTTGTATCGCCTCGTCCCGTGCATCATTGATTTCGCGCATGATGCTGCGAACATCCGCCACTTTGGTGCTGGCCTTGAACCGGCCGGTCAATTCCACTTGCGGCGTCAAATCGCCGCTCTCGTAGAGCTTCCAGATCTCTTTGCCGTATTCGGTTTTGAGCAGCTCGGGCGCAAAGCGGCCGAAATAATCGGCCAGATTGTCGACATCGCGCTCCAGCATCCTGGCGGCATTATTGTTTGCCGCCGCATCGACCGCCTGCGGCAGATCGATGATGACCGGGCCGTTGGCGTCAACCAGAATGTTGTATTCGGAAAGATCGCCATGCACCAGCCCTGCGCACAGCATCCTGACCACTTCCTTGATCAGCAAGCCGTGATATTCAAGCGCCTGCTCGCGGCTCAATTCAAGATCGTTAAGCCGGGGCGCAGCGCTGCCGTGTTCGTCGGTGACCAGCTCCATCAGCAACACGCCCTCGACGAAGTTATAAGGCTGCGGAACGCGCACACCGGCGGCGGCAAGACGATATAACGCATCGACTTCGGCATTTTGCCAAACTTCTTCCTGCTGCTTGCGTCCGAAGCGGGTGTTTTTTTCCATCGCGCGCGCCTGACGGCTGTTGCGTCACCTTGCGCCCTTCCTGGTACTGGGCCTGTTTGTGGAAACCGCGCTGGTTAACTTCTTTATAGACTTTGGCGCAGCGGATCTCGCCTTCCGACAAGACCACATAGACAGCCGCCTCTTTGCCGCTTTTTAGCGGACGAAGAACCTCGTCGACGAGGCCGTCCCGCACCAGCGGTTCAATACTTTTTGGAGTTTTCATAGCCGCCCTTAAACGCTGCCTTGATAAAAGTTAAAAACATTAGCGGCCTTTTTCTTCGACATAGTCTTTGATCCGGTAATTCTTTTGTTCATATTTTAGTTTATTTGCAATTATTCAGCGAATCGGAATGCTCGCAAAACACTGAGAACCTTCCCCCCTCTCCTGATGGATGCCTACATGGATGCAGGTAGTAGAGCAACGCAGGAGCAGTTGCCGAGAGGGCTGGGGAGAGGAGACACAACAAGCAAAATGCAACTTCTGATTCCCCTCACCCTACCCTCTCCCACTGGAGAGGGATGTTGTGCTTCACGCTGAATAATTCAGGATTTATTTTATGATCTGCGCGTCGAAAGGATTAGCAATTTGCGTTTAGATCACCTTGCAGCCAAGCCAATGCGCCCTCTCCTGCAACTCGCCCGCCGGCGAAACAGGCGCTCAGCAAATAGCCGCCGGTCGGCGCTTCCCAGTCCAGCATTTCACCGGCGCAGAACACGCCCGGCATGGCACGTATCATCAAGTGCTCGTCGAGCGCCTCAAAGCTGACGCCACCCGCGGTGCTGATTGCCTCATCCATCGGCCTTGCCGCCACCAGTTTAACCGGCAGCGCCTTGATAGCCTCGGCAAGGCGAACCGGGTCGTTAAAATCTTCTTTCGATAAAAGCTTCTCTCAGCAAACCGGCCTTTACGCCGTCAATGCCGATACGCTTGCGCAAGTGATTAGCCATACTGAGCTTGCCGCGCGGCGCTGAAATCCTGTCGACCAGAAACTGCTTGTCTTTGCCGGGAGCCAAATCAAGATGAATCACCGCCATCCCAGTTGCCGCAATCTGCCGGCGCAGCGATGCGGACATCTTGTAAATCAGGCTGCCTTCAACGCCATTGGCCGTCACGATCAATTCGCCCTGCCCGCAAAATTCAAATCCATCCGATCCGGTAAAAGACGCCAGCACCGGCTTCAACGGCTGTCCGGCAAAACGGTTCTGGAAAAATTCGCTCCAACCTACGTCAAACCCGCAGTTTGATGGTTGTAACGGATAGACCTGAACCCCGCGCTGAGCCAGCAGCGGCACCCAGGCTCCGGTAGAACCCAGCCGCGCCCAGCTGCCGCCGCCCAAAGCCAGCACAACCGCATCGGCGCTGACCTTTTTATCACCTTCAGGCGTTTGAAAGCGCAGCATCCCGTCATCCCAGCCCTGCCATTGATGGCGCATATGAAAGCTTACGCCATCCGTACGTAAGCGATGCAGCCATGCCCGCAACAAAGGCGCGGCCTTCATATCAACGGGAAACACCTTGCCTGAGGAACCGATAAACGTCTCAAAACCCAAGCCTTGCACCCAAGCCCTTAAAGCCTCAGGCCCAAAGGTATCCAGCAGCGGTTTGATATGGGTTTGACGGGAACCGTAGCGGGACAGAAACTTATCGATAGGCTCGGAATGGGTAATATTCATCCCGCCTTTGCCCGCCATCAGGAATTTTCTCCCTACCGAAGGCATCGCATCGTAAAGATCAACCTTCACGCCCGCCTGACTTAAAACTTCCGCTGCCATCAATCCGGCAGGGCCGCCGCCGATAATCGCAACGGTTCGATTCCCTTCCGATTGCTCTGTTAAACTTATCGATGCGTTGCTGATTGCCTTGCTCTCTACAATGAGTGAATTATCTTAAAAAATCGCAGTTGAGCATTCCAAAATCCCGTTCGCCCTGAGCCTGTCGAAGGGTGGACGGGGTTTTGGAATGCTCGCCAAATGGGTGATCGAGTGGAATCCGCTCATGCTTCGACAAGCTCAGCACGAATGGATTCCACTCGATTCAACTGCATTTTTAGGTTTATTTTCCGATTGCTTGCAGAGTATCTGCATGCCGAACAACAGTCATTATACAATAGCATTTAGCCCCTGAATCCATAAAAACCTTATGAATCCTGTTAACGCCAATATTTTTGAAAACATACCCGAGCAATTGCCGGAAGAACTGTTTGAGTGTCTCTACAAACGGGACAATGTTCGGATTGAACGGATCGTATCCAAGGGGCATATCACCCCGGAAGGACAATGGTACGATCAGGATGGAGATGAATGGGTGCTGCTGATTCAGGGACAAGCGATCATTGTTTATGAACAAAACAACCAAAGCTTTCATTTAAATGCCGGTGATTACCTGCTGATTCCCGCCCACACCCGGCACAGGGTTGAATGGACGCCGCCCGGCCTTCATACCATCTGGCTTGCGGCGCATCTGCGCTGATGCGGCATACAATCACGGGGCTAAGTATAATTTTGGCCTCTTAAATCTCCTCTCTACCCCAATGCCATTAAGTTAGGCACATTGAGATACCGTAGGAAGCGGGCCACGCCCGCGATATTTGGGCAGCATTTGCAGAATTTTAGCGACTTCATCGCGGACAAGGCCCGCTCCTACGGCGCTTAACCTAATGGCATTGCCCTCCCAGCAGAGGGTGTAGGTGTAATGTTCAAAGCAAGCTTTGAACTCCGGCATTTAAATTTCCTGGAGTCCAAAGCTTGCTTTGGCTGATTCAAAATCTACTTATCAATAAAGGCACGGGCAATTACGCGATAAATAACTTTCACACCCCTTTACTGCGATTTTCCATGCGCCGCAGCAATTCGGTCATAATCAACCGATACAGTTCATCGCCCAGATATTTGTCCTCGACGCCGCTGTCGATATTGGGGTTGTCATTGACTTCTATCACATAGCCTTTGCCGTCTTTTTCCTTAACATCCACGCCGTACAAGCCGTTGCCTATCGGCTGGGTCGCTTTTAACGCGGCATCCAGCACGGCTTTGGGGACTTCAAAGGTCGGCAAGGTATCAAAACTACCGCCATCGATTCGGCTGCTGCCGTGGCGGTAAATCTGCCAGTGGTTTTTAACCATGTAATAACGGCACGCATATAAGGCTTTGTTATTAAAAATGCCGATGCGCCAGTCAAAATCGGTATAAAGAAATTCCTGCGCCAGCAGCAGCGCGGATTTTTGAAACAGCTCCTCCACTTTAAGTTCCAGCTCTTTCCGGTCATTGACTTTAACGATGCCGCGAGAAAAAGAGCCATCCGGGATTTTTATAACCATCGGAAAGCCGGCTTCCGCTTCCACCCTGTCCAGGTGGGCGGCATTGCCTTTGTGCAGCAGCCAGGTCTTGGGCGTAGGCACCTTATGCGTGCGAAACAAGTCGGCCAGATAGACTTTATTGGTGCAGCGCAGCATCGAAGTCGGATCATCGATAACCACCAGACCTTCGGCCTCGGCCTTTTTGGCGAAACGGTAGGTGTGGTGATCGATGTTGGTGGTTTCGCGTATAAACAAGCCGTCAAACTCAGGCAGGCGCACATAATGTTGCTGGGTTATCAGTTCTATTTCAATGCCCAGTTGCCTGCCGATTTTGATGAATTTTTTCAGCGCGCCACGGTTGCTCGGCGGCAATTGTTCTTCCGGGTTGATCAGTATCGCAAGATCGAACCGTGCCGCTTTGCGGGCGCGGCCTTTACGCCAAACTTTGGTGCTGAATTTATCCAGCGCATCGGCAAAAACGGTTTGCTGTGCATCATCCAGGTGCCGGTGCGATACGGCCTTTAAGCCGATGATTTCCCATTGCTTGCATGCAGCGTAGCGTCACTTCCAGAATCGGACAGGAAAAGCGTTCAAACAGCAGTCTGGCCAGTTCCTGAAAAGCCGGGTCGGGCGTGGTGCCGAAATAACTCATCAAGGTTATTTCACTGTCTTTGTCAGCGGTTTTAAATGCGCGCGCCAATGTCTCCGACAAGTCTTCAAGCTGGAGCCGGTAAAGCGATTTTTTGCCCAGATCGTTCAGTACCTTAACCGAAGGAATAACGTGATGACCTCGGGCTTCGGCCAGCAACGAGCAGTAATAGCCGTCGGAAAGATAACGGTAGCTGCTGCAAAGATTGATGATGCGCACACGCTGCTGAGATCTCGCCCTGCTCGGTCGCAAGATAGGTTTCAAAAGTGATGACTTGGTCGCTGGGATAATAAGGGTTCCAGTCGGAAAGATCATCAACAACCAGAAGGGTTCGCGCCATAACAATAAGATCCTGTAGTAAGATGAAGCATAATTCTGTAACCAGTCAGTTGTTTGCACAAGGAGTTTTTATGGGTATTGAGAAATATTTCATGATTACCTTAACTGGGTCTATGCTTAAGAAAAACTTCAGGTAACCGTCATGTCATATTGTCTTCCTCTTGCCGCCATTGATACCACCGTTTTTCCCGGACAGTTATGCCGCCGCTCGGCAACGCTGGCTTGCGCAGTTAAATAAACTATCCGCCCATACTCAATGCCTGTCTTACCCTTGTCTCGGCATCGGACCTGAAGGCGAAGAGCTGGTTACCGACACCGTCTGGATCGGCCCGGAAGATGCCTCAAGGGTGCTGGTTTTGCTCGGCGGAACGCACGGCATTGAGGGCTTTGCAGGCAGTGCGTACAGATCGATCAGCTGGGTTTGATTGCCGAAGGGCATGGTCGTTATTCCGGCCGATACCGCGGTGTTGATGGTTCATGCCCTGACGCCATGGGGTTATGCCTGGCAACGGCGTTGCGATGCGGACGGCGTTGATCTTAACCGCAATATCGTCGATTTTTCCAGGCCGTTGCCTGAAAATAAAGACTATGAGCTGCTCAAAGATGCGTTTTATCTAGCGGATGCCGCACAACGAAAAATCGCCTTGGCCGAATTTGAGCAACAGCATGGCCGCGTGGCGCTGGAAAAAGCGGTCAGCGCCGGACAATACAGCGATCCGTCCGGGCCGTTTTATGGCGGAACAGCGCCCGCGCACGGCAGGCTGGTCTGTGAAGACCTGATGCGCAAATACGCCCTGCAACAGACGGGATTTGGCCGTCATCGATCTGCACACCGGCCTGGGCTCTTACGGCTATGGTGAAATCATTTGCGACCATCAGCCGGACAGTGCCGGAACGCGCGCAGCCCAAAACTGGTACGGAGATTCGGTGGCATTGCCGTTGCTGGGCACATCCAGCTCGGTGCCGAAAACAGGGCTGCTGGATTATGCCTGGCACGCGATCATGAATGAACGCAGTTGTTACATCACGCTGGAATTCGGTACCTTCAGCACCGATCAACTGTTTGAAATTTTACTGCGCGATCATCAACTGTGGGCGCAATCCGATAACGAGCAAGCCCGTCTGGAACACAGCAAAGTCATGCGCCGTCATTTTTGCCCAGACGATCGGGCCTGGCAGGAAATGGTGTTGTTCCGCGCCAGACAGGTCATTGCGCAAGGCTTGTCGGGAGTATCGTCTTGAGCATTTTAATTCGCCCCGCCCTATTAGCCGATCTTGATCAGCTGGTAGCGCTTGAAAAAGCCTGTTTCGACACCGATCAATTAAGCCGGCGCAGTTTCAAACACTGGATAACCACAGAACATCGCGCCTTGCTGGTTGCAGAGATGGAAAAAGCAATCAGCGGTTATATCCTGATTATTTATCACCCCGGCACCCGGCTGGCCAGAGTCTATTCGCTGGCCGTTGCCCCATCAGCAAAGAGGCACAGGCGTCGCCAAACTGCTGATGTCGGCAGGCGAACAAGCCGCCAATGAGGCTGGTCAGATTGTATCTGCGCCTTGAAGTCAGCGTCGATAACACTGCGGCGATCAAGCTTTATGAATCGCTTGGGTTACCAGAAATTCGGCATCTACCGCGATTATTATGAAGACCACAAAGACGCGTTGCGTTACCAGAAACGTATCCGCCGTTATCACGATACCCTGCAACACCGGTCGGTACACTGGTTAAGGCAAACTACGCCGTTTACCTGCGGCCCCGCGTCGCTGATGATGGCTATGCACGGCTTAAACAGGGCTTATCAACCCTCGCAAGGAAGAAGAGATCAACCTGTGGCGCGAAGCCACAACCATTTTTATGACCTCGGGGCATGGCGGCTGTCACCCGATAGGTCTGGCGCTGGCGGCAAAGCGGCGGCAATTTACGGTTGAAGTCTGGGTCAACCAGACCGGAACGCTATTTATAGACGGCGTGCGCAATGAGGAAAAAAAGCAGGTCGTGGAATTGGTCGACAACTGCTTCAAGCGCGAGGCGCAAGAGCAAGACATCAAGATACATTACGCCAATATCAGCCAGAACGACCTGATCGACGCCTTCAAGTCCGGGGCGATACCGTTGATCCTGATCAGCACTTTTCGGATGGACAGGAAAAAAGCCCCGCACTGGGTGGTGATGAGCGGCTTCGACGATGACTGCCTGTACATGCACGATCCGGATCCCGAAGAAGGACGGCAAAGCGAACTCGACTGCCAGTTTATTCCTATTGCCTGCGAGGATTTCGACCGGATGTCCAGTTTCGGCAAGAACCGGCTCAGGACGGCGGTGATTATTTGGCCGGGCGACCAGATGCCGAATCGAGAAGGACCACGGAAACATATGAGAAATTGAACCGATAGCAGTTTCGTTTTCAGCTTTTTTCAAAATTTATGCCATTTCGACTTGTGTTATTAAACCGATTCAACGATAATAGCCGTCCTTTAGCCAGTACGGCTAATGTTTAATGGTGATCGTGTCGGTCCTCTCGCAACGATACGCTGTAAACCCCGCCAGGCCCGGAAGGGAGCAACGGTAGCAGCAGATTCGTGTGCCGGGATGTGGCTGGCATGATCGCCACCCAAATCACTACTTACCTTTCGAGCCTGCCATGAATTATCAGGTTCTCGCCAGAAAATGGCGTCCCCATAATTTCACAGAAGTTGTCGGACAAGAGCATGTCGTCAAATCGTTAATGAACGCTTTGCAACATGATCGGCTTCATCACGCCTATTTATTTACCGGAACGCGCGGCGTAGGCAAAACCACCATTGCCCGGATTTTAGCCAAAGCCATCAATTGCGAAAATCTCCAGGATTTTAATCCCTGCGGCGAATGCAGCGTGTGCCGCGACCTGGATGAAGGACGGTTCCTGGATTTAATCGAGGTCGATGCGGCATCGCGCACCAAGGTTGAAGATACCCGCGATTTACTCGACAACGCGCAATACGCGCCCAATCAAGGCCGCTATAAAGTCTACCTGATCGACGAAGTACACATGCTGTCCGGGCACAGCTTCAATGCCTTGCTGAAAACGCTGGAAGAGCCGCCCGCCGCATGTAAAATTCCTGCTGGCCACCACCGATCCCCATAAAATCCCCGTCACCGTGCTGTCCCGCTGCTTGCAGTTTAATCTCAAGCGTTTGCTGCCCGGCCAGATTTTTACCCAGATGGAATTCATCCTTCAGCAGGAACACATTGAAGCCGAATCAGGCGCTTTAAAATTATTGTCGCGCGCCGCCGACGGCAGTATGCGCGACGGCTTAAGCCTGCTCGACCAGGCCATTGTTTACGGCAACGGCAAAGTCGGCACCGAAGACGTCAACGCGATGCTGGGCACCGTGGCGCAGCAACCGGTCGAGGACATATTAACGGCGCTGGCCGAGGGCGATGCATCGGCGATACTCGACAAAATAAACGAGACTAGCCAACTTAACGCCGGACTTTAGCGACGTGCTGCAACAGATCTTGCAAGTCCTGCATCGCATCGCCTTGCTGCAACAAATACCGGGCGCCATCGATCATGATTTTGATGTGGACATGATTGCGGCATTGGCAGCCAAGCTGACTCCCGAAGACGTGCAGCTTTATTACCAGATAGGCTTGGTAGGACAACGCGACCTGGATTTGGCGCCCGATCCGCGCAGCGGTTTTGAAATGGTCATGCTGCGCATGCTGACCTTCAGGCCGACCGGCACAGCATCCGCGCCGGTTAAACCGGCTCAGGCTCGCCAACCCATTAATCAGCACGCCCAAACGCAGCCTGCTCCTATAAGCCGACGATAACGGAACAACCCGCTGTCGTCGCCGAAAAAAGTCCTGCAGAAACCGTTGTGCAAACACTACGATTCCAATTGGATGGAAATGGTTGCCGCAATGAAAATCAGCGGCCTAACCCGAGAGCTGGCCCATAATTGCGTATTGGAAAATATTGACGATACAGTCTGCACCTTGATATTGGATCCGGGACATAAACAACTGCGCAGCACCCGCACCGAAGAAAACCTGCAAAAGGCATTGCAGGCTTATCGCAAAGCGCCTTTAAAACTGGTCATCACCACCGAAAAAACCACGGTCGCCACGCCCGCCGTGCAATTGACCAAGGCGCGCGAAGACAAACAACAGGCGGCGGTCGACGCAATTAATTCAGACGAAAATGTTCAGGCTTTAAAAGAACACTTGGGCGCCAGGGTCATGCCCGGTACCATAGAACCCATCTAACGAGAAATGAGAGGAGAAGCAAATGAAAAACGCACTCGGCAACATCATGCAGCAAGCCCAAAAAATGCAGGAAGACTTCAAGAAAGCACAGGAAGAGCTTAACTCCATGCAAGTCATGGGCGAATCCGGCGGCGGCCTGGTGACCATCCTGATGACCGGCAAACGCGAAGCCAGAAAGGTCACCATCGATCCCTCCCTGCTGGGCGAAGATAAGGACATGCTGGAAGACTTGGTCGCGGCGGCCATCAACGATGCGGTCAATAAAGTCGCGAAAATGAAAAAAGAAAAAATGGCGGATGTCACATCAGGACTGCCCTTGCCTCCCGGATTCCAGCTGCCTTTTTAATATGCACAAAAAAGGCTTATTGGGGCAGTTGATCCAGAATTTATGCTGCCTGCCCGGCGTCGGCCCTAAAACCGCCCAGCGCATGGCGTTTCATCTGCTCCAGCGCGACCGCAACGGCGCAAAAATGCTGGCCCAAACGCTGCTGCAGAGCGATTGAAGAAATGGGCCATTGCAGGCAATGCCGCACCTTGACCGAAGGCGACCTTTGCGAAATCTGCGCCGACAACTCAAGAGACGATTCCATCATCTGCATCGTGGAAAGCCCCGCCGATGTCTGGATTGTCGATCAGGCCACGGTATTCAAAGGCCGCTATTTTGTGCTGCACGGGCGCTTATCGCCGCTGGACGGCATAGGCCCCGACGAACTCGGCCTGGATCAGCTTGAACAACAGCTGGCGACAGGCCATATCAAGGAACTGATCCTGGCGACCAACTCCACGGTTGAAGGCGAAGCGACCGCCTATTTTATCGGCGAACTGGCCAGGAAACACCAAGTACCGGCCAGCAGGATCGCCCACGGCGTACCGATGGGCGGCGAGCTGGAGTTTACCGACAGCGGCACCTTATCGCATGCGTTTAATGGCCGCGTGGGAATGTAAAGATCGCTTTTAATTCCAAATAGCTTTCTCCTCTTGTCATTAAAATTCAATAAGTCGTCACCCAAGATTAAGACCTAACACGGGAAGCCGGCAAAAATTCGGTCAACTTCAGCAATATCCAAGATAGTAAGAGCAACATAACTAAATTTTTAGAGATTCCTTAAAGTTTTTAGGGTACAGTATAGGCGGCTTAACCAGGAACCTAAAACCTAGCAATTAAACAAGTCACCATAGAATTGGCGGCTTAGTTAATAACGTAGGAAATAGAGAATAGCTCAAGCCGCTTCGACAGATTCAATACAAAGACCATGTTGCCTAGTAGATGTTCTTGTTCCCAGTGGAGCATGACGCTACGAGCTACCGGCGAAAATAATCAGAACCTGAGAAGCCATTAGCCATTGATTTCCTTACAAATCATCAGTCGTCTTATCAGACGGATAATTGTCGACAGCATCAAACAGATTCCAACAGAGAGGGGAACTATGTTTTGTTTTATTCTTCGCACCGATCTGGCAACCAATACAATTGGGGGCATCTCGCTATGATCCGCATCGCTATCCTTGATCAAAATGCCTACCTGCTCGACAACAGTGCATCCAACCTGCAACAAACCGGCTTTGCCGCTACAACCGAACTCGATGCTGAGAACCTGAGCGCATGGTTGGCTAAGCACGGAGTCGACATGCTAATACTGCATCTGCCGAATGAAAATGGACAGGCTATCCCCCCTCTCATAGGTAAATCGAAACACGAAATACTTAACGGCAGTGGGCAAGCGCACTGGCAGCTCAATTCGTCGCAACTGGAATTGATTGCGCCCGACGGCAGGCCGATCCCACTATCGCACAATGAATGCTGCATCCTGGGAGCCGCCGCCAACGCAAACGGAAATCTGGTCAGCCGCAAGATACTTATCGAAGCCTTGGGCCATGAGTTCTGGCAATATGACGAGCGTCGGCTCGAAGCTCTGATAAGCCGTTTGCGCCGAAAACTGGCTTCATATATCCCTGGAGGTCTCCCGATTCGGGGAGTAAAGGGGCAAGGTTATTTGTTCGGGGTTACGTTGCAGGCCGTAGAGGTTTGATGATAGTCAGGGATGGTCAGCATTTGTCAGCAATAGACTGAGATAAAGAGTTAGTCTTTCCATAACACGATAGGGCAAAAGACGATAGATTTGTAAAGTTTCACAAACGTATCAATACAAGACTTAATTCCTATCAATATTTTTTCTCTGTACACAACAAAAAGCCAGACAGACATAAATAATGTATTAATTATGTTTAGTTATTCTCGTTCCGAGGATTTTCTAAATATTCAGCAAGAAAATTGATTTAGTTTTTGTTATTTGCAGAATTTTTTTACTTCCAACTACATGAGATAAAAAATGGCAGTTGAATTAAAGGCACTCGGTAACTCCTGCAATCTTTATTGTCGCTACTGTTACCAAAATCCGCAAAAAACACAAAACAAATCCAATTCTTCAACAAGCAGTTACGATTTAGATTTAATTAAAGAATCTCTTTCCCGTACAAAAGGGACTTTTGTTCTTTTTGGAGGCGAGCCCCTTTTAATGCCTTTGAATGATTTGGAAGAATTATTCTCTTGGGGGTTTCAAAAAAATGGAAAAAACTCCATACAGACAAACGGAACGCTTATTACACCGCAACATATTACCTTATTCAAAAAGTACAATGTGGCTGTTGGTATTTCAATTGACGGTCCTCAAGAATGCAACGATGTTAGGTGGGTTGGTTCTCTTGAAAAAACTCGCGCCATGACCGCGAAAATTGAAAAAATAATTAGCTTACTTTGCCATGAAGGACTAGCCCCGAGCATTATTACGACACTACACCGAGAAAACGCTTCTGACGAAAATCTTCCAATCTTAAAAAAATGGTTTTTAGCACTAGATGCCCAGGGTGTATCAAAAGTGCGCTTACATATCCTTGATGCTAAAAGCTCCACAGTTAGAGATAAGCTTGCTTTATCACATGCTGAAAACACAAGGGTCTTTATGTTTTTTGCAAAATGCAGGGAAGAGTTCCGTAACATTCGGTTTGATATTTTTGAAGACATGCAAGCTTTATTACAAGGAAAAGACAGCAATTCCTCATGTATTTGGAACGCATGTGATCCTTACTCCACACTTGCCGTTTACGGACTGGAAGGCGACGGCCTTTTAAGTAATTGTGGAAGGGTCAATAATGAAGGCATTAACTTTGTAAAAGCCGCATCTATCGGCTTCGAAAGACAGATCGCCCTCATGAACACTGAAATGAAAAATGACGGTTGTGCTGAATGCCGCTTTTTTATTCTTTGCAAAGGAAGTTGTCCCGGTTCTAGTGAAAAAGGAGATTGGAGGAGGAGAAGTGAATATTGTTCAATATGGTTCGCACTTTTTGAATATTTTGAACAAGTGCTTCTAAGTAATGGTTATACCCCCCTTTCCAAGGATGATTTGAGCGAGGAAGTTAAAATTGAGCTTCATAAAAAATGGACGGCTGGCACTACAGAGTCGATTGAATCAATAACACGGCGTTTACAATCAACCAAAGCAAGTAACAGCAATGATAAGGAAAAAACAAACGATATTTTTATAAAAAAACTCTCCTCCCAACTAATACGGACTAGCTGGGTCAGCGAAGAAGCTCGTGAATATTGGGGGCGAACCCTCTTAGGGCTGGCTGATACAGTGCAACAGATTCGCATTAAAGCTCTTCTTCAACATAAAAGTAGGGCCGTTATCCTACAAATCAACCATGGTGACCTTGAAAGCCGTGCCAAGGAAATGGATGCGTTTGGTTTTTCTATTCTGCCTTTACAGAGAAAAATTGATTACCTCAAAATCAGCTTTCTCGCGGAAGAAATGACACAAAACCAGTTATTGGTTTACAACTGCATCGTATGCAAAAAAAATGACTTTGAAACAATTAAAGCAGCTTATGAAAACAACGCGCACAGGGATATATTCGCCCTTCTTGATCTACCTGTATGTTGTAAAAAAGAATTTCAGGAACATCATAATGGAGTCATTGCTCTACTTGATCCATTCAATAGAAAACACCGGAAACCATCTAATAAAAGAACGCAACGGAACCTAGGAGTAGTCCCTTTTTTTCAAAGTATTGGAATCAACTTAAGTTCGCATATACCTTGCAATCAAGATTGCGAGGCAACACAACTCATTGAAAAAGAACTTGAATGCCTCGGAAAAGAGATTGGATATACCTCACAGATTGAACAAATCAACAACATTAGACAATGGCCAATGGAATGGTCTTTTCTTAATGGTGCCCACGAATTTAAAACACCTGTGTTCAAAATGACATTAGGAACGTGTGAACAAGGAGCCGGTTTTTCCCTCAAATCAGACGGAAATATTTGGCCTAATAAGGGGGCTAAAGGATCGAGCTATCCTTTTAACCGCCGCAAAGAACTCTTGAAGTAAATAAAAGAGTACCGTGAAACCATATACATTTGACTATTTTTTAAAAGAACGGGGGTGGAATGGCAAGCAGTAAACATGGAACAGTAAATAATCATTTTTTTTTAATATTTTTAATCAAAGGAGCCGATCATGGCTGACATAAAATCATATATAGAAAAACTCGACATTGATGCCGATGACGCAACTATTTCTGCAATCTTTGCCCAATTGTCCGAAAACAAATCTCAGGCAATGCAAGCATCGGCTATTCATATAGACTTTTAATTTAACTCTATTGTTAAGCCTCATCCCTCATGAAAGGGATAAAGCAACAAATAATAATTTTTTAATATTTTTAATCGAAGGAGCCAATCATGGCTGACATAAAATCATATATAGAAAAACTCGACATTGATGCCGATGACGCAACTATTTCTGCAATCTTTACCCAATTGTCCGAAAACAAATCTCAGGCAATGCAAGCATCGGCTATTCATATAGACTTTTAATTTAACTCTATTGTTAAGCCTCGTCCCTCATGAAATGGGTAAAGCAACAAATAATAATTTCTTAACATTTTTAATCAAAGGAGCCAATCATGGCTGACATAAAATCATATATGGAAAAACTCGACATTGATGCCGATGACGCAACTGTTTCTGCAATCTTTGCCCAACTATCCGAAAACAAATTTCAGGCAATGCAAGCATCAGTTGTTCATATAGATGTTTAATAAAATGTCTCAATAGGACATATCTTTTTTCCAAAAAAGATAACTATTAAGTGTATGTATTACTGTTATGTCAACAAATTAGACTATACCACCGCAATGGTGGCAATTATGGCTGTTTTAATAGCATAGCAATTCTTACTTTTACAAATAATACACTGAATAACTCCAAATAATTTAATCAGGAGAATTTTAATGAATAAAAAATCCTTTAGCCTACATATAGATGTGGATTTGGATAAGGTAAAAAAAGCGACTGACGAACTTGATAAAAGTTCGGAGGGATTAAAAGCACTTGCATCAGATCCAATTCCATTTTTAGAAAAATGTGGCATAAAATTAGATGATTCTATAGTTAAGCATATTCGTCAGAGATGCTCGGCACATGTTGCTGCAAGAGGACATTTAATAAAAGTTTAATACACCCCATCAGGGGAAGGATTGTTCCTTCCCCTGATATTAATTATCAATTCATAACTATTTACCCAACAAATCGCAGCCTTAGTGTTTTTATGCTGAAAAATAACCCCCTGCACCCAATAACTCCAAAGGAAATTGTATTTCACCTGACGAATAGATGTCCTCTTCAGTGTGCGCATTGTTGTACAAATTCAAGCATGAAGGAGGATGAGGCTCATTTAACGCTTCTTGATATTTGTTCTGTCCTTAACGAAATAGAAAAAATACCTGAAATTTCTCGCATAAGTTTCGCAGGAGGTGAACCATTTCTGTATACCGAAATACTAGAAAAAAGCGTCAAGGAAGCAACCGACAGAAAGCTTAATACTACAATTGTGACAAGTGCTTTTTGGGCAACCCGTCCTAATAAAGCTATTGAAGTACTAAAGCCAATTGTAAATGCAGGACTACAACAGTTAAATGTCTCTTATGACGATGAACACGCAAAATTTGTTCCAGAAAAAAACATATTGAATGTATGCCGTGCGGCTAAAGCACTGAATATTGTTATCGCTTTAAAAATAGCGGTTGAAAAAAATTCAATTATTACTAAAGACTTTCTTGAAAATTTACTTAAATCTCACGATGTCTACTCAGAGCATATAAGCATTAGCGAATATGCTGTAATTAGCACGGGAAGAGGGAAAGGGGAGCAAACACGAGAAAAAAATTCCAAGACTTATTTAGGTCCATGCAGATCCGCATTACGACAATTTTCTGTTTACTACGGTGGTTCATTTATACCCTGCTGCAGTGCAGCCCAACAACCGATTAAGATTAAAACAGGAAACATTGCTAACGGACTATCCAAAGCCATTGTCAACGCCTACGACAACGATATTATTAAATTTTTAGCCTTTGAAGGGCCTGTTGAAATTTTAAAACAGATCACGGCCGATACAGCTAAACCGTTTCAAGATGATGACTTTGATGGAGTTTGCCATGCTTGCGAGGTTTTGTTTTATGAAGGCGACTTTTGGGAGCGCTTAAAAGCTTATTTACCTCAAAAGCAAAAATCTCTTGCTATACAAGAAATAGTGTATCGAGAAATTGGATCATATAAGCCTCCGACAATAATAGAGTAAATTGCGTTATGACTAACAAAGTCCTTCTAATTGCTCCACCTATTGCATCTGTCCTTCGACCATTTATAGGCATTAGTTCTCTAAAATCAGTGTTGGAAAATAATGGGATAGACGTAGAAAATGTTTATCTGAATATCGATTACGCAGAAACAATCGGCGTAGAATTAAATGAATACCTCTCTGAACAAATGCCCGCACCTTTTTTAGTTGGAGAATGGATTTTTTCAGGTCTTCTTCGACAAATCACTTTACATGAAGAAGAAAAATATTATCAATTCCTGAGAAAATATTTTTCAATTGAACAAATTGTTAATATTCAGGCAATCAAGAAGCAGTCAGCCAATTTCATCTCCTATGCCGCAACAAAATTGGTAGCAAAAAAACCCACGCTAATAGGTTTCTCAACAAGTTTTCAGCAAAATTGCTCTTCACTAGCAATTGCCGCAAAAATACGAGAACTAGACCCACAGATAGTAATTTGTTTCGGAGGAGCCAATTGTGAAGGCGAAATGGGAGAGGCGTTAGTTGAACAGTTTTCACAAATTGATTATGTCTTCTCCGGTGAATCTGAGGAAACCTTTCTAGACTTTGTAAAAAGCTTCATATCTAAAAACACAAATCGACTAGATAGAAACTATATTAAGGGAAAAGCGATTGAAAACCTCGACCTCCTTCCTATGCCTGATTACAGCGATTATTTTCGCACAATTCAACAAGCATCGTTTTTTCATCGGGTAAACACTGCAATATTGTTTGAGACTTCGCGAGGATGTTGGTGGGGCTACCGAAATCATTGCACCTTTTGTGGATTAAATGGTAACTCAATTCGCTTCAGAAAGAAGAGTCCAAAAAAGATTGCAGCCGAGATAGACATGCTTTTTAAAGAGTGGAAGGTTCCCCGCTTCATGGTAGTCGACAATATTATGGATGCATCGAATATTTTAAAGGCGTTCAATTTACTGGAGGAAAGTGAAAAAATACATTTTTTTTGGGAAGTAAGAGTGAATCTTTCAAAACCAAAACTGCTGGAATTACAAAAACACGGGGTTGTATGGATGCAACCAGGCATTGAAAGTTTAAGCAACTCCATCCTTAAAATCATTAACAAAGGCACGACTTGTCTTGAAAATATTTATTTTTTAAAGACCTGTGGAGAACTAGGGATCAGTGCCTCATGGAACATCCTAGCTGGCTTTCCCGAAGAAGAAATTCACGAATACAAAAATATGACGGATTTGCTTCCCAAACTGGAACATTTAGAGCCACCCAACGGTTGCTCTGCTTTTGTCATTTGCCGGTTCAGCCCCTATTATGAGCGACAAAAAGAATACCATTTACACCATGTTCAGCCTTATGAAACCTATCAGCAAGTATATGGTTTCTCAGAAGAGGCAACCAGGAGAATCGCCTACTTTTTTATTAATAAACCGCCAGTCGAAATAACTCAAGATTATCTTATCCCGGTAAAAGAGGCTATTTCAGGATGGAAGGAATACTGGCAAAAAGCACGGCCTATTTTGACTTTACATCGAACTGAAAATGGGGGGGATATTATTGATACAAGAACAAACTCGGTTAAGAATAAGTGCACACTCAATACGATTGAAGTTGACATACTCGCTTTTTTTCAAAGTCCAAGAAAAATTAAAGATGGAGAAAACTTTTATTGTTTAACAATTAGTCCCGAAGTTTACCAAAAGCTTGTTAACGGTCTTATTCAAAATGCCTATATTATTGAATCAGACGAATATGCCCTCAGCTTGGTAATGGAAAATCCAGCTCCCTTTATTTCAACGGACAAACAAAGCCCCATACTAGGGTGGCTAGACCAAGGGTAGCGTAATGACAATATACAATGACATATCTGCAGAGCTTGCTAATAGAAACCTCCATCTAAAGCACAGAGTTATTGATCTAAGTCTTAGCAATTACTTTACCGTTGTAATGTTGGATGATCAATCTATCGGTGCATGCATGAGCTATTATTCTTTAGATCAAAAGGCGCTCAAAAGGTCGGAAAGAGATTACTTAAGCCTGTCAAAAAATGCTCCGTTATCGTTAGCGAAGCGTGAAGAACCTCTGGATAGTTCCATAAAATGGTCTATTCTAAGTGCCTTGTCACAACCATTGTTATCGGCTTCTCAATAACGAAGACTTTATTGCTTCCGACGTTCTTATGAAGTCACCTTTTATAAATGCCGAAAAATGCGTCGTGATTGGTTTTGGCGGGTACATTAACAAATGTGTTGAAGCGGAAGAAGTCAAGGAGCTTTCTATTTTTGACCTAACCTATAATACACGACAATCCGAGATGAATAGTTGGGTGCAAATTGCTCGCAAGAAGGCACCGAATAAATGTATTAAAATAAATCCACCTGAAGGTGTTCAGACAATGATTGGAAACGCAGATGCGTGCTTTATCACAGGTTCGTCATTGGTTAACGGCACTCTAGAGCAACTTCTTAGTTTTGCCAGTGAATCTACGTATGTCGTCGTTCAGGGGCAAAGCGCGTCCGTTATTCCCCAAGCTTTATTTAATAGAGGGGTAAATATGGTGCAGACGACAATTAAACCAAAAAAGTTGATGCGTCTCGCTCACCAAGGACAATCTCATATACTGTTGGAAAACAGCTCACTTCCAAATATTTTTCTTTATCCTAACCCCAAGTGAGTGAGGGCAAGGACTTTACCTATTAGCCTGTCATTGTCAACATACCATATAATCCTCAAGCAGACTCCGTTTATACAAAATTCAGGCCCCCCCCTCAAACTTGGTTTTTTAAAATCTCCTCACCCAACCTTCTTGGCAATAGCTCCTATATCGCCTAAAGCGCCTACTGTTAGCGCCCTACTACCATAGGCATCCATCAGGAAAATGATCATTGCTGATGTGCAAAACTAGCACTGCGTTTCCTTTATGCAAAATTCAGGAGGATAATGTGCACCATGAAAATATCGGAATAATTGCTGCCCTTCTTGAAACTCGAAACAGAGAAAATGGAAACAATAAGCTTTGCAAAAGTCTTTTTACGTCAAATCATCCTAAGCTCCCTTTTGCTGAGTGATTCAGTTACCGCTCCGGCGTTAGCAGACACCACTTTGATACCTGCTGATGACAAATTCGATCCTATTCCAGTCCACTCCATTTACCCGCCGATAAAGCGCCAGGGCTCAGCGGACCAGGCATTGACCAGCGGCCATGTGGTAAACAGCCATTACGCCATGGCCGCGCCCGCCGACAAGCCATGGCGCATTGCTTTCTTGTTCCCGCATATGAAAGACCCTTACTGGGCCAGCTGTAATTATGGGGTAATCAGCGAAGCCAAACGCCTAGGGGTCGCAGTGGACATCTTGCCGGCAGACGGATACAGCGACTTGATCGGCCAGTTGCGCAAAATGGATGAAGCCATTGCCGCAAAATACGATGCCATCGTCATTTCACCGATCAGCCAGACCGCCAACAATTCCTCGATAGCCAAAGCCCGCGCACTAGGCATCCCGGTCTTCGAATTGGCGAACGACAGCACCAGCGACGATTTGACAGTCAAGGTAACCACCTCGCTAAAAGGCATGGGAACCGAAGCCACACAATGGGTGATCCGCGATGCGCAACGCCGCGGTTTGAAGTCGATCAATATAGCACTGCTACCCGGCCCCTTTGACGCGGGCTGGGTCAAGGGCGAGGTCGAAGGCACCTTCGAAGCGGCACATAAGGCAGCCATCAAGATCAATATTGTCGACATCAAGTACGGCGACAGCGACCGGATAGAGCAGTCGCAATTGGCGGCGCAATTGCTCGCCGAACACGGCAAAAATCTCGACTATGTGCTTGGCTGCACCGGCTGCGCGCCAGCTGCCGTATTGCCGATCAAAGAGGCCGGGCTAAGCGGAAAAATCAGGATTGTCGCCTATGACCTGACCCGGGAGATTGCCGATTTTATCCGCAAGGGCGAAATTTTTGCCTCCGCCGACACCAAAGGCGTCAGTCAGGCACGGGTGACCCTCAATGCCGCGATAAATTTCCTGGAGGGAAGAACCAAGAAGCAGCCCCATACCATTCTAATCAAACTGGGATTAGTCGACCAGAACAGCTATACGGCATACCCGTTCGGCACCTCTATCGCACCCGAGGGGTATATTCCCACCCTTTCCTATTCTCCAAGGGAAATTAACTGATGCGTATAGTCTGGATAACTCATCTGCCATACCACCAACTCCTGGCTAATTAAAAAAAACAATCCAAGCATGAAAGTCAGGCAGCTAAAAAACAAACTTCTACTAGGCGCAGTTACCATCAGCTTCGTGGTGGCCTTGGCCTCCATGCTCGCTGCCTCCTGGGTCATCCGCCAACAATACCTGGAACAGTCCAATGCGCTGCTGCGCAAGGCATCCAGTGTCATTGAGGACAACCTGGCCGAACGCAAAGACAATCTGTTGACAGCATCGCGCCAATTGGCGACGCAGAAAAATCTCGGCCCGACCCTCTGGTACTTGGCGCAATATGCGCAATCGGACATCAGCCGCGAAACACTGTTTAACTCCTATCAGCAATTGGCAAGGGATACCGACAAGACAGGCCGTGCCGCGAAGCTTTCCAAGATCACCGTCTACGATTCTACAGGCAACTTGGTCGCCTTTGCTTTTCCCGACGGCAGCAGTGAGCTGGTCGGTTTTGTCGAGCGCTCCTCCATGCCTATATTTCAGGTTGCCGCATTGAAAGATGGCGAAGAGTTAAACCGGCAAAACTTGCGAGAGGTAACATCCGTCGCCAAAATAGACTTCGCGTTCAGCGGACAACTACCGCAGCGCGAAAGCGTGCACTATACGGTAGTGGAAGGATTATTGGCGATTGAAAGCCATGTTCCGATCATGGGCGAGGCCTTCAACCCAAGCAGCGGGAAGCGAGAAATAAAGCAACTGGGCTTGGTTGCCATGGTGCAATCGCTCGATCAGGCCTTTGTCGACCACCTGTCCCGTTTGACCGATGTCAAAATCAATGCCTTCACCCCACAAGGCTTCAGCAGCGGCGACATGGCGGCCTATCGGAATCCCGACTGGGGTAGCGTGAAAACAGGGTTAGGCTTAGACGCCCACCCGCCCATTACACTCAATGAAATAGCGATTGAGGGAAAAGGCTACTATCAAAGCCTGATACCGCTTTACACCGACAACTATCTGGTCGGTACTATTGCTGCACTCCACTCCAAGGACGTTGCACAAAAAAACACCTGGCAAATGATACAAATCCTGGGGCTGATTGCGGTTGCCAGCCTGTTGTTAATTTTTCCGTTTGCCTGGTATTTTGCCAGCTCCATCTCCCATCCGCTCACCATCCTCAGCCACATTTTTCGCGGCGTTGCCAGCGGCGAGCCAAGCAGTACGCTTAGCGAGGAACTTGACCAGCTGGACAATGAAAAAAGACGGGACGACGAGCTGGGTGATCTCACGCAGAGCTTTATCGCCATGAATCAGGCGGTAAATCAGAAAATACGGCAGATTAACGAGATCAACGCCTCCCTTGAATATAAAGTCAAAAAAAGAACGGCCAAACTGGAACGCATGACCCAGCTTTACGCCGCGTTGAGCCAATGCAACGAGGCTATCGTGCGCTGCAACAATGAAGAGCAACTGTTTCCGCAAATTTGCCGTGACACGGTCGTCTTCGGTGGGATGAAAATGGCTTGGGTAGGCTTGTTGGATGAACCAACCAAACAGCTTAAGCCGGTTGCATCCTATGGCAACGGCACGGAATATCTGGATGAAATTCGAATATCAATTAATGAACATGAACCTGCTGGGCGAGGCCCAACAGGAACTTCCATGCGCGAAGATCAACCTTTCTGGTGTCAGGATTTTCTGCATGATCCAAGCACTGCTCCATGGCATGAGCGCGGTGCAACATTCGGCTGGGGGGCTTCTGCCGCGTTGCCACTGCATAGAAACGGCGTGGTCATCGGCGTTTTAACTTTATATGCCGCCGAGGCCAATGCCTTTGATCAAGCTGCTCGCAATCTGCTGGTTGAAATGGTTATGGACATTGACTATGCGCTGAGCAACTTTGAACGCGATACACTGCGTAGACTCGCTGAAAGCTCACTGGCAGATTCACACAATCTGCTTAAGACCATCATCGACACTGCGCCTGTGCGCATTTTCTGGAAAGATAAAGACTTACGTTATTTGGGTTGTAATCCCGCCTTTGCCACAGATGCTGGAGCAATTGATACGCAAGCTGTCATCGGGAAAGACGACTACCAGTTGGGTTGGAAGGAGCAGGCAGAACTTTATCGTGCCGATGACCAACAAGTCATGGATTCAGGCGTCCCCAAACTTTTCTATGAAGAAATACAGACCACATCAGCCGGCAAAACGATTTGGCTGCGCACCTCTAAAGTACCGCTCCAGAATGAGGCTGACGGAACCATCGGTATTCTGGGCGTTTATGAAGACATAACAGAGCAAAAGCTTACCGAGGAGCGCATTCACTATCTGGCAAACTTCGATCCGCTGACCGGATTGCCAAACCGCACCCAACTGAACGACCACCTTAAATATGCGCTGAGTCTAGCGAAACGCAGCAATGGACACTTAGCATTAATATTCCTTGATCTCGATCATTTTAAGGATATTAACGACACGCTCGGTCACAGCATTGGCGATGCCGTGTTGATCGAATTGGCCAAGCGCCTATCTCTGTTGCTGCGCGAAGAAGATACGGTGACGCGGTTGGGCGGAGATGAATTTATTTTATTATTGCCTGGGGTCGATGCACACGGAGCCACGCAAGTGGCGCAAAAGTTACTGGATGTCATTGCCGAACCTTATCGAATCGAGCAGTATACGTTGACCTTGACGGCATCGATTGGCATTGCCCTCTATCCGGAAGATGGCGATGATCTGGAAGTTCTATCCAAGAGTGCGGATGCCGCCATGTATCGTGCTAAGCAGGAAGGCCGCCAAGGCTATCGCTTCTTCACCCCGGAAATGCAAGCGCGTTTGGCACGCAATCTACAATTGGTCAATGCGTTGCACCAAGCACTGGAATACGGGCAATTGCATGTGCATTTCCAGCCGCAAGTCGCCATCCAGGACGGTCGCATCATCGGCGCGGAAGCCCTGCTACGTTGGCAGCATCCCGAACTTGGCATGGTATCTCCGGCAGAATTCATCCCCATCGCCGAAGACTGCGGATTGATCCTACCAATCGGCGAATGGGTGCTGCGGTCTGCGGTGAAACAGGCAAAAGCCTGGTTGGAAAATAGCTTCGACCCATTGATTATGGCGGTGAACTTGTCCGTCGTACAGTTTCGTCACCCCGATTTGCCGGAACTGGTAACACGCATACTCGACAAAGAGGGCCTGCCTCCCGAGTATCTTGAACTGGAGTTGACCGAGGGCGTAGCGATGCACAACCCGCAAGAAGCCATCGCCGTGATAAATAATCTACACGAGCGCGGCATCCGCATGTCTATTGACGATTTCGGTACCGGCTATTCTTCACTGAGCTATTTAAAGAAATTCAAAGTGTATAAGCTCAAGATCGACCAATCCTTTGTCCGCGACATCAGTACCGACCCGGAAGACAGGGCTATCGTCAGCGCCATTATCAACTTGGCAAAGAGTCTTGGCTTGCAGACCATTGCCGAAGGCGTGGAAACGTCTGGGCAGCTGGCATTCCTGCGTGAACAGGGTTGCGATGAAATACAAGGGTATCTATTCAGCAAGCCGGTACCGGTCGAGCGGTTTGAAGCATTATTGAAACAGGGTTTTTCCGTTTGATGATTGGGGATACAAGATCAGTTCGGCAACAACTGTCGACCAAATCCAGTCTTTATCCGCCATTTAGCTATGTCGATTTTAAATATAAATCTAAGGAGTAAAAGCAATGACCGATTGTTTATTTTGCAAAATGGTTGCCGGCGACATCAAACCGGACGTGGTTTTCGAAGATGAAAACATCCTGGCTTTCAGGGACATTAATCCCCAGGCTCCGGTACATATCCTGATTATTCCCAAACGCCACATTGCAACGTTAAATGACCTGGACGACACGCTGTTGGCCGGGCAAATATTGCAGACGGCGGCAAAACTGGCTAAACAGGAAGGCATCGCTGAGGCCGGTTACAGAACCGTGTTTAACTGCAACCGTAAAGGCGGACAGGATGTTTATCATCTGCACCTGCATCTTTTGGGTGGCCGGCAAATGACTTGGCCGCCAGGTTAAGCAAATGAATAACTTAGCCGGCAGTTTTAAAATGAGCGCCAAAGCGCAGCTTATAGGACTCATCTTGTTATGCAGCCCGCTCGCAGCGTCCGCTCTGGATGAAAACACAGCCATCAAAGCTACGCCATTGCTCAAGACGACCACCAGCTGGGACGGCAAACCGATCATCTATCCCAAAGGGCAAGGCGAGGTCACCGCCATGATCGTTGAAATTGCACCGGAGGGTGAGACCGGATGGCACGAGCACCCGGTGCCTGTATTTGGCTACATCATGGAAGGCGATCTGGAGTTGAGGCTTGCCACAGGCAAAGTTAAAATCCTGCATCCGGGCGACGCTTTATCCGAGTCGGTCGGCGTACTCCACAATGGCCGCAATATAGGCGAGGAGCCGGTCAAAATTCTGGTGTTTTACATGGGCGAAGTCGGCGCGAAGCTTAGCGTTGCGCACCCGGAATTTGCTCCCCCGCCAATGCCTGATTCGGAAAAGTAATGCCGTAAACATAAAAAAGCCCGGCAGACTCACGCCTCCGGGCTATTTTATTGAAAGAGATGCGTTATTTCTTCATTTCTTTTTTGAACAGCGTATCCAATTTCTGGTTGGTTTCCTGGTTGTACAGCTTTGAATTATCAATCGGCTCCGGTTTGGGCGCTACGACGACAGGTGCCGCAACAGAGGCAGCAATAGGTGCTTGAACGACAGCGGGCTCTTCTTCCTGGCCTTCGTCTAAACGAAATACCGGCCCGTAAGTGGTATCCACGTCAAAATTATCCCAGATATACTCCGGCTGAGCGATAGGTCTGGTCGGGATCGGTATGGTAAGTAAATCAGTAATCCCAACACCTATGCGTCCGGCGGTGTGAATCAGACCTTTAAATAAGCCACCGATAGTGCCATAAATGACGTTGCTTTGATTGGTCGTGTTAATCATGTTCTTGGGAATTTCCAACACGCTGGTGGTCAGATTGGCAAAGGCATTCAGTGCTTTGTTGCCAACTATACTGCCATAACTGTTGCCAAAGCTACGATGTTGGTATCCTTGAGCAGAAGGTGTATAAGCCATACCCTGTTGCTGCATGTCAGCCAGAGTCATAGGCGCATATGCCGTAAACAGGCCGGTGAATAAAAGAAAAACGAAAAAACGACTGAGTTTACGCATATCAAATCCTGTTGGTTAGTTCAAATATTGGAATCAGTATAGCAGAGCTAAAATTATTTACTGATCCGCGCCTTGGCAAAGGCGCTAGCCATTGAGCCTTGCACCGGCGCCTGTTGTTTGGGCTTGTGCGCGGCCTGTTTTTGATTGTTTCGCTCGGGTCTGGCTTCGCTCGCTTCAGGATTGGTTTTCATCGACAGCGAAATGCGTTTGCGCTCGACATCGACCTCCAGCACCGTCACTTTGACCATCTCGCCGGTTTTGACCGCATCCCTCGGGTCTTTGACGAAGGTATCGGACAAATGGGAGATATGCACCAAACCGTCCTGATGCACGCCGATGTCAACGAACGCTCCGAAGTTGGCGACATTGGTGACCACGCCGTCCAGCCTCATGCCGACTTCAAGATCGGTGATTTTCTCGATGCCTGCCTTGAACTCGACGCTTTTGAATTCCGGTCTCGGATCGCGGCCGGGCTTTTCCAGTTCCTGCAAGATGTCGGTCACCGTCGGCAAGCCGAAATTTTCATTGGTGTAATTGGCGGGATTCAGGCTGCGCAAAAACTGGCTCTGGCCGATCAGGTCGCGGATCGATTTTCCGGTGCTGCCGATGATGGCTTCAACAACGGGGTAAGCTTCGGGATGCACCGAAGACGCATCCAGCGGATTGTCGCCGTTCATGATGCGCAGGAATCCCGCCGCCTGTTCATAAGCCTTGTCGCCCAAGCGCGGCACTTTTTTCAATTGCTTGCGGTTGGCGAACGGGCCGTTTTCATTGCGGAACGCGACGATATTTTCGCTGATGCTGGCGGACAAACCGGACACCTGTTTCAGCAGGGCTACCGATGCGGTATTCACATCAACGCCGACCGCGTTTACGCAATCCTCGACCACGGTATCGAGTCCTTTGGCCAACTGAACCTGATTCACGTCGTGCTGGTACTGGCCGACGCCGATCGATTTGGGATCGATCTTGACCAGTTCCGCCAGCGGGTCCTGCAAGCGTCTGGCGATCGAAACCGCGCCGCGCAAAGACACATCCAGCTCGGGAAATTCCTTGGCCGCCAGTTCGGACGCCGAATAAACCGACGCGCCCGCTTCCGACACGGTGATCTTGGTAAACTTCAGTTCGCTGTGCCGTTTCATCACATCGGCCACCAGCTGGTCGGTTTCCCGGAACCCGTGCCGTTGCCTATGCTGACCAAATCGACCTTGTGCTTTTCGATCAGTTTTGCCAGCGTGTTTATCGATCCATCCCAATCCTTGCGCGGCGGGTGCGGGTAAATGGTGTCGGTCGCCAGCAGCTTGCCGGTAGGATCGACAATCGCAACCTTAACGCCGGTGCGTATGCCGGGGTCCAGGCCCATCGTCGCTTTAGGTCCGGCCGGTGCGGCCAGCAGCAAGTCTCTTAAATTGCTGGCGAAAACCCGGATCGCTTCCAGTTCGGCGGCTTCGCGCAGCCTGAGTTTTAAGTCCAGGTCGATACGGGTGTACAGCTTGATTTTCCAGGCGAAACGCGCAGTTTCCGCCAGCCAGGCATCGGCCGGTTTTGAGGTATCGGTAACCTTCAGATGACGGGAGACAAACTGCGCGCAAAGATCATGTTCTTCTTTATCCTCAGCGCCGGGTTTAAGCGTTAGATTCAACAAGTCCTCATTGCGTCCGCGAAACAACGCCAAAGCCCGGTGCGAAGGGATTTTGTTGATCGCTTCCTCGTAATCGAAATAATCCTTAAACTTTGCCGCTTCCTGCTCTTTGCCGGTCACAACCGTGGCGTGGACAATGCCTTTTTGCCAGATGCGTTCGCGCAGTTCGGCCAACAATTCGGCATCTTCGGAAATGCGCTCCATGATGATTTGCCGCGCGCCATCCAAAGCGGCGGCAACATCCGGCACGCCTTTTTCCGCATCGATATAAGCGGCGGCGACTTGTTCGGGAATCAGACTGCGGTCATCCAACAACGCATCGGCCAAGCGGCTCAAGCCCTGCTTCGCGGGCAATCTGCGCTTTAGTGCGGCGCTTGGGTTTGTAAGGCAAATACAAATCTTCGAGCAACGTTTTGGTGTCGGCATCGATAATGGCTCTTTCCAGTTCCGGCGTCAGCTTGCCTTGAGAAGCGATACTGTCCAGAATGGTTTTGCGCCGCGCATTCAGTTCGCGCAAATAGCCCAAACGCTCTTCCAGCAGTCTTAATTGAGTATCGTCCAGGCCGCCGGTCACTTCCTTCCGGTAGCGGGAAATAAACGGGACAGTCGCGCCCTCGTCCAGCAACTCGACAGCGGCGCTGACTTGTTTGACGTTAACGGCTAATTCTTCGGCAATGCGTTGGATTACATCCATTTCTTGAGTTCTTTGTGCAGTTTAAGATGGGCGCATTGTAGCAGTAAGGGATAGAGGGTTGGAGAAAAAAGTCTTTCAGGGAAACCAAGGAAACTGGAGCAATCTAGCGTGTAGGATGTGCTAAACAAAGTGAAGCGCATCTTTCGCGATTGAGGCGCTTCGTGCCTCAGCACATCCTACGCACTATCGCTGTCAAAACAGCCTAACCGGTTACAATTACCCCCTTACGGTAACCCAACACACACGGTAGAATGTATGCTTAGTCGGGTTACACTATCGCTAACCCTGCCGCTTAATTAACCCGCACCAGGAATGGCGCACAACTTTGGACGTACTCGTGAGCAATATAAAAATCCTAGTCAAAATTAATAACTACCTCGAAGTTACCCCGGAAATGTTGTCCTTTGTGGTGGATGCCGATCAATACAGACCAGAAACCTCGCCATTTTCTCAATACGTAACTTACGTCAAGGATAAAAGCAAAGTCGAGATACAAACCATAACAAGCGAGGAAATCATAACCCCGCAAACCGTAAATATTGAGGAAATCATGGGCGAGAACAATCGCCTTGCACGGGAAGTCGATCTTCTGAAAGAAAAGCTGGCCAAGCTAACCCCGACCAATTTGAGCAAGGAACAAACGATGACGAACCAAGAGTAACCTATTGGCCGTGATTGCCCGTATCTGCACAAGATTTCGAAAGAATGACATAGACGGATATTTGTTGGACTCGCCGTCAGGCAAACCGCCGCGGCTGCGACGGGCTGTTATCGGCGTGATACGTTTCTTCAGCCCTGCACGAATTTGAAGAAAATTTTACTTCCCCCAGCAATGAAGCATAAGCTACAAGTTTTAAAGGAGGATATAAACCATGGCAACCTTAGAATTAGACGATGAAACGGCTGTCCTGCTTAATGAATTGGCAGAGCATGAGCATATTAGCCCAGCGCAATTATTAAAAAATCTGGCGCTGGTCTATCGCAACACTCAACAAGTCCACCATACCGAGCCGCCTGAATTACTGACCGACTTTGCCGGGATACTAAAAAACTCCCCCTCATTCAGCGGCAAGCCGTTAGAGATTCAACAGGCGATGCGCGATGAATGGTCTTAGTTATCTGCTTGATACCAATACCATCATCGGCTTGCTTAAAGGCAATGACGAAGCTATCTCTATTTTAAGCGGCATCAGTCTGGCTGCTTGCGGGTTTAGTGCCATCACTCGGATGGAATTGTTGAGCTATCCCGATTTGACTATAGATGAAGAGCAGGCCATCAACCGTCTATTGGATCGGATGACGCATTTGGCGATTAGCCCGTTGATTGAAGATTTAACGATACAATTTAGACATCAACACCGCGTTAAATTACCCGATGCCATAATCGCCGCCACCGCCACTGCGCATGGCATTAAACTATTAACGCTGGACAAAAAACTTGCCGTGAAATTGTAGGGTCAGGAATAAAGTCCCAAGCCAAAAAGTACGCATAGCGTACTAATTTGTGTTAAACGCCAAAAAGTCCGTAGGTCGGGGGTAGCTTATTGAGCGTAGCGAGATAACGTAACCCGACACACAGTAAATTGTACGCTTTTGTCGGGTTACGCTATCGCTAACCCGACCTACAGAACTTTGAAAATATTATCCATGCTTTTTATTTTGAAATGTAGCCTGTATGAAGCATAGCGGAATACAGGATGATCGAAGCCCTGGATTTCGCAAGTTCCATCCAAGCTACTTGCTTTCGAATATGCAATTTTCAAGCTCATTGAAAACTGCCATATCTTCCGATAAATAGTTGGACAAGGTTAATTTGAATTCTTCTGGATTAACGCTTGTGGTGATACCGCAATAATTTTTTATTCTCCCGGTTTCATCCTTGATATTTTGATTTTCAATGTCGGTTACAAAAGCATCGTAATTAGCCTCATCAAAAGTCAACTTATTAATAGAACAGTACTTTTTAAGCACTTCTTTATCATAGAGATAGTTTTCAATTTCCCATCTCCTTAAAACTCGGTGGTTTCGCGGATTGTTCTGAAGGTATATTTGCCTATCATTCTCCAAATTTTCTCTGCCGGAAGATATATCCCTATCTTTCAAGACAAGTATCTCAATGCTGGAAAATACCTTCGTCAGGATTGCAAGTGCAATTTCACTCCGCTGATCTAGCTCAGTGTTACCACCGCTCGATACAAATAATGTCTCGTGATGCTTTTCAGAGAAAATATTGTTGAACGCTTGTGCATCAAGTCCTCTTTCTTTTCCATTCTGTCCTGGTTTATCTCTGCCCTCGCAATAGATGATTTTCTTTGGACTAACCAGATGAGCTAAATCATCCAAAGCAACCTCAAATATCGCCCTCCAATTTACAATGGTTTTTTTCATCGGGGTAAGTGTTTGGGGTGTTGAGGCCAAATTCACTCCATCCTTAAATTGGATGATTTGACATTGGTCTTTTAAATCATCTTGAAGTGCCCTTAGGAATCCAATGCTATGTGTTGTAATCCATAGCTGGCAATTTTCTCCAATTAACCGATTGACCTCAATTAGTAGTTTTTTTTGGATTGCCGTATTTATGTGCAGCTCTGGCTCGTCCAGAAGAAAAATAGTGTCATTATATTCATCCTGGCGAAGATAAAGATCCAGAAGTATGTCCACAACCTCTTTCTCTCCAGATGATAAGACATTGAACTCAAATTCAGTCGGATGATCCGATTTTTTGAAATACAGCGTACCTTGGGATGCTTCAATATTACCGATACTGGATATTTCAAGATCAAGGCACTCCTGCAATGAAGAATTAAGGTCACCAATTATTTTCTGCTTTGCCTCACTTGGTTTGCAGTCAGCGTCATTTAGATGTTTGTTGTACTTTATATTTAGGCGCCTGTAGTTTTCTTCCATCTTGTCATCAAGATCAGACGATGTGGTGGCACCATAATTATTAAGTCTGATTTCCGACGTCGCCTTTGACTCCTGAATTTTGAGGTTGCTGTTATAGCGATACGGACTTCGGAAAGAAAAGATAGTTTTTTCTTTGCCTAATGTTAGCTTTTGCGTTCTTATGCTTTGATAGTCACCCTCAACGAAATCAATCACCACGTTCTGATAACTGTAGTTTGGCGTTCTATTCATTGAGTGATATTCGTGATTTTTAGCTGTTTTGTTTCCAATTGAACCCCAAGGGTTAGCCTGAAACAACATACCATCAAGAACGCTGCTTTTTCCACAACCATTTGGCCCAACCAATGCAATGATTCTTTTTGGATGCTCCCCTAAGTCGATTGTTAGGTCAAAAAATCTCTTGTACCCATTTTTTAATTGAATCTTTTTTATTTTCATCGAACGCCTAAAATATTTGTTTGGTAGAGTTTTAGCTGGAGGTGACAGGAAGCCCGGTAGGATACGCTGCGCGTACCTTAAAGCTAACGCCTCATATCATGATCTCAAAGCCCGGTTTACCGTACAAAATCAATCTCGTCTACTATGTGGTACGCGCAGCGTACCCTACATTTTTTCAAAAATTTTGCATCTTGCACACAAAATTGCTGGCTAGATATTTCATGATTATTTTCAACAACGCACAATACAAGCCCTTATTGGTTTAACCTTAATTATCCAAAAAAAGGATTCATAACCACCAATTGACCATCAATTTCCTGACCATGCTGCATATCTTCCGAATACAAAACGGTACAGCCGGATTGAAGCGCAGAGCTGACGATCATGCTGTCGTACAGAGAAAAACCGAACCGTTCCGCAATATCCAGCCCCCGATCATGGGTATCGACAGTCAGTGCTTGGGTTTGACATACGGCACGTACCGTCCCCAATGCATCCCGTATTTCGGCATAGCTCATCCCAAGTTTTCGCGATGCGACCGAGGCGAATTCATTGAGCACCTGAACGCTTATGATGCCGCCCGTGGCAATAATCGCTTCGGCTCGATCCGCTTTGCGGTTATCTTCGGACAGTAAATACAACAGAACATTGGTATCGAAAAACGGCCTATCGGTTTTCATGGGCTTCCAAGCGGTCGAACTTGAAGTCGGCGGGTAAACGCCCCCGATATTTGCGCAATCGGGCTAACAACTCTTGTGGGCTGGGTTTCTTCTCAAGTTCGAAAATCCGCTCACCGGTAATATGAATCTCGATGTCATCGCCTTCTTTAAGTTGAAGCGCTTCGACAACCGACGCAGGCAATCTTACGGCCAAGCTATTACCCCATTTTGCGACTTGCATGACAGACTCCTATGCAGAAAAGATATACAGATTTTCATTGTATATCCATGCTATACCATTTGCACATCAAAATTCGGTTTTAAAATCTCCTCACCCCAGCCCTCTCCAACAGGAGAGGGAGTAAAGGTACCGAACTTTGATGTGCGATGAGTATAATTGACTGGCTAATGCTTCTTTGTGCGGCCAACAAGATGGGCTGTAGTTCTACTTTTTAAGTTATTTTCCGTATGGTCGCCTATCACATCCCTGTGTTCTCGGCAACTGCTCCTGCGTTGCTCTACCTCCTGCATCCTTGCAGTCGTGGATGGATCCCGGCAATCCATGCCGGGATGACGTGCTGCATAGATGTCTACACATCCAAAGGATGGGGGCGGGTGATAATCATCTAAAAACCGCGTTTTTAATCATACCCGGTAAGCTATTAACACTTGCAATGCCTATTTTAAAAACTACGGCTGAATTTTAAACGTTTCAGTATAAGTATCGCCTTTAGTGCAAACGTCTCTCTTGGTTGGCGTTTCGCAAGAGGTATCGGTCACTTCGGCTTTTAACTCACCCGCTTTGTCCGGCACGAAATAGAACCTGAAATTAGGATCGGTGCTAATGGCAATATCGGTTTTCGCGGTTAAAACCGGTTTGCCGTTAAACGAAACTTTAACGTCCTTAACAAAATGCGCTTTTTTAATAAAGCGTGTGACTTGATCCATTTGCATGCCGGTAATATTGGGATGGCTGATCATTAACTGCACCGAGGTTGGTTCGCCGACTTTGACATCGCCCTCCAATCTGAATTTCATTTTACCTAAACGTTTCATCGCTTCATCTAAATTGGCGCCGATCGGAGCGGAACAGCCGCCGCTGGCTTTGACGAATTTTTTAGTCATTATCAATTTGCCGTCATTCGTTTGAGCAATCGCGCGAATATTGCTGTTGCTGTTAACGCGTATCCGCATCGCAATGTCGGCCTTGCCGCTTTCCGGCGTAAACTCAAAGTCGCCGACGAATGGAAAAGGGTTGTTATCGACTAACACCAGGATTCTTTTGATGTAGCGGTCTTTGGTTTGCTTGATTTTGCTGACGATTTTAAACGGCACTAAAGCAGGGTCTTCTGCGCGTACAGGCGCTTCCAGTTCGATAAGGTTATCGGATTCTTCAATCGCTTGCTGGGCAAAGTATTCAGGCTTCAAAACGTTATTCCAAATCTTTTCATCTTCAGCGGCGATAGCGGCAAATGGTAATAATGTTGTGATGAAGATTGCCGATAATAGTTTTGAGTATTTCATGGTCTTTTCCTGTTTTGTTTTAGCTTTGTGCAATTAATGCATGTTATTTTGTAATTATTCGCCGAATCGGAAAACCCGAAAATCGCTGAGAACCTATCCGCGCTCGGCAATAGCTCCTGCATCCGTGCAGTCATCCTGATGAAGGTCTACTGTAGGGCGTGCCGTGCGCGCCTTTCCCGATGCTTGAAGAACCGTGTCCTCGCTTTGGCGCGCACGGCGCGCCCTACGGCAATCGATTAATCTTCCCATTCCAATTCGGCGAAAGCGGTAGTGACGTTTTTTCGGTGATAGTCATCGAACAAGGCCCAATTGTTTTTCTCGGAATAGCCGACGGTTTGCACTGCGTCTTCCAAATGCTGACCTTTTTTGATCGCAGCGCGAATTTCAGTTAGCAGCAAGGTTAAATAATGCTTTTGCGCCTGCATGCTCTGCGGCCAATCCGTGACTAATTCGCCGTGTCCCGGAATCACATAATGAAAAGACTGTTTTTCCAGTTTGTCGATTTCCGCAAGCCAGCCTTTTAAGCTGCCGTCCAGCGTCGGCACGTGCTCGGTAAACAATAAATCCGACAACCATATTGTATTGGTTTTTTCGTCATACACGCTCAAGTCATTATCGGTATGCGCGGCAGGATGGGCTTTTAAGGTTAAAGTCCGTCCGCCTAAATCCAGTTTCACACTGTCTTTGACTTCGATATCGGGGGGAATTAAATCGGCAGCGCTCATTTTGACGCCTAATTGGTCCGCGGCTTTGCCCAAGTAGTATGAGCCGCGTGCAGCCATGGCTCCGGCTAATTTATGATGGCCGACAAATTTAACCCCGGCCGCTTTGAAAGCGCTGTTGCCGTTGATATGGTCGGGATGAACATGGGTGTTGATCACATAACAGATCGGTGTCTGTGTGGTTTCGGTAACGGCTTGCTTTAAAGCCAAACCCTGCTCAGGATTGCCGCCGCTATCGATGACCGCCACGCATTTTTGCCCGACGATAAAACCGAGATTGGCGATTTCGCCGTGGTTTTTGCTGTCCGGGAATTGATGTTTGCCAAAATGCACATACACGCCAGTGGCAACTTCTTTAACCGGCAAAGCGGTGGCCGCTTTGGTTTGTACGGATACCATGAATAAAGCAAACAGCAATAGAACTCTCATTAGTTTTCCTTTTTTCCGAATATGTTTTGAATTTACAGATAGGGCCGAAGACGAAGCTGACGAGAAATCCCGTTAAGCATTTATTTAGTTGTGCAGCTATAAAACGGCGTCCAAGTTTTACCGCTTTCAGCATGGCGGATTCAACTCCGAAATACAATCCTATTAATCATGGCAACACCTTGCCGTACAACCATACAAACTATGACCAATTTTGAGCAAGTGATGAGTATAATAGGTAATTATACTTATCTACTAAAGTCTAATTATCATGTCATTTTTTCCACATCCTAATCGACACACACTTGCCTGTGCATTCAGTTTAGCGATGCTTTGCTTCACGCCGTCGTTATATGCCGATCAAACGGCATCATGGCTGGATGACGTCACCGTTTCGGGGTATGCCAAACTGGCGATCAGCTCACCTAATCGCGCTCCCACCGTCGTTGAATTAGATGATTTAAGTTTGTTTGTCTCAGGCAAATTTAATCGCTGGCTCAATCCCTTTTTGGAGGCCGAAGCCTACAAGATGCCGCTTTGGGAAGCAGGCAAAGGCGCACAATTCAATAGCGCGCAACTGGTCATTGAGCGGCTGTATAACGATATTCACATCACAGAAAACGACACGTTACGCGGGGGTAAATTCCTGGCACCGATCAATCATTGGAATATTATCCATGCCGCACCGTTAGTATGGACGACCAATCGCCCGGTCACGTCATCCTATTCCCGTGCCAACTACGTTACAGGCGTTAACGTCCGCCACGATTTCGATGCGTTAACCGGCCATGCGCTTGAAGTCTATTGGCAACCGGTGGAAGAATTTAATCCTAAACCATTAAGCGAGCATGAGCGCCATTACCAAACCGTCGCAGGTGCCCGCTGGATTGCCCATGAAGATTTGGATTATTACTTGGGTGTCGCTTTTCAGCATGCCGAAGTTGCCAAAAGGCATGAATCTCGCAACTCCATTAGCATGGACGGCAATTGGCAACACAAGTGGTTTGAACTGGAAAGCGAGTTACTGTTCACGCAAGTTGATACCGACCAGCTCCATTATCGCAATCACGACTGGGGCGGTTATGTGCAAATGGCGGTGCCGTTGGTCGAACATTTCAACCTGATCGGCCGCTACGAACATTTTGAATTTGCTAACAAGCTGGCCGCGACCGATACCGCATTAGGCGGCATTGTCTATCGACCCGTGCCGCGCTTGTCGCTTAAACTTGAGTGGCAACAAACGCAAGGAAGTGTTTTCCAAAATCAAACAGGGCTTTATAGTTCGATTGCGGTGTTATTTTAATGAAGCAGTTGATTGTTTTAGGCCTTGCCGCCGCGTTAATACCGTTTTCAAGCGCGTGGGCGGATTTGTATATCATTGCCAATAAAGATTTGTCTGCTGCTCAACTGGATAAAGAGGATATTGCGGCGATTTATTTGCTGAAGAAAAAACATTGGGAAAACGGCGAAGACATTATGCCGATTAACCTGCCCGCACAAGCCGACGCCCGCACCCGTTTTACTGCGGAAATTTTCGACAGTACGCCGGATAAATTGGGCAGTTATTGGGACAAAATGCTGTTCAAAGGCGAGACTCCGCCAGTCACCCAAAACTCCGAGCAAGCTGTTATTTTGTTTGTGGAGCGGATTAAAGGGGCGATCGGTTATGTCGAAACCAAACCGCAAAGTCCGCAAATCAAAATCCTGCACCAATTTTCCAGTAAGTAACCGGATAAATTCATGTCTCGCTTTTCGCTTTCAGTTCGTTTGACGCTGTTTTTCAGTTTAATCGTGTTACTGGTGACCACGACCTTGAGCGCTGTGGTGTTCTACCAATTCGGCGAAAAAATCAATCAACAGATTGAGCACAATCTTACCGATATTGCCGATCATAAAGCCGCGGAAATCAGTAACGTATTGCTGTTCGAGCGCACCAATTTACTGTCCTGGCGGGCCTCGTCGGTGATGCTGGATGTAGTGGTTGATGATTTGGATAAACGCATTACCACCGAGCTGAAAAATCTTAAACAATATTATCAGTTACAGGGCGATCTCTATGTGTTCAACGCGGCCGGTGTGCTGATCGCCTCCACACAGCAGGATGTGCTAAAAACCCAACTGCCCCAAGCGTGGCAAACGCAACAGGATTACGCACTGGTATTCAAGCATGAGGTGCCTTTTATTAATGGCAGCGTCATTGCCCATGTGACCGCATTAAAACCGCCGCAGTTAAAAACGCAGGGCTATTTGGTCATGACCCATTCCTGGGAGGATATTAGCCGGCTGCTCGCGCCTAAAGACAGCAGTTTTGCGCTGCATAAAGCACATGAAGGAAACCACGGCAGCGCCGATCTTTTTACGGCTAACGGTGTAGAAACAATCGAGATAAATGATAATTTTTCGGAACGGCCTTCATGGCTTTTTGACGGTATCAGCTATTTGGGTTCGATTTCAAAATCCGTATCAGTCGGCGATTTCAGTTTCCAAATTGCCGCGTTCATGCCTGAAAAACTCGCCCATGAAGCCGTTACTTGAATTGACCGAGAATTTGTTGCTTGCCGCCGCTTTGGTCGGCGTACCGATGCTTGTGCTGGTCAGCTTGCTCAGTCGTCTTCTGGTTACGCCGATTAAGAAATTGACCGCCACCATCCGCACCATTGAAGACTCCAACGATTTATCGATCAAAGTACCGGTTTCAGGACGCGATGAAGTTGCGGATTTAGGCAATGCCTTTAACCGCATGACCACGCGCCTAGGCGAGTTATTTAATAAATTCGTCGTGGTCGAAAAAGAACTGGAAGACTTGAACCTTAGCCTGGAGCATCAAGTTATCGACCGCACCGCGCAATTGCAGGACACGCTGCAAAAACTGCAATCTGCACAAACGCAATTGGTGCAATCTGAAAAAATGGCCTCGTTAGGGCAATTGGTTGCCGGTATTGCTCATGAAATCAACAATCCTATCGGTGCAATTTATGCCAATATGCCGCCATTGGAAGAATACATTGACGATATTAAAGGCACGGTCGAGTTTGCCCAAAGCTGTATGGATGAAACCGGCACACAAAAATTGAACGCTCAGATGGAACAAATCGACTACACCTTTGTCACCGAGGACCTGGCTAAATTACTGAACAGCCAAAAGCAGGCCGCGGACCGCATCCGCAATATCGTATTGTCGCTGCGTAATTTTTCCCGGCTTGATCAAGGCGAAGTTAAAACGGTGCGGCTCGAAGAAGGCCTGGATTCGACGTTGCAGATGCTGCATCACAATTACAAGGATCGCATTACCGTCGAGAAAGATTACACACTCAATGAAATGGTCGAATGTTATGCCGGGGAACTCAACCAGGTCTTTATGAACATACTCGCCAATGCGATTCAGGCCATTCCGGACAAAGGCAGCATTATCATCACCACCGCCAAAGTGAATGACCAAGCGGTCATTAGCATCGCCGACACCGGCACCGGAATACCTGATGAGATCAAACAGAAAATCTTCGACCCGTTCTTTACCACTAAAGACGTGGGCGACGGCACCGGGCTTGGCTTGTCGATTTCTTACGGCATTATTGAAAAACACCAAGGTACGCTCACGGTCGAATCCGAATTGAATCGCGGCACGCGCTTTATTATTGCTATTCCCCTTCGTTTAATTAAGGACGCTTAAAATGCATACGCTGTTACTGGTTGATGATGATCCCGATGTGCTGGCGACGTTAACACGCAGCTTTCGCAAAGGCTACAAAACGCTGTCGGCCACCTGCGGCGTGGAAGGGATTGCGTTCTTGAATGAACACCCCGTCGACTTGATTATTTGCGATCAACGCATGCCCAATATCAGCGGCGATCAAGTATTAAGCCATGCATTGCAAGTCCAACCCTCGGCCATTCGTATTTTACTCACCGGTTATGCCGATGTTGAATCGTTGATGACCTGCGTCAATGACGCGCACATCTATAAATACGTCACCAAACCCTGGGATCCGGCCGAGCTCAATTTAACCGTAGTGCGAGCCTTGGAATCATTGGTGTTAAAACGGGATTTAGATATAGCGCGCAATCAATTGGAAACCGCCTACAAAGATGCCGTGGTGATGCTATGCCTGGCAGCCGAAGGCAAAGACCAGGATACAGCCAGTCATTTATACCGTGTGCAGCATTACACCGAAGCCTTAGCCATCGCCATGGGCGTTGACAGCGAGACAGCCGCGCATATGGGTTTAATGAGCATGCTGCATGATATCGGCAAACTTGCCACGCCCGACGCCATTTTGAAAAAACCGGATAAATTGACTGAAGAGGAATGGGTGATTATGAGGGAACACCCGCTGAATGGAGTACGCATTTTAGGCAGCAATCCGTTTTATGAAACCGCTCGGGAAATTTCTGCGGGACATCATGAAAACTATGACGGCACCGGTTATCCACACGGCTTAAAGGGCGATGATATTCCGCTATCGGCACGTATTGTAAAACTTGCGGACGTCCTTGACGCACTGACGACGAACCGCCCCTATAAAAAGCCCTGGACAATGGAAGCCGCCATAGCACATATCGAATCGCATGCAGGCATCATGTTTGATCCGGCGATGGTGAAGGAACTAAAAAAGCTGTTTGCCGACGGGACGTTAATGCGCGTTATGACCGCGCATTATGGTTGATAAAAATACATGTAGGGCGTGCCGTGCGCGCCTTAGCCACCAAGGCGCGCACGGCACGCCCTACTTATTGCTGGATGAGGACACAATGCAGGAAATATTAGTGCTGGGCGATTCGCATAGCCCAGTTTTCAATCACCCGTTGTTCAAGGAAAAATTCCCGCACCTGTTTTTCAATGTCCTTACCGTCATCGGCGCGACGGCATCGGGACTGGAAAACCCCAATTCAACAACCCAGGCCTATCCCGTGTTCAGGGAAGCGGTCAGGCAAACCGCTGCCAAGAAAATCATTGTGATGCTGGGCGAAGTCGATACCGGCTTCGTCATCTGGTACCGGGCGCAAAAATACCAGGAATCTGTTACAGCGATGATGGATAAAGCCATTGCCAATTATTCCCGGTTTTTGACTGAATTGAACCTGCGTTTTGAGGTCGTATGCATCAGCGCCCAGCTGCCCACCATTCAGGACGGCAATGACTGGGGCGATATTGCCAACGCCCGGCGGGAAGTCACCGCCTCGCAAGTGGAAAGGACGGCGCTAACCCTGGAGTTCAACCGGGTCATGCAGGAGTTCTGCATGCAAAACGACATCCGCTATATCATGCTGGATGGTGTATCGCTGGGCGATGGCGGTATCGTCAAGGCTGAACTGATCAACAGCAATTACAATGATCATCATTATGATCAGGATCAGTATGCCCGCTTGCTGGTTGATCCTAAAAACCAGTTGAGTAAAGCATTACAATCAATTGAAACTCGACAGAAAGAGTGCAATACCGACACATTTTAACTGGTCGCGTGTTGCTAGCCCTATCAATCTTGACCAGAAACATCCTGCAACGACCTGATCTGGCCGAAGGCAAGATTGGCCGCTTTGCGCACATCCGGATCGGGGTCGTTCGCAGCCTCAGCGAGACCAGGTATCGCCGCAGGATCGGCAATCTCCCCGAGAGCCAGTGCCGCTTCCTTACGCAGGTTGCTTATCGGATGAACGAGCGCCTGGCACAGGACGGCCACGGCGCTGCTGTTCTTGAGTCGCCCGAGACTCCGAGCAGCCTTGAGACGCACCTGCCAATAACTGTCATTCATTGCAAGAATCAAAGGCGGCACCAATTCTTGCAATCCCAGTTTGCCTGCCACAGTCGCCGCTTCCTCGCGCACCTGCCAGTCCGAATCAACTAACGCCGATTCGATTGCGATCTTGACCGCAGCTTCGGCGGCAAAACCCAGAGCGCCGACAGCGGCTCGCCGCACTTCCCTGTCCGGGTCGTTTTCAGCCAGAATGACCAGTTGCGGCAGAGTGGAGGGATCTTTGAGCCAACCCAGCACAGCCACAGCTTCCCTGCGGACGCGGGCATCCTCATCCGACAATGCTTTGATAGCAGGATCGGTCGCGGCGGGCAGCCGCAGCTCACGCAGGGCGCGGAAGATTGCGATACGAACCCCTGCATCAGCGTGGACAGTCCATTCCAGCAGCAACGGCGCAACATCCAGGTTTTTAACTGCACTCAGTGATTGCGCTGCAACTTCGCGCACGGATTGCTCAGTGTCCTCCAGAGCGTTTAGTAAAGCTTTAATGGCTTCTGGGCTATCTTGCGCTTCGAGAGCTCGTGCCGCTTCGATGCGTACGTCTTTGTCCAGATCATGCAAGGCGGCAATCAATATCGGTTCAGCGCTGTCGGGATCAATTTCGTCCAACAAATCCATAAGCGCGATGCGGCGCACTATGGGGTCGGTATGTGCAAGACGAGCCGTTAATATCAATTCCATGGCACTTACCGCAATAAGTAGGGAATATCTACCCGGATCGCTTGGGTTGGGCAATCTTTTTCGCAGGGTAGGCAGTACCAGCATTCATCGTATTTCATGCCGGCCTTGCCGGTGGCAGGGTCTATCGCCAGCACGTCTAACGGACAAGCATCGATACACACAGTGCAGCCTTTATCGGCTATGCAGGCGTTCAAATCCACTTTAACGGGAAAATCGATAGAACTAAAGCTCATGTGTTGCTCCTGACGAGACGGCTTCTTTCGGTTGGATACGCAATTGTTGGTAAACGGTTTTTTCGGATTCATCAGGCTCCACCAGATAGGGTTCCAATGGCCTTTTGAAGACTGACATAGCGCCATCTTCGCCCTTCTTCACCTGGACGTGGGCGAGCCACTCGTTATCATTATGTTCAGGATAATCCTGGCGATAATGATAAAGTCCCCAGCGGCTTTCCGTGCGAAACAGGGAGGTACGGGCGGCCATCTCGGCGCAATCGAGAATGAAACCGACTTCCGCAGCCCGCATCAGTTCGTGTGGATCGGAAACGAAAATCTTTTGCAGGTCCGCGCGAATTTCCTCGAAACGGGCAAGGCCGATCTCCATGCGCCGGGCGACCTTGGGAGGTTGCAGATAATCGTTCACCAAGCGGCGTAACTTGTATTCAACTTGGGCGGGGGCAAGGCCGTGCCCGCGTTCAAGCGGCGCAAAAATGCGCTTTCGCTCCGCTTCCACCTGAACGGCATCTACGGGCGCAAGTTCCGTAACGGCGCAATAGTCGACAGCCGATTCTCCTGCCAACCTGCCATAGACAAAAGCCCCCAGCATGTAATTGTGCGGCACGCAGGCCAGGTCACCTGCGGCATACAATCCTGGTACCGTGGTTTCGGCGTGTTCGTTAACCCATACACCGGACGCACTATGGCCGCTACACAGGCCAATTTCGGAAATGTGCATCTCTACCATATCGGTGCGATAATCGGTGCCTCGCCCCTCATGAAAACGACCACGGCTTGGCCGTTCATTGCTGTGCAGGATGGTTTCAATATTGGCGATAGTCTCCTCAGCCAGATGGTCGACTTTGAGGAAAACAGGCCCCTTCCCTCCGGCCAGTTCCTGATGAAACTCCTGCATCATCTGACCGCTCCAATAGTCGGACTCGATGAAGCGATCACCCTGAGCATTGGCCGTATAACCACCCATGGGGCCAGTGACGTAGGCGCAAGCCGGGCCATTGTAGTCCTTGATCAAGGGATTGATCTGAAAGCATTCGATACCCGATAACTCAGCTCCTGCGTGGTAGGCCATGCTGTAGCCATCGCCGGCATTCGTGGGATTTTCGTAAGTGCCAAACAGGTACCCCGATGCAGGGAGCCCTAACCGGCCGGCTGCTCCGGTGCAGAGTATCACCGCCTTGGCCCGGATAACGGTATAAGCGCCGCTGCGGCAATCAAAGGCAAGTGCGCCAGCTACCCGTCCATCGGGAGCAGTGAGTATGCGCGTCGCCACCAAACGGTTAGTGATATTCACCCGCGTTTGCTTTAGTTTGCGGTACAGCACTTTCTTGATGTCGTGGCCTTCCGGCATAGGCAGGACGTAAGTCCCCATGTGATGAACTTTTTTTACCGCGTAGTCGCCATTCTCATCTTTTTCGAACTTGACCCCCCAGCTATCCAATTCCTCAATCATTCCATAGCTGTTTTCAGCATAGGCGAACAGCGTCTTCTGGTTGACGATGCCATCGTTGGCAACCGTGATTTCCTTGACGTATTGTTCCGGGGTGGCATAGCCTGGAATCACGGCGTTATTAAGGCCGTCCATCCCCATGGAAATAGCGCCGCTGCGTTTGACATTGGCTTTTTCCAGCAGCAGCACCCGCAACGAGGGATCTTTCTGTTTGGCCTTGATCGCGGCCATGGGGCCTGCGGTGCCGCCGCCGATCACCAATACATCCGTTTCTATTTCTTGTGTATTCAAAGCGAGTTCTCCACTGTTCCTGGTCAAAATACAGTCCTAAATATCGAGTTTTAATAAACGCTTTGCATTCTGGAATAACACGCTATCCAATACGGCTTCGTTGAAGCCCAGCGCTATGAAGTCGTCAACGGTTTGCCCCATTGCGCGAAACGGATAAGAGCTCCCGAACAGCAGCTGATCCCGCATAAAGCCGTTAGCAGCTTCGACATACAAGCTTCCGCCGGGAAGGAAAATGTACATGTCCGGTACGACATAGACGTTCTCATAACGGAATGCGACCCCAATCATTTCGCTCACATACGGATAGAATCCGTGATAGCAAATGATAGATAAATTTGGGAACGCACGGGCAACTCTGCCTACCGCAGCGGGATTTGCATATTCCAAATCAGGCGTTGTCGGGCCTGACATCAGAAAGGCCGGGATGCCTAGTTGATCGCAAGCTTCATAGATCGGATAAATAAGCGGATCATCGACTTTGAGTGCCGGATTGCCGAAGCCGGGTTCGATATTAATGCCGGCAAAGCCAAGCTGTTTAGTTGCACGCTCGAGCTCGGCAATGGCGCTCTGTTTTTGCGGATCCACCGAAGCTATACCGATGAGTTCTTTATAAGGCGCGGTGATTTCCAAAATCTGATCATTGGAAATAGTGAGTCCAGGTGTGTCACGTCCCACGACGACGGACGCGGTTATACCCACTTCCCGCACTTCCTCGACAAAAGCCTCGATTGTTTTTGAGCGTTTGAAATGCTCGTCATCTTTTGAACCGACACGCCGATTAAGCCATTTGGCTACCTCGTATTCGTTGGTACCGGGAGTCGCTCCGTAAAAATCGCTTAGAAACGAAGGGCGACTGCGCATATCCACTATTTTTTTCATTTATTCCTTCTCTGCGATTATGCCGCTTCAGGCGAAGTCAGGATGCGTTGTAAAATTTCATCAGCCAACCTGTTTAATTCAGCGTTGCTTCTTTGCCGGGGCCTTGGCAGATCTATATCGAGATCCAGATCAACTTTTCCCTTATTGAGAAGAATCACCCGATCCGCTAAGGAGACGGCTTCGAATATATCGTGAGTAACCAGAATCGCGGTGAAGCCGTTTTCTCGCCAAAGCCTCTCGATCAAGCCCTGCATTTCAATTCGCGTCAATGCATCCAAAGCGCCTAGGGGTTCATCCAACAGCAACAAACGCGGCTCGTGTACAAGGGAACGCGCCAATGCGACGCGCTGTCTTTGTCCGCCCGAAAGTACGGAAGGCCATTCATCAGCGCGAGCCTCAAGTCCTACCTGATGTAAAGCATCCAACGCCTTGTGGAATTGATTTTTTTTAAGTCCTAGCCGGACATTGTCAATGACGCTGTGCCAAGGAAGTAGACGAGCTTCCTGAAACATGAATCTGGCATCGCCATTGAGCGAACGATGAATTTTGTCATCGTAAAAAATGGATCCCGCATTAGCTTGGTCGAGACCTGAAATCAGCCTGAGCAATGTGCTTTTACCGCAGCCGCTACGCCCGACAATTGCAACGAAAGAGCCCGGCTTGATGGACAGGTTTAAATTTTCAAGGACATTGATGTCGCCGAAACTTTTACTCAGTCTTTCAACCTGAATCGCAATACCGGAAGCGGGGGTTGATACGGTCTCTTTAACAACCTTGATATTAGACTTCGCGCGGCTTTTCAATAATCCCAACACAGGTTCCGGTTTAAAATAAAGGGACCGGGGGGGGAGAATATCTAACTTTTGTAATGGCATTTCAAGTTCCTCTGATGTGGAAAATTGTTGGGCGTCATAGAACGAAACCGAATCATAATTTCTGTGATTTTCTGCACTGTGTCCCTGTATTGCAAAATACCCCGTTTATCAGCATGGCCTCAGAAACGTCTAAAGTTCGGGTGCCACTGGAGCAGTCGCAGTTCAAGTAAATGCGCACCGGTATCTGCAAGCTTGCCTAACAAGGCGTATATAAAAATGGCCAGCACCACGACATCGGTCTGCATGAATTCACGAGCATTCATCGCCATATAACCAATGCCGGAAGTTGTCGCTATGGTTTCAGCGACAATTAAGGTCAGCCACATAAAACCTAGCGCATAACGAAGCCCAACCAGGATCGATGGAAGAGCGCTGGGAAAAATGATCTGGGTAAATAATTGCCAATGACTCAACCCATAAACACGCCCCATTTCAAGCAACTGAGAATCAGCCATTTTGATCCCATGGTAGGTGTTTACATAAATAGGAAAGAACACACCTAAAGCAACCAAAAAGATCTTGCCTTCCTGACCGATTCCGAACCAGATAATGACCAAAGGAATCAACGCCAGATGGGGTACATTTCTGATCATTTGCACCGTGGTATCCAAAAAACGGTCAGCCGTGCGAAATAACCCATTAGAAAGCCCCAGAAAGAAACCGATACTGCCGCCAATCAAGAGCCCCCAACCCGCACGCTCGGAACTGGCGGCGATATTTTTCGCCAGTTCGCCGGAAATGCTTAAGTCAACCGCAGCCCTCACAATATCAATGGGTGAAGGCAAAATTCGGGAAGAAATCCAACCATACTGGGTGGCAACCACCCAGACTATGACCAGGAAAGCCGGTAACAACCACCCAAATGACAGACCAATCAGCTTTGACCAGTCCGGTAAAAAACGGCTTATGTTCACGATGCAGACTCCCGCAATCTTTCTGTAATATCGACACCGCCGGTATCGCCCACAGGACTCAAATAAACGACAGATCCCTCTTTATGCTTTCCAGCATCAATAGGCAACAAAGGAAATAACAGTTCCGCGACACGATAGGCTTCTTCCAGATGGGGGTATCCGGAAAGGACAAAATTATCGACCCCCAAATTCATATACTCCTGAATTCTTGCCGCTACCGTTTCAGGATCGCCCACCAGCGCTGTGCCTGCTCCCCCTCGCACTAAACCGACACCCGCCCATAAATTCGGGGATACCTCAAGCGCTTCACGGGTTCGAGACGCGCCCCATCCAGTCAATTCGGCCATGCGGCGCTGACCTTCAGAATCCGATCTCTTGAAGGCTTGCTGCGCTTTAGCAATCGCTTCATCGTCAAGATGCTTGATTAAATCATCGGCCGCGGCCCATGCTTCAGCATCGGTTTCCCGCACAATGACGTGCAGCCGTAATCCAAAGCTCAACGTTCTGCCGTTTTTCGCCGCCCGTTCACGGACGTCAGCGATTTTTTCCGCCACTTGGGCTGGCGGCTCTCCCCAGCTTAAATACCCATCCATCTGGTTTGCCGCATATTGATGCGCTGCCGGCGATGACCCCCCGAAATATAAGGGCGGATGTGGTTTTTGTACGGGCGGGAACAGGAGTCGCCCTGCTTCGATCTTAATATGCTTGCCTTGAAAATTAACTTCTTTGCCCTCCAGTAATTCCCGCCAGACAGTTATAAATTCTTCGGCATACTCATACCGATCGTCATGCGACTGGAAGATACCGTCTCCTGCCAATTCTTTAGCATCTCCACCGACAACCACATTGACTAGAAGCCTACCGTCGGAAACCCTATCCAGAGTCGATGTCATCCGTGCGGCCGCCGCAGGCGACAATAGTCCAGGTCTTAAGGCGATCAGGAACTTAAGGCGTTTTGTCACCGAAACCAGGGAAGATGCAACAATCCACGAGTCTTCGCAGGTGCGGCCGGTAGGAACCAGAACGCCTTCATAACCCAATTCGTCGGCGGCTCTAGCAATTTGTGTTAAATAGTGGTGGTTTGCTGGTCGGGCGTTTTTGGCTGTTCCTAAATAACGTGCATCGCCTTGCGTCGGTAAAAACCAGAAAATCTTCATAAAATTCACTCCTACATTAAATTTTTCATTCGGCGTATTGATGCGTGAATAAATCAACGCATCTTACAAAGCCGATACCCTTGTGCTCTGAAATCCGGAATCCATTTTTTATAAATTCCGTTTATTGATGTCTCTGCCGTCAACTCGTTACGCTCAATGAATTAACCGCTAACTCCCCCTCTCCTGATGGAGAGGGTCGGGGTGAGGAGAATTAAATAGGAAAAAGTCCTTATTGATTCCCCCTCACCCTGCCCTCTCGGCAACTGCTCCTGCGTCGCCTAAAGCGCCTACTTTTGGTGCTCTACCTCCTGCTTCCGTGCAGTCGTCCCGCTGGAGAGGAATGCTGTGCTTCGCGCTGAATGGTTACAAAGTTACTTACTCTTTGGCTGCCAAACGGCATCTTCTACTTTGATTTGTTTTGGCAGTAATTTAATAGCAAACAGTGTGTCGGCAATTTTCTGTTGAGCGGCGATAACTTCGGGTTTAATGTACTCGGGGCCAAAGCCACTGCGACGTAATGCTTTTTCCAGGATTTTTGCGTCGATACCCACATCAATGGCTAACTTTTCAGCCGCTTCAACGGGCTTGCTCTTTATCCATTCGTCAGTCTTTCGAATTTCATCAAGCACTACCTTGATCAGTTCGGGATATTTGTCGGCAAAATCGCGTCGTGATGTGTAGAACGCATAGTTTTGCACGAGCCCCTCGCCATTGGTTAGTGTGCGCGTTCCCAATTGAATTTCAGCGGCTGCGTAGTAATAGTCCCAGATAGACCATGCGGCAACGTCTCCGCGTTCAAGGGCCGCTCTGGCATCCGCCGGAGGCAGGTAGGCGGGCTCAATATCGTCCCAAGTCAGACCGGCTTTCGCCAGTGCCTGGATAAGGAAAAACTGTGCGTTCGATCCTTTGGGAACGGTTACTTTTTTTCCTTTTAATCCGGCAATATCTTTCAACTCGGAATCTGCTTTAACGATGATACCCTCGGCCTGCGGTGAGGCGGGTTCATTTGCCACATAGACGATAGGAGAGCCCTTAGACGCTTGCGCAAAGACGGGCGGCGTTTCGCCTGTAACCGCAAAATCAAGGCCGCCGGCGTTCAGCGCTTCAAGCATGGGCAGTCCCGCCGGGAATTCAGACCACTTCACCGCCACACCGTGTTCGTTAAGACGCTTTTCTAATTCGCCGGTAGATTTGAGAACAATTAAGGGGCCATATTTTTGGTAGCCCAGATTTATTTCCTTTGGCCAAGTCACATCTGCGGCATAGGAAGCGGGGGATGTTGCCAATGAAATGATGGCGATTAATGTCAATAGCCCACTGAAAAGCTGTGGCTTTGTGAGATGGCTTTTTTTACTCATGGAATTCTCCTAGTTACAGCGTTCCCTCAATCAAAGCAATTGCATCGAATTTTAAGAGGGTAACCTTTACATGCAGCAGAACAGCGCTGCCCCGTTATTACGTCTATTTCTGAATTTGCCGCTCGAAAATTAGAGGCTTAATACTCTTCTTCGGTTACTATCAATCCGACCGATTGCTCTAACGCGCCAAGTTGCTCGTCCAATCGCAATTCGGTTTCTTGATCCAGCAGCAATTGACCCTGACTATCCCTTTGAACCTGATCGTCCGAGACATATAAACCGCTGAGCACATGTGTGGCGCCTAAGGCAAACAGTACCGGTTTCAGTGCATAATCAATCGCAAGCAAATGTTTCTGAGACCCGCCAGTCGCAATCGGAAGCACGATTTTTCCTGCTAAGGATTTTTGTGGCAGCAAATCTAAAAAAGCTTTTAAAGCACCGCTATAAGAAGCCTTATAAATAGGCGTCGCAATAATGACCGCCGACGCACGGTCAATGTGACCCGTTAACTGCTTAAGACTTTGACTATCCTGTGCTGCGCCGTAAATCAATTCCTGGGGAGAAAAATCCCGGACTGTGAGGAGTTTTGTCGTGAAGCCAATTTCCTCTAAATGATCAAGAACTTTGCGTACAAGCTCTGTGGATTTTGACTTGTCCGAGGGACTACCTGCTATAGCAACTATGTGAGTCATGTAATATCCTGAATATTGTTAATGTTGATTGTTACAGCCAATACTGAGCGCCGGCATAAAGTTGAGTATCGTTAACATCGAAGTCATGCTGCACCCGGACATTAGATTCAACCTGTCCGAACCGTTTCACATAACCAATAATGCCACTAACGCCATCTTTGTTTGCAGGCCCAGACGTACTCTTATATGGCAAACCGCCATTTGGGTGAGTAATACCCGCACCTACGAACACCGCACTTAACAGATTATCAACTCCCAATACTTGACCGGGAAAAACGTTGAATTCAAATGTTTCTGTGCGGGGCGAACCGGCAGATACACTGGTATTGATATAACGGAAGTTAGCCAATCCACCCAGTTCCCACGCTTGTAAACGCCGGTTAAATGAAGGATCGGTAGCTGTGGTTAAGAAAGCTTGTGGATTAGAGAATTGCATTCCGGTTGGCCCCATTGCACGGCCCAGTCTTGCTTCATGACTTAAAAAACCTTTGCTATATCCCAAGCTTCCGCTAATCATTGCGGTTCTGTCACTGCCTATTTTGCCGATACTGTTATCAATATATAACGCCTCAATGGCTGGCCGTAACTTTTCGGTTATCTGAGGCCCGATATAACCAAATGAACTACGCCATTGCTCACCGTCATTTCCATAGGTAGCCATCAATTCTTTGTTATATACAGCGACATAACCACCGCCATAATCTTTTCCCGCAAAACGCTGCCATTGGGTAGATGCAATATATTTAATGTCTTTCCAATTATTTTGATAGGAAACCTTGGCAAATTTAACATCTTGATTGCTTTGGCTTCGATCAACAAAACCACCGCCAACCCCCAAACCATTTGGCAAACGATATTCGCCCTGTACTTCAGTCGATTTACGATCCCCTTGCAGAACTTCTTGCGCTCCCAGAAATAACTCGCCCAGTTCTGGACGCGTTAATAAAGGCCGCGCATAACCGCCGAAATAATTAATATCCTGGCCGCCCGTTTGCGAAATTACCGAACCGGCACCGCCTTTAAATACAGGTGTCCACAAAAAGTTATTAACCGCAAAATCACCATTATCATATCGTTCATAATTAGAATCTATTTTTCCACCCTTGAAATAGGGAGAATCCGTGTTGGCGGCGTGAGCATAAGGCTGGACAATCAATAACAGCGCAAAAAATAGCCGCTTGACTGACGTAATGCTTTTGCTTGTCTTGCGCAGAACGAAATTTGCAACTCCGTCCAGAGTGAGTACCGGCCTAATATTTATATATACAGGCAATGAAGTATTAGCTGGCGCTGTAAATGTGACTTTTTTGAATACCATAGTTATTTATCTCTAATCAATCTGAAACCTCCGGTAATCCAGTCAGTATTCTGTTATATTATTTTATTTAATTTCACCCTCCGGTTATCCGGTGGGTTTTTAACTTCATGCTTGATGAATAAGACTTATCAATCAATACAAAGATAATGATAATATTTGTTTACCCCCTATTTATTATTCATTTACGACTTTTATTTGCGTTAAATTTACACAACATTGCTTGCGTAAATAATGTTTTCATCTGTAATAAATTAGATTCTAATATCAAGCAAAAAAATTACAGCTTGTAGCCAAAAGATTACAATTTATTAATTTTTGTAATACTAAATAAAATTACGTTTATAGTAAAATGACAAAATTAGCGCCTTATATCTAATAATTAGTGCGCGACTTTTTTTGTTGTAGAGTTTATTTGATACATCCAAGCCCAAAATAGATACTTCTCAATACCTACGCCGCCCCAACCACCCTGTATCTTTCAATCGTTAACTGATGCGCATGAAGTTTGCCGGTCATTTTCAATGACGAATTGTTCAAAGAAAAATTTCCAAACCTGTTTTTCGATGTATCCACCGTCATTGGCGAGGCAGCACCGGGACAATTCAACTGCCAAGGCCTATCACGCCTTCAGGCAAACCAGCGCAACACAAATCATTGTGATGCGGGACGAAATCGATACGGCTTTGTTATTGGGTATAGAACGCAAAAATACCGGGAGTCTGTGCGGATGATGGACAAAGCCATCGCCAGCTTCCCGTTTTTTGGAAGAATTGAACCAGCATTTTGAGAGTGCGTACATCAATGCCCCGCTGGTCCACCATTCAGGATGGCAACGGCTAGAGGGAAGTCATCGCATCAAAAGTGGAAAGAACCCGAATTCAACCGGATCATGCAGGAGTTTTGTGCGCAAAACGACATCAGCGTTCCGAGATTGAGGCATTATAAAAATCGCCTTAACATTTTTTATCTTAGTATTGGAGTACAAACCCAGGTTTGTACTCCAATCTCTTAATACTTTCACAGTCCCTTCCGCATGGGCATCATGCGTTTTTCGACAACGCTTAAACCTAAAAAAATCAGTTGGCGCTAATTGGCTGAAGAGTAATGACTACCACCGACTTTGCATCAATAGTCTCGCTGCTCACATCCTGAATCAAGAACCTGGTTCCCGGCGGGAAAGTGTATTCCGTTTTGTCAGGGTCATCCGAGAGTGGCGTGATGTAGTTGGCGTCATCCCATACAACGGCTCCGTCCGGCGGATTGGCAATCAACAGGATGCCGTTTTGATAATGCATCGCATCCTCTCGCGAGTCGGTGAAGCTCCACACCATTTTTGTCTTGATCTTGGCGCCAACCGTGATGAACGTTTCCAAAGCAGTTTCCAAAGGCATCGACAAGGGTACGGAAGTCGGCCCGGCATTGCCAGGGAATTGTATGAATTCGGGGGCGAAGTGTTCGGATCCCAGATTGGAAATATCCACCTGTCCGCTAAACAGCTGGGGTTTTGCCAGCACGCTGGTGCGAGGCAAAGACTGAAAAGCCGCTGCCGCAAGCCGATTCTCCGCTTTGTTGTAGGTTTTCAGCTGCGACCAGACCTCAAGCAACTGAGAATAAACCTCATCATAACTACTGGCAGGTGTCATCATGAAAGAGTTCATGTAATCGGCGTTGCTGGGAACATAAGGCGGCCAAGCGGAGGTCCAGATCGCATTAGCGATGCTGGGCAGATCCAGCGGATTCCCCTGAACATCGGTATAGGTAAAAACACGAAAGAAAACAAACCGTGCGAAATCGGCGGTAGTCCAGTCGTAAACCGACATGGCCATTTGGTAACTGTAGGGACTGAAAGGGAAATACTGTAGACCCAGCGCTTTAATCTCCTTGTTCGTCTTGCCGGGAGCGTCAGGGATGTTCTGGTACGGCACGATATTTATATCCATCATATCATTCAATAGCTTAGCATCGTCCTTGGAAACTTCCGGCAGCGGAAGCAAGTCGCCTGAAATATCGTTTCCATCTCCGGTCACGCTGAATGTGCTGTTCGCATTAAGAGTCACATTCAACGATCCCTGACCGTCATACCAGTATATCTGACCGTTGATCACGATTTGCCAATAATGCGGCCCTCCTGGCTGGTGCCCGGTATCCGTAAAGTCTAGAAAACCCAGTCCGTTGGCGATCATCCGGTATGAGACCCCCTCTGCCCCCCGTACCGCTGTAATCGGCAGCCCATCGCTCATGCTGACAGGCTGCCCATTGGTGTTTGTAAGTGTTGTGATCGCCCACATATATTTCCCCTAGTGTGATATTGAAATTTTTTACCTGCGATAGAGCACTCTCGTTCCTTTACCGTCAATTTGCCCACTACACTCCTTTGTCGAGCTTGCTGCCCATGCATGACGGTTTGAACTTGATCGAAAAAAAGAGGGTTACATTAATGCGACGAAAGTAACCTTCCTTTTTTTCGTCTGTAGGATAACAAGCAGACTATTGCGGCTCATTTTATACACTAGACAAAGCGGCTTAAGCAAGATTATCTTCAGCCCGACTCGTGCCATCGACCGTATATTTAATAATGTTTTCACAGTGAGATTAAAGCCGTTCAAAGCGAAGTTATGGCAGCAAGCGCCGCCAACTATTCGTTCAACACACGAAAAACGCGGCGACAGCACTCGCGCATAGACTGGACTTTCTTAGGATTGGGTGGTTGACTCCACAGAGGGAAGCCTAGAATTAGAGGATGATTTCCAGCCGTTCAAGACGAAGAGCTGGGTGGGCAGGGCCCGCGGCCATAGCTTCGATGCTATCCATCCTGATTATGAAAGCTGCATCTTACGGCATGCCCCAGACAATCTGGACGTACTTGAGTTCGAGCTACGGCCTGCGTACGGCCAGGAATGAACCTGTTTTACAACACCGCCAACGCGCTTTCATAATCCGGTTCATTGACAAGTTCACCGACCAATTGCGTGTAAATCACTTTGTCATGCTCATCGATAATGACGACGGCACGGGCAGTCAATCCGCGCAGGAAGGTATCGGTGATGGTTACGCCGTAATCATTGGAGAAACTGGAGCGGAAGGTTGACAGGGGAATGACGTCTGTTAAGTCTTCCGATTCGCAAAAACGGCTTTGCGCAAAAGGCAGGTCGGCGGAAACGGCTAACACAACGGTGTTGTCCAGATGCGAGGCTTTCTGGTTGAACTTGCGCGTTGAGGCGGCGCAGGTCGGGGTGTCCAGGCTGGGTACGATATTCAGCACTTTTCGTTTACCGGCATAGGTTGCCAGGGTGACATCGACTAACTCGCGGCTGGTCAGGGTGAATGCCGGCGCATCGCTGCCTACTGCCGGCAATTCGCCGGACGTGTTAAGGGGTTTGCCTTGAAATGTGATTGTAGCCATGATTGTTTCCTATTGTTGGTTTATATCTTTTGCTCAATGAGCGGGCGACCGGCCGGTCGCCCCTACGAATTTATTCCGTCCTACACCCTGATTTATTTTGTGTTTTTCGTGCTTTTCGTGGGCAAATAGGGTTTTTAGGCTCAATCCCTCTTCTTACTTTTTACCCGCTTCATCAAGCGTTCCTTTTTCTTCACCTGCCATTCGGTCACCTTGTTCTTTTGCCCGTGGAACGGATTGGCCGGCGACTTGAACACCAAACGTATCGGCGTGCCGACCAGCCCCATTTTGTCGCGGTAATAGTTGATCAAATAACGCTTGTAAGACTCCGGCAATGCATCGGTTTGCACGCCGTGAATCACCACGATCGGCGGATTCCTGCCGCCCTGATGCGCGTATTTCAGTTTAATACGGCGGCTGTTCACTATCGGCGGTTGATGCGCAGTGGTGGCTTCTTTCAGGATACGGGTCAACACCGGCGTGGACATGTCGAGCATTGCCGCTGCGTACAACTGCTGCACGACATCGAACATTTTGCCGACGCCGCTGCCATGCAGCGCGGAAATCGGGTGCTTTTCGGCAAACTCAAGAAAAGACAGTTTGACATCGAGTTGCCGATGAATGGTTGCCTTTTGGTCGGCGCTGATGCCGTCCCATTTGTTCAAGCCGATAATCAGGGCTCTTCCGGCTTCCAATACCAAGCCTAATAAATGCGCGTCCTGGTCGGTGATGCCTTCCCGCGCGTCGATCAGGTAAATGACGACATTGGCTTTTTCAATCGCCTGCAACGATTTAATGACGCTGAATTTTTCAATGGTTTCGGCGATTTTCGATCGTCTGCGCATGCCGGCGGTATCGATCAGGGTGAACTTCTTGCCGTTGCGTTCAAAAGGAATGTAGATGCTGTCGCGCGTGGTGCCCGGCTCATCGAATACGATAACCCGTTCTTCACCCAACAGGCGGTTGACCAGCGTCGATTTGCCGACATTGGGCCGTCCGACCACGGCGATGCCGATGCCGCTGTGCGCCTCTTCGACTTCGCCTTTATCCGGCGGCAACAGTTGGTTAACTTTTTCCAGTAATTCGGGTATGCCTCTGCCATGGGACGCGGCGATCTGCACCGGCTCGCCCAACGCCAGCGAATAGAAATCCGATGCGGCAACGTTGGCGTCAATACCGTCAACCTTGTTGGTGACCAATATGACCGGCTTATTCAACTTTCTCAGGGTATCGGCAATGACCTTGTCGGAAGCGCTTAACCCTTCGCGCGCGTCAACCATGAAGAACACGATATCCGCCTCTTCCAGCGCGACCTGCACCTGTTTCCTGGCAAAGCTTTCTATGCCTTCGGCGTCATCGGCTATACCGCCGGTATCGACGACCAGGCAGGGACGATCGCCCAGTTTTACCCGGCCGTATTGCCGGTCCCGGGTCAAGCCTGAGAAATCCGCAACCAAAGCGTCGCGACTGCGGGTTAAATAATTGAATAATGTGGACTTGCCCACATTGGGTCGCCCTACTAAGGCTATTACAGGTAACATATTTTTATCGGACTTTTAAAGCGGCAAGCGTGCCGTCTTTTGCATAAACATAAACGGTATTATCTACCACGATAGGCTTGGCATCGATTGGGCCGTCAGTCACTTGTACACGGCCCAGTCTGCCTGCCGTCGGTAGTGGACAACCAATGCACATAGCCTTCAAAATCGCCTACCACCACATAATTTTCATAGGCGGCGGGAGCGGTCAATCTTCTTTGATGCAAATCCTTTTGCTTCCACAAAGCAGCACCGCTACGCTGATCCAGCTGCATGACGTGGCTTTGCGAATCCGTCAGGTATAAATACCGGCTGTCGTTACTCAAGCCTGAATGCGATGAAATGGTTTCATTGCGCCACAACACATCGCCGTCCAGTTCCGAAATAGCTGCTATGCCGCCCTGATAGCTGGCAACGTAAATCACGCCGTTAATGACGATAGGATCGACATCCAGATCGACCAGCCGTTCAATTTCAGAGCGCCCTTTCGGAATGGCAATGCTGGTTTCCCACGACATATTTGCCGTCAGTCAGGCGCAAGGCCATTAGTTTGCCGTTATCGTAACCGCCGATCACGTTATCCTCGACAATCAGCGGCGATCCGGTTCCGCGCAGGCTTAAAGCCGGTACGGTGCGTTCGTAATTCCAGCGCTTGCCGCCGGTCTTTTCATCAAGCGCGATCACGGAGCCATCCGTGGTGCGAACGATAACAATACCATTGGCGACCACAGGCACGGAAAGCACTTCGCTGGATACTGTGGTTTTCCACAGCACTGCGCCGGTTTCGATGTTTAAGGCGACGACTTCGGCATTGCTGGAGCCCAAAATTACAGTGCTCGCGCCAAGTCCCGGCCCGCCGGAAAAATGCACCTCGGTTTCAGTCTCCCAGATTAAATTGCCGGTCGTCAGGCTTCTGGCCTGCACCACGCCTTCCCGATCCGCCGCCAGTACTTTTCCGCTGCCGATGGCCGGAATCAGTTTTAAGGATTGCTCGTCAGCGCCTACGCCGACCGACTCTTTCCAGACGACTTCAGGCTTAATTTCAGGGGTGTATTCAACCAAGACGCTAGGCGGATCGGCGTTGTCTTCCCCGCCGAGAAAGTAATTGCTAATGCCGGAAGCACCTTCCTTAACGGCATCAATCGCCGCACAGCCTGTTAATAAGGTGAAGGCAAAGGGCAAAAGGCAAAGGGCAAAAGGCTTTTTCGCCTTGCGCCTTTTGCCTTTCGCCTGGCTCATATAGATTGAATGGTTACTCATTATTTTTGAGTTTCTAGCTTTTCTTGGGCGGTCAAATCATCAATTTTGAACTGCAACAACGGTGATGGCTGTCCATTTCTCAAGGCATTTTGATACGAAGTGCGCGCCTCATCCAAACGATCCAGGGCCACATACAAATCGCCCACTAATTCGTCATAATTGGCTGCATAGCTGGCCGCGTCTTTGGCATCCACCTCGTTAATGACCTGCAAACCCTGCTCATATTCGCCGGTAGCCAGCATCAAGCGCACCAGTCTTATCCTGGCGATATTGCTCAGATATTTGTTCGAGCTCTGCGGCAATCGTCTTCAAAATCTGCTTGGCTGCGGCTAAATCGCCTTGCTGCGCCTTTAATTTGGCCTGCAATAAACCGCTGTATGCCGCATATTCGGTGCCCTTAAATTGCTCTTGTATGCGTTGGGCCAATTTTTCTACGCTGTCCTTTTTATCGTCATCCAGTGCTTTCAGCAATTGAGCATAAGTTGCGGAAGCTTGCGCCGCCTGCGCTTTCTTATGTTCCTGCCAGTAATTCCAGCCCAGAATAATGACGATGCCCATGACTAAACCGACGATGGTGGAGGTTGAGTTTTCTTTCCACCATCTTTTTAAGGCTTCAACCTGTTCTTCTTCTGTATCGTACATTTCCACTTGTTTTTTCTCTTGTTTGATGTTTAAAAAAAGGCGAAGGACGAAAGGCGAAAAGCGAAAGGTGCAATTTTTTCCCTTCATCCGTTGCCTTTCGCCTTTTAAGCCCGTGTCATCCGTGTTCTATCAAAAACTTAATCGCCTGCTGCTGAGTCATATTCTGCTGTTCTTGCTCACTGTTGCGTAGCGGTTTGACGCTGACTTCGCCGCGGCTGACTTCATCGTCGCCCAGGATGATCGCGAATTCGGCGCCGCTTTTGTCGGCTTTTTTAAACTGACTTTTAAAGCTGCCGCCGCCACAATTCACCTGCAATTTCAAGCCGGGAATTTCATTCCTGATGGTCTCGGCAAAACGCATGCCTTCCTGTTCCGCCGTTTCGCCGACCCGAATCATATACACATCGACGGGGCTTGCCAGTTGTACATTATCCAGCGTTTCCATCAAGGCCAGCAAACGCTCCATACCCATCGCAAAGCCGACCGCGTGATTGGGCTTGCCGCCCAGCTGTTCGATCAGTCCGTCATAACGTCCGCCCGCACAGACAGTGCCTTGCGAACCTAATTCGTCGGTGACCCATTCAAAAACCGTCTTGCTGTAATAATCCAGGCCGCGCACCAGTCGGGAATTGAGCTCGTAGCCTATGCCCAGATCATCCAATATCGTGGTTATCGCGTTAAAATGCTGACGGCTTTCATCGTCCAGATAATCCGTCAATTCCGGGGCATTGGCAACAACCTCCTGCATCGCCGGATTTTTGGTATCCAGAATCCGCAGCGGATTAGTCTTCAGCCGACGCAAACTGTCTTCATCCAATTGGTCCAGATGACCTTGGAAATAGTTGACCAGACTTTCCCGGTAAACGATACGTTCGGCAAGCGTGCCCAAGGAATTGAGCTGCAACCGAACTTTATCGCGGATACCCAGCTTTTTCCATAACCGGTCCATGATCAGGATTAATTCCGCATCAATATCCGGTCCTGCCATGCCGTAAGTTTCAACGCCCAATTGAATAAACTGGCGATAGCGGCCTTTTTGCGGGCGCTCATGGCGGTACATCGGCCCGTAATACCACAACCGGTGCACCTGATTGTGCAACAAGCCATGCTCCAGGCAGGCTCTAAGACAGCCGGCCGTGCCTTCAGGGCGCAGGGTTAAGGAATCGCCGTTCCGGTCGTCAAACGTGTACATTTCCTTTTCGACAATGTCGGTCACTTCGCCGATGGAGCGCTTGAACAGTTCGGTTTTCTCCACGATCGGCAGCCGGATTTCACTGTAACCGTAAGCGCCAAGTACGTCCCTGATGCATTGTTCCGCATACTGCCAAAGCGGGGTCTGTTCGGGAAGCACATCGTGCATCCCGCGAATTGCTTGAATATTATTTGCCATATTTAAATAGGGTTGGTGCCACGGATTTAAATAATCCTCTCATTAATAACAGGTAAATCTACAAAAAATAAAAAGAGACGAAAGGCAAAGGACAAAAGGCGAAAGCTGTGTTTTTTTGCCCTTCGCCCTTCGTCTTTTGCCTTTTAATTAAAAATCTCTAAGCCCGGCGATTTTTTTTGCTTCATTTGAAAGTGGGAATTTTTCCAGCAACAATTTCTTGTACTCATTGGCCAGCTCTTTATTGCCTAGCGCACGCTCAGCCTGCGCAGCAAACCATAAGGTTTCAGGCGTATGTTCGGCAACGCCCAGATAGCGTTGCAAATAGCCTTTTGCCGCCCAAAAATCGCCTTTTTCATAAGCGATTTTCTGCATTTCCGATAATGCCGGCGCATAGGCGTTATTAAGTTGCAGCGCTTGCTTGAAATAATTCTCGGCCAGTTGCTTTTGCCCGATATTCAGCTGGCATCGTCCGGCATTCGTTAAGGCCATCCACTGTCTGTCGTTTAACGGGTTTGAACTCGTTTCCGATAATAGCGCCATGCCTTCTTCATGCTCGCCATGTTCACAGAGGAAACGGCCGAAATTATTCCTCACGCTCAAATCATCAGGCTTCAAACCCAGTGCGGTCTCATACTGATCTTTGGCCTGGTCGGGTTGATTCAGTTTTTCGTACAAAAAAGCCAACGCATTATGCGCTTGGGCATTCCCTGAGTTTTCTTTTAATGCCAGCAGCAAGTTCTCCTGAGCCAATTCCAGCTTGTTCAGACTCAGATAGCGTACTCCCAGCTGCAAATGTACTATCGTCAAGATTATCGCTTTGACTGTCGTCCATCAAACCGCAGGCTGACACAGTCGCAACAAGCAGGACCAGCGCAAATCGGTTAACCGTCTTTAATAGCTTAAGCTGCACGTTCGGAACCTTCCGGTTGAATTTTTAAGTGTCTGCGACTTTTATCTTTGACTTGCCCTACCAGCTGGCCGCAGGCCGCATCAATGTCTTCGCCGCGCGTTTTCCTGACCGTAGTAACGATACCCGCATCGTTTAACAGCGTTTTAAAGCGATTGATCGCTTCACTGCTGGAACAGCGGTATGACGACGAGGGAAACGGGTTAAACGGTATTAAATTGACTTTTGCCGGTACCGTTTTTAATAATTTGATCAGCCCCCGCGCATCCTGTATCGAGTCGTTAATGCCGTCCAGCATCACGTACTCAAAAGTAACCGTGCGCCGCGGCGCAATCTTGGCGTTATCCCGGCAAGCGTCCATTAATTCCTTCAAGGGATATTTTTTATTGATCGGAACCAGTTCATCCCTTAACTCATCAGTCACCGCATGCAGCGACACCGCAAGACTGACGTCGCAAACCTGGGTTAAACGGTACATGGCCGGGACTACGCCCGAAGTGCTGACGGTCACCCGGCGCTTGGACAGGCCGAAAGTGAAATCATCCATCATCAGGTTCATCGCAGCGACGGCATTGTCGAAATTCAACAGCGGCTCGCCCATGCCCATCATGACCACATTGGTGATTCTTTTTTCTTCGCCCAAACGTTTTTGCGCAACGAATAACTGGCCGATAATTTCTGCCGTGGTCAAGTTGCGGTTAAAGCCTTGCTGGGCGGTAGAGCAAAAGGTGCAAGCCAACGCACAGCCGATTTGCGAGGAAACGCATAAGGTGCCGCGTCCCTCTTCTGGAATAAAAACGGTTTCTATCCGGTTGCCGCAATGGGTTTGCATCACCCATTTGCAGGTGCCGTCGGACGCGACTTTTTCAAGCACGATTTCCGGCGTCGCTATGTAACAGTTTTCAGTTAAATAAGCGCGCAGTGACTTGCTCAAGTTAGTCATCAGGTCGAAGTCTTCGACGCCTTCCTGATAGATCCATTTGAGCAGCTGTGTCGCCCGAAAAGGCTTCTCGCCTAACTCGACAAAAAAGGCCGCAAGGCCTTTTCTGTCGAAATCGAGCAAATTGATGGTTTTGGTTTTAACGGGTTCTTGCACAGATTTCATTGGCTGAGAAAAAATAAGCAATTTCTCTTTGAGCGGTTTCGACAGCATCTGAACCGTGTACTGCATTTTCGTCAATGCTGCTGGCGAAATCAGCGCGGATAGTTCCTGCGGCCGCTTCTTTAGGGTTGGTTGCGCCCATTATTTCGCGATGTTTCAAAACTGCGTTTTCACCTTCCAGCACTTGCATGATCACAGGACCTGAAATCATAAATGCGACCAAATCATTAAAGAATCCGCGTTCGCTGTGTTCTGCGTAGAAACCTTCGGCTTGTTCTTTAGTCAGATGCAGCATTTTTGCAGCAACGATTTTTAAATCGTTTTTTTCAAAGCGGCTGTAAATTTCGCCGATTACGTTTTTTGCTACGGCATCAGGTTTAATGATTGAAAAAGTGCGTTCTATCGCCATTTTTTTAAAACTCCAAATTATGAATAAATATTTGTTAAGAACTACTCAGCAGAAGCTGACTTTGCAATAGAACACGGATGACACGGATTAAACTGATTTACGCGGACTTTTAAAATCAGTGCGCATCCGTCCCAATCTGTGTCATCCGTGTTCCCTTTTTTATGAACTGAATAAGTTAATTCGTTCTTAAGCGGCTGATTATACATGATCAGCCGCTGGTTTTTGAAAATACCTGTGGCTTAAGGACGGGTATCGAGCTCCGCGCCTTCTTTTACCGGGATCATCAAATCCTCAGCGCTGAGGCCCAACAGTAAAGCCGCAGGACTGGCGATAAAAATAGAGGAATAAGTCCCGAAAAACACCCCGAATAACAGCACAACGGAAAAGTTATGGATCACTTCCCCGCCCAGAAAGAACAGTGAAACCAGCACCAGCAGCACCGTCAATGAAGTCATGATGGTACGGCTTAAGGTCACATTGACCGAAATATTCATGATTTCCTCGGTCGATTTACCTCTTAATGCCCGGAAATTTTCACGGATACGGTCGTAAACCACGATAGTATCGTTCAATGAATACCCGATCAGCGCAAGAACCGCGGCCAATACTGTCAGATCAAACTCTAATCCTAAAACAGAGAATAAGCCCAGCGTCACAATGACATCATGTAAAGTCGCTATGATCGCACCCACCGAAAATTTCCATTCAAAACGCCAAGCCACATAAATCAAAATACATATCGTTGAATACAACAACGCTAAAAAGCCGTCTTCTGCCAGGTCATCGCCGACTTGAGGGCCTACATACTCAACGCGTCGAACGCTTGCCGGTTCTGCGGTATTTTTGTTAATGGCTTCAAGCACTTTAGCGCTTAATTCGACGCTGCTAACGCCCTCTTGCGGTTTCAACCGAATCAGAACGTCTTTTGCGGTACCGAAATTCTGCACCGTGGCATCGTTAAAACCTTCTGCATCCAAAGTATTACGCAGCACCGTTAAATCGGCTGTTTTTTGATACCCGACTTCAATCAGTGTACCGCCGGTGAAATCGATACCCATTTTCAAACCGTGTATAGCCAACGATCCTATCGAGATAATCGTCAATATGCCGGAAAATATCAGTGCTTTATTCCGGTTACCGATAAAATTTATATCTTTTTTAAACATATTTAATCCTCTATGTAGGGGCAATCCCTTGTGGTTGCCCTTTTATTTGGTGTCTGAACTAGGGCAACCACAAGGGATTGCCCCTACACAAATTTGTTTAGATAGATAATTTCTCAACCCTGCGGTTACCGTATATCCAGTTAATAACCATCCGTGTACCGGTAATGGCGGTAAACATGGAGGATAAAATCCCGATAATCAATGTCACCGCGAATCCTTTAACAGAACCTGTACCGTAAGCAAACAACACCACAGCGACGACAAGGTTGGTAAAGTGAGAGTCCAAAATAGTGGCAAAGGCTTTCTCATAGCCGATAAATATAGCAGATTGCGGCGTGTTGCCATTTTTGAGTTCTTCCTTAATCCGTTCGAAGATCAATACGTTAGCGTCAACCGACATGCCCACGGTCAAGATGATCCCGGCAATACCCGGCAACGTCAGTGTTGCCTGCAACATCGACAAAATCGCCACAACAATCACCACGTTAAACGCCAGCGCAAAGTTGGCGATCATGCCGAACAGCCGGTAATAAACCGCCATAAACAGCACAACCAAAGCAAAACCGACCACAAAAGACAACATGCCTTTGTCGATGTTGTCTTGGCCTAAACTTGGCCCCACGGTGCGTTCTTCGACAATATCAACAGGGGCAGCCAATGCACCGGCTCTTAACAACAACGACAAGTTGCGAGCTTCTTGAGGGCTGTCTAAACCGGTGGTTTGAAAGCGATGACTGAAAACACCCTGAATGGTCGCCACGTTGATGACTTTTTCAACCTTTTCTTTATGACGGATTTTTTGGCCGTTCACTACTTTGGTTTCGACTTTGTATTCGATGAATACCACCGCCATCGGCTTACCAACATTGGCTTGGGTCAATTTACCCATTTTGGCTGCGCCAACGCCGTTCAAAGAAATATTGACCGATGGCCTACTATCCTGGTCAACGCCGGAAGAAGCGTCGACGATTTGGTCGCCGGTCACGATAACCCGGCGATCCAACAGGATCGGGTTGCCGTTTCTTTCTGTATACAAGCGGCTGCCGACAGGAACATGACCTTCGACGGCTTTTTGCACATCGTGTTCCACATCAACCAGACGGTATTCCAGGGTCGCCGTCGTACCCAGAATTTCCTTGGCGCGGGTCGTATCCTGCACGCCGGGCAACTGAACCATGATGCGGTTTTCGCCTTGCTGCTGGATCACGGGTTCCGCAACGCCCAATTCGTTGACGCGATTACGCAAGGTGGTCATGTTTTGTGCGACGGCAAATTTCTTGGTGTCGCGCACTTCTTTTTCGGAAAGCGTCAACCAAACCTGATCCTGCTCTTTCGGCTCGGTAACCTCCAACGTGCGAAAATCCTTACCCAACAACTTCAACAGCGCAGGCTTGTCCTCAGCCGAAGTTCAGCTTAACCTTAATGAATCCGTTGTCCTTCAACACAGATTGATAACGTATTTTTTCGTTTCTTAAAGCCAGACCGCACATCGTCGTTGTAACGCTCTTCAGCCTGCTTAACGGCCGCATCCATATCCACTTCGAGCAAGAAATGCACCCCGCCGCGCAAATCCAGACCCAGGTACATGGCGTCCGCGCCCAAAGCCCTCAGCCAAGCAGGTGTGGTAGGCGCCAGATTTAACGCGACGTTATAATCGTCGCTCATTTGATCCCTGAGTAAATCCGCGGCTTTAAGCTGATCGTCGGCGCTGTTAAACCGGGCTAAAATGCGGCCGTCTTTAAACTCAAACGCCTTGACATTGAATCCGGCGGTCTTAATCGCAGATTCGACTTTGTTTGCCTGTTCCTGCACCAGCTTAGCCGGGTGTGTCGATGACACCTGAACAGAAGGGTCGTCGCCGTACAAATTCGGCAACGCGTAAATAATCCCGACGGCAAAAACAATCAGGACCAATAGATTTTTCCAAAGTGGGTAATGGTTTTGCATGTGTTATTCCAACAATTCAACTATGTCGTAGGATGGGTAGAGGCGACTGCCGAAACCCATCATAATCAATTACCTATCCGATGGGTTTCGCGCCGCCTAAAGCGCCTGCTTTTGGCGCTCCCAGCAATTGCTCTACCTTCCGCATAACCCAGATGTGGGAAATGCAGATATTGCAGGAGCCAATATCTGCCCATGCAGTCGTACCCATCCTACACGTTATGACATTAAACTTTAGCGATTTTTTTAGTAATCGCTTTGTAAGTTCCTTTCGGCATCATGCTCTCAATATTATGACGCTGCACTTGGATAAAGGTATTGTCGCAAACTTCAAGTTTGACGAAATTCTCATCGAGATCGACAACCTTGCCCAAAATGCCACCTGAAGTGACCACTTCGGAACCTTTAGTCATCGCGGCAATCATTTCTTTCTTCTCTTTGGCACGCTTGGATTGCGGACGCAGAAACAAAAAGTAAAAAAACACCAATATACCCAGCGGGAATATCATGCCTTCAATGCCGGGTGATTGGGCGGCGGGAGCAGCTGCGGCTACAGCATCAGAAATAAAAAAACTCATGGTTATCCTCGGGTTCTTATTGTAATTAAAAAAAGTTCGCCATTATGCCACAGTCGGCACGGCTTTTCCTCGTTGTTGGTAAAATTGCTTGACAAAAATATCCAGCTCTTGCCTTTCAATCGCATCGCGCAAGCCCTGCATCAGGCTCAGGTAATAATAAAGGTTATGAATGGTATTGAGCCTTGAACCCAGCATTTCCTTGCATTTATCCAGATGCCGCAAATAAGCTCTGGAATAATTCCGGCAAGTATAACAGCCGCAAGACTCATCCAGAGGTCCGGTATCGAACTCATACTGGCTGTTCCTGATCTTGACCACGCCAAAGGTGGTAAAAAGATGGCCGTTACGGGCATTACGGGTCGGCATCACGCAATCGAACATATCGATACCGCGCCTGACCGCCTCGACCAAATCTTCCGGCGTACCTACACCCATTAAATAGCGCGGCTTATCGACCGGCATTTTGCTATGCACCACATCCAGCGTCGCCATCATTTCTTCCTTGGGTTCGCCGACCGACAAACCGCCGATCGCGTAACCGTCAAAACCGATGTCCACCAAGCCGTCTATCGACTCCTGGCGCAGATGCTCATACATCCCGCCCTGCACAATGCCGAATAAAGCCGAGGCATTGCCCTCATGAGCCGCCTTGCTGCGCGCCGCCCAACGCAACGATAAGCGCATCGAATCGGCCGCTTCGTGAACCGTCGCAGGATACGGCGTGCATTCATCGAAAATCATCACGATGTCAGAACCCAAGTCGCGTTGCACCTGCATCGATTCTTCAGGCCCCATAAAAATGGAGCTGCCGTTGATCGGCGATTTGAAGGTCACGCCTTTTTCGGTGATTTTTCTTAACGCGCCCAGGCTGAACACCTGAAAGCCGCCGGAATCGGTCAAGATCGGCTTGTCCCAGCGCATAAAATCGTGCAAGTCGCCGTGCGCCTTAATCACATCCGTGCCGGGACGCAGCATTAAATGAAAGGTATTGCCCAGAATAATCTGCGCGCCGATGCCGGTCAGTTCATCGGGCGTCAGCGCTTTTACCGTCCCATAAGTACCGACCGGCATAAAAATAGGCGTTTCCACGACGCCGCGGGCAAACTTAAGCTGACCACGCCGCGCATGGCCGTCCGTATTGATTAATTTGAAGTCCATAAAAGTTTATGAGTACATTGAAGGCTGGGAATTATCCCGGCTTTTTAAAGCAATGTACATGTGAAGCGTTAAAACATCGTTGAATACGCACCATTTTCAATGCAAACAAAATCATCTTTTTTCTATACTACTTTAAGGATTAATGTTATTTTTGCCTTTGTTTCCCTCTTGCACAAAAAAAGATTTTAAAACCTCACCACAACAAATTGCCACTCATTGTAATGGGTATGCCATTTAATAGTGGCTTGCAGGATTTGCGCACTAAACTATATAGAGAATAATACCTTAGTTCAGCTCGTTATAATTTGGACGAACTTGGGGTAATACATTGCCTCAGTTATTATCTACTGATGTTAAAGCCCAGTTAACCTGGCAGAATACCAAGGTTGCCTGCTTAATTTAAAGATTGTACACAGCTAAATATTAGGAGAAAGCTATGAAACACCGTAACTTGATACAAACTTGGAATGTAATCCTGATACGCTTGCCAAAACTGCTGTTTTCCCTTGCAGCCGCAGTGACGGTGTTAATAGTCAACCAACCGGCTTATGCGTCAACGTCTCGTCATGAGACCCGACAACAACAGCTAGCATTAACACAACGAGTAGAACAAGTTCGAGAACAGCTGGCCAGTCATTCGTCCGATAATGAACAAACGCCAGAGCGCATTGCACAATGGTACAACTGGCCGAATTGGCCGAATTGGCCGAATTGGGGAAACTGGCGCAATTACTGATGTAGAGTTCTAAATAATGTTCAGGGAACAGCTGTTTAATCGGTTTTTCACAGGCGTTAAAGCTACTCCTATTGAACTACTGGTCATACAGCCGACACCTTTTTGTAACATTGATTGCTCTTACTGTTACCTATCCGATAGAAATAATCGCAAACAGCTTGCAGCCGAAACATTAACTTGGCTTTGTCGGCGAGTTTTTTCCAGCTCTTTTTTGGCTGAGCAACTCAGTATCATATGGCATGCAGGTGAGCCACTGGTTTTAGCGCCTACCTATTACCGCGAGTTGTTTGCCGTCATTGATCAGCTTGCCCCCCAGAGCTTAGCAATCAATCATTGCATACAAACCAATGGTATGCTGATTAACGATGACTGGTTAACGTTAATAGAAGAACGCTCGATCAATGTGGGCATCAGCCTTGATGGCCCCCAGCTATTTCATGACCGGAATCGTTTAACGCGCTCTGGTAAAGGCACTTTTGCGGCAACGCTCAAAGGCATACAAAACCTGCAAAAGGCAGGGATAGACTTTCACGTTATCACCGTTCTTACCGCCGAAGCCCTCTTTGAGCCCGATGAGTTTTTTGATTTTTACGTGGACAACGGCATTCAGCGCGTATGTTTTAACGTTGAAGAAATTGAAGGGCCGCATCGTCAATCTTCCTTGCAACAAACACCTATGCTCAAAGCTTACAGCCGGTTTTTGCACCGCTTTATAGAAAGAATCAAAACGCTGCCGCCGACCATGCGCTTATCGGTTAGGGAAATCGATGCAACGGTCGGCTTGATTACCCAATCAACCCAACTACCTATTTGGAATCATCAAGTCGAACCTTTTGCCATCCTCAGTATGGATGTGGACGGTAATCTCAGCACTTTTTCGCCTGAACTGTTAGGCATTACCCAAGCCAAATTCAATAATTTTGTCTTCGGTAATGTTTACACCCATAGCCTTGATGAAGTGCTTAAACATCCGGCGTTACGGCGAACCTACACCGAGATTCGTAAAGGCATAAAGCGTTGTCGGCAACAGTGCGCTTATTTTCCATACTGTAATGGCGGCGCACCGGCAAATAAGTGGTTTGAAAATCAAAGCTTCGATAGCTGCGAAACGCTGTATTGCAGACTGACCAAAAAAGCCCTGCTCGATCTGGTTCTTGAAGAATTGGAATGCGAATTTGCAATGTCTAATACTCTCGACGGATAAAATTTATGTGGAAAGAAATAATTAACCAATGGGACTTATTAATTGATTGGATAAAGCAATATCCTAAAAAAACGGCGGGTGTTGGGGCTGGCTTTCTATTTGCCCTGTTGATAGTTGGACATATATGGCCCAAGCTCGGCATGAATTTGCAATGGATGGAAACCGAAGGTGAAATCCTGGTTGATGAGCCTAAAGTTTATACCCGTGAACGCTTGGTCAATGACCGTTTTACCGAAGAAGCCTGGTTAAATGAACAGCTAGAAGATATTAAGTCCGCTAATTTTCGTACGTCACAGGCAAAAATGAGCGGCGTTAATAGCCAGCATTCTGATGTAGCTTTGAAAGCCGCCAAATCGGACGGCAATGCAACAAAATCCGAGCAGCCCAGTAACACATCGACGCAGACAGATACGGCGGTTCTGGAAAAAGCGCAATCGGATATTGCCCCTTCGCCAACTGATACATTTTCTGAAATGCTCGATTACCGTGACAAGGTGCGCAACGAACTGATGCGCATACAGTTGGATGACCGTCATGATATTGAAGGCAATACCTTATATCGCCTTAATTTTGATGCCGCAATTATTCCTGGTGCTAATACTCATGCCACCGCAGCAATTCAAGTCACCATTTTACCTTCAGAAGACCCTAAATTTACTGAACTTTTTAGGGACTGGAAGGCTGCAATGCAAGTTATGGTTGATAATCTCATCACCGACAAAATCGGCAACTTTTTTCTCAACCCGATGATAAAAACCCCTGGTAATGGGGATCTCGGGGCAGAACGAGTTGAATTTGAAAGTTTTTTAAGGAATGAAGTATGCGAAGAGGTGAAAAGTCTCAGCGAAAAGTTTCACCCGAAAAACACCCCAAGGAATAAAATTAATTGTCCTGGATCAGCGCTAGAAACGTGGTACGAAACTCTGCAACTCCAAATTTCTCAAATGATCGCAAACATAACAAGACCATCAAAAAAGTTTGCTTACTACGATTGTGATAAACATGAGAATCCGTTTTTTTGCGAAGTCGAAAAATTGATAGGATCTTATTCAATGAACTTGATCCAAGCAAATACCAACAGGGCCGCCCAAAGTTATTTTATGAGCATAATAAAGATACATCCTGACCTGGATCATAATCAAAACAACGCAGTTAAACTCATAAAAAATATAGCTTCATTCTGTGGCCTCCACCCCCCTATCCCAGACGAACCGTTTCATAGAGCTTACTATCAGTTTCAAGATCAGGATTTGAAGATAATCACAGCTAAAGATCTAAATGGGATGCCAAAATATGACAAAGACAAGTGGCTAGAAATTCCCTGCCCAGAAGTACAGCCACCTCAACAGAGTTTAGTGGTTGTAATGAGTCTATTAGAACAGTTACAAGGGCTGAGTACAAATACGGACAAAAAGGAAGCCGAGCTTTTCAAGTCTAAGTCAGATAGTGAGTTTAAAGAATTAGCTGATGAAGCCTTTTACCCGAGGGTTATTGAGGAACTAATCAGACCTTATAATTGCATCAATGATAAAAATAAAATAAATCCACATATCCATATACAGGGCTCATTCATTTACACAAATTTTAACGAACGCCAACCTTGCTCCCCAAAAGAGGGGGATCATTTAATATTACATGAACACCTCATCAATAGTATTTTTCAGAATGAAACCAATATTATTTCTCTAGGAGATCCCAAAAATATTGCCTATTTAATGGCGAAATATCATGAAAAAAAATTAGCCGCGTTGAAAGACTTTTTTTCCTTCACTCTAGAAGGCTGCGATATCCAGCAGTGCCGTCTTGTACTTAATGAAACCCCGCAAAGTGTCGAAAATCTGATAGACAAATTGGATTCAGTGACCCAGACTTTTTCTTATTCGATTGCGCCGCAAATGCAGACACAACGCATTGCCTTGCTCAATAAACAAAAAAATCAGCTGCAAGCGCTGATCAATATCTCATTACAAGGCGGAGATACTAATGCTGAAGGTTTGATAAAACACTTTACTGCCCTTGAGAAAGAGCTGGAAATATTGGAGCGCAATCCGATTGTAGTGGGTTTTGGCGATTGGCAGCATGAAGAGACGGCAAACGAACCAAATCAAACCACAAGTTTTGGCTGGATCATAAAGCCACGATTGACAGCTGCTAGTGGCGGTTTGTTTGGCAGCACTGAGTTTCGTCAAGTTTCAGATCATTATCCGTTGAGTGCGGTTATTTCTATTCCCAGTTGGTGGCGTAATGTAACAGTGCAGGTAAATAAATGCTGGTTAAACTCACCGGAGCTTAATAATTCCAATTCATCGCTTTGCAGAAATCAAAATGGTTCGACATTTAATATCAAAATTCCAGGAAAGACGAATGATATAAATCAAAAACTAGGAATTGAAGTGATAAAAGCACCTTATTTGCCCCCAACAAACTATGGAGAAAATAAGCAAACATTGGAAGTTGGGCGGGAAGCTGTAGTCCGTTTAGAAGGAGAGCGATTATGGCGTAGCACTGTGGTTATGCTGGACAACCAAAAAGCGGACAGCATTGAAGTTCTGCCCAATATGCAAGCAGTTCTGGCTAAATTTAAATGCTTGCGACCTTCATCGGGACAAGAGCATATGGAAAACTATATTTATGACAGTGGCGGTCTGCCCTTACCTATAAACCCTGATACTGTCGCAATAAATAACTCGAATAATGTAGGGAACCCTAAAAACAATACAGCTTCTACCCAACCATCAAAAGATTCCCTAGTTCAACTTTGGACAAGTGAAGGCAAAGCCCATCCGCTTCCAGTTACACTAAAACCCTTTGTGCAACGTTATGTCGGCGAGGCACCCTGCTACGTGGATCCAACTTTAGTTAAAGCTACCCAGGAGTTAAATAAAACTAGAATAGGACAATCAACAAGTAAGAATAACTAATAATTATTTTATCGCTTCTTGGGGTAACAAAGGCACAACGGCGATCCTTTGACTGCTCGTACCGTTCAAGTGCCTTCGGAGTGCCCCAAAAAAAGGTGAGCCGCCGTTCAGTTGGGAAGACAACACAGCAGACGCTTTGACAATGCGGGGCTTGGGCGCGAAAACCGATTGGAGCTTTGCCGGGTGTTGTATCAACTTGAGGGTTACAACGACTGGGGGTACAGGCTGCATCATCCCCATGTGTTGATCCCTTATTTGTGGTCTTATTCGAATCATTACACCAGCGGCAAATATGTGGCGGACGGCACTTGATCTGACATGGCGGGTTCCAAACAATGCGGTGCTGCCGTGTTGTTGCGCCGCATGGCTGAATTGCATCAAATCGAATTTCCTGACCAGCCGAAACCAACTACCGAGAATTCACCGTTGTTCGTTAACTATGCGGCGACCAAATCCAGCGACTCCGCTGCCGTAAGACACGCCGAAGATTTGTAACGTTGGTTTAACGATTTTCCAGGAGGGGCGCCAAAATCGATGGTGTTCCGGACGAAAAGCTTCAACCGCGTACAAGCGCAGGTCACCGGCTGTTATTTGCCGGGCGACCATAGGAATTAAAAAGCTCCCTACTATAAAGTGGACTCGCCAATAGGCAATCTACCGTAAACAGAGCCATAAATCTGACCTCAGTCATGCCCATCTCCAAAACCATCATGCATAAAAAAGGCTGGAGAATATCCAGCCTTTTTTGTTTTTAATGCTTAATGCAACAACCCCTGCAACAACCCATTCAATTTATGCACAAACGCCGCCGGATCATCCAGCTGTCCGCCTTCGCTCAAGATAGCTTGGTCGAACAAAATATGAGTCAAATCGGCAAATCGGGTGTCATCCTGTTCTTCTTTCATACGAACTACCAGAGGATGCGTCGGGTTAAGCTCGAAGATCGGCTTTCTGCCCATTCCCATGCCTAAGCCTTGTCCCGCATCCTTCATGATTCTTTCCATGTTCAGGCTCATGCCATAGACATCGGCAACCAGACAGGCGGGAGATTCGGTCAAGCGATGGCTCAAGCGCACTTCGCTGACTTTATCGGCCAGTACGTCTTTAATCTGTTTGAGCACCGCTTCAAAATCCTTATTTACTTCTTCCTGAGCTGTTTTGTCTTCTTCGGCATCCAAAACGCCTAAGTCCAGATCACCTTTGGCGACGGACTGTAAATGCTTGCCGTCGAATTCGTCCAGGTTGGATACCAGCCATTCATCGATACGATCCGATAACAATAAGACTTCGATGCCTTTCTTGCGGAAAATCTCCAGGTGCGGACTGTTTTTTGCCGCCGAGAAACTGTCTGCGGTGACGTAATAAATCTTGTCCTGCCCTTCTTTCATGCGGCTGACATAAGCTTCCAGCGAAACTTCCTGCTTGTCGGTATCGGCATGGGTTGAGGCAAAGCGCAGCAATTTAGCGATACGCTCTTTGTTGGCATGATCTTCAATCGGGCCTTCTTTGATGACCGCACCGAATTGCGACCAAAATTTCTCGTATTTTTCCGGCTCAGTCTTAGCTAAGTCTTCCAGCATACCCAGCACTTTTTTAACCGCGCCCGATTTGATGGTGCTGATTTGCTTGCTTTGTTGCAGGATTTCCCGCGACACGTTCAGCGGCAGGGAATTGGCGTCGATAACGCCTCTGATAAAACGCAGATAACGCGGCATTAACTGCTCGGCATCGTCGGTAATAAACACTTTGCGTATGTACAGTTTTACGCCGTGCTTGGTGTCCCTGTCCCACATGTCGAATGGTGCGCGCGACGGCACATAAAGCAGCAAGGTGTATTCATTGGTGCCTTCGACTTTGCTGTGTACATGGGTTAACGGGTCTTGGAAGTCGTGGCCGACATGTTTGTAAAATTCGTTGTACGCCTCGTCGGAAATCTCCTGACGGGCTTTGGTCCATAATGCGGAAGCCGAGTTGACGGTCTCTTCGACGATTTCCGCCGGTTTTTCTTCTTCGCCTTCTTCACCCATAGACGGAGGACTTCTTTGTCCATCACGATAGGCAGGGAAATATGATCGGAGAATTTTCTGACGATAGAGCGGATGCGGTAGCCGTCCAGGAACTCGCTTTCGGCTTCTTTCATATGCAAGACGATTTCGGTACCGCGCTGGGCTTTTTCTACGGATTCGAGCGTGTAATCGCCCTCGCCCGCCGATTCCCAACGCACGCCGTCGCTCTTGTCGGCACCGGCTTTGCGGGTGGTTAAGGTCACTTTATCGGCAACGATAAACGCCGAATAAAAACCTACGCCGAATTGGCCGATCAATTCGCTGTCTTTGGCCTGGTCGCCGGTTAATGCTTGAAAAAACTGTTTGGTGCCTGATTTTGCGATGGTGCCGATATGCTCCTGAACTTCCGCACGGGTCATGCCGATGCCATTATCGATAATGGTGATGGTGCGCTTGTCTTTATCGTATTCCAGGCGGATTTTCAGCTCGCTATCGCCTTCGTACAGACTGTCATTGGACAACGCCTCAAAACGCAGCTTATCTGCCGCATCCGAGGCATTGGAAATCAATTCCCGTAAGAATATTTCCTTGTTACTATATAATGAGTGAATCATTAAATGCAACAGGTGTTTAACTTCAGTTTCAAAGCCTAATGTTTCTTTTTTTGCTTCAACAGTCATATTTATTAATCCTGATTAATTATAAGATTAACGCCAATATTGGGACGCATTGGTATTTTTCAAGCCCAAACCAAACAGATGAAACATAAGGCTAACTAATCTCTCATGGCAATAAACCTCGCTTCAAAAAAAATATTAGTCGTCGAAGATCAAGCCGATCATGCGCGAAACCATCAAACACATACTGAGTTCATTTGGCGCACGGTGTATTGTTGAGGCAGAATCCGGTATCAATGCCATAACGGCGATGAGAATTGACAAGTTTGACTTGGTACTCTGCGATTACAACCTGCTCAGAGGAAAAAACGGTCAGCAGGTTCTGGAAGAGGCCAGGCATCTTAAGTTATTGCCGCTTAATGCCGTCTTTATCATGGTCACTTGTGAACAGAATCAAGATATGGTGCTTAACGCCATCGACAACAAACCCGATGACTACCTGATTAAACCCTTTAACCGGCAGCAACTATTAAGCCGCATTGAAAGATGCTATGCCCGCAAGATATACCTGACCCAGCATTGAAAATGAAATAGACAACGGCAATCTTTACCAGGCCATACATCATTGCGAAAAGCTGCTCGAGCAGGATGACAAAAAAATGCACCTGCAATTATTAAAAATATACGCCGAACTGACTATTAAGATTGGCGACTTTAAGACGGCCGAGGCCATTTATCAGGAAATCCTGCAAGAAAGAGAACTTCCCTGGGCCAGATTGGGCTTGGGTATTGTTGCTTTTTTTCTAGGCTATTATGACCAAGCTATTAAGACTTTTCAGGATCTCATCGAGCAATATCCGATGATGCTGGAGGCTTATGACTGGCTGGTAAAAGCGCACGAATTGATGGGTAACGATGAGCATGCGGTATCCTCACTTAATTCAGCCGTTACGCTTTCGCCGATGTCCATCTTAAGACAAAAAAAACTGGCTGTTGCTGGCTGATAAAACCGAAAACCTCCCTGTTGCCAAAAAAGCCTACACGGCCACCATTAAACTGGGCAAAAACTCCATACACGGATCATCCAGCGACTATTCGGGCTTGGCTAATGTCTACTTAAAAAGCAATGCCGCCAACGAAGCGTTAAAAATATTGTACGAACTGAATCAGCAGTTTCATAATGACCCCGAAGCAAAGCTTAGGGCTGCCCTGCTAGAAACCGGGATTCATCAGGCCAAAGGCAACAAGGAGCTGGCCCAGCAAGCCTATGAAAAAATATTTAAACTAAACGAGCAGTTTAGCAAGCACACATCCAGAGAGCTGCGCCTGGAAATGGCAAAGACTTTTTATCTGAACGGAAACAGCGAAACTTGCGATGGAATTCTTAGTGATTTAATTAAAACCAATATTGATGACAAGCTTTTTATCAAAGACATCGTCACAATGTGCGACGCCATTATCGGCGAATAATCATGCTGAAACGCTGATTCAGCAAATAAAAAAAGAACTGGTCGACATCAACAATAAAGGCGTCAGCCTGTTCCAGGAAGGCAATATTAAGGGCGCGCTTGCAGTTTTTGAACAAGCCATTGCAAAAATGCCCGATAATCATACGATCATTTTGAATATGGTAAAAATCATTATTCATGATATTAAAACACTCTAAACCCGATCCGGAAAAAATCATAACCGCCCAGTCCTATATCAACAAAGCCAGTCAAAATAGGCATACCTCACAATCAAATCAGTGGCCTTCAAGCAGAGCTGGACGCCATTCAATACAAAACCAATCAGTAACCCGCCAAAATGCCTAATACTCATATGCTTTCAATCGGTTTCCCCGCCATCCTGGCCTCTTCAGTGCATGACATCAAAGAATTCACTGACAGCTCTTCGGGCGCTGCTCGGTCAACTCGAACATCATCTACCAGGATCCAAAACCGGCTGAATTCAGACAACTGGAATTTGAAACCAATCGCATGAACAATTGCCTGATGCAGCTGCTGACGCTTTATAAAATTGACTTATCCCAATTTAATCTGGCTATCGACGAGCATAGCGCCGCTGATATATTGGAGGACGTTGTCGCCCAGCAATCCACCTTATTATCCTTGAGCCATGTTCAACTCATTACCGAATGCCATGGCAATCTGTTTTGTTATTGCGACAACGCGCTGATCAGCAATGCCCTCTGTACGTTGGTCAATAACGCACAGCGCTATTGTCTGAACAAAGTTCTGCTGTCTGCAACCCAGGAAGATGATTATATTGTTTTCTGCATTGAAGATGATGGCAAGGGTTACCCGGAAAATCTTATATCGTCCGATTACAAACAACTCCCCCAGATTGATCTGGCTAACGGCAACACCGGATTGGGATTGTTTTTTGCCGAGACCATTGCGCAATTACATGTCCAAGGTGACTAAGCAGGGCTTTATTGAAACCGACAATAATAGTCGGTTTGGCGGAGCCAGATTTAAGCTGTATTTGCCGTAAGGCTAAAGGCTAAAGGCTAAAGGCTAAAAATTGGAATCCCCTTAAACTTAAATGCAAGATTTTTTCGCCCTTCGCCTTTCGTCTTTCGTCTTTCGCCTAAATACTTACAACAGACGCAAACATCAGACAAACGGCCAGTAACGTTTCCCAGGGCTCTCCTTGCTGCTGGCCTTTAATCTGCCTATCCGCCTTGGCGCTCAATACCAGTATGTTATTGAGATCGCTATCACGCAACCTGTTCAACGCATCGCCAACCAACTGCTGGCGCTTATCCCAGATTTGATTGTTTTTAAATACCTGCGCTTTATTTTGCCCCTGAGCCAGCGCCTGCTTAATCCTGATCAATACCCGCGCTTCCCGCGTCAAAGCCCACAACACCACCGGAGCCGCAACGCCTTCCGCCTGCAAACCGGACAATATCCTGATAATCCGCTCTACTCTGGCGGCCAGTACGCTATCCATCAGTTTAAACACGTCAAATCTGGAGCTGTCGGCCACCACTTCGAAAATTTGCTGATTGCTGAGGCGTCCTTCACCGTACAACACGTAAAGCTTTTCTATCTCTTGGGCCGCCGCCAGCAGGTTGCCTTCAATTCTGGAAGCCAGTATCTTGATAGCTTCCGTTTCAGCCTGTAGCCCCCGCCGCTGCATTCTTTGCTGCAGCCAATGCATCAAGTCCTGACCCTCTAACGGCCAAACCTGAATAACACAGCCGACCTTGTCCAAGGCCTGAAACCACTGCGTTTTTAAAGAACTACCGGCCAGCTTTGCGGCGGTAATCAACAGCAGCGTATCTTCCGGCACGCGTTCGCAATAGGCGATTAAGGCCTTTGAACCATCCGCGCCCGGCGTACCGGTGGGCAATCTTAAATCGATGATTTTTTTATCGGAAAAAACAGATAATGAACCTGCCGACTCGGTTAATTCATTCCATGAAAATCCGGCGTCCGCAACAAGCACCTCGCGCAAATCATAACCCGCACTTCGAGCCGCCGCCCTGATCGCATCCGCCGTCTCACCCAACTGCAACGGTTCGTCGCCGCTAATAAAATAAACCGGCGCCAAACCCTTTTGCAGCGCCGACGTTATTTGTTCGGGCTTGAGTCGCATGTTATTTCGCGCCGGCCTCTAATACAACCCTGGCACGGTTGAGAATGGTCTGCACGGCCTGTCGATACATTTCGTTACGTATCACGTTTTCTTCGTTTTCTTTGGCAATCACAAATTTTTGATCGTTGTAATAGTCGCGCCTGATTTCAACGGTCTGCTTCTCCATCAACAAGACATCCTTGGCATTGGCAAATTCATAGTCCAGGCGATATTCAAGCTCAAACTCGTTAGACTTGCCGCTGGAACTGACCGACAGCACACGCCGGTTAAATTCTTCATTACTTATCTTGATGACAATGCCCGCCCCTGTACGCGAACTGGAAAGCGTAGAGGAAGATGTCTTCAAAACCTGCTTGAATTGATCGAGCACATCGCCGGTTACGCCCTCCACATAGACACTTTTCATATTTTCCGGCAATTGAAAAGCGCCCCGCAAGTGATAGCCGCAAGCACTCAACAACAAAGCCATAACTAAAACGACAGCTTTTTTTGTTAACACACGTTCCCCTTAAACAACAATATTGACCAATTTTTTAGGCACCACTATCACCTTTTTGATCGGTTGGCCTTCAGTAAAGCGCTTAACCTGTTCGTCATTCAGCGCCATTGCCTCTATTTCATCTTTCGACGCATTAACCGATACCGACATCTTGCTGCGCAATTTCCCGTTAACCTGCAGCATCAGTTCCAGAGTATCCTGCTCCAATGCCGTTGCATCAACCTCAGGCCATGAAGCGCTGACTACCGCTTGCTGATGCCCCAAATCCAGCCACAATTGATGGCAAATATGCGGCACGATCGGCGACAGCATCAACACGATGGCTTCCAACACTTCCTGGCGGATTGCCTTGCCGTTATCCGACTCATCGGCGAATTTGGACAGGGTGTTGATCAGCTCCATATTCGCGGCAATCACGGTATTAAAGGTATAGCGTCTGCCGAAATCATCGGTTGCTTTCTGGATAGCCAGATGCAGCTGGCGGCGCACCGCCTGTTGTTCTTGAGTTAATGACTGTTTATCAAGCGGTGCTGTAGATCCGCCAGCTTCGCAATGCAGATAAGCCTGCTTCCACAGCCGTTTCAGGAACCTGAATGCACCTTCTACACCACTGTCGGACCATTCCAGCGATTGCTCGGGAGGTGCCGCAAACATGATGAACAATCGCACGGTATCGGCGCCGTATTGATCGATCAGGCCTTGCGGATCAACGGTGTTGCCCTTGGACTTGGACATTTTGCTGCCGTCTTTGAGCACCATGCCTTGGGTCAGCAGCTTCTTGAACGGTTCGTCGCAGACGACTAGACCTTCGTCGCGCAGCAATTTGGTATAAAACCGCGCATACAACAAATGCAAAATAGCGTGTTCGATACCGCCGATATAATGATCGACAGGCAGCCAGTATTTGGCGCTTTGATCGAGCATGCTGTCGGTGTTACTGCCTGCAAAACGCGCGAAATACCAGGACGATTCCATAAAGGTATCGAAGGTATCGGTTTCCCGGCGCGCCGCTTTGCCGCATGTAGGGCAAGTCGTATGGGAGAAAGTCGGATGAGCGACCAGAGGCGATTGCGAGCCGTCCAGCACCACGTCTCTGGGCAGCTCCACCGGCAAATCCTGCTCGGGAACCGGAACCGTGCCGCAGTCGTCGCAATAAATAACCGGAATCGGCGCGCCCCAGTAACGCTGGCGGGAAACGCCCCAGTCGCGCAATCTGAAATTGGTTTTGCGTTGGCCTTTTTGGTCTTTTTCCAACGCTTCGGAAATGGCGGCAAACGCCTGTTCCGAGGTCAAGCCGTCAAACGCGCCTGAATTTTTCAACACGCCTTTTACGGTGTAAGCCTGCTCCGAGCAATCGTCGTTGCCGCCGTCCTTCGCGAAAATCACTTGCTTGATCGCGATGCCGTATTTTTGCGCAAACTCGAAATCGCGCTGGTCATGAGCCGGAACGGACATCACCGCGCCGGTGCCGTAACCCATCAACACGAAATTGGCAATCCACACCGGAACCTGTTCGCCAGTGATCGGATGCAGCGCTTTGATGCCGGAGTCGATGCCGCGCTTTTCCATGGTTTCCATGGCCGCTTCCGAGGTTTCCATCATCTTGCAGTCATCGATAAACACGCTGATTTCAGAATTGGTTTCTGCAGCTTTCAACGCCAGCGGATGCTCCGCCGCCACGGCAAGATAGGTCACGCCCATCAAGGTATCGGGACGCGTGGTGTAGATGCTTAAATGCTGATCCAACTCAGGCACCGGAAAATCCATCTCCACGCCTTCGGAGCGACCTATCCAGTTGGCCTGCATGGTTTTGACCTGTTCCGGCCAGCCGTCCAGCGTTTCCAGCGAGGCGAGCAATTCATCCGCATAGGCGGTGATTTTTAAGAACCACTGGGCAATTTCCTTGCGCTCGACCTGCGTGTCGCAACGCCAGCAGCAGCCGTCGATGACCTGCTCATTCGCCAGAACGGTCATGTCATGCGGGCACCAGTTGACCGGCGCGGTTTTTTTGTAAACCAGGCCTTTTTCCAGCAACTTCAGGAAAAACCATTGCTCCCACTTATAATAAGAGGGATCGCACGTGGCTAGTTCGCGGTCCCAGTCATAGCCGAAACCCAGGCGTTTGAGCTGGTCGCGCATATAGTCGATGTTGCTGTAGGTCCAGTCGGCCGGATGGACGCCGTGCTGCATCGCGGCATTTTCCGCCGGCAAGCCGAACGCGTCCCAACCCATCGGCTGCATGACATTTTTGCCCAACATGCGCTGATAGCGGCTGATAACGTCGCCAATGGTGTAATTGCGGACATGTCCCATGTGCAACTTGCCGCTGGGGTAAGGAAACATGGACAAACAATAATATTTATCTTGTGTTGACGATTCAGACACATTAAACACACCTGAAGCTTCCCAAGCGGCCTGTACTTCTTGCTCAATTGCCAACGGCTTATAATTTTCTTGCATCCTTCTCGTCTTTTACCAGTCAAAAGCGTTAGAATACCGTACAGTTGCTTAAATCTAAAGCGCCATTTTCAGGAGATGAACCCTATGAATAAAAACAAACTAGTCACCGCCTATACCGATTTTATGAAACATCTCCATGAAACCATGGAAGATACGCTGCATTCGTTTGCCGAAGCGCTGGAAATATCAAAAGAAAAAACCAGACAAGACACCGATTTGACCAGTGAGGAATTGGACAAAGTTTCAGAGTTTGTTAAACGCGACATAGAACATGCAGCTCAGGGCTTATCCGCCAAGGAAGACAAGGACTCTCTGTCCGAGTGGTTTAAGTTCGATGTTGAGCTGATTGAAAACTTCACCCTGGATGCTTTCTTAAGCGTTGCCGATAAAACCCGCCTGGAACTGGCAAAACTGGAAGAATTGGCAAAAACGCATACTTATCACAGCGGCGACATTACCATACCTGGAACGTTTATCTGCGACGACTGCGGCAAGGAAATAGCGTTTAAAACACCCAGTGAAATCCCTGAATGTCCGCAATGCCATGGCAAAACCTTTATCCGCATTTGATATTATCGGCCCAAGCCTTATAATGCGACTTTCAACTATTTGATTTAACGGGGATAACATGCGCAGAGTCATTTTTAACCAGAAAGGCGGCGTCGGCAAATCGACTATTACGTGCAACTTAGCCGCTATCAGCGCAGTTGAAGGCAAACGTACATTAGTCATCGATCTCGACGTTCAAGGCAATTCAACGCAATATCTGCTCGGCAATAAAGTCAGCGATAGCGATAAAACCATTGCCCATTTCTTTAAGGATACTCTGAGCCTGTCCTTGTTCGGTGGAGGCTCATCCGGCTCCGGCCTTGAAAACGCGATCCATGAAACGCCGTTCCCCAACCTGTTTGTCATTCCATCCCACCCCGACCTTGAGCCGCTGCAAAGCCGCCTGGAATCGCGGATGAAAATCTTCAAGTTAAAAGAAGCGCTGGAAAAGCTCGGGGATTTCGATGAAATCTATATGGATACCCCGCCGATCCTGAACTTCTACAGCCAGTCGGCGTTAATTGCAGCCGAAAAATGTTTAATCCCTTTCGATTGCGACACCTTTGCCAGAGAAGCCCTGTATTCCCTGATGCAAGTGGTGGCAGAGGTTAAATCAGACCATAATCACGCTCTTGAAGTTGAAGGCATCATCGTCAATCAATATCAAAAACAAGCCAATTTACCGCGTAAACTGGTCGAAGATCTTATTGCCGAAGGCGTACCGGTACTGGCCTCAATGATCTCGCCATCGGTCAAGGTCAGGGAATCGCACTCAGAATCAAAGCCGCTGGTACATTTTGTCCCCAACCATAAACTGAGCGACGAATACCGCGCCTTGCATGAAGAAATTCATGGCAAAAAATCCAAGGGTAAAAAAACGCATTCTTGAGATTTACACCATTTCCACGCTCCGGCGTGGAAACGCATCTTCTACCGCTCCAGCAGTATGGGATGCAGAGTAGGCTGTAAAAATAAAACCATCTAAAAAACTTGCTGGTTCCCAATCTCCAGATTGGGAACCTCGAAGGCGAAGCTCCAGCTTCGCGAAACAGGAAACTGGAGCTTCCAACACCGAATTCTCAAGCTTGAGCTTGGGAGCTAGCTAAACTCGGCATCATCACACCGCATCCCTAACACCATGAACAGCGTTTTTAAGCCCTGGCTACTGCCCATCCTATCCGGCATTCTGATCGGAACCAGTTACATCCCCTTCCCGCCCTGGGCTTCGTTATTCTGTTTCGTACCCTTGTGGATTTTCTGGAACCGGCAAACTCGCTTGAAGAACGTTTTCATTGGCGGCTTAATCACCTCGTTCGTGTTCACACTGATCGGCTTTAACTGGGTCACTTACCTGCTGCATGAATTTGCCCATCTGGACTGGCCTGTAGCGGTCGTCGGCATGGTGGTCTATGGCTTGATTGCACACTTGTTCGTGCCGCTGGCCGGTGTGCTATGGTTTTGGGGGCAACAAAAATTTAACTGGCCGAAGCGGCTTTCGCTGTGGCTGATGGCGCTGATCACCACGCTGTGCGAAGCCTACTCGCTGACCCTGTTCGACTGGAACTTCGGTTATTCCTGGTACGGCGCAAATATCCCCGTTTACCATTGGGCGGAAGCGATCGGTTTTAGCGGACTGAGCGCCGCGACCCTGCTGTGCAACCTACCGCTTTATCTGGCCTGGGAGCAACGCAAACAAAACACCGGGAAAATCATCGTAGCCTCCGTCATTACCGGTTTTATCCTGCTGAATGTCGGCGGTCTGTGGCTTAAAAACCGGCTCCCGCAACCGGATGCATCGTTTAAAACGCTGATGGTTCAAGCCTATATCGATAACGCGGAAAAACTCGCCGCCGAACTAGGCAAAGGCTACGGCAAGGAAATATTCAAACGCTACACCACGCTGACCGATAACGCGCTCAAAGCTCATCAAGACGCCAAAATCGACTTCGCGATGTGGCCTGAAACCGCATTCCCGGCATTGCTGGGCGAGCAATTTAAATACGACGACTACCCCGTAGCATTGGCGCAGTTTCTCCACGAACGGCAACTGCCGCTGATTACCGGCGCTTACAGTGTCGATGAACCATCCCGGCTGATTACCAATTCCCTGTTCGTGCTGAACAAGGACGGCGAAATAGTGCCGCCGCATTACAGCAAATCGATCTTGCTGGCTTTCGGCGAATACATCCCCGGCGAACAGATATTCCCCGAAATCCGCAAATGGCTGCCGCCCACCGGCCACTTCGCCCGAGGCCACGGCCCGACCGATTTGCTGCACTGGAACGGCTATAAAATGGGCGCGCAAATTTGCTACGAAAGCCTGTTCCCCAGATTTACCCGCTCGCTGGCGGAACTTGGCGCACAGTTCATCGTCAACGTCACCAACGACTCCTGGTACGGCGCATGGCAGGAACCCTACCAACACATGTACATGACCCTGGCGCGCGGCGTGGAATTTCGCCGCCCGGTACTGCGCGTGACCAACACCGGCATATCCACGGTATCGCTGGCATCGGGAGAAATCCTGGAACGTTCGCCGATACATCAGGCGTGGACTGGTTTATACGAAGTGCCCTACCTGAAAAACCCGCCTGCCACTTTCTACCAAAACTGGTTCTGGCTGGTGCCGGGGTTGTTGTGGGGGGCGTTGGTTTTGTTGTTAGGGATTGGAATGGCAAAACGATTAAGCACTGATAGCGGCATGAGTGATTAGCAATGGACTTTGAATGGGATGAAACTAAGGCGCATCTCAACTATCAGAAGCATGGCGTTTCCTTTCTAGAAGCGACTGAAGTATTTTCTGATGAGCATTCCTCCTGTGTTCACGACCCCGACCATTCCTATAATGAAGAAAGATACTTGCTCTTTGGAGTATCTTCGAAAGATAATCACCTCGTAGTATCGTTTACCGAAAGATTAGAAACGATCCGAATCATCTCGGCACGGCAAATGACCCGCCAGGAGCTTAATGCATATGAACAATGAAGATACCTTGAGACCTGAATACCCGGCTGAACTAATCAAATCCGGTGTGCGTGGAAAATATGCCAGCCGCTATCGTGAAGGTACAAATATAGTTTTAGTTGACCCTGATCTACATAAGATTTTTCCCGATTCCGAATCAGTCAATCGCGCTCTACGCAAATTTGCCGATGAGCATCAAATGTCAACAATGTAGCGCAACCCTGGATTCCGCAAGCCCCATCCAGGCTACTTGCTGCGACTACGAAGACACGAAGAACAAATGATGTCGTGTATATTAAGCCCCAATACTTCCAACTAATCAGCAATCATTATGGCTTTGACCTCAGCTATCATCGACAAACAGTCAGCGGACGCACTCATCGCGCTTGCGGCTAAAGAAAAGCTGGTCTGGACTAAACGCGACACAGATGGCGTCTTCGATCGGATTTGTCAAACCGAATACAGTTCGCGCGTACAGGAGCAACTACTGGAACAACTCGTCCTTACGCCAAAGATCTCTCTATGTGGATACTCAGACTATCTCTGGGACGCACTTGATGGCCCATTAAAACAAGAGGGGCATCTTGCTAACCTTGATTCACCAGATGAATTAGATATTACCCTGAAAGCCCTGCCGCTCGACATTATGTCTGGTCTTGTAGGGCGAATTATTACCGAGCCAGAATTGGGAGATATTCTCACACGCGTTAATCAAGCACTCAAGGAAGAGCAAGAGTTCGAGCGCAGCACCGGAAGGTCAGCCCCAAATATCACTCAGGCAGATATCTTCAGTTTTCTGAACAGAACAGGACTAGGTATCCCGTTGGAGTATACTAATCAGGAACTTCAAGAACAACGGCACCGCAATGCTATCTATTCTGAATTCGCTCCAATCGTAAATGCAATGCAAGAATATGCGAGGCTGGCAAGTGTCGCGAAGAAGTTCAAGCTGATGGTCAAAACTCCAATTCTACATGGTCAGGCATCGACATCCTTCCTCAACCCAAGGTTTGAGTCCCAAGCGAATGACGCAGAATTAGTCTTATTCCGGATCGTTGCTCAGCAACTTGGACGAACCACATTCCGCCCCAGCCTTGCCGGTAGTTTGACTCTTTCGTCGGAGTCAGCAACCGCCAGCTTGCGCGAGATGCTTTCATTTTGGCACTCTCAACTTGCTTCTGGGGACTCAAGTGAACTACGTCGTATCCAACGCGAGATCAGCAATGCTTCTGCGGCATTGAGTCGACTGTCAGGAGTACGAACGCTTGGCACAATCACAACATTACTAGCAGTCCCGATCTCCGTCGCAGAGTTCATACTTCAACTGCCTCCTGTGCTAGGAATATCCGTAAGCTCTATTGGCATACTCGCGTGTAAGAGCGAAGAAAAGACGCTAAATACGTACCACTGGGCTTCGTATGGAGGAACCTAACCTCTTATTCAACCGTACCAGCCTTCAGCAATTTTCGATGCAATCCACTTGACTTTCGTATCCGAACGAATACACTTCAGTCATGAACATCTTCCAGAAATCCGATGAATTCGATGCATGGCTGATCGGCCTGAAAGACCCTGTCGGAAAAGCCCAAATCTTTTTGCGTCTTGATCGGGCGGCGAAAGGCAACTTTGGCGACTGCGAACCGGTGGGCGCTGGAGCTTCCGAGATGCGGATTCACTACGGCCCCCGGTTACCGGGTGTATTTCACCCGGCGCGGCGCTGTAATTTATCTGCTGCTGTTGGGCGGAGACAAATCAACCCAAAAACGTGACATCAAACGCGCCATTGAAATGGCAAGCGCTTTACCCAAGGATTAATACCATGACTAATTTCACCCCGTTTGACGCGGCTGATTACCTTGACAACGAAGAAACCATTGCCGCCTATCTGACTGCCGCACTGGAAGACCCCGATCCCGACGCTTTTCTTGTAGCAGTGAAGACTGTGGCCCGTGCCCGCGGCATGACCCAGTTGGCAAAGGATTCCGGTTTGGGCCGCGAAAGTCTTTACAAGGCGCTCTCGCCTGGCGCTAAACCGCGCTACGAGACGGTGATGAAAGTAGTTCGGGCGCTGGGCGTGAATCTACATGCTGAAATTCGCCATTCTTAACTGACCCTATGGCAAACCGATTATCAACAACTTTAAGCAACATGAAAAATTAACATGCACCCCGTTTTAATCTCCATATTTTTACTTTTATGCAGCAATGTCTTTATGACATTCGCGTGGTATGCACATCTTAAAGAGCTCAACAATAAGCCCTGGATAATCGCGGCGATAATAAGCTGGGGGATTGCACTGCTGGAGTATTTGTTCCAAGTTCCGGCAAACAGAATAGGCTTTACGGTACTTAGCGTCGGTCAGCTTAAAATAATGCAAGAAGTCATTACGCTGACAATATTCGTCCCTTTCTCCGTAATGTATTTAAAAGAGCCGTTGAAATTGGATTATTTGTGGGCAGGTCTATGCCTTGTTGGAGCTGTGTACTTCATGTTTCGAGGCCGGTTTGCATAACAAGTTTACTTGGTTTTTGCCTTCGCCGTAGCAAGAGAGACGGCGTTGCCTTCCGAATGCAAGGTTACGCTTAACAAACCTGAAATATTATCCCAGCGCATCACGTTCTTATTGCTGAAGGTCGCCTCCTTTACCGGGAGCCCGAGCAGAGCCAAGGCGTCCTTGCTGAACGCGGCCTTGCCCAAATTTCCTTTCACGGTAATTTCATCGACCTTTCCATCGATAAATTCAACGCTGACATCGCCGTCCCGGAATGCGCAGTGCAGCGCGGATTTTGCCTTGACGCAGTAAGCAGGGTCGCCAAGCAATGCTAATGTCTCGATTTTGGTTTTTCCTTCAATTTTCTGATGGTAGGCGGGGCTGCGGAATGAACCGTATATGGTAATCCAGTCCGCTTTGCCGTCTATGAAGACAATCTCAATTTCATTTTCCTGGAACGAGCAGTTCCGAGCCGATTCCGACTGAGCGCAGAAAACGGCCTCACCTAATAGCGCCTCGACTTCGGCTTCGGTTTTCCCCGCAATCTTCGGAATATTAAATAAAGCTCCGGCAGCAACCGATTCAGCCTCTTGGACAGCCAGCTGCTTTGCTGTTGGGTTTTGCGGGATATTCGGGATATATGGGATATGTTTGACAGTTGCCATCAGCGCCATTAAAAACAGCACAAGAACCGCTATCTCGACCTTAACAAGTGCGGGCATTTTCGCGCAATAAGGGCAATCCTGCGCTGTTGCGCTGATACGGTTGCCGCATGTTTTGCAGATCGTTAGTGCCATGTTTATATCGTTTCTTTATCGAGCTAATGAGGTTATTTTTATGATTCCCAAATTAATCCCTATCGGGTCAATGCCGTAGCTGTTTTTAGCGTAGTTTAATCTGAAAACTCATCTGCTAAGTAATAGTACTTATTGATTAAAAAGCTTAACTCTTTATCCTACTTAAAACCTAATATATTTCAGCCATATTTTTAGGTTTATCCGCGTTAGATTTTAATTTCAACTAAACACGCCGTTTTCGGCTTTGATGGGAGGCTAAAATGATGCTTAGAACATTAACAAAGGAAGCGTGGCTTCTTTATCTAAAAATCTTAAATACTGAACTCATATCGGACTTTTCAATAAAGAACACGGATAGACAGTACCGATTAGCAGACCGGGCTTATTACAGGTACAGACGGCGTCGGGCTTCAGATGCCTAATGCCCTTAAATGGCTGCGACCGGTGTACTACTGATTATTTTGGTCTGTCGCGCCAGTGTCCCATTAAAGACGGCAGGCATAAAAAAAGAGCTTTAAGAAAAATCTTAAGCCCTTAGATTGTTTATGGTGCCTCGGGCCGGAGTCGAACCGGCACGTCCTCACGAACGAGGGATTTTAAGTCCCTTGCGTCTACCAATTTCGCCACCGAGGCATCGATAACTTTGGTAAGCCGCGTATTATATAGCAACAAAAAAAATAAACTAGACCTATCGCCAAAAAAGCTCAGACCCGCCTTAAATGCGCTGTTTACCGGGATCGACGAAAGGCTGGGTGCATGAACGGACTTGCCGATGGCCAATAGTAGCTTCCCCAATAATAAGGATGACCGCCATAATAGGGATTGTAACCATAGCCATAGCCGAAACCGTCATAGCGACTGTCGTATTCATAAACCGGCCACAGGTAAATAGTCGTGGCTGAAATCAACGGTAAGCGTAAAACTTTTTTGCCTATCGTTCGTTCGATATCACCTGTAAGCGTTCCCGCAATGGTGATTCTCGTGTTTCTGGTATAAACAGCAGGATCGAGAAACTGCTGGCTTTTAAAAACAAACCGCCCCGCATTCGGCTTTTCTATTAATGGCTCACCATCGCTGTCGAGAGGATAATACAAAACCTGCACCAGACTGAAATTTTGTTCATTGTCCACGTCAGCAATAATGCCGCCCCAGCGCACCGGAGCATCTTTATAATTGGCAGTCTTCTGGATTGCCTCGACATAGGAAAGATCATACGGCGGGGGATTTTTTATCGCGACCGGCAAAGTTGAGCAAGCATTCAACCATAAACAGACGAGTAATAAGTACCGTTTCATATTTTTCTCCCAATATTTTCAGGTTTTTCTAATAATAGTACTTAACCAGAAAACCGGCTATAAGACTATTGTTAAAGATACCTATTCCTACAACTGCGCCGGATTGCAGTACAATAGCCCCCTGTCCAACTGCTCACCCTTGTCTTCATGAATAAACAAAAAAAACTGCTCCGCTCCGATATACGCTACGAATGTGGCGACGCTTTTTATGAACGCGGACGCAGCTATTTTGAAAGAGGCCTGGTGCTTAATCTCACTATTACAAAGCGAAGGCGCTCTTTTTGTACAGCTCAATGCCGCCGTTAAAGGCAGCCACAAGGATCCGTACCGGCAAAATATCCGCATCGTCTGGCGGCCTGATTATAGCGCGGCAGAGATTGAAGGCGACTGCACCTGCCCTGTCGGCTATAACTGCAAGCACGTTGCCGCCGCTTGCCTGATGTATCAAAATTCCAATCTGAGTTTTTCCGCATCGAATGCAAAGCCCAGCTGCCTGGATTGGCTCGACAGCCTGCATCAACAAGCGCCGGGGCAACACGATACCTCCCAGGAGTTCATCGCTTATATCCTCAAGCCCGGCAATGCAAAACACGAATTTACGGTTGAATTTTTAATCACCAAAGAAAAGAAAACCGGTGGCATCAATAAGGGCAGAAAAACGACCTTAAACAATCTCCGCTACAGCTATTCCTACCTCAATTATGTTCAACCGGAGGATCAGGAAATTGCAAAGCTGCTGACGGCGCTTAATCCGGCTTTTAGAGACGAACCGTTGATTGCCGGAGCCACTGGTTATCTGGCCTTGTCCAAGTTATTGAAAACAGGCCGGCTGTTCTGGCAAGATGTTGGACGAGCCCCGTTAATAAAAGGGATCGACCGCGACTTAAAGTTTAGCTGGCGGACAGCCGAGAACGGCGATTATCAACTCGCTGTCGAAATCGACCCGCCCGCTTTCCTTTTGCTGACCGAACCGCCGCAATACCTGGACGAGGGCTTGGGCGTAATAGGCACGCTCAATACCCATAACCTCTCGAGCGATCAACTTAAAAACATCCTGGCCGCCCCGCCGATACCGGCCGAGTATGCCGACGAATTCAGCCAGCGCCTGATTATCGAACACCCCAGCCTGCCGCTGCCCGCGCCGAAAAAAGTCGAGCTGATCGAAGCCGATCAGCTGACGCCCACGCCCAAACTATTGCTGTTCGGCCATCAGGTCTACGCCCCAGCAGTATACCCATTTTATGGCGGTCGGTTTCAATTACGGCGAATGGACTATTTCAGCGATCCCACCGGAAGACTACAGCGTGGTAAAAACCGAGCAGGGATTGGTGCGGATTAAACGCGACGCGGAGAGCGAACAGCGGGCAATACATCGCCTGACCGACCACGGCTTTGCTCCCGCCCCTGCCGTGCAGATCGGCGTACAAGAACTGTTTTTGTATAGCCCGGCACAGACCGCAATGGACAGCGCCGCACGCTGGGGAGACTTTCTGCAAAACACCCTGCTGGAGCTGGAACAGGACGGCTGGGTTATCGACATCGATGAAAGCTTCCTGCTTAATTTTCAAACCGCCCAGAACTGGGACGCCCAAATCAGCGAAAGCCAGCAGGACTGGTTTGAAATGCGCTTTAACATTGAAGTTGACGGCCAGCCCCTGCCTTTACTGCCGTTGATTATGCCGGTACTGGAAAACTACGACCCGGAAAACCTGCCGGAAATGCTCAGCATTCCGCTCGGTGAGCACAGCTACCTGACCTTGCCCAGCGAAAAAATCAAACCGTTCCTGAACGTGTTGATCGAGCTGTTTAACAGCAGCACGATGGGCAAGGACGGCTCGCTGAAACTGTCCCGATTTAACGCCGCCGCGCTGGCCGACTTGGAAGAGCAAAACCACGGCCTGTTCAGCATCAACGGCGGAAAAGAGTTGCGGGAACTGGGGCAAAAACTGAAAAACTTTACCGGCATTGAAGATGTCGCGCTACCCAACAACTTGCAGGCGGAACTGCGCCATTACCAGCAGCAGGGACTCAACTGGCTGCAATTTTTACGGGAATATAAATTCTCCGGCATACTCGCCGACGATATGGGTCTGGGCAAAACCATACAAACGCTCGCCCACCTGCTGCTGGAAAAACAAACCGGCCGGATGCCGCCTGCCCAGCCTGATCATCGCGCCGACCAGCCTGATGAGCAACTGGCGGCGGGAAACCGAACGCTTCACACCCGACTTGAAAATCCTGATCTTGCAGGGCAACGAACGCAAACAGCTGTTCTACAAAATCAGGGACTACGACCTGATCCTGACCACTTACCCGCTGCTGTCCCGTGACGAGGAAACACTGCTGGAGCACGAGTATCATTACCTGATCCTGGACGAAGCCCAAACCGTTAAAAACCCGTTGTCCAAAGCCGCCCAACTGGTGCGCCGCATCAAAGCCAATCACCGGCTTTGCCTGACCGGTACGCCGATGGAAAACCATTTGGGCGAACTGTGGGCGCAATTCGACTTCCTGATGCCGGGCTTTCTGGGCGACATCGCCACGTTTAAAAAACTCTACCGCACCCCGATTGAAATACATGGCGACAGCGAGCAAAGAGCTAGGCTGTCGCGCCGGGTTGCGCCATTCATGCTGCGCCGCACCAAGCAGGAAGTCGCCACCGAATTGCCGCCCAAAACCGAGATCATCCGCTCCGTGCCGCTGTATGACAAAACAGGCCGCTTTATACGAGAGCATCCGCCTGACCATGGAGAAAAGAAGTCCGCGATGCGATTGCCGAAAAAGGCCTGTCGCGCAGCCACATCACCATCCTGGACGCCCTGCTTAAACTGCGCCAGACCTGCTGCGATCCGCGCACCTTGCCGCTAAAGGAAGCGCAAAAAGTACAGGAATCCGCCAAGCTCGACCTGCTGATGGAGCTATTGCCGGAACAGCTCGAAGAAGGCCGCCGGATCCTGGTGTTCTCGCAATTCACCCGGATGATTGCGCTGATTGAAAATGAATTAAACGCCCGGAAAATCGGCTACGCCAAACTGACCGGCCAAACCCGCAACCGCGACGAAGCCATAGAACTGTTTAAAAGCGGCGAAGTGAACGTATTCCTGATCAGCCTGAAAGCCGGCGGCGTCGGCTTAAACCTGACCGAAGCCGACACCGTGATCATTTACGACCCGTGGTGGAACCCCGCCGCAGAAAGCCAGGCCGCAGACCGCGCCCATCGCATCGGCCAGGACAAGCCGGTTTTTATCTACAAGCTGATTACCGAAAATACCGTCGAAGAAAAGATTATTGCGATGCAGGACAAAAAGCGCGCGCTGGTCGAAGGGCATTTACAAAGGCGGAGCCAAAGAGGAATCGTTGAAATTGACGGCGGAGGATTTGACGGCTTTGTTTGAGCCGTTGTGAGGCAATTGTGAGAGCTTTATTACCGTTTCCGGCGAGTAGTTCGGGCGTTGTTTGCCGGAAAAGCTTCCGCTCCTGCTCACGCCCCTTGCCTACATCCATGTAGGCAACGCCGATTTTCGCTATAGCTCAAACCGACTTATAGCTGACTACATGACCGCGTTCTACTCCGGGTAATGATGACGTTTCACAAAAAACATCCTGAGATCAGTTTACATGCGTTACAGGCTCATTTTCCTTATCGGCAGCCTGAACATGCAGTTTGAGTCCCAATGCTTTAATCACTTTTAGGATCGTACCAAAACTGGGATTACCTTCGCCTGACAACGCTTTGTACAGGCTTTCCCGGCCCAAGCCGGTATCTTTAGCCAGCTGGGTCATACTGCGGGCTTTTGCTATATCACCCAAGGCTTTAGCAATAAAAGCGGGATCATCCCCCGCTTCCTCAAAGCAGGCTTCCAGATACAGCGTCATATCCTCTTCTGTTTTAAGATGATCGAGAACATCCCATTTATTTAATTTTAACGTCATTTTTCCTCCTTCACTTTTCGCGCCAACGACTTAACTTACAGTGCAATACGGCTAACGCCTATTTCACGAATTACGGCTTACCGCGTGCGGTGTTAGTCATGATTCTCTGTCCAAAAACGGCGAGGCATAACCAAGAAACTCTCGATGAGGAGTTCGATGCTCGCTCCATCTGGACGGATTACTTTGTGGTGTGCGACGAGTTTGGCAGGCAGTCAGAACCAAGCGCCTTTTCGCACGTGACATTCCGACAAAGAACGTGCACTGTTGATCGGCTTCATTTCCCCAGAATGTCTGATTCTCCACACCCAAAATAATCACCGAGTCGAACTCCAAGCCCTTACTTTTGTGTATGGTCAGAATACGTACTGCTTGGTCATCTGAAAATTTCGTCAAAGCTTTTATTAAGTCTGGCTCGATTTTGAGCTGCTCTTCGATCTGTGCCTTTGTTTCCTGAATTATCTCACTTAGCCGAGTTGCTGACTCGTAATCTGGCGACAACGCTGTTAAGCTGCTGATGCCAAGCCTATTCAGGAAATTTACAACGAATGACCAACCGCTTGGCCACCTGTCATCAAGCAGATCAAGCAATTCGGCTTGCTTTCGTTCTGATTTAATAAATTTTTGCCAATCTTGTCGCATGTCTGCTTGCTCCGCTTCGTCGGCAAACGGGATCAATTGATCCATCAAGCGCAACCACGCTGCTGGCTCTCGAGTGCCATAAAGCGATAACAAGTAATCCACAATCAACCTTGCTACCGGTTCAACGGAAAGGTCTTGCAATTGTTGTTCATTGCGATAAGGAATTCCTCGATTTTCAAGCTCTGCCATCAGCAAATCGGCATAGAGATCGGGTTGCTGGCGCACCAAGATGGCGATTTCTGAATGAGGTACGCCTTCATCATGTATCCAGCCCGCTATCTGGGTGGCTAAGTGTTCGGCTTCCAGTTGGCTGGTGTCGAAACCCCAGGCTAAAATTTCCCCTTCATCGCCCGCGATTTGCTCATCCGGCATCATTGATGCTGGATCTAGGACTCGAATAATCTCATTCTGCATACGTAAAAGTCTGGCCTTAGAGCGAAAGTTTAAATACATATTCAACGGCAGCGCATTAAAGTCAGCTGCGAAGGTCGAGAAGATGCCATCCAATGCGCCTGCCCACGCCATGATCTTCTGTTTAGTATCACCTACGGCTGTCAGACGTATCGTAGTGCTTTGAAACGCCAGCTTAACTAACTGGTATTGCTTGTCGGTGCAATCCTGAAATTCGTCAAGGAATACATCGCTATAGGTTTTGCGAACTGCGTTACGGGCAACTTGCGATGTTTCGAGGATCTGGATTGCAAGAGGCACGAGATCGCCAAACTCGATCTCCCCATTCTTTACTTTGCGAGCCACAATCTTGTAATCCGGATTGAGCGCATCATCACCAGTTAGTACAGGCCGGAAGCGATCAATGATTCGCTTGGCGAAAGCATGGAAAGTGTAGCTGTCAAACCTGGCAGAAAGCTCCGAACCGCACCGCCGCCGTACTCGTTCCTTTAAGTTCCGGCTGGCATCGACCTTGAACGAGATTGCGAGGATGCGCTTTGGATAACGGCACGTACCTGTGCGCAGCAGGAAGTCCGCGCGCTGTGCGAGCATTTCGGTCTTTCCCGCACCGGGGCCTGCGGTCAGAGCTAGGCAACGCTCACGCTCGGTGGAAGCGCGTAGTGCATTAGGTTCCAAAGTTAGGCCATCTGCGGGCCGCCAAACCTCCGGCCAGATCATTCAGGCAACTCAGCGAGCTTAGCAATAACTGCGTCAGCGAGACGATTCAAAGAAAGCGGTATTTTTGCCAAAAGCTCATTGTCGGAAAGCTTTGAAAGCGCATTAATATGAGCGGCGGGTTTACTGTGGAGCTTGAAACACTTGTGATAGGTAATGAAGAGTTTTTGCTCCTCCTCGGTGTACTGATCAACGCCGTGATAACTGTCACCAAGAACAGCTTTGATTTTGCTGACTTCCGGCTGAACTTGATCCGCTTCATCAAGTTCGTAGGCCGCAGGGAAACTCTTGAGCATCGAAAAGTCGATGTCTAAAGGTGCAGAAAAGAAAATGCCTTGTCCTTCAAGGTATGCGAGCCAATGTAGGTCGGATTCCCGCTCAAGAAGTTTTTCAACACCATTCCAAGGAGGAATTCCAGCTATTATCGTGGTATCAAGACCGGTTCCAACTGGTAAATGCATTAGTAATTGATTAGCTGCATAGCGCACTCTGCCCCATCCTCCTTGGTGTCTTGCCAAGTCCAAATCCAAGAGCGTTATAAATGGAATGTCGAGTGCGCTCAACAAACGCCAAAAATGATTAACGTGGCGCCCGCCGAGCGGAACCACTGAAATGGCAAATTCATCGACTGGAATGCCTTTTGCGTTGAGAAGGCGCGGAAGTACGATCTCTTCGCTGTCGCCCTCACCAAGCACAACTATTCGTGAGAAATACAGTTCTGGGAACGCCTGTACAGCCTCACGGACAAACTTGTGCGCCTCGTCTAAAGCGGGTGGCATTTCAATCCGAGTTACCCGCGTTTGACGCGCTTCAGTCAGGCGTAAGTAGCGAATTTTTTCTGGCTCCACCCTGCGTAGCATGGAAGGAGCGTGGGTGGCTATCAAAGCCTGCGCGTCTTCCTTACCTACCAAATCAGTCAATGATGAAACAATGCGGCCTAGATAGTGGGGCGAAAGGCTGTTTTCGGGTTCCTCCACGGCAACTAGCGTGAATACAGCAGGTTTGAGTTTGTCTGGGTCGAAAGTACCATCTTCCCCGCTAAGCACTGCTCGTCCTATGGCTTGTGAGGAAAGAACCAATGATAGATAGAGCATGGATTTCTGACCATCGCTCAGCCGTGAGAAATCCACCAATTGCTCATCATGGCCTGGAGAAAACGATACCGACAGATGCCGCAGTAGAGCTTCGATTTCGCTCGTTACGAAAGTAATCGACGGGTCGGTAAAATAGCTACCTTTGTGTAGCCCTTTCCAAGTTTCGGTCAGCTTAGCACTCAGCGAAGCAACCGATGTGTTACTAGCTAGATTGTTGCTGATCTGGTCAGTCAAATTTTTAATTGTTGTTCGTTCGACATCCCAATTAACTGCCCTTAGGAGGCGACCGAGTAAGGCGTTTGCGCTAAAAGCGATGTGATCCGCTGGATCACGTCTTGCTGGGAGATAGTGGACTTGAATGTTGTTGCGTTCGGCTCGAGGTACTGGAGCCGTGTTCAAAGGCGAACCATCCGTATCCAAGTCGAGCACATATAGCAAGGTGTCTTCTATATCACCATCTGCGCCCATGCTCGCATCGAGTCGAAAACGAACTCGAGGAATACCATCCGCGTCATCCAATCGCATATGAGCAAAATGAGTTGGTATCGTAGGGTGCTCTCCTGCATCGTTCAGCAATTCCGGCAACAGAAAATTGGCTTCGATCCAGAAGCTACGCTCGTCTGGTGCCTCCCCCTCAGTGTGGGGAACATGGAAATCAGTTTTTTGGATTCGTTTCAGGGCTGGATCGAAAGCAAACAATCGGCACATTGCTTGCAAAACCGCTGTCTTACCAGCGCCATTAGGTCCAATCAGAAAGGTAAGGTCTTCCAAATCTATTTCAGTTGCCTCCGGGCCGAAACATTGGAAATTCGATAAGCGGATAGTTTGAAGTTTCATTCGACGTCCTTTGTTTTTATAAAATCATCCAGTGTTTTCTATAGATAAATCTATCTGATACAAGAAAACCAGGTCGCTGCTTTACTAGCGGCCCAGGATGAGCGGCTGAACGTAGCAGAATATAGAAAAAACCAATTCAGGTCTTCAATTATTAGCCCTAACCTAAGAATAAGTTCGTCATATTCAGATTACACAGAATTGGCTACCCGGCTCGGGTCGTAACCTAATAGTGGTGACCACGCTATTTTTAACATAGCACTGATTTATACGAAACAGTCAAGTTGGTTGCTCTTTATATCCAACGTTTTTATGCTGCGCTGTTGTAGAGGATTTCAGGGTTACCCGACTTCGACTGAACAATTCTTATTGAAAGACACTATCAAACGTACTAATTTAGGCACCAATAACAGCTTTGGAGTTTGTCATGGCACACATCATTTTGGCGGAAACCTCCGCTAGCGTTTCCGAATTAAAAAAGAATCCCATGGGTACAGTGGCAGCGGGCAAGGGCTTTCCTGTTGCCATTCTCAACCACAATAAACCCGTATTTTATTGCATCCTCGCCAAAGCCTATGAAGCCTTAATAGAAAGACTGGAAGATATGGAACTCAACGCCATAGCTGACGCACGCAAAAATCAAACTGAATTCGAAGTCAATTTGTCCGACTTATAAACGCACGAAACTTTATACTTATGGCTTACAACCTTACTTTCCAGGAAGATGCGATTAAAGAATGGCACACTTGATAATACTGTGCGGGAACAGTTCAAAAATAAGCTGGAAGAACGGCTCGCCAATCCCCATGTCCCCGCTTCAAAACTCTCGAAGAAAAAAGCCGGTACAAAATCAAACTCCGCAATATGGGTTTTTGGCTGGTTTACGAAGTCAGAGATGCTGAATTGGTCGTTGTTGTAGTGGCTGTTGGCAAGCGTGAAGCAGTAGGGATATATTTGACATTGTCCGGGTTTTATCCGTACACTGCAAAAAAGAAAGAGGATATCATCATGATAACTGAACCCATACGCACATCCCGAATTGAAGCCCGCATTGCCCCGGATGTGCTGGCCATCGTCAAACGCGCCGCAGAGCTTCAAGGGCGTAGCGTCAGCGATTTTGTCGTGACCGCTGCGCAAGAGGCGGCGTATCGTACTATTGAGGAAACCGGCATCATCCGCATTTCTGCTGAAGACCAACGGCGCTTTGTCGACCTGCTACTCAATCCATCCCCTCCTCCGCCTGCATTGGTACGCGCTAAAGAAGCTCACAATCAGTTATTCGGTTCAGAGTGACGGGGCGGTTTCGCATTGAGGTTTTAAATAACCAACACGACCGGGGGAAATTTTCCTGTGGCGTGGCAGCCTTGGATCGTTACTTTTTGGAGCAAGCCACCCAAGACGTACGCCGCCGTGCTACCGCCTGTTATGCGGCATTGGCAACCGATACCGACCGCGTTGCAGGTTACTACACTCTTGCGGCTGGCGGTATTCCTTTAGCCGATATGCCGGAAGATATTATCAAGCGCCTACCGCGTTATCCCTCAGTGCCTGTTGCCAGATTGGGACGGCTTGCCATTGATGTTGATTTCCAGGGGCAGCGCTTGGGTGGGGCGCTGCTCTGGGATGCGGTGATGCGGGCTTTGCGTTCCGAGGTGGCGGTTTTTGCTCTGGTCGTTGATGCCAAGGACGATCATGCGGAAGCTTTCTATCGCTATCATGGATTTGCTAGTTTAGGCTCTCTTCCTCAGCAGCTCATCCTCCCGCTTACGAACCTTAGTTCCAAAAGCTAACCCTTAACGCACAGTAGGCGCTAACCGTATTGTGCGGCATAATGATATATAGTGTTTGCACATCATTGTCGGTTTTTAAAATCTCCACCCTAAAACCCTCTCGGCAATTGCTCCTGCATCACCTAAAGCGCCTACTGTTGGTGCTCTACAACCTACATCCGTGTAGGCATCCAGCAGGAGAGGAACAAAAGTGTTGAATGTTGATATGCGACGGATATAGCTTAATCATAAAAAGGTTCATGAATAACAAACCAATCGAAGTCCTCAAAGCCGTTTTCGGCTATGACAAATTTAGGGGACAACAACAGGAAGTCATCGAGCAGTTGATAGCCGGGCAAGATGCGTTGGTATTGATGCCGACCGGCGGCGGCAAGTCGTTGTGCTACCAGATTCCGGCGCTGATTCGACCCGGCGTAGGCATCGTGATTTCGCCATTGATCGCGTTGATGCAGGATCAGGTCAGCGCCTTGCTGCAATTGGGCGTCAAAGCCGCTTTTCTGAACTCGACCTTATCGCTTGAAGAATCCCGAAGAGTCGAGCAGCAGCTGCTTAACGGCGAGCTGGATTTGCTGTACATCGCCCCGGAACGGCTGACCTCGGAGCGCACCGGGGCGCTGTTCGAGCGTATCAAGATTGCGCTGTTCGCGATTGACGAGGCGCATTGCGTTTCCCAATGGGGCCACGATTTTCGGGTCGGATTATCTCCAGCTTTCGCTGCTGCATGAGCGCTTCCCCGACATTCCCCGCATCGCACTGACCGCGACCGCCGACGACAAAACCCGCGAAGAAATCAAATTACGCCTGAATCTGGAGCAGGCGCAGCTGTATCTTAGCGGCTTCGACCGTCCCAACATCCGTTACCGGATCGTGCAAAAACAAAACTCCCGCGACCAACTGATCGATTTTATCCGCGCCGAACATGCCGGTGATTCAGGGATTGTCTATTGCCTGTCGCGCAAAAAAGTCGATGCGACCGCCGAATGGCTCAGAACCAAAGGCGTCAATGCCCTGCCCTATCATGCCGGGATGGATGCCGGTTTGCGCGCCAAGCATCAGCACCAGTTTTTAATGGAAGAAGGTTTGGTGATCGTGGCGACTATCGCGTTCGGCATGGGCATCGACAAACCCAATGTCCGCTTTGTCGCGCATCTGGATTTGCCCAAAAGCGTTGAAGCCTATTACCAGGAAACCGGCCGGGGCGGGCGCGACGGCCTGCCCGCCAATGCCTGGATGGCTTACGGTTTGCAGGATGTGATCACGCTGCGGAAAATGCTGCAAGACTCCAACGCCGATGAGGCGCACAAGCGTGTCGAATACCACAAACTGGATGCGATGCTGGCCTTGTGCGAGCAGGTTCATTGCCGTCGGCAAGCTCTGCTGGCTTATTTCGGCGACGCTCTTGAGCAGCCCTGCGGCAACTGCGACACCTGCCTGGAGCCGGTCAATACCTGGGACGGGACGGTGGCCGCGCAAAAAGCATTGTCCTGTATCCACCGCACTCAGCAGCGATACGGCGTCGGCTATCTGATCGATGTGTTGCGCGGTAAGGCCACCGAGCGGATTGTCAAAGCCGCTCACGATAAGCTATCGACCTTCGGCATCGGCGTTGATATTGATGAACAGCAATGGCATTCGGTATTCCGGCAGCTGGTCGCACGAGGCCTGGTTGCCGTTAATTTCGATAGTTTCGGCGCGTTGCAACTGACCGAAGCCTGCCGGCCGATTTTACGCGGCGAACAACAACTGATGTTGCGCAAGGACTTGAAGGCCGAGAAAGTCAAAGGCAGCAAAAGAGAAAGCCGTCAGTTTGCTAAAACCGACGACACCCTGCTGTGGAATGCCTTGCGCGCCAAGCGCAAGATGCTTGCCGATGCCCAGGATGTGCCGCCCTATGTTATTTTTCATGACGCGACCTTGATGGCAATGCTGGAAGCCAAGCCGACCAACCGCCAGCAAATGAGCCTGCTGTCCGGTATCGGCGAGCGCAAGCTGGAACTTTACGCCGATGAATTCCTGGCGGTGATCAGCGAATTTGTCGATATCAATAAAACGGACCGATCGGCCTGTCGGATACCATGGCCGAATCGGTGGCCTTATTCCGGCTGGGCTACAGCGTAAAACAGATCGCCCAGCAACGAGAGCTGCAAGAGACCACCATTTACGGACATCTGGCCCAGTCCCTGGAACAAGGCATGTTGGTGCTGGCCGATGTTGTTGAACTGCCCGAGCCGGAAATCAGACGGATAGAGGAAGCTATTATCAACTTGCCCGAAGAGCAACGGAACGCGCTTAAACCGGTTTATGAGCTGTTTGACGGGCAATACAGTTATGGGATCTTGCGGTGTGTCAGGGCGGCCTTGCAGCATCAAACGGGGTGATCTCACGTTAGCCAAGCCCCAGAGCCGTGTTACGCTGTTTCCCGGACATATTTGACGCTGAAGGCAGGCACAGCGTACATGGTTTATTAACTGTACGAGGGGATTCCTCAGGGCCGACTCCGACGGGGCAAGCTAAATGGCTACACTTTTTAACCAACTCCTTACATTTTTGAACAGGGCAACATGCCCGACGATTAAATCAGTTTAGAGAACTACCTTATGCTTATAAACCTCATCCCTTTTTTCTTGTTTTTGGTTGCAGTTATTTATTTAGCAGGCCTTGCGCTCACCGATAACTCAACACAGATAAAAGCCAAAGAGGTCTACATGTATTCAGGAACACTCGCCCTGATAGGCTGCATTAGCGAGGTGGCGGTCAATAGCTTCTGTAGAGCCGCTTTCGACTCGCCTCTTTGGATATATCGGATAACGGCTGTACACAACGGCGATACCTCGATTTTTGCATTTTTCCAGTGGTCACTCTATGGCTATCATCTTTATTTCGTTCAAAAAAAGATTCAGTCCTTTAAAATTATACATGAAGCGTATATCTTTATTTTTGTGCTCTCTGTAGAGGCATTGCTGCTTGAAATATTTCGTAAATATTTCAAGCAGCTTTTTCCTTGATACCTTCATCTTTTATTATGTCCCCGGAGATATGGGGCATTTGACGACTGTTTTTGTATTCCCTGTTTATGTTTTGGGCGGCGCTATACTGCTCGAAACTTTTAAAAGATTTTCGCAAGACCCCATATTTTTCGGTAATCTGAGTTTCGCCATTGCCTTTATTTTTGTGTTTTTATCGTAATATCCATATTCAAACAATTGCCCGATGTCCAAAGTGCCGCTAATCCCACTTCATAACCGGCACTGATGAAATAGAGTTCTTCGGGGAGCCTTCAATCACCTTATCGCTGTAAGCCAGATAGACCAGAACATTACGTTTTTTGTCATAGAAACGCACCACTTGCAGCGTCTTAAAAACCAGCGACAGGTTTTCTTTAAATACCACGTCGCCATTTTTCAATTTATCCAGTTTGCTCGTATCGATTGCGCCTATTTGCCGACATGCAATGGACGCTTCTGTTGGATCTTCTGCCAGACCTACTGCACCTTTCATCCCGCCTGTTTTAGCGCGTGATATATGACAGGCAACGCCGGGGACATCAGGATCGTCGAAAGCTTCAATCACAATTTTATGATTAGCTCCCAGCAGCTTAAATGTCGTGGTTACATCACCGATTTCTTCGGCTGACGCAGTAAAAGCTAATGTGCCGAGAACGATTGTTATCGCGAGCAAGATTTGTTTTTTCATAGGTTATCCACACTGTTAAAAGGTAAAGTTGATTGATTTCGGACTCAATGATCCATCTTTAAAACAGGCACAGCCGCCAGCAGCTTTTGGGTATAAGCTTGTTTTGGCCGGATCAAAACCTCGGCCACACTGCCCTGCTCTATGATCTTGCCCTGATACATCACCGCCACATCATCGGCGATTTCGGCGACGACGGCAAGATCATGGGTAATGAACAAATAGCTGACGCCTTTTTCCTTCTGCAAAGTTTTAAGCAACTGGATAATCTGCGCTTGCACCGATACATCCAGCGCGCTGGTCGGCTCGTCGCAGACGATCAGTTTGGGGTCGACCGCCAGGGCGCGGGCAATGCAGATGCGCTGGCGCTGGCCGCCGGAAAATTCGTGCGGGTAACGCAAGCGCCGAATCTTCGGGCAAATCGACTTGCTGCAACAGCTCGCGGACTCTGGCCTTGCGCTGATCGGCGCTCACCTTGGGATGCAAGGCCCTGATGCCTTCAGCGATGATGTCGCCGACCAGCATGCGCGGGTTCATCGACGAAAACGGATCCTGGAACACGATCTGGATATTGGCGCGTTGTCGCCGCAACGCTTCGCCGGTTAGGGCATTCAGCTCGACGCCGTTGATGACGACCCGTCCGCTGCCGGGAATCAGGTTCAACAAACTCTTGCCCAGGGTGGTTTTGCCGCAACCGGATTCGCCGACCAGGGCCAGGGTTTTGCCTTGCTGAATATCGAAACTGACACCATCGACAGCACGCACAAAATCGACTACTCGCTTAAAAAGGCCTTTTCGTATCGGGTAGTAACAATAGAAATCGCTGACCTGTAATAGCGGCGGTTGTTCTTCGGTGCTATGCATTAAGCAGCTTTGCATCAGCGGCAGAGCATTCAGCAACTTACGGGTATAAGGATGTTTGGGCTGGCTAAAAAACTCGGCGGTCGCGCCGGTTTCGACGATTTTACCTTGCTGCATGACCGCAACCCGATCCGCCATCGTCGACACCAACGCCAAGTCATGACTGATCAACCATAACGCCATGCCGGTCTGTTGCTGGATATTTTTCAGCAATGCCAGAATTTGTGCCTGTATAGTCACGTCCAACGATGTGGTCGGCTCATCGGCAATCAATAAATCAGGCTTGCCTGCTAACGCGATCGCTATCATAACTCGCTGTCTCTGACCGCCGGAAAGCTGATGCGGATAATCCTTAATACGCTGCCGGGCCTGGGGCAGTTCGACTTGCTGCAACAATTCCAGCGCCCGCTGTTTAAGCGCATGTCTGGGCAGATTGAAATGAAGCTTGATGACTTCCTCAATCTGGCTGCCGATAGTCATTACCGGATTCAACGAAGACATCGGGTCCTGAAAAATAAAACCGATGCGTCGGCCGCGAATTTTGCACAGCTCAAATTCCGAACGGCTCAATAAGTTATCGCCGTGCAAGTTGATCGCATCGGCATTCAGCCTTGCGTTATTCGGCAACAATCTGAGCACCGATAAGGCCGTGATCGATTTGCCTGAACCGGACTCCCCGACCAAGGCAAAGGTTTCGCCTGCATGAATCTCAAAACTGATGTCATCGACCACCGTCTGCCGATGGTTGAAGGCGACGCTAAGGTGTTCAACGGTCAATAAGGGATTATTCATTGCCGCTCCGTCTCGGATCGAACGCATCCTGCACCACGTCGGCAAACAAATTGGCGGCCAGCACCAGCGCGAACATAAACACAAAGGCGGCGGTCAGCGACCACCACACGATAGGCTCGCGCGCCATTTCCAGCCGAGCGCCGTTAATCATATTGCCCCAGCTGTAGCTGGTCGGATCGACGCCGATATTGATGTAGGACAATACCGCTTCGGCCAGCACCAGCGAACTGAAATCCAGCACTACCGAGATCAGCACGATGTGCATGACATTAGGCAGGATGTGGCGCAGTAAAATCGCGCCTTGCTTGACGCCCAAGGCCGACGCGGCCTGGACGTATTCCATTTCCCTGAGCTTTAGGGTTTCCGCCCTAAGCAAGCGGCACAGGCCGGTCCAGCTGGTCACGCCGAGGATCATGCACAGGAACAGTAAGCGCATATCGGCCCTGACGATGACACTGGTGAAGTCCGCCTCGTGGTTGGCCATATACACCTGCACCATCAGGATCGAGGCGGCTATCAACAATACGCCGGGGATGGAATTGAGCGTGGTGTAGACATATTGGATGATGTCGTCCACCCAGCCGCGAAAGAATCCGGCCAGGATGCCGAAGATGATCGCCATCGGCAGCATGATCAACGTGGTCAGAGTGCCGATGACCAAACCGGTGCGGATGCTTTTTACGGCTTGATAAAAAACGTCTTCGCCGACTTTGTCTGTGCCGAACACATGATAGTAGCCGGATAGGTAAATTAAAGCGTAACTGCACGATACGATAACAAACACGACCGCCAGGACTGCTTTCGCCGTTGAATCGTGTGTGAGGCGTTGATACCGCTCGGCCGATAAGGTCCACATCAGAAATATGAAAAAAACAATCAGACTGGCGCCTTGAGCGAGGCCATAAAGCGCTTTTTGTAAAATATCGGGGATTTTTTCCGTCTCAGGATTATTCAGATGCCTGCCGCCGAACCCAAGGCGCGGATAACCCCATTGCACTGAACCATCGGCCAGCATCATCATTTCCTTGTTGTACAGCGTGGTCGCAAAAGGCGCGGAGTACGTTTTTTCGCCATGCTCCCGCAGCGGCGTCGCCCAATAGTCCAGCAGACTGACGATCTCGTTTTTCTTGTCATCGGCAGGCTTAAAATGCACGGAATCGAACAAGCCGATCAGCGCAAAAAACAGCAGCACCACTAGCGACACCATGCCGATTTTACTGCGGCCTATTTGTTGCAGTGGGCGTTGAATGTGTTCTTTGCCGCGAAGATACAAGCTCAGCGCCAGCACTACAACAATCAGCAAATAGATCAGTGCGTCTGTCCATAACACCACCATTACGACAACCTCACGCGCGGATCAACCAGGGTGTAGGAAATATCGGTCAACAACAGCCCGATCACATAGAGCACCGATCCCAGGAAAACCATCGCACGAACAATCGCGAAATCCTGGCTGTTGATCGCATCAATGGTGTAACTGCCCAAACCGGGGATGCTGAAAAACGATTCCATGATTAGGCTGCCCATAAATAACAGCGGCAACACCACCACGACGCCGGTCAAAATAGGAATCATCGCATTGGGCAACACATGTTGGAACAGGGTTTGGGTTTCGCTCAAACCCTTGGCTCTTGCGGTGCGCACATAGTCTTTTTCGACTTCTTCCAAAAACAAGGTTCTATACCAGCGAACGCCCGAACCGATGCCTGAAAAAACGCCGATCAGCACCGGCAAGATCAGGAATTTGATCGCCGCCATGCCGTTATCGTAGCCGGAAATGGGAACCAATCTTAAGACCTTGCCGATGACAAACTGCCCGCCGATGATATAAAACAGCGAGGAAATCGACATCAAAATCACGCACAACACGATTCCCCCATGTTCCAGGTAACTGTTGCGGAACAATACCATCATCAGCGCAAAACAAATATTCACCAGCAGACCGACCATCAATGTCGGCAACGCCACGGCAAGGCTGGGCCAGGCACGTTCTTTAATATCTGCGCCGATATTCCTGCCGCTATCGGACACGCCGAAACGAAACAAAAACAAGCCGACCGATTTTTGGTAAAAAATGGTGTCGGTTATCTTTTTTCCGCCTTGTGCGGTGTCATTCCAAAGTAGCGGCACATCATAGCCGTGCTGCTGTTTCCAGTTGGCGACGGCTTGCACGGTCACATGCTTTTGCCCGAGCTGCATACGCGCCATATCGTCCGGGCTGTTGACGACGAAGAACAGCACGAAGGTTAGGATATTGACGCCCATCAGCAAGGGTAAACTGTATAAAAGCCGCCGGATAATATATTGAGTCATTGGACAGTCTCCCTGACGCGGCGGCGATAGGCATTAATAGCCGGAAGCAGCATCAACACAAATACCACACCGCCCAGCACCAACGGCCAAAACACCGGCTCATTCCATTGCTGTCTTTTTTCGGCTCGGGCGGCCGTATCGATGCGGGTATATTTAAGCTGGTTATTCGCCATCAGGTTCGGCTTAAGGTTTTTATACCAGCCGTGAAATAACGAAAAATTCTTCGGGTGATAACCGAAAACCCACGGCGCATCGCGGCGCACGACCTCCTGCATTTGCTGGATGATCCGGTAGCGCTGCTCGCCATTATCCATGTTGCGCATTTGCTCGAATAAACGATCGAATTCGGGATTATGATAATTGGCGGCATTTTCACCACCGTATTGGACTTTGGAATTTGGACCGTACAGCAGGAAAAAAAAGTTCTCGGGGTCAGGATAATCGGCATTCCAGCCCCAAACAAAGATCTGGGCGTTGCCGGTGCGCATTTTTTCCTGGAAACGGTTGTAGTCGGTGGAGCGTATTACCAGTTTGATACCCAATTTTTCAAATTGCTTGCGGTACCAGTTCATTCTGGGGCGGTCGTCAACGCTGGTGGCCGTGGTATCAAAATACAAAATCAGCGCTTCTTTGGTTTTGGGATCTATGCCTCCTGCATAACCGGCTTCGGTCATCAGTTGCCGCGCGGCATCGATTTTTTTACGCTGCGCTTTGCCGTCCCGATTATCGTAAACATAGGAATTGATGCCGGACTTATCATCGAAGCCGTAGATGCCGGGCGGCAAAACCCCTTGCGCCGCAACGCCCCGCCCATTGGTAAAAATAGAGATATATTCCTCATAATCGACCGCGATGGCGATAGCCTGCCGCAACTTTCGGGCTTGTTCGGTCGCACCGCCGATAGTCGCGTCAAGCATATTAAAGCCCATGTAAAAACTGGAGACCGCCACCGAAGTTTGCAACTGGATGCCTTTTTCCAGCATGGTCGGCGTCAGAGCCACACCGCCGCTGCCGGTAAACTGGATCGCCTGATCGAAGCTGTCCGAGGCGATACCGGACGCATCGTAATAGCCTTGCAGAAATTTGGTCCAATAGGGAATGGTTTCTTTTTCCAGCATGAAAACCACTTTATCGATAAACGGCAGCGGTTTCCCGGCATCGGCCAGCAGGCCTTTTTGCTTGTCTTCAGGCTCGCCTTCACTCGGGTAGGTTTCAAGGTGAAACAGCGGGTTTTTAAGCAGGATCATGCGCCGGTTCGGATTATTTTCCGCCAGCAGGTAAGGCCCCGTGCCTAGCGGGAACCAGTCCAGCGTGATGTTTTTGTCGGCAAGTCCCGGCTGGCCGTAAAACACATCGGCTTCCCACGGCATCGGCGAGAAAAACGGCATGGCCAACCAGTAAATGAATTGCGGATATTTGCCTTTAATACGGATGCGGTATTGATAGCGGCTGAGCGCTGTTGCTCCTTCTATCGGCAGGCCTCTAATCGCTGCCTTGGGTTTATCTTTGGCCTGTTTGGAAAAATCGTCAAAGCCGACGATATAATTCTTCATGATTTCGGCGATCGGCGACTGGATTTTGGGATGAGCCAATCGTTTGATCTGGTACACATAATCCTCGGCGATGAGTTCGCGCGAACCCGTGGTTTTAAAGTCATTCAGTGACGTCGCGGCATCGATTTGCGCTGTGCTCAACCGGTGATACTCATAATCGCCCTGGGCATTTTGAGCCAGCGCAGGATGCGGCTGATAGCGGATACCGGGCTGGATTTCAATCATATAATCGGTAAACGCAATATCGCTGTCATTTGCGCCCTCTTCCAGCTTTTCGCCTTTTTGGTTCAGGTAAATAACGTCGGGCATGCGGGTGGCGGTTAGCGGCACCACTTGATAGGGTCTTTTCAGGTAATGATATTGAAACGGCGGCTCGTAAATCTGCGAGATAAAGGTATATTCATTGGAACTGTAAGCAACAGCCGGGTCCATATGTTTGGGCCGTTCTGAAAATGATTCGTACAAAACCGCCTGCTTGCTCTCGTCTTCGCTATATGGGGTGTTCAATTGCGCTGATGCCCACGCCGCGCACGAAAACGTGGCTGCCAAAAATGCGGCCGACAGCATCCGAACCCGTACGCGAACTTTGCAGGTTTGCGTGTTCATACGACTGCCAAGGATGGCGGAAGTGTCGCAATCGGTAGGGAACCGATGCGACCGACTGCACGGATGCAGAAGATAGAATAATTGCCGAGACAAAAGACTGGACATCAATATAAGGGTCATAGATACTTAAAGTTCTATTGTAACAACAAAAACATCGGGAGATGATAATGGGTTTTATGCAGGGCAAACGGGTCTTGATTGTGGGTTTAGCCAGTAACCGTTCTATTGCATGGGGTATTGCTCAAGCCATGCATCGCGAAGGTGCTGAATTAGCCTTTACGTTCCAAAATGAAAAGCTGCAAAGTCGCGTCGAAGAAATGGCTGGGCAATGTGATTCCAACATTACCATTGAATGCGATGTCAGCATCGATGAACATATCGACACTGTATTCAACAAACTGGGCGAACACTGGGACGGCTTGGATTGCATCGTGCATTCGGTCGCTTACGCTCCCCGTGACGCGCTGAATGGCGATTATGTTGACGTCACCACCCGCGAAAACTTTCAAATTGCCCACGATGTCAGTTCTTACAGCTTTACCGCGCTGGCAAAAGCCGGCCGCGCAATGATGAAAGGCCGCAACGGTTCTTTGTTAACCCTGACTTATTTGGGCGCCGACCGGGCGATTCCTAACTACAATGTCATGGGTGTGGCCAAAGCCAGTCTGGAAGCCAATGTCCGCTACATGGCGGTGGCGCTTAGGTGCGGAAGGTACGCGCGTTAATGCGATTTCAGCAGGTCCTATCAGAACGCTTGCCGCATCGGGCATCAATGATTTTAAATCGATGCTCGGCAAAGCAGCCGATACCGCGCCGTTAAAGAAAAACGTCACCATTGAAGAAGTCGGCAATGCCGCGGCTTTTATGTGTTCCGATCTGGCTTCGGGTATTACCGGCGAAATCACTTTTGTCGATTGCGGCTATAACATTGCCGGTTTAGCGGCATCTTAATGCAAAAATTTTGACACAAAAAAAGGGAGCTTTAAGCTCCCTTTTTTATTTCCGGCTCGACAGTTTACTTAGGCGCTTTCACCGATATATCGGCATCTGCCTGCAAGCTGTTTATCAACGCATTGAATTCAGTCTGACCAAAGGCTTTGGCGATATTCTTGGTCGCCAGTTCCATCTGCTTCTTGTCATCCTCAGTCATTACGCCTTCTTTTACCTTTGACAAACTCACGACCACTTGTTCGCCTGCGGGTAATTCGGCAATAAAGACGGTCGGCTTGCCGCCAACAGGTTTAGCGGCCTTGAAAATACGCCTCGCTTAGCGGCAACGGCACATCTTGCCTTGCTGCGCGTTAATCCTGCAACCGTCTTTACTTGCAGCTTATTTTCAGCCGCAACAGCTTGAATAGACTCGCCTGCCTGCAATCTGGCCTTGATCTGCTTGGCTTTTTCGACAGCCTGTTGCTTGGCTTTATCGGCCAGTAATACGGCGACTATGTCCTGCTTAACATCTTTTAGCTCGCGCGCCGCAGCCGCCTTGTGTTCCAACACTCGCAACACAACCAGACGATCGGTTCCCAATTCTATTGGCGTACTATTGTTGCCGTGCAGAACTTCTTCAGTAAAGGCGGCGCTTCGGATTTTTTCGTCAGCGGCAATGCCCTCGCCTTTATCTTTGGTAAACAAGACCGTTTTCTTAATCGGTAACACCCAAAGCATCCGCCACCGTTTTCAGATTGTCGGGATGTTCATAACTCATTTCGGTCAGTGTTTCGCCCGCCTCATAAAATGCATTTTCTGCCTGAGCTTTCTGATAAGCCTTGGTGACTTCATTTTTAACTGAATCGAACGGCTTGACTTCTCCCGGCACTAACTCGGTCACTTTAATCAAGTGATAACCGAATGCCGATTTAACGGGATTTGATACTTCACCCAGTTTTAAAGCGCTCGCCGCATCTTCAAACGATTTTTCCATGACGCCTGCATTAAACAAGCCTAAATCGCCGCCTGTTTTAGCGGTTAGCTTGTCATCGGAAACTTCCGCAGCCAATAGCGGCAAAGTCTTTATTTGCCAATTCTTTTTGGGCTTTTAAGGCTTTTTCCAAAGCGGTTTTTTCGTCGGTCTTGTCATTAATTGCAAACAGGATATGACTGATTTTTCTTCGCTCCGCAGTGGTATATTGATCTTTTTGCTCTTCGTAAAAGGCTTTCAACTTGTCATCGGTTACCGTTATCGTCTTGGCTATATCTTCAAGTGACAATTCGATGTACTCGACAGAAACCTGCTCAGGCGTTTGATATGAATCCTGATGTTGCTGGTAATAGGCCGCTATGTCTTCCTCTGAGGGCTGTTCTGCCAGCTTTTGTACCGCAACGGTGACATAATCCACATCGCGCTGCTGATTCTGGATTTTGAAAAAACTTTCCACATCATATTTCGTTGCAAAACTGCTATCTATAATGCTGCGCTGAAACTGCTCCATGATCAGTGCATTCTTGATTCTGCTTACAAACTCCCCTGAGGACATTTTTTGTAAATTGAGCATTGTCTTATAACGCTTGTCATCAAACTTACCATCCACCTGAAAATAGGGCAGAGATTGTATAAATTCACGCGCGGTATCATCAGTTGTAACTAGGCCTTTGGCATCGTACATACTGCAATAAGACCTCATCCTTTATCAGCTTTTCCAGTGCCTGCGCCTTCAAGCTTTGCTCGTCAATCGTCATTCCCTGAAGATTCTGGCTATATTGTTCATAAGCCTTGTTAACATCGCGCTGAAAAAAATCCTTATCGCCTACGGAAGCAACAGGTGCTTCTTCTCCGGTATCCAGGTAATTCTGAATACCCCATAACGCAAAGGGCACACAAATCACTATCAAAATACCCCATGCAAAAGCACCTTGTGCTTTTTCTCTAATTTTTGTCAGCATATGCTCTGTCCTAAAGAAACAACTTGGGTTTATTCAAAAAATCTTAATCAAAAAAAAAGCCCCGAACCAATCGATCCGGGGCTTTCTTGATTTGGCGGAGTGGACGGGGCTCGAACCCGCGACCACCGGCGTGACAGGCCGGTATTCTAACCAACTGAACTACCACTCCAAAGTCTGGTGGGTGCTGAGGGGTTCGAACCCCCGACCCTCGCCTTGTAAGGGCGATGCTCTCCCAGCTGAGCTAAGCACCCGACTAAAGAAGGCCTAGTTTACAGCATCTTTTAAAGATTTACCAGCTTTAAATGAAGGAATTTTTGCAGCCTTAATAGTAATCTCTGCCCCAGTCTGTGGATTACGTCCTTTACGCTCTGCTCTTTCTTTTACAGCGTATGTTCCAAATCCAACTAAAGCAACTGAATCACCAGCTGCTCAATGCTTTTGTAACTGCACCAATAAAACCATCCAATGCACGACCCGCATCCGCTTTAGTTAATTCAGCAGACTCTGCTATAGCGTCAATAAGTTCCGATTTATTCATTATTCCCCCTTAGGAAGTCATTTTTTAAAGTTATATTCTAGAAGACCAGCGTGATAATTCTTATGCCTCATCCTCAGACGACACAAAAAACACAGGTATTTATAACAACTGCACTTACGCAGTGTCAAGCATTAACCAGCCCTGGAAGCCAGGATTTTTGCGGTTTTGCCAACTTTTTCGACAAATCCGAAAATTAATTAATGCGCGGTTAAACCCTGATTTATGACTTTAACCGTGTCAGCTTCATTTTTTCCTTGCTCTTCAGCTTCCATTTTTTCAACCGGAACCGGCATATATTGCAAAGCGACTTCCAGCACCTCATCTATCCAATGAACAGGCTTTATGTCCAGGTTTTGCTTGATATTTTCCGGTATCTCAGCCAAATCTTTTTCATTCTCAGCAGGAATTAAAACCGTTGTTATGCCACCACGATGCGCCGCCAGAAGCTTTTCTTTTAAGCCCCCGATAGGCAACACTTCACCTCGCAAGGTAATTTCACCGGTCATGGCCACACAAGCTCGAACAGGTATCTTGGTCAAGGCGGAGATAATGGCTGTACACATACCGATACCCGCACTAGGACCATCTTTTGGCGTCGCGCCTTCCGGCACATGGATATGTATATCATTCTTCTGGAACAGCTCATTATCAATACCCAGGATTTCCGATCGACTCCTGACCACCGTCATCGCCGCCTCAATCGACTCCTTCATAACATCGCCAAGCTTACCTGTTGCCGAATGCTTGCCTTTGCCGGGAATAACCGCCGTCTCAATGGTCAACAATTCGCCGCCCACTTCGGTCCAGGCCAAACCGGTAACCTGTCCAACCTGATCTTTCTCTTCTGCAAGACCGTAATGAAAACGCTTAACCCCCAGATATTTATCCAAATTTTCAGGATTAACCACGACCTTGGTTTTTCTCGGCTTCAACAACAAATCTTTAACCACTTTACGGCAAATTTTCGAAATTTCCCGCTCAAGACTCCGGACACCCGCTTCTCGAGAGTAATAACGAATCATATCCCTGACAGCCTCTTCCGTGATCTGAATTTCCCGTTCTTTAAGGCCGTTATTTTTAACCTGCTTTGGAATCAAATAGCGGATTGCAATATTGATTTTTTCATCTTCCGTATAACCGGCGATGCGTATGACTTCCATCCTATCCAGCAATGCCGGCGGAATATTCATGGTATTGGCGGTCGCGACAAACATCACATCGGACAAATCGAAATCCACTTCCAGATAATGATCCGAAAAAGTGTGATTCTGCTCGGGATCCAACACCTCCAATAAAGCCGACGCAGGATCTCCGCGAAAATCGGCCGCCATTTTATCGATTTCATCGAGCAAAAACATCGGATTACGCGTTTTCACTTTCGCCAGATTCTGCAAAATCTTACCCGGCATAGAACCGATGTAAGTTCGACGATGCCCGCGAATTTCAGCCTCATCACGCACGCCGCCCAAGGCCATACGCACATATTTGCGATTGGTTGCCCTAGCAATGGACTCGCCCAGCGAGGTCTTGCCTACACCCGGAGGACCTACCAAGCACAAAATAGGCCCTTTGAGCTGCTTCACCCGTTGCTGAACGGCAAGATATTCAAGAATGCGTTCTTTAACCTTTTCCAAACCGTAATGTTCGGCTTCCAAAACCTGCTCGGCAAGTTTTAAATCATGCCGTACTTTGGTTTTTTTCTTCCAGGGCACATTGACCATCCAGTCAATATAATTGCGCACCACGGTTGCCTCGGCCGACATCGGCGACATTTGCTTAAGCTTGTTAAGCTCTGCATCCGCCTTTGTTTTGGCTTCCTTAGACATGCCGGCGTTTTCAATTTTCTTTGCCAGCTCTTCAATTTCATTGGGCACATCATCCATATCCCCCAATTCTTTTTGAATCGCTTTCATCTGTTCATTCAGATAGTATTCCCTTTGATTCTTCTCCATTTGCTGCTTAACGCGCACCCGAATTCTTTTCTCCATCTCCAGAAGGTCAACCTCCCCTTCCATTAACGTCATTAAATCTTCAAGACGCTTTTCAATATCTGCCGTTTCAAGAATAGCCTGCTTTTCATTGACCTTTAAAGTCATATGAGCCGCCATGGTATCGGCAAGTCGGCTTGGATCATCAATACCGGACAGCGAATTCAAGACTTCCGGAGGAATCTTATTATTCAATTTAACGTATTGATCAAACGAATTAATGACCGTCCGCTGCAATACATCCTGCTCTTGCTCGGTTAGTTTCAATACGTCGTAAATTTCCGTCACCACAGCGGAAAAATAGCTTTCCGTTTCTTTATAGTGCAATACCTTGCTGCGCTGAATACCTTCAACCAGAACCTTGACCGTTCCATCGGGCAATTTCAGCATCTGCAGAATATTAGCCAGAGTACCAACCTCATAAAGATCGGCAATATCCGGCTCATCGACTTCCGCTTCTTTTTGCGCGACCAACAAAATCTGCTTATTGTCCTTCATCGCAGCATCTAAAGCGTCAATCGATCTTTCCCGGCCGACAAACAAAGGAATGACCATATGCGGATAAACCACCACATCTCTGAGCGGCAAAACCGGAATCAGTACATTTATTTGTTGTAACTCTGTCATTTTATGCGTTTCCATAAATGGAACCTTTAATACTAATTTTCTTGAAAAAGAAAGTTATGGGGACGTTAATTAAAATAGCAAGGATGCCGACTCAAAATAGTATCTTTGCTTATCTATCGCACAAAAAAAGGGAGCTTTAAAAATAAAAGCTCCCTTTTTCATGACCCAGCAATAAACTTTAAGATTCAGCCGAGGCCTTTTTCTTTTCGGTTTCATAAACCAGAATAGGCTCTGACTCACCTAAAATAACACTGCCATCAACAACCACTTTGCTGATATTATCCGCAGACGGCAACTCATACATGGTGTTCAGCAGGACATTTTCAACAATTGTCCTTAGTCCTCTCGCGCCTGTTTTTCTTTCCATCGCTTTACGAGCAATTGCAATCAGCGAATCCTCGCGAAATTCCAGCTCAGCGCCTTCCATCTCAAATAAATGCTTATATTGTTTGATCAACGCATTTTTAGGCTCAGTCAATATCTGCACCAAAGCGTTTTCATCCAGCTCTTCCAATGTAGCAACAACCGGAAGACGACCGACAAATTCAGGAATCAATCCGTATTTAATCAGATCTTCCGCCTCGACTTCGGCAAACAATTGCCCAATGTTTTTAGATTCGTCTTTGGTCTTTATCTCGGCCGAGAAACCTATCCCGCCTTTTTCCGAACGATCTTTAATAACCTGATCCAAACCGGCAAAAGCGCCGCCGACTATAAACAGGATATTAGCCGTATTAACCTGCAAAAACTCCTGCTGAGGATGCTTGCGCCCACCTTGGGGCGGAACCGAAGCAATAGTTCCTTCAATCAATTTCAATAAAGCCTGCTGAACACCTTCACCTGAAACATCACGGGTAATCGACGGATTATCGGATTTTCTGGAAATCTTATCGATTTCATCGATATAAACGATACCGGTTTCAGCCTTCTCTACATCGTAATCACATTTTTGCAGAATCTTCTGAATGATATTTTCTACATCTTCACCCACATAACCGGCTTCGGTCAGCGTAGTTGCATCGGCGATAGTAAAAGGCACATCCAGCAAACGAGCCAAAGTTTCAGCCAGCAAGGTTTTTCCTGATCCGGTAGGTCCGATCAATAAAATATTGCTTTTGGCTAATTCAACCGCATCTTTCTTGGATTTGTTGCGCAGACGCTTATAGTGATTATAAACAGCCACCGCCAAAATCTTTTTCGCATTTTCCTGCCCGATAACATAGTTATCAAGCTCTTCTTTTATCTCTTTCGGCTTAGGCAACTCGCCGCCGCCAAAAGAAGATGAATCATCCTGTAATTCGTCTTTGATAATATCATTACAAAGATCTACACATTCATCACAGACATAAACTGATGGCCCGGCAATAAGCTTTCTGACCTCATGCTGACTTTTACCGCAAAAAGAACAATAAAGCAGTTTATCGTCATCTTTGCCGTTTTTGTCATTACTCATAAATTGGACTCCCGCAAACATCCAGAGATGATGTTTTTATTTTCGATAGGGCAAAGAATATATCGAAATACAAAAAAATACCAACCGTTATTTATTCGCAATCAGCTGCTCGATTCGACAACACTTGATCAATCAGACCATAACTGACAGCATCGTTTGCACTTAAGAAGTTATCCCTGTCGGTGTCCTGCTGAACCTTTTCTATCGGTTGACCGGTATGATCAGAAAGAATTTTATTCAGCTTTTCCCTGATTGACAGAATTTCTCTGGCATGAATATCAATATCAGAAGCCTGCCCCTGATAACCACCCAATGGCTGATGAATCATCATTCTTGAGTGAGGCAAACAATAACGCTTACCTTTTGCTCCGCCAGTCAGCAGCAATGCCCCCATGCTGGCAGCCTGACCGATACACATGGTACTGACATCGGGCTTAATGAACTGCATAGTGTCATAAATTGACATACCCGCCGTCACCGAGCCGCCCGGCGAATTGATATACAAATGAATATCCTTATCAGGATTTTCCGATTCCAAAAAAAGCAACTGGGCAACAACCAGATTAGCCATGTAATCTTCAACCTGGCCCACCAGAAAGATGACCCGCTCTTTTAATAATCTTGAATAAATATCGAAAGAACGCTCGCCTCGAGCCGTTTGCTCAATAACGATAGGAACCAATCCGCCTGCTGCTTCCGGAGCTATCATTTGATTTCTTATGTACTGGTTATACATTTAAACCCCTTACCCTTGCTTGTTCATGGCATCATTAAAATTTATAGCCTCATCAGACACTTTGGCTTGCGCAACCAACCAGTCGATGGTCTGATTTTCCAAAACCATCTGCCGCACATCGTTCAATCGGCTTTCATCGGAATAATACCAATCAACAACATCCTTGGGACGCTCATAGCTTTTCGCCATATCTTCGATAGTAGAACGCACTTTATTGTCGTCCACTTTAATTTCGTTTTTATGGATAATTTCACCTAAAATCAATCCCAACGCCACACGCCGTTTTGCCTGCTCTTCAAATAAATCTCTGGGCAATTTCAAATCTTCCAGCTTCATTTTCTGTCTTTTAGCCGTTTCGATGTACGGCTTCATCATATTTTCGACTTCCTGATCGACCAATGTATTTGGAACAGTGATCTGAATTTTTTCATATAACGCATCCATCACTGCGTTTTTCAGCTTGCCGCGCAATGCCTGTTCGAGTTCGCTTTCCAGATTGTTTTTAATATCTGTCACGGAAAGCATCCATCGATCCTTCAATCCCGTATGCCTTGATAAAAGCATCATCGATTTCCGGCAGCACAGGCTCCTCAACACTAATGACTTCAACTTCAAACTCAGCCGCTTTACCGGCCAATTTGTCATTGCCGTATTCTTCCGGGAAAGACACTTCAAAGGTTTTATTAGCACCCGCCTTAAGGCCGATCAGATTGTCTTCAAAACCTGGAATCATTTGTTTTGCGCCAATTTCAACCGGATAATTCTCTACTTTTCCATCGGTAAAGTTCTCGCCTTCACAAGCGCCTGAAAAACTAATCGTCACGCGATCATGCTCCTGAGATGCACGCTCAACGATATTCCAGGTTTTCTTTTGCGCTCTTAGCTTCTCAATCATGCCGTCAACATCGACATCTTGAACAGTCGCAACAGGGCGTGTCACTTCAATTTGCTCAACGCCTTCCAGTGATATTTCAGGATAGACCTCAAACTCAGCGGTGTATTTAAAACCTTCGCTTTCATCTGCTGGATGAATATGCGGATGACCGGCAGGTCTTAAATCCTGATCCTGCAACGCTTCATAATAAGTAGATTGAATCAAATCCCCGGCAATTTCGCCGCGAACCCTGTCTCCATACATTTTTTCAATCACATGCTGAGGCACTTTACCTGGACGAAAACCATCGATTTTAACTCCGCGCGCTAACGACTTTAAACGTGCCGCCATTTTTTCCTGAACGACTTCTTCAGGCACGCTAACAGTCATTTTTCTGCTTAATTCTGATGTCTTTTCGACAGAAACTTGCATTTCTTTACCTCAACTAAATTTAAAAAAGATTTTTTATAAGATACCGGTAAACGGCTCAAAAGAACTGAAAAGTTAACGATGAACGCTAACTCTTATTATGAATTGGGTGGTGCGAATGGAGAGACTCGAACTCTCACAGGATAACCTACTGGAACCTAAATCCAGCGCGTCTACCAGTTCCGCCACATTCGCATTTTTAATGAACTTGCTAATTATAGCCGTAATCATACGTCCGTAACAAGCTATAAATTTCAAAAGAATTCGCACAAACACTTAGCCGATCATCGCTAATAAAAATGCCCTGTTGCTCACACTTCTGCCCTAAATCCACAATTCAATCTTTGCATATTACCCATATCGATGTAGTATTAACTTGAAGTTAATTCAGTGAATAAGGGGGCACGAAATGAACATTACATCTACTCCAGCAGCGCAATCAATCTAATCAATACCGCTCAACATAAATCAGCGGATGCAGCTCAAGTAATAGCTAAGCTGCCCATACAAAAAGATGAAGTCGGCAGTTCAGAGTTCAAATCCAGCGACATTACCAAACCGATAACTCAGCTTAAAAGAAGCCGAACTGGAAACGTCTGCCGCAGTTAAATTGCTTGAAGCCGATAAAAAAACGATTGGCTCTTTACTGGACATCAAAGCCTAAACTAATCGCTTACCAACACATCAAAACCCAAGAGCCTGATTTCATCAGCGAATGCATTCAGCGCTTCCACCGACAACTTTCCAGCCGAACGGATTCCGGCTGGAGAGACGGCCTCGCAATCGTATACAGCATCACGCGTCTTCAACTCACAGCCCTTTGCTTTAATACTTTTCAGCAAATCAAGAAATGCGTTTTTTTCCTTCTGCGGACAAGCCTTGTTTATCGTAATCCAGTAAACAGGTTTGCAATTTTGTCGGACAAAGCTTTGCACAAAGCAACAGATTATCCACACTCGCCTGACAACTTTGCCCTGCATTATTGATTAAAGCCCTGCCCTCTTCGGTAGCGCTATCCAACTTAAACCATACTTCTCCGCCATATTCCTTTAATTTCCTCAGGCCATTTTGGACGCTAGACCGATGCACCAAACTACCATTGGTAATCAACACAAAATTACTTTGCGGCAACACCCCGACTTCTGTCGCCACCTTGCCAATCAAGGCCACAGCCTTATCAAAGTCTTTTACGCTGGTCGGCTCGCCATTGCCGGAAATAGCAATATCCTTAATGACCCGCTTATCTTCATCCACCTGAAAACGCTGATAGAAATCACCATTCAGACACATCATCAAGAAAAAACCTCAGCTCATCTTCCAATAACTGAAAATCCAAGTCCGGCGCGGCGCCGACTTTTAAATCAGGCACTTGGCAATAAATGCAACGCCAGTTACAGGCATTATTGGTATTAAAATTGATACCGATAGACAAGCCGCCTGCTCGCCTGGAAAGCACAGGATAGACGTACTTTAAACCGGCAATATCCCGACTATGATTGGTTGTTGTTAATAGTTGTTGCCATGACTCTATTTGGGAAAGCAGGCTAATAGATTATTGCGAGCCAATAAAAAAGCCCCAGTTTTTATACTGAGGCTTTTCGTTCATCCCTAACCTAATATATTCGATTAGCTTATTTTAACCAAAACCTCGCCACGCCCCATCTCCGACATATCACCGGCATAACGCTGCACCCGGTTAAATGCCGCAGAGCTGTCTGCAAACTTGGAATTAAGCTTTTTAAATGATGCAAACAAGATCGGCAAAAACGCCAAGGTATGCGCACCGCAATCATTAAATCTTGCCGATGCCTGCGGTTGATTCCATAACAATAACGTACCTCGGCGCATCGCAAAACCCAAATATCTGCCGGTCTGCCCCATGACAGCAATAGTGCCCGCTGTCATTCTGGAACCGCAATAATCACCGGCATTACCCTCAATCAGGATATTACCGCGGCGCATGTGATCACCGGCACGCTCGCCGACATTGCCTTTAACCAGAATAGTTCCGCCTTTCATGCCCATTTTGTTGCCGGGCAAGGCTGCACCCAAAAAATCGCCAGCATTGCCGTTAATTTTTAACATTACCTTTTTTCATTTCGCAAGCCGCATAAAGACCGACATCGCCTGATACTTCAATCTCGCCGGATTTCATGCCCAAACCAAGATAAGCACCCGCATCGCCTTCGACCGTTATGCGCCCGCCATCCAGCTCCTTGCCGATAAAATCGAGCTTGCCGAAGCTGTTCTTTAATCACAATGTTTTGTGCATCGGAACCTGTAATACCGAATAATTCATCCACGCGGATTTTACGCTTGCCGTTCTGCAAGGTGAGCGCGGCAATTTCAGCAAGCGGCATATCAGCCAGTTTCTGGCAAACCAGCGGCGACATATCCACGCGTTGATCCGGTTGCTGTTTCAGCGTAAAGGTTAAAGCGCTCATGCCATAATCTCCTGTAAGTGAAAGTGGAACGGCCCCAACTTGCCACCGTAATTACCCGCACTAATGCGTTTAATGCCATTCGCAGCACCTAAATCGCAAACAGCCTGAATACCCACGCGCATGGCTTTATCAATGTCTTCTTTGGTTAAACCGTCGATAACGATTTCCATGACCGATTCGATTTCCGGCGACAGATCGGTTTTGGTCATGCCTTTTAAGGTCGGACAGAAGGCATCATTGGTTGATGCGCCCAAAGCCGCATATTTTGAACCGACCTTGGAGCCGGAACGCACTACGCCGCCGGGAAACGGCATGATCACATTGGGGATCTTGCGCATTTCTTCAATCGCCGCCTCACAGGCCGCCAAGGCTTGCGGTTGTGACTCGGCCAGCACCAAAAAATTCCCGCCGCCGACTGCATCGACTTGCCCGGTAGTCGCTTCGGCTAAAAACTCGCCATCCATGACCGGAATACGCCAGTAACGCTTGCCGTCGATCAGTTTAGCCACCTGAAAACCGTCGCCGAAATAACGCAGGTTCTTGCCCAAGGCTATACGTGTACCGCCATCAATACCGGCAAACAAGGCTGAGGTCGGCGATGTTAATACGCACTGCCCTGCCCGCGTTTCAAGCTGCTTGGCCAAGCCTTTGCCGCCCATCGCAAAAATCATGATGGAAACGCCGGGACGGCCGTCCGGGGTTTCGGATGGATCGAGAACCCGCTCAATCCCGGCCTCACAACCGCAGGCAATCACCGAGGTGGCAAAACCGGTCATGGCCTGGGCGGAAATCATCGCCCATTTTTCGTTTTGTGCGGTGATAATGGCGCGAGTGGCTTTCATCGGAAACGCTTCGGCAAAGGTTGCGTCTATTGCTACACCGTTAATGATCATGCCACATCTCCTTTAAGCGGATGCACAGTCAAGCTGCCGCGACCGTCTTCTGTTATTTCATCATCACTGATTTTAAAATTATTGAGTTTCATGGTCAGGAACCGATCAAAATATTTCTGCAAATCCTTTTCTACCGACAAATCATAATCAGGCTTAACCACATGGGTCGTCCCCCACTTGGTGTGAACAACCTTGCCGTCAACCACCACCAGCTCGCCGTCCTTGAACACGTAATCCGGTTTTTCGAACATCTTCTGCCGGTCGGCGTTGTCGGTGTAAACGGTAATATCCGCCCAGTTACCGGCACTCAAAGCCCCGCGATCTTGCAGACCGATCAATCTGGCCGCACCGGCGCGGGTCATAATCGCAATTTCCTGCAAACTGTATTCGCGCTCAATCGATGCCAGAGTCGTCATTTTTTGCGCTTCCGGATGAATAGTCGCCAGCACGTCGTTACGGAAACTTCTGTCCATCAGCAAACGGATCAAATGCGGATAGCTGGTGAATGGCGCGCCGTTAGGATGATCCGTAGTCAGGAAAATACGCCAGGGATCATCAACCAACAGGAAGGTTTCCAGACCAATCGCCCATTGCAACGCATTGACGAAGTTCTGATCCTTGTACTTGAACGGCACAATACCGCAGCCCGCATCGCATTCAATATCCATGGTCACCCATTTGTTCGGGCTGGCATGTTTACGGTTGGCGTGTTGGCGCATATTGTCGCCGGACGCGGTTACGGTTTGACCGAACAGAATCTGCCCGACATCAATCGTGATATTCTTGTTTTTGTTGACCGCTTCGGCAATCTGCCGCCGCACCCGATGAGAACTTGAAATCGCCTTCCGTACCGTAACTATGGAACTGGATATGGGTCAAATGCATCGGCAAGCCGCCTATGCCTTGAATCGTATCCAGCGTAGTATTCATGTTGCCGGGCACGCCCAAGTTGCAGCCATGCACATGCAGAGGATGGGTAATGCCCAGCTCTTTAACCGCTGTCGCCAGTGCCTTTAGAATTTCTCTCGGCGTCACACCGTAATGGCTGTTTTGTTCATCCAGATCCAGTTTGCGCTGGTTAAACTTGAACGCACTGATGCCGCCGGGGTTTACGACTTTAACGCCAATCGCTTTGGCGGCCCGCATAGTAAAAGCCACATAATCATTAATCGCTTTTTGGTCTTTCTTGGCAGTCAGCATGCGCAGCAAATAATCGTCACTGCCCATCAACACATAGCCGCCTTTATCCAGAATCGGAATATCGGCCATTTCCATATGCGCCTGCCGCGCATTAATCGGCAATACCGCAGGTTCAAAACCGGCGGTATAGCCCATTTCCGCATAACGGTAGCCGGTCACAAAAGTGCTGGGCATCGCATGGCCGCAACCGGAACGGGTAATATCGGTACGCGCAACGGGGTCGGCACGATGGTCTTCCGGCAATAAGGTTCTGGCGATATTGCCTTTGCCGCCGCCGATATGCGTATGCATATCGATTGCGCCGGACATCACCACCTTGCCTTTTAAATCGTATTCTTTATCGACTTTAAAATCGCCGACCGGCTTGTTGACGATACGCCCGTCCTGAATGTAAATATCCTGCTTTACGCCATCGATCCCGCTTGCAGGATCATAAACAGCTCCGCCTGTTAATTTTATCAACATAGTGTTTTTTCCGAATTACATGGATGTAATGAGTGCAAAAATTGCATAAGGCCATGGATGGCCTGTAGTAGAGCAATGCAGGAGCAATTGCCGAGGAGCATATTTTTGCCTACAAAGCTTGTTCAATGGCATTAAGCACGTCAAACGTGCTGGGCAGGCCGGAATCGCGTAATTTTTTCAGACGTATCGCAACCACGTTATCCATCCGATAAGCATGTCCGGCATGATCGATACCCGGCGTACCGACTGGAATAAACACATCCGGTTCTTTGGCAAATGTCATCCCGGAACGGCCCACGACAATGGTCGGCAAATTTGTTGCCGGAGGTACGGCTTTGGCATTAAACGCCTGCACCCAAACCAAGGCATCAGTCTCGCCATTAGCCAGCAAGGTATTGGTGTCATTCAAATAGGGATCGTATTCAGGGAAACCGCTGGAAAAACGGGTACGGGCAGGATAGCCGGTCGTCCATCCGCAAACCTGGTTAGCCGTTTGGTCGCCGTCTTTACCGCCCAACGGCAAGCCGGAACTACGCGTATTCTGATTGTTAACATCCTTGACCATTTCGGAAAGCGTCTGCACCGTCAATTCAGCCTGCCTATAAGCCAACGCACCCGCCGCCCAGGTCACGACACTGTAGCTAGCCGCTTTTAATTTATCGGCAATACCCTGTAAATCGGCAACCGCAACGCCGCCGACCGAATCGACCCGGATCGGATTGCCTTTAACCAGCGCCCGTAATACCGCGACGACATCGGGCAAATCTTCGTTTGCGCATTCGAAAACCTGCGCTTTTTGGCCGCTAGGCGAAGTGGACGCGTTACCGGAAGGCGCCTTGCCTAAATAGATAACCTCACGCTTACCGGTGTCGGCCAGAAACATGGATTCTTCATTCCATAGATAACGCTCAAAAAAGCGCGGCGAAAAGCTTTCCAGGTCAATGCCGACCACCAGCAACAAATCGCAGCGGTTTTTTACTTCCGCCAGCGTCGTATTCATCCAGCCGGAATCCTGCAAGGCCAGGAAGTTATTGCGTGCGCCGGTAAAATTCATATTATCGACCACAGCGCCGCTACGATCGGCCAATGCCAATAACGCCCGCATCCCGTTGACATCCGTTGCGCAACCGCCGATCGCCGGTTGATTGGTGTTTTTCAACAACGCCGCCGCCTTAGCCACGGCCACATCCAGGCTGACTTCCTTACCATCGACTCTTGGGCTGGTATCGGTAATCGCCTGCTCAAAAGCAGGCGTATTAACCGCACAGCCGTTTTTAACTACTTTAAGCGACACGCCGTCAACCTGAATAGTCAGGTCATCCGTGCCGATACCGCAAAAAGGGCTAGGTACTTCAGTTATTTCAGCCATGAGCTGTCCTTTTGTTAGTCACTATATAAATGTTATTGTGACAGATGACCTCTGTTCGTACAACCTTGGTATATTTGCCCAATCAAGCCCCGTTCATGAGTTCAAAACAACTGAAAACAATATGAGGCTTTCCGGGCGGCGCCCACTGATGCCCCGGCAAACCTGACTGATGCTCAGGATTTAGTCTTTAATTGCTTGCCTCTTGCAACTTGAAATCAGCATCAACCGTTCAACGTTCTTGATTCATAATTGGAGCCCTTGTTATTTTATTAGCCAATCCGAGTGTCCGTTTTCATCAGCCCTTACAATCAGGCCACATGAATAAGGAATTGGAGAAAATCTGATTAGGGCAAAGCGCCGGGTTACTGAGATCAGACCGGTTTGGAAAGGTCTTGGTACGGCATGAGAAAACGGGGCGGAACTATCTTGGCTTGCTCATGCTGCCATCATTTTACAAAAATCAAACGGCAAATCATGAGCTATGCGATTTAGGAAGCACTATTATTCCAATTGTTCCCCGTCTATGTAGCTTAATTGACCTACTTTATGCTCGTATTCATCCCAGATGGTAAGCACCCCATTTTTCTTCCCATCCTTGTAATTCGTTTCAATGTATTTCTTGCCGTTTGAATGATACTGTTCATGCTTACCCGTAAAGGGTTTATCTGCATTAGGTAAATAAGCAAGATCATTTTTAATATCCAGGTCTTTCTTAGTGACCGTTTCTTCTTTCGGCTTAGTATTTTTTACAATACAGTTGTCATGCCTGACTTTGTTCTTCGGCTTCTTGTTTTTTGCGACACTGCTTTTAGCCTTGGCTCTCGCTTGCGCTGTCGACCTTTTTAATTGCTCCAAAACTCTCGCGTCGGCGCTACAATCCGAGATAAAAAAGATTGCCGCCAATATAAATATTATATTTTTCATTGAACACCTTTAGAGAAATATGGCTTGTGACACGAGCCAATGACAATGCCATTAACAATATTAGCCTAAACTACGCGATTTTCGAACTTTGCAGCTCAATTGTACGAAAAACGTCCCCAAACATTTCCTTCGTCAGCCGCTTGGTTTGCACGTTGTATCGACTGGTATGATACGAATCAACCAGCGTACGGCCATCCGGCAAAGTATGCCGAACATTATGGGCAAATTTTGCGCTCCCCTGTTTCAGCCCGTAGGCTTTTAATACCGCCCGATGGGCAACCAAACCTAAAGCCAGTATGACCGCCTGCTGCGGCAAGGTTTTTAACTCGGCGGCCAAATAGTCATTGCACTGGTTGATTTCGGCATTGGTCGGCTTGTTTTGCGGCGGCAGGCATTTAACGGCATTGGTGATCCGGCAGTTTTTAAGCACCAAACCGTCCGACAATGACTCGGATTTTACTTGATTGCTGTAGCCGAACTCGTAAAGCGCCTCATACAGCAGCAGCCCTGCATAATCGCCGGTAAACGGCCTGCCGGTGGCATTGGCCCCATGCATGCCGGGAGCCAATCCGACTATCAGCAATTGGGCGGCGCTGTCGCCAAAAGGGGCAACTGGACGCGCATGGTAAGCGGGGTGTTTTTGTTTTACTTCGCACAGGAAGTCATCCAGCCGTTTACACTGCCTGCAATTTTGATCGAATATTTGTTTGGGATACATGTTTTGTTAAGGTCGGTTAGTGGATTTTGTTTCCTGGAAAACATCAACAGGGAAATCCATTTGATTAATTCACCACGAAGACACGAAGTTTCTATTCTGTCTTTTCTTCGTGAACTTCGTGTCTTCGTGGTAAGCGGCCTTCATTAAGTTCATAACGGATTGAACCCACCTTGTTACTCTCAGAAGCCAGCAACTGCAACTTCTCAAACCGGGGCAGTTTTTTAATGACAATTTCCCGTTTACTGGCCGAACTGCGGTCATGGCCGGTCTCGACATAAACCAACTGTTTGGGCTGTCTGCCGCGAAAATACTTGGCGCCTTGTTTGTCGCCATGCTGATTAAAGCGCCTGGCAACATCAACAGTGATGCCAGTGTAAAGCGAGTCATCGGTGCAAAGGATTATGTAAACCTGCCAATTCACTGCGTTACACAACCGTTCCGAAAACCGAACCGACGGCTGCGGTCAACCCCATAGCCAATGCGCCCCAAAAGGCGACGCGAAAAGCGCCTTTAATAATGCCAGCGCCGCCGCTATAGGCCGCCAACATGCCCAGCAAGGTTAAAAACAGCAAGGATGCCGCTGACACCGGCACGATTAAATCGGTGTCGGGGGCAAATAGGACTATCAATAAAGGCAACGCCGCACCGACGGCAAAAGTGGCAGCCGAAGTCAGTGCCGCCTGAATGGGTCTTGCGGTGCCTGTTTCAGATATACCCAGTTCGTCACGGGCATGCGCACCCAACGCGTCATACTCCATTAATTGTACTGCAACCTGCTCGGCCAGTAACGGATCGAGTCCGCGCGATACATAGATCGCTGCCAACTCTTTTTGCTCATGATGCCCATCTTCTTCCAGCTCTTTGCGCTCACGCTTTAAATCGGCCTGTTCTGTATCGGCCTGCGAACTGACCGATACGTATTCGCCCGCCGCCATCGACATCGCTCCGGCAACCAGGCCTGCAACGCCGGTCAAGACGATCTCGTTATGCGCCGCATGGGAAGCGGCAATACCAACGATTAAACTGGCCGTGGACACGATGCCGTCGTTCGCGCCCAGCACGGCCGCGCGCAGCCAGCCGATGCGATGACTCCTATGTCTTTCGTGATGATGTGCCATGGGGAACTCCTTATGTTAAAAATCCGAAAGCGTTTTCGGTGGAATGGCCGCCCGCAACGCATTCAACACCGCGAGCACATCGATGATTTCCTGGGTTATGGCGCCGGCTACCGGGGTTAAATAACCCAAACCGGCAAAGACCATGCCGATCAAACTCAGCGCCATGCCTCCCACCGCGCTTTGCAGCGCAATTTTACGCATCCGCTCGCCGATATGAAACAACTCATCAACTTTTAACAACGAACTGTCCATGATCACCGCATCCGCCGACTCGCCGGTAATGTCGCTGTTCTGGCCGAAGGCTATGCCGATGGTTGCGGCAGTCAGCGCCGGTGCGTCATTGATGCCGTCGCCCAGAAACACGGTTTTTGCCGTCTTGGTTTCAGCGCGTACCAGCTCCAGTTTCTGCTCGGGGCTTTGACTGAAATAAACGTGCTTTATGCCGACCTGGTCGGCCAGGAAACGCACTTCCGATTCCCTGTCCCCGGACACCAGCATCACCTTATCGAACAAATGGCTGGGGCGCAGGTGGTTGATGAATGACGAGCTGTCGGTGCGCACCTCGTCGCGAAATTGCAGGGTTGCCGCGTAAGCATCGTCAACCAAAACCACGCATTCCAGACCCCCAGTAACGGGCGGCAGCTCTTTGGCGACCTCCGGATGTTGTTCGGCAAATTTTTTACGGCTGGTAATCTGAATCTGTTTGCCGGTCACGTTGCCCTTTAGCCCCTCGCCCGGCAGTTCGGTGATATTGGTCACGTTTAATAACGATAACGCCGATTTTTCCGCCGCCGCAACAATCGCTCGGGATAACGGGTGCTTGGAATAGCGCTCCAGGCTGGCGATCAGCATCAGCACCTCCTGCTCGCTATGCCCTTCGCCTGGAACCAGCGCCGTCAGCGACGGACGGCCGTAAGTCAGGGTGCCGGTTTTATCGAAAATCGCCGTGCGGCAGGTACCGATGGTTTCCAGTATGGCCGGATTCTTGATGATAATTTCCCGCCGCGCCGCCAACGAGATTGAGCTGATAACGGTAACCGGGATGCCGATCAGCAACGGGCACGGCGTGGCGATGACCAATACAGCCAGGAAACGGATCACATCGCCGCTGACCGCCCAGGCAGCCAGCGCAATGATGACGGCCAGCGGCGTATACAGCGCACCCAATTGGTCGCCCAGCCGCCTGATGTTCGGGCGGTACTGTTCGGACGACTGCATCACCTCCATGATTTTGGCATAGCGCGAATCGACAGCCAGCTTGTCCGCGCGAATCGTTAGCGCCGAATCGCCGTTGATCGCACCGGAAAGCACTTGGGAACCGCTGACTTTCGACATCATATACGGCTCGCCGGTCAGGTAGGACTCGTCCATGGTGCCGGCGCCTTCCAGTACCGTGCCGTCGACGGGACAGATTTCATGAGGCAGTATCAGCAAGGTATCGCCGATATGAACCTGCTCCGTGGTGATGTCGGCAAGTTGATCGCCCGATTTTCGATGCGCAACCGACGGCATCCGCTTAGCCAAGGCCTCAAGCACCGAAGAGGCTTTGCGCACCGCGTAGGATTCCAGTACCACGCCGCCGGACAGCATCAACACCACCAAACTCCCAGCTAGGTATTCGTCCAGCAAGACTGCCGTCACGATGGACATGCCCGCCAGCAAATCGGCACCCCAATCGCCCTGCCCCAGTTTTATGGCGAGTTGAAAAACCAGCGGAATGCCGCCCAACGCCAACACGGCAAGCAGGGGCGCAGACACCAACTCAATCGGAAAAGAGAATTGCCCTTGGTAGAGCTCGGCAGCCGCCGTGCTTAAAGCCGCATTCAAGGATAACGTATAGACTTCATGCCCTATATCAAGCGCATAACGCAGCACCAGATAACCACCAATGCCGAGCAGGCTTAAAACGGCAATGATGTTTTCGGATGTTGCGCGGGGAATCGTTGCTTGCTTATCGGTCATCGTTTCAGCCTCGCAAAATGGATTCTGTCAGTTTACTATAAATCTGGTAGGGCGTGCCGTGCGCGCCAATGCCAGAAAAGAAGGCGCGCACGGCACGCCCTACGCAGGATTTTCGCTGTCGATAAAAAAGCACTCCAGCGCAAATTGCTGCCGGGTTTTTTCCATTAGCGCCTGGATGCCGAACTGCTCAGTGGCATTGTGGCCGCCCGCGAACATGTGGATGCCTGCCTCCTGGCTTTCATGCCAGTCGTGTTCGCTGATTTCGCCGGTGATGTACGCATCCAGCCGTTCTTTTTCGGCCAAGCGCCATTCGCTGTTTGCGCCGCCGGTAATAATGCCGACCGACCGGATCAATGCGCCGTTATCGGGCGTTGCCAGAATGACGTTGTGCTTGAGCACGACTTCAAGTTTTTGTTGCAGCGCGGCGGCGGTTAGCGGCTGCTCGAGTACGCCTTTAATGCCGGTCGCCGAACCTTTGTAATCGCCGAAGGGCTGTTGTTGATTGCAACCGATCAGCTGTCCCAAGGTCGCGGCATTGCCAATGTCCGGGTGTCCGTCCAGCGGCAAATGATAAGCGAACAGGTTGATGTCGTTTCTTACCAGCGGAAAAATCCGCCTAGCGAAAGTTCCGGTCAACGGTTTTGCGCCGTGGAATGTCCAGAACAGGCCGTGATGGACGACCAACGCGTCTGCCTTGTTTTCGACTGCCTGACTAATGGACTCCCGAGTTGCGGACACCGCAAAGGCGATACGCCCGATCTGCTCGGCACCTTCTACTTGCAGGCCGTTAGGGCAATAATCGGCATAAGTTTCGGGACGAAGCAGCGCCTGATAATAATCATTGAGTTGCGCTCGGGAGATCATATTGCTGATGCCTCGAATTGCCGCCAGATGGTTTTGAAGGTTTCTGTCAGGCGCTGGTCGTCCGCCGTGATGCGTTCGGATATTTCAGCGATGCTAAACCAGCCGCCCTCGTCAATTTCATCGGCTGCAAGGATAAACGGGCCGTTATGAATGCAACGGTAAACCTGGATAAATTCCATGCCGATAGCCGCCATGGCCGGCAATTTAAACAACGGCTCCAGAGCATGTGCCGCGCTGATGCCCAGCTCTTCTTCAATCTCTCTGACGGCACTGACATCGTAGTCTTCACCGGCGTCAACATGACCCGCCGCCGAGGTATCCCAGAGCCCGCCATTGAGGTCTTTTTTCATCGAGCGTTTTTGCAGGAATAATTGACCCAGCTCGTTGAAAACCAGAATGTGTACGGCTCGGTGCCTAAGGCCTGTTGCATGGATGATGTGACGCGCGCAGGTGCCGATAATGCAATCGTTTTCATCAACGACGGAGAGTAGTTCGGTATTCATCAGTAAGGTTAAGTCATATCGGGAAGCATAAAACTTCACGACAATTAGCGGGAAAGCGAATTTTAGACTTTTATAGTAGGTACGCATATAGTCTTGCGTTTTACGGGTACTGTGGGGAATTAGGCCATGCTCACACCTTGGATGTGAGCATGTTTAACGGATGTTAGCCAGCTCTGCCAGCTTCTGTTGCAGCGGGCACTTCAATTAACCGGCCTGATTTAACGTCGTAGATATAACCGTAAACAGGGATGTCGGAAGGAACCAGCGGATGATTCCTAATGCGCGTTACATCTTCCAAAACGCTTTCTTCTTGATTTTTTATCGTCAGCCAGTCGATGTATTTGCCTTCAGCAGAGCCTGGGCCTTCGCAGCAATCATGCCAGCCACTTGCATCAACAGAAGCGGTTTTTAAGCTGCTGCCTAACAGACCGCGCATGACGTCGTCGGTAAATGTTTCCATCCCGCAGTCGGTATGATGAACGACAAACCATTCGCGGGTTCCCAATAATTTATACGAAATAACCAAAGAACGGATCGCATCGTCGCTGGCACGGCCGCCGGCATTACGGATGACATGGGCGTCACCTTCGGCTAAACCGGCATATTTAGCAGGATCCAATCGGGCATCCATACAGGTCAAGATCGCAAAATGTCGTCCAGGAGGCATAGGCAAATTGCCTTTATCACCGAAATCATTCACATAATCTCTGTTTGCTGCTAAAACTTCAGTAAGAATTTTACTCATAAACACCTCTCATTATAATTATTGAGCCATAAAAAAACCGCTTGCTCCTGATCACGAAGGGGGACATGAAAAAGACCAAGCGGCAAGTCAGACTTACTACCTCCGATCCAGAGTCTACTCCAATAAAACAGGGTTTCAAATAGCGATATAGGTTATACAATATAAACTTAAAGTTTATAAAGGGGGGGGGGGTAAATATGGCCAAATTAACCAACACGCAAGTATTTTGCCGGATTGTCGAATTGGGCACTTTTGCTGCGGTTGCCCGCGAAATGAATCTTTCGGCGATGATGATCAGCAAATACATGGCGCAGCTTGAAGAATCCCTGGGGGTTGCGCTATTAAACCGGACAACCCGGCAGCTGAGCATGACCGAAGCAGGCAAAATCTACTATCACCGCAGCAAGCAGCTACTGGATGATTTTTCGGAACTGGAAGAATACACCTCGCAGCTGGGGCTACGGGTAAAAGGCACGTTAAAAATCAGCGCGCCGATCGATTTTGGCGGGCTCTTTATGGTGCCTGCCATTGACGCGTATCAACGTGCCTATCCCGATGTGAAGGTTTTGATGACCTTACACAACAGCCACGTCAATTTAAGCGAAGGCAATTTCGATTTGTCCATCCTGGTCACGGATACGCCTGATTTGGGCGTGGTTGCCCGGAAAATAGCCCAAACCCGATTATGCACCTATGCTTCTCCCGGCTATATCGCCGAATACGGCAAACCGCAAACCATTGCCGAGTTAAGTTCGCACCGCTGCCTGCATTATATGGATACCCCGCATAAAGATTACTGGGTATTTAATGACGGCGGCGAGGAGATTAAAATCAAGGCGAATTGGCACTTTGCCTCAAACAACGGCAGGGCGTTGTGCCAGGCGGCCGCTTTGGGCATGGGCATCACCCAGGCGCCTGAATTATCGGTGATGAATTATCTGGAACAGGGCAAGTTGATCGAAATTTTGCCGGAATTCCGCATCCCCTCGCTGGTTTGTTATGCCACCTATCTGCAAAGACGCTTCCTGCCCGCCAAATTAGCGACGTTTGTGGATTTTTTAATCAAGTACTTTGCGGAAAACAATAGACTCACCAACACTCACCCAATAACCTGAGATCCGTATTATCCACCAGCGACAATTAAATAAGCGCGTAACCCTGTAAACAGGCGACTAAAAATCTTCATGGGGTCATGATTAAGTTGATTATTAGTTTAAAAAACAACAATTAAAATCAACGATACTGACTCCATTGATTTCGCCTACCCATCTTATGGCCCTTCAAATGGACGCCAATGGTAAGTCACCTTGACTAGTTTTCCATCAGTAAAGCACAAGGTAACCGTGGAGTAAGAATATGGAATATAATAAAACCAAGTATCAAAACGATCTAAGTTTTCGTTATCTAGAAGGCCAGCGTTTTGCAAAGGAATGGATTTGACACCCAGAACACAATTGGCAACAACAACATTGTCTTGTGATAATAAAATGACTTCTATACGCTCCATGACCTGTTTCCTTGGCTGCGAAGTTTGTATGCCCAGCAAAGCAAGGTCAGTCTTATTTGATTTATATACCACATGCGACATATCTTGCTTGTCAAACGCTATCTGTAGCTCGAATGCAGCATTGTCGCCTATGCAAATCCCATCCGCTTTTTGTAATCGGGAAAGCAGTTTACTAGATGCTCTTTTAATGACAATATTCTCATCTACCTCTGGTACGACATTTGGTATTCCTTGGCGTGCCAATTCTGTTGCCACATCACTTTTTGACATACCAATTCTCAAGCCTTGAAAATCGCCATTTAGAATCGTGAAGTCATATCCGAAAGACCCCCAAAGAATAAAGATAAGTATTAAAAACAATCCACCAAGAAAAATAAGAAAGCGCATGACCATATATTTACCTTTAATCGCCAAGACTGTAGCCGGTTATGTCTTCGCCATAATTTTGTTGAACAGCGCCAGGTACTCCAGGCGCTTCACCGCCAGCCCTTTCTATGATGTTGTCTGCCGCAGTATTTGAATTAGGCCCCCATACTGCGTCATATGGTTCCTTAGAATCATATTTATCACCTTCTCTGCGTATAGCTTGGTCCCAATCTTGTTGACTCACACCAGCGGGTGGAGGAATTAAGTAATGCTGGTTATTGCTGCCAGGATTATTGAACGCAGCCCTATCAGAAGAGTAGGTTGGAGCACTAGGATTAGTTTGAGGTGTCTTGTCACCAGCAATGCTGTACTGTGCGTCAATAACTTTTTTCTTTGCACCGCATTTATCTGTTTTCCAGTGCCAAACGAAAACCCCACAATGCTTAATCCCCAACTTCCCTACAGCATGGTCAACTGGTCGACAAACCATTGTTGTTTCTAAGCCGAGAGGATCAGTCAGGTTGATTGGATTATTTCCAGTATAGACATAAGTATTAATCCCACCAGCTAACCCAATCGGATCACTCTCAATATACCTACCCTTAGCTGGATCATAATCCCTGAAGTAATTATAAAACAGGCCAGTTTCCTGGTCGTAATACTGTCCTGGAAAGCGCAGATTGAAGACGAAGTTGCCAAGACCGGAAGGATTCTGATCCGGCAAACTATTGCCAAAGGCTTCGGACTCCCAGCTCCATGCTACCCGATTGTCGTTGGGCCGGGTAATTTTTCTGGGCGTACCCAGATGGTCGGCATGGATGTAGTAGATGTCGGCTGTGGCTGTGGGGTTTGCTGATGTCGTCGGTTTTAGTACTGCAACCGGTAAGTCCCCGAGCCAGATGATTTCCTGGATCAGTTGGCCTGTGGCGTCGTATTCGCCGGTCAGGTGGCCTTGTTCGTCGTAGAAGTATTGGCTGGTGTTTCCTGCGGCGGTTTTGGTGATGCGCTGGCCGAGGGCGTCGTAGCCGTAGGTGGTGGTTTGCCCGGTTGCGGTGTCAGTGGTTGCGATTCTTCTCCCGGCGGCGTTGTAGCTGTAGTTGAAGGTGCCGTCGCTGGTGAGGTTGCCTGCCGGGTCGTAGCTGTAGCTGGCGGTTTGTGCGCCGCTCTGGCTTTGCAGGCGGTTGCTGTTGGGGTCGGTGTTGTAGCTGTAGAGGGTGGTGCTGTCTTTTATTTTTTCTGTGCGGTTGCCGCTCAGGTCGTAACTGTAGTCGGTGCGGCTGGTTTGTGGTTCGCCGCGTTGACTGCCGATCAGGCGGTCGAGTAGATCGTAGTCGTGGCGCTGGTTTTGCTTGGGGTCGCTATCGTCGATGGCGCTGGTTTGCCGTCCGGCGACGTCGTAGCCGTAGTAGCGGCTGTCGGGCAGTTGGCTTGATGCATCGAAGCCCATGCTGACGATGATGTTGTGTCCGGCGAGGTCGTAAAAGCGTTCGTTCTGTTGGTTGTTGCCCCAGTTCCAGCCGTTGACTTGGCCGTCGGGTTCGTAGGTGATTTGGCTGATGACGGGCTGACCGTTGCTGGTGATGGCGGTGATGCGGTTGCCGGTCCATTGGTATTCGATGCTTTGGCCGCCTGGACTGAGGCTGCTTATGCGTTGCCCTGCGCTGTTGTAGCTGTGGCTGACGGTCAGCGGGGCTGCGCCGGCGTTTTGGCTTTTTTGGGTGATGCGGCCGTGGCTGTCGTAGCTGTAGCTGATGCTGCTGTTATTATTGGCTAGGCTGCACAGATGGCTGATGCCGTTGGTGCAGTTGTCCCAGGTGTAGTTGATAGTTTGGTCGTCATAGGCAATTTTGCTGATGCGGTTGAGGCTGTCATAGCTGTAGTTGGCAGTCTTGCCGCGGGCATCGGTGCGGGTTTTGAGGTTTCCGGCGGGGTCGTGGTCGGCCGTGGTGATGCCGGTATCGGGGCTGGTTTGTTGGTTCAGGTTGCCCAGGCTGTCTGCTTTATAGGTTGTGGTCAGGTTTCTGGGGTCGGTGACGCTGATGACTTGGCCCAGGCTGTCGTAGCTGGTGTCGATCTGTCCCAGGGTGATGCCGATGATGCTTGGATGGGGTTCGAGCTGGCGTATTGGTTGGTTCAGGGCGTCAAACTGGTATTTCCGAATGCGCCCGAGCGGGTCGGTGATTTGGGTCAGGTTGCCGTTGGCGTCGTATTGATAGGTGGTGACGGCCGGTGCCGAGAAGGTGGCGTTGACTGATTTTGCTTGGTTCAGGGTGACGGTACAGGTGGTGGCGGTTCCGGTACATGCGCCGAACCAGCCGCCGAAGGTGGTGCCGGTTGCGGGTGCTGCGGTCAGGGTGACTTGGGTATTGGTAGGAAAATCAGCGCTACAGGTTGCGCCGCAATCGATTCCTGCCGGTGTGCTGGTGATGGTGCCGGTGCCTGATCCGGCTGTGGAAAGGCTTAAGGTCTTAAACGCCGGGGCAAAGTCGGCGGTGATGTTTTGCGCCTGATCCATGGTGACGATACAGGTGGCAGCGGTGCCGGTGCATGCGCCTGTCCAGCCTTTGAAGGTCGAACCGGTAGCAGGTGTGGCGGTTAGGGTGACTTGGGTGCTCCAGTCGTAGATGCCGGTACAGGCAGCACCACAGTCGATTCCTGTGGGCGAGCTGGCGATGGTTCCGGTTCCGCTGCCGGTTTTGGCGGTGGTCAATATCATCTGTATCGGCGCAAAGTCGGCGCTGACGTTTTGCGTCCGGTCCATGGTGACGGTGCAGGTGGTCGCTGTGCCGGTACAAGCGCCTGTCCAGCCTTGAAAGGTCGAACCGGTTACCGGGGTGGCTGCCAAGGTGACTTGGCTGCCCCAATCGTAGATGCCGCTACAGCTGACGCCGCAGTCGATGCCGGTTTGCAAACTGGTGATGGTGCCTCCGGTTCCGGTGCCAGTCTTGATGACGCTTAGAGTCATCTGCATGAGTGTAAATCTGGCGCTGACGCTTTTTGTTTGGTCCATGGTCACGGTGCAGGTGGCGGCTGTACCGGTGCAAGCGCCTGACCAGCCTTGGAAGGTCGAACCGGTTGCCGGGGTGGCGGTTAGGGTGACTAATGCGGCCGGTTTGCCGTGGCCGTCATCATCGTGCTTATGACCATCGTCACCATCACTGTTTTCATGTTCTCTACTCTTTCTTGAGTCGTCATAATACGCTGCAAGTTTCGACGAATAGATGGCGCTACAAGTGATGCCACAGTCGATGCCTGCCGGTACGCTGGTGACGGTACCCGTTCCCGATCCGGTTTTAGTGACGTTCAGGGTTATCGGCAGTAGTTCGGTGATGGCGGTGACGTCTTGCGCCTCTTTCAGGGTCACGGTACAGGTGGTGGCGCTGCCTTTGCAGGCGCCGCCCCAGCTTTTGAAGGTCGAGCCTGCCGCAGCGGTCGCGGTCAAGGTGACGTTGCTTTTGGTCTTGAATTCGGCGCGGCAAGTTGTGCCGCAAACGATGCCGATGGGCGAACTGGTGATGGTTGCGTTGCCTGTTCCGGCTTTGGTTATTTTCAGTTCGGAAGTTTTGTTATCCTCTTTTTGGGCATGAGTCTTGTCATCCGCTTGTGCGAGCCCGGTTGCGAACAGAGTTGCCAGCAGCAAAACAGCCGGTGCGAAAACAGCTTTTGTAGTCGATTTCATGACGCCCCCTTATTGCGGCAGAACTAGGTTTTGCAGACGCGACAGTGCGTCATAAACCCGGCTTTGGGTGCGCGCCAGTTGTCCGCCGGGATCGTGTGCCTCTTCTTTGACCCGGTTGCCCATAGCGTCGAGGGTATAGGTCAGGGTGTTGCCCTGGTCGTCTTGGGTTTTTATCAGGCGGTGGGCTGCATCATAGGTATAAGCCAGATATGCGCCGTCGGGACGGGTGACGCGGGTAACTTGGCCTGCGGGGTCGTATGTATAGTTAGTGATTTCGCCGCCGGCATTGAATGACGTGAGTCGCTGACGAACGTCGTAAGCCATTGTCATCACTAGGCCGTTGGGGTCGGTGAGTTGTTCCAGCTGGCCGTGTGCGGAGTATCGGGTCAATTGGGTGATGTGTCCGAGCGCGTCGGTGATTTGTTTGAGTTGGCCCCGGCAGCCCAGCTGCCCGCCTTGGCAAGCCGCATCGGCAGGGTAATAGTCGTAGGTGGTCAGATCGGATACATCGGTGCGCGGGCCGTCTTCGACTTTTTGCAGTAATACGCCGGGAACGGCGGAATAGGTGTAGGCGGTATTCCAGCTGCGCGAGGTGTTGGCGGACAGGTCTGTGACGGTCTTTTGGGTGATGTCGCCTTGGCTGTTATAAGCGTAGGTGGTTTGCTGGTTGCCGTTGGTGATTTGCACCGGCAGGCGGAAGGTCGGGTGCCATGCGGTAGTGATGGTTCGCGTTGCCGGGGTGGTCGCTCCAGTCGATGTCAGTCCTTCGGTGCGGCTGGTTTCCAGGTTGCGGGTTAAATCATAAGCGTAGTTGGTGCGGTTGCCGTTGAAGTCGGTGCGACTGGCGACATTGCCGTTGGCGTCATAGCTGAGCGCCGATGCGGATGCGCCGCAGCCTGAGCCGCCGGGTTGGGATTGGCCTTTGCTTTTGACGACGCCGAGAATAGTACTGAAGCTAATGTTACGCACCGCTCCTAAAGGATCAGTAACACTGCTGCTGACGGGATTGCCTAAGCTATCAGTAGTATAGGCAATACTGTATTTCTCTACCGCCCCGGCATGTTCGCTAGAAATAGCTCTGCCTTGGCTATCATACTTGTAAGTAGCAAAGCGATTACCATTCTCGTCAATAATACCAGTCAGAGCATGAATATAGCTTTCCCCTGACATAGGAACATTGTCTGCCTCGCCATAGAGGTAGGCCCTGATCTTGCCGTCAGGGTAAATAACGCTGGCAAGATTATTATTAGTATCGTAAGTATAGGCATAAACCCCGCCCTTGGGGTCAGTCATCGTAGCGATGCGATTGGAACCATCAAAAGTAAAGGTCAAGGAATGACCAACAGCATCAGTGACTTTAAATAACCGATTATTAGTATCATAACTTAATGTCTGGGTGAAACCAGCACGATTGCTAATGTTCAACAACCTGCCAACGGCATTGTAGGTTTCCACATCATCATTGCTCGCATTGATATAGCGCCAACCCTGACGTGTTCCTGCCGAGTCTTTAATTTCCGTTAAATGGTCGACTACATTCGCATCAGATATCCAGTTATTGCCGCTCTGTTTGAAGTAATATACTTTACCATCGGGCCGGTAAATCGTAGCAGTAGACGACAAAGCAATGATAGATTTGTTGTAGGTATGTCCCCAATTTGCTCCAAGATTTGCCCTATTAAGGAAAAATCTTGCGTTGTAATAGCGGGTGAAAATAAGTCCAAAGGCGTTACCCAATAAATCCTTTTCCTGTTGCCATTTATTACCGGCCCCGCCATTGATAGGATTTGCGAAATCGAAGCGACCATCGCAACTGTCGTTACCGCCATTGTTTATTGGAGAGAGCTCAGGATTGACACTAAGAAAAGCTGCTATACCATCATAAATTTGACCGTCTTTAAGTACAAGACATTGATATGCAGCCCTATTGAATTGGTCAGTCCTTTCATAATAAAAACTAAATGAATATCCAGCGGGAGGGATGCTGTAGTTTAGGCACCAAGCACTCCACTCCTCTACAGATTTTATAGTATCTGGTGGAGTCAAGTTGCAAACTGTACTGTAACACCGCAACATAGTTGCATTCGCTGAAACGATTGATCCAAAAAATATAACAGCACATAAGAGGCTTTTCTTAAGAAGAAAACTGTAATCTTTTATCATCCTTATCTACCTTTACTCTTGACTTATTCTATTCCGAGCACCAACTAAATGGGGATACATCAGATAAGCATCAATGGATCAGATTAAATTGATTATTGATTAAAACTGGCTAATTAAAATCAGCGACACGTGTTCCATGACTCCATTGATTTATCTTTAAGCGACGACCTCATTGTGGCTCAAAAAATCACCCATGTATGCCAGCCAAAGCTGAACTTTGTGTAAGCCTATTCGAATTAAAGGCAGGTACCTTTAATGAATTGCAATAAGTTGGAATTAGGGTTTCTTTATGCGCTGACAGGAAGCGTTATATTCCCGATCAGATATCCCTGTTCGCCATAGAAATACTGGGCGATATTTACCGGCGGCGCTTTTAGTCACTCGCTAACTGCATGATATTTTCTGCGAGCGGACGGGAACAGATCTTTACTTTTAAGTTTTAGCGTTTAATATCGGCTATCAAAAGTAAGGAGCTTTCTTCTATCGCATTCTTGTCATCCGGATCAGCCTAATCCGCGCTACCTGCATTCCATTTTCTGATCGCTGAGTACTTACCTGAAATTCACCTAAAAACACACCACATGGCAAGACGAAACAAACACAGTCTGGAAGAAATCCGGGAAATGGTGCTGGATGCGGCAGAAACTATCATCATCAATAACGGCTATTCAGCGTTAACCGTACGCAAGATTGCAATGGACATCGGTTATACCGTCGGCAGCGTTTATATGGTGTTTGCCAACATGGCCGACTTGGTCATGCACATTAAGGCGAATACCGTGGATGAACTGACCGGCCAATTACAACAAGTGCCTGATAATCTCCCGGAACAACAGTTAGCGGAACTGGCCAAGGCTTATCTACACTTTGCCGTCCAAAACTTTAACCGCTGGACGCTGATTTACATGCCGGATGCCGAGATACCGGAATGGTATCGGCAGAAAATCAACGGGGTTTTTAACCTAGTGGAAGCGCAGTTTACACAACTTGCGCCGGACAGATCAGAGCAACAGTGCACACAGGCGGCGCGGGCGCTGTGGAGCGGTGTGCACGGCATTTGCACCCTGTCCCTGAACAGCAAGCCGGATGAGGAGGCTATCAACGATGCAGAGAATGCGGTTATATTGCTGACGGAAAGCTTTATACGCGGCTGGGTAGATTAGCTACTTTGCAAAAATCAATGCTATTACCGCGCATTATAGACGCTATACTTCGGCAGCCGTGAGGTTAACCAAGCCGCTAAAATGTAAGTGTTAGTACGTATAGATATTGCTTTGATATAATCACCCATTTTCGGGGTTATAACGTGTTTGAAAGTCAGTTTGTAACCATCATAATCGTAGAAGACGATCCCGGCCACGCGAAACTAATCGAGAAGAATTTGCGCCGTGGCGGCCTTGAAAACCCGATCAAAGCCTTTGAAAACGGACAGCAAGCCCTGGACTATCTTAAAAGTCAGGGCGATTTTGCAGACCATCCTATTGATCAAGCCCCTCTAATACTGCTGGATATCAATATGCCGGTCATGAACGGCGTGGAATTATTGCGGATTCTTAAACAAGACACTAAACTGCGTGAAATCCCGGTCATCATGTTAACCTCCACCGACGATCAACACGAAATAGACGAATGTTACAGCCTAGGATGCAATCTGTATGTACCCAAGCCTGTCGAGGTTGATCAGTTTTCCGAAGTCATGCGCGAATTAGGGATGATAATTGGGCTTGTTGCTATCCCCTCCATTAAATGACCCGCCTCCCTATTTCTTGATATGTCTGATATGCCTTCTAGCAACATTTTATATATAGAAGATGACCTCGGTCTTGCAGAGTTAGTGCGCATAAAGCTCAAGCGCGAGGGCTATCATGTTGCACATACCGAATCAGGCCATCAGGGCGTAATGCTGATGGGCGATCAGAATTTTGATGCGGTACTGATCGACTTTTATCTGCCGGACATGAATGGCCTGGAGGTACTAAAGGCTATTCAGGCATTGCAAGCCAAGGCTGTCTGCATCATGATTTCCGGCATTGATGACATGCAAATGGTAGTCGATGCCATTAAGCAAGGTGCGGAAGATTTTGTCCTCAAAGATTCCGAAGGCGCTTATTTAGAGTTACTGCCGACGACGCTGGGCAAGGTATTGCTCAAGCAGCGGTTAATCGCAGAAAAAGAAGCGGCTGAACTGGAAAAAAGCAAAAGCGAAGCCTTCTACCGGTCATTGATCGATCATACCCATGTCGTCGCCTGGGAATACTTGCCCGATGCCGGGCGGTTCAGCTATGTTTCAGCCCAAGCGGAAAAACTGACCGGACACAGCCTGGAAGAATGGACGTCGGACGGTTTTTGGCAAGCCCGCTTGCATCCTGAAGATTACGCCAAAGTTAGCGCATTTTGTTCTTCGAGGGCGCACAGTCAGGAAGAGGAAGGACTCGAATTTCGGCTGCTAAAAAAAGACGGCAGCGAGCTTTGGCTTAGACAGCTTGTTTCAGTCGTCGAAATGGATTCCGGAAGCTGCTGCATATTACGCGGTTTTCTGATCGATATTACCGAATCAAAACAAGCCATGGAAAAACAACGTCTGGCGGAGCTGGTATTCGATTCTATCCATGAAGGGATTATGATTACCGATGCCCAGAATTGCATCGAAGTTGTAAACCCGGCATTCACAAAAATTACCGGCTACAGCTTCGATGACGTTAAAGGGCAAAACCCGCGCATACTCAGCTCAGGACTCCAGGATACCGGCTTTTATAGTGCCTTATGGCGGTCTTTAAATAAGCATGGACATTGGGAAGGCGAGCTTTGGAACCGGCACAAAGACGGACAGATGTACGCCCAGTCGACATCGATTTCCTATGTTCATGACGAAGTCGGCAGCATTAAGCGACACATCGCAATCTTTGGCGATGTGACTGAAAAAAAGCAGGCGGAAGAAAAGATTTATTATCAAGCCAACTACGATTCGCTGACAGAGCTGCCCAATCGTCAGTTGTTTCAAGACAGATTACACTCCGCGGTAGCTTCGGCCAAGCGAAACAACACCCAGCTGGCGTTATTGTTTATAGATCTCGACCGTTTTAAGGAAGTTAACGACAGCGCCGGGCATGAGGCTGGAGACAGACTGCTTATGCAAGTAGCAAAGCGGCTGAATGAATGCATCCGCGAGACCGATACGCTGGCGCGTTTGGGCGGCGACGAGTTTACCGTGATTCTTAATAACTTAAGTTCAACCTATGACATAGAGAATATTGTCAGGGCCATGTTGGAATTATTGGAACAACCATTTTCCCTGGCCGGCGGCATTGATGCGGCCATTTCCGCCAGTATCGGCATTGCAATATATCCTGCCGATGGAACGGACGACGAATCGCTGATCAGGCATGCGGATGCCGCCATGTACCGGGTTAAGGAAACCGGCAGAAATGGGTTTGAATTTTTTACCGCTGAAATGAACCGCGAGGCGGGCAAACGCCAACAGTTTAAAAGCGCCTTTAAAGACAGCCTGGAAAAGGGCGAGTTTACCGTATTCTTCCAACCGGTTTGGCGCTTGAGCGACGGAAAAATCACGGGCGTAGAAGCCTTGTCGCGTTGGCAGCATCCTGAATGGGGCATGGTCATGCCGGACGAGTTCATTCCGGTCGCCGAAGAAAGCGGCTTTATACATGAGCTGAGCCTGTTTGTTGTCACCGAGGTCGTTAAACAGATTAAAGCCTGGGATGATCGAGCATTTAATGAGATTTCAGTCGCCATCAATCTGTCGCCGACCCAATTTCGCCGATTGGATGATTGGCTGGCTCAGATGCATCGGGTTTTATCCGAGCATGCTATTGCGCCGCACCGGATCAAGCTTGAAATTACCGAGACCGCGCTGATGGGCGACACGCTCAAACTGATGGAAGCATTAAGTCATGTGCAGTCATCCGGCATCGAAATTTCCCTGGACGATTTTGGAACCGGCTTTTCTTCGCTGTCCAGAATAAGCGGCATGCCGCTCAATTTTATTAAAATAGATCGGAGCTTTGTCAGTCAAATAGGCCAGGGAGGATTGTGCAATGTCATTGAAGCCATCATTTCGATGGCCCATAGCATGGATTGCCAAGTGATTGCCGAAGGTATAGAGACCGTAGAACAGCGGGAATATTTGAAACAGCTGGGCTGCGACTTTGGACAGGGATTCTTGTGCAGCCGCCCGGTTCCGGCAGCAGACTTGTTGACGCTTTTGCAAAAAGGCTTCTTGTTTGATTGAGTGATGTCAGGCACGTACATAACAAAAAAAGAGTTGACTAATATTTTTACAAGATGGCGTGATGACAAAAACAACAATAAAAAGCACCCTGATTTTAACTGCCATGACTACGAGTCTGGGCATGGTTTCAGTCCAGGCGGCCCCAAAGGCTGAGGTAGCCGATCTTAGCCTGGAAGAGCTGATGGATGTCAAAATCTATTCGGCCGCAAAAAAAGAACAGGCCATGGCGGATACCGCGGCAGCGGCTTTTGTGATTTCCCAGGAAGACATTCGCCGCTCAGGGGCAACCAATATTCCTGAGGCTTTGCGCATGGCACCGGGCGTGCAGGTAGCGCAAATAAACGCCCATGCCTGGGCTATTTCCATACGCGGTTTTAATGACCGGTTTTCCACCAAGCTGCTGGTGATGGTTGATGGGCGCACCGTCTATTCGCCGTTATTTTCCGGCACCTATTGGAGTGCGCAGGATGCGGTTTTGGAAGACATTGACCGCATCGAAGTCATCCGCGGCCCCGGCGGCACGGTATGGGGAGCCAATGCCGTCAACGGCGTCATCAATATCCGCACCAAACACAGCAAAAAAACCCAGGGCGGATTAGTATCCGTGCAGGGCGGCAATTACCAGGATGGCGGCTCAGTCCGCTATGGCGACGATCTGGGCAAGGACGGCACTTACCGCGTTTATGCCAAAGGCAGGCACAATATCGACTATCTCAATCGCAACGATCAGAACGCGCATGACCAATGGGATACCGGCCAAGGCGGCTTCCGAGCCGATTACAACCTTACCGGGAAAGACGAACTGTCGTTTAGCGGCGACATCCTGGAAATGCAAGGCGATGAAACCGTCGGTTTACCCACGGTTACTGATACCTCGATGTCGCGCAGAAGCGCCAATGCGCTTGCGAAATTAACCCACAAAAACGAAAGCGGCGAATGGTATTTGCAAAGCTTTTATTCAACCGAGGAACGGCGCGGCTATTATATAAACCAACTTGTCGATACGTTTGACATGGAGTTCCAGCACAATTTGCAAGCCGGGCAACTCAATGCCGTGACCTGGGGGCTCGATTACCGCTTGGTATCCGACAAGATGAACGACTTCAACGGCGCATCCTTTAGCCCAGACAGCCGGTCGACCCAGCTGTTCAGCGCATTCTTACAGGATCAGTTCAGCATTACCGACAATCTGCGGCTGACCGTAGGCAGCAAGATCGAGCATAACGATTATTCCGGTTTTGAATATCAGCCCAGCGCTCGGCTATTATGGAAGCTCAACGAAAACCACAGCACCTGGACCAGCGTGTCGCGCGCCGTGCATACGCCCACACGGGGGTTGCAGGACTTCAGGGTAGACTTATACCGAATTCCGGCAAGGCCCCCCATTTTACCCAACGCACAAGTGGGGGCTATGGTCGGCAATTCCGGCGTTAAAACGGAAGAAGTGACGGCATTCGAATGGGGCTATCGCGGGCAAATGTCGCAAAATTTCTCTGTTGATGTGGCGACGTTTTACAATATTTACAACAATCTGCTTTCCACCTATCCGATGGTCATCCGGTCTCCCGGCTTGACGCAGAACCTGTCCGTACTTGCTAATGGCGCAGAAGCCGAATCCTACGGCACCGAATTATATGCAAACTGGAAGGTGACCGACAGCTGGCGGCTGCAACCCGGCTATACTTGGCTGACTGTCGATACTCGAACTACAAGCAACGCCGATACCGTAAGAAATGAAGGCAGCAGCCCGCAAAACCAGTATTCCATACGCTCGCAGCTGAGCCTGCCGCACAATATCGAGTTTGATACCAATGTGTATTATGCCGATAACATCAATAATACAGCCATCAAAGTGGCTAACTACACGCGCCTGGATTTAAGGCTGGGCTGGCGGCCGCTGAAAGCCCTGGAACTAAGCGTGGCCGGGCAAAACCTGCTGGATGACAGACATCCCGAGTTCGTGGCTACCGATCTGGTAGCCAGTCAAATACCGCGCAGCGTATACGGCAAAGCGGTTGTGACTTGGTAAATGGAACGCAGATGACGCAGATAAATATGATAAACACTGATAATCCTAAAAACGGCGATCAACTGATTTCTATAGGATCATTCAAAAAAATCTTATTCAATCATAATCATCTGCGTCATCAGCGTTCCATTCTTTCGGCTGCTCAATAGTCACAATGGCATTAAAATTCGCTATAGCGCTGTTCGCACTATGGGCTGCAATAACCGGCAGTGCAAACGCTGACGACAAGGATATACACGAAGATGAGGTCAAGGCCGCATTCGTGTATAACTTTGCCAAGTTTGTAGAATGGCCGCCCGGCAAAATCAATGATTCTATAAACCTGTGTATTTTAGGCGAATCCCCGTTGGGGTTTTCCGCATTGAAAGCTATCGATGGCCGCACCGCTCAAGACAAACCCTTAGTCACCAAGCTGTTGAATAAGTCCGACGATTTAAAAAACTGTCATATTGCCTTCATTGCTGCGTCTGAGCGTAGCAAAGTGGCGCAACTGCTTAACATTGCAGAACAACAGCATGCGCTAACGGTCAGCGATATGGATGGATTTACTCAAGCCGGCGGCGCTATCGAGCTGGTAAAAACAGAGGAGAAAATCCGTTTTGCAATTAATTTGCTGGCCGCGAAAGAAGCCGGATTAGTGATCAGCTCCCGGCTACTCAGCTTGGCGCTGGCTGTTTATGATGACAACAACAGGCCTAAGCAATGAAGCTCTTTCGAAACAATTCCATTGCGCATAAGCTGACCTTCATCATTACCGTAACGGCGATAGCGGTCCTGACTGTCAGCAGCATCGTACTGGTAGTCAATCAGTTTTACTCCTCCCGTGTCGCTATCGCCCATGAACTGCATAGCCTCGCCGATGTTAGCGGCTTTGCCGTCGCGCCTGCGATGTTGTTTGATGACAATCCGGCCGCACAAAAAATACTGCAAGCGCTAAAAACCCAACCCGATCTTTTAGCGGCAGAATTGTATCTTAATAACGCCGACACTCCCTTTGCGATGTTCGCGGCCCATAAAAATACCGGACCATCTTTTGCACAGCATAATGTTGGCCAGGAGCCTTGCGGCGAGGCTGTTTTTACCCGGCAGCAGGTTATCTTGTGTACGCCTGTGGAAATGGATAACGAGACATTGGGCCGGCTCTACCTGCAAACGGATTTATCCCGTTTATATAAAGAACTGAACAGATTGCTGGCCATATTTGCCGGCGTTTTGCCGATTGTTTGCCTGCTGGCGTTTTTCGCAGCTCACCGCTTGGGAACCAAGCTCACACGCCCTATCCGCCATTTGGCCGATATTGCAACAGTCATCAGCCATGATAAGAATTATGCCCTGCGCGCAAAAAAATATGCGGACGATGAAGTCGGCCAATTAACCGAAAGTTTTAATGCGATGCTTGAGCAAATCCAGCTGCGCGATGAAACGATCAATGCGCACAGCCGGGAATTGAAAAATCTGGTAGCGCAGCGCACCCGAAGCTTGAGCGAGACGGTACAACAGCTGCGCGAATCCAATGAAGAACTCAAGGATTTCTCTTATATTGTTTCGCATGATTTACGTGCACCGATGATTAACGTGCAAGGCTTTGTTAACGAACTAGGCTTGAGCCTTAAAGACTTGCGCAAAGATATGGATACCGTGATGGAGCTTATCCCTGAACAGAGAAAAGCCGCATTGCTGGAAATATTAAACGACGATATTCCGACCTCGACACGGTTTATTACCGGCGGCGTCGCCAAAATGAACCAATTGCTGGCCGGGATTTTAAAGATTTCCCGCCTGGGGCGGCAGGAATTGAATATCAGCACGGTCGACACGCAACGTCTGGTAGACGATAACCTTGAAGCCATCAGATATCAGAGCGACCAGGCCAAAGCCGAGTTTCAGGTTCAACCCTTGCCGCACGTTCAGGCAGACCCTTATTTGCTGGCGCAGATATTTGCCAATTTATTGTCGAATGCGGTCAAATATCTAGACCCCAAACGTCCCGGCAGAATTGAGATATGGGCTAACGATCAGAGCGATCACTTCCGGTTTTTTGTCAGGGATAATGGCTTGGGCATTTCAGAAAAAGATCAAACCAAGATTTTTGAGATGTTCCGCCGCGGCAGCAATCATGCCGTAGAAGGCGAAGGCGTAGGGCTCAATTACGTCAAATCAGCGGTCAAACGGCTGGGCGGCACCCTTTCAGTGAAAAGCACCGTCGGTCAAGGCAGCGTGTTCAGCTTTACATTGCCTAAGGGATAAAGCTGCATTCGTCCACGAAAGACAATGGACAGCGTAGGCCGGAATAAGACCATCCAAGCGCATAGCGCTAGGTGGCGTTGCCTACATGGATGTAGGTAAGGGGCGTGAGCAGGAGCGGAAGCTTTTCCGGCTTGCCGGGTTGCCGGAAACGTCAGTTCTCGCTGTCGTTCAAACCGCCTTATTCCGGCCTACGGACTGGGGGGAAGTATCTCGGTGAAAAGCACTGTCGGCCAAGGCAGCGTCTTCAGCTTTACATTGTCTAAGGGATAAATATTGGGGAATTTGGAGCCGCGACTTCAGTCGCGGTGGTTATCATCACCGCCTATACATTAAATCTCATGCGCGACTAAAGTCGCGGCTCCGTATGTTTTTCATGGACAAGATAATTAATCAACCGCACGCTGTTGCTCGCGCAATAACCCGGCAAATTCTTCCGCCGCTACCGGGCGGCTTTTAATATAGCCCTGATACATATCACAGCCCTTTTCCTGCAAAAATGCCAGCTGCTCAGGCGTTTCCACGCCTTCGGCCAAGACTTTAAAGCCCAGAATATGCCCCATGGCGATAATGGTGGCGGCGATTTCCATGTCGTCTTGATGAAATGGGGATATCGTCGATAAAACTCTTATCGATTTTTAACAGATCCAGCGGGAAGTGTTTAAGATAAGCCAGCGATGAATAACCGGTGCCGAAATCGTCAATGGCCAGCCGCACGCCTTGGTCGCGTAAACCGTTGAGAATTTTTGTCGCATTGGCCTGATTATCCATTAACCCGCTTTCGGTTATTTCCAGCTCCAGCTGCATAGGCGGAAAACCGGTTTCAGTTAATACCCCGGCAACCAAGGCGCAAATATCGCTGCGGCGAAATTGGTGCGGCGACACATTGACCGCCAGGGTAAGCGGCGGCAATCCTTCATCCAGCCATTGGCGGCCTTGCCGACAGGTTTCCCGCAGCACCCATTCGCCGATCGCAATAATCAAGCCGGTTTCTTCCGCAATGGGGATAAACCGGACCGGCGGAATAAGCCCTTCGGTCGGGTCTAACCAGCGTACCAGCGCCTCGGCGCCGACGATACGGCCGGTGACAATATCCACCTGCGGCTGGTAAAAAACGCGCAGTTCCTGTTGATCGATCGCCCGGCGCAAACGCGACTCCAACGCGATGCGCTCGCGAGCCGCGAACGTCAAGTCTTCTGAAAAATAGGCAAAACAGCCGCGTCCGGCATCTTTAGCCTGGTACAGCGCGGCATCCGCATGATCCATCAGTAGCGCAGGACTGTCGCCGTGCTGCGGATACAGGCTAATGCCAATACTGGCACCGATCTGCACTTCCTCACCCGGGACCACGCAAAAAACTTTGCTTAAGTCGGCGATGATGTTTTCGGCCACCCGTGCGGCATCTTCAGGATGGGTGATGTCTTCCAGCAACACGATAAACTCATCGCCGCCCAAACGGGCCACCATGTCTACATCGCGCAAGCGGGTGGTAATTCTTGCCGCAACTTGCAGCAACAATTCGTCCCCCGCGAGATGTCCCAGACTGTCATTGACCGCCTTGAACCGATCCAAGTCGAGCATCAGCAATGCTAACTGTTTGCCGTCGCGTCGTTCAACATCAATGCCGTGTTTTAGCCGTTCCTGCAACAATCGGCGATTGGGCAATTGGGTCAGCGGATCAAAGAAGGCCAGCTGCTTGATCTGCTCTTCAGCCGCCTTGCGCTCGGTGATGTCGATATGGGTGCCGACATAATGGGTAACCGCACCGTCATCCCCTTTCACCACTGAAATGATCAACCACTTCGGATAAATTTCTCCATTCTTGCGCCGATCCCAAATTTCCCCCTGCCAGGTACCGTCGCGCTCTATGCCGTTCCACATCTCTTGATAAAAAGCCGCATCATGACGCCCGGATTTGAGCAGATTGATCTTCTGCCCAACGGCCTCTTCTTTGGTGTAGCCGGTGGATTCGGTAAAAGCCCGGTTAACTTGCAGAATAGTATTTTCTGCATCGGTAATGACCATCGGTTCATTGGACTCGAACGCGATGGCGGCAACACGAAGATGCGCTTCCGCTTGTTTGCTTAGCGTGACATCCCGTAAGGCGCTGGCGAAAAACATGCCTTGTTCCGTTTTAATCGGGCTTACGCTGATGTCCACGTCAAAAGTACTGCCGTCTTTTCGCCGCGCCTGTAATGTTCGCCCTGTTCTTAACGGCCTGGTAACGGGATCGGCGACAAATTTGGCATGTTTCTCGGGATGCTTTGCGCGAAAGCCTTCCGGCACCAAAATCTCAATCGACTGGCCGACTAGCTCTCCAATCCCATAACCCAGCAGTAACTCGGCTTGCTGATTGGTCTGGGTAATGACGCCGCGCATGTCGCTGATCAGCATCGCATCCGGCGTCGCATTAAAGATAGCGAGCTGGTATCCTTCACTGGCTGTCAACGTCTGTTCAGCCCGCCTACGGGCGACGAAATAGGTCGCCAGCGTCATGCCTGTCACGGACAGTATCACCATAAAAGACCAATAACTGGCCAAATAGGTTCTGGCGATGTCATCTGCGAAAAACCCGGTTCCCTGCTGCGCGCCAAGCAGTCCCATGACGGCTACCATAACCAGTATGACCACTACGCCGTGAGCCTCCAAACGCACCGCAACCCAGGTAATGATCAGGAACATCCAGTAGCCCTTGGCGACGTCACCTACTGAGTCGCTCATCCAGCCCATAAAAACGACCTGACAAACCAAAAAGGCCAAGCCAAACAACATCACGAACTCGGCCAACCGCTTCGGTTTAAGCAAGCCGTCCGGTGCTCGCCGCCAAATCAGGAGCAGCGGGGTAATCAGGGCAATGCCCAGCGTATCCCCCATCCACCAATAAGCCAGGTTAAGGAAAAAACTTTCTCTAGCCAGGAATCCGGAAAAAACCAAGGCTGCGACGCCAAACAGTGCGGCAACAATGCCGGCCATACCGCCGGCAAACAGCAGCTGCAAGTAGTTGCGCGTGGATAATAAAGCTGATGGATTGAAATCGCCGCTGCGCCTCAGCAGCCAAACGGCCAAAATCGCCTCCAGCGTATTGCCCGTGGCAATGACTGCGGCCGCCCAAGAGGAATTGGTTGATACTACATTGGCCAAGAGCGCTCCAAGGAATATTCCGCAGGCATACCTGTTTCCCCACAGCAGCAAAACTGCCACCGCCAGACCGGCCGGCAACCAGATGACACTGATAACGCCGTTGTCTGAGCAATAAGCCAGCACAATTAAACCGATCAGCGCATAGAATACGGCTACGCCAAGTTGCTTTAGCAGGGACAAGCCCTTGTGGTTGCCTTGGGCAGGCCCAAGGCCGGCCTCTACTGGTTGGTAGGAATTTATCATTATTATTATTTCCCTTGCTGCGACTTTATTTTAATCGTCACAATCAATCTACAAATACTGTTGGTTGCGCAGTAACTCTACAAACTCAAGTGCTGGAACCGGTTTACTTTTGATATAGCCCTGATACATATCGCAGCCCTTTTCCTGCAAAAATGCCAGTTGTGCCACAGTTTCCACGCCTTCGGCCAAGACCTTAATGCCCAGAATATGCCCCATCGCAATAATAGTCGCGGCGATTTCCATGTCGTCTTGCAAATGCGGAATATCATCAATAAAACTCTTATCGATCTTTAACATATCCAGCGGAAAGTGTTTAAGGTAAGCCAGCGATGAATAACCGGTGCCAAAATCATCAATAGCAAGACGGACGCCTTGAGCGCGAAGGCTATTAAGAATGGCTGCTGCATTATCCTGGTTTTCCATCAATCCGCTTTCGGTTATTTCCAGTTCCAGTTGTTGAGGCGGAAAGCCGGTCTCGCTCAGCACGGTCGCCACCAAGGCGCAAATGTCGCCACGGCGGAATTGGTGCGGGGAAACATTAACCGCTAGCGTTAATGGCGGCAACCCCGCATCCAGCCAAAGGCGGCCTTGCCGGCAGGTTTCGCGCAACACCCATTCGCCAATCGCGATAATCAGGCCGGTTTCTTCGGCAATGGGGATAAAACGTTGCGGCAAAACCAGTCCTTCTACCGGATCTTGCCAACGTACCAATGCCTCCGCTCCGACGATGCCGCCACCGGCAATATCGACCTGAGGCTGGTAAAAAACGCGCAGCTCCTGCTGCTCAATCGCACGGCGCAGCCGCGTTTCCATCGCTATCTGCTCCCTGGCTGCGATGGTCAGGTCTTCGGAATAATAGGCAAAACAGCCGCGTCCGGCATCTTTAGCCTGATACAGCGCGGCATCGGCATGATCCAGCAATACTTCAAAGCTGTCTCCGTGTTGGGGGTGAAGACTGATGCCAATACTGGAGCCAATCCGCACGTCGTCGCCTTGGGCCAGCTTAAAGGGCTTGCTCAAATCGGCGATGATTTCTTCAGCCACCCGTGCGGCATCTTCAGGCTGGGTGATGTCTTCCAGCAATACAACAAACTCATCTCCTCCCAAACGGGCCATCATGTCGACATCGCGCAATCGTGCGGTGATGCGTGCGGCAACTTGCTGCAACAATTCATCGCCTGCCAGGTGACCGAAACTATCGTTAACCGCTTTAAAACGATCCAGATCAAGCATCAATAATGCCAGTTGCTTGCCTTCACGCCGCTCCACGTTAATACCGTGTTTTAGCCGTTCCTGCAACAGCCGCCGGTTGGGCAGCAGGGTGAGCGGGTCATAGAAAGCCAGTTGGATGATTTGCTCCTCGGCAGTCTTACGTTCGGTGATGTCGGTATGGGTTCCGACATAATGGGTGGCTACGCCATCGATCCCTTTTACCGCAGTAATGGATAACCATTTGGGATAAATTTCGCCATTCTTGCGCCGATCCCATATTTCTCCCTGCCAAGCGCCGACGCTCAAAAGGCTATCCCACATTGCCGCATAAAATGCGGCATCATGCCGGCCAGATTTAAGTATGCTGATTTTCTGCCCCAACGCTTCATCTTCCGTATAACCGGTAGATGCGGTAAAGGCTTTGTTGATTCTTAAAATGACACTTTCCGTATCAGTGATGACCATGGCTTCCTGGGATTCGAAGGCAGTCGCGGCGATACGCAGATCTAACTCTATTCGCTTGCGCTCGGTGATGTCGCGGCAAAAGGCGCAAAACTGCTGGAATTCAGGCAAAAAGGCGACAGATACTTCAATATCGATTAAGTGTCCATTTTTCTGGCGGTGCCGGGTTTCGAACAGGTCGTAACCTTGCTCAATGATTTTTGCCATATGCATTCTTGTTTGCTCCGGCCCTTCTATGGCATCCAATTGACCGATATGCATGTTCACCAATTCATCCATCGAATAACCGCTTATTTCTGCATAAGCCTCATTCACTTGCACTATATTGCCCAGCGAATCAACAATCCAGAATCCATCCAGGGATATATCAAGCATCGCTTTGATTTTATTCGATACTTGCTCAGCCTGTTTACGCTCGGTGATGTCCTGTGCACTACCCACCATGCGTAGCGGCCTGTTCATGTCATCGTATTGCAGTCCGCCGCTGCCGCGAATATAGCGGATGCCGCCATCCGGCAGTCTAATACGGAAATCCAGTTCCCGCGACGCCTTGCCTGATCGGCAGTCGCTGAGCCACATTTTCGTTGCCGCACGATCTTCAGGATGAATCAGGTCGAGAAACGCTGTCATGGAGGGTTCAAACGTCTGCGGGGTAACGCCAAAAATTCGATAGGTTTCGTCCGACCAGCTAATGTAACCGGTCGCCAATTCCACAGACCAACTGCCGACATGGGCGATGCGACTGGGATTCGGACAGCATCCGCTCTTTGTCTTGCAACATTTGCTGCGCTTGCTTGCTTTCGGTAATATCGATAGCCGAACCGATGTAACCGGTAAACACGCCGTTTCCATCATAAAGCGGCGTACCTTTATCTAAAATCCAACGCCAGTCTCCAGTCGCACAGCGCAGGCGATATTCCGTGGTAATAGCGGCTTGAATTGCGGTATTTTGATAATACGCCGTGAAGCCGGTTTTCCTGTCATCGGGATGAATGGTGCTGATCCAATCCTCATGCGACATAGTCTGCACCGGATCAAGGCTGGTGAAATCAAGCCAGGATTGATTGGCAAAAATAGGCTCCCCCACGGCATCAGTCATCCAGATCATAATAGGCGAGCTGTCGGCCATCCGGCGAAAACGCTCCTCGCTTGCCCTCAATGTTGCTTCGGCTTGATTCCGTTCGGTAATATCCCGCAAGGCGCTGGCGAAAAACAAGCCTTGATTTGTTTTAATCGGGCTTAAGCTGATTTCCACATCCAACTCACTGCCGTCTTTTCGCAACGCCTTTACCGCACGCCCTGCCCCCATAGGCCGAGCTATCGACAAAGCGGCGAATTGAGCCCGCAATTCAGGATGCGCCGCACGAAACTTTTCCGGCACCAACACTTCAATCGATTGCCCGAGCAGATCGTTAGCCGGATAACCCAACAAGAAGCCGGCCTGCTGGTTGACCATGGTAATAATGCCGTGTTCATCACTGATCAGCATGGCGTCCGGCGTTGCGTCGAAGATAGCCCGCAGGTAGGTTTCGCTGGTTTGCAGCGCCTGGGGGCTGGGTAACCGCAACAGTTTTGGAATCAGCGGCCAAATTAATAACGCGGTGACTATCGAAACGAGCGCGGTGGCAAATTTGATCAATCCATCCAGCCAATAATCCGGATGCCAAATTGTCCAGATGCTCATTAAATGGGTGGTGCCGCATAAAAGAATGAAAACGCCGAACAGCACAAACACCCAGCGATAGGCTAGATCGGTACGTTTATGAACGAAATACAGCAGCGCAAAAGGAATGGAATAATAAGCGAGCACAATGACAGTGTCGCTAATGACATGTAGCCACAGAATTGACGGCAACCAGAGATAACAGGCGCCGTGGGGCATAAAATTGCCCGTGCCGGACAGTAAATCATTAAACCAAGCAAGCATTCGGTCTTATACTCTATTAATACGCTTTGTTGTCGTTAAACCCAAACACAGATTCAACGCTGTTAGCCAACGAAATGAATCATACTTTCATCAATAATCAGCGCAGGGGCTAAACGCAGTAAATCCTGTCCTGATTGTCGAAGGAGGCATCAATCGCTTCCTTCGCCAGTCTGTCTATTGGCAACCAGCAAAGCTTCCGCGCCTCGAAGTAACGGCTCCTGCGTAATCCATGGATGCGGCGATGCAGGCAAAACGAATCGTTAAAAATCTTCCTCTGTTAATAACGTTGTTACCTCTCTGTCCGGGTCTGTAATAATCCATAGTTTTTTGTTGCCGACGCTATAAACAGACATGACTCTTTCCACCGTCTCGGGCAGTAACGCAAGCGTGTTTTCACGCCAATCCTTCTCGGATACCTCCCCGTAGTCGCCTCTTTGATGCCTGTCCAACAAATCGCCAATAGCTACCTTGAAACTGGCTATAATCGAAATAGCCGATGGGGTCATGGTGATTTTTCCAAGTTCAAACAACTTCATTTAGCCAGCTCCTCACATTATCATTGTAATCCAAAGCGTACTTTTAGTAATTAACCGATTTGTATTTCCTTTATTATCAGTTAGATGTAGCAGTACAAAAAACGGTGCAAAATACCAACAAGCATTGCAGACACAGGATCTATCTTATGCGTTGCAGCAAAAGTATAACTTCCAACGGCAATAGCATAGCAAGATTTTGAAAAAAACCTTAGAAATCCTCTGACAATATTTAACTTCCCCAGTTTCTGTAACCTGGCATTGGCAGAAGACGATAAGCATGCAGCCCATCTGCCTTTGGTTGCCGATAACCGATAAACTAGGGTGATGCCTGGAAGCAAGGATATAGGCAAAAAATACTCTTATGCACGGTTGGATCGCGTGTTTCAATTAACAATATTCAATAGCCCTGCTGAGGTTCTCCCTGTATGAATAACAACCCGAGAAAATCATCTGCCGATGAAAACAGCCCATTAATGGGCACCGCAAGCCGTAAGGAAATCCTGGCATGGGCTTTATATGACTTTGCCAACTCCGGCTATACCACAGTAGTGCAAACCACTATATTCAGCGCCTATTTTGTTGGCGTGGTTGCCGGTGCTGCACAAGGTATCGCGCCCGGCTTGTCAACGTTGCTGTGGTCTCTGGCTATCGGTATCGCTAATTTTATAGTCATGATCAGCGGCCCCCTGATAGGTGCGATTGCCGATTATCGAGCCGGCAAGAAATTTTTTCTGCTGATTTCATCGGTAGGTTGCATAGCATCAACCGCCTTGCTGGCACTGGTCGGTCCCGGTGATGTAGGGCTGGGAATGGAGCTGGTTACCCTTTCGGCCATTATGTTCGCCAGCGGCGAAAACCTGATCGCCGCATTTTTGCCGGAGCTGGTGCCTGAAAAGAATATGGGCAGAATATCCGGTTATGGCTGGAGCCTGGGTTATTTTGGCGGCCTTTTTACATTAGCCATTTGTCTGGCCTACATTACCTGGGCCAAACAACACGGGTTGCCGGAAACCCATTTTGTTCCTGTGACGTTATTGATCACAGCCGTCATCTTTGCCTTGGCGGCCACCCCGACCTTTCTTTGGCTGCGTGAGCGGGCAATACCCGTTGCGCTAAATCATAGCCTGTCAAATCTACAAATAGGTTATGCGAGATTATCCCGCACATTTAAAGAAGCCGTCCGCTTTCGCGATCTGTCTCTGGTTTTTGATAACGCTGGGCGTGTACCAGTCAGGCGTTAGCACCGTGGTGGTGCTGGCCGCTATTTATGCCCAGGAAGTGATGGGCTTCGATACCCAGTCATTGATTGTGCTCATTATGGTGGTTAATGTGACCGCTGCCGTTGGCGCTTTTATTTGCGGCCATTTACAGGACTGGATGGGGTCGATTCCCACGCTGGCAATTACCCTGCTGATCTGGATTGTTGCCGTACTGGTGGCTTTATTTGCCGACAGGCCTGCGCTTATGTGGATAGCCGGAAACATTATCGGTCTGGCGATGGGAGCAAGCCAGGCTGTCGGCCGCGCTTTGGTCAGCAAGTTTTCGCCGACCGAACGGGCGGGCGAATTTTTAGGCTTATGGGGATTGGTCAACCGCTTATCGGCCATAGCAGGACCGTTGAGCTACGGGTTGATCAATTACTGGAGCAACGGGAATCACCGGATGTCATTGCTGTCGACTTTAGCGTTTTTTATCGTCGGCCTGGCTTTGCTGTGCAAAGTCAATGAAAGCAGAGGTAAGGCCGCTGCACTAATGCGCGATGCGGGTTAACGGGACTATTTAGATTGATTGTCCGGCAGATGCAGCGATACCAGAAATGTCGCCATAAAAACCAGCATGCCCAGACTCAGCATCGACAAGACCGGATCTGCATGTTGCGATGCGGCATAGGTATAGCAACCCACCGCCAGCAGCATGGTGAGATTCTGAAAAAATCCCTGCAAAGCCACCGCGCTGCCGCTGCCGATGCTTTGTTGCCCCAATTCCTGCAATGCGGCGTTGACGGGAACGATAAACATGCCGCCCATCGTGCCGATGAAAAACAAGGTAAACCGGGCCGGCCAGATACTCTCTGTCAAACTCAGCCCGAAAATAAATAAGGCCATTAAATAAGCGGGTATCCTGGCGCGGCGCAAATGCTCCAGCGGAATCATCCGGGGCACCAAGGCCGATCCGGCGATGATGCCGACGGCAAGAAACAAGGTCAGTTCCGCGATTTCTGAAGCATTTTTTGATAGCAACACCAACGGCGCCCAAACCACGATAATCACTCTTAAGGTTGCCGCAGCGGCCCAAAACAAGGAACCGCCCAGAATGGCGAAACGTGAGCGCGGCGTGGTGAAAAACGCGCCTATTTCCCGCCCAAAAGCAATGATCCTTAAGCCGGGAACGACCTGATGCTTAAGGATGCGGACAGGCAACGCCATGGTGATTAAAGCCGAGGCCATAAAGATAATGATGGTTCCGGTCAACGCCAAAACTATCGAGTAATCCGCCACCTTGGCACCGACCATCATGCCCAGCAAAATAGCCAGAATGGTGGAGCCTTCAATCCAGCTGTTCGCCTTGACCAAAAACTCATGTCCCGCCAATTCAGGCAGAATGCCGTATTTTGCCGGACTGTAAATGGCCGCGCCCACGCCGACCACGCAATAAGCAATCAGTGGTTCAACATTGATCAACAATAACCCTGCGCCCGCCGCCTTAATCAGATTGCCGATAATCAGCACCCTGGATTTGGGATGGTTATCGGCAAACCCGCCCACCCACGGCGCAAGCACAACGAAGGCGACCAGAAACGAGCTTTGCAAGGCCGGAACGTACCAACTTGCCAGCTGCGTAGACTGCATCACCATCGCAATCACCGTGAACAAAATAGCGTTGTCGGCAAATGCGGACAGGAACTGGGCGATCAGTAACGGGTAGATTTGTTTGTTCATACAATATTTGGTGACAGGTAAATGCTTAGCAGATACCAAGTTAAAATATAGAACACGGATGACGCGGATAAGACGGATTTAAACGGATTTTTAAAGGCCGAAGCAACATTGTTAAGCGTTTTTAATCAGTGTTTATCCGCGTCATCCGTGTTCCATTTCCTTTACTGATTTTTCCAGCTGCCAGTTCTGTAACCGCTATGTAATTGGTTTTACCGGTCGCCATCACCGGAATTTCATTAACTACCAAAATCTTCTTCGGCAAAAGGATATGCGCCACGCCTTTCGACGTTTCCGCCAAGTCATTTACGGTCGCATTTTTCTGGGTAGTGAGCAAAATAACCTGCTCGCCTTTTTTTGGATCAGGCAGGCTGATCGCGGCGTGATGCGCATCCGGCCAGGCATTGGTTGCCATCTGCTCTACGGCGGTCAACGAAACCATTTCGCCGCTGACTTTGGCGAACCGCTTGCTGCGGCCGCGTATACTGAGGAAGCCTTCATTATCGACATGCACAATATCGCCGGTGTCATACCAGTCATCGCCGTAGATCGATTTGGGCGGAACCAGTTTTCCGGGGTTGTCGGCCAGCAGATAACCGAGCATGATATTGGGCCCTTTAAGGTGCAGCCTGCCGGCATCCTCGATGCCTTCGACCGGTTCCAGCTTGTAGTCCATCGACGGCATAAACCGGCCGACGGTACCGGCTTTATAATCCATCGGCGTATTGACCGAGGTGATAGGCGTAGTTTCGGTCGCGCCGTATCCTTCCAGTATGCGGATGCCGAACTTATCCGCCCAAACCTGCCGGGTAGTTTCCTGCAACTTTTCCGCACCGGCAATCACGTAACGCATATTGAAAAAATCATAGGCGTGGGCTTTTTTGGCATAACCGGCTAAAAAGGTATTGGTGCCGAACATGATCGTGGCGCTGGTTTCGTAGGCGATTTCAGGAATGACCGCGTAATGCAAAGGCGTCGGGTAAAAGAAAGTACTCATGCCGTTCAGTATCGGCAGCATCGTGCCGACGGTAAAACCGAAAGAATGAAACATCGGCAGGAAGTTCAGCACCACATCCCGCGCATTAAAATTGATCCTGGCTTCCAGTTGTTTAAGGTTGGATAGGATGTTGGAATGGGACAAGACCACGCCTTTGGGCGTACCTTCGGAACCCGAGGTAAACAAAACCACCGCCGGACTGTCTGGGCTGTACTGGGTGTGTTTGTACCAGATATTAGCGGTTTTGCATTGCACCAGCGCCTGGAATTTGTCCCATGCAGACAGGCGTTCGGCCAAGTCTTCCAGATAAACCAGCTTGACCTGTTCGCCCAAGTGGTCGGCTTCCTCGGTTAACTTGCCCAGCTCGATAAAGCGGCGGGAAGTCAAAACGGTTTTGACTTGCGCGGTGTTGCAGGCGGAAATCATACCGGCCGAACCGGTTGAAAAATTCAACATGGCCGGTACCCGGCCATAAAGCTGCAAGCCCAGAATAACCGCCAAGGTTTTGGTCGAATTGGGCAAAAAAACCCCGACATGTTCCCCTGCGTCCGTAATCTTCTTTAAGGCGTTGCCGATCGCAATGGTGCGGGTAATTAAGTTGTCATAAGATAACGGGATGCGCTCCAGATCTCTGGCAACCGTATGCTTGCCGCCGTGTATTTTGCGCGCTTCAAGCAGGCTGGCGAAAATGGTCTGCCGGTAATGACTGGTCGCAAACATCATTTCAGTCATAATATCCGCCAAAATGTGTCCGCTGTATTTGCGACGGTTTTTGCCATGTTAATTCAGGAGGAGGATTAACGTAGGTATGAGGCAAAATCTGAATGGTGATTTTGGGAAATAAACGCAAACGGACGATATTGCGCAACCTGGAAAAATGCGTGTATTCGGCGCCGTCAATGCGTACCGGCAATATGGCCGCTTCGGATTTGTCGGCGACCATGCCGGTGCCGTCGTAAATTTTCATCAACGAGCCGGTCACGGTAATGCGGCCTTCCGGGAAAATAACGGTGTGGGTATCCTGCTGCAAATGATGAATCAAATCCTTCAGCGATAAAGGATGGGTCGGATCCATCGGAAATACGCGGGATAAGCCCAAAAAAGGCTTTAACCACCAGCGCTCGGAAATCTGGGTATTGATCGCAAAAGTGATGTCATCGGGTAAAAATACACCCAGCAGTAACGGATCCAGAAAGGATGTGTGATTGGATATGATCAGGACACGTTTTCCGGCTTTTTTGTAGTTGTCCAGCCCTTTGATTTCAACCTTATAAATCAAGGTCAGCAGCCAGCGTAAAATTTTTTTCAGCATTAAATTTCCTCCTTGTTTCATTTTAGCAGATGTTTTATTTCAGCCGGAATAATGATGGAGAATGGGACGAAGACGTTAGACGAGATGATTTCGCGCAAATTCCAAATAGAGCGGCGATTGCTCCAAAATGAATGAATACTATGATTCAGGCAATCACATTTAGGCGGCTTCCCACTGTCTCAGTCGACGAACCGGTGGTGGAAATGATGTTATATGAGACTCCCGGCACAAACCCATCCTTGTTTGCGGTTATGTCGGCGGGCGTTCTTGCGTTGGGCGTGACTCTGCATGTTAAGCTTTGTCGCTTACCTGCTAAATGAATATTTCATTTCCGATTTCAACAAACTGGCTTTCATCCATTTTCAAAATTAGCATGCCTCTGTTTTAAGCATTATATTGGCCGGTTATTACAGCATGTCGCATAGGTTGGGAAAAAATCGCCAGACGGCGTTATAATGCTTTATTTGAAAATCTCCAGCTGTTGCAAAGCAAAGTCGTCAGCCAATGAAAATACTTAATATTCATTTTAAAAATATCAACTCATTGGAAGGCGAGAGCCGGATCGATTTTGAACAATCGCCTTTTTCAGATACCGGGGTTTTTGCCATTACCGGCCCTAACGGATCGGGAAAATCCAGTATTTTAGATGCCATTACGCTGGGCTTGTATGGCGAGACTTTTCGTTTCGACCGTCCTGCCGGACATGTGATGACCAAGCACACGGCTGAGTGTTTTTCGGAAATTGAATTTGTCTTGGACAAGGTAAAATACCGGTCCAGCTGGCATGCGCAACGGCGTAGATGCGAATCCTGAGGGTGAATTAACGCCGCCTGAAATGAAATTGACCCGCTTGAGCGACGACGAAGTGCTGGCGACCACGGCCCAGCAGGTATGCGCACGGATTACCGAAATCACCGGGATGAATTTCCGTAACTTCACCCGCTCGATAATGTTGGCGCAGGGCGATTTTGCCGCTTTCCTGAACGCGCTGGACAGTGAGCGCATGGATATTCTGGAAAAAATCATCAGCACCGACATTTATGCGGACTATAAAAATGAAGTCGATGAAAAAGCCGCCGACGCGCAGCAACGCCTGGATTATTTAAAACAGGATTTATCGGTCATACCGATCATGGACCCGGAAAAGCTGGAAGCCTGCGAACATGATTTGATCGATTTTATTGACCAAACCGCCGAGTTGCGGGAAGAACAAAGCAACCTGAAGCAGCAGCAAGCCTCGCTGCAAAATGTATTAACCCTGCAAAGCCGGATTGCCGACCAGGAAAACACGTCTGCAGCAAACTCAAAGCACTGGCAGACAAGCGAGCAGCAAAAACTGGATCAGCTGACTAAGGCTCAGGACGCACTGCTGTTTAAAGATGATGTGCTGGCGATTAAGGAAAAAAATCACGAACTTCATCAGGGTAAAGCAACGCTGGCAGACTTTCGGAGCGAACTTAAGCAGATACAAGACCATATCGGCGCAGATAAGACGGCTCCGGACGGCTTGCCCCATAAATCGGTTACGGAACAAGGACAAACCATATCCGAGATCAAAGCCCAGATAGGCCTGCTTACGGCGCAGCGGCAATCGGAATCCGACTTATGGCAATCTTTAGGCATAGCCAGATTGATGAAAAAACGTCCACTCTTGCCAATGTGTCAAAATGGCTGGAAGAGCATGTCGCGGATGAATCTTTGCTGGCGAGCTTTCCCGAAACAGGCAGAGTTAAAAAACCTCCGGGCCGAACTGGTCGAGTTGAAAGAAAAACAAAAAGCATTCGCCAGATGGTCGAAAAATACCACGTCATCGCTGAAAAACAACCAGTCCGCCATTGCGCAGGAAAACAAAAGAATTGCCGAATTAAAACGCAAGTTGCCGCTGGCGGAAAAGGCGCTGGAATGAGCTGGCGCAAGGCAAAAACCTGGCTGAACTTGAAGATTTCGGGCAAGAGCAGCAAGAACGGGTTAAGGATTTTCGGGAGCTTTATAATCTGGCCGTCGGCGAACCAAAAACTGACCAAAGGCGATTTTGGCTTTTTTCGGCCTCTTTCGGCCATAAGGAGCAGCCGAACCATGACATTGATGAACTGGAAACTGAGCTTGACGCGTTAAAACGGGAAATAAGCCGGGAAGAAAACATTAAACTCACGCTGGAAACCGCTGTTTTCCGTGAATCGTTGCTAAGAAAAATGAGCGCCAGACCGGCAGCATCTTGTCGATGGCGAGCCTTGCTTTTTATGCGGCGCTTTAGAGCATCCCTATGCCAAGCAGCCGCCGAAAGAGGCCAATTCCCAACAGGCCTTGGCCGATCAAAAGGCGAAAATAAAGACTCTTAACGACAGCTGCCGGCAAGCTGGCGCAGCAGATTAAAGCGACACAAAAACAGGCCGAAAAAAACCAAGCCAACCAAACCGAACTGATCAAGATCAGAACCCAATGGCAAACCTTGTGCAACCGGCTGAACACGGCGAGCGAAGACCTGAACATCAACAAATTGCGCTTGCTGAAACACCTGTTAAACACCGAAGTCAGCGAATTTAAAACCGTTACCAGCGTGGTCGCCAGCTATCGAAACAAGCAGGCCGGCATCGATCAACTAAAAGCCTTGATCGCCAAGGGCGAAGCCACGGTTGAACGCTTGCAGCAAAACACGCAGCAGCTGGAAGCCGAATGGCAGGCGCGCCCCAAGGAAGAGATCGATTACGACGCCGCATTGGCAACCTGCCAGCAGGAAGAACAACAACTGGCCGACAAAGTGCTCGCACAACTGGCCTTGCTGGGCGAAAAAATGCCCGCCAAAGGCAAGGAAGATGCGTTGTTCGACCGGCTGAATGCGCGTCGTCAGGATTATCAAGGCTATGTTTTCCGTCAAAAAAACTTAACCGAGGAACTGGAAGCATTGGAGGCAAAAGCCGACCATTGCCACGCTGAAATAACGGCCTGCCATGAAAAACTTGAACATTACACCAGCCAATTGCAACGCGAAGAAATCATCGGCCTGCATTTGGCCTTGATTGAAAAGCAAAAACTGATTGCCGACAAGGAACAGCAGATTGCCGCACAGGAAGCCGAGCTCGATGCGTTGAAACAGGCATTGCAAGCCAAAATACTAGGAACACAATTTACCGACCTGCATGAGCTGACCGAAATGCTGGAACTGCTGCAACACCAACCGGAACTGGAACGGCATCTGGCAGAACTGGAGCAGGAGATCGACGCCAAAACCATAGAACTGGAACAAAGCCGCCTCGAATTGGAAACTGAAAATGCGCAGGTTGCAACCGAATTGAGCCCGGAACAACTGGCAATGCCAGCTCAAAAGCGTTACCGAAAAACTGGCGATAGCCGAGCTGGAAGTGCAGCGCCTGGAACGGCTGCTGAATGAGCAACAACAATTCCAGCAAAAGGCCGATGCGGTCCTGGCTCAATTGCAGGATCAGGAAGAAATTGCCCGACAGTGCAAGGCCGAGGCAGACCAAATAGCCGAGGAAAGCGGCATGGCTTTCCGTCGCCGGGTGCAAAAACGGGTCGCCGATCAGCTATTGTCCCAAACCAATGCCGTACTGGAAAAAGTCAGTGGCCGCTATTATCTGCGGCAAACACCCAGCTGAGCAGGGCTTGGCGCTGGAAGTGGAAGACACCTATCAAGGCAATGCGCACCGCCTGCCCAAGACTTTATCCGGCGGCGAGAGTTTTGTGGTGAGCCTGGCGCTGGCGCTGGGACTTTCGGAATTGGCCAATAGCGGCAAGTCCGTGGATTCGTTGTTTCTCGATGAAGGCTTCGGCAACCTGGATGCGGACACGCTGTTACACCGTCATCAGTACCCTGGAAGGCCTGCATACCCACGGCAAAACCGTCGGCGTTATTTCCCATGTCGAAGGCGTCCAAAAACGCTTTAAAGCCCAGCTGCAAGTGGTCAAACAACCTAACGGCATGGGCAAGTTGAAGCAGGTGTCGTAAACGCAGCCGATTGCTCCGCCTAAAGCGCCCACTGCTGGGATACTGTCCCAACCTTACGATTCTGACGACGAATCGAACTCCCGCCGCCTCCCTGATTTTTGGCTATCCAGCCATTCGTACAGAGAGCGGGCGCCAAAGTACAGGCGCTTGGCGCGTTCTGAATTGCCGCGCGCCAACACCGGCTCGTAACTTATTCCTGCCCTCTCGCGCAGGTAATTTTGCATGGCCGGATCAAGCCAGGCTTTATACTTAACCCGCTCCAAGCCGAATCCTCGCTCAGTGCGCGCCGGTTTTTCTTCCGGCAGGTAACGCCCAAGATAGCGCTTGAACAAAGACTTGTCGCCCTGTTGGATCAGCCTATCTGTGGGCAGCGACAGCGCGAATTCGACCAGCGGATGATAGAGATAAAAAGCCCTGGCCTCGACCGATGCCGCCATCGACGCGCGATCGACTTTAAACAGTGTCTGTTCCGGCAGCTTGAAAACCAGATCGAGATAGCGGAGCTGATCGAGCGGGGCAAGCTCTTCGACATCCCGAAGCCTGTTGCCGATGTGGATGCGCGGGTCGTAATCGGCAAGATCGGGCGTCAGCAGGTCACGAATCTCCCGGGGCCCTACGGCCATGGCTGACAGTTCGCACAGCAGTTCCCGGTTTGAGGCTAGGGCCAAATACAACTGTCTCTCCGCAAAATCGCCCGGCTTCAGGCGGCTATGCAGGCTGCCCAGGACTCTCTGCCATAACCATTGGGGAAATGCGCTGCGCAGCAACAGCATCCGCTGGGTTCGGCTGTACTTCGGGTGGCTGCAAAACAGTTCATCCGCCCCATCGCCAACCAGGATAACTTTGGAATAATGCGCCACAGCCTTGAATATGCCGGCGCTGGCGACTTGGGATATATCACCGAAAGGCTCGCCGTAGATTCGGCTCATGCGCGGAAAAAAGCTCTCGGGGGCGTCCAGCCTGCTTTCGATCTCCTGATGGATGGTCTGATAGTGCTCGGCAATCTTCCTTGACCAGAACAGTTCATTCTTGCCGGACGATCCGAAGTCGGCTGCGTAAGTGTGAGCCGGGCGGGGACTGGCCTTGGCGATCAAGCCGACCATGCCGCTCGCCTCCACGCCGCCGCTGAGCAGGCAACCCACGGAAACATCGCTGCGGGTGGTTCTTTCTGCAGCTTCGCGGCAGTAATGGTCGAGGCCTTCGAGCATTTGCCCGTCCGTCTGAAGGTCCGTCTGGCCGATGCGCGGCTGCCAATACCGGTCGCACCGAGTCGTCAGCCGGTCGCTACCCATTTCCACGGACAGCAGGCGGGCGGGTTCGAGTTTGTGGATGTTGCTCCACAAGGTCTTCGGCGAAGGCACAAAACCGTAAACCAGGAAGTCGGCGAACGCGGTTGGGTCGATTCCGGCTTTCGGCAGTACCTGCGGCTCGGAGGCGAACATCACGCTTTGGGAATCGCAGGTGTAGTAAAGCGGTTTCTCGCCGAGGCGGTCGCGGCCGATAAGCAGGCGCCGCTCCCGCTCGTTCCAGATGGCGAAGGCGAAAAAGCCGAACAGCCGCTGAACGAATTGCTCGCCCCAAACGCGATAGGCCTGGAGCAGCACCTCGCTGTCCGACATGCCGCGGAAAGTGACGCCGAGCTTTTGCAGTTCCTCGCTGAGTTCGATGCAGTTGTAGATGTGGCCGTTAAAGATCAGAACGGCATCGCCATCGGGACTCGCCATCGGTTGTTTGCCCTGCTCCGCGATGTCGGTGACCGCAAGACTCCGGTGAGCCAAGCCGACACCAAGGCCGGGCGTAAGCCAAATCCCTTCGGCATCGGGGCCGCGATGGGCAAGAGCGCCGATGTTGCTGCGCATCCAGTCGTGATGCTCTTGCCTTTTCGACAGCGTTATATAACCTAAAAGTCCGCTCATACAGGAATTAATTCGGAAATGAAAAAGTTTACACTACCCAACAGATGCTGGCTTCTTAATAACGGAACACCGATTAGACGGATTTCTTATACCTTCGGTTTATCTGTGTTTGTCAGTCAAATCCGCACCGCCTAAAGACGCCTGCTTTTGGTACTTCCGTGTTCTATTTTTCCAACTGCCGAGGCCGCAGAGCCAAACCTTTTATCGGTACCTAACCTCTACGGCCTCGCTCCCCAACATTGATTTCAAACGCGCCACCAGTTCATCGGTGGGATGAACGCGCCACTCGTCGCCCAACCGTAGATTTGCTTTGGCAACCGTTGAGAGATAACTGACATCCACAGGACAGTCCCCGCCCTTAAAAGGTTCCAAAACCCCAATCAGCTTCGTCACAAAGCCATGATCTACACTTTCATGGCCTGACGTATTCCACACCAATTGAATGCTTCTGGCATAAACCTCCCTGGCCTGCTCCATGCTGTACAGTTTTTCCACCGTTAAGCGCAGCGTTCCCAAATAGTCATCAATGCCCAACGCCCCTTCGGCAATCAGCAGGCTGTCGCGGGTAAAAATGCCCCGGTATTTTTCGTAGACATCGCCAAAGGCCGCAATTTCGAGCCTGCCGGTTCGGTCGTCAATGGTCGCAAAACCCATGATCTTACCGTTCTTGGTCTGACGGGTACGCACTTCGACGACCAAACCGGCCGTTTTGGCTTCCATCTTCCTGCTTTTGGATCGCTCCACATTGGCCAGCAGCGACTCGATGGTTCCGTGGGTAAACTGCCTTAATTCAGCCTCGTATTGGTTGATCGGATGACCAGTCAAAAACAAACCCAGCACCAGTTTTTCCGCCGCCAGCCGTTCATTTTCCGACCACGGTTCAACCACGGTGGAATAAGCATGCGCATCATCGATATTTTCGGCATTAACCGCCAGGCCGAACAAATCGTTCTGGCCTGTTTGCGCATTTTTGCCGTGCTGCTCGGCGACTTTTAATGCGGTCGGACAGCTCCGCCAAATGCCCGGCCCGGTTATCGTCGAATTCGTCGAAAGCCCCGGCGCGTATCAACGCCTCCAACACCCGCCGGTTGAATTTGCGCAAATCCACCCGCTTGCATAAATCGTACAGGCCGGAAAACGGACCGTTTGCTTCCCGCTCGATCAGCATTTCTTCAATCGCCGCCTCGCCCACGCCTTTTAGCGCGCCCAGGCCGTAAACGATCTGGCCTGCATCGTTAACGGTAAATTTGTATTTTGAGATATTGATCGTAGGCGGGCAGACTTCAAGCTTCATCTGCTTGCATTCTTCAATCAAGATCACCACCTTATCGGTGTTGTCCATATCGGCGGACATCACCGCGGCCATGAACTCGGGCTGGTAATGGGCTTTCAGCCAAGCGGTCTGATAGGCGACCAGCGCGTAAGCGGCAGAATGTGATTTATTGAAACCGTAACCGGCAAACTTTTCCATCAAATCGAACACGTAAGTGGCGATGCTTTCGTCAACCTGATTTTCTATCGCACCGGCGGTAAATTTATCCCGCTCCTTGGCCATTTCCTCCGGTTTTTTCTTACCCATCGCCCGGCGCAGCATGTCCGCGCCGCCCAGCGTGTACAGCGCCATTTCCCGGGCGATCTGCATCACCTGTTCCTGATACAAAATAACGCCGTTGGTGGGCTTTAAGATAGGCTCCAGCAGCGGATGCGCGTACTCCGCCTTGGCTCCGTGCTTAACGTTGATGTAATCGTCCACCATGCCCGATTCCAGAGGCCCCGGACGGAACAGCGCCACCAGCGCGATAATGTCGTCGAAGCAGTCGGGTTTGAGCTTTTTGATCAGCTCCTTCATGCCGCGCGATTCGAGCTGGAACACGGCGGTGGTCTGGGCGTTGGTCAGCAGCTTGTAGGAAGCCGGATCATCACGGGGAATAGTGGTTATATCGACCGGCGGCTTGCCCAGTTTCTTGTTGTTTGGCGTTAATGTCCTGCAACGCCCAATCGATAATGGTCAGCGTACGCAGCCCCAAAAAGTCGAACTTGACCAGGCCGACCGCTTCCACGTCATCCTTGTCGAACTGGGTAACCAGGTTATTGCCGTCCTGGTCGCAATACAGCGGCGTAAAATCGGTCAACTTGGTCGGCGAAATCACCACGCCGCCGGCATGTTTTCCGGCGTTCCTGGACGTACCTTCCAGCGACAGCGCCATATCGATCAGCGCCTTGACTTCCTCTTCGGTGTCGTAAAGCTGCTTCAGTTCCGGACTGTCGCTTAGCGCTTTGGTCAGCGTCATGCCGATTTCAAACGGAACCAGCTTGGACAATCTGATCGACAAAACCGTAGCCGAAACCCAGCACCCGGCCGACATCGCGGATCACCGCTTTCGCCGCCATCGAACCGTAGGTGATGATCTGCGCGACATGATCGCGGCCGTAATTGCCGGGCGACATAATCGATCACCTCATCGCGGCGATCCATGCAGAAATCCACGTCGAAGTCGGGCATCGAAACCCGCTCCGGATTCAAAAACCGCTCAAACAGCAGATCGAATTCGATAGGATCGAGGTCGGTAATCTTTAAGCGCATAAGCCACCAAAGAGCCCGCACCCGAACCCCGCCCCGGACCGACCGGAATCAAATTGTTTTTCGCCCACTGGATAAAGTCGGCAACAATCATGAAATAGCCGGGAAAGCCCATTTGGGTGATCATCTTCAACTCGAAATCCAGGCGCTCGTAATAAACGCGCCGGTTTTCCTCATCCGTGCCCTTCCCTACCGCCGGATGATGCTGCAAACGTTCCTCCAGGCCTTTCATGGACTCCTCGGCCATAAACTCGCCCAGATTCATGCCTTCGGGCACCGGAAAATCCGGCAGGAAATTTTTGCCCAGCGTCAGCGTCAGGTTGCAGCGTTTGGCAATCTCTACGGTGTTTTCCAAGGCCTCCGGTATATCGGCAAACAGCGCCTGCATTTCCTCGACGCTGCGTAAATATTGCTGATCGGTGTAATCCTTGGGCCGGCGCGTATCATCCAGCACCCTGCCCTGATTGATGCAGACCCGCACTTCATGGGCGGCAAAATCCTGCTGATAAACAAAGCGCACATCATTGGTCGCCACCACCGGCAAACCGGTTGCCACCGCCAGCTCGACGGCGGCGGCAATATAGCGTTCCTCTTCGGCTTTCCCGACCCGTTGCAATTCCAGGTAAAAGCTTTGCTCGAACAAGCCGCCCCAAAACTCCGCCAGCCGCTTGGCCGCATCATGGTTTTCGGCCAACAGCGCCTTGCCTATCTCCCCGCTCATCGCGCCGGACAACGCAATCAGGCCGTCATGATTGGCTTCTATCCACTCCTGCCTGAGCATCGGCACGCCCTGGTGCTGGCCTTCCTGATAGGCTTTTGAGATCAATTCGGTCAGCGTGATGTAACCGGCGTGATTGTTGACCAGCAAGGTCAACCGGTACGGCGTAGCGGGATCTTCGGGATTAAAAACCAGCACATCGGAACCGGCTATCGCCTTGATGCCCTGCCCTAACGCCGCCTTATAAAACTTGACCAGCGAGAACAGATTGGCATGCTCGGTGACCGCAATCGCCGGCATATTCAACTCGGCCAGACGCTTGACCAAGGGCTTGATTTTGACGATGCCGTCCACCAGGGAAAATTCGGTGTGGAGTCTTAAATGGACGAAATGCTGGCTGCATGGGATTAGAAAGTTAATTCGGTTTTACTGTTATGCCGGATGGGCTATTTTACCCTGTCCGCAAGATTTCGTGTGATCAACATAACGACAAACACAAAACAATTACCCGAGCGTGGTACTAGGTATTATTACTTATTGATTGAATGGCTTGATTTCTCTATCCTACATCAGAAGTATCTACACTTTTTTACAATCAACTGATTTTATTTGAATTTCTAAAAAATATTGGTTGCAAATCGATTCGTTAGGCTATTTGTGTAGATATTTATAATCCGACAGCAAGCAATACAAACACCTATGGCTTATTGGGATTAATAGGTGTTGCAGAGCGTGTTATTTAAACAAAATCGCCACAGAGGGAACAATCATGAAATTAACCTGGATACTTGTCGCTGATAGCACTCGTGCACGCATTTTTACTGCTGACACACCTTCTTCCCCTTTAGAGGAAATCGAGGACTTTTCTCATACCGAAGGTCGTTTACATGACCGGGAAATAACGTCCGGCCTGCCGGGAAAGATCAAAAGCGCCGGTGCAGGCGGACATACTTTTGAGCAACCTACCGATCCGAAAAAACATGAAGCCGACGTTTTTGCGCTCCACATTGCCCAGCATCTGGAAGAAGCGCACAACGCAAACCGGTTTGAACAACTGCTGATTGTTGCCAGCCCCGTTTTTCTCGGCTTACTGCGCAACCATCTGCCGGAACAGATAAAAAAACTGGTTCGTTTCGAGCTCGACAAAGAACTCACCATGTTGAGTGTCGCCGATATTCGTCAACACCTGCCCCCATATTTACCGAATCTCTAATTTAAGAGAACCTCTATTAACTTAACTTTGAAAAAATGTCGGTTATAAACTACATTACCGGTATGGTAAAAAAAAGCTATTTTTTAGAGGTTCCCGTTAAATATATTTTCAGCAACGCCTATGTATCCTCAACACTGGGGACTGCGGCTACTTTTGTTTATTCTAAAAGACCTCCAGTTTTTCTTCGGAGGCTCTCCCCCTCTATTGCTCTTTTTAGTCATAATCGCTTTCGCCGCCTGGTATGGTGGGGTCAAGAGCCGGGCTTTTCACGACAATGTTGAGCTGCGGTAACAAGCGTTTATTTTTTAATCGAGCCGTACAACTCGTTTTATATCGCACAGCCCCAGCGAAATGCTGCGCATCGTGATGTTGATTAGTATGGGCGCAATATTCACCTGATCATTGCTCGCCTACACGATCAGGAAAAACGGGCATTACATACGGTCATCGAACGAGAGGAACAGCTTAAACAGGAAATCGCCGAGCGTAATCGAACGCTGGCGGAGCGAGACTTATATATAACTACTCGCTAAAAGCAGTACCGAATTTATCGGCATGTGCGATACGGAAGGCGTACCTTTTTTTATCAACGATGCCGGACTGCATCTCGTCGGCCTGGATAGCCTCGAACAAGGTATTAAAACGCCAGTCAAAGAATTCTTTTTTCCTGAGAATCAGTCTTTTATTATGGATGAGTTCTTCCCTGCGGTATTGCAGAACGGCCGTGGCGAGACTGAAATCCGTTTCCGCCATTTCAAAACGGGGAAAGCGCTTTGGATGATCTACAACGTCGTCGCCCTGAAAGACTTAAATGACAACATAGTAGGATTGGGCACAGTGAGCACGAACATCACCGAGCGCAAGCAAGCCGAAGAGGCTTTGCGTGAGAGCCAGATGGATCTGAATCGCGCCCAGGCAGTCGCTCATATCGGCAGTTGGCGTCTGGACATCCGCAATAATGTACTGGAATGGTCCGATGAAAATTTCCGGATTTTTGGCATAGCTAAAGGCACGCCGTTAACGTATCAATCATTTCTTGATATTGTCCATCCGGCAGACCGGGAACGAGTCGATGCAACATGGAAAAACGCCTTGACCGGAAAACCCTACGATATTGAACATCGTCTTATAGTTGACCGGAAAGTCAAATGGGTGCGCGAACTGGCTGAGCTCGAATTTGACGAGCATGGATCCCTGCTAGGCGCTTTCGGTACGACTGAAGATATTACCGATATTAAAAGCAGCCAGGAAGCATTGCGGCATGAACGGACTTTCCTCAGACAAGTCATCGATACGGCACCCAGTGTAATTTTTGTCAAAGACAGGGAGGGGCGATACCTGCTAGGAAACGAGGCCTTGGCCCGATGCTATGGCACCAGCCCTGAAAGTTTGATCGGGCTGACCGACGATAACTTCAATCCCAACGCTGACGAAGTAGAGGCCTTTCATCGGTTTGACCTCGATGTCATAAACGCCGGCAAATCCAAAATCATGGAGGAAAAAGTCACCCATACCGATGGCTCTGTGCACTGGTTCAGCACGGTCAAGACTCCCCTGTTCGACGATGACAATAGTTGCAACAAACTGCTGGGTGTAGCAACCGACATTACCGAACGCAAGCGCGCCGAGGAGGCGTTACGTCTGATAGCCCGTCGTAAAGACGAATTTCTGGCAATGCTCGCTCACGAGCTCCGCAATCCGCTGGCGCCCATCCGCAATGCTGTGGAAGTACTGAAAATACAGGAAGCAGCCAATCCCAAGCTGGCTTGGAGCTGCAATGTCATCGACCGCCAGGTGACTCATATAGCGCGGCTGCTCGATGATCTGCTGGATGTGGCTCGCATCACTCAAGGCAAAATCAGACTGAAGATTGAACGCTTCGAGCTTACCGACATTGTGAATAATGCGGTAGAAACCAGTCGTCCTCTGATCGAATCGCGTGGACAAGAGTTAACTATTTCACAGTCTACGGCACCGCAATGGATCAAGGGAGATCAAGTCCGGCTGGAGCAAGTGCTGTCTAACTTGCTGAACAACGCCGCCAAATACACCGGCGAGGGCGGTAAAATCACGTTGAGCATAATGCAGGACGGCTCCGATGCCGTCATCGAAATCAAAGATACCGGGATCGGCATAGCCTCCGATATACTGCCGCACATCTTCGATCTCTTTACTCAAGCAGACCATTCCCTGGCCCATTCTCAGGGAGGACTGGGAATTGGGCTCACCCTGGTGCATCAACTGGTCAAAATCCATGGCGGCACGGTCACTGCTGCGAGTGCCGGTATCGGTCAGGGCAGCACATTTACGCTGCGGTTACCCGCATCGTTGATCGAATCCTCTTCTACCAAGCCCTCGCTGACCCGCCCCGTGTTACCAAGGAGCAAATTCCGCATCCTGATCGTGGATGACTATGCCGATGCAGCCGAAAGTTTGACGATGCTGCTGCAAATGGAAGGGCATGAGGTCGAAACAGCCGATTGCGGTATGAAAGCTATCGAACTGGCGCAATCTTTCCGGCCGCAAGTTGTGCTGCTCGATATTGGCCTCCCCGATCTCGACGGTTATGAGGTCGCCAAACGGCTGCGCGCATTGCCGGAGACCCATGATGCGATCCTGATCGCCTTAACCGGTTACGGGCAGACTGACGACCGTGAACGATCGCAATCGGCAGGATTCAACCATCATTTTCTCAAGCCGTTGAATTGTTCTGAACTATCGGCCTTGTTAGCATCAAAGCGTTCTTTGTTAACAACAGATTGTTAACATGCGTCCAAAAGTTATTCACAAAATCTGTGGATAAACCTGTGCATTGATTGTTTTATTTATCGCTTAGCTGCGGTTTTTATTAATATTTTGTTAGATTGTACAAAAACCCGACAGCCCCATAAATACAAAAAATATCAACGACTTACAATCGCACCTCAACACATAAGCGGCTCATTTAAAAGTCGCTCTAAGTCACTGATTATTGCTGTGTGTAAACGCTGAGTCACCTCGCTAAGGCATTGCTTAATTGTTAATAAACATGCCATCAGCCATTGTCCGCCTGTTCCGGCAGAAAGCCGCCCGCCTGCATCGTCCACAAACGATAATAAACACCTTGTTGAGCCAAGCAGCTGATCATGCCCGCCATCTTCGACGATGCGCCCCTGATCGAACACCAGAATCCGGTCCAGATGCGCAATCGTGGACAAACGGTGCGCAATGGCAATGACCGTCTTGCGGCCCATCGCGCGATCCAGGTTTTCCTGAATGGTTTTCTCGGTGACCGAATCCAGGCTGGACGTGGCTTCATCCAGAATCAAAATCGGCGCGTCTTTCAACATCACCCGTGCAATCGCAATGCGCTGGCGCTGGCCGCCGGATAATTTCACCCCGCGCTCGCCGACCAACGAGTCATAGCCTTCAGGCATGACCTTGATAAACTCGTCGGCATGCGCCATACGCGCCGCAGCCTCGAATGGCTGCATCGTCCGCCGCCAAGCGGCCGTAACCGATGTTTTCTTTCAGGCTGCGATGAAACAGGCTGGGATCTTGCGGTATCAGGCTCACCTGCTCATGCAGCGAATCCAGCAAGACCTGCTGAATATCCATGCCGTCGATCAGAATCTGGCCGCTTTGCGGCTGATAATTGCGCAACATCAGACTGACGAAAGTCGATTTGCCGGAACCGGAAAAACCGACCAGCCCGACCCGCTGCCCCGGTTCGATGACGACATTCAAGCCGTCGAACACCGGCTGATTAGGCTCATAACCGAAACACACGTTACGAAACTCAATCCGGCCCTGGCTTATTTTTAGCGGCACCGCATCCGGCACATCGACAATCTCATGCGGCTGAACGATGGTATCCACGCCATTGGCGACATTGCCCACGTATTCGAAAAACTCCAAAAAGCGCCGGGTCAGATTGCGCGCATCGTTGATGATCAGCAAGGCCAGTCCAACGCTCATGGTGAAATCGCCGACGCCGATCAAGCCGCTGTCCCACAAGGTCAGCGCATAATAAACCGTGCCGACTTTGAGCGTGGCGGCGGCAGTAAACTGGAACCAGCGCACCCGTTCCATATACCAAAAGGTGCGACGTCCGGCCTGAACTTCCGTTTCCAAAAAACCGTCCAGATACTTCCGTTCGAAATGCAAGCGTGCAAACAACTTGGCATTCAGAATATTGGTCACCGCATCGACAATCTTGCCGTTCACCAGGCTGCGAGTCGCCGCGTAACTCTGCGCATAAGGCTGACAGCGCGTTGCCAGCCAATACGAAAGACTCACATACGCTAACACCCAGCCTGCGACCAACAGGCCCAAACCCTGATGCACGTTGAATAACAGAGCGATAGAAACCGCGAAAGTGACCAGAATGGGCCAAAAATCGCACAACACCGACCATACCGTGTGATTGACGCTCATCGCCGTTTCGCTGATGCGATGGGCCAAAGCGCCGGCAAAATGACTGCCGAAATAACGCGGCGCATGATATTGCAAATAGGCGTACAACGCTTTCGTAGTGCGCTGGCGCAAGCGCGGCCCGATAATAATCAACACCGCGCCGCTCGCCCGGCTAAACAGGATTTCCGCCACATTCAAACCGGCCAACAGCAACAACGGCCCGCGTAAACTCTCCAGCACCGTCGCGCCTGACATATGAGCCACGCCGTCCATAATGGCTTTGATCGCATAAGGCACCAGAATACTGCCTGCCGCCTGTCCGGTCTCCAGAATCAGCATCAAAATAATCCAGCCCCGAAAACCGGCCAGGCAGTACAAAATAAACTTAACCGTACCTGTCGGTAAAGGCGGTGCGTCTGCGGCTCGTTGAAAGGATGCGTTTTTTGGCATGGCTCAAGAAATAACCGTAAAAACCTGCATTATACTGGAATGCCGAATGACCCAGGATTGAAAAGGCTTCGGAAGTTTTTTGCGGGAGGCCGCGGAGCATGCCGGTCGGATTAACGGCAGCGTTAGATATTTTTTGCGCCCTCCTCAATCTATGACATACTGATTTCGTTCGTCTATCGTCGAACATTCAAGTTAAAACCTGAAATTCTAAAAAAAATAATCTTAAATACCTTAAATTAAGAGAGAGAACAGTTATGCGCAATTATTCAAAATCGAGGCTGCCGTCAACGCTTGTTGCCGCAGCCTCGGTGGCTGCGGCAATGGCATTGGTTGCCGCGCCGCAGTCATCGCTTGCTAAAGCATCAAGCAAGGTGAAGACTTATAGTTATAACATCGGAGAAAAAAGCTATATCGATTCGCTTTTTCCGACTATCGCACCGAGCACGGATGCAAGCTGCCAGCCTAAGTCTGGAGCATCCGGCATCACGACAACAGACAGCGTTCAATGCTACCTGACTCAATCGCTGAAAAACGATCTGATTAACGCCAGTGCTGTTAAGGTAACGCTACAAACCAAAAACAAGCGGCAGTTTTATAAGGTCAGCTTTAAATCTGCGGATGCGGCCGCAGCCAGTTATCCGTCCATGCAGCCGAAATGGCTCAGCCAACCCTACGCGGGCCAAGCGCTGAAGGGGATAACGGATTGCCAACAGGATCCGGCCAAATGCTGGACGCCGCAGATACCCACTTCAAAAACTTGCCCTGCCCCTTGGGCGTTTTACCTGCCTTTGGGCTTGCCGATGGTGGCGCAAGACATGGTGATGTTGCTGCACTATCCGCCCTATGTTTCGATGCAGCAATACGACTATCTGAATAACAATACCTTGTCCAGATGGCGGCGTTTGTTTGCCGACGTGAACGGCAATATTCCGGCCAATGTCAGCTTGTACGAAAACATCGTCGACATTACCCCGATTGCCGCGCCCGGCAGCGGCGAGTCTTCCTGTCTGACCACCGATATGGCGATGAACTATTTCGATTCGAGTCAGCATGGGCTTTATATTTCCCCGATGCTGAATCTCTTAAGCGATCCGCCTACGAACCCTTCCGCTAAAAATACCCGGCCTATCATTGCGTTCGGCAGCGAGGCCCGCTCATTCCTGTCACAGGAATACAAACTGCCCAGCGTTAATGTGCTGCAGGCAGGTACGCTGCAATTGGGAGGCACTGCCAAACAGACGCCTTATCTGGGGGCCAACCATCCGATCGCCGCCGTATACCAAAACTGTACGGTTAACCCACCGCAGAACATCGGTATTGTTGCGATGGAGCAGCAGGATTTAGCGACTTCATGTTTTGCGACAACCATGACAGGTAAGCCGGATGGAGATCCTGCGTCGGTGGCGGCGAACTGTCTGAACAGTTTTACCACCAATCCCAGTCCAACCAACCAAGCCTTGATTTGCATCAATGCCGAAATTGATATGGGCGGCCTGAATGATAAGGGGCAGCCTGCGGTGAGCTGGAACGAGGCACAGGCATGGTGTAACGCAAACGGCCAGAACCCGTGTCCTTCTGTTACCGCTAAATAGCAGCACAGTAGGGCGTGCCGTGCGCGCCAGAGGTAAATCGCTCAAGCCATGGAAGGCGCGCCCTACTCTGCTTATGTTCGTCCAAAGAAGCTTGACTGCTGGGAAATTATTTTCCAGCAGTCATCACTTTATTCCGCCCCGCATGTTTAGCGTTATAAAGCGCTGCATCGGCGGCTTTCAGCAATTCATCTGCTTTGGTAGCATGCTCCGGATAGCATGACACCCCCATCGAACAAGTGACTTGCGGGAGCGCCACGCCCTCGCAACTGATCTTCAGTGCGGCGACGCTTTCCCTGATATTTTCAGCCGCGACCATGGCCTGACTTAACTCGGTTTCCGGCAACAACAACAGAAATTCCTCGCCACCGTACCGGCATGTCAGATCTACCTCGCGCACTATCTGCGGCAGCAGTTTCCCAAGAGCCGTAAGAACAGCATCGCCTGCGGCATGGCCGTATTCATCATTGAAGTGCTTAAAATAATCGACATCGAACATGATAATGCAAAGCCGGCGCTGATAGCGTTTACAGCGTTTTAATTCATCGCTCAGCCAGTTAAGCATGTGCCGCCTGTTGACCAAGCCGGTTAGCGGGTCGTGATGCGCCATATAAGTAAGCTGGTTGCGTAAATGCAGGTTCATCATCGCGAGGCTGATATGCTCCAACACCATATTAGGCAACTCTTCATCCCAGCTTTCTTTCGGCATATTATCCAGCGACAAACGCAAAACCCCGAAAGCCTGGTTCTGGATTTCCAGGGGAACGCTATAGGCCGCCGTTGTATTTTCGGTTTGGGCTAGCCCCGGGCCTGATTCATCAGGCGCATCAGCAAAAAGACCGCCCCATGAAGCAATATGCTCCCACTTACCCAGCTGTTCATCTTCCATCACGTAGATACTGCCCGATGTGTCCCGGAACATTTTCGGCATAACTTGATCTATTTGCCGGTGCATCTCCCCCAGATTCTCGACCGCTTGTAATTGACGGCTAAGTTCATTGAGCAACATGACCTGCTCGCTTTGGCTGCGAAGCTGGCGGGTACGAAATTCAACGGTCTGCTCCAGCGTCTGATTGTATTCCGCTAATTTTTCATGGGACTCGGACAGCTTTAGCGTGGTCGCTTCCAGGTTGGCGTAAAGCCGTGCGTTATTGATCGATATGGCCGCCTGCGACGACAACAAAGTTAGCATTTCCAGGTGATGCCGGGTAAAAACGCCCACCGTGATATTATTTTCCAAATAGAGTATGCCGATTAATTGGCCGGAGTTCATCACCGGTATGCACAAGATGGACTTAGGTCTTTGTGCCAGCACATAAGGATCATGGATAAACGGCCCGTCATTACAGGCATCGGATAACATCAGGTTTTGCCGGGTTCTTTCAACGTAGCGAATGATAGGCAAGGAGGCGTTCATAACGTTCTCCACCGGAATGGCCTGCATTTTATACAGTTTTTCGTTATCGATAGAGGCCTCGGTTACGATCATCAGGCGGTCATCTTCCCGCAACATGAACAATCCCCGTTGCGCGCCTGCATTTTCGATCACTATCCGCATCACCTTGCCCAGCAAAGTATCCAGCACCATCTCGCCTGAAATGGCGCTGGACGCCTTCATCAAGGACACCATATCCAGGGTTTCAGAGGTATCGGAGCGCGTTGCCGATTTTTTGCCGATGGCAAAAGGCCCCGCTTTGGTGTGCCTGCCATGCTCTTTTAATGCGAGGGGTTTTAATTCCAGGTAGGTTTCTTCGAGCATCCTGGCTTTAGCCAGCGCCCCCCAATAGAGATACCCTTGGTGTGCGCTTTCCAGGTAATGTCTGGCAAACACGACTTTACCGATGGACAGCCAAAATTTGGCGGCGAGTTCAAAAGCCAATGCCTCATGCTGGATAAAGCCGTTAATCCTGGCAGATTCTATGGCGTCGTCATAACCATTGATGGCGTCGATAACACGGCCCTCGACCCTGGCCAGTTCCGCATCGACGAGCAAATATTTATGCAGGAAGTTTTCCTCACAATTCACGGCCCACACCCGCAACTGTAACTGTAACTTTTCGACCTTAAGCAGACGCTCCGTATTGTCTGTATCATCCTGGTCGCACAGGGCCAGAAAAATAAGCGACTGGTAGAAATTATATTCCGCCATCGCGCTGGTACCGCTGATAAAAGAGAGGTTTTTTTCCGCCTCCATGATGCAGGCAAGCGCTTGTTCATAATGTTGGTACAGGTAAAGCGCTTGAGCCTTGGCTATTAAAAAATAACAACCTGCAACAATGACATTTCTGGAACGGCACCCGGACAAAAAATCAGCTTCGCCGATAACATCGCTATCGAAGCAATTCCGGTGATCGGTCATGCCGCGCAAATTGGCGATAATCAACAGGTATCCCTGAATCGCATCTATCGGCATCTGGTGTTTGGCTTTCAGGACAAACTCCATGAATTTTTCCAGCTTTTCCTGCAGGATGTCGAGCCGGATACCCTGGCTGAAAAGGTTAGCTGTGCCAAAGCCCAGGATGTAACCCGCATACTGGAAATCGCCGCACTCAAGTCCGGTCTGGTAGCCGTCGTTAAAAAGACTCTCCGCCTCTTTAAAGGGTTTGTTCCAGTGAAACAAAAAAGCAATGGTGATGAATATGCCCCGGCATTTTTGAATGGGATCATGGTAGCTGTCGCTCATTTTCAGGCCCAGAATGCCGAATTCATAGCCCAACCTGTATTGTCCCAAAACCGAGCTGAGTATATTGGCGTAGGTGACATAAGCCTTGGCCGATTCCGCGACGTGCCCGTATTTCAACGAAATGTTCGCCATCCTGACGGCGATCAGGTTATACAGCTCAGGATCGGCCATATAGCAGGTTGGCTGCATGTTCATCAATACTTTCATTGCCGCCTTATGCGGCCCTGAAGTCATTTGCGGCGCATCCAGCAAAGACGCAATCTCCCGCCCGCGCAGATTTATCCTGGCTTCTGCCAACTCGGCATCCAACGCTTTTTTTATATCCCGTTCCGGCAAATCAAAACCCAACATTTCCATGGCTTTACGCCCAGAAGCTATGCCGTTCCGGTATTCCGCCTTAACGGTGTTTTGATAAATCAGCAACGTATACAGATCGGCTTTTTCTATGGAGGTTCTAGCCTGGGCGAGGCTTGTGTCAATCAGTTGTTGGGATGTTTTAAAGTTGCCGTTTAAATATTCGGCCTCGGCCAATTCTTTATGCAACAGGTAACTGATCTCGTAATGGGTTTCCCATGCAGTCTCGGGCAAACAGCTTATCGCTTCGGCAAAATAACTCAGCGATGAAGAGAACGCCGCATTTTTTTTGGCCTTCTGTCCGGCCCTGAGATTTAAATGGGCTAAAGCGGTCAGACTGCCCTGATCCTTTATCAGCGCTTTGCTTCGACGGTAATGATCGACTATCTCGCAGATTCTTTCATCCGCTTCTTCGGGGGAGCGCTTTGCCAGCATCTGCGTCCCTATCTGCAAATGCAAGGCCTCAATATGGTTGGCCGATATCAAGGTGTAGGCGGCTTCCTGAATTCGGTCATGGACAAACCTGAAATGATTCTTCCCTTGCAGTATCATGCCCGCGCTGATGAAAGGCTGGAGATTGGTGACTTCTTGCCGGCTGCTTTTACCGGACACCATCGACAAATCCTCAGCGGTGAAGCGGTTGCCAAAGCAAGCGGCCAGCTTTAACGATTCCCGTGCCGTCTCGGGAAACCGGCTCAGTTTTCTAAGCATGAGTTCGGCCACATTATCGGTGGCCTGCATCTGGCTTATTTTCTCCATATCCCATTGCCAGCCGCTATCCGGGACAAAGCTCAGCAGTTTTTCATCATAGAGCGAGCGCAAGAATAACTTCAGGAAAAATGGATTGCCTTCGGTTTTTTTGAATATGGATATAGCCAACGGTAGCGATCGATCCAATGCACAATTAAGCGCGTCGGCAATTAATTGGTTGGTATGGGCTATATCCAGCGGCGCTAACAGTAATCGTTCCAGCTTGCCCTTCACTGCTTCTATCTCGGCTATGCACAGCATCGCAGGATGGGCGCCTTGCGTTTCGTTATCCCGGTAAGAGCCGATCAGCATGAAGTAGTTTAATTCCTGATCGGTCGCCAAGATTCTGATCAGGTTGAGACTTTCCGAATCCGCCCACTGCAAATCATCGAGAAACAGAACCAAAGGATGTCCTTCGTCGGCAAAGGTGCGCACAAAAGTAGTAAACACCAAGTTAAACCGGTTTTGCGACTCTACCGGCTCCAGCTCCGGCACTGCAGGTTGCTTGCCGATCAGGGCTTCTACTCCGGGTATCACGTCGATGATGACCTGAGCATTAGCCCCCAGGGCGGATAATAATTTTTCCCGCCATAGCGCTATTTGCTGATCGCTTTCGCCAAGAAGGTGAGTGAGCAGTTTTTCGAAGGCATGGGCAATGGCGCTGTAGGCTTTGTCCTTTACCAGCTTTTCAAACTTGCCGGAAATAAAATACCCGCCCCTACGGGTTATCGGTTTGTGCAGTTCATTAACCAACACTGATTTCCCGATACCGGAATAACCCGTTACCAGCAGCATTTCCCCGGAACCCTGGCTGGCCAGTTCAAAGACAAACAATAATCTGTCCAGTTCCTGCTTCCGTCCGTATAGTTTTTGCGAAATATGAAACCGGTCGGAGGCATCCGAGCGCCCAAGACCGAATGACGAAATAGCGCCTTTTGCTTTCAGTTCGTTCAGACAGTGCAAAAGGTCTTTATGTAATCCGGTCGCGCTCTGATAACGATCTTCTGCATTTTTCTCCAGCAGCTTCATGATGATATTGGACACCTGAAGCGGGATTTTCGGTTTAATCGTGGCTGGCGGAATAGCGGGCTTTGCCAGATGACAATGGATAATCTCTATAGGGTCCTCGGCCTCGAACGGGATGCGGCCCGTCAGCATTTCGTAAAAAGAAATGCCCAGTGAGTAAAAGTCGGTTCTGTAATCCAGACTCCTGTTCATTCGCCCGGTTTGTTCCGGCGACATATACGAGAGAGTCCCTTTGAGTTTGCGCAGGCCGATGGCTTCCTGGGTTTCCTGCTCCAGATGAGTGGCGATGCCAAAGTCAATATACTTGGCAATCTTGGACTCGGGTGAAATGACGATGTTCCCTGGCTTGATGTCCTTGAATACAACAGAACCGGCATGGATCGCGGCAAGGCCTGAAGCCAGCTGGATGGCGATTGCCAAAAAGTCTTCCACCTCCAGTCCGTCAACGGCAATATAGTCCTTTAAGCGAATTGCATCGAAGTCTTCGGTAATAATCGCCGGACCATAATCCGTCGCCTCCAAGCCATAATACTCGATGATATTGGCATCGTTAAGCTGCGAACCTATCTGGTAATCCCGTTTGAACTTCTCCACATCATCCAGGGACAGGTATTTTGAGGTGGGCACTTTTACAATAACGGCGGCGCTATCGAACTCCCGCTTCCCCTTGAAGATCGAGGAAGAAGCGCTTTTATAGATAAGTTCGCCTAATTTATAACCCGGTATTGTTAACATCGGCGTATTTTAAAGTCCAACCCGCATTGCGTGTGCCCTAAGATAAGAAAAATAACTTTGCGATTGTAGCATATGGCCGGGGTTAGTCACTCATCAAAGATCAGCCGCTTGGGTTTATTATTTTCAGGATCGCAAAGTCCGATTGGTATGAGGTTTTGACTGCGATTTGACGGCCGCGCGGTTTTCAACTGCAAGCTTATGAAGATGTACGGTATAATTGCTTAATATCCCACTATATCAGCACCCATAAATGGCTCAATTTTTTGAAATACACCCGGAGAGTCCGCAGCTGCGCTTGATACATCGCGCGGTGGAAATACTCCGCAAGGGCGGCGTTATTGTTTATCCGACCGATTCATCTTACGCAATTGCCTGCCATATAGGCGACAAGCAGGCACTGGATAAAATCCGCCGCATCAGGCAGCTGGACGATAAACACAATTTCACCCTGGTGTGCAAAGATTTGGCCCAAGTCTCGATGTTCACCAAAATCGGTAACGATGCTTTCCGCTTGATTAAGGCCTTATCGCCCGGCGCCTTCACCTTTATTCTGGAGGCGACGCGCGAAGTGCCCCGCCGCTTGCAGCACCCGAAGAAAAAAACGGTCGGCATCCGCATCCCCAACCATCCGGTCGCCCAATTGCTGGTGCAGGAACTGGGCGAACCGCTGTTCAGCTCCACGTTGATGCTGCCGGGCGAGAATGAGGCAATGACCGACCCTTATGAAATCAGGAATAAACTTGAACATGAGCTGGATTTGATCATTGATGCCGGCATTATTGAATCCGAACAAACGACTATTATCGAATTTTCCGGTAATGGCACCGAGATTATCCGTCAGGGCAAAGGCCTTGCACCCATGCTGGATTAAACGAGATGATGGACGAATTAACACTGCTGCAACGTATAGTGGTCTGGATATTGCCGGTAGTTTTTGCGATTACCGCGCATGAAGTGGCGCATGGCTGGGTAGCAAAAAAATACGGCGACAACACCGCTTCGGCGTTGGGCAGATTAACTTTAAACCCGATCAAGCACATCGATTTGCTCGGAACCATTATTATTCCCGGCTTGTTATTAATTTCCGGTACCGGCTTTATATTCGGCTGGGCAAAACCAGTGCCGGTCGATCCGCGGAATTTTAAAAACCCTCGCCAGGACATGGCGGTTGTCGCCCTGGCAGGCCCCGTGTCCAATTTGTTAATGGCTATCGGCTGGGCCTTGATAGCCCGGCTGGGTGTGACGATAGGCACGCAAGCCGAAGCCGTCTCATTGCCGCTGATTTATACCGGGATTGCCGGCATTTCAATCAATCTGGTGTTGGCAATGATTAATTTATTGCCGATCCCGCCGTTGGACGGCAGCCGTATTTTGTCGGGCATTTTGCCCAATTATTGGGCGTGGCAATATAATCGCCTGGAGCGATTCGGCTTTATTATTTTATTGGTGTTGTTATACACGAGTGTTTTGAATTTGATTTTGGAATATCCTATGTATTTTGCACAGCAAGTGTTTTTTTCAATTGCCGGGTTGTAGGTAGAGGCATTAATCAATGACGGCAATTATTGATATGCATCAGGATACTGCCGAAATTTCGGATGAATCGCCGGCGTTTGCCATGGTTAACGGCGCGCCGTTTAACAAACTGCCGGACGATCTATATATCCCGCCGGACGCGTTGGAAGTGCTGCTGGACACTTTTGAAGGGCCGCTGGACTTATTGCTGTATTTGATACGCAGGCAAAATCTGGATATTGTAAACATACCGATAGCCCAGATTACCCACCAATACATCGCCTACATCCAGATTATGGGCGTGCTAAACCTGGAACTGGCGGCGGAATACCTGGTGATGGCCGCGCTGTTGGCGGAAATCAAGTCAAGAATGCTGCTGCCCAGGCAGCCTGACGCCGAAGAAGACGAGGAAGACCCGAGGGCAACGTTGATCCGCCGATTGCAGGAGTATGAACTGATTAAAAATGCGGCGGAAGAAATTGATCAGTTGCCCAGAGTTGAACGTGATATATTTGAAGTCGGCATTGATGTTTCGGCGCTAAGGAATTGTGAACAAAATCTTGCCGGATGTTCAGCTAAAAGAAATGCTGTTGGCATTTCAGGATGTACTTAAAAGAGTCGAGCAGCTCAGTCACCATCAAATAACCAAAGAGCCCTTATCTGTCCGTGAACGCATGTCAACCATTCTGGAAAACCTTAAAGGAGCGGATAGTCTCCTTTTCTCGCAGTTATTTATCCGAAAAGAAGGTCGACACGGAGTCGTTGTCTCGTTTCTGGCCATCCTTGAACTCAGCAAAGAACGACTCATCGATATTATCCAGTCAGAACCCTTTGCCGAAATACGAGTCAGAGTTGCCGGCGCCGACCCCGTCACCGATAGCTGAACCTTCGTCCTTCGACAATGCTCAGGACAAGCCTCCCGTAACCGAACAGCGTGAAATTAACGTGGAAATTAAACGTGTAGTTGAAGCAATTTTATTTGCTGCCAATCGGCCGATGACCTGTAAACAGCTGCAACAGGTTTTTCCTGAAATCGAGCAGCCGAACTTACAGGACATTGCAGGACGCCCTTGAGTCGATCAAGGAGGATTACCGGTTCAGGCCGGTTGAATTAAAACAGGTCGCCAGCGGCTACCGTTTTCAGGTCAGGCGGGAACTGTCGCGCTGGGTATCTCGGCTGTTTGAAGAAAAACCGCCAAGATATTCCCGTGCATTATTGGAAACGCTGGCCATTATTGCCTATCGCCAACCGGCGACGCGCGGCGAAATCGAGGATATTCGCGGCGTTGGCGTCAGCTCAAGCATCATTCATACGCTACTTGGAGCGCGAATGGATTCGGGTGGTGGCGCACAAAGAAGTGCCGGGCAGACCGGCTTTATACGGTACGACCAAACAATTTCTGGATTATTTTAATATTACATCGTTAAACGAACTGCCGACATTGCAAGAGATTCAGGATCTCGGCATGTCATTAGATGAGTCGTCGTTAGACGTAACGCAACAACCCATGCAGGTAAAGAGTGAAGAGCAAGAAACCACCGAACAAATCCCCGAAACCATCGAGCAGTTCAGCGAAACAGCCGAACAGATCACCGAAACTATCGGGCAGGCCACTGAAACCATCGCAAGGCTCAGCGCAACAACCGAATAATTCTCCTAAGCAATCCCCCTCTTTGCAAAGGGGGGGCAGGGGGGATTTGACGCTAATCAGTCGACCGAGGGCGAGCGTATCCAGAAAGTGCTGGCGCGCGGCGGTGTCGGCTCCCGGCGGGAAATTGAGCGCTGGATTGATGAGGGACGCTTAAAGATTAACGGCAAGCCTGTCGGCTTGGGCGACCGATTGAAAGACGGCGATCATTTGCAGATCAATGAGCGGGTTGTCCATTGGGAGAAATTTGTCGAGCAGCCCACCCGAGTGCTGCTTTACCACAAACCGGTCGGCGAAGTGGTTACGCGCCGCGACCCGGAAGGCCGCCCAGTGGTGTTTACCCAGTTGCCGAAACTGGCTGTCAGCCGCTGGATAGCCGTTGGCCGCCTGGACATCAATACCTCGGGATTATTATTGGTTACCAATAACGGCGAGCTGGCTAACCGGTTAATGCACCCGTCAACGCAAGTGGAGCGTGAATATGCTGTGCGTATTTTGGGCGAGGTTTCAGAGGCGACCCTGGCAAAACTCAAACAGGGCGTGGAGCTTGAAGACGGCATAGCCAAGTTTGACGAGATTAAATTTTTCGGCGGCGAAGGCGCCAATAAATGGTACAACGTTATCGTTGCCGAAGGCCGCAACCGGTTGGTAAGGCGTTTGTGGGAGTCGCAGGAAGTCGTTGTCAGCCGCTTAATGCGGGTGCGCTATGGACCTGTGGTATTGCCGGAGAGATTGAAAGCCCGTACGTTTTATGAGCTGACCGATAAGGAGCTGGAATTGCTGTTTGAATTTGCGGGCATGGCCGGCGAAAAACCGGCGGCTACCGCCAAACCCGAATCTAAATCCCATAAGTCTGGAAAACGTTAACGGCGCAGGCCGGGATTTTCCGGCCCTGCTGCCGTTGATTTATTTGGCCTGAACCACTTGGTTTCTGCCGCTGTTTTTAGCGGCATACATAGCCTCATCAGCCCGCTTGATAAAAGACTCTATGGTATCGTCGGCACGCAAAGTGCTGACGCCCAAGGCTTGCAGTGACTTTGATAGCTGCCATGTCGTAGGCTATGGTATGACTCTCAATTGAAGCGCGAATCCGTTCTGCCAGCAATGCAGCGCCGTGAGCGTCGGTGCCGCTTAATAAAATCACGAACTCTTCGCCGCCGTAACGGAAAACAATGTCGCTGTCTCTTAGGCTCTCTTTAATCCATTTTGCGCAAAAGGCCAGGGTGATGTCGCCGCAATCGTGGCCGTAGGTATCATTGATGGCTTTAAAATGATCGATGTCAAAGAAAATGACCGATAAGTGTTTGCCATTGCGTCCGGCAAGACTCATTTCCCGGCTAATGGAATCGTTAAACGAAGCCCTGTTATGGGTTTGCGTAAGCGGATCCGTATAGGCCATTTTTAAAGCCTGATGAAACAAGGTTGCATTTTTCAACGGATAAATCAAACAGCAAAGCAGTGTTTCCAATAACTGGAGATCGGCATCGCTGAATCTATGGTTGCGCATCAGCTTTAATTCGCCCAAGTTGTTGCTGTTCGACTTTAAGTGCGTAGTTGCAGGAATGCCGTGTAAAAACCCCGCTTTTTGCCTCCAACCCAAATTCCGTATTGATATAAATATAAGCGCTATGCGGAATCTTATTGGCGATTTTGCTGCTGAAAATCGAGATCAGCTCATTAAATTCCAAAGTCGTCTGCAAGGCGCTGCTGATGTCATAATTATGAAGGTTAACAGCTTTCGTTGCTTCAAAAGTGTTATTGCTGATAATCGCTAAGTTTGCTGATTTTTCGTACCATGGCCGCTTCCTTCGTGGATTGAAACTATTACGTTGCAATAACTAAAGCGAAGTTCATGCCACTATTTAAAAAACAGATAATAATCAGCCTATTAATTTGCTCACTCTAATTTCCACTTGCGCCATGACAGAAAACCGATACTGCAAAGTGGCAAGGGATTGCCGGTGAGTCGGCAATTGCCGGGAAAAATCGGCATGGCGAGCGTGTTTTTGCCTTTAGTCGCAAAAAGGTAAGATCGAGCCTGACTTGGATTCTGCTTTTTAAGTGTTTTTTAAGCGCGACGGACTTAATTGTCAGTCATAATAATGGCATCGAAAGACGCTTTTCATGTAAAATGCGGGCAGTTATACTGAAACTTGCGGCGGAGTAGCGCGGAGTTTTGTGATTACTGATGGTGCCGAGGAGAGGATTTGAACCTCCACGGGGTTGCCCCCACCAGCACCTGAAGCTGGCGTGTCTACCAATTTCACCACCTCGGCAGAGGCTAGCTGTAAAAGCTAAAGTGAGCGCGCACTATACCCACCCCCTTTGGTTTTGTCAATTACACGAAAAATTTTTACTTAAAATTTAAACAACCTCAAGCGGAACGCGATGACGTTTCCTTGAGTCAACCGGGAATGGTTTTTTGCATAAGAACCAAAAACTTTTCTCTTTTACCCCTAATCGATATACTGAGCCTATCCATTTGATGTATGTTTGTTGTATCCCCCTTTAATATTTATTATTTAAATGACATTGAAGTCTAAAAAAGACGTTGATTTTAACTCAACAAAAGATCCATATGCTCAGCGCGAAGCTGAGAAATATGAGAACCCCATTCCCAGCCGCGAATTAATTCTGCAATTGATCGAACACGCTGGCAAACCGTTGCGCCGCGAAGAAATCGCCGAAGCGTTTTCCCTTGAAGCCGAAGACCAGTTAGAAGCCCTGCGCCGCCGTCTACGGGCCATGGAAAGAGACGGTCAATTATTATTTAATCGGGGCAAAAAATATTGCCTGGTTAATAACGAAGACTTAATTGCCGGCCGCATTATCGGCCATGCGGACGGTTTCGGCTTTATTAAGCCGGATGACGGATCGGACGACCTGTTTTTATCGCCACGGGAAATGAATCCCTTGCTGCACAATGACCGTGCGCTGGTGCGTATTGCCGGGGTTGACAAAAAAGGCCGCCGCGAAGGTGCGGTTGTCGAAATTCTGCAAAGAAATACTCATCAGGTTGTAGGCCGCCTCTATAAGGAGGACGGCTTTATCTATGTAGTGCCGGACAATAAAAATATAGCGCAAACCATCCTGATTCAAAAAGGCGGCGCAGGCAAGGCTAAGCAAGGACAGATAGTCGTTGCGGAAATTGTCGAGCAACCGACCAAGCTTCACCAGCCTATCGGCCGGATTATCGAGGTCATGGGCGAGCATATGGCGCCGGGAATGGAAATCGAAATGGCGATTCGTTCCTATGAGCTGCCTAATGAATGGCCTGGCGAACTGCTGGAAGAAATCAAGCCGCTTAAAAAAGATGTGCCTGAATCGGCAAAAGAAAACCGGGTCGATTTGCGGGAAACTCCCTTAGTCACCATCGATGGCGAAGATGCCCGCGATTTTGACGATGCCGTTTATTGCCAGAAAACGCCCAAAGGCTGGAAACTGTTGGTGGCGATCGCCGATGTCTCGCATTATGTGCAGATTAATTCGGAATTGGACAAGGAAGCCCAAAAACGCAGCACCTCGGTGTATTTTCCGGAACGGGTCATACCGATGTTGCCGGAGATTTTGTCCAATGGCTTGTGCTCGCTTAATCCCCAAGTAGATCGGCTGTGCATGGTCTGCGAACTGTTTATTAATGAGCAAGGCCAAGTTACCCGGTCACGCTTTTTTGACGCGGTGATGAGCTCTCATGCCAGACTGACCTATACCGAAGTTGCAAAAATGCTGGTCGATGGAGACAAGGCCTTAGCCAAGAAATATAAGGCTTTGATGCCGCATCTGCAGGAGCTGTATGCGCTGTATAAGGTGATGCGGGTGAGCCGCGAGCAACGCGGCGCGATGGATTTCGACACCCAGGAAACCCGGATTGTGTTCGGCGCAGAGCGTAAAATCGAAAAAATAGTGCCGGTAGTGCGTAACGACGCGCACAAATTGATCGAAGAATTCATGATTACCGCGAACATGGCGGCGGCGCGTTTTTTAAATAATAAAAAAATGCCCAAGCTGCTGCGGATACACGACGGCCCGAGTGCCGACAAACTGCTTAACCTGAAAACCTTTCTTGGCGAACTGGGCTTGAGCTTGGGCGGCGGTGCAAAACCGACGCCGCTGGATTACATGCACCTGATGGAGTCCATTAAAGGCCGACCTGACGCGCATTTGATCCAGACCGTATTGCTGCGTTCGATGTCGCAGGCCGTCTACAGTCCCGAATTAAAAGGCCATTTCGGCTTGGCGCTGGAGGCTTACGCGCATTTTACCTCGCCGATCCGCCGTTATCCCGATTTGCTGGTGCATCGCGCCATCAGGCATTGTTTGCAGGACAAACCGGTGGAAAGCTTTTTCTACGGCGTTCCCGACATGGTTGTGTTGGGCGAGCAATGCTCCGCCCATGAGCGCCGCGCCGATGAAGCCACGCGCGATGTGGTCAGCTGGCTCAAATGCGAATATATGATGGACAAGGTCGGCGAGGAATTCCCCGGCATTATTTCAGCAGTTACCTCGTTCGGTTTTTTTGTCGAACTTGCAGATATTTATGTTGAAGGCTTGGTTCATATCAGCAATCTGGCGCAGGATTATTTTCATTTCGATGCAACCAGCCACCAGTTAAGAGGCGAGCGCACCGGCATTAATTACCGGCTAGGCGACAGCGTCAAGGTCAGGGTCGCTCGCGTCGATCTGGACGAAAAGAAGATTGATTTTGAACTGGCAAAAAAACAAGCCGCGATGGATACCAAACCTAAAAAAAGACGCCGTAAAAAATGAAATTAAGCAAAATATACGGCATACATTCGGTACAGTCTGCATTAGATTATTCCCCTAAAAAAATCAACAAAGCCTGGGTTGACGGACAAAGGCAAGACAAGCGTTTGACGCAACTGGTCGATGATTTATTGGACTTGGGCATAGAGCCGGAAAAAGTCGACCGGAAAAAACTGGATCGTTTTGCAGAAGGCAACAATCATCAAGGCATCGTGATCGAAGTTGAAATGCCCGGCGAATTATCGGAAAGTGACCTGAAGGACGCGGTGTTAACGCTGTCTGGCGTACCTTTGTTCCTGGTGCTGGACAATGTGCAGGACCCGCATAATTTCGGCGCTTGTCTTAGAACCGCCGATGCGACCGGCGTACATGGCGTGATTATCACCAAAGATAATGCCACCGGGATTACCCCGACGGTCTGCAAAGTGGCCAGCGGTGCCGCGGAAACGGTGCCGGTTTATCAGGTAACCAATTTGTCCAGAACCTTGCGCTGGCTCAAAGACCAGGGCATCTGGGTCATGGGCGCGGCGGGCGAAACCACGCAGACCGCCTATCAAACCGATTTTACCGTGCCCTTGGCTTTGGTCGTGGGCGCTGAGGGCAAGGGCTTAAGACGGTTGACCAAGGAGCAATGCGATGTGCTGGTCAAGCTGCCGATGCTGGGCCGGGTGGAAAGCCTTAACCTGTCGGTTGCAACCGGCGTACTGCTTTATGAAACCGTGCGGCAGCGGTTACTTGCTGATTCTGGAATGTAATCAGCGCATAGTGAAAAGAACACGGATGACACTGATAAGACGGATTTAAACGGATTTTTTAAAATCCTGTCATGCTCTTTTTAATCTGTGTTTATCTGCCTAATCCGTGTCATCAGTGTTCTATTCTTTATATCGTTATGCCATGAAGTTTTCTTCGCGCCCTTCGTGGTAAATTATTTTAAATGATCGCGCAAACCCCAATTTAGTAATGCAAACACAATCAACACACTCTCTTGAAGGCACAGGCTTAAGCTGTATCCGCGATGACCGGGTGCTGTTTGAAGAACTGGCTTTTGAATTGGTTTCAGGCCAGGTTTTATTGCTGGAAGGCAAAAACGGCAGCGGCAAGACCTCGTTACTACGCATTTTATGCGGCTTCCGGGAGCCCGATGCGGGCGAAATCAACTGGTGCGGCGAAGCGGTAAAAGACAGTCAGTTTTATGCGCAAATGGCCTATGTCGGCCACTTGGACGGCATTAAAAAAGAACTGACCGTACTGGAAAACTTAAAAATGTCATTGGCCTTAAGCAGCGCCGGACGCTATTCCATTAATGAGGCTTTAGCCAAGGTTCATTTGGCGGGCTACGATGATGTCCTCGTTCAGACTTTATCCGCAGGCCAGAAAAGACGGCTGTCTTTAGCCAGATTGCTGATTACCGAAAATGTGTTGTGGATTCTGGATGAGCCTTTCACCTCACTGGACAAGCACGGCATTGCCCTTATCGAAACCTTAATGACCGAACATTGCGCCAGCGGCGGAATGATTGTCCTCACCTCGCATCATGACATAGACCTGCCTGATGTCGATGTCCAACGTATTAATTTATCCTGATGTCTTTATCTCGTGCATTTTTTGCCGTCATTCGGCGCGATCTGGTTTTGGCTTTACGGCGTCGTTCGGAGATAGCCAATCCACTGCTGTTTTTTATCCTGGTGATAACCTTGTTCCCGTTGGGTATCGGCGCGCAGCCGCATTTATTGCAAGCCATTGCGCCGGGCATTATCTGGGTTTCCGCATTGCTGGCGGCGATGCTGTCGTTGGACAGCCTGTTTCGTTCGGATTTTGACGACGGCTCGCTGGAACAGATTTTATTAAGTCCGCATCCGACACTCGGTGCTGGTGTTGGCTAAAATCATCGCCCACTGGCTGGTGACCGGCTTGCCGCTGCTGATTGTGGCGCCGCTGCTGGCGGTTTTTTTAGGCATGCCCAATCATTCTTTGGGCATCTTGTTGCTGACCTTGCTGCTTGGAACGCCGGTATTAAGTTTGATTGGAGCCATTGGCGTTGCGCTGACCGTAGGACTGCGCCGGGGCGGCATGATTTTGTCGCTGCTGGTTTTACCGTTATATGTGCCGGTGTTGATTTTTGCCGGTAATGCGGTACAGATGGCAGGCAGTGGACTGCCGTCGATGCACAGATTAATATTTTGATTGCCATTTTATTGATGGCTCTGGTTTTGGCGCCATTGCCGACAGCAGCTGCATTAAAAATGAGTATTAATTGATAATATCTCGTAGAATAATCGTTCATATTATCGACCAGGAATGAATGATGACGGCATCAGCTAAATATTTGTCTGTTTTTGCACCGGCTACTCCGCAACAAAGAAAAGAAAATTTCGACGATTACTGGGAATTCACCCAACAGCATGGAGGAGAATTGCTCGAAGACGCAGCAGGATTTAGCTAAAAAACGCGCTCGGCTGAAGCATTTTCAGGATAACCCGGTTAAATTGCGCAAGCCGCTGGTTGATCCAGAAGCGTTTTATCGCAATTATATCGACATGCAGGATGACCCCAAATCGCTGGATCGCATGACACTGATGCTGACCGGCATCTACAAGTTTGCCCGGCATGAATGGGTAGGCATTAAGGGCGCGTGGGATGCGGTGCCCGATATGGCTAATTCGCATACCGTGGAAGATAAAATCAGCCGCGTTCATTTGGCCGAGGAATTTTGCCATGTGCGCCTGTTTGATGAAATGCTCCGTACTTGCGGTTTGGATAAAGTGGAGTGGGTGCCGTTAGGGCCGATTAAAGAAAAAATCTACGAACAATTCCCCAAATTGCCCGGTTTTTTAATGGATACGCCCGCTTTCGTCACCGAGTTGATGGGAGTGACTTTTTACTGCCATTTGCACCGTCTGTTTGACGATGTGCTGGCCGATGAACCGGAAGTATGCGACCGTTTAAAAGAATTGCTGGATGAAATCACCATTGATGAAGTGGCGCATGTCGGACAGCGAAGAAACTTTATCGGCCCGATAGGCATGAAAGTTTCAAAATGGCTGGTTAAGCCTTTTTACACGTTGTTCTTTAATGACATTCCCGAAGTCGGTCAATTGTTTGACGTTGAGCAGATGATTAAAGACGGTGTCGCTTTCGATTTTAACGAACTGCCTGAGTATATGATTGAACGCAGCTGGATTCCTTCATACTGCAAAGTTTAAATAAGTACTTTATGAGCATGAAGAGTTGATATGGAAAATTTCGCCAAAGACTTTGTCTCGATTCTGCAATACCTGCTTCCGGGCTTTGTCTCTGCATGGGTTTTTTATGGTCTGACTTCCTATCCGAAACCCTCCCAGTTTGAACGGGTTGTTCAGGCGATGATCTTTACCTTGTTTACTCAGGCTACTATTAAGGTTGTTGAATTTGTCCTGAAATATATAGGCGGTTATTGGTCGGTTGCCAGTTGGAACGAATCATCCAGTTTAATAGGGTCAATTATTATCGCGTTGTTTTTTGGTTTGGTATTTTCTTATTTTGCCAATAACGATAAGCTGCATAAATATTTAAGGGACAAAAAGATAACGCATAAAACATCATTCGCATCTCAATGGTCTGATGTTTTTCTTAATCCGGCCTTCACAACCTTTGTGGTATTGCATTTTAACGATGAACGGCGGCTATACGGTTGGCCTATTGAATGGCCATCCGCGTCAACCGAAGGACATTTTGTAATTACCGACCCTTCATGGCTGCTTGATAATGGGGAGGAGCAACGTATTATCGGTGTAAAAAATATTCTGGTTAATGTCAATGACGTTAAATGGGTAGAATTCTTAGAGAAAACATGGGAGAACAATGATGACAGCGAGACAATCTAATCCGCCACCGCCGCTGCCACCGGCTGGTAACTTAAAAATGGCTATAGAAAATTATAATCCACCTCCGCCATCCATGGCCGCGCGACCTGCACCGCCGCCGCCGCCGCCCAAAAAAGAGAGTTAACTGCTGAGGCTGGACGGAATTGTAATTCTATCCAGCGCCGCCTTTTTGCCTTTCGCCTTGAACCTTTTGCCTGATTTTCTATGTTTTTAATCCCAGATCCCGTCGTCCGTTTCTTTCACCGCATGGCGTCACCGCCGCATTTTTATGCATTTACCCAGCGCTTAATGCCGTGGCTGGTGGTTATTTTTCTGTTGCTCACAGCCGCAGGTCTATACGGTGGCCTGTATCTGGCGCCTGCCGATTACCAGCAGGGCGATAGCTACCGCATTATCTATATTCATGTACCCAGCGCCTGGATGTCGTTATTTATTTATGTGGTCATGGCCGTTGCAGGCGCAATAGGCCTGGTCTGGCGGATCAAACTGGCCGAGATTGTAGCGATCAGCAGCGCGCCGGTCGGGGCAAGCTTTACCTTTATTGCGTTGGTGACCGGCTCCTTGTGGGGCAAACCGATGTGGGGAACTTGGTGGGTCTGGGATGCCCGGTTAACGTCCGAATTGATATTGCTGTTTTTGTACCTCGGCGTCATCGGACTTTACGGCGCGATAGACGACAAGCGCACCGCGTCCAGGGCCGTAGCTATTTTGGCTTTGGTCGGCGTGGTCAATATCCCGATCATTCATTACTCCGTCGAGTGGTGGAACACGCTGCACCAGGGGCCGACGGTCACGAAAATGGATAAACCGTCGATTCATGTCAGCATGTTGATACCGCTGCTGCTGATGGCAATAGCGTTTAAATTTTATTACCTGATCGCGATGTTGCAGCGGGCGCGTACCGAATTGTTACTACGCGAACGCAATGCGCAGTGGGTTAAGGCTATGATCTCGGAGTCAAAATAATGACGATGCAGGAATTTTTCGCAATGGGCGGCTATGCCTTTTATGTCTGGACCTCTTACGGCCTGACCTTAATCGTGTTGCTTGCCAATATTATTATTCCGGTTGCGCAACGCAGACAGTTTTTACGCGCCTTGGCGCTCAAGCAAAAACGGCAATAATTCATGAAACCAGCCAGAAAACAGCGTTTAATGTTGATCGGCCTGATGGTCATCGGAGCGGGACTTGCCACGGGGTTCGCGCTCAAATCCTTCAATGAAAATTTGATGTACTTTTTTTCGACCACCGATGTCGTGGAAGGCAAAGCGCCAAAAGACGCCTTGTTTCGCCTGGGCGGCATGGTCATTAAAGGCTCTGTGGAAAGGCCGAATGACGGACTGATGGTGCGCTTTAAACTGACCGATTTCAGCAAGGATGTGACCGTCGAATACACGGGCATCCTGCCGGATTTGTTCAGGGAAGGACAAGGCATCGTTGCGCACGGCAAGTTAAATGCACAAGGCGTGTTTATCGCCGAAGAAGTGTTGGCCAAGCATGATGAAAATTACATGCCGCCGGAAGTAAAGAGCAGTTTGAAAAACCAGCCGGCACCGGTTGCAGGCCAATAATCATGATTGCAGAACTGGGGCACTTTTCGCTGATTCTGGCCTTATGCATGGCCGTTGTTTTAGGGATGCTGCCGATTATCGGCGCTTCCCGATCCATATCCGGCTGGATTAGCGTCGCAAGACCCGCCGCATTCGGACAACTGTTATTCATGGTCGTTTCCTACGGCTGCCTGACCTATGGCTTCCTGACCCATGATTTTTCCGTGGCCTATGTCGCCAGGAACTCCAATACCGCATTGCCGGTTTTGTATTTGATTTCCGGCGTCTGGGGCGCTCACGAAGGCTCATTACTGCTCTGGGCGCTGGTGCTATCCTGCTGGACAGGCTTGGTGGCGCTGTTCAGCCGCACGATTCCCGAAGCTACCGTCGCCCGCGTTTTAGGCGTGATGGGCCTGGTCTCCATCGGTTTCATCCTGTTTTTATTGCTGACCTCCAACCCGTTTGAGCGCCTGTTTCCTGCCCCGATCGGAAGGACGCGACTTAAATCCGTTGCTTCAGGATCCCGGCTTGGCGATACATCCGCCGATGCTTTATATGGGCTATGTCGGCTTTTCTGTGGCGTTCGCTTTTGCGATTGCCGCATTGCTCGAAGGCCGTCTGGATGCGGCCTGGGCGCGCTGGTCAAGACCCTGGACCAACATCGCCTGGATGTTTTTAACCATCGGCATTGCCTTGGGCAGCTGGTGGGCTTATTACGAACTGGGCTGGGGCGGCTGGTGGTTTTGGGATCCGGTCGAAAATGCTTCATTCATGCCCTGGCTGGTCGGCACCGCGTTGATTCATTCGTTGGCCGCCACCGAAAAACGCGGCGTATTCAAGACCTGGACGGTATTGCTGGCGATTTTTGCTTTTTCGTTAAGCCTGCTCGGTACATTTCTGGTTCGTTCCGGCGTATTAACCTCGGTACATGCGTTTGCCAGCGATCCCGGCAAGAGGCTTGTTCATCCTGGTATTTCTGGCCGTTGTGGTAGGCGGCTCGTTACTGCTGTATGCGATAAGAGCGCCCTACGTCAAAAGCAGCGCGACCTTTGAACTGGTGTCCAAAGAATCGGCGATATTGCTGAACAATGTGCTGCTGGTGGTGACGGCTTCCAGTATCTTGCTGGGCACTCTTGTATCCGCTGGTGATCGACGCGTTGGGACTGGGCAAGATTTCTGTCGGCCCTCCTTACTTTAATGCCGTATTCATTCCGCTAATGGCGCCGCTGGCGATTGCCGTGGGCTTGGGCGTGTTGTTGCGCTGGAAAAGAGACAATATCAACGCGATTGCATTACGGGTGCGCTGGATTGTTTTAGCTTGCGTTGCCGGCGGTTTGCTGATTCCGTTGTTCATGCCGTTTTATTCCTGGGGCGCGGTATTGGGCTTAACCTTGGCGTTGTGGACGGTTGCGATGACCGCGATGTCTTTTGTTGACCGCATGGGGCCGCAGGGATTTTCATGGCAACGCCTGCAAACCGTACCGGCCGGTTTTTACGGCATGACCGTGGCGCATCTGGGCATCGCCGTATTCGTGATCGGCATTACCCTGACCTCGGTTTACAGCGTCGAAAAAGATGTCCGCATGGCGCCTGACGACAAGCTGGATATGTCCGGCTATATCTTTGAATTCCACGGCGTAAAACAAACTCAAGGGCCTAACTATGTTGCCGAACAGGCATTTGTGACCGTCAGTTACGATGGCAAAGAAGTCGCCAAACTGGAGCCGCAAAAACGGGTTTATCAGGTGCAAAAAATGCCGATGACCGAAGCGGCTATCGATGCCGGATTGTTTCGGGATTTGTTCGTCGCGATAGGCGAGCCGCTTGGTGATCAAGGGCGCATGGAGCCTTAGGATTTATTACAAATCGTTTATCCGCTGGATTTGGCTGGGAGCGTTGTTCATGGCGGCGGGCGGCCTAATCGCCGCTTGCGACAGACGGTATAAAATAACACCCGTAGCGGCGACCGGTCGGTCGCCTTTACAGGGAACAAGCGAGGTACCTGCTGATGCTTAAGTACATCCTCCCCTTACTATTATTTATCGTGCTGGCGGTATTTCTGGCGCTGGGTTTAAACCTTCATCCCAACGAAATTCCTTCGCCATTGATCAATAAACCGGCTCCGGCATTTTCAGCGCCCAAGCTTCAAGCGCCTGCGGAAAAATTATCCCCGGCCGATTTAAAAGGCAAAGTCTGGCTGTTTAATGTGTGGGCGTCCTGGTGCGCTTCGTGCCGTTCCGAACATCCGATACTCAACCAATTGGCCCAAGCCAAAGCCGCCATTATCGTCGGCCTAAATTACAAGGACGAGCCTGAAGCCGCCTTAGGCTGGCTGGCGCAATTGGGTAATCCTTACGATGTCAGCATCATGGATCAGGATGGCCGCATCGGCATCGACTGGGGCGTTTACGGCGTGCCGGAAACCTTCGTCGTCGATAAGCAGGGCGTGATTCGGTACAAGCATACCGGACCCGTTACGCCTGAAGATGTGCAGCAAACTTTCCTGCCTTTGATCGCCAAGTTACAGGCTGAAAATTAATGAAGCATTTATCTATTATTTTTCTGCTGGCACTGTCCGGCATAGTTTGCGCCGGTGTCGAATATCGGGAATTTGCCGACCCTGAGCAACAAGCCGCCTACGAAAACCTGACCTCGGAACTGCGTTGTCTGGTCTGCCAAAATCAGACCATCGCCGACTCCAATGCGGAACTGGCCGCAGATTTGCGCAGACAGGTTTACGAAATGCTGCAACAGGGCAAATCAAAGCAGGACATCGCCCAATTTATGACCGACCGATACGGCGATTTCGTTTTATACAATCCGCCGTTTAAGCTCAAAACCGGCCTGCTGTGGATAGGGCCGGTAGTATTCTTGTTAATCGGTTTGGTCACGGTGTTTTTATTCGCCCGGCGCAAAAAGACCATTGAAATCAGTGCTGAAAAACAGCAGAAAATCCGCAGCTTATTGGATGAAGGTGACCAGTCTTGAATATGCTATTTTTGCTTATCGTCGGCGTAATGATCTTAACCGCTTTTCTGATTGTGCTGCCGCCGTTGTGGCGCAAACATCCGGTTGCCGCCGCAGACCAGGATCAGCGCAATATCGCTATTGCCCGGCAGCGGCTGGCCGAGCTTAAAGAGCAATTGCAAGCAGGCGCATTAAGCCAGGCACTTTATGACGAGCAGCTAGTCGAGCTTGAACTGGCCTTGAGCGATGATCTCGACATACAAGCCCAAGTAAAAACCTCTCCATCCTCTGGCCGATGGATGGTGACAGTGTTGGTTTTAGCTATTCCCTTGGCAGCAGGTTCGCTTTATTGGGCACTGGGCAACTACCCGTCATTAAGCCGAATTGATCAACCTACGACCCCCACGGATGGAGGAAGTGCCGCAAGGTCGCAGGAGCAATCACAGCAACTGGAACAAATGACCAAGATGGTTGCAGGCCTGGCCGAGCGTCTGCAAAAACAGCCGGACGATGCGCTGGGCTGGACTATGTTAGGTCGATCCTATAAATATTTGCAGCAATATCCTAAAGCCGTTGAAGCGTTTGAGCACGCCTACAAATTAATAGGCGACCAGCCTGAAATCATGCTGCTTTACGCCGATGCCCTGGCTTTTGCCAACGATCGAACAAATGACCGGAAAACCTGCGGAACTGGTGTTTAAAGCCTTGGCGATGGAACCTGACAACGTGACCGGCCTGTGGCTGGGCGGCATGGCAAAAGCGCAAACAGGCGAATTTGTTGCAGCCATGGATTTGTGGAAAAAGCTTGAAGCGCAGTTGCCGCCGGGTTCGGAAGCCCAACAGGAAATACAAGATCTGATGGCTAAGCTTGCGACCCAGATACCGGAAGGTGCTACGCAAGTGGAACCGAAACCTGCGCAAGTGGCTAAAATAGATCGCACCGGTTCCCAGGCAGTAGCGAGTATTGATGTTCAGGTGAGTTTAGCGCCCGAATTGCAAAAATCGGTCAGTCCTAACGACACCGTGTTTATTTATGCCCAGGCATTATCCGGCCCCAAAATGCCGCTGGCTATCGTGCGTAAACAAGTTTCCGAATTGCCGTTAACCGTCAACTTGACTGATGCGATGGCGATGACGCCGACCATGAAATTATCGAATTTCGCAGCAAGTCAAACTGCTGGCGCGTATTTCCAAATCCGGCGATGCGATGCAACAACCCGGCGACTTGATCGGCGTCATCGAACAGGTAGCGTTGACTGATAAAAGCCCTCAAAAAATAGTCATCAACAGCCAAATAAAATGATGGATCAATCTATAAAATTCGATTTAGGGCCTGATCAATCGTTACGATAAGGCCGGTCCCCGTTATACCTCGTACCCGACCGCGCTGGAGTTGCACGAAGGCTTCGGCGACCAGGAATACCGCCAGCACATTGCAAAATCCAATGCCGCAGGCGGCCCGCTGTCGCTGTATTTCCATATCCCGTTTTGCGATACCGTCTGTTTTTATTGCGCCTGCAATAAAATCGTCACCAAAAACCGCAAACATGCGGAACCGTACCTGGCGAATCTGTGCAAGGAAATTGCGATGCAGGGCGATTTGTTCGACTCCAACCGGGTCGTCAATCAATTGCACTGGGGCGGAGGCACGCCGACTTTTTTAAGCTACGAGCAGATGAAAACCCTGATGGCGGTAACCCGCGAGCATTTTCATTTAAGGGATGACGACAAGGGCGAATATTCGATAGAAGTCGACCCTCGGGAAACCAACGACCAGACCATGAAACAACTGCGCGAACTGGGCTTTAACCGGGTCAGTTTGGGTTTGCAGGATTTTGATCCGGCCGTGCAAAAAGCCGTCAACCGCCTGCAAAGCGAAGAGCAGACGTTCAGCGTTTTAGAAGCCGCCCGCGCCGAAGGTTTCCGCTCAACCAATATCGATTTGATCTACGGCTTGCCGCTGCAAACGGTAGAGACTTTTGCCCTTACCCTGGACAAAATCCTGGCCGTAGCGCCGGATCGTTTCTCGATCTTCAACTACGCGCACATGCCGGCACGGTTTAAAACCCAACGCCAAATCAACGATGCCGATATGCCGACGCCCGACGTCAAACTGGCTATTTTGCAGATGGTGGGGCAAAGGCTGACCGAAGCCGGTTATGTCTATATCGGCATGGATCATTTCGCCAAGCCCGACGACGAACTCGCCGTTGCCCAGCGCGAGGGACATTTGTACCGCAACTTCCAGGGCTATTCCACGCATTCGGATTGCGATCTGGTGGGCTTGGGCATTACCTCGATCGGCCGGGTAGGCGATGCCTATATCCAGAATGTCAAAGAGCTGGACGAGTACGACCAACTGATCAGCCAAAACAAATTGCCGGTATTTAAAGGCGTCGAACTGGATGATGACGACAAACTGCGCCGCGCCGTGATCACCCAGCTGATTTGCCATTTCGATTTGAGCTTTGCCGCTATCGAACAGCAATTCGGCATTAACTTTGCCGATTATTTTGCCAAGGAACTTGACGCATTGGCGCCGATGCAGGCCGACGGTTTGCTGGTTTTGTCAGCGGAAGGCGTCAAGGTGTTATCTGCAGGCCGTTTGTTGATCCGCAATATCTGCATGGTATTCGACAAATATCTGGCGCAAAAACAACAACAATTTTCAAAAGTGATCTAAGCCGCCTTATGAACGATGACCGAATAATCGAATTGGAAATAAAAGCCGCTTATCAGGAAGATTTGCTGCAAGAATTGAACAAAATAGTCGCCGGACAACAGCAACAGATAGACCGCTTGGAAGCCACGTGCAGAATGCTCAACGAGCGCATTAAAAGCCTGTCTGTTGAGGGCAGTGCCGGCGAAAATATTGAGGAAGTGCCGCCGCATTATTAATGCGCTGCAGCAGAATCATAGCTATAGCCAAATCAGCTACAAACAGCGTCAAAAATTCAGCCATAACAATAGAATGAAACAGACCATTCTCGTACGTCAACCTAGCGACTTAACGGTTGCCTGGGCTCAGCAAGTTGTTGATAAACATGATGCCAACACCATCGTTGCCAAGGTGGATATTGTTGGTGTTGACATGGGCACGACAACGCGGGTTTGCGTCGCTGTCGAACATAATGGCCCGGACACGCTGCCGAACCGATGGTTTGTAAAACTGCCGTCATTGGCATGGCGGGCGAGGATGATTACGTCGTTGCCGCGACTGCTACAGACCGAAGTGCGTTTCTATAATGAATTGGCGGAGGCTGTCCCCCTTAGCAAACCTGTTTGTCTGGCGGCGCAAAGCCGGTTTGGCCGCGGATCGACGCTGGTGCTTGCCGATATTGCCGAATTCGACGGCGTTCCCAGTGCCGCCAGCGATACGTTGACATTTGAACAAGCGGCTTTGGTTGTTGAACAGCTTGCCTGTAGCCATGCGCGGTTTTGGAATAACGTGCATCTTGACCCCAAATATCGCTGGCTGGCGGGACCGATCCGGCGTTTGGAAGATTTCCTGGGCACGGCCTTGGCCGTGCCGTTGATGAAGCGCGGCTTACGGCTGGCCGGAACACATATACCTTCCGCCCTGCACGCCCCCGCCATTCATTATGCCCGGCACCGTCGAGCAGCGATGCGCTTTCTTTCCGACGCGCCCAAAACGCTGGTTCATCATGACTGCCATCCCGGTAATTTATTCTGGAACAAGAACAGGTCCAAGGTTGGTTTTCTTGACTGGCAACTGGTTCGCATCGGCGAAGGCGTCAGCGATGTGGCTTATTTTCTGGCTACCGCGCTGAGTGTGGAAACCCGGAGGCTTTATGAGGCAGAATTGCTGGTCAAATATGCTCAAACGCTGGCGGACAATGGGGTGGTAGATGTCGATAACACCCGGTTGGTGCAACGCTACCGTGCCCATCTTGTTTATGCATTTGAGGCCATGGTCGTCACGCTTGCGGTGGGCGGCATGATGAATTTGGACTGTAACCTGGAGCTGATACGCCGAACGGCTACAGCTGTGGAGGATATTGACGCCTTCTCCGTCCTGCCGATATAGCGGCTTCTGCCCCTCCTCCCAGTCTCTTAACAGTTATAACATTCTATTTCGGACGGACACCTTCCTGCACCGGCATTTGATGCTAACCATCGTATTTTTCAGTCAACTGCAGCAACACAAAAACCGCCCCCGTCCCGCCGTCTTTAGGCGGTGCGGAGCAAAAGGCCTGGACGTCTTGATGCTGCCTCAGCCATAAGTTGAGGTTGTTTTTGAGTACGGGATGGTTGTCGGCCGAACGATAGCCTTTGCCGTGGACGATATGCACGCAACGGCAGCCGTCTTCTACGCAGTCATGCAGAAAATGCAACAGCTGCCGTTTTGCCTCATCGCTGTTCAGTCCATGCAGGTCGATTTCCGCATCCAGTCCAAACTGCCCTTTGCGCAGTTTTTTCAGCACATTATGTTGCAGTCCAGGAGCTGTATAGCTCAGCGAGTCTTCAAGGCCCACTTTTTCAACATCAAATTCAGCCGTAGCGTTTAAGTGTTCTTCCACGTTAACGGCCTGTGACTTAGGATAGGGCTTGGGTTTTTTACCCTCCGTTAACAGCACTTTATCGCTTTTTACAGCATGTACTTTGCCGATAGTTTGACGAAATAAATCACTGTCTTCTGGAGTAAGGTTTTTTTTTGCCACGAAAGCTGATTTTGTTGTGTATTGTTGCTAATATGGTTGATTTTATAGCTTAATCCGCTTCAGGGCGATTGATAATGCATATTTTGTTAAGTAATGATGACGGCTACTTGGCTGAAGGCCTTATTGCATTAGCCGATGCATTGAGTGAGCATGCCGATATATCGGTAGTGGCTCCGGATAGAAACCGCAGTGCGGCGAGTAATTCTTTAACGCTGGAAATGCCGTTACGCGCTTATGCAACGGACAACGGCTTTATTAAAGTTGACGGCACGCCCACCGATTGCGTGCATTTGGCAATAACCGGTTTGCTGAAAAATGAGCCGGACATGGTTTTTGCCGGGATTAATCACGGTTCCAATTTAGGCGATGATGTGCTTTATTCGGGTACCGTTGCGGCGGCAACCGAGGGGCGTTTTTTAGGTTTGCCGGCCATCGCTATTTCGTTGGCGGGCAGTAATCCCAGTCCATTTTGAAACTGCTGCCCATGTTGCAGTAACGCTGTTGCGGCAATTGATTAACCATCCGTTGCCGCAAGATACGATACTTAATGTCAATGTGCCGGATGTCGCTATTAAAGACTTAAAGGGCTATCAGGCAACCCGGCTGGGCCAGCGGCATAAGTCGGAGCCGGTCATCAAGAGCGAAGATCCCCGCGGACGCATTATTTATTGGGTAGGGCCGCCAGGCGCGGAACAGGATGCCGGTCCCGGAACCGATTTTTATGCCGTTAATGCAGGTTTCGTATCGGTTACGCCGTTGCAGCTGGATTTGACCCGGTATGAACGGATCAATGATTTAAAGGCGTGGTTGCCCAAGGAGCATGATTTATGATTCAAAGCCTGCAAGGAATAGGCATGACCTCTTCGCGCACCCGCGAGCGCATGATCAACCGGTTAATGGAACAAGGCATCCGCAACAATAAGGTTCTGGATGTCATACGCAATACGCCCCGGCATATTTTTATGGACGAGGCTTTGGCCAGCCGGGCTTATGAAGATACGGCCCTGCCGATTGGTTACAACCAGACAATTTCCCAGCCTTATATCGTCGCAAAAATGACCGAGTTATTGCTGGCGTCATCGAATCGATTAACCAAGGTATTGGAAATAGGCACCGGCTGCGGCTACCAGACGGCAATCTTGGCGCAACTGGTCGACCATGTCTATTCCGTTGAAAGAATCGCGCCGTTGCAAAAAAAAGCCAAAGACCGGCTATGGGATTTAAAGCTCAAGAATGTCAGTTATAAGCACAGTGACGGCGGCTGGGGATGGCCGGATTATGCGCCGTATGATGGCATTTTGGTGGCTGCCGCACCGCCTGAAATACCGGAAATGCTATTACAGCAAATGGCTGTCGGCGGCGTGATGGTTATCCCTATCGGCAAAGGCGGCAGCCAACAGCTACAGCGGATCACACGCTTAGAAAACAGCTATGAAGTTGAAAAGCTGGAACCGGTTGTTTTTGTCCCTTTCCAATCAGGAAGGAAGTAAACCTGTTGCAAAGATGGACGTTGGCCCGCATGTATTGTTCCGAGTCAGCCTGTTACGTTTAGTATTTTAAATGGGACTAATACTGGCCGGCTAGCATAAAAAATTACCTCTCATTGGAATTTTTTCTTTTTTGCATCACAGTCAGATGTGATGTGTCATTTTGCAACAGGATCCGCAATTATATGATTTTCTGTGTGCTGATTTAAGGTTAATATCCGCCTATGAAACTAAATTTTGACTCAAAAAAGATTCTGGTAATCGAGGATCAGGCGATCATACGAGAAACCATTAAACACATACTGTATTCGCTGGGTGCACGGCACATCGTTGAAGCGGGAACGGGTATTAATGGAATCGTTGAGATGAGGCGCCTTCACTTTGATATTGTCCTCTGCGATTATAACCTTGGCGACGGGAAAAACGGCCAGCAGGTTTTGGAGGAAGCAAAACATTTTAAACTACTGCCGTTTAACGCCATTTTTATAATGATTACCGTTGAACACAGCAAGAACATGGTGCTTAGCGCCCTCGACTGCAAACCGGATGATTACCTGATAAAACCCTTCAACCGGATACAACTGTCAACCCGGATCGAACGATGTATCTCCCGCAAGACCTATCTTTCCAGCGTTGAACGCGAAATTGATATGGGCAATATTTACCAGGCGATACAAAATTGTGAAAAGCTGCTTCAGCAAGGCGATAAAAACACCCACTTGCATGTATTGAAAATACGCGCCGAATTGGCAATTCAAATCAGCGATTTCAAGGTGGCCCAAAAAATTTACCAGGAAATACTGCAAGAAAGAGACATTCCTTGGGCAAGATTGGGCTTGATAACCATCGTCTTTTTGGAAGGCCATTATGAACAGGCCGTTGAGTCGCTACTTCAGTTTATCGATCAATATCCAATGATGCTGGAAGCTTATGATTGGCTGGCAAAGTCGTATGCCGCTCTGGGTAACGATGAGAAAGCGTTAAGCGCGCTTAATCAGGCGATTGATCTTTCCCCTCAAGCCATCTTAAGGCAGCAACGACTGGGCATGATGGCCGACAAAGCTGAAAACAATGAAATTGCGAAAAAAGCCTATAAAGCCGCAGTTCATTTGGGCAAACATTCGGTGCATGGATCATCCAGCGATTTTTCAGGTTTGGCTAAAGCCTACTTAAAGTCGAATTCGGCTGATGACGCGTTAAAAGTGTTGAACGATATGAATAAGTTTTTCTTAAATGATCCCGATTCCAGAGTCAGGGCGGCAATATTGGAAATCGAGATTCAAAAAGCTAAAAATAACGGGGTGGTGACGGAAAAACCTTATGAAAAAGCCTTTAAGCTAAACGAGCAATTTGGCAAGCAAATATCCAGGGAACTGCGTCTGGAAATGGCAAAGATAGGTCATCTGAGCGGAACCAGCGAGCTTACCGATGAGATTCTTGCGGATTTGATTAAAACCAATATTGATGACAAACTTTTTATCGATGACATCGAAAAAATGTGCAACACCTTTATCGGCGGAACTTATGCGGCAAATTTGCTCAACCGGATAAAACAGGAATTAATCGACATTAACAATACGGGCGTCAACTTATTCAAGGAAGGCAGGATTGAAGACGCTCTCGCAGTTTTTGGCAATGCCATCGAAAAAATGCCTAGCAACCGGACTGTCACTTTAAATATGCTGAGGGTCATTATTCATGATCTTAAAACATCCCGGCCCGATCCTGAAAAAACTATGCATGCTCAAAACTATATCAATAAGGCTATTCAAATAGGCATCCCCCACGATCAAATCGGCAGTATCCAACTGGAACTGGATAAAATCAAGTACTCACACATCACTTAAAAAACAGCCGCTTATAAGCTGCCTCTCGATGAACTTTGCGAGCCGTGATTTTTTGAGATAGGAAATAACTGCACGTATTTTTTGCGATCGCAGTTATTACTGCAATAACCGGAATGTGCTTAATTTTGATGATTTACTGATAGACAGGTAGCCGGGCAGCTTATCTGCCCGGCGTACCTTTTATAGCTTATTTCTTTTTGTTGCGTTCGTTCACTTCTTTGATAACTTCTTCAGCCACGTTTTTCGGGCACGGCAAATAGTGCGAGAATTCCATGGAGAACTGACCGCGACCGGAAGTCATGGTACGCAAGTCACCGATGTAACCGAACATTTCGCTCAACGGTACATCAGACTTGATACGAACACCGGTTACGCCGGCATCCTGAGATTTGATCATGCCGCGGCGACGGTTAAGGTCACCGATAACATCACCGACATGATCGGATGGCGTGAAAGTATCAACTTTCATGATCGGTTCGATCAATTGCGGACCTGCTTTCGGAATCGATTGACGGAAACGCCGCTTTCGCAGCGATTTCAAACGCAATCGCAGACGAGTCAACCGCATGGAAAGCCACCGTCAGTCAAGATAACTTTAAAGTCCAAGCAAGGGAATCCGGCCAAAACGCCTTTATCCAGCATGCTTTTAAAGCCTTTTTCAACCGCCGGCCAGTATTCACGCGGTACGTTACCGCCGGTAACCGCAGATTCAAACACAAAACCGCTGCCGGGTTCGCCTGGCTCGATGATGTAGTTGATCTTACCGTATTGACCTGAACCACCTGATTGTTTCTTGTGGGTGTATTCGTCTTCAACCGATTTGGTGATGGTTTCGCGGTAAGCCACTTGAGGCTTGCCGACGATAACGTCAACGCCGTGAGTACGTCTTAAGAATGTCGACTTTAATGTCAAGATGCAACTCGCCCATACCTTTAAGAATGGTTTCGCCGCTGTCTTCATCGGTTTCAACGTGGAAAGACGGATCTTCCTGAATCATTTTGCCCAGCGCGATACCCATTTTTTCGGAAGCCGCTTTGTCTTTCGGTGAAATCGCCAATGAGATAACGGGATCAGGGAAGACCATCGGTTCCAATGTCGCCGGGAATTTAGGATCGCACAGGGTGTGACCGGTTTGCACGTTCTTCATGCCCAATACCGCAACAATGTCGCCTGCTTGAGCTGAATCAAGTTCATTACGGGCATCGGCGTGCATTTCCACGATACGGCCGATACGTTCGGTTTTGCCGGTGAAGGTATTCAGTACGGATGTGCCTTTTTCCAGTTTGCCTGAGTAAATACGCAGGAAGGTCAACGCGCCAAAACGGTCGTCCATGATCTTGAATGCCAAAGCGCGTAGCGGTTTGTCGGCATCAACGATAGCAAAAGTGCCTGTTGGGTTACCTTCCAGATCAACTTCAGGCTGTGGTTTAACTTCTGTCGGACAAGGCAGGTAGTCAATAACCGCATCAAGTACCAATTGCACGCCTTTGTTTTTGAAAGACGAACCGCAGTAAGTCGGGAAGAAATCCAGGTTAATCGTACCTTTGCGGATACAACGTTTGATGGTGTCGATATCGGGTTCTTCGCCTTCAAGATATTTTTCCATGACATCGTCATACTGATCGGCAACTTGGTCGATCATTTTTTCGCGCCATTTTTCAACATCGGCCACCATGTCGGCAGGGATGTCTTTGATTTCGTAGTTCATCGGATCGCCGGAGTCATCCCATATCCAGGCTTTGCGAGTCAGCAGGTCGACCACGCCGGAGAATTGGTCTTCAGTGCCGATAGGCAAGGTCATAACCAATGGCACAGCGCCGAGCACTTCTTCAACTTGCTTAACCACGCGATAGAAGTCAGCACCGATGCGATCCAGTTTGTTGATATAGATAACACGGGATACTTCGGAATCGTTGGCATAACGCCAGTTGGTTTCTGATTGAGGTTCTACGCCGCCTGATCCGCAGAAAACGCCGATACCGCCGTCAAGAACTTTCAGTGAACGATAAACTTCAATAGTAAAATCAACGTGTCCTGGGGTGTCGATGATGTTGAAACGGTGATCTTTCCAGAAACAAGTAGTCGCAGCAGACTGAATGGTGATACCGCGCTCTTGCTCCTGTTCCATGAAGTCTGTGGTTGCCGCGCCATCGTGTACTTCGCCGATTTTGTGGATTTTACCGGTAAGTTTCAAAATCCGCTCGGTAGTCGTTGTTTTACCGGCATCGACGTGAGCGAAGATGCCAATGTTTCTGTAATGCGCTAAATCTGTCATGTTTTTACTCTAAAGTTGGGCATAAAAAACTTTTTTGGTGACCGCTCTCAGTAAGCGTTCAAACTATGAACGCCTATTGAGGACTCGTACCGGGGCGGTGGGCTACATACCATAACCGCAGTCACACAACCTAAGACCGCGGTGGCGGTAGCCATCGGAGTGGATGAAATGCGTCGGATACATGCTAAGTAGCTCAAAGCCGAGTGAGGTGCATTTATTTGGGTCACCATCGCTGCTCACTCGTCCAGCTTCGAAAGCCGGCTATTTTAACCTAAAAACTTTGTAAAAACATAGAAAACCATGTGTTATGTTGCATTAACACAAAATGAACCTATCCGTTTGGTCATTTGCTGTCGACATATTGAATCAGGACAAGCCTGGAACCTTGACGATACAGTCTTAAGCATTTTTAGGCGCATAAATGCGGACTGCGCAATCTGTCTGTATTTTGCTGTATGACTCTGATGTTTTTTGGCATTGTCTGCTGGCATATGAATAAGGCGCATGAACAGGCGGCACTGATTGTCATGCTTATCCTTGAAAGACAGCGAATAAAGACATAGATTTGTACTGATCTGTCAGCAAACCACCGTAAAACAGCTATATTTACTGACACGTTATTGTAGAATATCCGATTGAAGACAGGGGACTCCAAATTATGATTGTCGCTGATATTATGACCGCTAACCCGGTTACGATTAACATGGATACCGAGCTATCGTTGATCAAGGAAATTTTTGACCACGTTTATTTTCATCATCTGCTGGTTGAAGATGCTTCGGACAACACTTTTGCCGGGGTCATTTCGGATCGTGATTTATTGAAAGCAATAAGCCCTTACATTCACACGGCCGCAGAAACTTTACGCGATAAAGAAACGTTAACAAAACGCGCCCATCAGATCATGTCACGTCAGGTTGATACCGTAACGCCTGCCACAGATTGCAATATCGCCGTACAAAAAATGTTGGATGCGGACATATCCTGCCTGCCGGTTGTCGATGACCACAAGGTTATTCTGGGTATCGTTACCTGGAAAGATTTCTTAAAAAACTATTTAAATCAACAATCGCCTCCAAAAGTATAAATATCTTAAATATGAAACATGATTAACGTGATAACCGGAACTCGTAAGAAAAGTAACAAAATCGCCTTTGTCGGCGCGAGTCAATGTCGCTCGTCTTGGCAAAGGGACATTAATGCATTGCCGGTAAAAAACCAATGACATCTCAGAACGACCCTCTAAGCCTCAGTATAATAGACATAGATGAGCTGGAAATAATCCCCCCAAGAATCATAGCGGAACCTCTTACGCTTAATGGCTGGACACATGTGCTGTGCAATGAAGAGATGCCGATATTTTCCAATACAGCGCTAAGCATCCATGATATTTTGAGCGACGACAGAAAAGGCGCTATGGAACTGGCCTCTGTTATTTTGCAGGATCCGAATCTGACCGTTAAATTACTAAAAATCAGCAACACGCCCCATTACAACCCAACGCGCCAGAAAATGGTGACGGTGTCCCGAGCCATTATTATGATTGGTTCCGAGGTTATTCGTGAATTAACATTGGTTTGCTCCTTTTTTGAATCTATTTTATCCGCGATCAACAAACAACAGGCCAATGAAGAAATAGCCCAAGCCATTCATGCTGCAGTACACGCAAAGTCGATAGCAATGGCGGCCAACGATAACTCACCGGAAGAGGTCTTTATTGCCACGTTACTGAATCATATTGGCAGCATTTCCTTTTGGTGCTTTTGCGGTGACCAGGGCGAGCGCATTCAAATGCTGATAAAAACCGGTAATTACAGCCACGAAGATGCGGAGAAAAAAGTGCTGGGCTTTAAATTAACCGATCTGGGCGCTGCTTTAAGTAAAACTTGGAAACTAGGCAGTTTGGTTGAAGAATCGATCAAGCCCAAGGCATTGTCGAAAAACCCCAGAGTAGAATTGGTCCATTTAGGCTATGAAATAACCGAGGCGTTAAAAGAAGGCACCGGCTCAAAAAAATATGAGACTTGCGTCAGGAAGATCGAAGCACTTACCAAGCAATCCAAAAAAGTTATCAACGATAAACTTCAAAATAATATCACTACTGCAGCCGATATAGCCCACCAATTTGGAGCCACTGACGCCGCCAAGATCCTTCAAAGCGGACTAAATAAGGTTGTCCCCTTGGAAGAAACACCTGCCATTGATAAAAAAGAACTGCAAGTTCAAATTTCACAGGATATAGCATCAATACTAAGCGACCAGTTTGACATTAACCTGCTGTTGGAAACGGTGCTTGAGGGGATTCATCGGAGCATTGGTATGGACCGAACTATTTTTTCCCTGTTAGTTGGCGATAAAAAGTCCCTTAAAGAAAAGCTGTCCTTGGGCTGGCGCAAAGAAATGTATGAGCAAAAAATCATTTTCAATATCTCGGAAATACCGCACAACCTTTTTTTCCAAGCCTTGTCCAGCACCCAGGCTTCTTGGGTTAAACCCTCAGAAAACGCCAGTTGTATACGGACTCCAAGATATCAGCGTAATTGGGAAAAGCGAATGTTTTATGATGCCGATATTCTCCAACAAGATACCGATCGGTTTAATTTATGCCGATCGCGGACTGACCGACCGACCGTTGACCGAAGAGGATTTTAATGCCTTTAAATATTTCACCCAGCAGACCAACATAGGCCTTACGCTTTACCGTGTGCAGCGCAATTAATGACGCCAAGCGGATGACTGGACGGGACATGTCGCAATATTGATCGAGTAACGTTGTAAAATAAGACCGGCTGATTTCTTCTGCGCCAAAGCTTTCCAAGTGCTTAGTATGTACTTGGCAATCTATCAGCTGATAGCCCCAGGACTTAAGCTGCCCAACCAGGGTTGCAAAAGCTACTTTGGAGGCATCGGTTCGGGTGTGAAACATCGACTCGCCAAAAAAAACCTGCCCCAGCGCAACGCCGTATAAGCCGCCGACCAGTTCACCGCCCAGCCAAGCTTCAACCGAATGGGCAAATCCGGCTTGGTGCAATTGATTGTAAGCCGCGTTAATTTCGTTCGTTATCCAGGTGCCGGCCATGTCTTTGCGAGGATCTGCACAGGCCGCAATGACTTCATTAAAAGCCTGATCGAAGGTTATGGTAAAAACATTTTTACGCAGAGTTTTTCGCAAACTGCGGGAAATAACCAGCTTGTCGGGAAACAAAACCAAGCGCGGATCCGGCGACCACCATAAGATGGGGTCTCCTGGATTGTACCAAGGAAATATGCCGTGCCGGTAAGCGTTTAACAAGCCGCTTTTGGGACAAACAACCGCCGACTGCAAGCAAGCCATCCGGTTCGCGGAGGGCTTTGTTTACCGAGGGGAAATCTTGCTCCGGGTTGTTCGGGTCGAGAACAGTTAGTCGCATCAAACGACAAAGGGCGAAAGGCAGCAGCATTGGAGTATGTTTTTTTCGCCTTGAGCCCTTTACCTTTAGCCTAATTTCATACCAATTCATCAAGGAATTTTTCCGCATCCAGCGCTGCCATGCAGCCCGCGCCCGCTGAAGTAATGGCCTGTTTATAAACGGAGTCCATCACATCGCCCGCAGCAAAGACGCCTTCAACGCTGGTTGCGGTGGCGTTTCCGTGTATGCCGCTTTTGACTTTGACGTAGCCGTGTTCCATATCCAGCTGTCCCTCAAAAATGCCGGTGTTGGGCGTGTGGCCGATGGCGATAAATACGCCATGCACATCCAGTTCTTTGGTCGAGCCGTCCAGGGTGTTTTTGATTCTCAGGCCGGTAACGCCCATGTCGTCTCCCAGCACTTCATCCAGCTGGTAATTCCATTCGATGACGACATTGCCGTTTTGCGATTTTTCAATCAGCTTGTCGGAGAGGATTTTTTCGGAGCGGAATTTGTCGCGGCGATGCACGACAATCACCTTTGAGGCGATATTGGCTAGATAAAGCGCTTCTTCAACGGCCGTATTGCCGCCGCCGATGACGGCAACGGGTTTGTTTTTGTAGAAAAAGCCGTCGCAGGTAGCGCAAGCCGAAACGCCTTTGCCCTTGAAGGCTTCCTCGGATTCCAGACCTAAATAACGTGCCGAAGCGCCGGTTGCAATAATCAGCGCATCACAGGTATAAGTGCCGGAATCGCCGGTCAACGTGAATGGGCGGGCGGACAAATCGACCGTGTGTATGTGATCGAAAATGATTTCGGTAGCAAAGCGTTCCGCGTGCTTAAGCATTCTTTCCATCAGGTCAGGCCCTTGCAGGCCTTCAACATCGCCGGGCCAGTTATCGACTTCGGTCGTCGTCGTCAACTGACCGCCTTGCTGCATACCGGTAATAATAACCGGCTTCAGATTGGCACGTGCAGCATAGATTGCGGCCGTGTAACCGGCAGGGCCGGAACCGAGTATCAAAAGGCGGCAATGTTTGGAATCACTCATTAAAAATCCTTTGCACGGAAGCGTTGGAAAAATTTTAATTATGCAGAGGAATGCGGGATTCGTAAACTGTTTTATCGGCAAAGCCTACGGATAATTGGCAAAATGTGCACAGTGGTTTATTGCGGATATTATTAATGTGAACTATCTCATTATTGATCTATAATCATGTTTTGTTAGTAATTTATGTAACGAGTTGTTGACCATGGCTGCTGTAATGGAAGAAAAAACCTTTCGCGGCTTGCGTGAAGTTGCTTTATTAGGCTTCATTGCAGGCGCATTATTCTTTTTAATCTCGCTGATCACGTTTAGTAACGAGGATGCAGGCTGGACGCATAGCGGCTCAGTACAGGCCGTCTCTAACGCTTGCGGTGTTTTCGGCGCGTGGATCGCTGATTTCATGCTCAGCTGTTTTGGCTTGGCCGCTTACCTGTTTCCGGTCATTATCTTCTGGCAAGGCTACCTGATCTACACGCAAGGTAAACAGGGCCGCGAAAGAATGATTATCGCGCTGCAATGGATAGGCTCTATAGCGACCATTATTTCCGGCTCTGCGTTAATGAATTTGTATCTGCTAAGAATAGGCGTTGAACTGCCCAGCAACACTGGCGGCATTTTAGGCCAGGAAACCGGCAATGCATTGCTGCTTGTACTCGGTAATTCGGGGGCGACTTTGTTCTTACTGGTGGTTTTATTGGCAGGCGTTACCCTGGTTACCGGACTGTCGTGGATCGCGTTGATAGATGCTATCGGTAAATGCACGGTGATTATCTGCCGGGTTCTGTGCAGCGGTATTTTGGGCTTGCTGCAGGATCGCTCGGTCAAGCGCAGCCAGATACCGGCCGGTAATCCTGAAAGGCCCGAACTGAAGAGAAAAACCAGCGCCAAAGCCCAACCTATTATCGAAAAACCGGCAGAAAAGCCAGTCAAAAACAGCCTCCCGCCAAAAAAACAACCTACTATTAAATATGACGCCAGCAAAGGCGTGTTGCCTTCCCTGGAGTTGCTGGACCATCGCGACACCCGCGTAATCGGTTATTCGCAAAGCGACTTGGAGGAAATGTCGCACTTGGTGGAAGAGATTCTGGCCGATTTTAACGTCGTCGTCTCCGTCGTCGGTTTTCATCCCGGCCCCGTTATCACCCGTTTTGAATTGCAACCGGCGGCGGGTGTTAAAGTCAGCCGCATCAGTACGCTGTCCAAAGATTTGGCCAGAGCCCTGTCGGTGACCAGCGTCCGCATCGTCGAAATCATCCCCGGCAAATCCGTAGTCGGCCTTGAAATTCCTAATCGGGAACGGGAAATGGTGACCTTGCGCGAGCTGTTGGTATCGGCACCGTTCGAAAAATCAAAATCCCTGCTGACTCTAGCGATGGGCAAAGATATTTCCGGCACGCCGATGGTTGCCGATCTCGGCAAAATGCCTCATGCGCTGGTCGCAGGCACCACGGGTTCCGGTAAATCGGTCGCCATCAACACCATGATTCTGAGCCTGCTGTACAAAGCAACGCCGGAGCAGGTACGTTTGATCATGATCGACCCGAAGATGCTGGAATTGTCGGTTTATGAAGGCATTCCGCATTTATTGACCCCCGTCGTAACCGATATGAAGGAAGCCAGCAATGCATTGCGCTGGGCGGTTGCCGAAATGGAAAGACGTTATAAATTAATGTCCAAAATGGGTGTCAGAAATCTTGCCGGATTTAACCAGTTGATAGAAGACGCGACGGCAAGAGGCGAAACCATCAGAGACCCGATGTTTCAAATGATCAACCCGCTGGAAGAAGGCGAGGAGTATCCGACCTTAAGCACCTTGCCCAGTATCGTTATCGTCATCGACGAATTAGCCGACATGATGATGATCGTCGGTAAAAAAGTTGAAGAGCTGATCGCCCGTCTGGCGCAAAAAGCCCGGGCGGCCGGCATCCATTTGATCCTGGCCACGCAACGCCCATCGGTCGACGTATTGACCGGCCTGATCAAGGCCAACGTGCCTACCCGGATTTCATTCCAGGTGTCGTCACGTATCGACTCGCGCACCATCCTCGATCAAGGCGGCGCGGAAACCCTGCTGGGCAACGGCGACATGCTGTTCTTACCCTCAGGTACCAGCATTCCGACCCGTGCGCACGGCGCTTTTGTCGATGACCATGAAGTGCACCGTGTGGTCGAATTTTTAAAACAAACCGCGCCGCCCAATTATCTGGAAGACATCACCCGCGAACCTTCCGATTCCAGCGATGGCTACAGTATGAGCGGCAGTGGCGGCGATTCCGAAAGCGACGCCTTGTATGATGAAGCCGTGCAATTTGTCACAGAGACCCGCAAAGCCTCAATATCCAGCGTACAACGGCGCTTTAAAGTCGGCTACAACCGCGCTGCAACGATGATTGAAGACATGGAGGCGGCTGGCGTCGTCAGCGCCGCGGAAAGCAATGGCTCAAGAGTCGTGCTGGCGCCGCCTCCTGTAAGAGTTTAACGATGAACTTTGCGTTAACCGGAGCCGTCATAGCAGTGCTGGCGACTCTGGGCGGCGTCGTTATCGTCAGACGCAATTCTTCCGAGCAGCCGATACCAGTCAAAATAGTGCTGTTCGGGGTTTATTTCTGGGGGCTGGTATTTTTACAGTTGGTTGTTTTCAGCTTATTGTTTTATTGGACTAAAGCATAGACGGGATTAATCATTGCCATGGATCATTTACTGGTGGTTGACTCCGGCTGGCGAGAACCAACCTAAATAATTCCGCCCACTTTTCGTGGATAAATCGCGGTTTTTAGAGTTATGCAAAATGCTCGGCTTCTGCCAATAGCTTGCCTTGTTGATCTTTTGCAGACAAAGTGGGCTCGCCTTGGATGGGCCATTCGATGCCGATAGACGGATCATTCCAAGCAATGCTGCGTTCGAATTCGGGGGCCCAGTAGTCGGTGGTTTTGTAGAGAAATTCCGCGGTATCCGAAATAACCACAAAACCATGCGCGAAGCCTTCTGGAACCCAAAGCATGTGTTTATTTTCAGCCGAAAGTTCCTGTCCAACATACTGCCCGAAGGTCGGTGAGCTCCGCCGGATGTCTACGACCACATCAAACACCGCACCCTGAATCACTCGCACCAACTTGCCTTGGGGCTGCCGGATTTGGTAATGCAAGCCACGCAGCACATTTTTCACCGAACGCGAGTGGTTGTCTTGCACAAAATCCACGTCCCGCCCGATCAGTTCGGCAAATTGGCGGCGGTTATAACTTTCAAAAAAGAAGCCGCGCTCATCGCCGAACACTTTGGGCTCGATGATAAGCACATCGGAGATCGCAGTGGGGGTAATTTTCATGATTGAGTCCCTTCTTTCAGTAAGCGTTGCAGGTATTGACCGTAGCCGTTTTTAGCCAGCGGCTGCGCCAGCTTTTCCAGTTGTTCGGCATCGATGAAACCTTTGCGGTAGGCAATTTCCTCCGGACACGCTACTTTCAAGCCCTGCCTATGTTCGATGGTCTCGATGAAATTGCTGGCTTCGATCAGGCTCTCGTGGGTGCCGGTATCAAGCCAGGCATAACCCCGCCCCATGATTTCCACATTAAGCTGGTTGCGTTCGAGGTAAATACGGTTCAGGTCGGTAATCTCCAGCTCGCCCCGAACAGATGGTTTGAGATTGGCAGCAATATCGACGGCCTGGTTGTCATAGAAATACAGGCCGGTAACGGCATAATTGCTTTTCGGGCTTACGGGCTTCTCCTCCAGGCTGGTGGCTCGACCTTGGGCATCGAAAGCCACCACGCCGTAACGCTCGGGGTCTTGCACATGGTAGGCAAAAACAGTGGCGCCTTGATCGCGCACGGTAGCATTTTCAAGCTGGGTGTGCAGGTCATGACCGTAAAAAATATTGTCGCCCAACACCAAGGCGCTGGCTGCGTTGCCGATGAAATCTTTGCCGATGATAAAAGCCTGGGCAAGGCCGTCCGGACTGGGTTGCACGGCATATTGCAGATTGAGGCCCCAATCGCTGCCGTCACCGAGCAGCTGCTCAAAACGCGGCGTATCCTGCGGGGTGGAGATAATCAGGATGTCGCGAATGCCCGCCAGCATCAAGGTGCTGAGGGGGTAGTAGATCATCGGCTTATCGTAAATCGGCAGCAGCTGCTTGGAGACTACTTTGGTCACCGGGTACAGCCGGGTGCCGGAACCGCCGGCGAGAATGATGCCTTTTCGTTGGGTCATTATTGTTTCTCAAGAATTTCAGTGAGCATACGGATGACACCGCTTTGCCAATGGGGCAGAGTCAATCCGAAGGTGTTTTGCAGTTTGCGCGTATCCAAACGCGAGTTTTTGGGACGCGGAGCAGGCAATGGGAATGCGCTGGCGGGCACCGGCTGAATGGCTTCCTGCGCCACCTTGATGTCGATTCCGGCCAGGCGGGCGTATGCAATGACGAAACTGGCGTAGCCGTGCCAGGAGATCTCTCCCCCTGCAACCATGTGATACAGACCGCTGACATCAGGTCGCTGCAAAGCCGTGCGAATAGCATGGGCGGTTACGTCCGCCAGCAAATCGGCACCGGTGGGCGCGCCGATCTGGTCATTGATTACGTTCAGGCTGTCCCGCTCTTGTGCGAGTTTCAGCATAGTTTTGGCAAAGTTACCGCCGCGCGCAGCATAAACCCAACTGGTGCGAAAGATGAGGTGTTTGCAGCCCGACACACGTATGGCTTCTTCGCCTTCCAGCTTGGTTTTGCCGTAGACACTTAAGGGGCCGGCAGCATCCGTTTCCAGCCACGGCGTGTCGCCGCTGCCGTCAAACACATAGTCGGTGGAGTAATGAACCAGCCACGCCCCGCTTCGCTTGGCTTCCTGAGCCAGAACGCCCGGTGCCAGCGCGTTGATGGTGCGGACGAATTCTGCCTCGCTCTCGGCTTTATCGACGGCAGTATGCGCGGCGGCATTAACGATGATGTCCGGGGCAACGGCGCGGATGGTTTGGGTGATGCCTTCCAGGTTGCTGAAGTCGCCGCACAGATCCTGGCTGTCAGCCCCCAGTGCCACCAGCTCGCCCAAAGGTGCGAGGCTGCGTTGCAGCTCCCAGCCGACTTGACCGCCTTTGCCGAACAGCAGGATTTTCAAAGGTGTCATGCGGCGCGTCCGGAATAGTTTTTTTCTACCCATTCCCGGTAAGTACCGGATTGGACATTAGCTACCCAGTCCTGGTTTTCCAGATACCACTGCACAGTTTTGCGTATGCCGGTGTCGAAGGTTTCGGCAGGCTTCCAGCCGAGGTCGCTCTCTATTTTGCTTGCGTCAATCGCATAGCGGCGATCATGCCCGGGCCGATCCGTAACGTAGGTGATTAGATTCCGGTAAGTGGAAAGTCGGGAATCGGAAATCGGCAGTGGTCGCAGCTCGTCGAGGATGTCGCAAACCGTGTGGACGATGTCGAGGTTGGGTTTTTCATTCCAGCCGCCGATGTTGTAAACCTCGGCGACCATGCCGGCTTCCAGCACGCGGCGTATGGCGCTGCAATGATCTTTAACGTAGAGCCAGTCACGGATTTGCTGCCCATCGCCGTATACAGGAAGGGGTTTCCCTGCAAGCGCATTGACGATCATCAGCGGGATGAGTTTTTCCGGGAAATGAAACGGGCCGTAGTTGTTGGAACAATTGGTGGTCAACACCGGCAAGCCATACGTATGATGGTAGGCGCGTACCAGATGGTCGCTGGCGGCCTTGCTCGCCGAGTAAGGGCTGTTGGGCTCGTAACGGTGAGTTTCGGTAAAGGCAGGATCGTCTTTAGCGAGAGAACCGTAAACTTCATCGGTAGAGACATGCAGGAAGCGAAAGCTTTGTTTGGCATCGCCTTGCAGGTTGTTCCAGTAGCCCCGCACCGCTTCCAGCAAGCGGAAGGTTCCTACGATGTTGGTCTGGATAAAATCCTCCGGGCCGTGGATGGAGCGATCCACGTGGCTCTCGGCGGCGAAATTGATGATGGCTCTGGGTTGATGTCGAGCTAGCAGGCTGGTCACCAATGCAGAATCGGCGATGTCGCCCTGCACGAAAGTATGCCTTTCATCCCCGGACAGCGAGGCAAGATTCTCGCGATTGCCTGCGTAGCTTAGTATATCGAGGTTGATGACCGGTTCGTCGGATTGAGCCAGCCAGTCCAATACAAAATTCGCACCGATAAACCCGGCGCCGCCTGTTACTAAAATCATTTAATATGCCTAAAATACTTGTTGGCGTTCGACAAAGTTGACGCGCTACCTGACTATAATTAAACACATTTTAACCTACGACAGGGGTCAATACCATTAAGTTAAGATTAAGATAAGCGCGTTAACAACATAGGTGCGGGCCGCAGCCGCGATATTTAGACAACAGTTGCAGCGTTTTAGCGGCATCATCATGGACATGACCCGCTCCTACGCCGCTTAACTTGATGGCATTGGACTGAATGGGGCAAATTATTTAGACGGTTGATCGCCTTTCTTTTTAAAGTCCCTCACTGCCGCAAACCCAATCACCAAAACCAATAATCCGGCAATCATCACCAACATTTTTGTCACCGGAACCCCCACCATGAACACAAAGCGCTGTTGCTGTCGATTCCCGGAAGCATCCTGCAACGTAATGTTAAGCCGGTAAATGCCGCGCTGCCCGATAGGTTGCGAGATTGTAGCAAGGCCCGTCTCCAGAACCTGTTCAGGCTGCCGCTTAATCACGGTAAAAGCCTGGGCGGGATTTAACCACCCCGTCAATGCCGCCAGTTCCAAGGTAACCAACGTTTGTCCCTTCCCCTCCTCCGACAAAGGCTCCAGCGCCAGCACAATCTGCCCAAGTTCCGGAAAGAAATGGCAAAAGTGTTTGCCTTCCAACTCCGGCTGAAACTGGTAACCGCTGATCCGTAATCGGGTATCGCCCACGGTCAGGAAACAGCTATTATTGTGATCGACTCCGGCATGGGCAAATACCGGCTGATAAGTCATTAAGCTAAAAAACGCGCCGACCAGTAACTGCGTCATCAAATGTTTCAAAATATTTTCCGTCAACTTAAAAAGGTTAGTGTATCAATTTATCGCGCAGCCTATGACGCTGTCACTAAAATTTAATCCGATCAACTGCCCACAATGCTAGAATTTTGCGCTACAAACATATTTCTTTCCCTTATTTCCGGAGCATCAATGGGCCCTCATTATCTGAACCGTTTTTTCACCCCCAAATCCGTTGCTATCGTTGGTGCGTCCGAACGCGAGGAAAGCGTAGGTTACCGGCTGCTGCTCAACATGCAGGAAGCGGGCTTTAAGGGCGGGCTTTATCCGGTCAACAACAAACGCGAAACCTTGTTAGGTTTAAAAGCCTATCCCGATCTCAATGCCGTTCCCGAGGATCTCGATCTGGTGGTGATTGCCACGCCTGCGCCCAGCGTCCCCGGCGTGGTGCGCCAATGCGGCGAAAAAGGCGTCACCTCAATCATCATTATCAGCGCCGGCTTTCGGCGAACTGGGCGCAGAAGGCAAGCGCCTGCAACAGGAAGTCCTGGACATCGCCCATCGCTACAGCATCCGCATCATCGGCCCCAACTGCCTGGGCGTTAGCTCGTCCCAACGGACAACTCAATGCAACTTTCGGCGACGGCACGATTAAGGACGGCAGCCTGGCGCTATTATCCCAATCCGGCGCGGTGTGCACGGCGATTCTGGATTGGGCCAAATCCCAGGACATCGGCTTTTCAACAGTAGTATCGATGGGCGGCGCGGCGGATATTGATTTCGGCGAGGTGCTCGATTACCTGGCGACCGACAGCAAAACCACCGGCATTTTGATGTACGTTGAAGGCATACGCGACGCCCGCCGTTTTTTGAGCGGCCTTAAAGCGGCGGCGCGGTTAAAGCCGGTGATCCTGATTAAATCCGGCCGCCACGAAGCTGGCTGCAAGGCAGCCATGTCGCATACCGGCGCCATGGTCGGCGGCGACAATGTGTTCGATGCCGCGATTGCCAGAGCCGGTGTGGTCAGGGTCTTACAGCATCAATGAACTGTTTTCCGCCGCCCGCGTCCTGGCCAACAATTATGTGGTCAAAAAAGACCGCCTGGCGATTATTACCAATGCCGGCGGCCCCGGCGTGATGAGCACCGACCGCGCCGAAGATGTCGGCGTGCAAATGGCGGAACTGAGTCCCGCCAGCATCGCCGCGCTGGACGAGGTTTTGCCGGTGCACTGGTCGCATGACAACCCTGTCGATATTCTGGGCGATGCAACCTCTGAACGCTACCAGAAAGCGCTGGAAATCTGTCTTAAAGATAAGAATATCGACGGCATACTGGTCATCCTGACGCCGCAAGCGATGACCAATCCGACGCTGGTTGCCGAATGCGTTATTGAAGGCGCAAAAACCAGCAAAAAACCGGTGCTGGCCTCATGGACAGGCGGCGCTCGGGTTCAGGAAGGCCGCGAGCTTTTCGCCAACAGCAAAGTCGCCCATTTCAGTACCCCGGAAATCGCTGTCGATGCGTTTTCATTCCTGGCCAGCTATACCCAGAATCAAATCCTGCTGAAACAAATCCCCTCGCCTACCGATGAATTGGCGACACCCGATGTTGCCGGCGCCCGCCTGATTATCGAACGGGTGCTTTCGGAAGGCCGCCAGGTTTTAACCGCACAGGAATCCAAAGCCATCCTGGCCGCATTCCATATCCCGGTCAACCAGACCATCAAGGTGTCCAGCGCCAAGGATGCGATGATCGCCGCTGAAACGATGCGTTTTCCGGTGGTATTAAAAATCAATATGGCCGAGTTCAGCCATAAATCCGATATCGGCGGCGTGCGGCTTAACATCAACAGCGTTCAGGAAGTTTCGCACAACTTCATGGAAATGGAATCGGCGATCAAACAAAAATATCCCGAAATCACCGAAGTCGGCATGACCGTTGAACCGATGTTCAAATCCGCCAGCGGCCGCGAACTGATGATCGGCGTGGTTAGGGATCCGGTATTCGGCCCGGCGATCAGCGTCGGCCTGGGCGGCACGATGGTGGAAATCTTGCAGGACAACGCCGTCGCCCTGCCCCCGCTGAATGCCTATATGGTTGAGCAAATGATCGCCAAAACCAAGGCAGCCAGATACCTGGAGGCATTCCGTCAATTGCCCCCGGCCAACAAACAAGCCCTGGTCGATGTGTTGCTGAATGTGTCGACCATGGTCAGCGAACTGCCGGAGATTTTGGAACTGGACATCAACCCGCTGATCGTTGACGAACACGGCGTCATGGCGGTTGACGCCCGCATTAAGGCGCAAACATCGCACCAGCTAAGCCCTTATTCGCACATGGCGATCCATCCTTATCCGCATGAACTAATCCAGCAATATCAATTAACCAACGGCAGCAATATCACCATCAGGCCGATTCGACCCGAAGATGCGGGCATGGAAAAGGACTTTGTCCACCGCTTATCCGAACGTACCAAATATTTCCGTTTTATGCAGGCCTTGCAGGAACTGACGCCGGAAATGGTAGTGCGCTTCACCCAGATCGATTACGACCGCGAAATGGCCTTTGTCGCAGTAGCCGACGATAAAAGCATGCCGAATGAATTAGGCGTAGGCCGCTACATGGTCAACCCGGACGGCCATTCGGTGGAATTTGCGCTGGTCGTTGCCGACGACTGCCAGCATCTGGGCATAGGCACCCGAGCTGATGAAAACCTTGCTGCAAACCGCCAAAGCCAAAGGCATGTCGTTCTTTGAAGGCGAAGTGCTGGCTATTAACAAGCCGATGTTGTCGCTGGTGACCAAGCTGGGTTTCAGCATCGAAACCATTGCCGGTGATAATGAAGTGGTGCGGGTTGTTAAGGATTTGAGGCAGTAAAGCATTTCACCACGAAGACACGAAGGACGCGGAGAAAACAATAGTTACGGATGACGCGGATTGGACGGGTTTACGCGGATTTTTATCTGTGTTTATCAGTTTAATTTGCGTCTATATAAATGCTAAAAATAATTAACGTGGCAGGGTAGAGTGATAACGAAACCCATCAGAACCAATGTCATTGCGATGGATTTCACTGCGTTCTACCCCATCCTACGCGCTTGCGATTGGGTAGTGCCGTTTTGCCCGACATTAACGTGCATCCAATGTCGGACAACGAAAGATTTTGCCCGATCTACACGGCTAGGTTCTAAATAGTAGAATAGTAATAAAAATAACGGAAATAATCATAATTAGTGGTAGCACTGTGTTTTTGACTTTTTGAAAAGACTTCTCCCCGAGTTTAACTCTCTCCCATTCATTCTTCAAAATATCCTGCGAATAGCTTGCAGCAAGATCAATCGCGTTGAGAGCTTTGGTATAGTCTTTACCTTTTTCGATATTTATTTTATTTTGAGTTCTCATTGCGGATTCGAGTAAGCGATCTAGCTCCTTATGTTCGGGTTCGTTTTTATTTAATCGTAATTTGATTCGATACAGTGACTCCGCAGCGGCCAATCTCATGTTTCCGATTTTCTCTTTTCCGAATTTGAAATCTTGAATGTCTTCGTCGGTGGTGTTTGGGCTGCGGGTCTCCTGCATAGTTCGGCAAAGAGCACGGGCTGAAGAGAAGAAGACCGCAAGATCTTCTCTTAATCCATCGATCCATGCCTGTCGAAACTCTGAGGTCTTCTGTTCTTTACTCAGAGTCAGATTTACGAACGATATGAGTGCCGTAATCAGTGCAGCCACAACGGTCGCTATAGGGGCGAGTGGAATCTGTGCTATTTCAGAGCTCATTTTTTGACCTAACAAATGATTATAAAGTTCCGCATATCTTCTCTACTTCGAGCGCTAAAATCAACAAAGTGTGATGTTAACGCGACAAAACGCAACCCGTAGCGCCGCATGAAATATCTTCGGCATATTACACGCTACGCTAATACACCCTACATTTTAATTTTAAAAATCTTCCATACCCCAGAAAACTCAATAACAAAAGAACCATTACCGCGATAACCGGTTTATCGCCCCATCTTGCATAAGGCGTCATGCCGCCCATCGGCGTTATCGTTCCGGTCAGCGCCGTTTCCTGAAACGAAGGGGCCTGGCTGATGATTGCACCGGTCGGTGAAACAATCCCGGTCATGCCGGTGTTTGTCGAGCGCAGCAAAAAACGCCCGGTTTCGATCGCCCGCATCCTTGCCATCTGCATATGCTGGTGGGGTTCTATGGTATCGCCGAACCAGCCATCGTTGGTCACGTTAACCAGGAAAGCAGCCTCCGGCAGACCTTTAATGCTCAAATCGCCGAACGCGTCTTCATAACAGATCAAGGTTATGAACGGATAGCCGCCCGCTTTCAGTAAGGGTTGGTCGATTGCCCCCGGCGTGAAATTCCCCAACCGGGTATGGATCAAGTCCAGCACAAAACCCGACAGAGGTTGCAGCGGCAAGTATTCTCCGAACGGCAACAAATGGGTTTTGCGATACATGCCGTCATCCTTGCCCAGGGTTATCACCGCATTGAAGTTTTTTATCGGGGATTGTTCCTGCACCGGGACGCTGATGATTAAATCGGTATTGTGCCGCTTTGCGTCGCTAGCCAAGGGCGTTAAAAAATTTTGTTCAACCTGGTCCAGATAGGCGGGAATAGCGGTTTCCGGCCAAATAATCACATTGGAATCCCAATGGGCCTCGGTCATCCTTTTATATTTCAATAGAGTGTTGATTTTGTTTTCCGGCCGCCATTTTTGATCCTGCCCTATATTGCCTTGAATCATCGAAACGCGAAGGGGAGGCCCTATTTCATGCGTCCACGTTTGGTTACGCAATAAACCTCCCGCTCCCCATAGCAAGACAAGCACCGCTATTAGTCGACCAAGACGAATAAATTCGTCCCTATAATGAGCAGTCCATGCAATCGTCCGAAAAATTTCTACAATAACCGAAGCCGTTAACGCCACAACAAAGCCGGTGCCGTAAACGCCGAATACCGGTATGTATCCGGCCAGCGGAGACTCCAATTGGGAGTAGGCAATTTGGAACCAGGGAAATCCATTCAACACCCAGTAGCCCCTTAAATATTCAACCAGTATCCAGATAACCGGCACCAATACGATTCGCCCCGGCCCCTGCATTTTTACCGAAAAGTAACCCGCCAAGGCCGGAAACACTGCCCAAAAGCCAGCGAACAAGCCGGTCAACATACTTGCCCCGAACACGCCGGCCCCGCCAAAATCGTGCATGCTGATGTAAACCCAGGTCACGCCTGAACCGAACGAACCCAAGCCGAACAAATAACCGCGCAAGGCCGCGCGTTTAGCCGAACTAGCCTGCCAAAAAGCGAACAAAAACGCCAGAGCCAGCAGCGCCAAGCCTGAATAATCGAAGGGGGCAAAAGATAAGGTGAGTACAACACCGGCAATGGGAGAGCATAAATCCCAATACTTACTGTCTGAATAGGGCATGTTGTTTAAATCGGACTTAGGACGTTTGTTGTAAACGGGCGCTCATTAAAATGTCATAAGTGGCATAATATCAAAAACTCAACGTGCAGCCCATCAATACAGTCGAGAAACGAAGTCCATTCGCGGCCCTATTTACCCTAAGGAGCATATTTTGAAAATTGTTAAAATGCCAAGGCCGATGCGCATGGTGTGGGGAAGCTTGGTAGCCTATTGGCTAGCCGGCGTTATTAACCCGGCTTTTGTTGCGATTGCGGTCATGATTGCACTGTATATCCCAATTTTAATCGTTGATCCTTATTTCCCCAGCATACCTGAAGAATAAAAAATCGACGTTTTTTCAGTGACTAGCCATGAAAATATCACTGTTAATTCTTATCCTGTTGTCGCTGTGTTCGTTTAATGCCGTCGCCAAAAAACTCTATAAATATCAGGACGAGCAAGGCATATGGCATTTTACCGACAAGCCGACTGCGGTTGAACAAAAGCAAACCGAGCTGAAAGTTGAAGTCAGACAGCTAAAAGTCGCCCCCAAGCAATTAGTCTGGCTATTGCAATCGGGTGATGAACGCCATCCCAAATATTATATCCGTAATGATTATGCCGGCCCCGTGGAAGTCGAAATCGAGTTTACCGAGCAGGACAATATCCGGGCAACGCCCGACCTGCCCAGACTTTTTGTGATCGAACCCGGAAAATCGGATACGCTTTTTGAAATAACCCCCATCAATGAGCTTAAGTCATGGAAGCTTGCACTTAAATACAGCTATATCATCGGCAGCCCTTTATCTCATTACAGTTCCATGACCAACTATTTGCCGCCGATAGCCCCCAACGCATCGTTCCAAATTTCCCAGGCTTTCGGCGGAAGTTTCAGCCATACCGATGAACAAAACAAATATGCTGTGGATATAGTTATGCCGGTAGGAACGCCGGTTCACGCGGCAAGATCAGGCATCGTTCTGGAAGCCGAGGATGATTTTTTTAAGGGTGGCGCCAACAAGGCTTACAGTTCAGAGGCCAACAACATCAGGATTCTGCACGATGACGGCTCCATGGCGATTTACGCCCACCTGGAACTGGAAAAAGCCCAGGTCTATCCGGGCTTGGCGGTGACTGCAGGGCAGTTGATCGGTTATTCAGGCAACACCGGCTTTACTTCCGGCCCTCATTTACATTTTGCAGTTCAAATCAACAGAGGCATGAGGTTGGTATCTGTGCCGTTTACTTTTGTCAATCAGCAGGGACTAGCCGAGGAACCGGTAGCCAGCGCCTGGCTTAAAGGGACTGCTCCGACTCAGGTCGGCAATACTGTCAAGATCCCTAATAGATAGCGCGGGTTGGCGCTCATTAACGACGACACAACAACATTAGCGAACGCTCCAATGCATCAATGCCTGTAAAGGAGACAGCAACATACCAAATGAAGTTTGTTGGCATGGCACGATCTGGAAGTTTTAGCGTCTAGCAGGATGTAGCTTGAAGGCGTAATGGATATTTAATTATCCAAGAATCTACAGTATTTTTTGAACCGTCGGAAATCGACGTAAATTTGAGTAACAGCTTATTTGACTTAAAATACTCAGCCCCCTGAAACCTGAGTGTCCGGTTTTAGGGGCTGGATCTCTAGCAGTCGTTTTGTTCAGTGATTAGACTGAATTATTCTTCTACCGCAGCAACGGGTCTGTCAACCAACTCGACATAGGCCATAGGCGCATCGTCACCAGGTCTAAATCCGCATTTCATAATACGCAAATAGCCGCCTGCTCTGTTTTTGTAACGCGGACCAAGCTCATTAAAAAGCTTAGTGACCACGTCGCGATCACGTAACCGAGCGAAAGCAAGACGTCTTTTAGAGACGCTATCTTCTTTAGACAAAGTAATTAAAGGCTCAGCATAGCTTCTTAATTCTTTCGCTTTGGGTAAAGTTGTTTTAATTAATTCATGTTTGAATAATGAACTAACCATGTTACTGAATAGCGCCTTGCGGTGGCTGCTATTCATATTGAATTTTCTTCCGGATTTACGATGTCTCATTGTAAGAAGACCTAATGTTAGTGTGTTATTGCGTGAGTTTGATCTGCAAGGTTTTCAGGCGGCCAGTTTTCCAAGCGCATACCTAAAGATAAACCTTTTAAAGCAAGAATGTCTTTTATTTCTGTTAAGGACTTTTTGCCAAGATTCGGAGTTTTTAATAACTCAACTTCGGTGCGTTGAATTAAGTCTCCAATGTAAAAAATATTCTCAGCTTTTAAGCAGTTAGCAGAACGTACTGTTAACTCAAGATCATCCACTGGACGAAGTAAAACTGGGTCGAATATTTCTTCGACTTCAACTTCTTCCTCAGCAAGCTGATCATTTACTTTTTCAAAATCAACGAATACAGATAACTGATCATGAAGTATCGTAGCAGCAAGTTTGATAGTTTCTTCTGGGTCAACTGTTCCGTTTGTTTCCAGTTCGATTACTAATTTGTCTAAATTAGTACGCTGCTCAACACGAGTGCTTTCAACCTGATAAGCAACTTTGACAATCGGACTATATGAAGCATCAAGCTGAAGCGCCCCAACAACAAGGCTATGCTCGGAATTTAATTTACGAACGCTTACTGGTTCGTAACCTCTTCCGCGACGCACCCTGATCTTCATATTTAAAACACCAACCTGTGTCAGGTTAGCTATTACCAAATCAGGATTAATAATCTCCACGTCATGTGGAATTACAATATCGGCAGCAGTAACGCAACCAGCGCCGTGCTTAGAAAGGGTCAGTTCAACTTCATCTTTAGAATGAAGCACGACTGCTAACTTTTTAAGATTAAGCAAAATATCAATAACGTCTTCCTGAACACCCTCTATGGTGGTGTATTCATGAAGAACGCCTTCAATTTCAACGTCGGTAACCGCACAGCCTGGAATTGTAGACAACAACACGCGACGCAGTGCATTGCCAATAGAATGACCAAATCCTCTTTCAAGGGGTTCAATAACAATCCTAGAATGATTAGGTGTTTTGCTTACAACCTCAACTAAGCGGGGCTTCAGCAAGCCAGAAATAGAATTCTGCATTTATATCCCTCAAAACTGCGATTATTTAGAGTAAAGCTCAACTACCAACTGTTCATTTATATCACTACCTAAATCCACACGATCTGGCAGCGAGCTAAATGTACCTGTCATAGTTTTGGAATTCACTTCAACCCATGAAGGAAAGCCATACTGCTCAGTTACAGTTAAAGCATCAACAATTCTTTGCTGCTTTTTCGCTTTCTCTCTAACAGTAAGAACATCACCTGGAGAAACCTGATAAGAAGGAACGTTGATCAGCGTATTATTTACCTGGATAGATTTATGGCTAACTAACTGACGAGCTTCAGCCCGAGTCGAAGCAAAGCCCATACGATATACGACGTTATCTAGCCTTGATTCCAAAAGGTTCAACAAGTTTTGACCTGTCGCACCCTTCTTCAAATCCGCTGATTTATAGTAATTTCTAAATTGTTTTTCTAGAATGCCATAAATTCTGCGCAAGCGCTGCTTGGCTCTTAACTGAATAGCATAATCGGAACTTCTTGCGCGCTTGGTACCATGTTGACCAGGACGTTGATCCAACTTACACTTATTTTCTAAAGACTTTCCTCTGCTTTTTAAAAACAGGTCAGTCCCTTCTCTTCGACTTAATTTACAGGTAGGCCCAAGATATCTTGCCATAACAAACTACTCCAGATTTTTTATACGCGGCGTTTTTTCGGCGGACGACATCCATTATGTGGAATCGGCGTCACATCAACAATATTATTTATTTTGAATCCCAAATTATTCAATGAACGCACTGCAGATTCGCGTCCAGGACCGGGACCTTTAATCATAACATCAAGGTTTTTCATGCCAAATTCTAAGGCAACAGTACCAGCTTTTTCAGCGGCAACCTGTGCAGCAAACGGCGTACTTTTTCTGGACCCACGAAAGCCTGAACCACCGGAAGTAGCCCAAGAAAGAGCGTTCCCTTTCCTGTCTGTGATAGTTATGATTGTGTTGTTAAAAGAAGCGTGTACATGCACTATGCCGTCCGCGACTTCTTTTTTTATACGTTTTCTAGAACGATTTTGACTCGCCATTTACTTCAACCTCTTAAGGAATATCTTATTTTTTGATTGCTTTACGCGGGCCTTTTCGAGTACGAGCATTAGTTCTCGTCCTCTGACCTCTTAAAGGCAATCCTCTACGATGTCTTATTCCGCGATAGCAACCCAGATCCATCAAACGCTTGATATTCATAGAAACTTCACGACGCAGATCACCTTCCACTGTCATCTTCGAAACCACAGTACGAATAGCTTCTAATTGCTCTTCAGTCAGCTCTTTTATTTTTATCGAAGGCGTTATACCCACTTCAACGCAAATTTCACTTGCAGTTTGACGACCAACACCATATATCGCAGTTAAAGCAATCACCGCATGTTTATGATCTGGTATGTTTATCCCGGCAATACGTGCCATCTAGATACTCCCCTTGGTAGCACTCTAAAGTTAAGCGCCGAATTATAGCATCGCATTAATTAAGGCGCAACGATTATTATCCTTGGCGTTGTTTATGTTTTCCGTCTTCACAGATAACTCTGACAACACCATTTCTTTTTACAACTTTGCATTTTCTACAAATTTTTTTTACAGAGGCGCGAACTTTCACTACTTACTCCTAGATATTGCTCTTGTGCAATAATTTATTTTTTGAGATTTGCTTTTTTCATCAAGCCATCATATTGCTGGGACATAAGATGAGTTTGCATCTGCGAAATGAAATCCATTACAACCACCACAATAATCAATAAGGACGTTCCTCCAAAATAGAAAGGAACATTCCAGTAAACAATTAAGAACTCAGGCAATAAACATACCAGCGTGATATAAAATGCACCGGTTAACGTTAATCGAGTCATTACCTTATCTATATAGGAACTTGTTTGCAGACCCGGTCTTATTCCAGGTAAAAACGCACCTGATTTCTTTAAATTATCAGCCGTTTCCTTTGAATTAAATACTAATGCAGTATAAAAGAAACAGAAGAAAATAATAGCTGTCGCATAGAACATTACATAAACAGGCTGTCCAGGCGACAACATGGTAGCCACATCTTGCAACCAAGTAAAGCCTTCGCTATTTCCAAACCATCCTGCGATAGTCGCTGGAAACAATATTATACTTGATGCGAAGATTGGCGGTATGACACCAGCCATATTGAGCTTTAGCGGCAAAAAGCTGCTCTGCCCTGCATACATCTTACGGCCTTGCTGTCTTTTTGGATAATTGATAAGGATTCTTCTTTGGCCCCGCTCAACAAAAACCACCAACGCAGTAACTGAAATTGACAGCAGAAATAATAAAATAATAAATGCCCCATTCATTTCACCAGTTCTTGCCAACTCTAAAGTACCTCCGATTGCTTTTGGTAAACCAGAAACAATACCGGCAAAGATAATAAGCGAGATACCGTTACCAATCCCACGCTCGGTTACCTGCTCGCCCAACCACATCAAGAAAACAGTTCCTGTAACCAAGGTAACAGTCGTAATAACGATAAAACTGATTCCTGGATTCAAAACTACAGAAAGCCCCCCAGCAGTTTGATTCTGCAATGCCAAAGAGATACCAATCGCTTGAAAAGTCGCTAAAACGACTGTGCCAAATCGAGTATATTGTGAAATCTTACGCCGACCTGACTCGCCTTCTTTTTTTAACTGCTCCATTGCCGGAACAACAACAGTCATCAATTGCATGATAATTGACGCTGAAATATAAGGCATTATTCCTAAAGCAAATAAGCTTAAGCGCATCAAAGCACCACCCGAGAACATATTGAACATGTCCAGGATTGAACCGCTTTGCTGCTCAAACATAACCGCAAGCGCCTTGGGATCTATTCCAGGCACAGGAATATGAGCGCCGACTCTGTAAACAAAAAAGGCTCCCAAAACAAAAAGCAATCTAGCCTTAAGCTCTGAAAAACCGCCGACCTTGCCAGATATCTGAGCTCTTGAAGTACTCACCTAGACCTCTACTTTGCCGCCAGCAGCTTCGATAGACACTTTGGCCCCGCCAGTTACTTTAATGCCTCTAATTGTAACGGCTTTGGTTAACTCGCCAGACTTAATTATTTTTGCTTTTTTTGTAAAAACAGGAACAATGTTGGCTGCAATCAGAATATTAAGGTCGATAACTTCAGCATTTAAGTCATTCAGCTCGTTTAATCTTACCTCCGCCGAATACTTGCTCATTAATGAAGTAAATCCAATTTTTGGCAGTCGACGCTGCAAGGGCATCTGACCACCCTCGAAACCGACCTTATGGAAGCCCCCGCTACGCGCCTTTTGGCCTTTATGGCCTCTTCCACATGTTTTGCCCAACGTACAGCCGATACCACGACCTACACGCTTAGATTTCTTTCGAGCCCCTTCACTTGAACAGATGCTATTTAAAAACATTACACTTCCTCGAATTTTAGCATGTACGATACTTTATTGATCATACCGCGGTTTTCAGGTGTGTTGAGCACCACAACCGTCTGATTGATTTTGCGCAAACCCAAACCCTTTAGACAGGCCTGGTGACGCGGTAAACGTCCAAATCTGCTTTTTGTCATCGTAACACTTATTTTATTGCCAGCCATTACTACTACCCAATAATCTGTTCAACTGATAAGCCGCGTTTTGCAGCTATTTGGTTAGCGCTATGCATTCCTGTAAGACCATTAATAGTCGCCCTAACAACATTAATAGGATTACTAGTTCCGATGCATTTAGCCAATACGTTATGCACTCCAACCACCTCAAATACGGCTCTCATTGCTCCACCGGCAATAATACCCGTACCCTCAGAAGCAGGCTGCATGTAAACTTTAGCCGCCCCGGTAGTATTCATAATGGGATATTGCAACGTGTCGCCTTTTAAAGAGACTTTGCGCATATTCTTACGCGCCTGTTCCAAAGACTTTTGAATTGCAATAGGCACTTCCCGAGCTTTACTAACACCGTAGCCAACTCGGCCTTCACCATCGCCCACTACTGTCAAGGCAGTAAAACCGAAAACCCGACCGCCTTTTACAACTTTCGCAACACGCCTTACATTAACTAATTTTTCTTGCAAACCATCTGCACTAACCTGAGAAGGTGCTGTAGACATTCTATTCCCCTAAAATTTCAAACCGGCTTCACGTGCCGCATCAGCCAATGCTTTCACGCGACCATGATATTTAAATCCTGAACGATCAAAAGCAACTTCAGAAACCCCGGCAGCAATTGCTTTTTGAGCAATAAATTTGCCTACTTCAGCTGCGGCGCTTATATTCCCTGTGTTTTTAAGCGTCGATTTAATATCAGCCTGAGTTGTTGAAGCGCTTGCTAATGTTGTCGTTCCATCAGCACTAATAACCTGAGCATAAATATGTTGCGCGGTTTTGTGAATTGACAAACGGGTTGCACTTAATTTCTTGATTTTGCTGCGCAATTTTAATGCGCGCTTCATACGAGATTGTTTCTTATCCATTACGCTACCTTACTTCTTCTTAGCTTCTTTTCTTGCCACATGCTCTTCAGCATATCTGACACCCTTACCTTTATAAGGCTCTGGCGGACGATAAGCTCTAATTTTTGCAGCGACTTCGCCTACCAACTGCTTGTCACTTCCCTTGACAATGATTTCTGTTTGACTAGGCGTTTCAACCGAAACTCCGGCAGGAACTTCAAAATCAACCGGATGGGAAAAACCCAACGCAAGATTAAGTATATTTCCTTTAGCTTGAGCTCTATAGCCCACGCCAATTAGAGTCAATTTCTTCTCAAATCCTGCAGAGACACCAATAATCATGTTACTTACAATTGCTCTAGCTGTTCCAGCCTGAGCAGTTGCTTTTTTATCATCTTTATCCCACTGAACCTGGATCACGTTATCCGTAATACCCAAACTGACAGCCGAATTAATATCATACGATAACTGACCGTTACTTCCTTTTACAGTCACATTATTACCCGCTAGTTTTATATCCACACCACCTGGGATAATTACTGGAGCCTTAGCAATTCTTGACATATCCTGACCTACTCTTTAACAAACAGTACAAATGACTTCACCGCCATGTCCCATTGAACGAGCAGCTCTATCGGTCATAACACCATTCGATGTTGATACGATAGCAATCCCTAGCCCGCCAAGTACTTTCGGCAATTCATCCTTAGATTTATAAATACGTAAACCAGGTTTACTAATTCTTTTAATGTTTTCAATTACAGGAGCGCCCTTATAGTACTTCAATTCGATAGTCATTTCTGTATGACTGCCGACTGTTTCCGTAGAATAATCCGTAATAAAACCTTCTTCTTTTAAAACCTTGGCAATTGACACTTTCAATTTTGACGAAGGCTGTTTAACGATCTTTTTACCAGCAGATTGCCCGTTTCTGATTCGGGTCAGCATATCTGCGACTGGGTCTGTCATACTCATTTTAATCTCTCCAAACTTGATCTAAAAGATCTTACCAACTTGCCTTTACCAAGCCTGGCACATCGCCACGCATTGTTGCTTCTCTTAGCTTATTTCGACTAAGTCCAAACTTACGGTAATAACCGTGCGGACGCCCGGTAAGGTTGCAACGGTTACGAACTCTCGATGCACTGGAGTCTCTCGGTAGTTTTTGAAGTTGTAAATGAGCAGATTCTTTATCCTCAAATGAAGCATTCGGATCTCTGATAATTTCCTTCAAAGATTTACGCTTAACATCAAATTTCTGTACTAACTTTTTACGCTTATCTTCACGCGCAATCATTGATTTTTTTGCCATTTTGACGAGCCCTTTAGTTCTTAAATGGAAAATTAAAAAGCTTCAACAAAGCCAAACCTTCTTCGTTAGTTTGTGCTGTTGTTGTAATAGTAATATCCATCCCACGCAGAGCATCAATTTTGTCATAATCAATTTCAGGGAAAATGATTTGCTCTTTAACACCCATGGAATAATTACCACGCCCATCGAAGCTTTTAGGGCTCAATCCTCTAAAATCGCGAATCCGAGGAATAGAAATACTGATCAAA